>CAWFCM010000016.1:0-25086 GCA_963814215.1 uncultured Alphaproteobacteria bacterium | reverse complement strand
TGAAAGCCGACCTCATAACGGACATGTCGGAAGTCCGCTAAGTGCCAATAGGCGACATCAGCTCGACTAACTTGACGACGACTTTGCTTGCTCCTGCACCTGCGCAGGCAGGGTGACAAAAAACGTCGAGCCTTTGCCAAGCTGCGACTCCATCCAAATTCGCCCGCCGTGCATCTCGATGATGCGCTTCGAGATCGCCAGCCCTAGTCCGGTGCCCTCCTTTTTTCGGGTTATTGAATTGTCTGCCTGCTGGAATTCCTGGAACAGCTTTGCTTGATCAGTGACGGAGATGCCTGGGCCCGTATCGCGCACCGCGAGATTGAAAGTACCGTCGCTTGCGTCGGCTTTAATGATCACTTCGCCCACATCGGTGAACTTGATAGCGTTTCCGACGAGGTTGAGGAGGACCTGCGTCAAGCGGCGCTCGTCGCCACGACCGGGCGGCAGGTCGGGCTGCACCTCGGCCTTCAGTGCGAGCTTCTTGTCGAGCGCCAGCGGTTCGACCGTGTTGTAGACAGTCTGGGCGACGTTCTGCAGCGAATAGTCGGCGAGGTCGAGGGTGAACTGGCCCGCCTCGATCTTGGACAGATCGAGCACGGCGTTGATCAGCCCGAGCAGATGGCGGCCGTTGCTCTCGACCCGCTTGAGCACCGCCTGCATCTTCTCGGGCGGCGCGCCATAGATGCCGTCGGCGATCAATTCGGTGTAGCCCAGGATGGCATTGAGCGGGGTGCGCAGCTCATGGCTCATGCTGGCGAGGAACTGCGACTTGTGCTTGCTGGCATCCTCCAACTGCTGATAGAGACGTCCCAACTCCTCACACATTTTGTTGACGTTTGCTGCCAACGCTCCGAGCTCATCGCGATTGATGACGCGGACACGCTGGGTGAAGTCGCCGGCTGCGATCCGGTCGAGCCGTGACTCAATCTCCTCGACCGGGCCGATCAGCGACCATGAGATCGCATAGCCGAGGCCGAGCGCCAGCACGATGCTTCCCAGCGCAAAAGCGATAACGGCATATCGCGAGTTCTTGTACGCTTGGTTGCTGGATTCGATGCCCGCCACTATGTCCGCTTCGGCCTTGTTGACCAGTTGATTAGTCAGTCGCTCCAAACGGTCGGCCAAAGGCGTGGCCTGCGCGGCCTGGACCTCGCGCGCCTGCCTCGCGTCACCGGCGCGAATCAACTCGACGACGCTGGTGACGACTTCGACGAAGCGCTCATAATCCTGGCGGAACTGGCCGAGCAACTCCACCTCGTCCTTGGCCACGAACTGCAGCCGGTCGACGTCGTAGCCCAACTGATTGAGCTGGCGGAGCGTACTGTCCAATGTGCGCGTGTCGGAGGCGAGCAGGGCCGAGGCCACGCTATACAGCTGTGTGGTCGTGTCGTGTTGAACCTGGCGGTAGGCCTCGATCTTGCGCTGCAGCTTGATGAGCTGCTCGGAATCATCATGGACGTCGCTGAGCAGCTTCAGCCCCACCGCTCCCATCATGATCAGCAGTACCGTGATGGTAAGGAACCCAGCCAGCAGCTTAATCTGGACACGGGCCGGCACCCGCGCAATCAGGCCGACCAGCGGGTCCATGATCTGCATTATCGTTCAGCGACCAGGCTCAGGAGATCGCGGCGAAATTCCTCGGGATCGAAGCGCACTCCGAGATATTGCACCCGCAGTATGCCGTTCGGATCGATAATCGAGGTGAGAAACGTGTGATCGACGTCGCCGTTCTCGGTTTTGGTCGCATAGACGCCGTAGCGGCGCGTTACGTCGCGGATCGCGTCTGGATCGCCGGTGAGAAAGCTCCAGCCGGCGAGATTGGCGCCGTAGGCCTGCGCATACATTTTCAAATCCTCGGGCGTGTCGCGCTCGGGATCAACCGTGATGGAGACAAACGCGATCTTGCTACCGAAGTCGCGGCCGAGCCGATCCTGCACCGCTGCCATCATCGGAGTCAGGACTGGGCAGGTCGAGGTGCACAAGGTGAGGATGAAGGTCACCGCGACGACCTTGCCGTGGTAATCCGCCAGCGCCACGGCGGCGCGGTCCTGCGAGATCAGCTCGAACGGCGGCGCTGGTGCGATCCTGGGAAGCGACGAGGCTTCTGACCCGGATCGTGATCCATCGCCGGGCAGCCCGACCAGTACGGCGGCCAGCGCAACGACCGTCAGCGCCGCAAGCATCGCGCTGAAGAACGCCGTCCGCATGGTCAGGCCTTGAGCTCGCGCTTGAGCTCGTTGAAGAAACGCCACTCGCCGGCCTGGGTGATCTTGCTCGGGATCGACTTGATCATGCCGGCCTCGCGCAGGCGCAGCGAATAGAACCGGACCGTATCGTCTGGATCGTATTGTCGCCACTGCGCATAGCGAATTTCGTTCATGGTCTGCAGCGCATATTCATAGGAATAGCCTTTGGCGGCCACGAGACGAGCGGCTGGCTCAGGCTCGGCGGCGCAAAAATCCGCCGCCTTCATGATCGCCCGCAGTGCTCGCTTCGCCGCCACGGGACGCTTGCGGACAAACTCCCGATTGCCCGCCACAAAGCAGCAGAAGTATTGCGACCAGGGGCGATCGAGCCCACTGTTGACGATGACCCGTCCGATCTTCTTCTGCCGTAACTCCTGGGGGACCGGCGGGAAGCCCATCAACGCATCGACCTTCTCTTCAGCCAATAGTCGCGCCAATTCATCGACCGGATGCGTGACGAAGTTGATCTCGCGTCTGGCATCCACGCCGACATGAGCCGCCATACTGGCAATGAAATTATGATGTGACGATCCAAGCGCAGGCACCGCTACGGTTTTTCCCTTGAGATCGCGAACAGCCTTGACACGCTTTGTCCCGAAGAGCTCGAAGCAGCCGACATGCACGCCACCGAGCAATGCGATTGGCGCCCCCAAATCAAGCTCGACGATATAGGTGGCGACAAAACCCATGCTTACGTCGATCTTGTCGCTTCCGACGGCCCGATGCACCTGATCCAGCGGGACATCGACATATTGAACCTCGCTGAAACCTTCGAGCTTAAGCATCGCCTCGGCCACGTACTGCGGCGCGATGCAGATCCCGGGCACCATAGCGAGACGGATCGTGCTGACTTCCGGTGGCGCCTCCTGGGCCAGCGATTCAGAGGCGCGGACGAGCCCGGCGGTGCCGGTCACCGACAGCATGGTGAGAAAGTTGCGCCGATTCTGAGCTGTGAGCATGATGGTCTCCAAATCTGCCGTTCCTTGCGCACGCCATCACTCGGGAGCAGGAACTTAGCCAAGTGATCGCAACAGCGCCGAGAAAATCCCGCAAGTTCCTATCCCTTCCTGGACTAGGGTCGACCTAGTTGGAGAACAGGTTAGGCCTTCTGAAAGAATTGGAAAGCACTTCAGAAGAAGGCATCAGAATGTTGCAGCGCCGCGTGGAACTAAACCGGATGCCTGTGGACGAAATCGCTTAAAAAGCTGAGGCCCCACCAAAGCCGGTGGAGTGAACGGTTCTTTACACCCCGATGCGGGCAAGCGCGCGACAAGCAGGCCCGACCATCGCCATTTACTCAGGCGAGCTCAGGCATGTCCGCTTAGTGCCAAAAGCGGTCAGCGCCGCCGTTGAGAGAACGTACAGTGGCGGCTTGCAAGGCGACCTCGACAGTTCCCTGATCGTCAGGCAATGATCTCAGATGGACCAGGTTTCCCCTCTGTCCGCGCTGACCCAAGACGAAGTACGGGTTGGCGCGTGGGCGGAGGTTCGGGAGCCATTGGAACGACAACTCGCTCCGCTTGGTCGGCGCGCTTTGGCGGCGCTTGCGCCGAGGCCTGGTGAGAGCGTCCTGGACATAGGCTGTGGTGGGGGCGAGACCGCGCTGGATCTTGCCCGGGCAGTCGCGCCGGACGGCACAGTCGTGGGGGTCGATCTGTCGGCTGCGGTCCTGGCGTTCGCGCGGCGCGCGGCTGAATGGTGCGAGCGAGTGCGTTTCGTCCAAGCAGATGCCCAGGTGTTCCCATTCGAACCGGCCTCGTTCGACGCCGCCTTCTCGCGGTTTGGGGTGATGTTCTTCGCTGACCCTACTGCGGCGTTCATCAACATCCGTCGTAGCCTCAGGCCGAATGGGCGCCTCGCCTTCGTCTGCTGGCGAGCGCTGGAGGAGAACCCGCTCGACATCCTGCCGCTTCGGGCCGCGTCCGCTCATTTGCCGCCGCAGCCCGCTCCCGATCCGGACGCGCCAGGCCCGTTCGCGTTCGCTAACCCGCCCGCGTGCGCGGCATTCTGGAACAAGCGGGCTTCGGCGATGTCGAGATCACTGCGCATGACGAGCAGGTTGGAAGCGGCGACCTCGATACGATGCTGACGGTTTGTTCGCGGGTCGGAGCTCTCGGCAAGATTCTTCGGGAAAATCCCGGGCTTCGGTCCGCGACGCTACCGGCAGTGCGATCCGCGCTTGCGGCACACGATGGACCTGATGGGGTCAGGCTAAATGCAGCGACGTGGGTTGTGACAGCTCGGGCTCCGGCCGCCGGGCTCTAGCGCAGAAGTCGGCTAAGGGTCAAAAGGCGACATGGCGGCCTATCTTGTCGATGTCCGCTCTTCCCCCAATAACGGACATCAGGCGGCGGTGCTGCAATGTCCGCTTCGTGCCAATCGCATCATTTTGCGCCGCACCCAAACACAGAGCGTCTACTCGATCACCTCGTCGGCACGAGCGAGCAACGACGGCGGCACGTGAAGTCGGATCGCCCGAGCGGTGAATTGATTGATGATGAGATCGAATTTGGTCGGCTGTTCGACAGGGATATCGCCGGCTTTCGCCCCCCGAAGAATCTTATCGACGTAATTTGCGGAGCGCCGATATAAGTCCTGAAAGTTTGGTCCATACGAGATCAAGCCACCCGCTTCGACGAATTCCCGAAAGCCGTATATTGTCGGCAGCCGAGCGACCAGCGCTGAGGTATTGATGCGAATCCGATTGGTCAGTACGAGCGGATCGGAACAGACATAAAGCGCATCAACCGGCTCTTTGAGTGTCTCAAAGGCGGGCCCAATATCCTCAGCTCGCCGGATTTCCAGTTTGACAACCTCAATGTCGAAGTTGCGGGCCGCCGCAAAAACATCATTCGATTCCAACACAGCGGCGGGATAGTCCATGTTGGCCAGTATCGCCAAACGGCGAAGACCGACTACAACTTCGCGCAAGAATTCCAGCCGTTTGCCCGTCGAGTCGATGTTCTGCATCGACAGGCCAGTGACGTTGCCACCCGGTCGAGCCAAATTCGCGACAAGGCCGGCGCCGAGCGGGTCGGCAGCTGCCGCAAAGACGATCGGTATAGTCGATGTGACCCGCTTTGCTTGAACGGCTGCGCCTCCTGCCGTGACAATGACATCGACTTTGAGCCCGACGAACTCCCTGGCGATTTCGGTAAATCGTTCGCTCCGTCCTTCAGCCCAACGAACCTCTATCGTCACGGTGCGCCCTTCAGTCCAACCGAGTTCGCGCAGTCGCTGCACAAAACCAGCGAGCGATTGACCGTGGGATGAGGGCGTTCCCGAAGCAAGAAACCCGACGGTCGGAAGCTTACCCAACTGCTGAGCGCGAGCGACAAGCGGCCACGTCGCCGCGCCGCCGAGAGCCGCAATAAATTCGCGCCGCCGCATCGGAGCCGGTCGCCGGTTTTGAGGAAGCTCCAGTACAAACCAATGAGCTTGACCGCGCATCACCTTACGAGTTTCGGAACCCAATGCCCAATGTCTGCTTTGGGGTCAGGAACGGACATCAGGCCCTTGAACCACGATGTCTGCTTTACCCCGGTGGTCTCAACCGATCGACGCAACACTTTATCTTAAAGGGAAAAGATGGAGTGTGTGGTGATAAGCCGAAGATATCGTCGAGGTTTCACTGCGGCAGAGAAGACGGAGTTGTGGGATCGCTGGCAGCGGGGTGAGTCGCTGAAAGCGATTGGACGGGCGTTTGGTAAGCCGTCATCGTCCATTTATTTCCAGGTGGCGCCGCACGGAGGGATTCGTCCTGCGCCACGGCGTCGCTCGCGGTTGGCATTGACGCTGTCGGAGCGCGAGGAGATATCCAGAGGCATTGCGGCGCATCGATCGGCTCGATCGATGGCCAGGTCGCTGGGTCACTCGCCCTCGACGGTGAGCCGAGAAATCAGCCGGAACGGCGGCTATGATCGATACCGAGCGGCGCTGGCTGATGAGACAGGCCTGGGTCCGAGCTCGCCGTCCGAAGCGTTGTAAGTTGGCGGACAGTTCGTGGCTGCGACAGGCCGTGGCGAGCAAGCTCAGATTGAATTGGTCGCCCGAGCAGATCGCCGGTTGGCTGAAGCGAGCGCATCCTGAAGATGAGTTTTATCGCGTGTCACACGAGACGATCTATCGCAGCTTATTTGTTCAAGCCCGCGGGGTGCTTAAGAAAGAACTGCTTGGCCATCTTCGATCGAAGCGGACGATCCGCCGATCGAAGCAGGCGGGCCAAAATGGCGATGGACGGGGGCAAATCAAGGATATCGTCTCAATCCGTCAGCGACCGGCTGCTGTTGAAGATCGGGCGGTCCCTGGTCACTGGGAGGGCGATCTCCTGTCCGGGTCGAAGAACAGCTACATCGCGACCTTGGTCGAACGTCATACGCGTTACGTGATGTTGGCGAAGGTGGCCAACAAGGACACGCAGACGGTCGTTTCTGCGCTCATCAAGCAGGCGAAGAGGCTGCCGGATGAGCTGTATAAGTCCCTGACCTGGGACCGAGGCAAGGAGCTTGCGGACCATCGACGATTTACGCTCGCGACCAACATCGACGTCTACTTCTGCGATCCGCAGAGCCCTTGGCAGCGCGGTTCCAATGAGAACACCAATGGTTTGCTGAGGCAGTACTTCCCAAAAGGAACCGACTTGTCGGTGTATTCGCAAGCTCAACTGAACAAAGTTGCCCGTCAGCTCAACGAACGGCCACTCTGAGCGACGAGGAACGCCGGCGCATCGCCGAGCCGGTCGGCGAGGGCCGGCTTGCGGACGACGGCGGCAAGCTGAAGATCAAGATCGAGGAGTGGCGGTCAGAGTTTCTAGTCCGCATAGGATCGTGCCCGGCACTGGTTCTGGACTATGTGACGACCGCCGTGACGGCTCTGAACACGGCGGCGATGCGAATGTCGCCGCGGCGCTCGAGGCTGCTTGCGCGCAGCTTGCTGGCGGCGACCATCGTCGAGGGCAAATCTTCGAGCCGCCTGTTCAGGCTCGTCCTGGGATCTAGCCTTCCTCAGGTCGCCTGGGACGTGCAGCCCAGGATGGAGGCGGTCGCAGCGGCGCACCGGGCCGCCTGGGACTACGCGGTCAAGAACGAGGAGCGCTGGATCCACAGCTTCATGGCCGAGCGCGGTCTCGACAGGAAACTCGGGATCCTGATCAAGAGCTGCCGGGACCCTGACGCCGGCTCGCAGGCTGTGGCGCAGCTTCTCGCATCCGAGCCACAGGAGCGCGCGGCGGCCTTTGCCTTCTCCACCTATCCCGCCGCCGCATACGGGAAACTGCCGATCGGGGCCGAGGGCACGAACGATCTTGGCAAGGTCGCGACGCCGATTCTCTCCGTGGACGGCACGATCAACTGGCAGGCGCGCTTGAGCAAAAGCGACACAGCCCATCCGGAGATGGAGCGCTTCGCAGAGGTGATCGGCAAGCTGACGGGCGGTCGCGCCGAACGCGCCCGCCAGTTCTTCAGCTGGTGCGTGGTCGCGGAGGTTGTCGTTCCCGATCCAGCCGGCCTCGAGAGGGAGTTGAACAACTGCGTCAAGCTCATCGGAATGGAGCGCGCGGCATGTTGATGCACACCGCCGTCCTACCAGGCGTGGGGATTCCGCCGGTCCTGCGCGCCAATATCGGTGGCCCGATGAGCAGGACGCGGACCGAGCGCGTCCGCACTACTCTTCTCGGTCGCGGCGACGGGGTCATCCGGTGTCCGCGGGTCATCACGCTCGGCCTCCGGTTCGAGTCCGGGATCGATCCGGTGGCACAGCTCGAGACCCTTCTGTTGATGGAGGGCATCGGCAGCCCCGAGGACCTGCGTCAGCGGTTTCAGATTCCGCCTGACCGCCTGATCTGCCGTCCTTTTACTGACAGGGAGCGCCGCATATCCGTCGTCGACCCCGATCGTCGTCGGGTGCTGGATCAGGCGCTGATGCTCGGCCTCTGCACCGCTCATCTCTACGACCCCGCCAGGCCGGTGCTGTGGACGGCCGCGAGCCTGACGCGGGGCCTCGTGCTCTTCGAGCCGCAAGGATTCTACGCATGACCCCGCAACGCTTCCGCATGTTGCTCGCCGAGCTCATCGACGAGAACCCGTTCGCCATTCGCGCCGTTCTGAAAATCCTGGAGGTCGAGTTCACCGAGCACGTGCCGACCATGGCGGTCACGCGCGAGCAGCGGCCTCGGCTGCTCGTCAATCTGACGTTCGTGAAAGAGCACTGCGCCACCGACGACCACGTCAAGGCCGTGATCTGCCACGAGTTCCTGCACGTCCTGCTCTGCCACACGGAGGACAAGCGCCCGCTGACACCGGCGCGCCACCTTGCGTTCGACGCGGTGATCAATGCCATCATCCATCGCACCCTCGGGCCGTCATTCTCCTCCATGATGGGGAAATACTACGCGGAGGCGGACGATATCCGGCGCATCCTGCGGCCGATGAACCGGGAGGAACTGCGATGGACCGAGAAATTCCAGAGCAAACTTCCGGATTGGGTGCTGGCTTGGCAGTCGCTCTACCGCGGACTGCTGGTCGCCGACGACATCGAGCAGCTGGCGGAACGGCTCGACAAGGCGGCGGGCAGTGTCACGCAGGCGATGGCCGGCCCGTTCATCCTCGCGCCAGGCGGTCTCGACTCCATCGATGGATATCTCGGAAACCATGACGATCTCGGCCGGTCCTTGCCGGGTGAACTGCAGGACGCCCTCGAACAGTCCCTGAGGGAGATGAACGGCAGCGGGGTCTGGCGCTCGCCGAAATCGCGCGGCGTTGGTGCCAATCCCTACGAGGCGCTGTTCGTCGCGAAAGACGAGCCGATGCGTCGCTGGCGGAACAGGACGCTCGAATTGCTGAAGCGTCACCTCGAACCGGATCGTCGTTCCCGGGCGCGCGAGGATATGCCGCACGAGTACGTTATGCCTGTCCTGTCGCCGCGCGACCGCCGCGCCTTCGTTCGGTCGCTGTGGACGCCATTCATCCCGGAAGCGGCGTGGAGCGCGACGGTCCCCAAACGCGCGGCGACCGCCAACGTCTATCTTGACGTCTCGGGCTCCATGTACGCGGAGATGCCTCAGATCATCGCACTCCTCGGACGTCTCTCGCGCTACATCCGGCGGCCGTTCTGGGCGTTCAGCAACTGCATTGCCCCAGCGGTCATCAAGAACGGCCAGCTTGTCGCATCCACGACTGGCGGCACCAGCATGGCCTGCGTTCTGCAGCACTTGGCCCAGACCAGGCCCGCGACGGCGATCGTCATCACGGACGGCTATATCGAGCGCCTTCGCCCGTCGCTCGTGGAGAAAGCCGCCGGCGTCCGGCTGCATGCCCTGGTTACGCGCGACGGCAGCCCCGCCGAGCTTCGCCGCGCTGGGATCCCCTACACCCAGCTTGAAAAGGTGCCGTCATGATCCGCGTTTCCGAAATGGTCCTGCCTGGCCATCCCGACAAGTTCTGCGACCAGGTCGCGGACGCCATCATCGCGGAGTGTGTCGCGATCGACGCCGACGCCTACGGCCAGGTCGAGGTCTCGACATGGTCGGACCATGTCTGGCTGTCGGGCGGGATCTGCACACGCAAGCCCCTCGGGCGGAAGCTGGACGAGATCGCCGTCGAGACCGGCTTGGCGCTGGGCTATCGCCCCGGCAACCATATCGACGCCAGCCGCTACAAGGTGACGAGCACCGTATGTCAGCTCGTCGACGATCCGGTGCGATGGTCCGCTCACGTCAACGACCAGAGCGTCGTCATCGGCTGGGCGGGCTACGACCCAAAGACGGCCTACCTGCCGCCCGAGCATTACCTCGCCCACGCCTTCCGCGAAGGGCTCGATCGACGCCTGCCGTAGCGGGCTGCTGACAGGCCAGGGGCCGGACGGCAAGCTTATGGTGAGGATGCGCGACGAAGGCGACCGCTGGTCGCTCGAGCATGTCCTGGTGACGATCCAACAGACGGCGTCGACGGCCGCAATGGACATTGCCGCTGCAACGATCGGCGTGCTGCGAAATATCTACTCCGGTCTGCAGGATCGCGACCGACGATGGCGCAGCGACTGGCGCGATGTCGCGGTGATGGTCAATCCGAACGGACCGCTGGTCGAAGCCGGAAGCGACGGCGACAACGGTCAGACGGGGCGGAAGCTGGTCATGGATTTCTATGGCCCGCGCGTTCCGATCGGCGGTGGCGCGTTGTCAGGAAAGCATCTGACCCACATCGACCGCATTGGCGCCTACGCGGCGCGCGAGGCTGCGGTGCGTGCGGTGCGGTCCGGCGCGGATGAATGCCTGGTCCGGCTCGCCTATGCGCCCAACCATGCCGGGCCCATCGACATCTTCTACGACATGAGCGGGAAGGGAGAACGGCAGAGCCCCGAATTCTTCAGCCATCCCGAAATGGCGGCGCGCTATCCAGCGACCGCCATTAGCGCGGCGCTCGCGCAGGGGCGCCATTTCTTCGATGGGACGCTTCGGTGGAATGGTTGAATGAAGGAATGCGAGTCACGAAACCGGCAATCAATCAAATAATCACGCAACGCCCCGCGCTGGCGATTGACGAACTTTGCGGCGCCGAAATTTTGTCGGGGTGGGTTGCGCCTATTTCCTACTTGGCTTTGGGCGGTGCCAGAGGCGGTTGGCGGCGTCGATCTGCTGATCACTGCCGGCACCAAGGCGTTTCTAGCCTTATTCGATCACCTCGTCGGCGCGGGCGAGCAGCGAGGCAGCACTCGGAATTCCTGCGCATTCTAGTGCAACGGCGGCTGGACCGCGGACCGTCGCAGATATTCGCCGCGCGCCGGTCCGACGACGTTGGCGCCGTCGTAGATGAGGGTGCCGCGCAGGAACGTGCTCTTGACCCGACCCGTCAACTCCATCCCTTCAAATGGTGTGTAGCCCTGCACGGATTCGGATGTCCCCGCGCGACATGCGAACGTCTCCTGAGGATCGACGAGAACGAGGTCGGCGTCGTAGCCAGGTGCAATATCGCCTTTGTCGCGGAGGCCAAAGCGTTGCGCCGGCTTCCAGCTCAGCAGCTCGGCCATGTGGTTGTAGGACATGCCCCGCTTGCTGCCTTCGCTTAGAACTCCCGAGAGCAAATATTCGGTGCCGCCGAAGCCGGCCTTTGCAAGCCAGATGTTGGTCGGGTCGTCCTTCGACCATTTCTGCTCGGCCGAACAGCAGGCATGATCGCTGACGACCCAGTCGACCTTGCGATCGAGCACCGCCTGCCATAGCGCTTCGACATCTTCGCGTGGGCGGATCGGCGGATTGACCTTGGCGTGCACCGCGCACTCGCAGCCGGTGTCCAGCAGCAAATGGCCAACCGTGACTTCGCGGCGAAACGCGATGTGCGGAAAAACCTGTTGCATCGTCCACGCCGCGTCGATCGCCTTGCGCGAGCTCAGATGCAGGAGATTGATGTTCACGCAGTTCGTTTCATTGGCGAGGTAAGAAGCGATCCAGATCGCCAGCCCCTCGGAATGCGGGGGCCGCGCGGCGCTATACGCTTCGAGCCCGGTCAGCTTGCCCTCGCGCTCGACGATCTTGGTGTAGGCATTGAGAATGTCGGCCAGTTCGCAATGCAGGCTGACGCTGATGTGGCCGGCCCGATCCGGGTACTTTCCCATCAGCCGCTGCGCAGATCGCATGATGAATTCAAAATGCGCGATGTCGTAGCGTTCATCAGGCCCGATCATGAGAAATTCGTTCTGCTTGTCGGAGCGGCCGTGTAGGCCGTAGCCGCCGTAGAACATGAATATCTTAAACGACGTCACGCCATGGTCGACGGCGAGATGCTCCATTTCGTCGATATGCGCGGCTTCGATCGGCGCGACGTGATAGCCGTAGTCAACCCAGAAGCGACCCGCCGATTGCTTGAAGACCTCCGGCATGAAGGTGCGGTACGGCCCGCCGCGGTTCAAATAGTAGTGTCCTGTCCGGATGTAGTTCAGACTCGAGGTCACGCCACCCATCGCCGCAGCCTTGCTCTCCGAAACGGCGTCCTGCGCGAGCGGCGCATAGATGCCGATGTGCATGTGGGCGTCGACGCAGCCCGGAAACGCCAGGCGATTCTTGGCGTCGAAAATCTCGCGTGCACTGTCGGCCGCTATTTCGGGTGCGAGGCGGACAATCTTTCCACCCTTGATCGCGACATCGAGGCAGTCCACCGAGGTCTTGTTGGGCCGCACCACCCGGGCATTCTTGATGACGAGATCAAACGTCTTTTCCATGCTACCCCTTCCGGCGCTCGGCCGTTCTAATTGAAAACTTCACCGGATTGCTTGACGATCGGCGCCCACCGCTTGATGTCATCGCGCACGAACGCGGCGAACTCGCCCGGTGTGTTGCCGACCACCGATGCGCCTTCGTTGTTGAGCTGCTCGCGTATCTTCGGATTGTTGAGCGCCGAAACGATCACGGTGTTCAGCTTGTCGACGATGGCGGCCGGAAGCTTGGCCGCCCCGAAAACACCGAACCACGCGCTCGATTCAAAGCCCGGGACCATCTCTCCAATCGCCGGCAGATCCGGAAATGCAGGGTGCCTTTTGGCGCTTGTCACGCCGTAGGCCCGCAAGTTCCCGGCGCGAACCTGCGACGTGCCGGTCACCATGCTAATGAACATGAGATCGACTTGTCCTCCAAGTACGTCTGTCAGCGCCGGCGACGTCCCTTTGTAGGGAACGTTGAGCAGGCGAATTCCTGACATCATTTTGAGCTGCTCGCCGGCAAGATGCAGCGAAGATCCCAAGCCGCCGAGCGCGATCGTCAACTGGCCGGGTTTTGCCTTGGCCAGCTCGATGAGGGACTTGAGATCGCGCGCGGGTAATTTTGGATTGCCGACCAGAAGACTTGGCACCGTTGCAATCATGGAGATCGGAGTGAAATCGGCCACCGGATCAAAAGGCAGCTTGGCGTACAGGGTCGCATTGATCGTGTGACTGCTGAAACTCATCAGCAGCGTGTGGCCGTCGGGAGCGGATTTGGCAACCGCATCGGCCGCCAGATTGCCGCCGGCGCCGGCGCGGTTCTCAACCAGAACCGGTTGCTTCAACGCCGCGGTCAACAACTCCGCGATTGTGCGCGCGATGGTGTCCGTGGTGCCACCTGGCGGTGCTCCAACCAGCATCTTGATGGACCGCGACGGGTAATCGTCCGCGTTGGACTGCTGATGAGCCTGCAGGACAATGCACGCGGCGGCGATAGCCCAAGCAATGATGCTGCCTCGGCGCAGCACTGCGGTACCGCGCGATCTCCGTGAACTATTTCTGCGGTTCATACCGTTTCCCAAGTCTCACCATCTCTGGCGTGCCGATGAGTTCGTTGAGGCCGTCGAAATCAAGCATTCGAGAGCGGAATGGCTCCGTCGTTCCGTGCGACGCAAGCGAACCGTAGTATTCGCGCGACATGTGGCCAAGCGCGCGCACAATTCCGCCGGGGAAGATAACTAGGGAGAAGCCAATAGCCTCCAATTCTGTTGCAGACAGCGGCGGCGTCTTGCCACCTTCGACCATGTTTGCAATCAGCGGCAGACTTCCTCCCAATTCCGTGACGATGCGGACGACATCGCCGCGCACCTTAGGCGCCTCGACAAAAAGCATGTCGGCGCCAGCTTCGCGGTAGTGGATTGCGCGTTCAATGGCGTGGTCGAAGCCCTCCACGGCGACAGCGTCCGTGCGCGCGATGATCAGTGTTTCGCGGGATTGGCGCGCATCGACGGCAGCACGGATCTTGCCACACATTTCGTCGGCCGCGACCAGGACCTTGCCGTCGAGATGGCCGCAACGCTTTGGGAAATCCTGATCCTCGAGCTGGATCGCGTTGGCGCCGGCCCGCTCGAACGAGCGGATCGTGCGGGCGACATTGAGCGCGTTGCCGTATCCCGTATCAGCATCGACGACCAGATCGCCATCGGTGCGGTCACGGATCAGGGCCAGGGTCTGGACGACCTCGGTCATGCTGACCAGGCCGATGTCCGGCCGGCCGAGGCGGGTGTAGGCGATCGCGGCGCCGGACACATAAAGCGCACCAAAGCCCGCCTGGGATGCAACCAGCGCGCTGAAGGCATCATAGACTCCGGGCGCGACCACGATCGGCTTTCGGGCGAGGCGGGCGCGCAACGTTTCAACCATTGTCACATCCCGAGATAGGCGCGCTTGAGATTGGGGTCGTTTCGGATATCGGACGCGCTTCCTTGCAGCACGAACATGCCATTGTCGAGGATATAGGCGCGCCGCGCCATCTCAAGGCTTTGCACTACATTCTGTTCGACGAGAAGTAAGGCGAGGCCTTCCGCGTTGATCGCCTTGATCAGCGCAAATAATTCCTCGACGAGGAGGGGAGAGAGGCCGAGCGAGGGTTCATCCAGGATCAGAAGCCTGGGCTCGGCCATCAGCCCGCGCCCGATGGCGAGCATCTGTTGTTCGCCCCCGGACAATGTCCCCGCATATTGCCGCTGCCGTTCCGCAAGCCGCGGGAAGATCGAGTACACCCGATTTCGATTGTGGGTCCGGCGTGCACGCGCCCGGCGATACGCCCCAAGGTCCAGATTTTCGCGCACCGTCAGGTTTGGAAAGATGCGCCGGCCTTCCGGCACATGGATCAAGCCGCGTGCAACGATGCCGGACGGCGACTGGCGCTCGATCGCCTCGTTCTGAAAGTGGATTGTGCCCTGCCACGCGCGCATCACGCCGGAGATGGTCCTGTTCAAGGTCGACTTTCCGGTCCCGTTCGATCCAAGAACGGCCACGATTTCGCCTTGACCCACTGTGAGATCGACACCGCGCAGGATTTCGGTTGCGCCATAGCCGGTGCGAAGGCCGCTGACAGCGAGAAGGGCCTCAGCCATGGGCGGCTCCCGGGGCCGCCATCCGGCTGGCCGCGCCTTTGCCGAGGTAGGCTTCCACAACGCGGGGATTTGCCGCGATTGTTTGCGGCGATCCCTCCGCGATGATGCTTCCCTCCGATAGGACGAACACGTTTTCCGCGAGGCTCATTACTGCCTGCATGACGTGCTCGATCATGACGATGGTAATCCCGCGCGCCACTACGTCACGAATGACCGGCACCGTGTCACGGATCTCGGACGGATTGAGGCCCGCCAAAACTTCGTCCAGCAGCAGGAGGCGGGGCTCGATCGCCAGTGCGCGGGCAAGCTCCAACCGCTTGCGGCCGGCCACGGTCAGCGCGGCAGCCGGATGGTCGAGCATTTCGCCGAGGCCGACTGCGCGGGCCACGTCCCCCGCTGCCATCAGTGCATCGGCACGGGCGGAGCGGGAGAGGTGCGAACCGACAGCAATGTTCTCGCGAACGGTCAGGCCCAAAAACGGTTGCACGATCTGGAAGGTGCGCGCGATGCCACGGCGCGCTAGGCGGTGCGGCGGCTCGTTCGTGATGTCGGTGCCATCGTAGACGACGCGACCGTCGCTCGGCGGCAGGAAACCGGTAACAATCGAAAAGAGCGTCGTCTTGCCCGCACCGTTCGGTCCGATCAGCGCGGTGATGCGGCCTGCCGGCGCCGTGAATGACGCCTGATTCACGGCAAGCAAACCGCCGAACCGCTTTGAGACCTGTTCGACTTGGAGTAGCGGTTCAGTCATGGCCGCGCTCCGGCGTCGGTCTGGCTGGCTCCGTTCGCCGGAAACCGCGACGAAGATCGGTAACCATTCCCGTGATGCCGCGCGGTGCCAGTGCGACCACCAAAATGAGGACACTGCCATAGATGACGAGATCGAGCCCCGGCGCGCCGCCGGTCAAGTGCTTGGCGACCTCGCCGAGCGTCTTCACGACCAGAGCGCCGAGCAATGGGCCAAACACGGTACCGATGCCGCCGATGATCGGAGCAAGCAGCGCCTCGACCGAGATCCACGCTCCGTAGGCAATGCCCGCATCGATGAACAGAAAATATTGAGCGTAAAAACAGCCGGCGGCAGCCGTGATCGCCGCGGAGGCGATCATCGCCCACAGCTTGACGGTCGTCGCATCGACGCCGAGCGCCTTGGCTGCGTCCTCATTCTCGCGCACCGCGATCAGGTAGGCGCCGAAGCGGCTGTCTTCGATGACACGAACGATAATAAGCGATGCGCCGACCAAAGCCAGGATAATCCAGTAGAACGGCGCGCGACTCTGGAACTGGAAAGCCTCGGGACGAAGGTCAAGCTTTATGAGCGTTCCGACACCAGCCCCGGTGATCGGAGCGACACTTGCGATAATTCGCAGCACCTCGGCGAACGCCAGCGTGACGAGTGCGAAGTACGAGCCCCTCAGCCCAGAGCGGAAGCTGAGTACGCCGATGATAGCGCCGACCAAAGCGCCTGCCGCGACACCGATGACAAATCCCAACCAGGCGTTGACGCCGTAGCGCACTTGAAGAATGGCGGTGACGTAGCAGCCGGTGCCGAAAAACGCTGCGTGGCCGAACGAGTATTGCCCCCCGTAGCCGCCCAGTAAGTTCCAGCCTTGCCCGACGAGGGCGATCAGCAGCGCCATGACCAGAAAATTGAGTACGACGTTCGACGACGTCATCAATGGAACGGTGGCCAGCGCGGCCACGGTGATGAGGATAGGTGCGAGGCCCTTCACGTGCGTTCCCCGAACAAACCGCTCGGCCGGAACAGCAGGACCATGATGAACATGACGAAGATGCCGATCTGGCCCAGGGATTCCCCGAGGTACAGACCGGAAACGCTTTCGACGACCCCAACAAACAGCCCGCCAAGCAGCGCCCCGGTAACCGAGCCCATCCCGCCAAGCACAACGATCGTAAATGCGATCAGCACGAACGCGTTTCCGGCACTCGGATTGACGTAATACGTCGGGATCAGCAGGCAGGCGGCAATCGCGAGGCACGCGGTTCCGAGACCGAACGTCGTCGCATAGACATGCGCGACGTCGATGCCTGACAGCTCCGCTCCGAGCTTCTCCTTCGCTACCGCGCGGATCGCCTTGCCGATGTCAGTCCAGGCCATGATGAGCCAAAGGCCGAGCGCCACGACCATGACCACGACGAAAGCGATGACGCGCGGAACGGCGAGAAAAGTGTTGCCAACTTCAACCACATTGAACGCATAGGGCAGGTTGATGGTGCGCGTGTCGGCGCGAAATGCGTAAAGCAGCGCATTCTCGATCACGACGGCAAGGCCGAGCGTGACCAGCAGGATGTTCCGGTCTTCGCCGTGCGCCGCCGGTCCGATGATGAAGCGTTGCAATCCGTAACCGAGCAGAAAAAACAGTGGCGTCAGCAGGACAGCGGCGACGTAGGGATCGAGCTTGAGCCACTGATAAGCAAAAAACGCAGCAAACATCGCAAGGGTCAGCAATGCGCCGTGCGCAAAGTTGATGATGTGCAGCACACCGTAGATCAGCGTAAGCCCGAGCGCGATGAGCGCGTACACGGCGCCGGTCATCAGTCCGTTGAGCACCGCCGGAACAAGGATGACTGATGACATCGGCGGACTGCCAGGCAGGGCGGGCTGTTGACCGCTCGCTCGCCAGATCAGGCCGGCGGCATGGGGAACACCGCCTTAGCCGACGCGAAGGCCGCCGGGAAAATCACCTGGATGTCGTTGCCAACAACCTGGGTGTTCACCGGCGCAGCGCCCTGGTTCTGGCCGTTGACGAACTTGGTTGGGCCGTAGGGCATCAGATGCCCGGCGAAGGTCGAGCTTTCGAGGGCGCTGATGATCTTCGCACGGTCGGCGCTAGCGGCGCGCTCCAGTGCGTCGGCCAGCAGCAGAATGCATGAGTAGTTCATATAGACTTCGTAGGTGTAGAACTCGCCCTTGGCGTCGATCTTCCTCTTGAGCTCCAGGGCCTTGGCGTTCTTCGGATCGAACCAGTGATTGCAATCCATGATGTATTGCGCGGCCTCGGGGAATTCCTTGACGAATTTGTAGGACGACGCCGCGCCGCCGAGCACCGAGTAGATGCCTTTCGGCCGCACACGTTGCTGCTGCATGGTGCGCGCAAGCAGGACGTATTCGTTGTAGTAGTTGGCCGGAATGACGAGATCGGGATTCTGTGCCTTGATCTTGAGCACGACGTTGTTGAAGTCGCGGGTTGGCGTCGGGTGCGAAATGGTTTCCAGAACCTGGAAGCCGCGCTCGGGCAGCTGCGTGTTGAGAAGCTTGGCGAGGCCCGCGCCGAATGCAGAATCCTCGTGCACAATCATCACCGTCTTCGCAGCCTTACCGCCCTGGTCGTTGATCGTGACCAGATTGTCGAGCGCGGTCTTGGCGATGACGCCGAAGCCGGGGCCGAAGCGGAAGGTGTTTTTCAGGCCGCGAGTCACGATGCTATCCACCACGCCGACGTCGACAATGTAGGGCAGGTCGTAGCGTGCCGCGGTCTGGCTGGCGGCGAGACAGATGCCGCTGGCGTAGCCGCCTACAATTGCAGCGACGCCGGCGCCGTTCATCTTCTCGACTTCGGCGTTGCCGCCTTCCGGCGTCGATTGGGCATCGCCGAGAACCGGTTCGATCTTGGCCCCTCGCAATGATTTGATGCCACCGGTAGCGTTGATCTCATCGATCGCCATCTGCGCGCCGATCCGGCCTTGCTGGCCCGAATAAGACAACGCCCCCGACACCGGGTGCAGCACGCCGATCTTGATCGAAGCGCCTTGCGCGCGCAGCACGGCGGGCGCATGCAAAACCCCAGCAGCCGTCGCGGCCGCTCCGAGCGCGGTGGATTGCAGAAACCGGCGGCGGCTGACAGCAAGAAATTGGCGAGACATTCGTTCCTCCCTAACGCGCGGCAGCGGCTAACATCGGTCCGCATCCCATTCTATATTAGCCCAATCGACCCATCGTGCGCGTGATTTATGAGCCGTCCGCAGACCCTGATCGACAAGCTTTGGGCCGCCCACGAGATCGTTTGCCGTGAGGATGGCCAATCGCTGCTGTGGGTGGATCGGCATTATGTCCACGAGGGTTCGTTTCACGCCTTCAACCGGCTGGCGGACCGCAGCATGAAAGTCGCGGAGCCCGGTCTGACCTTTGGCGTGGCCGATCATTACGTTCCGACCCGCGGGTCGCGGCTCAAGATCGCCAATCCCGAAATCGCACGCATGGTCCGTCAGGTCGAGGAGAATACGGCAAAGCACGGCGTGAAACTGTTCGGCCTCGACGACCCCCGGCAAGGCATCGTGCATGTGGTCGGCCCGGAGCAGGGCATGACGCTTCCTGGCCTGCTGATCGTTTGCGGGGATAGCCACACTTCGACCCACGGAGCGCTCGGCGCTTACGCTTTCGGCATCGGCGCGTCGGAGGTGGCACATGTCCTGATGACTCAGACGATCTGGCAGAAGAAGCCGCCAAGCATGCGGATCACTGTGGACGGCCGCGCTGCCCCGGGTGTCGGAGCCAAGGACATCGTGCTTGCGATTATCGCACACATTGGCGCCGACGGCGCGACCCAGCACGCCATTGAATTCGCGGGCTCCGCGATCCGAGCATTGTCGATCGAGGGACGGTTGACGCTCTGCAACATGTCGATCGAGGCGGGCGCACGCTGCGGCATGGTCGCGCCCGACGAGACGACCTACGCCTATGTCAAAGGCCGTCCATATGCCCCCAAGGGTATCGACTTCGACAAGGCTGCTGCTGCGTGGAGCGCGCTTGTGACGGATCGCGATGCGCCGTTCGACCGGGATGTCAGCCTCAATGCAAAAGACATCGCGCCGATCGTCACCTGGGGCACGAGCCCCGAAGACGCGCTGCCGATCGATGCCAGCACGCCCGACCCCGCGCGCGAGACGGATGAGCGTCGTGCTCAATACCTGCGCGACGCACTCGACTACATGGGGATCGCGCCCGGCAGGCGCCTCACCGACATTGCCATCGACCGGGTGTTTATCGGCTCCTGCACCAACTCCCGCATCGAGGATCTGAGAGCGGCCGCCGCGGTCCTCGCCGGTCGCACCAGCAAGGTCCCTGGATTGGTGTCTCCGGGATCCTCTTTGGTCAAGGATCAAGCTGAACAGGAGGGACTCGATCGCATTTTCCGGGACGCCGGCCTCGAATGGGGCGAGTCAGGCTGCTCGATGTGTGTCGGCATCAATGGCGATCTGGTCGCGCCGGGCGAACGCTGTGCGTCGACAACGAACCGCAATTTCCGCGGCCGGCAGGGTCCCGGCGCGCGCACCCATCTGATGTCGCCTGCGATGGTGGCGGCAGCGGCGGTCGCCGGCCACCTTGCAGATGTGCGGCCGCTGCTGGCTGACCGGAAGGTCTAGATCATGGACAAATTCACCAGGCTAACGGCAACGGCGTGTCCGATCGGTCAAGCCAATCTCAACACCGACCAGATCTTGCCGGCCCGCTATCTGAAATGGACCCGCGCCATGGGCCTTGGGAAGGTGCTGTTCCAGGATCTGCGGTTCGATGCCGAGGGCCTGGAAAAGCCGGACTTCCCGATCAACAAGCCCGCATGGCGAAACGCAAAAATCGTCGTCGGTGCGCGAAACTTTGGCTGTGGCTCATCGCGCGAGGCCGCGGTCTATGCGCTCCATGACTACGGGATCCGGTGCGTGATCGCGCCTTCCTTCGGCGACATTTTTTCCAGCAATGCGCTCCAGAACGGTCTGCTGACCGCGATCGTCACCGACGAGGAAGCTGCCGAGATCATGGATTCGCTGAACCGGGCGCCTGAGTTGCAGTTCACCGTCGACCTCGAACAGCAAACCATCGTATGCGGCAACAGAAATTACGACTTTTCGATCGATCCGGTCCGCCGCACGCGCCTCCTCAACGGCTGGGACGATATCGCCGTGACAGAGAGCTATCGCGATCGCGTTGCGTCGTTCAAGAAAAACGACCGAAACGTGCGGCCGTGGGCGACGCCAAGTGTGGACGTCTGATGTTAGGCTCGACGCGCGACCGCCGCATCGCAAAAAAAATGTCGCATAGTTTCCTCCCTAAAGCATGTCGATGATGCGCACGAGAGTTTCCGCTGTGGCAACTCCTCGGTTGCAAAAATTAAATTTGCTGGCGTGGAATGCCAAGTCCGGTAGCCGACATGACGCAACAAAAGAGTGAGCTACTCAATTGAGTAAATTACGCTGACCTTTCCGGTGACGCAGACGGGTTCAGCCGCCTTCCTGCACGCGCAGCTAATCTGGCGGCACACCAAGCAACGCCAAGGCGAACAGGGCCAGGATGCCAAGCGGCAACAACGAGATCCCCATTGGCACGAGCCAATCGCGCATATCTGAAAACGCCAATCGACGTTGTCTTAACGCCGCTCCCCGCCGCGCATAGGAAGGCCCCGGTCGGGGGCTGGGGGGCAGGAGGGGACCGGGGCCTCCATCGAAGGGCCGGTGCGTCGAGAAGCGTGGCCCTTTCGACATTGGATTAACGCCGTTCCCGGCGGCTGAGTTTCCTGTATGGCAATTGCCGAGCCCGGCGCGGCGCGGCTAGGGCTGGCCGCATGGCACAGAAGAAACCGTCAGGTCCGCCAATGGACCTCGCCAACATGCGCGCAAATGGCATCCGCAGTCTGCGGGTGACCTGCCTGAAATGCCAGGTTGCGCGCGTGGTCAATATGGACGGCTACGATGGCAGTTGGGCCGTGACATTGTTCGGCCCGCGCATGCTTTGCAAAGCCTGCGGAGCCAGGGGTGCCGACGTGCGGCCTAATTGGACCGAGCAGCCGGTTCACCTTCCGCCCCTGAGGTGACGCTCGCTCGCGCTCGATCCTCAGCACCGTTGCCTGATAGAAAAGCCGGTCCCGGGCCCGCCTATGCCTTCTTAACATTTTGTTAACGGGCCGGGCGCTGCGTTGCCGCAGGCTCGTCTCGATCTTCGTGAGTTGAGGGCCTCTGACGCTTTCACAAACCGGGGAAGCGCGGAAGCCCGCCCAAACGAGGACATGCCCGATGGCTCACCCTCACTTTGCTCTGAAAACCGAACAGGCCGCTGCGCTCCCGGCTGACCCCATCTTCGCTGCGATCAGCCGGTACCGCCGTGCATGCACCGCGCTTGAGGCGACGCGCTTTGCCGCCGCCGCCGAGGACGAGCTCAGCGCATCTGGCGAAGCGCTGTTCGCGACCAAGCCCACGACGCTCGCTGGCTGCCGGGCGTTGGTGAATTTCATCATTGATGACGCAGGGGAGGAGGACCTCGAGGGCAGCTGGTACCTTGACGGCCTCAACTTGGTGAGCGAGGCGCTCGCGAACCTGGCCGGACAGACGCCGAAGGGTTAGCGCACCGCCACACCGCGCGCGTTGAGGTACGCGGCGATCCGCTCCGCGCCCCTGCGAACCTTCTAAAAGCCCTGCCGTTCGATCCGTCGCATGATGCGCTCGCCTTCCACTTGCTGCGCGGTCGGACGGCGCGGGCGGCCTAAAACTTGGCTGATAAGCCTTTCGGTCAGTGCCGGCCCGCTGGGCTCCGCCTTGGGCTTGGGCGCCGGCGTTGGTGGCGGCGTGTCGTCGGCCACTTCGGGATGGCTGTCGATGCCTGAGACAAAGGCGAGCGTGATGGGCTGGCCGTCTTTCCAATAGACGGCTCGACGGAGGATGCGCATGCGGAGCGTCCCTGTTAGGGTGGCGGCTCCGGCGGGTTGGCGACGATCTTGAAAGGCAGGCAGAGGCTCGCGCGGCGGCAAACCCGCGCGGGCCTTTTCTATGCCCGCGCTACGGCGGCGCGCAAGGGAAACGCGCGTGATACGGCTACGGCAGCCTCACGCCGAGTGCCTTCATCGTACCGTCGTAAAGCTTCTTCGGATCACGCTCGCCGGTTTTTGCGATAGCAATAATTTTCGTGGCGATGACCTCGCGCACGACGCGCGACTGGCCCTTGCCATCCAGAGCCTCGGTTACGTTGTCGAAGGCTAGGCCCATTGCTTCGACGTGCGGAGGATCGAAAACTGCGCCGTCCAAGAACGAAATGATGGTGGCGGTCATTTGTCACGCAGCTCCCTTCTCAGGCGGGAGCGCGGTTGCGTCTCTCAGCCACCGGCGCCTGACGCAAGGTCCGCTGTCGGTGATCTGTCAGATTGTGCTTCGGGTGCCCCGGAGTCGAGTCCGGCGGCGGGGTTTCTCTGCCTGCGCGGCGATGGGGCGCAGCGCGTTGTGTATCCGGATACCGGACATATAACCCCAGCCGGGAGGGCCGGAAGCTGTTGTCTGCGGGCGCCATGGGACGATCTTCAAGGCCCGAAGAGGCCTGCGCGGCGGCGGCGCGCAAGTGTTGTGCTAGGCGCCGCACCAGGCGGAGTGCGGTTCGGCCCTCAACAGTCGCGGCAGATCCCACGCAAGCGCCGGTTCGCCTCGCGGTTGATCTGTTCGATCCTGATATCGGACTCGTCTCTTGGGATGATGACCGGCCTCTCGTCGGCGCGCGGCTGGCGGGCGCCGACCGGTGCCTGCGGTCTTGCGTCGCCGCTGGCGCTATTGCGCCGGTTCCGGCCGGCACCGCAAGCCCCGATGGAATCGCCGCCAACGCTAGCGCGGCTTAGACGGTGGGTTGATTTATCCCGGGGTTTCACTCCCGGAAGCGGGAGTGAAACTGCCCAAATGGACAATGAATTCTGTGGGTCACGCGACGGCGGAAAAATACCGGTGATTTCAACGCTCTGCGCCCGGCATATCTAGCAAGGGTTTAAGGACGAGGTGCGGCGTCGGCTTTAGTGCCCACTTGTCACTCTCGCGTTTTGGCCTGTTTTTGCGGTTTCGACTCCGACGAATTCGGGAGTCGCCGAAATGTCAATCCGGTTTCACTGCCGGAAACGGCAGTGAAAGAATTTGACGGCACAGCCCTACGGGGATCTTAGTTCCCACCATGCCTCCGGGAATTTTCCCAGGAGGATTTTTTATGCTCAAGCGACAGACTGCGTACGAGTGGTATCTTGGGACTAATTTTTGGCGTGCGAAGCGCAACGAGGCGATGGCGCGTGCCAACCATGTTTGCCAACGCTGCGGTGAGCGCCCGGCGACCGAAGTTCACCACCTGACCTACGAGCGCGTGTTCAACGAAATGGCGGCTGACTTGTTGCCGGTGTGCTCGCCGTGTCACCGCACAATCCACTACCGCAGGCCGGCGAACGACAACGAACCACAATTGCCGTTTCCGATTGATGACAACGAGTAAGCTGTGGCTGCGAGCCCCGCGGTGGTGTCCCTGCCGCGGGGCTTCCCTATTGCGCCGGCGCCGGCCGCACCGCAAGGGCGCGGTCACTCACCAAATGCAACAAGCCTAGTGCGTTCGAGGTTGGGCGTAGGGACCATGGCTTTCATCCGCATTTTTCCCCACGCAGGCACATCGTAAAAGCACGTTTTGTCTTTCCCAACCGTGGCTTTGCGTTTGGTGCCGGGCTTCACAAACCGCCGCCGCCCCCAAGCCCGTCCGTCTGGCACAAAGCCTGCCTCACGCAGCACCTGCATGGCGGCTTCTTGTTCTTGATCCATTGGATGCCACGTCGCGCAACTTAGGCCATTACGGCACGGTAGCACGGTGCAGGCCGTGAGTTTCCTATATGGGCAATTGCCAGCGCGCCCTAGCGCCGCTCCAGCAAGGCGCCGGGCTCAATGCCGAGCGCCTTCGCCGCCTTCATGATCTGCACAACGTTTGGCGCGCTGCGGCCGTGCTCCCAATGCCGGAGCGCTCCGGCCGAGACGCCGAGCCGGCTGGCCAGTTTCGCCTGCGTCAGCCCCCGCTGGGTGCGGAGCTCGCGAAGGCGCAAGCCGATCGTGCGGTTCGTCGTCACCATGGTGCTTTCCCTGGGAGGCAGTCGGTGTCGCGAGCCGCCATCGTCGGCAGTATCGCCCGGCGAGGCAAGCAGGGGCACTGACGTGCGTGGATCGAGGATGCCGCGCAGGAACGGCTGCAGGCCGCGCCGCGTGACTCGTGGTGCGTTTTGCGGGGG
>CAWFCM010000015.1:0-11721 GCA_963814215.1 uncultured Alphaproteobacteria bacterium | reverse complement strand
ACGCGGCGCACGGCATCTTGCCGGCATGGTGATCCGTCGCCGGCTCCGATCCTTCCTGACCACGCTTGGCCTCTATGTCGGCGCGGCGCTGTTCATCGGCTACTTCGGCGTGAACGCCTACACCGGAAACCACGGCCTTCGCGCCAAGCAGGATCTCGACCAGCAGTACGCAGCGTTGAGCGAGGAACTCGACCGCCTCAAGCGCGAGCGGGCCGAATGGCAGCGGAAGGTGGCGCTGCTCAAGTCAGAGAGCATCGATCCCGACACGCTGGACGAGCGAGCGCGGGCGGTGCTCGGCTATCTGAACCGCCGCGAACTCACGCTGATCCTGAAGCGGCCCTGAGCGAACCGAATACGCGGCTTGCATCGCCGGCGATCGTTCCCATTTTCCTTGCGAACACAGCGGCTTGTGCGCCGCGAAGGCTGTGCGTGCGGGAACCCCGCACGCTTTCGCCGCGCAACGATATACGCTAAGGATTCAAGGCCGCCGTCCGGCGGCGCTTTCGCCCGAGGAGCACCATGGCCGTTGCCAAGGACAAGGCAGAGCGGCTCCCGTCCGCCATCCCGGCGGGGAACGGAGCCGCCGCACCGGAGCTCCCCAAGGACCGGCAGATCGCCGCCTACCAGGACATGCTGCTGATCCGGCGGTTCGAGGAGAAGGCCGGGCAGATGTACGGCATGGGCCTGATCGGCGGGTTCTGCCATCTCTACATCGGCCAGGAGGCTGTCGTGGTCGGCATGCAGATGGCGCTCAAGCCGGGCGATCAGGTCATCACCGGCTACCGCGACCATGGCCACATGCTGGCATGCGGCATGGACCCCAAGGGCGTCATGGCGGAACTGACCGGCCGCACCCACGGCTACTCCAAGGGGAAAGGCGGCTCGATGCACATGTTCTCCGCCGAGAAGGGCTTCTTCGGCGGCCACGGCATCGTCGCGGCGCAAGTCCCGCTCGGCACCGGCCTTGCCTTCGCCAACAAGTATCGCGGCAACGACAACGTCTCGCTGACCTATTTCGGCGACGGCGCAGCCAACCAGGGCCAAGTCTACGAGAGCTTCAACATGGCGAAGCTCTGGAAACTGCCGGTGGTCTACATCATCGAGAACAACCAGTACGCCATGGGCACCTCGATCGCCCGCTCGTCGGCCACCACGAAGCTTGCGAACCGCGGGCTGTCCCACGACATCCCCGGCGAGCAGGTCGACGGCATGGACGTGCGCGCGGTCAAGGCCGCGGCGGAGAAGGCGGTCGGCTGGTGCCGCGAGGGCAACGGCCCGATTATCCTGGAGATGATGACCTACCGCTATCGCGGCCACTCCATGTCGGACCCGGCGAAATACCGCACCCGCGAGGAGGTCGAGAAGGTACGCACCGAAAACGATCCGATCGAGCAGGTGCGCCGCCGCATCATCGAGCGCAAATGGGCGAGCGAGGACGAGATTAAAAAAATCGACGCCAAGGTGCGTGACGCCGTCAACGAGGCGGCCGAGTTCGCCACCAACGATCCCGAGCCCGATCCGTCAGAGCTCTACACCGACGTGGTGCGATGACGGCGCATGTCGACCCTCGCAACCATCGTGGCCGTCATGGCGCTGATCGGCGCGGTTGCGAGCTGGGTGTTCGGCGCGGTGAACTACGCGCGCACGCTCCGCGCCCTTTCCAGCGAAGGCGACCGCAAGCTGATGTGGCGCGCGGCGTTCGCCTGGCTGTTCGCCTCGCGGCAGATGTCGGGGCAAGCCGCGGTCTATTCGTCCAACGTCAACAAGGCGCTGGTCGCGTTTTTCACCTGCCTAATGATCGCGGCCGCGGCGTTTTCGCTGTCGGTCAATTTGTCACGCTTGTCGCGCTGAGCATGATCCCGAAAAGTGGACACCGGTTTCCCGCCTGCGCGAAGCCCTCGCACGGGCTATCATTTGGCTTGATGCTTCGGCGGGCGAAGGCAGGTCGGACAAGATCATGCTCAAACAAAGAGCGTAGAAGGTTTTGCGTCCATGCCCATTGAAGTGCTGATGCCCGCGCTGTCTCCCACAATGGAGAAGGGCAACCTCGCCAAGTGGCTCAAGAACGAGGGCGACACGGTCAAGGCCGGCGACGTCATCGCCGAGATCGAGACCGACAAAGCGACCATGGAGGTCGAAGCGGTCGACGAGGGCACGCTCGGCAAGATTTTGATTCCGGAAGGCACCGCGGACGTTGCGGTCAACACGCCGATCGCGGTGATCCTGGGCGAGGGCGAGAAGGCCTCCGACATCAAGGGCGCCCCGACGCGCAGGCCGCAGGCGCCCGATCCGGCGACACGTCAGCACGTCGAGGAATCCGAGCCGCGCGTCGAGGAGACCGGCGCGGTCAAATCGCCGAAGGCACAGGCTTCGCCGCTGCCCAAACCCGACACCATCGAGCTTCCGGAAGTCCCGGAAGGCACCGAGATGGTCACCGTCACCATGCGCGAAGCGTTGCGCGACGCCATGGCCGAGGAGATGCGCCGCGACAAGGACGTCTTCGTGATGGGCGAGGAGGTCGCCGAGTATCAGGGCGCCTACAAGGTCACGCAGGGCCTATTGCAGGAGTTCGGCCCGCAGCGCGTGGTCGATACGCCGATCACCGAGCACGGCTTCGCGGGCCTCGGCGTCGGCGCCGCGCTCGCCGGTCTCAAGCCTATCGTGGAGTTCATGACATTCAACTTCGCCATGCAGGCAATCGACCAGATCATCAATTCGGCGGCGAAGACGCTCTACATGTCCGGCGGCCAGATGAAATCGTCGGTGGTGTTCCGCGGCCCCAACGGCGCCGCCGCCCGCGTCGCCGCCCAGCATAGCCAGGATTACTCCGCTTGGTACTCGCACATTCCGGGACTGACGGTGATTGCCCCTTCAAACGCGGCCGACGCCAAGGGCCTCCTCAAGGCAGCGATCCGCAATCCCAATCCGGTGATTTTCCTCGAAAATGAAATCCTCTACGGCCAGAGCGGGCCGGTTCCCAAGCTCGACGATTTCGTGCTGCCGATCGGCAAGGCGCGCATTGCGCGCGCCGGAAACGACGTCACCGTCGTCGCTTTCTCGATCGGCATGATCTATGCGCTCAAGGCCGCGGACGAACTCGCCAAACAGGGCATCGACGCCGAGGTGATCGACCTTCGCACGCTGCGCCCGATGGATTCAGACACGGTCATCGCGTCGGTGAAGAAGACCGGGCGCGTGGTGACGGTCGAGGAGGGCTGGCCGCAATGCGGCATCGGCGCCGAGGTCGCGGCGCGCGTAATGACCGAGGCGTTCGACTATCTCGATGCGCCGCCGACGCGGGTGTCCGGCAAGGACGTGCCGATGCCTTACGCCGCCAATCTCGAAAAGCTTGCGTTGCCGTCCGTCGCCGAAGTCGTCGAGGCGGCGAAAGCCGTCTGCTACCGGTAGCCGGATATGTTGGCGTGATCATGAGTGGCACACCAAAGGAATTGTCACTTCCTCCGGAAGTGGTCGGGCGCGACGAGGCCGCCGAGGTGCTGCGTGCCTTCGTCGTCGACGGCCGGTTGTCGATTGCATTCCTGCGCGCATTCGAAGAGCCGGATATGTGGGGGTTGATGCTCGTCGATATCGCGCGCCATGCGGCACGGACATTTGCGCAAGAGGGAGTCTGTGGCGAGGACGAGGCGATGGCGCGGATCGTCGAAATGTTCGAGTTCTGAGATCGCGCGGCCGACAGACCGCGGCACGACCAAGCCTAAGCCGCAAGGCCACTGACATGCCTACCAACATCCTCATGCCTGCACTGTCGCCTACGATGGAGAAGGGCAACCTCGCCAAGTGGCTCAAGAAGGAGGGCGACAAGGTCAAGCCGGGCGACATCATCGCCGAGATCGAGACCGACAAGGCCACCATGGAGGTCGAGGCGGTCGACGAGGGCACGCTGGCGAAAATCGTCGTCGCCGAAGGCACCGCGGACGTCCCGGTCAATCAGGTTATCGCCGTGCTGGCGAACGAAGGCGAGGACGTGAAGGCCGCCGCTGCATCGCGGCCTGTCATCCCTCCGCAACAGGCGAAACCTGCATCGGCGGCCGCAGCGCCTGCTCCTGCGGCGCCAAAGCCAGTTGCCGCCACTGCTCCTCCACCTCTTGCCGCGGCTCCCGCGCCGGCCGCCCGCACCGACGGCAACCGCGCGTTCGCTTCGCCGCTGGCGCGGCGTCTCGCCAAGGAAGCCGGCATCGACGTGTCGCGCATCGCCGGCTCCGGCCCGCACGGCCGCGTCATCGCGCGCGACGTCGATGCGGCGAAGTCCGGCAAGGGATTGAGGCCCGCCGCGGCGGGTGTCGCCGCCGCGGCTGGCGGCGGTGCTCCGGCGATCGCGCCGTCGATGTCGGACCAGCAGATCCGCGCGCTGTTCGAAGACGGCAGCTACGAGGTCGTGCCGCACGACGGCATGCGCCGCACCATCGCGCAACGCCTGACCCAGTCGACGCAGACCATCCCGCATTTCTATCTCACGATGGACTGCAACATCGGCAATCTGTTGCAGGCGCGCGAAGAGATCAACGCGTCGGCGCCGAAGGACAAGGACGGCAAGCCGGCCTATAGGCTCTCGGTCAACGACTTCGTCATCAAGGCGCTGGCGGTCGCTTTGCAGCGCATCCCAGACGCGAACGTAAGCTGGACCGAAGCCGGCATGCTCAAGCACAAGCATTCCGACGTCGGTGTCGCGGTCGCGATGCCGGGGGGCCTGATCACGCCGATCGTGCGCAGTGCCGAGACCAAGTCGCTCTCCGCAATCTCAAACGAGATGAAGGATTTCGCCGCGCGCGCCCGCGCCCGCAAGCTCAAGCCACACGAGTACCAGGGCGGCACCACCGCGGTGTCCAACCTCGGCATGTACGGCATCAAGGATTTCACCGCGGTGATCAATCCGCCGCACGCCACCATCCTTGCGGTCGGCGCCGGCGAGGAGCGGGCCGTCGTCGTCAACGGCAAGATCGAGGCCGCGCATGTGATGAGCGTGACGCTGTCGTGCGATCACCGGGCGGTCGACGGCGCGCTCGGCGCCGAGCTGATCGGCGCGTTCAAGAAGCTGATCGAAAATCCGGTGATGATGGTGGTGTGAGCGCTGGTCATTCCGGGGCGCGAGCGAAAGCGAGCGAATCCGGAATCCAGACGTTCGGCAGATGCGTGCCGCTGGATTCCGGGCCCCGCGCTTCGCGCGGTCCCGGAACGACGGGAGAAGGCGAGATTTCCTTCTAAAAAACTTATCCCCGGTCTTGAATCTGGCCCCATATTGGGCGCGCCGCGTTCAATCGAGGGCGTCGTCGATCGCGATGCTGGATGACGGAACGGGGCGCGGTGTCCCTCATATTGGACGCCGCTGTGGAGCGCCGGGAGGCGCAGCGGCCTGCGTCACTGGCCGCGCGCACTCCGAAAGCGGCGATCCCCGGTAACGGGGATATCGCCGTGAGTGCGTTGGCGGGCCGTGAGGTCCGCCCGGCAGGCCTCGTCAGCCTGCCGCTTAAGGGCGGCGATCCGCCCTGGCGCCTCCCGGCGCTCCATCCCCTCATTCGGGGAAACGGAAAAAGGGAAAGACGGGCGCCGAACGTCTCTAAACAACCGGCAGGCGGAGCGTTGGCTGGGTCGCATGGATCGCGATTAGCCGCTAAAGTCGATCGAGGCGATGCAAGAAAACTTCAGGGAGCGGCAAATGGCCAAAACACACGCAGTCAAGAACCGGCGTGAAATCCTCAAAGGCGCGGCGGCAATCGGCGGCGCGGCGCTGTTTGCTCCCGCAGTGCTGGCGCAATCGCAATTCCCGAGCCGCAACGTTCGCATCGTCGTGCCGTTTCCGGCCGGCGCCACCACCGACATGCTGGCGCGGCTGATCGCGCAGCGCCTCAGCGAGACGATGGGCCAGCCGTTCGTGGTCGAGAACGTCGGCGGCGGTGGCGGCTCGATCGGCGCCGATCAGGTCGCCAAGGCGACGCCCGACGGACACACGCTGCTGTTTGGGAACATCACGTTCAGCACCACCACGTCGTCGCTGATGTACGTGAAGCGTGCGCGCCACACGTTCGACGATTTCGTCACCGTGTCGGTCGGCGCCTGGGTGCCGATCCTTTACCTCGCGGCCAAAGATGTGCCGGCGAACAATCTCAAGGAGTTCGTCGACTACGCCAAGAAAGCCGACAAGCCGCTGCTGTACGGCTCGACCGGGCCGGGCAGCATCATGAATCTGTGCGGCGAGGTGCTCAAGCGCGACGCCGGCATCAAGATGGATCACATCCCGTTCCGCGGCGCGGCGCCGCTGGTCACCGACATGCTCGCGGGGCGCATCCACTTCGGCGGCGACCAGTTGTCGAGCTCGCTGCAGCATGTGCGCTCCGGCTCGCTCAAGGCGATGGCGGTTGCGACCAAGTCGGCGGCACTGCCGGACGTGCCGACCGCACGCGAAATGGGCTTCCCCAATCTCGAGCTGCAGGGCTGGAACGGCTTCCTCGCGCCGAAGGGTACGCCGGACGCGATCGTCAACCGGATCCAGCAGCAGGTGGCAGAAGCGGTGAAGCGCCCCGACATCGCCAAGCGCATGACCGACGTCGGCGCCGAGCCCTCCGGCAACACGCCGGCGGAGATGGATAAGATGCTGAAAGCGCAGATCGCCCAGGTGAGGCCGGTCGTCGAGGAGCTGAAGCTCGTTGTGGAATGATCGGCAGCGGCCGAGGAGGGCCGCCTCATGAGTGCGTTTCTTGCCTTCCTCGGCACGTACCTGCTGTCGCTGTTCGTCGCATTGCTCGCTGCGCTACAGCTCGCGGACTACTTCGCCGCCACGGAAGAATTCGCTCTCGTCCTGATGGCGCTGCCGGTGTTCGTGACAATCTGCCTGCTGGCGTTCATCGCAACCAACGCGCTGGCGCGCCAGTCACGCACCTTCAATGCGGTGGCAGCATGTCTCGCTTTGCTCACCTTCATCCCGCTGGCGTTTCCGGCGTTCGTCAAGGCCGCAGCCGATCGCTCGACCAATCCGTTTTCACTGGCTATCGAGAACACCGCAGTCGCACTGGAATTCATCGTTCCCGCGCTCACCGCCGTTCTGGTGCAATGGGGCCTGGTGCGCAGGCGCTGGCTGCGGCTGCGCGGCGAGGACGATCTCAGCCTTTGGCCCTGGGCCGCGACGGTGATCGGCGGCCTCGCGATCCTCAATCCCTATGGCCTCGACATCGTCGGACAGGCCATCACCTACACGCCCACCAATTGGCTGCGCGACATGGTGCGCACCATTGCCCTCAGCGGCGCGGCCGTGCTGCTCGCCATGGTGTTCCTGGAGACCTATATCCGGGGCCGAATGCTGCGCCGGCGGCTGGCGCAAGCGGGGTAGGGCATGATCCGGAAAAGTGGGAACCGGTTTTCCGAAAAGATCATGCCCCCAACAATTTTGCGCCGTCCGCGCTACACTTGGCCGGCAAAATTGAAAGAACGACATGGCTGACACCAATTTCGACATCATCATCATCGGCTCGGGGCCGGGCGGCTATGTCACCGCGATCCGCGCGGCGCAGCTCGGCTTCAAGACCGCCATCGTCGAGCGGCACTATCTCGGCGGCATCTGCTCGAACTGGGGCTGCATCCCGACCAAGGCGCTGCTGCGCTCGGCGGAAATCTATCACGCCATGCAGCACGCCAAGGACTACGGGTTGTCGGCCGGCAACGTGTCGTTCGACCCGGCCGCGGTGGTGAAGCGCTCGCGCGGCGTCGCCGGGCGCATGAACGCAGGCGTCACCTTCCTGATGAAGAAGAACAAGGTTTCGGTGATCTGGGGCGAGGCCGCGATCGACGCGCCCGGCAAAATCACCGTCAAGGCGAGCAGCGCACCGGCGCCGAAGGATACGCTCGGCCCCGGCGGCTACCAAGCCAAGCACATCATCGTCGCGACCGGCGCACGGCCGCGCGTGCTGCCCGGTCTCGAACCCGACAAAAAGCTGGTGTGGACCTATTTCGAAGCGATGGCGCCGGACGCGATGCCGAAGTCGCTGCTCGTGGTCGGCTCCGGCGCGATCGGCATCGAATTTGCGAGCTTCTACCGCACCATGGGCGCGGAGGTGACGGTGGTTGAGGTGCTGCCGCAAATCCTGCCCGTCGAGGACGCCGAAATCGCCGCGTTCGCCCGCAAGGCGTTCGAGAAACAGGGCATCAAAATTCTTACCGGCGCCAAGGTGACCAAGCTCGACAAGAAAGCGGACAGCGTCACCGCCACCATCGACGACGGCAAAGGCGGCACGCAGACCATTACGGTCGACCGGGTCATCTCCGCCGTCGGCGTGGTGGGCAACATCGAGAACCTCGGCCTCGAAAAGCTCGGCGTAAAGACCGAGCACGGCACCATCGTGATCGACGGCTTCTGCAAGACCAACGTGCCCGGCATCTACGCGATCGGCGACGTCGCCGGCCCGCCGATGCTCGCGCACAAGGCCGAGCACGAGGGCATTATCTGCGTCGAGGCGATCAAGGGGCTGCACCCGCACCCGATGAACAAAAGCCTGATCCCCGGCTGCACCTATTGCGCGCCGCAGATTGCGTCGGTCGGTCTCACCGAGCAGGCCACCAAGGACAAGAAGCTCGACATCCGCGTTGGCCGCTTCCCGTTCGTCGGCAACGGCAAGGCGGTGGCGCTCGGCGAGGACCAGGGCATGGTGAAGGTGATCTTCGACAAGAAGACCGGCCAGCTGCTCGGCGCGCACATGGTCGGCGCCGAAGTCACCGAGCTGATCCAGGGTTACGTGGTCGCGATGAACCTTGAGACCACTGAGGAAGAGCTGATGCACACCATCTTCCCGCATCCGACCCTGTCGGAGACGATGAAAGAGGCGGTGCTCGACGCCTACGGGCGCGTGCTAAATATGTAATTAAACGCGATCGCGGTGCGAGATTTCGACCACGCGGGCGCGCTTGGCGAGTTCCTCGACCAGCGCGTCGGCGGCGGCGCGGTTGTTGGGATCGAGATTGGCGTCCCACTCGTCGAGCAGATACATCTCCGCCGCGGTGTGCGCCACGATCTCGCGCAACGCCCGCAGTTGCCGCTCGCCTGACGAGAACCCCGGCGGCTTGGCAGGCTTTTTCGGTTCCTCGTCGTCGCCATAGTCGAGATCTTCCGGCTCCGAACCCCGAGTGAACTGGAAGGCCAGGCGATCGGCCGTCGGCCAATAATAGGCGCGGTTCTTGACCCGCGATTTCAAGCTGGTCAGCAGTGTCGACTTGCCCGAACCGTTGGCGCCGCGCACGTTGATACGCCCGGTCGGATTCGAAGAATCAAGCCGATCGCTTCGTCCACGGAAACGACCGTGTTGGATTTTTCGCGCTCGCGCAGGATCAGCATGTCGGGCTTGATGCGGGCGTCGAACTGCGGATCGGCTTCGAGATGCAGGTTCGCCGACACGCCACGCAAGCGTGTCCACACCGCCAGCAGCTCGTTCCAGCCCGAGGTGAACTGGTGCATGCTGTTTGTCATCTCGATCTGCCGCGGCAGCGTCGCGACCAGCGCAATCAAAACTTCGGAATCGTCCGGGTTGTTGCTTGCGACCCACGCCATCGTGCCGAACACGATCGCCAGTCCGATGATGGCGCTGGCCGCGCTCAAGCCCTCCTTGGTCATGATCGCCTTGATCTGCGCGTCGAGGCCGTCGCGCAGCTTGGCCTTGAAGCCCGCCAGCCAGAGCCGAAGATTGTAGCGATTGCCGGTGAAGATATTGTCCCACGCGGTGTAGCCTTGCGCGGTCATACGGTTGGTCATGCGCTGATTTTCAAGATAGGCGCGGGACACCTGCTTGCGCATCGTCCATTGCATGGCGAACAGCACGACGAATGCCGCTGCGTACGCCGCCGGGAGCGAGCCGTCGATCTGTGTGCCCAGCACGATGACATTGAAGATCAGCCCGAGCAGCAGCCTCAAGTCGCCTTCGATCTCGTACAGCAAATGGAAATAGACGTAGAACGTTTCACCCGTGAGAAACGGCTCGACGCGTTCGCGCGTCTCCTTATCGCCGAGTGACTTGGTTTGGTTGCGATTGTCCCGCGCGAAGCGCAGCATGTAGCGGCCGTAGGCAAGGAAGCCGGCGCGCTCGGCATAGATCCAACTGATCGCACCGACGATATAGGCGGCCGATTGCACACCGAGGATCAGCAACAGGTCATAGACCAGCAGTTCGTCCTTGGTGAAATCACGGGCGGCTTTGATCACCAGATATGTGGTGGCCGCGCTCAACAGCGCCTCAATCACCATCAGCACCAGCATCACGTAGAACGGCAGGCACAGCATGAGGCGGGCCAGTTCGATCGGCCGGACAGGCTGGCGCTCGGCGGAGGCGACTTGAATCGTCATGGCGGCAGTCTAGCCGAAACGAAACGGGCAGGGGGCGCCTGCGCACAGGGTGTGATATGCAGTCCTTTCTAAGGAATCTGCCAAGTTGCGGGACGTCCCCCGGCTTCGTAAGTAAGGGGGAGGCCCAAGGACATCCATGACGGTCGTTCTCAACCACACCACAGGGCGGCCGCGCCACCCCGAAAAGGCGCATCGGCCCGACACGCCTGTGCTGCGCAAGCCCGATTGGATCAGGGTGAAGGCGCCGGTCTCGAAGGGCTATGCCGACACGCAGGCCGTCGTGCGCGCCAACAAGCTGCACACCGTCTGCGAGGAGGCCGGCTGCCCCAACATCGGCGAGTGCTGGGAGAAGAAGCACGCCACCTTCATGATCCTGGGTGACACCTGCACCCGCGCCTGCGCGTTCTGCAACGTCAAGACCGGAATGCCGGGCGCGCTCGATCCGCACGAGCCCATCCATGTTGCGGATGCCACGGCAAAGCTCAGCCTGGCCCACGTGGTCGTGACCTCGGTCGACCGCGACGATCTGGCCGACGGCGGCGCGGACCATTTCGCGCAAACGATACGGGCGATCCGCGAGCGCTGCAGCGGCACTACGATCGAAGTGCTGACGCCGGATTTCCTGCGCAAGGATGGCGCGTTGGAGCGCGTGGTCGAGGCGCGCCCCGACGTGTTCAATCACAATCTCGAAACGGTGCCCTCGCTCTATCTGACCGTACGGCCTGGCGCGCGCTATTTCCATTCGCTGCGACTTCTTCAACGCGTGAAAGAACTTAACCCTAAGATGTTCACAAAGTCGGGCATCATGGTCGGGCTCGGCGAAGAGCGGAACGAAGTGCTCCAGGTGATGGACGATCTGCGCTCCGCGGGGGTCGACTTCCTCACCATCGGCCAATACCTGCAGCCCACCAGGAAGCACCACGCGGTGGCGCGCTTCGTGCCGCCCGATGAATTTGCGGCGCTGCAAAGCGTGGCTTACAGCAAAGGCTTCCTGATGGTGTCAGCGAGCCCGCTGACGCGCTCCTCGCACCATGCCGGCGATGATTTCGCCAAGCTGCGCGCCGCAAGAGCGGCAAACGTCGGCGCCTAGCCTCATGCTCGCACCATGGTGATCACGGGCGCTCGACTTGTCGTGCTCGGAAGCGCCGCCTGAGCGATGCCGTCTTCACCAACAAGCGCCGCGTCCGCCATTCCGCGCAGGACATGTTCGACCTGGTGGCCGATGTCGAGCGCTATCCGGAGTTCGTGCCGCTGTGCCGCGACCTCAAGGTGCGCAAGCGCGACGCGGAAGGCGAGGGCGTCGAAGTGCTGATCGCCGACATGACCGTCGCCTACAAGCTGGTGCGCGACTCCTTCCGCAGCCGCGTCACGCTCGACCGGCC
>CAWFCM010000014.1:0-23297 GCA_963814215.1 uncultured Alphaproteobacteria bacterium | reverse complement strand
TCCGGTCGGCGAGTTGGTTCTCGACGTAATCGCCGAGCCGGGTGTGAACGCCCTTTCAGATCAGGATTGACCGGCGCATAGACGCGCGTGCGGCACCAGCCAGCCGCTGCGCGATCAGGTCGGGCACCTGTGGGCATTCGATCAGTGCTTCGAAAGATGCTGCCGAGCCCGCGCCCGTCGCCACGGCACGGCGTTGCGGTCAGGCCGAGCACGATGGCGTCGGGATATGCGGCGATGATCTTGCGATAGGTTCGCGCCGGGCAGTGATGGGCCTCATCAATCACCAGCAAGTCGGCGGGCGGGAATCGTCATCGCCTCGGCATCGGCGTGCTTGGCCCGCACCCACAACGTTTGAACCGATGCGACTTGCACAAGCTCAAGCGGTCGCGGCTTGAAACCCGGCCTGAATGATGCCGTGCGCAACCTCGGCGGCGCGCAGCTTGTCGCTGGTTTGCGAAATGATTTCGCGGCGATGAGCCAGCACCATCACGCGCTTATTCGAGCGCGCCAGCGTGCGGACAATGTCGGCGAGGATGACGGTTTTGCCGCTGCCGGTCGGCGCGACCAAGATGATGCGCCGGATGCCGCGCTCAACCTCGGCATCGAACGCCGCGACGGCGTCGTGCTGATATGGGCGCAGCTCGATCATGTCGCGCCCCGTCGCTTTCGCGGGTGCTGCAATCCGGCGCGCCGACCGCTGCGGATGGTGGCCAGCACCGAGGCGCAAGCCGTCATCGGCGATCAGGCCGTTGCACTGGCAGGCCTCGAGCAGACGGTCGGCGACGGCGTCGCCGTCAAGCTCGCCACCGGCAACCAAGCTGAAACAGCCGGAAGCTCGCGAGGTTGAGCGCGTGATTGCGCGAGCCGGGTGCCACCGCCGCCAGCGCCGCGACCTCGGCATTGAGTGCGGCGAGGCCGTAGGCGCCGGGCGGCGGTCGGTTCGAGTCGACCTGATGGTCGCCAGCGCCCGCTCGGTGATGGTCGGCACCGGCTTGGCGCGGGCGAGCCGCACCAGCCATTCCGGCGCAGGGGCCAGCGGCGCGGCCGGGTGCGCCACGAATAGACGCGCCCGCTCGGGTGGATGCTCGGCGGCGCAACGATGTAGGCGCGGTCGGCGCGAACATCGAGCCCGGTGCCGATGCGGCCCGCCGATGACGGGATCGGCGCGGCGCAGTGAAACCAGACGTGCCGCCCGTTGCCGGTGGTGACCTCGCGCGTCGGCGGCAGCGGGCCGTGCTTCCGCTCCAGGAGCAGCGAGGCTCGCTTCACCGGCCTCGCCGTCAACATCGAGAACCCAAAAGCCCGCTGCCTCGCCGGTCGGAATGCCGATGTTGCGGTCAGCGATGCGCCAATAGCGTTGGATGGTCGCCGGGTTGGTGGTCGCGGCGTGGAAGCCGCCCTTGATCGGCGGGCTGCTTGCTGCGCGGAAGGCAGGGGAACACCGGCCACCCGGCGCGGGCGTAGTCGAGCGCGGCGTCGGCGAGGGTCATCGCGCGCCCACCCGCCGCCCGACCGCAGCCTCACAGGCCGCCAGCGCACCGGCTGGCGCCGCGTCCACACGGTCGCGCGCTCACCATCGCGGAGGATTTCCCAACCGCTGCCGGGCGGGCGCACGCGGAACGTCGCCCACGAGCCATCGGGGAACACCACCACGCTTGTCGCGGGTGCGGTGCTGCTCGATCAGGTCCAGGGTCGGGCGGGTCATGACGCAGCCACTGCCTGCGTTACGGCTTTTGCGCCGCGTAGCGCGGTGCCCGTTTATTATCCGTAACGCGCCGCCGATGGGCTTTCTGCTTGCAGGCGGCGCTGCAAAACTTGGCGTCGGTCCGCGCGGGCGTGAACGTCTTGCGGCAGCATCCACAATCCCGCGTTCCCCGTTTCTTGGCCCGGTCAGCCCGTTCCGTAGCGGCTCTGGCTTTGTGGCCACAGTTTTCGCAGCAGAGAACACGCGATGACTGCCACGTGAACGTGGTGGGCGTGGGCAAGTGAACCGGACGACCGCAGCCAGCGCATGGATGCGGGCTCTGGAAATGATGCCAATCATCGGCTGCACACTGCTCGCAGTGCGGGGCGAACGAATAACACCACCCAAAAAACCGCCCGACTATTTTTCGGAACCGCCACACCGGTTCATCGGGGGCAAATTCGTGACCGCATTCGGCGCAGTGCCGCCCATCTTCGGCTGCGTTACGGATATTCACGCAGCGCCGTGTGTCGCGTTCATCATCCGTAACGCCGGTCAGCGCCCGGATATCGGCGGCGATATCGTCCAAGGACTTGGGGGCGTCGGTCATGACTGCCCTCGCGCAATCACGCGCTCAAATCGAGCGGCCCCTTGGTCGGATAGCCCTTGGCGCGGCAAACGCATGGGCGGTGGGTCTGCGGGCTGAATACTCCCCTTCAAATTGGCGTGGGCCAACGCAATGCTGAGCGCCGCATCTTTTGCGCGGCTCAGATTCACCATGTCGGACAGATGCCCGTCGCAGAACCTGATGCGAAACAAGCCGGAACGGTCATCCGGCACCACGGTCAGCAACGGTTCGATCTGCTCACCAAGATGAAGCGCGAAACCGCGCCACACCAGGTCAGTTCGATCACGCATCGCCACCTCCTGTAATGAGGCGCGGTGCTTGCGGTCGGCGTTCGCTGTCGGTATTTGCGATGCTTCCCAGCATCGCATCATTGCCCCGGCGCGGCTGCCAACCGCAGCCGCGCCGTTCTACTTTTTGCCGCCGTGTGGATTTCGTTGGATTGTGCCGCGCTTGATGCGCATCGCGCTCGGCAATCAGCTTCTGCCCATACTGCTCAATCTCGGCTTCGGGCCACGCCACCGCGCCGCCGTGCTGGCCGTGTTCGCCGCTCAGCCGCACCGGCGGCGGCAGCGCACCGCTCGCAACCATGCGATAGATCGTCGCGCGATGCACGCCGATGCGGCGCGCCACCTCGGCATCCGTAACAAGTGTTGTCATTGAGATTTCCTCACCGCGCGATCACGGCGAGAGAGTGCGACTGTTGGCGATTTGAAAAAACCACCGCGTTTGGGCCAAAACGCTTCAAGCCACCACCGGGAAGCCCGCGACAGCCTTAAAGCCACCACCGCGAAAGGGAGAGAGGCTTACTTGGCTAAAGGCCGCCGTCGCCGTTTCGGTTTCTGCTGCCGCGCAGGCGGTGCGTCGGGCCGCTCTTGCGCTCGCGCTCGGCTTCGGCCAGCCGACAAACGGCGCAATGCCACTGCGACCATACGGCGGTCCTTGGTGGGCTCTCGCGCCCACGCCAGTAGTCCGGTGTTAGAAAATTTTGGTGGCTTTCGCTTGCTGACGCTGGCCGGTCGGCCACGGCGGCGGCGCTCAGCTTCAATCAGTTCAATCAGCCGACGCAGCAAGGCGCTCATATCGATCGGGTCGATACGCGATGCCACCGCCTTGCTCCATCAACGCGAGCGCCCCGCTGGCCCACTTGATCCACGTTAGCGTCGGGATCGCTAGCCATGACGGCGCCGCGCATCGCGACAACCTCGCCACCCGTCACGGTCGCCATGCCGTCGCAGTAGTCGGCCCACGCCTCCATCAGCTTGCGGCGATGATCGAAAAACGTTGTGCGTTTGTAGGCCCGCTCGACGTCCGACTTGATCGCGTGCGCCAACGCCGCCTCGGCAATCTCTGGCGCGAAATTGGTGCGCTCGGCTGCCCAAGTGCGCATCGCGCTCCTAAATCCGTGCGCGGTGAGCGGCCCGGCGAGCCGCTGCAACACCCGCGCCACGGTGTTGTCATCAACCGGACGGCCCGGTCGCGAGCCGGGGAAAATGACCTCGGCGTGCTGGCCGCGCATTTCGGCGAGGATCGCCAGCGCGCGAGGCGGCAGCGGCACACGATGCTCCCTGCGCTGCTTCATCCTCGACGCCGGAACGGTCCAAACATCGCCCTCGACCTCGGCCCATGTCGCGAAACGCATTTCGCTCATGCGGGTGCCGGTCAGGATCAGAAATTCCAAGGCGCGCGCGGCGACGCCCGGCTCGGCCCGCAGCTTGGCCATGAAGCCCGGCACGTCGCGGTAATGCATCGCCGCGTGATGCTCGGTCGGCTTGATCTTGCTCGGCGGCGGCAGCACCGCATCGAGGCCGCCGCTCCATTTCGCGGGGTTGCTGTCGTCGCGCCGCAGCCCGGCGATGCGGGCATAGTCGATCAATTCTTCAAGCCGACCGAGCACCCGGCGCGCGGTTTCGGGGATGCGCTGCCAATGCGGCTCGACCATTTCAGCACATGCGGCACGCCAACATCGGCGATGGCGACGTTGCCGATGACCGGATGCACGTACAGATCGAGGCTGCGCTTCCAATCGCGCTCTTTCGACCAGCGCCCTTGATGCTTGGCAAAGAACAGCGCGGCGACCTCGCGCACCGTGCGCAGTTGCGCGGTGGCGGCGGCCTCTTGCTGGCGCGCCCCGATGCGATCATTGATCGGGTCAATCCCAGCCGCCAGCTTGCGCCGCGCCGTGTCGGCCCGCTCGCGGGCTTCCGCCAAGCTGGTGCTGCGCAGGCTGCCGAGCCCCATGCCGCGCACGATGCCGTTGCGCTGATAGCGAAGCAGCCAATGCCGCGAGCCGTTCTTGCGCACCGTGAGCAGCAGCCCGCCGCCGTCGAGATATTTGCCCGGCTGCGAGACTTTGGCGACAAAGCTGGCACTGAGGCGATTGAGCGCGCGCATTTTTTTGGCTCCCATTTCGGCTCCCATTTCGGGGCGCGATAGGGAAGAACAATATGCGAAAACGTGCGACAGCGAAACGCGAAACCCTATATTCCATGCGGGTTTTGCGACAGTCTGCAACAACATGCACACCGGAGGGGATTTCCCCGGCGCTCCATCCCCTCGTTGGGGAAACGGAAAGGGGAAGACGCGCGCCGGGCGTCTTTAAAAAACAACCGGCAGCGGAGCGTTGGCTAGGCAGCCGCGCTAAACTACGGTCCTTGAGGAAGCCGGATGGATTTTTCCCTTTCCCCCGAACAGCAGGCGATCCGCGACGCAATCGAGCGCATCTGCGCGCGGTTCGGCGACGATTACTGGCTCGGCAAGGATAAGGAAGGCGGCTTCCCGCACGACTTTCATCGCGCCTTCGCCGACGATGGCTGGCTCGGCATCTGCATCCCGCAGGAATACGGCGGTTCGGGCCTCGGCGTCACCGAAGCGGCGATCCTGATGCAGACCATCGCGGAATCCGGCGCCGGCATGTCGGGCGCCTCGGCGCTGCACATGAATATCTTCGGGCTCAACCCGGTCGTGGTGTTCGGCAACGACGAGCAGAAGAAGCGCATGTTGCCGCCGCTGATCGCGGGCCAGGACAAGGCGTGCTTCGCCGTCACCGAGCCCAACGTCGGGCTTGAGACGCTGAAGCTCAAGACCAAGGCGGTGCGCGAGGGCAACGACCGCTACGTGATGTCGGGCCAGAAAATCTGGATCTCGACCGCGCAGGTCGCGACCAAGATGCTGATCCTCGCCCGCACCACGCCGCTCGAGCAGGTCAAGCGCCGCACCGAGGGCTTGAGTCTTTTCTACACGGACTTCAACCGCAAACACATCGACGCGCGCGAGATCCCGAAGATGGGACGCAGCGCCGTCGACTTCAACGAGCTGTTCATCGACAACCTGCCGGTGCCGATGGACGACAGGATCGGCGAGGAGGGCAAGGGCTTCGAATACATCCTGCACGGCATGAATCCGGAGCGCATCCTGATCGGCGCCGAGGCGGTCGGCCTCGGCCGCGCCGCGCTGCGCAAGGCGGCCAACTACGCAAAAGAGCGCGTCGTGTTCGACCGCCCGATCGGGCAGAACCAGGCGATCCAGCATCCGCTGGCGAAATGCTGGATGGAACTGGAGGCGGCGAACCTGATGGCGTTCAAGGCCGCCTCGCTCTACGACAAGGGCGAGCCTTGCGGTGTCGAGGCCAACGCGACGAAATATCTCGCCGGCGAGGCCGCGTTCCGCGCCTGCGAGACCGCGCTGATGACCCACGGCGGCATGGGCTATGCCAAGGAATTCCACGTCGAGCGTTATCTGCGCGAGGTGCTGATCGCGCGCATCGCGCCGATCACGCCGCACCTGATCCTCAGCTTCATCGCCGAGCGCGCGCTCGGCTTGCCGAAATCGTATTGAGAGAATTTTCTGCCATGATCAAAGTCCGCCGCATCGGGCACGCCCTGTTCGAGACGCCCGATCTTTCCAGGCTGATCGACTATCACACGTCCGTCATGGGCCTCGCGCTGGTCGGGCGCGACGCGGATCATGCATTCTTTGCCGCGCGCACCGGACAACTGGCCGTCGAGCTGCGCCGCGCCGCGCTGGCGCGATGCGCCAAGCTCTGCTTCGAGATCGCGCCCGAAGAGGACTTCGCCGACGTGGCGCGGCGCCTTACGGCGCTCGGCGTCAAAAGCCAAATCAAAAGCGACTCGGCGCCTGGCCTCGGCCAGGTGCTCGCCTTCGAAGACCCCAAGGGCACCGCGATCGAGCTGTTCAAGGAATGGCAGTCGGTCGGCCGCGGCCAGGATGTGACAGGTATCGGCGTGCTCAAGCTCGGGCATATTGCGTTCCACGTCGACGATCCCAAGCCGATCGCTGATTTCTACGCGCGCGTGATGGGCTTCAAGGTGTCGGACTGGATCGACGACTTCTTCGTGTTCATGCGCTGCAATGCCGACCATCACACGGTGAATTTCATCACCGGCCCGCACGGCACCATGCATCATATCGCCTTCGAACTGCGCGACTTCTCGCACCTGCAAAGCGCCTGCGACCTGTTCGGCCAGAAGGACATCAAGATCGTCTGGGGTCCGGTGCGGCTCGGGCCGGGGCACAATGTCGCAGCGTTCACCCGCAACCCGGACGATCATGTCATCGAGGTGTACGCCGAGCTCGATCAGATGAAGGACGAGGCGCTGGGCTATTTCGATCCGCGGCCGTGGCACAAGGATCATCCGCAGCGGCCGAAGGTGTGGCCGCGCGGGGAGGGATCGTTGTACGTCTGGGGCCCGCCGCCGACGCCGGATTTCCGCCGGGCGAGGGAGTGAAGGACTTAACGCCTCTTCGGTTTTCCCTCGGTGGCGGCCTTCGCCTTGCTTGCTCCGCCCTTGATCACGCCGCCCCATTTCGTCTCGATCTCGCGCGCCTCGTCCCGGGTGAGCGCCGAGGTCGGCGGATAGCTGTCCTTCCACTGGAACGGCCGCACCGCCTCGATGATCGCCTTGGAGTGCGAGGTGATACCGGCCGCCTTGGCCTCGTCCGGAATGCGCGGGTCGAGCGCCGACGACCAGGCATTGCGCACGATGTCGATCTGCTCGGCCGGCTCGCAGCGGGTGGTGATCGCCCACATCACGTCGGCGAGGTTGGATGGATCGACGTCGTCATCGACCACCACAACCAGCCGGCCCATGTAGCTGTTGGCGGCGGCGATCAGCGCGGCGCGCTTGGCGTGGCCGGCGTAGCGCTGCCGGATCGACACCACCGTCATCAGTTGCGCGACATGCTGCCAGACGCCCACCACGTCGCTGACGCCGGAGGTTTCGAGATTGCTCCAGATCGAGGCGGCGCGGAACGGCAGCCCGAAGTGGAAGCGCGGCGGCTTCATCGGCGGCGATCCGAGTAGGATCGGGTTGTCGCGGTGATGGACCGCCTTCACCTCCATCACCGGGCAGGGCCGCGCGTCGTTGGCGTAGTAGCCGGTGAACTCGCCGAACGGGCCTTCCGGCAGCGTCAGCTTCTTCATCGGCAGCAGTTCGCCTTCGAGGATGATCTCGGCGTGCGCGGGCAACGGCAGGCCGGTCACCGGGCCGGCCATCACCTCGATCGGTGCGCCCTTGATCGCTCCGGCGAAATCGTACTCCGACTGGCCGTCGGGGAGATATTCGAAGCCGGCGATGAACAGGGCAGGGTCCTGGCCGTTCACCACCGCGACGGGACATGACTTGCCCTTGTCCCAGTACTTCTTCGCGATCACCGCGCCGTGGCGGCCGGGATGATCGAACTGGATCGTCACGCGATTCTTACCGTGTACCTGCACGCGGTAGATCGAGGCGTTGATCCAGCCGCCGTCCGGATCGCGCATGATGACCAGCGAGCCGGAGCCGATGTACGGCCCGCCATCCTTGCGGTGCCAGTGCGGCGCCGGCAGGTGGGCCATGTCCACCTTTTTGCCGGTGAACGAATTCTGCATGAACGCGGCGCTTTTCACCTCGACGGGCTTTTGCGGTTTCAAGGTCTGCCGCCGCTGCATCCAGGTCTTGAGCGCGTCGAGCGGCTTGAGCGCGGGATCGATGCCGAGCGCCAGCGCGGCGCGTTGCGGTGTGGTGGTGGCGTTGGTGAAGACGCGAACGCCCGGAGCAAGCCCCTTGATGCGGTCGAACAGCAGCGCCGGGCATTCCGGCGTGCCGGCCGCGACCTCGGTGATGCCGCCGAGTTCATGTTTCTGGTCAGCGCCGTTGACACGACGCAGCGCACCCAGCTCGTCCACCTGCTTGATGAAGCCGCGCAAATCCTTGTAGATCACGAGCCCACTCTCTCCACGCGTCATGGCCGGGCTTGTCCCGGCCATGACGACATCAACAGCCTGCGCAATTTGACCATAGAGGCCCCGCATGCGCTACATCGATGCCTTCAATCATTTCAACCCGAAACGCTATTTCGACGCGCTGCTGGAATCGCCGGCGGGCCAGAAGGACATCGGCAAGCGGGTCCGCGGCATCCCTGCGCTCTATGATCTCGACCTGCGGCTCAAGGTGGTCGAGCAGTTTGCCGACTACACGCAGGTGCTCTCGCTGGGCCTCCCGATGATCGACCGGCTCTGGGGGCCGGACAAGACGCCGGAGATGGCGAAGCTCGCCAACGATGGTCTTGCCGAGGTGGTGGCGAAGAATCCGAAGCATTTCGTTGGATATTCAGCGGTCGTCCCCATGAACGCGCCGGACGCCGCAGCCAAGGAGGCCGAGCGCGCGTTGAAGAACGGCGCCAACGCCATCCAGCTCGGCACCAACGTCAACGGCAAGGCGATCGACGGCAAGGAGTTCTGGCCGCTCTACGAGGTGATCGAAAAATCAGGCAAGCCGATCCTGCTGCATCCTTCGCGCGCGCGCGAAATGCCGGACTATGTCGGCGAGGAGAAATCCAAATACGAAATCTGCTCCGTGCTCGGCTGGCCCTATGAGACCGGCGTCACGCTGTCGCGCTTTATTTTTTCCAAGATCATGGACACTTACCCGAACCTGAAGGTGATCTCGCATCATCTCGGCGGCGTCATTCCGTATCTCGATGGCCGCGTCGCGCATTCGTTCGACCAGATGGGCGCGCGAACGTCAGATGAGGACTACGAAGGGCTGCGCAAGAGCCTGAAGAAGCGGCCGTACGACTACTTCAAGGGCTTCTACGGCGATACCGCGATCGAGGGCACCCGCGCGCCGATGGTCTGCGGCATCGATTTCTTCGGCGCGGACCACGTGCTGTTCGCGTCGGATTGCCCGTTCGACAAGGAGAAGGGGCCGGGCTACATCCGCTCGACCATCGCGACGCTGGAATCGATCGAGATGGCGCCGGCCGATCGCGAGAAGATCAGCTTCGGCAATGCGCAAAAAATGTTCGGAGTGAAGTGAGAGTTAGCGCGCCGGCTTTTTGTTGGTCTCGTTGGCCGGCCGGATGGTGCGCCAGGGATCGTAAGTCTCCCCGGCTTCCCTGCGGGTGTTCTTGACCGTTTCCTTGTAGGCCCGCTCGACCTCGGCCTCGGTCCTGCGCTGCTCTTCGGTGTAGCGCGTCTTGTCGCGCTGTTCGCCGCCGCCCATGCCGAACTGGGCGTAGGCCGGAACCGTCCACAACGCGATCGCCGCTGCAATGGCTAGACGTCTCATAGGCAAGTCCCCTCCGGTCCCGCGCGTTTCTTGCCGCCGACTGTGCCCAATATATGGCAGCGGCGGCGAGGCGGCCAAGACCCTCGATAGGTCCCCCCAAAAAAATCAATGAGCCACAAGGTTTTTCAGGTCCTTGAGGCGGCCCTCCACGAAGGCCCGCAAGTTTGGCTCGACGATCGTTAACGTCTGTTCAACGAACGTGTCGCTGCGGCCGCCAAGGTTCGGGGTGATGATGACATTTGGCATCCGCCAGAGGGGATTGTCCGGCGGCAGCGGCTGCCTGGAGAAAACGTCGAGCGCCGCGCCGGCGATCTTGCCGGCCTGAAGGAGCTCGATCAGCGCAGCCTCGTCGAGCACGCCGCCGCGGGCGATGTTGATGAGGAATGCGCTCGGCTTCATGGCGGACAGCACCTCTCGGCTGACCAGTTGGTGAGTTTGTGGCGAATAGGGCACCAGCAGCACCAGGAAATCCGCCCGCGCCGCGGCCTGCGCGAGCTTCTCGCGGGGGTGCACCTCGTCGAAATGCGGCGCGCCGGTGCGGCCGCTGCTGATGCCGATCGTGGTCATGCCAAACAGCTTGCAGCGTTCGGCGAGATGCTCGGCGAGGATGCCGAGCCCGACGATGACGGCCGTCTTGCCATCCAGGATCGGCTGGTTCCATTGCTCCCACTTTGCCTCCGCCTGGTTGCGCTGCAACCGGCGGAAGTCGCGGTTCAGCGCGATCATGTTGAGGAACGCGAGCTCGCTCATCTGCGGCCCGTGAATGCCGCGCGTCGATGTGAGCAGCACGTGCCGCGGCAGCACGCCGGGCGCGGTCAGCGTCTCGGTGCCGGTGGTCAACGCCTGCACCCACTTGAGCTTGGGCGAAGCCTTGATCAGGTCGTTCGGGATGTGATGCCCGAGCCCGACAATGACCTCGAGATTGGGCACCACCAGCTTGGCGTCGGCGCCATGCTCGCAGGTGTGGAACGTGACATCGGGGAAGCCTGGTTTCAGCCGCGCCAAGTATTGTTGCGCGTCATGGTGGAGAATGAGAACCTGTGCCGGCATGAAGGCTCCTGATGGCGGTCGGCCGTCAGCATAGCCAAGCCGCTCTAGTGTCGCGATTCGGAAGTTCGCCTGAATTCTCAGCAAGTTCCGAAGCGAACTTCCGAATCAAAGCGACACTAGCAACTCAATGATTCTAGTGTCCCTTTGAACCCGAAGTTCGCACAGGCGTCTGCCGCACAATCATGCGAACTTCGGGTTCGGGACACTAGCCGGAGAACTGGAATGACCACCGAGCGAGTAGCCACCCGCGTGTCCAATGCCGAGATGGCGCGCCGCTGGGAGGCCGCGCGCCGGCTGATGCGCGAACGCGGTATTTCCGCGCTGATCGCCTACGGCACCGAGGACTGGCTCGGCGGCCACGCCCGCTGGTTCACTGACGTTCCGACCCACAACGGCTACGGCCGCACCGTGGTGTTCCACGCCGACGGACCGATGGACGTGATCGACCAGGGCCCGTTCGGGGCGCGCCGCTCGATGGCCGGCGACGAGTATCACCGCGGCGTTGGCGAGATGATCTACACCTCGTTCTTCTCCTCGGTCGACTACACCACGCGCTACCAGGGCGAACTGGTGCGCGATATCGTCAAGAAACGCGGCTACCGGACCATCGGTTTCGTGGTGCCCGGCACCATGCCACACGGCCTGATGTCGGCGGCGCTCGACGGCTTCGAGGGCCTTACCGTCATCGACATCACGCCGCAGATCGACCGGCTGATCGCGCTCAAGAGCGAGGAGGAGCTGGAGCTGCTGCGCCGCTGCGCGATCATGCAGGACGCGATCTTCGACAAGGTGATCAAGACCATCAAGCCGGGCTTGCGCGACGTCGACGTCACCGCGATGGCCTACGCGGAAGGCTGGGTGCGCGGCTCCTCGCAAGGCATCTATCTCGGCGGCTCGGCGCCGCTCGGCAAACCATCATTTCTGGTCGGCCGGCATTTCCAGGACCGTACGCTGCAAGAGGGCGACAACCTGAGTTTCCTCGTCGAAGTGAACGGGCCCGGCGGCTATTTCACTGAGGTCGGCCGCACCATCGTGCTCGGTAAGGCCTCGCAGCAACTGCTCGATAATTTCGCGATGGCGAAAGAGGCGCAGGACTATTCCGTCAGCCTGCTCAAGCCCGGCATCCCTTGCCGCGAGCTTGCCAAGGCGCACGACGATTTCATGGCGAAGCGCGGACTGCCCAAGGAGCTGCGGCTCTACGCCCATGGACAGGGCTATGACATGGTGGAGCGGCCGCTGGTGCGCGCCGACGAGCCAATGTCGATCGAGAACGGCATGTGCCTCGCGGTCCATCCGAACTACGCGCTCGACAACCTCTTTATGATCGTCTGCGACAACTACATTGTCGGCGCGCAGAGTAGCGAGCGTATCCACCGCACGGAGCGCAAAGTGTTCGAGGTTTGAGGAGGAAACGATGACGCAGCCCGAAACCGCCCCGGCGGACTACAAGCTCGAAGACTGCATCGTGAGGTTCGGCGATCTGCCGCAGCGGCGCTCGACCTTTCGCCCATTCGACATGCAGGTCGCGAAGTACGAGCGGGAGCGCTATTCGGTCGTCGGCCGTGGCGCGGAAGGTTCGTCCAAAGGCAAGAAGACCGCTGAGGTGAAGGATTTCTCGATTGTCTATCTCAAGCTCGATCCGGGCAAGGCGGTCGGCACGCACGCGCACGCGACCTCGGAAGTGTTTATTCCGCTCACCGGCCGCTGGGAGGTCGGCATCGGCGGCGAGGCCACGATCCTCGGGCCGTTCGATGTCATCTCGGTGCCACCGAATGCGATGCACAGCCTCGTCAACATCAGTGACGAGCCGGCTTTCTTGATGGCGGTCAATGCGGGCGGCACGGGCGCGCCGATCCAATGGGCGCATCAGGTTCTAGAAGAGGTTCGCGCCACCGGAAGCGCGGCTCCCGAAACGGAACGACCGCCGGCCGACGCGCGGTAACGCGCCGCGGGGTTATTTGCCGCGCTCGATCCAGTCTGCGATCACGTCGCCGCGCTCGGCCACGTATTGCTGGAACCACACGGTGTAAAGGTCGGGTCTGATCTGGATGTCATTCTTTAGAACAGGAAGGGCAATCCATTTGTAACCGTCGACCTCGGCAGGGTCGGGTTTGACTGGGCCATCGTGCGTGCCGCCAAACACGTGGACCACCTCGTCCTCGATCAAGCCGCCGGGCACCTCCGCGCGATAGGAAAACCGGAACAGCGGCTTGAGCGGGCAGGTGACTCCCATTTCCTCGGCGAGCCTGCGCTTTGCCGCATCGGCTGTGCTTTCGCCTGGATAGGGATGGCTGCAGCAGGCATTGGTCCACAATCCGCCGGAATGGTACTTGGCGAGGCTGCGCCGCTGCAGCAGGAATTCGCCGGCGCTGTTGTGAACCAGCGCCGAGATGGCGCGATGCTTGAGTCCGCGGCGATGGGCGTCGAGCTTCGCCGCGGTGCCGACTGCCACGTCGTCCGCGTCGACCAGCACGACGGAATCGTTGTCGGTCGCGGCCATCTAGCGACCGCCGAACAGCCGCTTGATCGAGTTCCACAGCACGCTCGCCATCAGCGAGAAGCCGGAGATCGGCTTGGCGGCCTGCGGCAAAGGCGCGGCGCTCGGCTGCGGCGCGGGCGACGCCGTCGTGGCCTCAGTCGGCGTCCGGGCCGCCGGCGCCGCAGGATTGTTGGCAAGCTGCGCCTTCAGCGCATTGGCGAATTGATTCATGATCGCCGAGGCAGTTGCCTGGATCATGCCGACGCCGCGGCCGTACTGAGCGACCGCGCCTGACAGCGTGAGGTCGGTGTGCACCAGCACCTTGGACCCGGTGCCCGATGGCTCCAGCCGGAAGGTGGACTTGGCCTGCGCCGCGCCGCGGCCCTTGGCATCGGTGCCTTGCGCGCGCACCCGCGCGCTGTGGTTGACGTTGTCGATCTCCTCGAACGTCACCACGCCGGCGAAGGTCAGCGCCACCGGCCCGAGCCGCACCGAGATGTTGCCCTTGTAGTTCTTGTCGTCGATCACCTCGGTGAGCTGTGCGCCGGGCATGCAGGGCGCGATGCCGCGGATGTCCATCAGCACCGGCCAGGCCTGCGCGGGCGGCAGCGGCACCTCGAACGCGTTGTCGAATTCCATACTCTACTCCGCCGCTTCGGCGACGCCTCCATGGGCCTTCGACCATCCGGCGGGGTCGTGCAGGAACTTCTCGATTTCATTGAGTTTGATGGGATCGAACTGGCCGCAGGTCTTGGCGAATTCCAGCACGTCCCACCAGGTGCACAGGTGGTGCAGTTTGATGCCGAGGTCGCCGAGGATCTTCGTGCTCTCCGGATAGATGCCGTAGAAGAACACCACGAAGATGTGTTCGACGGTCGCGCCCGCTTCGCGCAGCGCGTTGCAGAAATTGACCTTGCTCTTCCCGTCGGTGGTGAGGTCCTCGACCAGCAGTACCCGCTGGCCGGGCTCGAGATGCCCTTCGATCTGCGCGTTGCGGCCGAAGCCCTTCGGCTTCTTGCGCACATACTGCATCGGCAATTCGAGCCGGTCCGCCATCCAGGCGGCGAACGGGATGCCCGCGGTCTCGCCACCCACCACGGTGTCGAACTGCTCGAAGCCCGCGTCGCGGAACACGGTGGCCGCGCCGAAATCGATCAGCGTCTTGCGCACGCGCGGAAACGAGATCAGCCGGCGGCAGTCGGTGTAGACCGGGCTCGCCCAGCCCGAGGTGAAGATGAACGGCTTGTCCTCCATGAAGCGGACAGCCTCGACCTCAAGCAGCATCTTCGCCGTGAGCTCGGACATCACCTTTCTGTCGGGAAACCCAAGGCCGCTGGTCATGATCGGAAACCCCTTGGCCGGAAACCCCTTGGCCGGAAACCCCTTGGCTGGAAACCCCTAGGTTCGATCTTCATCTTAAACCCGCCTCGCGCCCGGATCGTCAAATGCATCTTCGCCGCGCTTGCGGCCCTGGAACACGCTGACGAACAGTTCGTCGGCCGTCCATTTCCGCTTCGTCAGGCCCTGCTCATAAGAATAACCCGCCACGGTCTCGATCGTATGCCGGTTTTTGGCGGTCAGACCGTATTCCCACGGGTCTGACCCCAGGATTTCCTGCTGCTCTTCCCACGCCTCGCGGTACCAGGCCAGCGGAACCACCCGCGGATTGTGCATCCGCCGCATGCCGATCGTCTTGGCCTTCTGGAACGCCTGGAACATGTTGATGGGCACCCAAGGGTAGCGGTCCACCACCTCCTGCTTGATCCCCATGACGTGCATGATCGGGAAAATGCCGGTCTTCTTGTAGAAGGCGATCTCCTCCGACTTGAAGTCTGGCCATAGCTGGCCGACGCGAGGGTCCTTGTCGACGATCGGCTTGATGATGCTGGAGTGGATCACGGCGTCGAGCTCCCCCTCGGCGAGCATTGTTTCGACCGACCGGTCGTGCGGCAGCCGGGTGAGTTTCAAATCTTTGTGCGGCGTGAATTCGATGTCCTCGTCGAGCTCGGCGAACCATTCGATCGACTTGTGCGGTACGCCGTACTCGTGCTCCAGGATGCCGCGCATCCAGTGTCCGGCCGAGACGAGGAACGACTTCACGCCGACCTTGCGGCCGATCAGGTCCTTCGGCTGCTTGATGCCCTTCGTCGTGTTGATGAACACGAAGCCGTGGCGGAAGCGCCGGTGCAGGAACACCGGCAATGCGGTGACCGGTACGCCCTGGTCGCGCGCCACGATGTAGGAGGAGCCCGACGTCTCCGCCATGTCGAAATCGCGGTTACGGATGAAGCGCCAGTGCCGCGTGGTCGAATCCATGTCGGTGAGGATGGTGAGATCGATGCCGTCCGGCTCGACCTCGCCCTCCTTGAGGGCGCGCACGATCTCATAGTCGCCGCACGCGAGGGTGAGCGGGATTTTCCTGGGCATGGCCGGCAGTGAAGCCGGAATGGCCTGTAAAATCCAGACTGGATCGTGGTTTTGGCGCGGTCTTGTGGATGGCTAAATCGCCACCTTGCCGAGGTAGTGCAATAGAAATTTCTGGCAATCACTGAATATTGCTTGGACCAATAAACCGCAGATCTATTTGCTGAAATTAAACTCGCGAAGTTGACGGCGATTCCTGTCAATCCCATCTTGGTGCTTAGCCGAACCCACGGCAGCCTATCGGCACGCCATTACTGCATTTGACAACATGAGCAGCAATCTTGGTTCGATATACGGGAAAGACACTCCTCCTATGAAGTCTTTTGGAAGACGAAAACTTTCCGCTCTTCTTTCAATGAGTTTTTTAAGAAAACGTGCTTTGATTGCTGCGTGGTCGCTGATAGCCACGAGCAGCTCATCAACTTGAGAAAGCAAATCGTCGTTTGTGCAGACGAAATGATTGTTGCAACAACGTATCTCGATAGGTCGGATAACGACAGGCGCATTTTGTCAGACCGCTTAAACGCCTCCCTTTACGGGGTCTTTGCGCAACGGATAGGTCTTTCATGTGAGGCGCACCGAAATGCACTGGCCTGAAATCGGCCGTTGTTTGGTAAAGTGGTAACCGATGAGCGGGTGGAAGGTAAAAAATGAAAGCCACCGAAGCCAAGCTGCTGAGCTTCCTGCAGAAGTCGCCGCAGTTCATCATCCCGATCTACCAGCGCACCTACTCGTGGACCGACAAGCAGTGCCGCCAGCTGTGGGACGACATCCTGCGCGCCGGGTCGAGCGACACCATCGCCGTCCACTTCATCGGCTCCATCGTCTACGTCGAGCAGGGGCTTTCGCAGGTCACGCACCAGGCGCCTTTGCTCGTGATCGACGGCCAGCAACGCCTGACCACGGTGTCCCTGCTGATCGAGGCGCTGGCCCGCGCGCTGCGGCGACGCCGAACCGGTCGACGGCTTCTCCGCCGCCAAGCTGCGCCACTACTACCTGAGCAACCCGCTCGAAAGCGGCGACCGCTACTTCAAGCTGCTGCTCTCGCAGACCGACAACGCCTCGCTCAAGGCCATCATCAAGAACACCGAGCAGCCGAAGGAGCCGTCGCTGCGGGTGACGCAGAACTTCGACTTGTTCACCGAGCTGCTCGCCGAGCAGAAGGGCGACCTCGCTCCGGTCTGCCGCGGCCTCGCCAAGCTGGTGGTCGTGGACATCGCGCTCAGCCGCGATCAGGACAACCCGCAGCTCATCTTCGAGAGCATGAACTCGACCGGCAAGGAGCTGAGCCAGGCCGACCTGATCCGCAACTTCATCCTCATGGGCCTCGAGCCCGCGCTCCAGACCCGCCTCTACGAAGAGTACTGGCGGCCGATGGAGCAGGACTTCGGGCAGGAGGCCTACGGCACCCAGTTCGACAGCTTCATGCGCCACTACCTCACCGTGCGCACGGGCGACATCCCGCGCGAGCGCGAGGTCTACGAGGCGTTCAAGGACTACTCCCGCACCACGCCTGTGCGGACGCGGGCATCGAGGCGCTGGTGAAGGACATCCGCGCCTTCGCCCGCTACTTCTGCGCCATGGCGCTCGGGACGCGAGCAGGACGCGGCGCTCAACCAGGCCTTCCACGACCTGCGCGAGCTGAAGGTCGATGTCGCCTACCCGTTCCTGCTGGAGCTGTATCACGACTACGCGAGCGGCTGCGCTCAGCGCCGCCGACTTCGCGGCCGCGGTGCGGCTGGTCGAGGCGTATGTGTTCCGCCGCGCCATCTGCGCCATCCCCACCAACTCGATGAACAAGACCTTCGCCACCTTCGGCAAGGCGCTCAAGAAGGACCGCTACCTCGAGAGCATCCAGGCGCACTTCCTCACGCTGCCCTCGTATCGCCGCTTCCCCAGTGACGAGGAGTTTCGCCGCGACCTGCACACCCGCGATCTCTACAACTTCCGAAGCCGCAGCTACTGGCTGCGCCGGCTGGAGAACCACGGCCGCAAGGAGCGCGTGCCGGTGGACGAATACACCATCGAGCACATCCTGCCGCAGAACCCCGACCTCTCGGCGGCATGGAAGCAGGCGCTCGGCCCGGAGTGGCAGCGCGTGCAGCAGCAGTGGCTGCACACGCTCGGCAACCTCACGCTCACCGGCTACAACGCCGAGTACAGCGACCGCCCCTTCGCCGAGAAGCGCGACATGACGGGCGGCTTCAAGGAAAGCCCGCTCAAGCTCAACGCCGGGCTCGGTCAGCTCGACGCCTGGAACGAAGCGGCCATCAAGGAACGCGCCGGGCGGCTCGCCGATCAGGCGCTCGCCGTGTGGACCGCGCCAGCGCTTGATGCCGCAACCCTTGGCGCCTATCAGCCGAAGGTGGAAGTGGTCGACGGCTACACCATCGACGACCATCCGCACCTGCTCTCCCTGGCATGCGCGAGGTGTTCGAGGCCTTCCGCAAGGAGGTGCTCGCGCTCGATCCGTGCGTGACCGAGGAGTTCCTGAAGCTGTACGTGGCCTACAAGGCCGAGACCAACTTCGTGGACGTGGTGCCGCAGGCCAAGCGGCTGCTCTTGGTCTTGAACATGGCATTTGCCGAGATCAACGATCCGAAGGGACTCTGCAGGGACGTGACGGGCCTCGGCCGCTGGGGCAACGGCGATGTCGAGGTCGGCCTCAAGTCGCTCGACGAGCTGCCCTACGTCATGGGCCTCGTGCGCCAGTCCTATGAGCGCCAGATGGGCGACGGAGGCCCAGCATGATCGTGAACCGTAACTCATTTCAGTAATTCAAGACGAAGGAGCAATCATGCCGCGTGGACGCCCGAAGCCTGCTGCCGGCGACGCTCAGGCTACGAAGGCGACCCCGCCGGCTGATGTGATGAGTTCCACGACCATGCCGCGACAAGGTTTCTCAGGGGTTAATGGCTGGCCGCAAGCGTTAAGAATGCGTTAACGTCCGCGCCAACGTATTCGGGGAGGGTAAGCCATGCGTCCAGTGAAGCCGCTCGCCGTCGTCGCCCTGCTGATGGGCGCGGCTGTTTCAGCCTCGGCGGCGTTTGCGCAGGCCGACTATCCCAATCGGCCGGTCAAGCTGATCGTCGGGTCCGCCGGGCTCCTCCGCCGATATCGCGGCGCGCGTGGTCGGCAACCGTATGACGCAAGTGCTCGGACAGCAGGTCGTGGTCGAAAGCAAACCAGGCGCGGCCTCGAGCATCGCGGCGGCGGAGGTCGCCCGCGCCGACAAGGACGGCTACACGCTGTTCTTGCTGTCCGCCGCCAACGTCATCAACGAACAGATCAATCCCAAGCTGGCCTTCAACATCGCCAAGGATTTTGCCCCCGTCGCCATGGTCAACACGACCGCCATCATCCTGGCGGTGCATCCGTCGCTTGGCTTGAACGATGTCAAAAGCCTGGTCGCGCTCGCCAAGTCCAAGCCCGGCGAGTTGAACTACGCCTCGACGGGTCCCGGGACCGTGCCGCACCTCGCCGGCGAACTGCTTGCCGTGCGAACCGGAGTCGCACCGAGCACGTGCCCTACAAAGGCAGCCCCGAGGCGGCCACCGACCTCCTCGCCGGCCGCGTGTCGATGATGTTCTCGCCGGCCTCGGCCGTCATCGCGCAAGGCAAGGAGGGCAAGCTGAAGCTGCTCGCCACCGCGACAGGCCAGCGCCTCGGCGTACTGCCGGACCTGCCGACCATGGTGCAAGCGGGCATTGCCGACTTCGAAACCTCGATCTGGTTCGGCCTGGTGGCGCCGGCCGGCACGCCGCGTCCAGTGATCGACAAGCTTGCCAAAGCGGTGGGCGAAGCCACCGCCGCGCCGGAGGTCGCCAAGGCCTGGGAGCCGCAGGGCATCCTGCCGCTCAAGGGCGGCCCTGATGACCTCGCGCGCTACATCGCGAGCGAGACCAGGCGCTGGGGCGAGGCGGCCTCGGCGGCGGGGCTGAAGCAGTAGCGTTAGTCACCTGCCGTCGCGCTTGGCCTGAGCGTCCCGCACGAACTGGGATACGCGCCCGGCCTCCATAGCGCTGCCGATCCGCTCGACCCGCTCCTTGCGCTGCGGTCTCATTCCTTCGTTGGCGGTTCGTCCGGCGACGGCCGGGACTGACGGGCTGCGGCGAGTTTCATGGCGAGCGCCTTGCGGGCACTTTCGACCAGCAGCGAGCGGGCGCTGCGGCGCGACCGCTCCTCGACCACGCGCGTCAGAGCCTCGCCGAGGAGTGCAGCTTTGTAGCGGTTGCCAGTATCGGCGCCGTCCGCCCCGCCGCGCGCGGAGCGGTCCTTGCCACGCTGTTGGCGGCTCTGGCGGTGCGCGATGTCGCGGGCGCGATCACGCCGTTCGCGAATCAACGTGATTAGTTGCGAGAGCTCTTCGACCGGCAAGTCCGAAACGGCGGGCCGGCGGGTGCGTTCGACCAGGTCGAACTCCTCCTGATTGAGGATACGGCGTTCCGACTTCCGTGATGTGGCCATGGCCTGTCCTCCGGTGCGGGACATGCCGCGGGACACGGGCCGCGCCCGCGCTCACGTCCTTGCGTGAAACGTGCCGAGCGGAATTCAGTTGATCTTCACGCCCGACGCCTTCACCAGCGTCGCGTTGATGTCGACCTCCTTCTTCACGAAGGTGCCGAACTCTTCCGGGCTCATCGGCAGAGGATCGGCGCCGATGCCCTTGAGCTTTTCCACCACCGCAGGGTCCTTCAGCGCCTTCAGCGTTTCAGCGTTGAGCTTGCTGACGATCTCTTTCGGCGTGCCGGCCGGCGCCCAGAAACCGACCCAGAAGTCGTATTCGGAGTTCGGGAATCCGGCCTCCACCGTCGTTGGCACATCCGGCAGCGACGCCGAGCGCTTGGAGCCCGATACCGCCAGGATGGCGAGTTTGCCGGTCGCGACCGGGCCGCGCGCCGCCGGCAGCGGGATGAAATAGAAATCGGTCTCGCCGCTCATCACCGAGGTCACGCCTTCCGGCCCGCCCTTGTAGGGGATGTGCTGGTACTTCATGCCGGTGGCGATCGCGAAGCGTTCGCCGTTGAGATGGGCCGCGCTGCCCGCGCCCGCCGAGGCGTAGTTCATCTTGCCGGGACTGGCCTTGGCGTAGGCGACGAAGTCTTTCAGCGTCCTGTACTTGTTGGCCTGCACGATCATGACGTTCGGCAGGCTGACCAGCGCTGTGATCGGCGCGAAGTCCTTGATCGAGTCGTAGCCGGGGTTCGAGTAAGTGGTGGCCACCACCGCGAACGAGGTGGACTGGATCAGCAGCGTGTAGCCGTCCGGATCGGCCTTGGCGACCGAGCCGATGCCGATGGTGCCGCCGGCGCCGACGCGGTTCTCCACGATGATCGGCTGCCCGATCTGCCGCGACACCTGATCATGATGGTGCGCGCGACGATGTCGGTGCCGCTGCCGGCCGAGAACGGCACCACCACGCGGATCGTTTTGTTCGGATAGGCCTGGGCCAGGGCGGCCACGTTGCTCGCGCCCAGCAGCGCGAGCGCCAGGAACCAACGCTTCATCGTATCCTCCCTCTGCCGCTTTGCGCCGGTCTTTGGATTTGTCAGTCCGCGCGGATCACTCCACGCGGATGTTCGCAGCCTTCGCGATCACCGAGTTGTTCTCGATCTCCTTCTTCACGACGGCGTCGAATTGGGCCGAGGTGACCGGGAACGGATCAGCGCCGAGATTTTCTTCATCCGTTCGCGCACGCCCGGAGACTTCAGCGCCTTCTTGACCTCGGCGTAGAGCTTTTCCTTGATCGCCGCCGGTGTCTTCACCGGCACGAACACGCCGGCCCAGAAGTTGTATTCCGACTGCGGGTAGCCGGCCTGCGCGACCGTCGGCAGGTCAGGCAACGCCGAGGCGCGCGAGGCGTTACTCACCGCCAGCGCCTGCAGCTTGCCGTCCTTCATCAGCGGCAATGCGTTGACCAGCGGCGAGAAGTAGAAATCGGATCGTCCGGCGATCACTTCGGTCATTGCTTCCGGCGCGCCCTTGAATGGCAGATGCACCGCCTCGAATTGGCCTGCTTTCTTGAACAATTCGCCATTGAGATGCGACGAGTTGCCGGCACCGGCCAGGAATAGTTCGCCTTGCCGGGATTGGCGCGTGCCCAGTTCACGAAATCGGAGAGCTGCTTGTAGCCCTTGCTCGGGTTGAACAGGATCACCACCGGCATGTTGCCGAGCGGAATGATGGCCGAGAGGTCGTTGGCGGTATCGAGCGGCATGGTTGCGCGCACGGCGGGCGATACGGTGTGTGTCGAGGAGTTGGCAAGGATGGTGTAGCCGTCCGGGTCGGCCTTCGCGACGGCGTTCATGCCGATCGAATTTCCCGCGCCAGGCCGGTTCTCGATCACGAACGGCTGGCCGAGCTGCTTCGACACCTCGTCGAACACGATGCGCGCCATCACGTCGGTCGCGCTGCCGGCGGTCAGCGGGATCACCACCCTGACCGGCTTGGTCGGCCAGGCCTGCGCGAACGCTGGCCCCGCCAGCGCCGTCAGAAAGAGTGCGATTGTAAGACCGAACCGACGCATCGAAGTCCTCCTCATGCATTCCTGTGCGGCATCTTAGTGTGCGGTCGCGAGCCGCGGCAACAGCGCGACATGCGGCAAATGCGGGCATTCCGTGCAGCGTTGCACGCTGCACGGCGTCCGGCGAGAAAGGATCACGCCATCTTGTTGGTGAGCGTGCCCACGCCCTCGATCCACACCTTCACCACGTCGCCGGCCTTCAGGAACTCCTTGCGCCGCCCACGCCGACGCCCGACGGCGTGCCGGTGAGGATCAGGTCGCCCGGGTGGAGCGTGATGCGCGAGGAGAGATGCGCGATCTGCTCGGCGAGCGTGAAGATCATCTGGCCGGTGTTGGAATCCTGCTTGATCACGTCGTTGACCCACAGCTTGATGTCGAGCTTCTGCGGGTCCTTGATGTCGGACGCCGGCACCAGATACGGGCCCGAGCGGGCAGGCGCCGTCGAAGCACTTCTGGCCGATCCAGTCGTCACGGAACGGCGAAGTCTCCGAGACCGGCGAGCGCCGCATCAGGTCGCGCGCGGAGAGATCATTGGCGACCGTGTAGCCGGCGACATAGTCGAGCGCCTTGGCGAGCGGCACGTTCTTGGCCGGCCGGCCGATCACGGCGCCAAGTTCCGCCTCCCAGTCGACCATGCGAGGATCCGCGGCAGCTTCACCGTGACTCCCGGTCCGACGATCGCGCGCGCCGACTTGATGAAATGCCAGGGCTTGAGGCCCACGGTGATGCGGGTCGGGCTCCGGCGGCAATCCCTGCGCGCGCGCCATCTCCAGCACGTGGTCGGTGTAGTTCGCGCCCGCGCAATAGATCGTGGAGGCCAGAGCACCGGCGCAAGCAGCTTGGCGCGCGCCAGCGGCGTGCTCTTCTGCTTGCTCTTGCCGGCGGCGGCCGCGGCCTTCCGCAGCGCGCCCTTCGCCGAGGACCACTCGTTGAGGATCGCC
>CAWFCM010000013.1:0-78035 GCA_963814215.1 uncultured Alphaproteobacteria bacterium | reverse complement strand
GTTCGCCGCCGATCCCATCGCCGTCGTCAATCCGGCTGCGCGGGGCGTGCGCGGCGACGAGCCGATCACCGCCTCGACCGCGATCACCATTTCGCGGCCAACGAGCCGCTGAGCGCGCGGTGAAAAATCGATGCCATGATGGTGGAGATCGAGGCCGCCTGGCGTGGAAATCGCTTTCATCTTCTACGCGCCGAGCGACACCAGCCTCCGCGACGTCGCCGCGCAGGAGGAAAAGCATTTCAACTCGCTCGAGCAGAAGCTGGGCGCGGCTGGATCGCCGCGACGGATCGCCTGCCGCACCGAGCACCGCGTTCAAAGCGGCAACTTCTGGGAGTTCTGCCAGCGCTGGGGTCCAACCGCACGAGATCGTCGTCACGCTGAGATCTACAGCTTCATGATCTGCGGCCGCGATCCTTCGCATGGGCGGCGACGATGCAGACCAGCAGCGGCCTCGGGTATCCTGCAAGGCCTTGTTCGTCGGCCTCGACCAGCGTGTTCGCGCGCGCTTCCAGTTAGCACGGCTGGCTGGCATGCGCTCGGACGATCGGCAGCGCATGGTGGCAGGGCGAATCTGTGGCGCCGATTGGGGGCACAATGCCGCGATCCGGATCGCGCACTCAGGCGAACTGCCACACCCCGAAGCCGCCGGATGGCGGCGTGCTCGGCGGCTATGCGCTGAGCGACGACCAGATCGAGGCAGCGCTGACGCGGCGTGCCGGCGACGACGTGCGCGTACGACCCGAAGAGGATCTCGGTTGGGAATAGGGTCGCCGATGCTGATCGAATATCATCCGCCGTGACCAGGGCCTAACCGAAGGCACGCCGACGTGCGGCTACTTCGCTGTTCCTGCCAGGCATGCGGCTGGTCAGCCGCTTCCAGCCGCACTCGCGATGCCGACGTCCTGGCTCGCCGGCCTGGATCGGCATGCTGGTGGTCGGCATCTGGCGGCGGCGTTCGCGCCGACGTGGCCGACGCACGACCCGGTGATCGGTCGTGGTCATGGTCATCATCCTCGTGATGTGGTCGGCACCGAAGATCGCGACCGTGCCCATGCGCGGACGCGATTGGAGCTGCGGCAGGCGTTCGGCGGCACGCTGCGCTTCCTGAACGCGTCGTGTCCGAAACGATCTTCTCCACCGTATCACCGATCATGTGGTTCTCGCACACGCTGTCCTCGTCGGTCTGCCGTTCGGCAGATGGTCGGGTGGATCGGCCAGGTGCGAGACGACGGAGATGGTGCCGTGGTCGGCGGCGTGGTGGCAACCCGGCCCCACCACTGCTCGGTGCGGCTGCGTTGTACTGCCGCCTCCACGCATCCGGGCGATCCCCTACGCGCCGCTGATCGCCGCGGCCTTGTCGCGGTGCCGCCGCCGTGGGCGACCGTGGTGCCGTGGCTGGCATGACACTGGCGCGCATCGGCTCGGCCGCCTGTCGAAGAGCCGTGCCGCGGTCGCGCTCGCCGCGTCGTCATCGCCGCGCTCAACGCTGTACGATCGGACTGATGATGCGGAAACCACCATCGAGAGCATTCGTCCCCGACGTTCGCCGTGACCAAGCCGCGCAGGCGCAGGACGTGCTCGCGGTCGAAATGGTCAACGAAAGCGAGCCGACGCTCTGCGCCGAAAAGGACAACGTCTATCTGAAGCTGCAATCCGGCGCAGCGCGCCGCTTCACCGTCGAGGCGGTGCATCCGGCCTATGCCGGAACGATCGTGGTGGACCGCTTCGCGCCCGACTTCGCGAAATGCGACATGTCGAACGATCCGGTGTTCAAGTCCGAGCGGCGGCAAGTCACGATCTTCGAGAACGCGGAATGGCGGCTCGTCGGCCACACCTTCGACAGCTTCTGGCGGCCGAACCAGGTGCCGGTTCGAGTCGGCAACCGGGTCGAGAACGGGCTGCACCTGTTGCAGCTCTGGACGCGCGCCATGGCGGCTTCGACGAGGTGCTGGTGCTCTATCCCGCGACGGCTACTGGCGCGCGCGGCCGATGCCGCCCGCAAACCTGCGCTGGAGCGCGTATGGCTCCTCGTTCCTGATCGGACCGGTGGAGACCCAAGGCCGGCCGCTCGTCGACATCAAGGACATCGCGTACGAGCCTGAGACCAAGACGTTCACGCTCAATTTCGTGCGCGGCGGAGAGCGCGACCTTGCGTGTCGAGACGCTCAACGACGAGCGCATGGTGCTCGACGTGAACCTGGCCGAGAGCGCGGGCGCGCAGCGGCCGTTCGCGGCGCTGCGCTCGATGTTCGTGAGCGAAGGCAATTCCGACGTGGCGCGTGTCGGCTGGCGCGCGAAAGACAGCGAACGCTGGCTGCAGGAGCCGGTGATGGACTTCAAGCGCGCCACCGCGTGCCGAGCTGTGGACCGGACGGCTGGTGCCCTCGCGCCACAATCTGAGCGCGCCCGACATGGTGTTCAAGGGATCAGTGTGGCCGGTGACATCACGCCGGTGGCGAAAACAAATCGACGAAGGGGGACTCGCGTGAGGGATCGAGGATCACGAGTGCTGGAACACTGCACGCACGTCACCGTCTTGCGATTCGGCCTCGGGAGTTGTCCGGGACTGGCGATGCCATGTCTGTTGTGACAATCATCAGAAGGCCGACCGCCCCGCGGATGGACTACGAGTCACATGATCGACGGCGGCGCAGTCTTCTGCCATGCCGCAGGTACCGGTGCGGATACGAACGATGCGAGCATGCGGTGTGTCCGAAGTGAGTGAACGCTGGACGGTCATCTATCCCAGCAGCGTGTCCTCGATGGACCCCTCCTCCACCCTCGCTGTCAACGACATCGCAATCGGACCTGACGCCCTGGCCTTGGAGTGTGGCAGTGGCAGAATCGAAACTCCAGGGCCGAAATTGAACAGACGATGCCTGACGTCGCAGTGCGCCGACCCTCCGAAGATTGCTAGCTGTCGTCGTCCCGACCGTGATAGAAGTGTTAAGCATCGCCAACCGCACTGGAGCTCGAACCAGTGGCCGTAGCGTGCAGGCTCTGGCCTTCGGTCTGGCGATACGTTCCGTTCGACGGCCCGCCCCGTGCGCGGCATGGCGGAGAATCGCTGTGGCCGACGGTCATCGAAGACCTGGGTACGGCCAGATCTGATCTTCATCGAGGAGTCCGGGCGTACGATCAACGGGTCGATGGACCAGACCCTCCCACGCCGGGTGCGCGTCGGGGTGGCGCTGACAAGGAGTACTACGCCGAAAACGGCCATCAGCGGGCGAATCGCTCAGCGGTTCTGGCGGCACAGCTGGACTGCTGAACGGCCGAACGTGCAGAATGTCTGGTGGCTGGTACACAGTTTCGGCAGCCGATGACCCGCGCGCGCGTTGTCGCCTGAAGGTTGGTCGCGAAGGACGAGTGGATTCTCCGCGCCGCATCGTCGTCGCCTGCCTCGACCTCGGACGACGAACGCACCGAGTTCCTGGGCCCGTGGTCGATGCCCACCTCAGCCGAGCGACGCTCATCGACGAGAAATCGAACGGTGAATCGCCGGATGCGAACTGGCAGCATCAGGTCGAAGCATGGTGACTGATCCGGGCGATCGCGCGTAACATTTCCGAACGAACCTCAGACGGGCACCGGAATGGGAGAGATCTGCCAACTGCCTTCGCATAAGCAGCCGTATGCTCCACGGCGCTCCAAGGGGGAGACCGGGGAATCGCCGATCCGGTGTCTCTCGAGAGTGCCTGCATCGAACGTGCCAAAGCGCTCCTTCGGAAACAACGAACGTCGGGATTGTACGATATTGTGTATCGTGTTGGTACGAAGATGTGAGTCCGTTCGCCGGCTGTCGTCCGCGCGCGCGAGTGGGGATTGCTGCAGTGACCGACAAAGATCTTCGTCCATGAAGACACAGCTCCATTTTCGGATTAACCGGCCCGACCTCCCCGCGCCGATCCCGACGTCTGACGTGCCCAATATGCTTTTCAGCGCCGGCCGGTGACTTTCTCGAGAGCTGCGCGACCGTGCCGCTGATGGGTCGAAGGGTGAACCGCACCGGTGCTGCCATGTGGCACCGCGACGGCGTGGAGGAGGACCCTCGCCTTCAGTATTTCCGCGGGCTGACCATCGAGGGTCGCACTCCACCACGGTGCCAGATGTCATCGACACCAGCATGGCGCTCGCCGGCGTATCGACGTACACCCACCACTTCGTCGCTGCGATACTCGACGATGCGCGACGTGGCGCCGCTCAACGCCGCCGGTGGAGCGCGGTACGTGGCGCGCGCTCCAGCAGCACGGTGCCGCCCGGTCCGCATCGGGCCACTGGCCGGTGCGGAGGACATCGAAAAACCGCGAGCCGCGAGTCGCCGACGAACACGACGCGGGGCAGCGCACTCGCACTTGATAGACGAAGGCGTCCCTGGTGCGCGCGAACCGCGGAGATCGCCAGGCTGAGGCGCTGTCGATCTCTTCGATCGGAACGCTGGTCGTGATAAAGCGACACGCCGAACAGGTTCGAGGGGGGAATCGCAGTAGGGAAGCAGCGGGAAAACCGGCGCTGGTCCGGCACCGTGACGGTACTCCGCCACGGTCGGTCGTGCGGGCGAACTCGGCGAGGCGAGCGGGATCGTGGCCGAACAGGTGGTCGAAGCCGTGGAAAATGCGAGTCCGCCAGTGGTAGCCATGCCGATCAACTCGACGCGGTCGCGTCGGTCGGACGCGGCGGTGGCAGCGAGCTTTTGCTTCAGGAGCGGAACGGTCTTGTCTCGTTGATCGACGCCGCGTCGAAGACGACGAGTGGCAGGCCGGTTGACTGGTCGGCTGTCGTCCAGGCAGATCGGCGATCGAGACACGCGCCAGCATGCCGCTGCCGCAAGCGCATCGGTCGCGGCAGACGATAGGCGAGCCGTAGCGCGCCGATGGCGCAGGCCACGACGACGACGCCGATGAGGATCGAGCATGGCTCGCGTGATGTTCAATCGCGACGGCGAGCGCGATGAGCAGCCACAAGTGGAACCGCATTACGATCTCCACGATGCCGCCACTGAGCAGGCGCGGCACCGAAGCCATCAGCGAGCGGTGGACCAGGTAGCCACCACATACCGCCAGCATCAGGCCGAAGGGAATGTCGCATCGGCTGGGCGCGATAGGAGTGATACGCAAGGCAAGACTTCGTAGATCGCCCTGATACCGGCGTGTACTGCCGAGCGCATAGAGCAGCGTCGAACAACAGCATCGCGGCGGAAGAAGCGGTACGTCGTGCCGCACTCACAGCAGCCCGCGCACGATGCCAAAGCCAATCACCGCGACGATCCGAGCGCCGACAGCGAGCTTGCCAATGTTCTGTGCATGAACAGGTCGGTCGAGCCGAACGCGCCATGCCATGGAAGCGGCGGCCCCCATCACGGCCTGGGATCGGCGGCGCCGAACAGGTCGGCGACACCAATGTGAGGAGGTCGGCGCAGGTAGCGAGCGGCGGACGGTGATGTCGTAGCTGACCTCAGCGGCCATCGGACGACGCGGCTAAACGCGTGAGCAGCACCGGCATCGCCATCAACAGCGCGCCGACGATCGCTCCCGCAGCGAGCGGCGGCAGACGGGCAACAAGCCCTCGCCGTCGGTCCTCGCCGTCGAACCAATGCCAAAGCAGAAAACTACCAGCACATAGAGGCGAGTAACGCGACCTGATCGTGCCTCATCGCGATCAACCCGCCACAGCCCCGCCGCCGCGCCCCATCGCCACTCGACGCACGATCGAGCGCGCGAGCATCAGCAGGAACAGCGCGAGCGGCAGCCGACAGATGCTTTCATGGACCGACGCGGCTGGAGGCGCGGAGGCGTTCGAGCCGCCGAGCGCGAGGAGCGTGCGGCTGACCAGCGCGCCGCCCTCATGCCAGCCGCGCTCGCGAAAGATCAGAATGACGCCGAAACCACCGATGAAGAGCAGCGCGAACACCACGGCGTCGGCCGCGACAAAGCTCGGGGTTGCATCGAACAGCGCGAGCGCAAAATGGAGGGGGAAAAGATCAGCGACTGAGGGTCGTGATCTGCGGCCAGCCGGCGTAGACGTTGGGCGTCCAGAACGGAAGCTGCCCTTGCGCCAGCGAGCGCGCCAGGAAGGAGAGATTGGGGGAAGCTGTTCGACTTGGCGTCCCAGGGGATGGTGACGCTGCCCGATAGCCAGGGCGAGGCCAGCACGGCAAAGCCGAGTGCGTAAAGCCCGACCGTCGCGAACTGAAAGAATTGGCGGGCGGGGCGGATCGGCATGCGCCCGACAATGCCACGGGCGGCGTTGCATCGCCGTCTCAAATCAGCGGCTGTGAATTAAACCGGCGGGCGTCCAGCGGCCTGTTAGCAACGGCGGCGCCGCGCGCGCTCGCCGTCGATGTAGATTGTGTGGGTGTACTGCCGGCACTTGGCGCCGCCGCGATCTTGAAGGCCGGACCCGGCACGATCGAGCCGTAGTGGCCGGAATCGGATTCTTCCAGCCGACGTGGCCCGCCGGATTTAAGCGCCTGACCCTGCGCGGCACCGCGCGCTGCTTGTCGTCGTTGTCGCGGCGCCGGCAGCGCCGAACATGCGCCGCCGATCGCTGCGTCGGCGATGCGGAGAAGGCGGAGCGGGAGCGCGGTCGATCGGCGTTTGCTGGGCATCGGGCCGCTCGGCATGGCCGGGAGGTTCGTTGGCCAAGATGGTAGACGGCAACGGCGCGGAGGCGAATGGATTGCCGCTGCTGGCGCACGCGCCGAAGGGCCATGCCCATCAGAGCGACAGCCACGATCCTGGACAGCATCGAGTCCCTCGCCCGATTTGGCGATCTGGCCCAGCGTGTACTCCACAGCACAGCAGCGGGCCAGAGTTAAGGAGCCAGCTAGAGGCATGGAATGGGGCAAAACTTCGGTGGTGCAGAAGGCCAAATGCGGCTGCCCAACACCACGCGCTTGCCCACGCTGGCAGAACCGCTACCGACCCGTTAGCCTTCACGGCAGGGAGGAGCCATGACGCATCGCTCACACGCGTGTTTTCCGCGCGCGTTGCTCGGCGGCATCGGTGCCGCGCGCTCGCCGGATTCACCGGACCACTTGAAGCGGAGGCCTATCCGTCGCGCACCATCAAGATCGTGGTGCCCTACCCGGCCGGCGGCATCACCGACGCGCCGCCGCGGACCACGCAGGAGCGGCTCACCCCGCAAAAAAGCGGCCAGCCGATCGTGGTCGAGAACAAGCCAGGCGCCGCCGGCAACCTCGGCGCCGAGCAGGTCTTCAACGCAGAGCCTGACGGCTACACCATCATGGTAAAACTGCGCCCTCGCCGCTCACCGTCAACCAGAGCCTCTATGCCAAGCTCGGACGGCCGCTTCGTGCCGGTGACGATTATGGTGACGATTCACCTGGCCGTCCATCAGCCCTGCGAAGATCAAGGCCAGGACGTCGCCGAATTCATCGCCTATGCGAAGGAGAACCCGGGGCAAGGTCACGGCGGCGACGCAAGGCAACGGCTCGACCTCGCACCTCACGTCTGAGTGGTTCCAGATGGCGGCAGGCGTGAAGTTCGTGCAAGTGCCGTACCGTGGCTCGGCGCCGGCGTTGCAAACACGCGCGCGACGTCGATCTGTTCTTCGTACTCGGCGTGTCGCTCAATCTCGCCAAGGAAGGCAAGCTCAAGCTGCTCGCGGTCGGCACCGAAAATGCGATGGCATCGCTATCCTCGACGCCGACGCTCGCCGAGTTCGTCGCCCTGGTTCGTGTCGTCGAGCTGGGTCGGCGCGTTCCTGCCCGGCAGGAACGCGCCGACCCAGCTCGACGACACGAAGCCGGGCAACGACTCGGCGAGCGTCGGGATCGAGGATAGCGATGCCATCCGCGTTTCGGTGCCGACCGCGAGCAGCTTGAGCTTGCCTTCCTTGGCGAGATTGAGCGACACGCCGAGATTGTCGAAGAACAGATCGACGTCGCCGGCGACCATGCCTTGCAACGCCGGCGCCGAGCCGCGGTACGGCACTTGCACGAACTTCACGCCTGCCGCCATCTGGAACCACTCAGACGTGAGGTGCGAGGTCGAGCCGTTGCCTTGCGTCGCCGCCGTGACCTTGCCCGGGTTCTCCTTCGCATAGGCGATGAATTCGGCGACCGTGTTGGCCTTGATCTTCGCAGGGCTGATGAACAGCCCGGTCGGAATCGTCGCCATAATCGTCACCGGCACGAAAGCGGCCGGATCGAACGCGAGCTTGGCATAGAGGCTCTGGTTGACGGTGAGCGGCGAGGGCGCGGTTACCATGATCGTGTAGCCGTCAGGCTCTGCGTTGAAGACCTGCTCGGCGCCGAGGTTGCCGGCGGCGCCTGGCTTGTTCTCGACCACGACGGCTGGCCCCACTTGCGGGTGAGCCGCTCCTGCATCATGCGCGGCAGCACGTCGGTGATGCCGCCGGCCGGGTAGGGCACCACGATCTTGATGGTGCGCGACGGATAGGCCTGCGCTTCAAGCGGTCCGGTCGATCCGGCGAGCGCCGCGGCACCGATGCCGCCGAGCAACGCGCGCCGGGAAAGCGCGCCGTGTGAGCGATGCGTCATGGCTCCTCCCTGCCGTGAAGGCTAACGGGTCGGTAGCGGTTCTGCCAGCGTGGGCAAAGGCTTGCGTGGTGTTGGGCAGCCGCATTTCGGCCTTCTGCACCACCGAAGTTTTGCCCCATTCCATGCCTCTAGCTGGCTCCTTAACTCTGGCCCGCTGCTGTGCTGTGGAGTACACGCTGGGCCAGATCGCCGAATTGGGCGAGGGGACTTCGATGCTGTCCAGGATCGTGGCTGTCGCTCTGATGGGCATGGCCCTTGGCGCGTGCGCCAGCAGCGGCAATCCATTCGCCTCCGCGCCGTTGCCGTCTACCACTTTGGCCAACGAACCTCCCCCGGCCATGCCGAGCGGCCCGATGCCCGGCGAAACGCCGATCGACCGCGCTCCCGCTCCGCCTTCTCCCGCCGTCGCCAACGCAGCGATCGGCGGCATGTTCGGCGCTGCCGGCGCCGGGCTCGACGACGACGACAAGCAGCGCGCGTATGCCGCGCAGGTCCAGGCGCTTGAATCCGGCGGGCCAGGCGCACCTGTCGGCTGGAAGAATCCGGATTCCGGCCACTACGGCTCGATCGTGCCGGGTCCGGCCTTCGATCGCGGCGGCGCCAAGTGCCGGCAGTACACCCACACAATCTACATCGACAGCAAGCCGGCGACCGCGCGCGGCGCCGCCTGCCGCAGCGCTAACGGCCGCTGGACGCCCGCCGGTTAACTCACAGCCGCTGATTTGAGACGGGCGATGCAACGCCGCCCGTGGCATTGTCGGGCGCATGCTGCCCGATCCGCCCGCCCGCCGATTCTTTCGACTGTTCGCGACGGTCGGGCTTTACGCACTCGGCTTTGCCGTGCTGGCCTCGCCCTGGCTATCGGGCAGCGTCACCATCCCCTGGGACGCCAAGTCGAACAGCTTCCCCAATCTCTCCTTCCTGGCGCGCTCGCTGGCGCAAGGGCAGCTTCCGTTCTGGACGCCCAACGTCTACGCCGGCTGGCCGCAGATCGCCGACCCTCAGTCGCTGATCTTTTCCCCCCTCCATTTTGCGCTCGCGCTGTTCGATGCAACCCCGAGCTTTGTCGCGGCCGACGCCGTGGTGTTCGCGCTGCTCTTCATCGGTGGTTTCGGCGTCATTCTGATCTTTCGCGAGCGCGGCTGGCATGAGGGCGGCGCGCTGGTCGCCGCGCTCGCCTTCGCGTTCGGCGGCTCGAACGCCTCGCGCCTCCAGCACGTCGGTCAGATTGAAAGCATCTGCTGGCTGCCGCTCGCGCTGTTCCTGCTGATGCGCGCGCTCGATCGTGCGTCGTGGCGATGGGGCGCGGCGGCGGGGCTTGTGGCGGGATTGATCGCGATCGGGCGCGATCAGGTCGCGTTACTCGGCCTCTATGTGCTGGTAGTTTATCTGCTTTGGCATTGGTTCGACGGCGAGGACCGACGGCGAAGGCTTGTTGCCAGTGTGCGGCCGCTCGCTGCGGGAGCGATCGTCGGCGCGCTGTTGATGGCAATGCCGGTGCTGCTGACCGCGCTGTTAGCCGCGTCATCCAATCGGCCTGAGGTCGGCTACGACATCACCATCCGCGGCTCGCTACCTCCCGCCGACCTCCTCACATTGGTGTTCGCCGACCTGTTCGGCGCCGCCGATCCCAAGGTGCAGTATTGGGGGCCGCCCAGCTTTCCATGGCATGGCGCGTTCGGCTCGACCGACCTGTTTCATGCACAGAACGTTGGCCAGCTCTATGCCGGGGCGCTGGTGATCGTCGCGGTGATTGGCTTTGGCATCGTGCGCGGGCTGCTGTGGTCGCGCGACGTGCGCTTCTTCGCCGCGATGCTGTTGGTGACGCTGCTCTATGCGCTCGGCAAGTACACGCCAGTGTTCTGGGCGATGTACGAAGTCTTGCCTGGCGTATCGCTCTATCGCCGCCCAGCCGATGCGACGTTTCCCTTCGGCCTGATGCTGGCGGTCTGTGGTGGCTACCTGGTGCACCGCTGGCTGATGGCTTCGGTGCCGCCGCCTGCTCAATGGCAGCGCATCGTGGAGATCGTAATCGCGGTTGCACTCATTGCCGGTTCCATGGCGCTCGCCGTCGCGATTGGAACATGGCGCGAAGCCATGCTTCCGATCCTCATCGGCGTCGTGGTCGTGGCCTGCGCCATCGGCGCGCTGCGGCTGGCCTATCGTCTCGCCGCGACCAATGCGCTTGCGGCCGCGGCCGTGCTGGCGCTGTTCTCGACCGCCGATCTGGCCTGGAACAACAGCCCGAACGAGTTCGACCGGCCTGCCGCCGTCGTTCTACGACGCGCAGCGTCCGGATACGACGAACGAGACCGTTGCGCTCCTGAAGCAAAAGCTCGCTGCCACCGCCGCGTCCGACCGACGCGACCGCGTCGAGTTGATCGGCATCGGCTACCACTGGCCGAACCTCGCGTTGGTCCACGGCTTCGACCACCTGTTCGGCCACAATCCGCTGCGCCTCGCCGAGTTCGCCCGCGCGACCAACGTGGCGGATACCGTCGCGGTGCCGGACCAGCGCCAATTTTCCCCGCTGCTTCCCTCCTACAATTCCCCCCTCGAAAACCTGTTCGGCGTGCGCTTTATCGCGACCGGCGTTCCGATCGAAGAGATCGACAAGCGCCTCAAGCCTGGCGATCTGCCGCAGATCGCGCGCACCAGGGACGCCTTCGTCTATGAGAATCCGAATGCGCTGCCCCGCGTCGTGTTGGTCGGCGACTGGCGGCTCGCGGATTTTTCCGATGTCCTCCGCACCGGCCAGTGGCCCGATGCGGACCCGAGCAGCACCGTGCTGCTGGAGCGCGCGCCGCGTCCCGCGTTCCCGCCGGCGGCGTTGAGCGGCGGCACGTCGCGCATCGTCGAGTATCGCAACGACGAAGTGGTGGTTGAGGTCGATACGCCGGCGAGCGCCATGCTGGTGCTCAATGACATCTGGCACCCGTGGTGGAGTGCGACCCTCGATGGTCAGCCCGCGGAAATGCTGAAGGCGAACATGCTGTTCCGCGCCGTCGCGGTGCCGCATGGCAAGCATACAGTGCGCTTTACCTTCAACCCCATCAGCGGCGCGTTCGCGCAGCTCTGGGAAAAACTCACCGGCCGGCGCTGAAAAGCATACTGGGCACGTCAGACGTGGGATCAGCACGGGAGGTCGGGCCGGTTTGATCCAAAATGGAGCTTTATCTTTTGCATAGTCCGAATCTTTGTCGGTAGTTGCCGGGCGGACTCCCACTCGCGCGCGCAAACAGCCGGCGGAACGAACTCACATCTTCGTACCCGACGCGATACGCGATCTGGTCAATACCAACATTCGTTGTTTCCAAAAGACGCTTGGCACGTTCAATCCGGGCACTCTGGAGAAACACCAATGGCGATTCCCCGGTAGCCCTTTTGAAGCGCCGGTGAAGCGTGCGGCTGCTTATGCGAAGGCGATTGGCCAGTCTCTCCAAGTCCGGTGCCCGTCTGAGGTTCGTTAGGAGAAATGTTTGCGCGCGAATAACCAAATCGTCACCATGCTGGACCTGATGTTGCAAGTTGGCATAGGGCAATTGCGCCGTTCGATTTACGTCGATGAGCATCACTCGCGCTAAGGTCAGCATCGCACGCGGGCCCAGGAACTCGGATACGATCTCAAGTCCGAGATTGAGGCAGGCAGAGAACGATGCAGCACAAAAAATCCGCTCATCCTTGGTGACCAACATTTCAGGCAACAAACGCACACGCGGGTAGCGGCTGCGAAAACTGTGTGCCAGCCACCAAGACGTTGTGCACGTTCGGCCGTCGAGCAGTCCAAGCTGTGCCAGCAAGAAGACCGCTGAGCAATTCGCCGCTAGATGGCCATTTCGGGCGTAGTGCTCCTTGAGCGCAGCTCCCCAACGCGCACCGAGCAGTCGAAGGGTCTGGTCCATGACCCGTTGATCGTACGCCCGGACTCCTGGAATGAAGATCAGATCTGGCCGTCCCAGGTCTTTCGATGACCCGTCGGCCACCAGCGATACTCCGCCCATGCCGCGCACCGGGCGGCCATCAAACGAAATCGTTCGCCAGACGAAGGGCGGCTTGCCTTCGCCACTCGTTCGACTCCAGTGCAGATTGGCGATGCTTAACGCTTCTATCACCGTCGAGACGGCGGACGGCTGGCAATCTTCAAAAATCAGCACTGCAACGTCAGGCATCGTCTGTCCGATTTGGCCCTGAAGTTGGCGATTCTGCCACTGCCGCGCTCCAAGGCAAGGGCGTCAAGTCCGATTTGCGATGTCGTTGACAGCCGGAGTCAAGGAGGGGTCCATGAGGAAGACGCTGCTGGGGGTCGGAGTGGCCGTTGCAGCGTTGGGGCTTCACTTGGGACGAGCGCCCGCATACTCACATGATTGGTATCCGCACGATTGCTGCAATGGCAAAGACTGCGCACCGGTGGATCATGTGACTTGGTTCATCCCAGCCGGGGGCGGTAGGCCTCTGATGATTGTCACAACAAAGCATGGCATCGCCATTGTCCCGGACGAACTCCCAAGGCAAGAATCGCAAGACGGTCGTATGCATGCATGTTTGCAGCACTCTTCGTCCGATCCCTACACCGAAGTGCTGGTGATTTGTTTCTTCTTGCCGCCACCAGCGTGATGCTCACCGGCCGGCGCTGAATCCTTTGAACACCATGTCCGGCGCGCTCGTATTATGGCGCGACGGCGCCAGCCGCCCCGCCCACAGTTCGGCGACGCTGGCGCGCGTGAAGCTCATCACCGGAGCGCGTTGCCACGCCGCGTCGTTGCGGCGGCGCCAGCCGAGCAGAGCCACGTCGGAGTTGCCTTCGGTCACGAACATCGAGCGCAGCGCCGCGAACGGACGAGCGTTATCGATGGTCTGTCCGAGCGTGATATCGAGCACGATGCGCTCCTGATCGAGCTTGTTGAGCCGCAGTGTCGCTTCGCCGCCGCGGGCGAACTTGGTCGTGAATGTACGGGTCGCCGGATCGAACGAAATCTCGTGGATATCGACAAACGGGCGGCCTTCGACCTCGACCGGGCCGACCAGGAAGGACGAGCCATAGGCGCTCCAGCGCAGGTTCTGCGGCGGCAGCGGCCGCGCCCGCCAGTAGCCGTCGGCGGGATAGAGCACCAGCACCTCTTCGGCGCGCTCCTGATAGCGCGTCCACAATTGCAGCAGGTGGAAGCCGGTTTCGACGCGGTTGCCGACCCGGACCGGCACCATGTTGGGCCGCCAGAAGCTCGGGAAGGTGAGGCCGACGAGCTGCCACTCTTCGGTTTCGTAGAGCGTCAGCCGCCGCTTCTCGAACTTGAACGATGGGTCCTTCGACATGTCGCAATTGGTGAAGTCCGGCGCCCAGCGGTCCTGCACGATGGTGCCGATATAGGCGGGATGCTGCGCCTCGATGGTGAAGCGGCGCACGTCGCCGGATTGCAGCTTGAGATAGACGTTGTCCTTTTCGGCGCAGAGCGTCGGCTCGCTGCCGTTGACCGTTTCGACCGCGAGCGCGTCCTGCGCCTGCGCGGCATTGAGCGCGGCAAACGTGAGGACGAATGCTGCGATCGTGGGTTTCAGCATGATCAGTCCGATCGTGCGGCGTTGAGCGCAGGCAATGACAACGCGGCGAGCGCGACCGGCGGCGCGGTCTCTTCGGGCAGGCGGCCGAGGCCGATGCGCGCCAGTGTCATGCCAAGCCACGGCACCGCGGTGACCACGGCGAGCGGCACCGCGAGCAGAGGACCGCCGGCGATCAGCAGCGCGTAGGGGATCGCCCCCGGATGCGTGAAGGCGAGCAGTGCGACGCAGCCGGCGCCGAGCAGTGTGTGCGGCCAGAATTGCCGCCACGCCGCCGACCACGGCACCGTGTGGTCGTCTCGCACCTGGCCGATCCAGCCGACCGTCTTGCCGAACGGCAAGCCGGCGAGGAACAGCGTGTGCGAGAACCACATGATCGGTGACAGCAGGATGAAGAAGATCGTTTCGGACACGACGCTGGTCAGGAAGCGCAGCGTGCCGCCGAACGCCTGCCGCAGCTCCGATCGCGTCAGCACATCGAGCACGGTCGCGATCTTCGGTGCAAACCACATCACGAGGATGATGACCATCAGCCACGAACCGATCGCCGGGTCGATGAAGTCGGCCGGCGTCGGCGCGAACGCCACCGCCAAAGTGCCGACCACCAGCATGCCGATCCAGGCGGGCGAGCCAAGGAACATCAGCATCGCAAATGCGAGCTGGAAGCGGCTGACAAGCCGCATGCCTGGCAGAAACAGAAAGTGGCCGTATTGCAGCGTGCCTTGGGTCCAGCGCTGGTCGCGGCGGAGATATTCGATCAACGTCGGCGGGTTCTCTTCCCAACCGAGATCCTCTTCGGGTAGTACGCGCACGTCATAGCCGGCACGCCGCATCAGCGCTGCCTCGATCTGGTCGTGGCTCAGCACATAGCCGCCGAGCACGCCGCCATCCGGCAGCTTGGGGATGTGGCAGTGCGCCTTGAATTGCGCGATGCGGATCGCGGCATTGTGCCCCCAATAGGGCCCGCAGTCGCCCTGCCACCATGCGCTGCCGATCGTCCAGGAGCGCATGCCGAGCCGCATGCCGAACTGGAAGACGCGCGCGAACGCGCTGGTCGAGGGCAGGCCGACGACGAGGCCTTGCAGAATACCGAGCCGCTGCTCGTTCTGCATGATGCGCACCATGCGAAGGATCGCGGCCGCAGTCATGAAGCTGTCGGTGTCGAGCGTGACGGCGAATTCGTGCCGGTCACCCCAGCGCTGGCAGAAATCCCAGAAGTTGCCGGCTTTGAACGCGGTGTTCTCGGTGCGGCGGCGATACGTCACCGCGATGCGGCCGCGCCACTTCTGCTCGAGCGAGCTGAAATGCTTTTCCTCCTGCGCGGCGACGTCGCGGAGGCTGGTGTCGCTCAGCACGTAAAGATGAAAGCGATTGCCCACGCCGGCGGCCTCGATCTCCACCATCATGGCATCGAGATTGCGCACCACGCGCTCAGGCGGCTCGTTGCGCACGAAAATGGTGATCGCGGTCGAGGCGGTGATCGGCTCGTCGCCGCGCACGCCCCGCGCAGCCGGATTGACGACGGCGATGGGATCGGCGGCAAACCGCATCACCAGGAAGCCGATGGTAGCGTTCCAGAACCCGATCACCGACCACGGCAGGGTGCAGCCGAACAACACCAGAAGAAGGACGTCGACCGCGCCCAAACCGCCGGCCGAAAGGGCCTTGGCGGCGAGCGCCAGAAGGCCCGCGATGGTCAACAGCACCAGCGCCGCGAACAGCAGTCGGCGGCCGAAAATACTCGTTTCGGAACTGGCACTTAGACTAGAGTCCGTGGTCGTCCGCTGCAGCACGCTGCACAATTTCCATGTTCCGTCGCCGCGTGCAGGATATAGCGGGGAGCGAGGCGCAAAGTCCAATGCAAGGAGGGGGCGTGACGGGGGCTGACACGGCGCGAGCGCTCTGGACCGTCGCGCCGGGACGCGTGGAAATCCGGCCGGAGCCGCTTGGCCCGCTCGCTTCGGGCGCAGTGCGGGTGCGGGCGCTGCACGGCGCGCTGAGCCGCGGCACCGAGGCGCTGATCCTGGCGGGGCGCGTACCCGAGAGCGAATACGAACGGATGCGCGCGCCTTTCATGGGCGGGATGTTTCCGTTCCCCGTGAAGTATGGCTACGCGACAGTCGGCCGGGTTGAGGCCGGGCAGGCCGATCTCATCGGCCGCGCGGTCTTCACGCTCTATCCACACCAGGGCTTGTTCGACGTGCCGGCGGCGGCGGCGATGCCGCTGCCGGACGCGGTGCCGCCCGCGCGCGCGGTGCTTGCCGCCAACATGGAGACGGCCCTCAACGCCATCTGGGATGCGGCGCCGGGTCCCGCTGGCCGCATCGCAGTGGTTGGCGTAGGCGTGGTTGGCGCGCTGATCGGATTTTTGTGCGGGCGGATCGCGGGAGCGGACGTGACACTGGTCGACGTCAATCCGTCGCGGGCGGCGATCGCCAAAGCGTTCGATGTGAAGTTCGCCACGCCGGCCGCCGCGCCCAAGGATTGCAACTTTGTCTTCCACACCAGCGCCAGCGCTGCGGGGCTTGCGACTGCGCTCGATCTCGCTGCTGACGAGGCGACCGTGCTGGAACTGTCCTGGTACGGCGCGGGCGAGGTCGCGGTGCCGCTTGGCGGTGCGTTCCACAGCCGCCGCCTCAAGCTGATCTCCAGCCAGGTCGGCAAGGTCGCGCCGTCGCGCCGCGCCAGCGTCACGCACCGCCAGCGGCTCGCCGCCGCAATCGAATTGCTCGCCGATCCCAGGCTCGATGCACTGCTTGCGCCGCCGGTCAAATTTGACGATCTGCCGGCGCAACTGCCGAAAATTCTCGCGCCCGGCAGTGGCGTGCTATGTCAACGGATCGATTATCTCTAGTCTGGAGTATTGCCCGTGTTTGCCGTTGAAGTTCGCGACCACATTATGATCGCCCACTCGTTCCGTGGCACCGTGTTCGGACCGGCGCAGGCGCTGCACGGCGCGACCTTTGTGATCGACGCCTGCTTCATCGCCGAGACGCTCGATGGCAACGGCATCGTGATCGACATCGGCCGGGCGCACGAGGCGTTGAAGGCCGTGCTCGGCCCGCTTAACTACCGCAACCTGGACAGTGTGCCGGAGTTCAAGGAACTCAACACCACGACCGAGTTCCTCACCAAGCACATCTTCGACCGGCTGGCGGACGCTGCGCGCGGCAACAAGCTCGGCCGCGAGGGCCGCGAACTGAAAGCGATCCGCGTCACCATTTCGGAATCCCACGTCGCGCGCGCCTGGTACGAGGCGGATCTGTGGTGAGCCGCATTGCGTTCGCGGTGCCCGGCGATCTTGCAGCGCCGACCGGCGGCTACGGTTATGACCGGCGCATGATCACGGAATTGCAAAAGCTCGGCTGGCAAGTCGATGTGGTCTTGCTTGGCGATGGGTTTCCGAGGCCGAGTGCGGCCCAGAAGGCGCATGCGGAGACGGTGCTCGCCGCGGTGGAGGGCAAACACGCCATTGTCATCGACGGACTGGCGCTCGGGATGCTGCCAGAAGCGGCGGCAGCGGTGCGGGCGAAGCGTCCCCTGGTCGCGCTGATCCATCATCCGCTGGCGCTGGAAACGGGTTTATCGGCCGCGGATGCGAACGCGATGCGAGCGAGCGAACGTGCAGCGCTGGCTTCGGCGAACGCAGTAATCGTGACCAGCGCACCGACCGCGCGGCTGTTGGTGCAGGACTACGGCGTGGCCGAAAAGCTCACCACCGTGGCGCGGCCGGGTACCGAGCGCGCTCCTGTTGCGGCTTCAAGAAGCAGTGAGGTGGTGCAATTGCTTTCAATCGGTGCGCTGGTACAGCGGAAAGGCTTCGACATTCTGATCGCCGCTCTCGCGACGCTTGCCGATTTGTCCTGGCGGTTGACCATTGCCGGCGACCGCACCCGCAATCCTGCGGTGGCGGCGCACATCGACGCCGACATCGCGCGGCATAAGCTGGGCGAGCGCGTGCAGGTCCTCGGCGCGGTATCGGACGGCCGCATCACTTCATTGTACGGCGAGTCCGATGTGTTCGTTCTTGCCTCGCGCTTCGAGGGCTACGGCATGGCCTATGCCGAGGCGCTGGCGCACGGCTTGCCGGTGGTCGGCACCACCGGCGGCGCGACGCCCGAAACGGTGCCGCCGGATGCCGGCATTCTCGTTGTGCCCGGCGATGTAGCGGCGCTGGCCAAAGCGCTGCACCGTCTTATTTCCGATAGGGCCGAACGCGATCGCTTGGCCGCTGCCGCGCGCGCCGCGGCGGCCGCGCTGCCGACCTGGCAGGATTCCGCCAAGCTGTTCGCTGCCGCGATCGAGGCTGTGGGATGAGCGGCTTCTCCGCCGATTGGCTCGCGTTGCGTGAACCGCACGACAAGCGCGCCCGCAACGCCGAGGTGCTCGATGCAGTGGTGACGGCATTCGCCTGGCACGTTTCGCTCAACGTCGCCGACATCGGCTGCGGTACCGGCTCGACCTATCGCGCGCTGTCGCCACGCCTGCCACCGACGCAGCGCTGGCGGCTCTACGACAACGATCTCAGCCTGCTCGCCCGCGCGGCCGGTCCGGCGAATGTCACCACCGTACCGCTCGACCTGTCGCGCGATCTTGAAGCCGCGCTCGATGGCGCGGTCGATCTCGTCACCACATCGGCGCTGCTTGATCTCGTCTCAATCGGCTGGCTGGAGCGGTTCGCGACCGAGGCCGCGGCGCGCCGCCTGCCGGTGTACGCGGCGCTCTCCTACGACGGCCGCGCCAAGCTCGATCCGGCCGATGAGACGGATGCGAAAATCGTCGCGGCGGTGAATTTGCATCAGCGCACCGACAAGGGCTTCGGCCCGGCGCTCGGCCCGGCGGCGGCGCAGGCCGCGATCGAGCAATTCGAGCGGCTGGAATATGCCGTGATGCAAGGTGTGTCGGACTGGGTGTTTCAACCTCGTGACCGGGAAATCCAGACGGAGATCCTGTCAGGCTGGGCCACCGCCGCGCGTGAGACCGGCGATCTGCCGATCGAACATGTAGCCAGCTGGCTGACGCGCCGCCGCGAACTTGTTTCGCAAGGCCGCTCAAAGATCCGGGTCGGTCACGTCGACTTCTTCGCGCGGCCGATCGGCACGCGCTGAGCCGACAGGTCGACGTCGAACAGCACCTCGTCGTCGAGCCGGTGGGTGCGAATGGGCGCGCGCAGCGCCTGATCGGCCCGCTCGATCGGCGGCAGTGCAATGCCAGTGCGCCCTGAGCCGAGAATAATTGGCGCGACCACGACATGGAGACGGTCGAGGCATCCCGCCGCGAGAAACCGCGACACGGTGTCGGCACCGCCTTCGATAAGGATGCGACGCAAGCCGTGCGCGGCTAGCGCCGCCAGGATGGCGGCCGGTTCAATCCCGCCGCCGGCTTTCTCTAACGTGACGACTTCCACGCCGGCAGGCATCGACGAGGGGACCGTCGTGATGATCAGGCGGCGCGCGCCGTCTACATCGAGCAGCCTGGCTTCGGCCGGCAGCCGGCCGTTCGGGTCGATCACCACCCGTGCCGGGTTGGGTCCGGCGACGTGCCGAACCGTGAGTTGCGGATCGTCTGCGGCCGCGGTCCCGACCCCGACCACCACGGCATCGACCAGCGCTCGTAGCCGGTGCAGATGGGCAAGCCCGGCAGGGCCGTTGATGTAGTGCGAGTGGCCGGTCGGCGTGGCGATCCGGCCGTCCAGCGACTGGCCGATCTGGCCGACCACCACGAGACCGTCAGGCGGGGCCGACCGCAGAGGCTCAAAGATTTCGTCCCACGGCGCAGGCAGCCGCGCCGCCGAATTCCGAAACATTTCGGGAACGCCAGCCCAGGAATCGCCGCCAAAAGACATCGGAGAAGCCATCGGAGAATCCATGTGATGACTGATTTCGGCCGCGAGCGTCTGCCTAAGTTCTGTAACGTTCAGTCGCCCAAAAACGCTGGAACCTTTTACGGTCACAATAACTTGCTATCGCGCGCTCAGGGAATGGCAGCCCCCCACCCTGGTGTTCTATGATTACCCATTAGGCAGGGTGCAGGGAGTTGTTTTTTGTAATGCGTAAAGTTGGGGGCGATTTGAGTTCCATCCTTTTTGGTACCAGTGAAAATGTCGGCGTCGGGCGAGGCTTGGCCGAGTTCCGTGCCGGCCGCCCGGTGCTGATGTCGAACGGCGATTTCCTCATCACGCTGCCGGTCGAGGGCCTTGATGCGAAACGGCTCGCGGCGTTTCGCGCGCTGTGCGAACCGATCCCGCCTCGCTTGGTCATCACCGCAACGCGCGCCCGGTCGCTGGGCATTAGCGCCAGCGCGCCCGTGGCTTTGGAACTGACGCCTGATATCGACGCACGGACGATCCATGCGCTGGTCGCCGACGCCCACGCCCATCATGCCATGCTGCCGGAACCGGCGGGTTCCGCCGCGAGCGCGGCGATCGAACTGGTCAAGCTGGCTCAGGTGCTGCCTGCCGTGCTGGTCGCCGACACCACCCCGGAGCGCGCCGCCAAGTTCGATCCGCCGATCGTGACCGTGGAGGCCAGCGCCGTGGCGCGCTTCCGCGCCAGGTCGACCGAGACGCTGCAGATTGCGGGCGACGCCCACGTTCCGCTCGACTCGGGTGTGCGCACCCGCTTCGTCGTGTTCCGCGACCAGTTCGGTGACGACCCGGTGGCGGTCATCGTCGGCACGCCCGACTTTTCCAAGCCGGTGCCGGTGCGCATCCATTCGGCCTGCCTGACCGGTGACGTGTTCGGCTCGCGGCGCTGCGACTGCGGCGATCAGCTTCAGCTTGCGCTGACCCGGCTGCAGGAAGCAGGCGGCGGCATCATCCTCTATCTCGCGCAGGAAGGCCGCGGCGTCGGGCTCGCCAACAAGATGCGGACCTACAAGCTGCAGGACGGCGGCCTCGACACGGTGGACGCCAACACCACCCTCGGTTTCGATGACGACGAGCGCGAATACGGTGTCGCGGTGCGCATGCTGCAGATGCTCGGCTGCACCCGCGTCGTGGTGCTCACCAACAACCCGGCCAAGCTCGACGGCCTCGCCAAGGCCGGGATCGAGATCACCGGCCGCATGCCGCTCGAGACGCCGATCAACGCCGACAACCGCCGCTACATGACGGCGAAGGCGGCGCGCGCTGGCCATCAGCTCGGCCACCTGATGTCGGCGCTCGCCGAAGCGAAAGAGAGCGAAGAGGTAGGGAGAGCGCCGCCGCTCGCGCCCTGAATTCCGGCGTGGCGCTGCGGCGCTGGATACGGGGGCGACGATGTCCTTGCTCGGCTACGGCGGAGAAGCGCCGACCTACACCGCGACTGCCCGCGCGCTGCATTGGGTCACCGCGGCGCTGGTCATCGTGATGATCCCGATCGGCCTCGTCATGGCCAACTTCAGTCTCGGGCCGACCGGCGACGTCCTCTACGACATCCATCGTTCCTTCGGCGCAGTGCTCATTCCACTCGTGTTGGTGCGGCTCGCTTACCGTCTGACCAATCCGCCACCGCCACTGCCGGACGACATCCCGGCAATCCAGCGGCTCGCCGCCAATCTCACCCACTGGGCGCTTTACGCTTTGCTGGTCGTCCAGGGGTTTATAGGGTGGATCGCAACCTCGGCCTACCGGGCACCGATCAAGGTGTTCTGGCTGTTCGAGCTGCCGCCGATCTGGCCGGTGGATCAGCCCTTTTCCGAAAAGATGTTCGGCGTGCACCGGCTGCTCGGGATCGCGCTGGCATTGTTGATCTGCATGCACATTGGCGCGGCCTTGTTTCACCATTTCGTCCGCAAGGACGATGTCCTGATGCGTATGGTGGGTCGCTGAGGCATGGCCGCCTCGAACCGCACGATTGATCTCGGTCGGGAGACTGCGGCTAAGCTCAATCCGGATTCGACGCTATGCTTGCCGTTCGGCTCGACCGAGCAGCACGGTCCGCACCTGCCGCTCGACACCGACACCGTGATCGCCGAGGCGCTCACTTCACGCATCGTGGCGCGATGGGGCGAGGCCTATGACCTGTGGCAGTTGCCACCGCTGAAGGTAGGTCTGTCCCGCGAGCACAGTTGGGCGCCCGGCACGCTGTCGCATTCCGTGACGGAGATGACGGCGGTGCTTCGCGGCAAGGCGGCCGAGATCGTCCGGGCGTCGCAGGCTCGCAATCTGCTGATCGTCAACGGTCATGGCGGCAACCGCGGCATCCTTGAAGCGATCGGCTATGAATTTGCCGGTGACTTCGGCCTCAACGTCTGCTCGCTGCATCTCGGTGCGCTGATCAGCCCGGTGCCGGAGCATGGCTTGCCGGAAATCCACGCCGGAAAGGATGAGACGTCGGTGATGCTGCTTCTCGCGCCGGAACTGGTGCGCCGCGAGCGCATCGCCGAGCTGCAGAATTCTCCCGATGCGGCCGCGGTCCGCGCCACCATCCTCGATCCGGCGGTGAGCTGGCCGTGGTCGAGCGGCGATCCTCGCATCGCGGACAACGGCGTGATCGGCGACTCGCGCACCGCGTCGGCGGAGCACGGCCGGACCATCATCGAGCGTGTGGTCGAAGCGGCCGGTGGCGTGTTGCGCCAGCTTCGGGAAAACCGGAACGCTTCGCGCCGCTAAAGTCTGATTCAGCTACGCTGAATCAAACTCGTCGCTCACTTTCTGCTTGAGCATGATCTTTTCCGAAAACCGGTGTCTACTTTTCGGGATCATGCTCTAGGTTCGTTCGCCGGCGCGCAGGTCGTGCGCTTTTCGACCGCCACGCTCGATCGAGGTCGGCGCCTCGCCGCGCGCCACCAATTGCCCCGCCAGGTCGAGGCAGCGCTTGACCAGCATCTCGGCGCCCTCCGCCAGCTCCTTGGAGTCGCGCACCACCTGCACGTTTTCCTCCATGTCTTCGGCCGACCAGCCGCGCGAGTGCGCGATATAGGGAAACTGCGGAAAAATGAAGCCAAGCTCGGCGAAGAAGCCCAGCATCTGGCCGGCCACGCCCTGGATGTTGTCCTGGCCGCCGACGATGATGAAGCTCGCGACCTTGTTGCGGATCAGCACGTGGTTGCGGGTGGTGATCGCGTTCTGCACGCAGTTCAGCCGCTCTGCCATCTTGAAGTAGAGCGAGGAGGCGGCGCCCCAGCGGATCGGCGAGGCAATGATGATGGCGTCGGCCCAGTGCACCAATGCGTCGTAGACCTGATCCATCTGGTCCGCCGAATCCATCTGCGTGATGGAGCACGGCCAGGTGCAGGCGCGCGCGGCCTTCGAGTAGTAGCCCTCGCAGGCACGGAACTTCAACGCACTGAGGCGAATCATCCGCGTCTCTGCGCCCCGCGCCGCCGCGGCCGCAATGGCATGGCCGAGCAGATGATCGGAACCAGAGAAGCGGGGATTGGCCTCATCCATCGCGGTCGTGGAAATGCCGGCGAGCCGCAGCGGGCCGGCCGCGCGTTCGATCTTGCGGGACAGCGGGTGCGGATCGTGCGGCTTTCGCGTGCGCTTGCTCGCCGACGCGATGTCGACCAGGACGCGCCCGTTCTCCACCTTCACAGCGTAGGCTGGAACCGCATCCTCCTCGAAGCCCGGCTCGCCCTTGCCGGAGCAGCGATGGAATTTCCAGTTATGCCAGGGGCAGGTGATGTAGTCGCCATCGAGCCGGCCTTCGCCCAGCGGCCCGCCGACATGGTTGCAAGCGTTCGACACCGCGCCGAATTGCCCGTCCTTGAACGACAACGCGAGATCGCGCTGCTCGACGACGACGCGGCGCAGGGCGCTGGTTGATAGCTCATTGGCCGGGCCGACGTCGACCCAAGCTTGATCAGGCATGACTGGCTCCCGAGTGTGATTGTAGCGCCATTTCATCGTCCCTGACGAAGTCTTAGCGGCGCGTTGGCGCGCGGACGTGCGAGTTCAGCCCGATTTACAAGGTGAACTCGCACTTCCGCTTATTTCAGTTTTGGTCCTGAATAAGTGTTTTCGGCAGGCGCGCGACGGTGACTGCAAGCGGGCCGAATTGCTGAAGGCCAAGCACCCGCCAAAGCGCGGCGAGGCGGTGTGCAGTGCAACACCGTGGCCCCTGCGGCAGCACGTTTCAGGTCTTGCCCCAACGCCGCCTGCAATCTCATCTGTAGGGGGAGCCTGACGCGGCTAGCTTCGTCGCCCCCTCGACGCCCCCTAGCTGTGTCTTGTGCTTCGGGCGGCAGCGCGTCACCAGCGTGCTGCCGTTCCTTTTTTCAGCGGAGCACAGCACTAATTAGTCTGGCGTTCCGTCTGGAGGAAACCATGTCGGACGGCCAATCACGAAGATAGCCAAGGGCCGACAGGGCGACCTATTCGAGGAGGCGCGAGGCGGCGTCATGCGCAAAGAGTTTGAGGATGCGGCGGGCGGCAAGGGCACCGCCATGGAGGTGGCTTCCTGCACGCGCAGCACCGCAGCGGCCTCTGCCCAGCCGGTCCCGCCGTGTGCCAGCAGCTCACTGCCCTAATTTGGCGGCACACCAAGCAACGCCAAGGCGAACATGGCCAGATGCCAAGCGCCAACAACGAGATTCCCATTGGCACGAGCCAATCGCGCATATCTGAAAACGCCAGAAACGGGTTGCTGGTTCTTGCTAGTTTTTTTGTGCGCAGGTGCTCTCGGCTCTAGGGTTTGCTCGTCAGCACAAACCTGCGATTAGGCAGAGGGGTTAAGCTTGCCACGATCACGCAGCATCACGTGGCGAGCTGTCGGTCGCACAATGATATTGGCTGCCTCAAGGTCGCCCAACACGCGCGACACAGTTTCAATGGTCAAGCCAAGATAGTCGGCAATGTCCTTGCGCGACATCGGAAGTTCGATGTTATTCGCCTTGGGTTTGCGCGACGCCATTTCCAAAAGAAATTCTGCAACGCGCTCCTTGGCGCTCATGATGAGCAAGGTGGCGTGAGCTTGAGTGCGCTTGAGCTCGCAGGCTGTCAGTTCCAAGAGACGGTGTGCGATCTTGATGTCGTGCTCGGCTAACACTGCCAAGACGCTGCGCTTGATGATCAGAATTTTCGAATTGGTGATGGCTTCCGCTGAAAGCGTGTGTTCGTTCCCGGTTTCGATGCCGAAAAATTCTCCCGACAGGGAAAATCCAGTGATCTGGCGGCGGCCGTCGCTGAGAACCTTGAAGGTTCGAACCGCGCCGTCGACCACTTTGTAGAGATACTCTACCGGCTCCCCTTCGCCGAAAATTTCGACATTTTGGGAATACCTTTTCGGCACGGCTGCAAGCAGTTCGGCCCAACCGGGCAGAAGCGGTTTCTCTGCCGACGAGGCGCCGTTTCGCAGTGCGCGCTGCGTGACCTGTTTAGCGGCGCTAGTAGCGATCTGACGACGCATACCGACATCCCTGAGGGTCCGAGTTTTGACCTACGTCAAATCTGGTTTGCCAATTATGTCGTAAGGGTGGCGGCGAGTATGGAGGCCGCTGTATATGGCTGAGCCCCTCGCCGAGCTCATTCGATCTTGCATGGCCCGCTCGGCGGAAGCCGAACGGCTTGCCGCACTTGAACCCGACGGGGCGGCCAAAACTGAACTTCTGAATTTGGCGAGTAGTTGGCGTGAGGTCGCTGCCAAATACGAATACGTCGATAAGCTCGAAAGCTTTCTGAAGACCCATCATCCCGCCGATCAGCCGACGCGCGAACACTGATCGGAACGGATTGTCATTGCGGAGCAGGAAAAGGGGGCTGAGCCCGCGCGCCGCCCTGCCTTCCATGGCCCAGTCTGTATGCAGTAAGCTTGAGCGCGGGCTGTCGTACTTGTGCGGAGGTTGGCATGAGTGAGGTGCGGGCTTTTGCCTTTCGTGAAAAAGCGTTGCAGGCTCATAACAAGGCGATGCGTGCAGGCATCCCCGAGGCAACGCTGCGCGCTTGGCTGATCATTGAGCGGGACTGGATCAGGATGGCCGAGCGAGAAGAGTTGAACGACGCAATGTCTTGGGTGGACGGCGCGTTCCGCAGCAGCGGTCGGTAGGTGCAGACGGCTATGCGGAGCTGGCAGTAGAAGGCGTGTACAAATTGCGTTCGTTCGGCAATTGCTGGCCGATGTCCGCTGCCAGGCTGCCCGATGGCACAGGCCGATCAGAAAATTCCGTTGATGTCGATAAAGCTGGGATACCCGCGAAATCGACGCCGACCAGCACGACCATGCTGGTCTGCGTGTACGTGATCGCGCCACCGGCTACCGCCGACGCTGATCCAATGGTAGTGAAACCTGTGGGCAAACTTCCGGGAGCAGCCGATGCCACGAACACAGGTAACCGGCAACATCGGGATGTATTACGCCGCGTATCGTCTGTCTCAAATGGGCTGGAACGTGATGCCAACCGCAAGGAACGCGCGCGGCATTGATCTGCTCGCCTATGACGTGGACGCAAAGCAAAAGCTCGGTATCCAGGTCAAGGCGCTCTCGAAACGCAGCGCGGTCCCGCTCGGCATCAAAGGCGTGGATAATTTGATGGGCGATTGGTGGATCATCGTCGCCAGCATCGCCACCAAGCAGGAATGTTTCATATTGAAGCCGACGGAAGTCAGCAAGCTTGCGGTCAGGGACAAAGGCGGTGCGCAAGCATATTGGCTTGAAGCACGCAGCTACGGGGCAGACGAATTTCGTGAGGCTTGGGATAGGATTGGCCAAGGCGAGACGAACACTGCTGTGGGATGACGCCTGAATACGGCGGCCCGGCTTCAGGGTGCTACCACCGGCACCGATCTCGCTGATCCATTCCACTATGCAGCCGCCGCGGGTTTTTCCTTCGGATTTATCCCTTATCTTGCGGCAAGACCCGGCGCGCATTGGTCTTCCTCCCGCCGGAGCCCTATCGTGACCGGGCGTTGCGTCGTCGTTGCCATTGCCTGCCTCACCAATAGACGACAGGCGTCCCAGCCGACGTAACACCGACGTCGCAACCCACGGCGAGCGCAAACGGGCTTAACGGCTGACTTGCCGGTTGCGGCGCACTCGCCGCCATGATGTAAACGCCACCATCATGACGCTCTGGTTCATGTTCGCGCTGATGACGGCGGCGGCGATTTTCGCCGTGCTTTGGCCGCTTGGCCGTCGCACTCCGGTTGCGTCGGGCAGCGACGTCGAAGTTTACCGTGACCAATTGGCCGAGCTCGATCGTGACCGCGCCAATGGCCTGATCGGCGAGCGCGAGGCGGAAGCCGCACGGGTCGAGATTTCGCGCCGGCTCATCGCAGCGGCGGATAGTATCGCGGCGCCGCAGGCCGCGGGCACGGCATGGCGCCGCCGCACCACGGCAATTGCCGCCCTGGTGCTGCTGCCGGCCGGCGCAGCCACGCTTTATCTCCTGCTGGGTTCGCCACAACTGCCGGGACAACCACAGGCGGCGCGGCGCGATGCTCCGGTGGAAGAGCGCTCGATCGAGGCGCTGGTCGCGAAGGTGGAGACGCATCTCGAATCCAATCCTGAGGATGCCCGCGGCTGGGAGATCGTCAGCCCGGTCTACATGCGGCTCGGCCGATTCGATGACGCGGTGAAGGCGCGGCGCAACGTGCTGCGCCTGCTCGGCGCCAATGCGCCGCGCGAGGCTGACCTCGGCGAGGCGCTCACCGGCGCTGCGAATGGCGTCGTGACCGCGGACGCAAAGGCGGCGTTTCAGCGCGCCTTGCAGTTCGATTCATCCGATTTCCGCTCGCGCTATTTCATCGGGCTTGCGGCGGAGCAGGACGGCCGCCGCAAGGAAGCCGCGGCGCTGTGGAGCGAGCTGCTGGCGGAAGCGCCATCGGACGCGCCGTGGATCGGGCTGGTGCGCGAATCGCTGGCGCGCGTCGACGCAAATGTTCCTCCGCTCAAGGGGCCGAGCGCCGGCGACGTCGCCGCAGCCAACGAGCTTTCACCCGAGCAGCGCGCCGAAATGGTGCGCGGTATGGTCGAACGTCTCGCCGAACGGCTGTCGCGCGAGGGCTCCGACGTGGAGGGATGGCTGCGGCTCCTTCGCGCCTATATGGTGCTGGGCGATCACGACAAGGCCGCGAGGGCTGTCGACGATGCACGCAAGGCGTTGGCCGGCGAGCCGGACAAGCTGCGTCGCGTCGAGGAACTCGCCAAGGGTCTCGGGCTCAAGGGCTGACGGGTAGCAAGGACTTGCGGAGCGGCATGTGACGCGCAAACAGCGGCGGCTGGTTCTGATCGGCAGCGGTGTCGGCGTGCTGGCGCTCGCCGCGGTGCTGGTGCTGAGCGCGCTGCGCGATTCGATCGTGTTCTTCAATTCGCCGACCGATGTGGTGGAGAAGAAGGTCGCCGCCGGCACGCGCATTCGGCTCGGTGGCCTGGTGAAGCCCGGCACGCTGACGCGCGGCGATGAGCTTGCCGTGCGCTTCGAGGTGACCGACGGCAAGAGCGCCATTCCGGTGGCGTATAAAGGTATCCTGCCGGACCTGTTCCGTGAAGGGCAGGGCGTGGTCGCCGAAGGCGCGCTCGATCCTGCCGGCTTCTTCAAGGCGGAGATCGTGCTGGCCAAGCACGACGAGACCTACATGCCCAAGGAGGTGGCCGACGCGCTGAAGAAACAGGGCCACTGGAAGGACGAATACGGGAAGAAGAAATGATCGCCGAGGTCGGGCATTATGCGCTGGTGCTGGCGCTCGGGCTCGCGCTCATTCAGGGCGCGGTGCCGCTGATCGGCGCACTCAAGAATGATGATACGCTGATGGCAGTCGCGGGTCCGACCGCGCTCGCGCAGTTCGTATTCATCGCCATCGCCTTCACTGCGCTCGCGGCGTGCTACGTCGGGTCCGACTTCTCGGTCGTCAACGTATTCGAGAATTCGCATTCGGCGAAGCCGCTCGTTTACAAAATCAGCGGCGTGTGGGGAAATCACGAAGGCTCGATGTTGCTGTGGGTGCTGATCCTGGCGCTGTTTGGCGCGCTGGTGGCGCTGGCCGGCGGAAACTTGCCGGCGACGCTGAAGGCCAATGTGCTGGCGATACAGTCGTGGATCGCCGCGGCGTTCGTTCTGTTCATCCTTGGCACATCGAATCCATTCCTGCGCATCGCAGACGCGCCGCCCGAGGGGCGCGACCTCAATCCGATCCTGCAGGACATCGGCCTCGCGGTGCATCCGCCGCTGCTCTATCTCGGCTATGTCGGGCTCTCGATCTCGTTCTCCTTCGCTATTGCCGCGCTGATCGAAGGCCGCATCGACGCCGCCTGGGCGCGCTGGGTGCGGCCGTGGACGCTAGCGGCGTGGATGTTCCTCACCCTCGGCGTTGCGATGGGCTCGTACTGGGCCTACTACGAGCTCGGCTGGGGCGGCTGGTGGTTCTGGGACCCGGTCGAGAACGCCTCGCTGATGCCGTGGCTCGCAGCGACGGCGCTGCTGCACTCCGCGGTGGTCATGGAGAAGCGTAGCGCGCTGAAGGTCTGGACCGTGCTGCTGGCGATCCTCGCGTTTTCGCTCTCCCTGATCGGCACCTTCCTGGTGCGCTCCGGCGTGCTGACCTCGGTGCACACCTTCGCCAGCGATCCGACCCGCGGCGTGTTTATCCTGGCGATCCTCGTCCTGTTCATCGGAGGCGGGCTCGCGCTCTACGCCTGGCGCGCGCCGGCGTTGAAGCAGGGCGGGCTGTTTGCGCCGGTCTCGCGCGAAGGCGCGCTGGTGCTCAACAACCTGTTCCTCACCGCGGCCTGCGCCACGGTGTTCGTCGGCACGCTCTATCCGCTCGCGCTCGAAGCGTTGACCGGCGATAAGATTTCGGTCGGCGCGCCGTTCTTCAATCTCACGTTCGGTCCGCTATTCGTGCCGATCCTGCTGGCGATGCCGTTCGGTCCGCTGCTCGCGTGGAAGCGCGGCGATGCGCTTGGCGCCGCGCAGCGCCTGATCGGTGCCGCGGCGCTGGCGCTCGTCGTGGCTGCGGCGATCTTTGCGATCAATGGCGGCGGGCCAGTGCTGGCGCCGTTCGCTATCGGGCTTGCGGTGTTTGCCATGCTGGGTGCAATCACCGATCTGGTGGAGCGGACCGGCCTGTTGCGCGTCGCGCCAGCGGCGGCGTTGAGCCGCGCGCGCGGTCTGCCACGCTCGGCCTGGGGCACCGCAATCGCGCATTTTGGCGTCGGCTTGACGCTGCTCGGCATCGTCAGCGAAGCTACCTGGGGCATCGAGCGCATCGTCTCGCTCAAGCCGAATGACGTTGTCTCGTTGCGCTCCTACGATCTCAGCTTCGATGGCCTGACCACCCGGCAGGGGCCGAACTATCGCCAGCTCACCGCCAAGTTCACCGTCCGGCAGGGCGGTGTGGTGGTTGACGTGATGGAACCGTCGAAGCGCACCTTCGCGACGCGCCAAACCTCGACGACCGAGGCGGCGCTGATGAGCCGCGGCGCGAGCCAACTCTATGTTTCACTGGGTGATGCGAACAACGACGGCTCGATCTCCGTGCGCATCTATCACAAGCCGCTGGTGTTGTTCATCTGGCTCGGCGCAGTGGTGATGGTTATTGGCGGAGCGCTGTCGCTGACCGACCGGCGGCTGCGCATCGGCGCGCCGAAGCCGGCGCGCAAGGCTGCCGGCGGCTCATTGCAGCCAGCGGAGTGACGCCATGATCGCGTTGCGCTCCATCGTGGTGGCGCTGGTGCTGATCGGCGCGGCGCCCGCGTTCGCGGTGCAGCCGGATGAAGTGCTGACCGATCCCGCATTGGAGGCGCGAGCGCGTGCGCTGTCGAAAGAGTTGCGCTGCATGGTCTGTCAGAACCAGTCGATCGACGATTCCGACGCGCCATTGGCCCGCGATCTGCGTCTGCTGGTGCGCGAACGTCTCGCTGCCGGCGACAGCGACACCAAGGTGATCGACTTCCTTACCGCTCGCTACGGCGAATTCGTCCTGCTCAGGCCGCGCTTCGGCGCAGGCACCGCGCTGCTGTGGCTGGCACCGCTGATCGCGCTGGTCCTTGGCGGTCTCGGGGTCGTGGTTGCGATGCGTCGCCGGCGGGCACAACCGGAATCGCCGGACGCGGCGGAGCCGGTTCTGACGGCGGCAGAACGGGCGCGCATTACGGAACTGCTCGGGCGGGCGGAAAAATGATCGCCAATTGCTTTGTAAGCCGCTGATTTATCTCATAAATATGCTATCAACAACATTACAAAAGTTTAATTCCACCGCCACCCGGCGGTAAGGCGGCCATTCCCATCTTGTCTCCAACACGAGGGCGCCGGGGGGCGCTCAACGGAATAGTTCGGAGACAGAGAGACATGACGACCATCAACAAGCAGAAGGGCGGCCTGTCGGCTCGCCGTTTCGCTCTGCTCGCTACCACCGTGCTGGGGCTCAGCGCGGGCGCGTATTTCGTCGCGCCGGGCGTGACGTTCAACACGCCGGCTGCACTGGCGCAGAATCTTTCCCAGGAAGCCAAGACCGTTCCGGCGCCGATCGGCTTTGCTGATATCGTCGAGAAGGTGAAGCCGGCGGTTATCTCGGTTCGCGTCAAGTCCGAGGCCACGCCACAACTTTCGTCCGATCGTGAGCTGCCGTTCCCCAAGGGCTCGCCGATGGAGCAATTCTTCCGCCGCTTCGGCATGCCTGATGGGGTGCCCAATGCGCCGCGCGGACGCAATCAAGTCAGTGGCCAGGGCTCGGGCTTCCTGATCTCGGCCGACGGCTACGCCGTCACCAACAACCATGTCGTGGCAAACGCCTCGACCGTCGAGGTTGCGTTCGACGACGGCAAGACCCACTCGGCCAAGGTGATCGGCACCGATCCGCGCACCGATCTTGCGCTGATCAAGATCGACGGGGGCAACTTCCCGCATGTGCGGCTCGCCGACAAGGCGCCGCGGGTCGGCGACTGGGTGCTCGCGGTCGGCAATCCGTTCGGTCTCGGCGGCACCGTGACCGCCGGCATCGTGTCGGCGCGCGGCCGCGACATCGGCGCGGGTCCGTACGACGACTTCCTGCAGATCGACGCGCCGGTCAACAAGGGCAACTCCGGTGGCCCGACCTTCAACACCGACGGCAGCGTGATCGGCGTCAACACCGCGATCTATTCGCCGTCCGGCGGTTCGGTTGGCATCGCCTTCGCGATCCCGGCGGAGACCGTGAAGACCGTGGTCGCCCAGCTCAAGGATAAGGGCAAGGTCGCGCGCGGCTGGATCGGCGTGCAGATCCAACCGGTGACCAAGGAGATCGCCGATAGCCTCAACCTCAAGAACAACGAGGGCGCGCTGGTTGCTGAGCCGCAAAAGGACAGCCCGGCGGTCAAAGCCGGCATCGAGGCGGGTGACGTGATCGTGTCGGTCGACGGCAACCGGGTGAAGGATGCCCGCGAACTGTCGCGCCGGATCGGCGGCATGGCACCGGGCGCCAACATCAAGCTCGGCGTCCTGAGCAAGGGCAGCGAGAAGACCGTCAACCTGACGCTCGGCGAGTTGCCGGCGCAGCGCGAGGCTCGCGCCGAGCGCCGCGACTTCCAGGATCGCGACCAGGATATGGACCGCGATCAGGGTACCCGCCGTGATCGCGGCGAGCAGCGCGGCGACCGCAACGACCGCAGCGAGCAACGCGCTGACCGCGCCGATCGTGACGTGCCGGCTGCCGACGGGCCGCGTCTTGGCCTGTCGCTCGCCCCGGGCGGCAACGAACCGGGCGTCGTCATCGCCGAGGTTGATCCGACCGGTCCGGCCGCCGACTTCGGCTTCCGCCCCGGTGACGTCATCCTCGACGTCGCAGGCAAGACCGTCGCAACGCCCGCTGAAGTCCGCAAGGCGCTGTCCGAGGCCCGCGCCGACGGCAAGCGCAGCGTGCTGATGCGAGTGAAATCCGAGCGGGGCACGCGCTTCGTCGCCATTCCGCTCAGCCGCGCCTGATTGCCGCATGTGAGTGCTTAGCGCCGGACGGGACGAAACCATGATCATTCGTTCCACAATTCCGGTGCGAGAGTTGGGAGCGTCCCGTCGGCATTCGTCGCCCCCGCCGGCGGAGCGAACCCGGGGCACGGACGACAAATCCGTGCCCTCAAATACCGCGCTTCGTTCCCCGGCATTCGTCGCCCCCGCCGGGAGCGAGGTCGGTCGAGGGGCGGCGGAGAAGTCCGCCGCCCCTCGCAGCGGTTCCGGCGAAGCCGGTGCGAGGACCAGCGCCATTCCCAAAAGTCCGCTAGACTTGGCCGCCCTTGACCGGACCGCCATGCGAATTCTCATCGTTGAAGACGACCGCGACGCTGCCGATTACATTGCGCGCGCTTTTCGCGAGGTCGGCCACCTGGCCGACCAGGCGGCTGACGGCGAGGAGGGGCTGGGACTCGCACTGGAGCGCGAGTACGACGTGCTGATCGTCGACCGCATGCTGCCCAAGCGCGACGGCCTCTCGCTGATCGGCGAACTACGCAAGAAGGACATCCACACCCCGATTCTGATCCTGTCCGCGCTCGGCCAGGTTGACGACCGGGTGAAGGGCCTGCGCGCCGGCGGCGACGACTATCTGACCAAGCCGTACTCGTTCTCCGAGCTGCTCGCTCGCGTCGAGGTGCTGGCGCGTCGCCGGGGCGGGCGCGGCGAGGAAACGGTCTACCGGGTCGGCGACTTGGAACTCGACCGGCTGTCGCACCGGGTATCGCGCGGTGGCTCCGAGATCGACCTGCAGCCGCGTGAATTCCGGCTCCTCGAATACCTGATGAAACACGCCGGCCAGGTGGTGACCCGCACCATGTTGCTGGAGAACGTGTGGGACTATCACTTCGACCCGCAGACCAACGTCATCGACGTGCACATTTCGCGGCTTCGCTCTAAGATCGACAAGGGATTCTCGCAGCCCTTGCTGCATACGATCCGCGGCGCCGGGTACATGGTCCGTGACGCAAAATGAGATCGCCACGCCCCGCGTCAGCGGGGTGGATGATGCCCGCAACAGCGCCGTCCCGGCCGTTGCGCCTCAGCATGATGCGTTGAAGCGCGCGCCACTCCTTGCCAGACTGACAAACTGGATCAGGTGGCCACAAGGGCCGCGGGCCATTGCATTCGGCAAGCTGCTCCGAACCACCGCCTTCAAGCTGACGCTGGTCTATCTGACGGTGTTTGCGCTGTTCGCCGCATCACTCCTCGGCTACTTCGCATTCAACACGCGGCGCCTGATTACTGATCAGATCACGCGCACGGTGAATGCCGAGGTCACCGGCCTCACCGAGCAATACAACTCGGGCGGTATCCGACGGCTGGTGTTGATCGTCGATGCGCGTGCGCGCCGGCCCGGTTCAAGCCTCTATCTCGTCACCACCTTCAACGGCGAGGGCCTGGCTGGCAACGTCGGTTCTCTCGCCGAAGGCGTGATGAAAACGCCGGGCTGGACAGAAACCGTGTATCGCCGGCTCGACGATCCGGACGGCACCGAGCATAACGCGCTGGTGCGGGTGTTCCAGCTCCCCGGCGGTTTCCGCCTGCTGGTCGGCCGTGACCTGGAAGAACGCGAACGGCTTTTCGACATCGTCAGTGCCGCGGGCCAGTGGTCGATCGCGGTCGTCATCGTGCTGGGCCTCGCCGGCGGTTTCTTTGTTGCACGCCGTGTGCTCGCGCGGGTCGATGCCATGACGGAAACCACGCGCACGATCATGGCGGGCGATCTTTCCGAGCGGCTGCCGGTCGGCGGCAGCGACGACGAGCTGGACCGCCTGGCGGTCAATCTCAACATCATGCTGGAGCGCATCGAAGCGCTGATGCGCGGCTTCAAGGAAGTCTCCGACAATATCGCGCACGACCTGAAGACGCCGTTGACGCGGCTGCGCAACCGCTCCGAGGAGGCGCTGCGCATGGGCAAGCAGGATTCCGATTATCGCGCCGCCCTAGAAAGTACGATCGAAGAATCCGACGAGCTGATCCGCACGTTCAACGCGCTCCTGATGATCGCGCGCGCCGAGTTCTGGTGGCGCCAGCACCAACATGGCGGAATTCGACGCTGCCGATATCGCGCGCGGCGTCGGCGAGCTTTACGATCCGCTCGCCGACGAGAAGGGCGTGGCGCTGACCATCGACGCGCCCGAAGCCGTGCCGCTGCGCGGGCATCGAGAACTTGTGACGCAGGCGCTCGCCAATCTGGTGGACAACGCCATCAAGTACGTGGCGCGGCCTCGCGAGGGAACCGCCGGATCGGCGTCGGCGGCGGTGGTGGTGATGGCGCGCAGCGAGGACGACCAGGTGCTGCTGACGGTGGCGGACAATGGTCCCGGCATCGCCGAAGCGGATCGCGGCCGTGTGGTAGAGCGATTCGTGCGGCTCGAAGCGAGCCGTTCGGAGCCGGGTTCCGGCCTCGGCCTCAGCCTCGTCTCGGCGGTTGCGCACTTGCATGGCGGCGAGCTCAGGTTTGAGGATAACGCCCCCGGATTGCGAGCTGTGCTGGCCTTGCCACGCGGCACCCGGCCATTGCCCACACCGGCCGATTAAGCTGGCTCTCCCTTTTCACAACCGCCTGCGCTAACCCTGCGCCATGAAAAGGGCCGTGAAACGCAAGGCCAAGCCAGCCGGGGAAGGCGGCACGACGCTGGCCGAACGGGTCGTCGATGCGCCGCGCCTGTCCGCTCCCAAGGAGGCGAAAGCCCGCGTCGGCGCATGGCTGACGGAGATTGGCCGCACTGAACGGGAGGCGCTCAAGCGCCTGATCGCCGCATCACCGAAGCTCGAACCAATGATGACAGGGATCGCCGACGGTTCGCCGTTCCTCTGGGACCTGATCGCTGCGGATGCAGCGCGGCTGGTCCGCATCCTCGGCTCCAGTCCGGACACGCACTTTGCCGCATTGTTGTACGAAACCGCGCGCGCGGTTGCTGCGACCAAGGACGAAGACAAGGCGATGCGGCTTCTCCGTCTGATGAAGTCGGAGGCCGCACTGTTGATCGCGCTCGCTGACATCGGCGGCGCTTGGCCGGTGATGCGGACCACGCGCGCTCTCACCGAGCTTGCAGACGTTGCGGTCTCGTCAGCAATCGGGTTTCTGCTGCGCGACGCGGCGAAGCGCGGGCGCTACAAGCCGCGCGATGTGGCAAATCCGGGAAAGGAGTCGGGTTACATCGTTCTCGCTATGGGAAAGATGGGTGCGTTCGAGCTTAATTATTCGAGCGACATCGACCTGATCGTGTTTTACGAGCCGCAGGCGGGTGTATTGGCCGACGAAGGGGAGGCGGCGGGGTTCTATGTCCGCATCACGCGTGGGCTGGTGAAACTGCTGCAAGAACGCACCGCCGACGGCTATGTCTTTCGCACGGACTTGCGGCTGCGGCCCGATCCGGCCTCGACGCAGATTGCGGTTTCGGTGCCCGCCGCACTGAACTACTACGGAAGTGTGGGTCAGAACTGGGAGCGCGCCGCGATGATCAAGGCGCGGCCCTGCGCCGGTGACATCGCGGCGGGCGAGGGCGTGCTCAAGGAGCTGTCGCCGTTCATCTGGCGCAAGTATCTCGATTACGCGGCGGTCGCCGACATCGAAGCGATGAAGCAGCAGATCCACGCCTATCGCGGTCACCAGGACATCGCTGTCGAAGGTCACAACATCAAGCTCGGGCGTGGCGGCATCCGCGAGATCGAGTTCTTCGTGCAGACCCAGCAACTCATCGCCGGCGGTCGCCATCCTGAGCTGCGCGACCGCGGCACTCTGGCGACGCTCGCCACCTTGGTTGAAGGCGGCTGGATCGACGCCGCGGCGCGCGCCGATCTGGAGGCGGCCTACCTCTTTCTGCGCACCATCGAGCACCGGCTTCAGATGGTGGCTGACGATCAGACCCACACGCTGCCTGCCAATCGCGAGGCGCTGGAACGGTTCGCGCGCTTTGCGGGCTACAAAGACCGCGACGCCCTGGCGGAAACGCTGCTGGGGCATTTGCGCAAGGTGCAGCGGCACTACGCCAAGCTGTTCGAGGTGGCGACGGCGTCGCGGCCCGAGCAGGCCGCTTTGTCGTTCCCGACCAAGGCGGACGACCGCGAAACGCTCGACCGGCTGGGCGAGATGGGCTTCAAGAAGCCGTTGGAGGTCTCGGCGACGGTACGCCGCTGGCTGTCCGGCGCCTATCAATCGCTCAAGGGTGAGTTCAGCCGCCGACAGTTCGGCGAACTGGTGCCGCTCCTGATCGATCGGTTGTCGCGCTCCGAAAGTCCCGATGCGGCGGTGGTAGCGTTCGACCGCTTCCTGACCGGACTCCATGCCGGCGCCCGCCTTTTCGCGCTGCTCAAGCAGAATCCCGATCTGGTCTCGCTGGTGGCGCTGATTCTCGGCACCGCACCGCGGCTCGCCGACATCCTGGCGCGATATCCGGAAGCGATCGATGCGCTGCTTGAGCCGACGTTCTTCGGCGCGCTGCCGGACGAGGCCAAACTGTCGGCGGAGCTCAAGCGATCGCTCGACGAGGCGCGATCCTACGAAGACTTCCTCGACCGACTGCGCATGTTCGCGCAGGAGCACATGTTCCTGGTCGGCGCGCGTATCCTATCCGGCACAGTGTCGGCGGAGCAGGCGGGCGATGCGTTCGCGCGGCTCGCTGACGTGGTGATCCGCGCGCTGCATCGCGCCGTCGAGGATACGTTCGCGAAGAGCCACGGCCGCATCAAAGGCCAGAAGAGCGCGCTGCTCGCTCTAGGCAAGCTCGGCGGCCGGGAGATGACGGCAACCTCCGATCTCGACCTCATCATCGTCTACGATTTCGACGAAGAGTACCCGCAATCCAACGGCGAGCGTCCGCTTTATGGCGCGCAGTACTTCGCGCGACTGACACAACGGCTGATCAGCGCGCTGTCGGCGCAGACCAATTACGGCGCGCTTTACAGCGTGGACATGCGGCTGCGGCCCTCGGGGCGCGCCGGCCCGGTGGCGACGCAACTCGATGCGTTCGCAAGTTACCAGGAGACCGAGGCATGGACCTGGGAGCACATGGCGCTGACGCGGGCACGGGTGGTGTCGACGTCGTCCGGGTTCGGCGAGCAGGTTGAGGGCGTGATCCGTAACATCCTGACGCGCGAGCGTAACGCGGCGGTGATCGCGCAGGACGTCGCCGACATGCGCCGCGCCATTGCCGCCGAGAAGGGCGAAGGCGCGCGCTGGGATCTCAAATACGCGGCGGGCGGGCTGATCGATCTTGAGTTCATTGCGCAATATCTGCAACTGGTGCATGCCGCCGATCGGCCGGAGCTTCTTGATCCTTCGACGGCTCGCGTTCTCGACAAGGCCTGGCGGCTCGGCCTTTTGCCGGCCGAGGAGGCCGACGTGCTGCGCCCCGCCGCGGTGCTCTATCACAATCTCACGCAGATCCTGCGGTTGTGCCTGCCCGGGCCGTTCGATCAGAAGGCCGCGGGTGCGGGCTTGCTGGGGCTCTTGGCGCGGGCTGCGGATTTGCCGAATTTTGCTACGCTTGACGCGCATCTTGCCGAGACGCAACAGAAGGTGCGGGCGAGTTTTGAGCGTATTCTGGGGACAAGACGCCCCGGTTCCAAAACTTAGCGCTGGCATTCAAAATGCTTGAATGGGCCGCGCCGTCATGTTGCCGGTCATTCATGCAATTGGTGTAGCATGCTGGCGCGCACCGAAATTGCTCCGGGAAAGCATTATGTACGCAGGAATTCGAACAGCAGCGCTTGGGGCTACACTCGCGAGCGCTGCACTGATTGCACCGACGTATGCCCAGAGCGTCAAGCAGAAGCACGAGGGAAAGATCGTGTGCGGCTCGTTCTCGGGAGATCCCAGAAAATATCCTGCGTGGAATGACAATATGGACATCGTCATCGATCGTGGCGCGCTGACCGCCACGCCGGCGCGGCCGCAAGGTCAGGTCATGACCGGCACTGTGGCGCCGTCCGGCGCGGTGCTGATCGCGGGCGAGGGCGGCTTGTCCGGCCAGCCGCCGGAATGGACCTACGAGTTCGCCGGCAAGCTCAATCCGAATGGGCCAACCGTACTGCGCGGCCAGCTCGCCAACATCATGGGTGGCGGCGCCAAGCGCTCCTGCTCGATTTCGTTCGATCCGCCACGCTAGTGTCGCGATTCGGAAGTTCGCCTGAATTCTCAGCAAGCTCCGAAGCGAACTTCCGAATCAAAGCGACACTAGCAACTCAATGATTCTAGTGTCCCTTTGAACCCGAAGTTCGCAAAGGCGCCTGCCGCACAATCATGCGAACTTCGGGTTCGGGACACTAGGCCGGCACCATCCCGCGCTTCTTGACACTTTCGATCAGCGAGGCGCGGCGCACATAGGCGCGGTGCGCTGCCGGATCGTCCATGGTGCGCCGAAGCTGCTCGAAGTCTTTCGTTCGCGCGTTCGGATCCTTCTCCTCCATCCGTTTCTTGTTGGCGATCGTCTGCTGCTGAACGAATTCTATGTTCAGCGGCCGGCGGTGCTTGTCGTAATCGTCGAGCACGCTTTCCGGCGCCTCCTTGCGGACCACCTGGCCCAGCAGCGTTGTGATCTCCACGGCATCGTGGATACCGAAATTGAGGCCGAGGCCGCCCAGCGGGTTGTTCACGTGCGCGCTGTCGCCGGCGAGGAATACGCGCCCCTTGCCGAAGCTGGCGGCGATGCGCTGGTGTACGTTGTAGAGATTGCGGTGAACGATGGGATAGGGACTGTCCTTTGGCAGGAAGCGTTGGATTCTTGCTTCGGTCGCGTCTGGGTTCATCAGTTCGTCGTCGGCCTGTTCCGGCTTGGTTGCGGAGAGCACGCGCCACAGCGGCCCCGCACCGTCGCCACTGACCTTGAAGATCGAAAACCAGTCGTTCGGATCGGTAATGTAGTTGCGCGTACAGCCCGGATACATCGTACCGATATCGTGCGAGGTGGTGAGAATGAGGAAACGCTCCGGGTGCGTGTAGCCTTCGAACTCGATGCCGAGCGCTTTGCGCACGGTGGAGCGCCCGCCATCGGCGCCGATCAGGTGGCTGCCGTTCACGTTGCGAACGCCGGCCGCCGTCTCGACCTGGATTTCCACGCCGTCCGCAGATTGCGACACGTCCGTTACGCGGGCGGAGAACTCGATCTTGGCATGCGGAAACGCGCGCAGTCGCGCAATGGCCATGGCGGCGAGCTTGTGCTGCTCGCATTGCACGGCGAACGGGTAGGGCGTCTCGTCCTTTAGGCGGCTGAAGTCGAACTCGGCGACGATGATCCTGGACTGGCGGTCCCAGATGCGGAACAGCGGCTCGACCAGGCCGCGCTCGATCACCTCATCGGCCATGCCGAGGCCGGAGAGCATCTCCAGCGTCGCGGCGTGCGTGGTCGCCGCCCGCGGCATGTCCATCACGCGCGGCTCCGCCTCGAACACGTGAACCGGGATGCCCTGTTGGGCGATGGCCAGAGCGGTGATGAAGCCGACCGGTCCGCCGCCGGCCACCAGGATGGGTTGCTGCACTATTGTCACTTCGATTGTCGTCCTTGAGCTGGCGCGGCGATTAGACCATGCGCGTCGCCGTCACGCCATTCCTGGGTTGCGCAGCCGCAATGTCGTATAGGCTGGCGCCATGAGCAATGAACCGCAGCTTGTGACGGTCGCGCCCGGCGTCCACGCCTGGATCGGAGTGGGCGGCGATTCCAACGCCGGCGCGATCGAGACGCCGGACGGACTGCTCGTCATCGATGCGCAGCAGTACCCGCGCCTTGCGCGCCAGTTCCGCGATGCGCTGAAGGCGAACGTGAATCAACCGCTGCGCATGCTGATCGACACGCACTGCCATCTCGATCACACCCACGGCAATGTGGTGTTCGAGGACCTGCCGATCCTGGCGCACGAGAAGACGCTGACGGCGATGCACGGCGCGCTCGGGCCGCGCTCCGGCGACCGCTGGATCATCACCGACTTCCCCACCAAGCTTCGCATGCTGTTCGGGCAGAACATCATGGAGCTGGCGCCCGACGGCGATCCGGCGCAGGCCTGGTTCAAGCAGCGCATCAGCCTGCCGGACTACGACACGGTGACGATTCTGCCACCGACGCAGACCTTCGCCGATCAATTCGCCTTCCATCTTCCGAACGAGACCGTGCATCTGCACTACTGGGGACCGGCGCACTGCGATGGCGACATCATCGTCCATCTGGAGAAGGCGAAGGTCGTGTTCCTCGGCGATCTCCTGTTCCACGGCCGTTTTCCCTGGCTCGGCGACTGCGATTTCGACGGCTGGATCGATCGGCTGGCGCGCGTGCTGAAGTTGGACGTTGCGGTGGTGATCCCGGGGCACGGCGTGCCGACCGATCTCCAGTCGGTTGCGCGCTTTCGCGACATGTTGATTGCGCTGCGCGCTGCGGTGGCGAATGCCGTCAAGGCGGGATGGTCGGAGGAGGCGGCGGTGCGCGACGTGCACCTGCCGCAATACGCCAACATCAACCGCTACAAAGACTGGATGCCTCTCGACGTGAAGGCGGCCTATCGCTACCTGAAAGGCTAGTTCAGTTTCACACCGGCGCTGCGCACCGCGTCACCCCACGCAGGTATTTCCGATGCAATCATCTTGGCGAACGCTGCCGGTCCATAGCCGAGCGGGTCGTTGCCGGCCTTGACGATCTGCTCGACGAACTTCGGATCCTTCACGGCCCGTTCCATCTCCGCGCCAAGCTTGTCCACGATTTCCTTGGGCGTGCCGGCCGGCGCCATCATTCCGGTCCAGGACACCGCGTCGAAGCCGGGATAGCCCGACTCCGCGATGGTCGGCAGGTCGGGCAGCATCAGCGAACGTTTCGCGCCCGACACGGCGAGCAGGCGGATATTGGGATTGTTCGCCTGTGCATAAGCCTCCGACACAGGGATGAACATGGTCGGAATGTGCCCGGCGATCACGTCGGTCAGCGCGGGCGCGGTGCCGCGATAGCTCACGTTGGTCATCTCGATGCCGGCGCGCTTCTGGAACAGTGACATGATCAGATTGCTGGCGCTGGCGGGGCCGCCGCCGCCGGCGTAGGCGACCTTGGCAGACTGTGCCTTCACCCACGCGACGAACTCCTGCACGTTCTTCGCCGGCACATTGGAATTCACCAGCAGCACCTGTGGACCGGCGGTCATCGCACCGATCGGCGCCAGGTCCTTTTGCGGATCGTACGAAACCTTGGCGGCAGCCGGCACGATCGCGACCACCGAGGTGCTGGCCCAAAGCAGCGTGTAGCCATCAGGCGCGGCGCGGGCGACCGCCTCGGTTGCGACGATGCCGTTGCCGCCGACCCGGTTCTCCACGATCACCTGCTGGCCGATGGTTTCGCTCAAGCGCGACGCCATCAGGCGGCCCATCACGTCGATGTTGCCGCCCGCCGCGAAGGGAACCAGCAACCGCACCGGCCGCTGCGGCCAGCTTTGCGCCTGCGCGGTCTCGATAAGGGTGACGCTTGCCAGAAGAGCGATCAATACGCCGAAGCGCAGGATGCATTTGCGTTTCATGCCGGCACTCTATTGCGTCGCTGATGCGCTCCGCAACCGTAACCGGATGCACCTGCACGTGCCACATGCCCATCTGCATAATAAATCGGCGCCCGTGGCTAGGCGGGCGCCGATTCCCAGTCCCTGTCCGACGTCACGCTTCAGGCAACAAGTTTCTGGACGCCTTTGCCCCGATCCGGTTGCGGTCGAGTGGGAAGCGCACCACGACGATGGTGCCGGTCCCGAACCGCGAGAAAATCCGCATCGCGCCGCCGTGCAGCTCGACCAGAGATTTGGCGATCGCGAGACCCAAGCCGGAGCCGTGATGGGTCTTGGTGAGCTGGCTCTCGACCTGCTCGAACGGTCGTCCGAGCTTTTGCAGCGTTTCGCGAGGGATGCCGATGCCGGTGTCCTGGATCGAGATCGAGACAGCGTTGCGCGACATTCGTCCACGCACCGAGATTTTGCCCTCTGCCGGCGTGAACTTGACCGCGTTGGAAAGCAGGTTGAGCGCGATCTGTTTCACCGCGCGCTTGTCGGCCTTGAAATGGATGCCTTCGGTAATCTGCGACGTGACCTTGAGGTGCTTGTCCTGCGCGCGCGCCGTCACGACGCGCATTGCGTCGGCCAGCACCGGACCGAGCTCAACATCTTCCAGATCGAGCTTGATGCGCCCTGCCTCGATCTTGGACATGTCGAGGATGTCGTTGATGACATCGAGCAAGTATTGCCCGCTTTGCTTGATGTCGCGGCAATATTCGTAGTACTTGTCGGCGCCGAGCGCGCCGAACATCCCGGATTCCATGATCTCGGAGAATCCGATCACGGCGTTGAGCGGCGTGCGCAGCTCATGGCTCATGTTGGCGAGGAACTTAGACTTGGTCTGGTTGGCTTCCTCGGCGCGGGTCTTCTCTTCGGCGTATTTCTGCGCCATTTCGCTGAGCTGGCGGGTCTGGGTCTCGAGCTTGTGCTGCGAGTTGCGCAGGTCGGTGATGGTCGCCATCAGCCGCTGCTCGCTGTCCATCAGCTTCTTTTCGTGCTGCTTGAGCGGCGTGATGTCGGTGCCGACCGAGACATAGCCGCCGTCCTTGGTGCGCCGCTCGCTGATGTGCAGCCAATGGCCGTCGTCGAGCTGCGCCTCGAAGGTGCGCGCGCCGGGGATGGTCGGGCCTTCGTTCATGACTTTAGTGCGGATGATGTGCTTGCGGCCTGCCGCGACCACGTCTTCGTAGGAGGTGCCGGCAGCGATCGCCGCGTCGGCAAGGTTGTGTAGGTCCTGGAAGTTTGAGTTGCAAAGCACCAACCGGTTGTCAGCATCCCAGAGCACGAAGGCCTCGGGGATGGTCTCGATCGCGTCGCGCAGCCGTACGTCCGCCGCGGCGGTCTTCTCGACCAATGTCTTCTGCTCGGTGACGTCGACCGCGATACCGATCAGGTGCAGACCCGGCTCGGTCGGCTGCCGCACCATTTCGCAACGCACGCGCAGCCAGACCCATTTGCCGCTGGCGTGCAGCATGCGGAATTCGTGGTCGATCGCGTTCGCGGTCGCGTCGGCAAGCTGCTCAGCCACCTCGTAGAGTTTGATGTCGTCGGGATGCACGATCCGGCTGACCTCGCCGAAGGTCATCAGCTCGTCGCGCGGCGCAAGCCCCAGGATCGCGAACATCGAATGCGACCAGTAGATGCGGCCGCGCGCGATGTCCCAGTCCCATAAGCCGCAGCGGCCGCGGTTGAGCGCGGTGTCAATGCGGCTGCGCACTGTGTCGTAGATGAAGTCGGCTTCGCGCGCGCGCGTCGCCTGCCAATGGAAGGCGAAGCCGAGGATCAGCAACACGAATCCGGTGGTGGCGGAGAGCGTCACAGTCAGCGTGGTGTCGGCGCGCCAGCGCGCTAGCGCGTCGGCGCGCGACTGCACGACCGCGAGCTGGCCGCGTCCGGGAGCGAGCGTGCGCACCGTGGCAAACGCCCGGTTGCCGTCGGCGAGGGGGATTTCGACCACGCCGGCGCTCGCGCCCAGGATGGTCAGCGCCGGCACGTCGCCCAGCACATCGTTGAGCTTCTGTCCGATCGGCGCGCCGACGGGGGGGATGGCGGCGGTGACAATGCCGCCAGTGTCACTCAACAGGATGGTGCGCCCGAACATCGTGGCGCGAGCCGCCAGCGCACGCTCGAGGATTTCCCGGCGCGCGCGCTCCCCGCTGTCTGAGCCGGCCAGCCGGTTGAAACGTTCGGCGGCGAAATCGGCGATATCGAGGATGTCGTGGATCGCGTCGGCAATCGCCTGGCGGCGGTGATCCAAAACTTGGACAACCGAGCCGACGCCGATGGTGATCAGGAAGGCGATGATCAGGGCGGGCACGGCGCGGCGCAGCGCAGGTTCGGCGGTGAGCAGCCGCCGGTAGGCTGGCTTGGCGATCGACTGCGCGAGACCCTTGATGGAATCCGGTCGCGCAGACGCACTCGCCATTTCGGCGCGCGCCATTCAGGCCCTCGTCTGAAATTGAATCCCCAGAAACCGCCCTCGGAGCGATACGCCGCATCGCTCCGAATCAGTTTCATTTGAATCCAGGTGCGGAGTCGTGTCGAGAGTTGGAGTCAATATTTTTCGTTAACTTTTCAACTGAAATCGCACGTGAGTTTAAAATGCATCGGATCGCAAGAACGGGAGTCGCATCAATGGCTTACATGACCTGTCGCAGCGTGTTGTGTGTCGCGAAATCCTATTCGTCCGCAAGCGCGCGTTGTGCGATGTCGCTGGCGTCGCGCGACAGGTTCGGCTGCGCCGCGACGCGCCGCAGCGCCGTCTCGGCGCGGCCGCGCCGGACCGGCTCCAGCATGCGCCAGCTCTTGAATGCCGAGAGCATGCGCGCCGCCACCTGCGGGTTGGCGTGATCGAGTGCCAGCACCGTGTCGGCGATGAACTCGTAGCCCGCGCCGTCCGCGCGATTGAACTGTGTCTGGTTGCCGACCGCGAACATGGTGATCAGCGAGCGGACGCGGTTCGGGTTCGACATCGAGAACGCCGGATGTGCGGTGAGCACGCGCACCCGCGCCAGCGTGGTGGCGTGCGGTGCGGTCGCCTCCAGCCCGAACCATTTGTCGAGCGTCAGTGCGTCGTCGCGATAGCGACCGAAGAACGCTTCGAGCGCCGCGATGCGCTCCGGACCGTCGTGCTGGTTCAGGGTGCTGAGTGCCGCCATGCGGTCGGTCATGTTGTCGGCGGACTTGAACTGCTCGGCGGCAAGCCGGATCGCGTGGGACTCGGCGGTGGCCGCGAGCAGGTCGAGACAGATGTTCTTGAGCGAGCGGCGCCCGGTGCTCTTTGCGTCCGGCGTATAGGGACCGCTCGTCGTCATGGCGCGATAGGCTTTGGTCAGTTCGGCGTTGAGGTGCAGGCCAATCAGTGCACGCAGGCCGGTGCGGGCGCGGAAAATCGCGTCGGGATCGACTTCCTTGCCGATCTCGCGCGCGATGTCGGCTTCGCTCGGCATCTGCAGTGCCTCGGCGATGAAGGCGGGTTCGAGCGAAGCATCGGCGAGAATGGCGGCGAGCGCCTTAAGCAGGCCTTCGTCGATCTCTGGGTCTTGCCCGGCGCGCAACCGCGCCGTGTTGCCGGTTAGCAAGCCGGTGGCGAGCGTCTGCACCGCCTGCCATCGGTTGAACGGGTCGCTGTCGCGCGCGGCGAGAGCGCGCAGATCGTCGGAGCTGAGCTTGGCGGCGAGCCTGATCGGGGCGGAGAAGCCGCGGTTGATCGAGAGCACAGGCTGTTCGGAAACGCCGGTGAAGGTGAAACTCCGCGATGGCTTGTCGAGCACCAGCACGCCGCGTTCCGGCGCCGGCCCTTCGGCGAGTTTGAGCGGCAGGTCGCCGGCCTTGCCGACGAGACCGATGCCGAGTGGCACAACCTGCGGCTCTTTCGTCGGTTGTCCCGGCGTTGGTCGCGTGGTTTGCGCGACGTCGAGCCGATAGGTCTTGGCGGTTGCGTCGTAACGTCCCGTCGCTGCGATTTCCGGCGTGCCGGCTTGCGAATACCAGCGCATGAATTGATTGAAGTCGCGGCCGCTGGCATCGGCGAAGCATTGCACGAACTGCTCGATGGTCGCGGCTTCCCCGTCGTGGCGCTTGAAGTAGAGGTCCATGCCTTTGCGGAATAGTTGCGGACCGATCAGCGTCTTGATCATCCGCACCACCTCGGCGCCTTTGTCGTAGACGGTCGATGTGTAGAAGTTGTTGATCTCGCGATAAAGCTCCGGCCGCACCGGATGGGCGAGCGGCCCGGCGTCTTCGGTGAACTGCACGGTGCGAAGCCCGCGCACGTCGCCGATCCGCGCCACCACTCGCGAGCGCTCGTCGGAGGTGAACTCCTGATCGCGGAAAACCGTGAGGCCTTCCTTCAGGCAAAGCTGGAACCAGTCGCGGCAGGTGATGCGGTTGCCGGTCCAGTTGTGGAAGTACTCGTGCGCGATGATCGCTTCGATGTTGACGAAGTCCTGGTCTGTCGCGGTGTCGGGCGAGGCGAGCACGTATTTGTCGTTGAAAACATTGAGTCCCTTGTTCTCCATCGCCCCCATGTTGAAGTGGCTGACCGCGACGATCATGAAGATGTCGAGATCGTACTCACGGCCGAACGCCTGCTCGTCCCAGCGCATCGAGCGCTTGAGCGAGTCCATCGCGAAGCCGCAAAGCTTCTCCTTGCCGGGCTCGACGTAGATGCGGAGCGCGACCTTGCGGCCGGACATGGTGGTGAATGAGTCTTCGACGACGCCGAGATTGCCGCCGACCAGCGCGAACAGATAGGACGGCTTCGGCCACGGGTCGTGCCATACGGCGAAGTGGCGTCCGTTCGGCAGATCGCCGTGCTCGGTGAGATTGCCGTTCGCCAGCAGCACCGGTGCTTCCGATTTATTCGCCTCGATCCGGGTCGTGTAGACCGCCATCACGTCCGGCCGGTCCGGGAAATAGGTGATGCGACGGAAGCCTTCCGCCTCGCACTGCGTGCAATAGGCGCCGGAGGCGCGATAAAGCCCGGAGAGCTGCGTGTTGGCGGTCGGATCGACCAGCGTCTCGATCTCTAATGTGAACGGCCGGTTCGGCGGTTGCGGGATGGTCAGGCTGTCCGGCGCCGCGGCATAGCGGTCGGCGGCGAGCGGCTCGCCATCCAGCTTCACTGACACCAGCGTGAGCCCGTCACCGTCGAGCTTCAATGGAGCGGGTGCGCCGGTCGTCGGGTTTGGCTTGACTTTGATGGTGGCGCGCACGGGGCTCTTGGTCGCGTCCAGCGTCACATCGAGACGGACGGTTTCGACCAGCCAGTCGGGCGGGCGGTAGTCGGCAAGGCGGACGGCGCGGGCTTCTTCAGTTCGCATCATGTTGGGCACGCTGTTGGGTGGGCAGCGATCTAGCCCGGATCGGTAGGCCGAGTCACGTTATGGGCACTTTGCTAGATCGAAATGTGGGGAAGGACTAACATCCGCGCAACACTAACGATCCCAGGGAGGATCCTATGAACCATGCATTCACTTCAGCATGCCCGTGCTGTGTGCCGCGTAGCGGCCTGTCGCGGCGGCAGTTCCTGTGCACGACTGCGGCCGCAACGGTGGCCGCTCCGACCATGGCGAGCGTGATCGGCGCGGGCGAGGCGCAAGCGGCGCCCAAGCCCGCGGGCAGGCCGATCCTGCTCAAGGGCGGCTGCGTCCTTTCGCTCGACAGGTCGGTCGGCGACTTCGAGCAGGCTGACGTGCTGATCGAGGGCAGTAAGATTTCGGCGGTGAAGCCGGGCATCGGCGCCGCCAACGCCCAGGTGATCGACGCGTCGAACGCGATCGTTATGCCGGGCTTCGTCGATACGCACAGGCACATGTGGCAGGGCTTCCTGCGCAATGTGCTGCCGGACGGCTCGCTCGACGACTACCGTAACGTCGTGCAGCGCAAGTTCGGCGCCAACATGGTGCCGGACGACGTGTACGTGGCGGATCTGCTGAGCGGGTTGGGCTGCATCGATGCCGGCGTCACCACGGTGCTCGACTGGTCGCACATCCACAATTCACCTGAGCATACCGACGGTGCCATCAAGGGCCTGCGGGAATCCGGCGTGCGCGCCATATTTGCTTATGGCACGCCGCAGACCGCGTCGGGCAATTGGAAGGATGCGCCGAAGCACAAATTCCCCGGCGACATGGCGCGGCTACGTAAGCAGTACTTCAACAGTGACGATCAGTTACTGACGCTGTTCTTTGCTTCGCCGGCCGGCCCGCCGCCGGAAATCAACTCGATCTGGAAGGTTGCGCGAGACAACGGCGCCCGCATCACCATACACGTCGGCGTCGGCGAGTTCGGCCGCAGCGCGTTCCTCGAGAAGATGCACGCCATCGAGCCGCTCAGGTCGGACACGACCTATATCCATTGCTGCACGCTCAACGACACAGAATGGAAGCTGATCAAGGATTCCGGCGGCACCATCTCAATCGCCGGCTATGTCGAGACCCTGATGGGCCACGGCAATCCGCCGACCCAGAAGGCGATCGACATGGGCATCCGGCCTTCGCTCAGCGTCGACGTCGAAACCTCGGTGCCCAACGATTTCTTCACCCAGATGCGCACGGTCTTCTCGTTGCAGAAGAACGAGGTCTGGGCGAAGCGGCTCGGCGGCCAGAAGGATGCGGGTAAGTTCCTCACGGTGCGCGACGTGCTCGAATTCGCCACCGTCGAAGGAGCGCGCGCCAATGGCCTGGAGAAGAAGGTCGGCGCGCTCACCCCCGGCAAGGAGGCCGACGTCATTATGCTGCGCACCGATCGGCTCAATGTGATGCCGATGAACAACGCGGTTGGCGCTGTCGTCACCAGCATGGGGCCGCAGAACGTCGACACCGTCCTGATCGGCGGCAAGGTGATGAAGCGCAACGGCCAATTGGTCGGCGTTGACATGAAGCGCATGGCCCGGCTCGGCAAGGAAGCGCAGGCACGCGCTTACAAGGCCGCCGGGATCGAGAACAAGCGCATCTGAGATGGTGCTAATTTGCCGTGGCCGGGGCCCGGTTGGCCCGGCCACGATCATTCGGGACTGCATATGGCCGATAAGTTCGATGTCGTCGTTGCCGGCGCGGGCCACAACAGCCTGGTCGCCGCCGCGTATCTCGCCAAAGCCGGCTACCGCTGCCTGGTGCTGGAAGGGCGGGGCGTCGCCGGCGGCAATGTCGTCACCGAGGAGCTGACGCTGCCGGGCTTCCGCCACGACTCCTGCGGCACCGCGCATGTCATTCTGCAGGACTCGCCGATGATGCGGAACGACGAGCTTGGCCTCGCCGACTACGGGCTCGAATACATCCATCCGGAAATCGTCTGCCACGCGCCGTTCCTCGACGGCAGTTATCTCACGCAGTACCACGACATCGACCGCACCGTTGAGCAGTTCGCCAAGTTCTCCAAGAACGACGCCGCCGCCTACCGGCGCATGTACGATGAGTACGATGCGATCAAGCCGCTGTTCGATGCCGCGTCCCACACGCCGATCGGCTTCGGCAAGCCGATCAACGACCGCCTCAACGAGCATCCCGACGGCCGCAAGTGGCTGCGCCGTCAGGCGCAGTCGGCCTGGGAGATCATCCGCGACAATTTCGAGGACGATCACTCGCGCTGCTTCATGCTGTGGATGGCATTCCAGACCGTGACGCCGCCGGAATGGCCGATGACGGGACGGCTCGCCTATTCGCTGGTGTGGGGGCGGCAGCGCTGGAGCTGGTGCATCCCGAAGGGCGGCTCCGGCGTACTGACCGAAGTGCTGGTGCGGCTGATCGAGGACCACGGCGGCACGATCCTCACCAACAAGAAGGTCGAGGGCCTGATCGTCGAGAACGGCAAATGCGCCGGCGTCGAGTGCGCCGACGGCAGTTCCTACCGTGCCGAAAAGGCGGTGCTCTCGACCATCCACATCAAGCACCTGATCGACATGGCGCCGCGCAAGGCATGGGCCGACGACTTCGTGGAAGGCGTCGAGACCTGGCAGGCCGGTCCGACCTTGTTCGTGCAGCACTACGCGCTGAAGGAGCCGATGACACTCAAGGGCGATGGCGGCAACATCACGCCGATCGCCTGCGCCATGCTGTCGGCGCCGACGCGGGCGCTGCGCATGGGCTACGACTTCGCGCGCGGCGTCGCCAACGTCGAGGAGCCGGTGCTGCTCGCGGTCAGCCCGTCGATCGGAGATCCGAGCCAGGCGCCGCCCGGCCATCACACCCTCAAGATCATCGGCATGCAGCCCTACGAGTTGAAGGAGGGGCCGCAGCACTGGGACAATATCAAGGACGAGGTCGCGCAGGCCAATCTGGACTGGCTGCGCCGCTTCTCGCCCAATCTGACCGACGACAAGATCCTCGCCCGTGTGATCGAAAGCCCGCTCGATCTGGAACGGCGCAACCCGCACAATTGGCGTGGTTCCTGTCACGGCGGAGCCCAAAACGCCGCGCAGGCCGCGGCGCTGCGTCCGGCCGCGGGCTGGGCGCAGCACCGCATGCCGATCGCCGGCCTGTACCAGACCGGCTCGACCACCCATCCGGGAGGCTCGATTTCCGGCGGTCCCGGTCGAAATGCCGCTGTGGTGATGTTGAAGGATTTTGGTAGAAGTCTCGACGAGGTGGTGGCCAGGAAGGGGACGGCAAAGCCGCTCGCCGCCGCGCATGCCAAATAACGCGATCAGAGTGGGAATTCAGGGAGGAATGCGATGAGACAAATCGGTCGATGGATGCTTGGCCTCGCGGCCATCGTGGTTGCAGGGCTTGCGACGCCTGCGTCGGCGCAAAGCTGGCCGACCCAGCGCGTCACCATCGTGGTGCCGTTCGGCGCCGGCAGCGTGACCGACATCCTGGCGCGCATCTTCGCCGACGAAATGGGCCGGCGCTGGGGCCAGCAGGTGATCGTTGAGAACCGGCCCGGTCTTGCCGGCACCGCTGCGGTCGCCAAGGCGACGCCCGACGGCCATACGCTGATGGTGACGTCGAACGGCCACACCGTCGCCGGCCTGGTCGCGAAGGACGTGCCGTTCGATCCGGTCAAGGACTTCGCCGGCATCACGCGCCTCGGCTCGGCGCCGCTGTTCCTGATCTCGCATCCGGACGTTCCGGCGAAGACGCTCAAGGAGGTCATCGATCTCGCCAAGAAAGAGCCCGGCAAGCTTAATTTCTCGTCGCCCGGACTCGCCAGCACGACGTTCATTGCCGGGGCGCAGTTCCGCCGCGTCGCCGGAATCAATCTCGTCCATGTGCCGTTCCGCAGCGCGCCTGACGCGGTGACCGCGGTGATCCGCGGCGACGCGCAGTTCTACTTCGCGCCGGTCAATCTGGCGCGCGACCAGTCGCAGGCCGGCAAGGTTCGCGCCATCGCGGCGGCGACCGCGCAGCGCATTCCGGAGCTGCCGGACACGCCGACCTTCACCGAGGCCGGCCTGAAGTTCGTCTACGACTCCTGGTTCGGCCTGATGACGCAAGCCGCGGTGCCGCAGGCGATCCGCGACAAGATCAGCAAGGACTGGGCCGACGCGATCAAGACGCCGGACATTCAGAACAAGCTGAAGGCGCAGTTCCTGATCGGCGTTACCGACACGCCGGCGGCGATGGACAAGATCGTCCGCGAGGAGACCGCGCAGCTCACCGAGACGTTCAAGGCGGCAGGCATCGGCACCCAATAGGCGCGTCGACGGCACAGTTGAACGGCCGGCAGCCCCGCGCTGCCGGCCGTTTTCGTTTGCGGCCCTCTAGGAAAGCGGCCCATTCGGCGCGACACTCGCTGCCAAGGCCAATGCATGGGAGGACCGCATGAATGGGCACCGCGTTGCTGGTTTTGCCGCGGCGATCTGGATTGCCGGAGCCGGGCTCGCGTTCGGGCAGGGCGACTATCCCAACCAGACCGTGCGCATCGTGGTGCCGTTCTCGGCCGGCAGCAGCACAGACAGTCTTGCGCGCGTGCTTTCCGACGAACTGACCAGGCTCTGGAAGCAGACCGTGGTGGTCGAGAACCGCCCCGGCATCGCCGGCACCAACAGCGTGGCGAAATCCGCTGCCGACGGCTACACGCTGATGCTCACCTCGAACGGCCATACCATCGGCGCGGTGGTAAATCCCAATCTGCCGTTCGATCCGGCGAACGATTTCACCGGCGTCACGCCGGTCGCGAGCGTGCCGCAGGCGCTGATCGTCCCGCCGAACCTGCCGGCCAAGAATCTCCCCGAATGGATCGCGCTGGCGCGCGCCGAGCCCGGCAAGTTGAACTTCTCTTCCGCTGGCCTCGCCAGCACGTCCTATCTCGGCGCCGAAATCCTCAAGCAGACCGCCAAGATCAACATCGTCCATATTCCGCAGAAGGGCGCGCCCGAGGCAGTGACCAGTGTGATGCGCGGCGACTCGCAGCTTTTCTTCCTCAGCGTTCATCTCGCGACCGAGCTGCACACCAGCGGCAAGGTGCGCGCCATCGCGATCGCCAAGGACAAGCGGACCCCTGTGTTGCCCGAAGTTCCAACCATCGCGGAGTTGGGCCTGCCGGAATACCAGTACGATTCCTGGTTCGGCGTGCTGGCGCCGGCGGGAACGCCGAAGCCGATCCTGGACAAGGTGAGCGCCGACATCGGCCGCGTGCTGCAAAATCCCGAACTCGCCGCGCGGCTGACCAAGCAGGGCGTGGAAATCAGCGTGACGACGCCCGAGGTGTTCGACCGGCAGCTCAAGGATGAAGTGAAGCGCAACTCGGCGATGCTGCGGGCTGCGGGAGTAGGTGGAAAATAGTCAGCGGCACTTCGGCGAATGATGGCGAAGGCGAATGTGGCGCGGAGGGCGCGGAAGCAGAAAAGGCGTAGCCCGGATGAGCGAAGCGAAATCCGGGTCGACCCCTCCGCTCGCCGAAATCCATGTTTTCTGTCGAGGCGCGCAAACGAATGGCGCCGGTATCGGACCAGCGAGCGTAGCTTGGATGAGCGGCCGCGAGGCCGCGATATCCGAGAGCGGTTGTCCCGCATGTCGCTGCGCTCACAGAGTTGCACCACGCCGTCGAGTAGGCCACGGCAGGACGGAAATTGGAGGCGCGTCATGATGCATGCCGAAATAGCGTTTGCGGGCGAGCGCGCAATCATCGCCAATATGTTGATCGATCTTCTGACCAACGTCCGGCTGACTTACCTTCCGGACCTCGAACCCGCAGACGCCCATGAATTGCTGCTCACCGGTGCCCATGTTCTGATCGCTCAATTGGGGAGCCAGCCAACCACGGCGGCCGAGATTAGCCGTGTGATCGGCCGCCCACACGAGGTTGTCACGCAACGGCTGCGCGATTTGATCGAACGCGGCTACGTCGAGCTTCACGGCAACCGGTATAGAATAGCCAAAAAATTCAACGTGCCGAACCTGCAACGCCACATGCGAAGCAATATCAGTATCATTCAGGCGGCCGCCAAGCAGCTCGGCACCCCGCGTCCAGCCGCGGAGCATGTCGCACGCAGCCCTTCTGATCGCTAGCGAGTGTAGCCGGATGAGCGGGCCGCAAGGCCGCGACATCCTGGAGCGGTTGTCCCGCATGTCGCTGCGCTTATGCGGGCTACTTGCTGCCTGAAGGATTTAAGAAAGCCACACGCGAACATCCAGACCAGGAACGCTGTGAACCCCGATGATTGCACCTAACAATACAGCGACGGTTCAAAAGAGGCGGTCAAAGTCATCGCGTCGAAGGCGATGAAGCTCACGGGCAAATTCGTTTGCGAAGAAAATGTCAGGCTCAAAGCGTTGGGCTCTAACTACAGCTTGATAGTTCGGAGTCTGCGCTTTCAAATCGAATGTTACGAAGCCGACTCCATATATCGAGCACAACGCTTCAAGCCGTTCACGGTCTTCACGGCCGATGGTGTTCGGCATAACGATGTAGGTCTTGTGAGAGAATAGGCGATAGGCACACACTTGGCCGAACGCGATAATTGACTGATTTGCGTCCGTCTTAATTTCTGCCGACACAATCTCAACCGGAAATTTGATCAAGTCACCGGCTCGGGGCTTTCGCACGCCGATCACATCCGGCGTGCCCCACTTGCTCTTAAAGATGTTGCCGCCGACCACTACCGCGTCGGTTGCTTCTTCAGCATCGCTGATCAACCAGTAACGGAAGGACTCGTAGTATTGCGATTCCTGCACTTTATCCGCGCCTATAGCGACTTCGGCCGGCGAGACAGTGCCGCTGCCGTTCGTGCGGTCCACCGACTCGTTTTTCACTTTGTCGTCTACGTACTTTTTGTGAATCCAAAGTCCGCGACTTGGCCTCAAAATATCCTGATGAGATGAAAGAGCCTGTAGAGAACCATGCACGGTGTTGATGGGGGTTTCCGAGGCCGCGTCGTGTATCTTCTTGACTAATTCCATGTAGCGAATGCCGTCGTGAGCTTGATCAAGGTGTTTGAGCGCAGCTTGTTTAATCTGTGATGTGTTCAGCCTTGGCATCGGCTCATCCCCTCTCACGCTTAGTGTTGGCGAGCGTATCATAGCCAAAGTTGAGGAACGCACGCGCTCACGGTTCCCTTGAGATTCCTAGAAGATGCTGCCAGGGCGCTCAAAAGCTATATTACAGGCTAAATTGGACGTTTTCCGATTTATCCCGGCAATCCATTTTTCGAAACCATTTGATAGATGCGCGGGTCAAGCCCGCGCATGACGACTTCATTCTGGCGCTTAGCGCGAAACGCGCGGCTCCGCATGACCGATCACCCGCTTGATCGACGGCGCGCGGCGGCGCAACGCGCGCTCCACCTCGTCCACCTTCTCGTGCACCACCTGAACTGTCAGCGCCGGATCGACCCGGCAATGGAAATTGACGATCTCGCCCTCGTCGGTTTCGCGCACCCGGACATTATGAATGTCGCCGACCGCGCCGCCCTCGGCCGCGATCTCGGCGAGCGTCTCGTGCACCGCGCGGATGCGCTCGGGCATTGCCTCGCGCCCCGCGGCGTCGGCCTGCAGCGGCTCGATATGCGTTTCCACCTCGACGTCGGTGCCGAGCTCCTCGCGCAGCGCTGCCTCCAAGGCGTCGGCGATGCCATGCGCGCCTTGAAGCGGCAACTTGCGGTCGACCTCAAGATCGAGCGACACCGACAGCTTGCCGCGGATGTCGTGCACGGTGACGTGGTGCACCGCCAGCGCCTGGTTGCGGGCGACCACCATGACCCGCTCGATCACGGACTCGTTGTCGAGCGCGCGCGGCGCAGTGGCGACGCTGACCTCGGCGCGGGGCAAGGCGGTGCGAATGGCCTCGGCGGCATGACGCTTCAACAGCTCCACCCGGTCGAGCGGCAGGCTGCGGCTCACCGCCAGCACGATCTCCACGAACAGCTTGTCGCCCACTGGGCGCACACGGACGCGCTCGACGGCCACGACGCCGCTGACGTTCTCGGCGGCACGGGTGATGGTTTCCGCCGAACCGGGCGGCGCAGTGTCGGTCAGCGTGTCGATGGTGCGCCGGCCGAGCCGCCAGCCGGCGATGCACACGAAGACGGCGACAACGAGCGCAGCGGCTGCGTCTGCCCATGGGTACCCTGCGGCGACCGCGCACAGCCCGATCAGCACCGCGATCGACGACCACATGTCGGAGCCGAAATGCAGTGCGTCGGCTTCCAGCGCCTCGCTCGCGGTGTCGCGCGCTACGCGATAGAGCAGCCGCGCGCGGAAAATGTCGACCACGATCGAAACGACGATCACGCCGAACGCCCAGAGCGTCGCTTCGACGGCGTGGCCGTGACCGCCGAACAGCCGCGACGCCGCCTCCCACATCACCACGCCGGACAGCCCGAACAGCAGCGCCGTCTCGGCGAGCGCCGTGACGCTCTCGACCTTGCCGTGGCCGTAGTGGTGCTCCTCGTCGGCCGGCTTGCCGGAGATGCGTACGGCGAAGTAGGTCATCACGGTGGCGAACAGGTCGATCAGCGAATGCGCGGCTTCCGACAGCAGCGCCAGCGATCCGGACAGAAAGCCGACCACGGCCTTGGCCACGGTCAGCGCCGCCGATACGGCGATCGACGTTAGCGCGACCCGTTCTTTTTCGCTTTGCATCGGACCGCCCGCGGTGTCCCGCTGCTCGCTTTTGGTGCAACGCAGATAATGCGACCTTTGCGCCCGCGCCAAGCCTTGTTTGCGGGCAATTGCCCACCTAATCTCGGGCAGAAAATCTTGAGGGAGGATTGCAATGGCTTGGTTGGCACGTTGCGCGTTTGTTGCGCTTTCGCTTTTGACAATCGCTCTTAGCTCGCCAGTCTATGCGCAGAGCTACCCGTCCAAGAACGTCAATCTGATCGTTTCGATCGGCCCCGGCACCGGCATGGACGTGCTGGCGCGGCTCTATGCCGAGAAGCTCGCGGCGGTGCTCGGAAAGCCGGTGGTGGTCGAGAACAAGCCCGGCGCCGCCACAATGATAGCCGCCGCGCAGATCGCCACTTCGCCGGCCGACGGCCATACGCTCGGTATCCTCACCAGCTCGGCGCTGGCGATCAACCAGCATCTTTACAAGCAGATGAACTACAGCCCGGACAACGATTTCACGCCGATCTCGCTTTACGTGAAGTCGCCCTTGATCCTGGTGGTCAATCCGAACTCGCCAGCGAAGACGGTTCCTGAGTTCATCGCGCTCGCCAAGAAATCCAATCCGCCGCTGACCTACGCCTCGCTCGGCGCCGGCGTGTTCCAGCACATCGCCATGGAACTCGCCAAGCAGCGCTTCGGGTTCGACGCGACGCACGTCCCGTACAAAGCCACCGGCCAGTCCGTGACCGACCTGGTGGCCGGCCATGTCGCCACCGGCTTCGTCGAGGCCGGGGCGTCGATCCCGGTGATCAAGGACGGTAAGCTTCGCGCGCTCGCGGTTTCGTCCACCACCCCGCTGCCGCTGCTGCCCGAGGTGCCGCCGTTTGCGCAGGCCTCCGGCGCGTCCGATTTCGAGGCGGTGTCCTGGCATGTCTTGCTGGTGCCTGCGAAGACGCCGAAGGAGATCGTCGATCGGCTGCACGCCGAGATGAAGAAGATCATGAGCGATCCGGTGATGACGAAGCGGGCGGCCGACATCGGCCTGATCCCGATCGACACGCCGTCGGTCGCCGGCATCACCGACTACATCAAGTCGGAGCGCGTGAAGTGGGGCACACTGGTGGACAAGATCGGCTTGCGGGGTTCGCAGTAGCGGACGCGGTCGCGCTTCACATGGTGGGCAGGCTTCAGGACAAGGTCGCGCTGATCACTGGCGCGGGTTGCGTCGGTCCGGGCTGGGGCAACGGCCGCGCCACCGCGGTTCGTTTTGCCCAGGAGGGAGCAAAGGTCTTCGCGGCGGACAAAAGCCCGAAGGCCATGGAAGAAACCGTCGCGAGGTGCCGCGAGGTGAGCGAGGAAGTCACAACCTTTGAGGGTGACGTGACGGATAACGCCTCGGTCATGGCGATGGTTGCGGCCTGCGTGAAGGCGTTTGGCCGCATCGATATCCTGGTGAATAACGTCGGCGGCTCCGCCGCCGGCGGCCCGGTCGAGATGACGGAACAAGTGTTCGACGCGCAGCTCGACTACAACCTCAAGTCTGTGTTCCTGACCTGCAAACACGTGCTGCCGATCATGGAGCGTCAGGGTGGCGGCTCCATCGTCAACCTGGCGTCCACCTCCGGCATCCGCTGGACCGGCTCGGCGCAGGTCGGTTACGCGGCCTCGAAGGCCGCCGTGATCCAGTTCTCACGTGTCACCGCCGTGCAGTACGCGAAGAAGGGCATTCGTGTGAACACGGTGATCCCCGGTCAATTGCACACGCCGATGGTCGAGGTGCGCCTCGCGGGGCAGCGCACCGGCGGTGACGTCGAGAAATTGCTGGAATCGCGGGTTAGGCGCATCCCGTTGGGCTTCATGGGCGATGGCCGTGACACCGCGAACGCCGCGTTGTTCCTCGCGTCGGACGAGGCGCGCTTCGTCACCGGGACCGAGATCTTGGTGGATGGCGGAATGTCGGTACGCTGCGACTGAGGAATGGAGACTTTGATTTCACAGCGCCTCACAAGCCGCTTTGCTGCTTTCGTCGTGTTGTGGCCTCTGGCTGCGATGGTCCTTGCTGTGGTCATGCCGTTGCCGGTTCACGCGCAGTTGCGCGGTCACGGCGGGCCGGTTCGCGCGCTGGCGGTTTCGCCGGACGGTGCGGCCGCATTATCGGGCAGTTTCGACACATCCGCGATCCGCTGGTCCCTCAAGAGCAATTCCGCGGATCAGGTGTTGCGCTTCCATGAGAGCGCGGTGAACGCGGTGGCGATTGCTCCGGACGGCCGCCTGATCACCGGCGGCGAGGATGGCCGCGTCGCGGTGTGGAAGGCGGGCGAGGCGAAGCCCTCGACCGTATTTGAAGGGCACACGGCGCCGGTCGTGTCGCTCGCGGTGTCGCCGGACGGTTCGACCATTGCCTCGGCGTCGTGGGATCGAACGGTCCGGCTCTGGCCGATCGGCGGTGGAACTGCGCGCGTGCTCGAAGGTCACAGCCAGAACGTCAACGGCGTGGCGTTCATGCCAGACGGCAAATCGCTGGTCAGCGCGAGCTACGACCTCACCGTGCGCGTCTGGCCGCTCGACGGCAGTGCGCCGAATATCACCACGCTGCCTTCGCCGCTCAACGCCGTCGCCGTAGCGCGCGATGGCGAGATCGCGGTGGGTAGCGCGGACGGCCGCATCTTCTTCCTTGCACCAAACGGCGACCTTCGTGCCGAGACCGCTGCCGGTGAAACGCCGATCATCGCGATCGCCGTTGCGAACGACGGCGCGCTGGTTGCCGCTGCCGGTATTCGCGGCTCGGTCGCTATCATCGATCGCACCACGCGGCAGTTGCAGCGCACGCTGGTTGGACCTGGCCTGCCGGTGTGGTCGGCGGCTTTCCTGCCCGACAACCGGACGCTCGTCACTGGCGGCACCGACCGGATGGTGCGGCGCTGGGACGCGACGACCGGCGACCACATCGGCTCGGTGCCGGTGAGCGGTGTTGATGACCCGCTCGCGGAGTATGCCGGCGACCGAGGCGCTGAAGTCTATCGCGCCTGCATCGCCTGCCACACGCTGTCGCCGGACGACGGCAATCGCGCGGGACCTACGCTGCACGGCATCTTCGGGCGCAGAATTGCGTCGCTGCCAGGCTACAATTTCTCCGAACCGCTCAAAAAAATGTCGATCATTTGGACGCCGGAGACGGTGGCGAAGCTGTTCGAGGTAGGCCCGATGGCTTACACGCCGGGCACCAAGATGCCGGAGCAGGTGATCGGCTCCGCCGACGACCGCAAGGCGCTGGTGGACTTTTTGGCGAAGGCGACGAAGTAGAGCATGATGTCAAAAAGACATGCCCGACCCCGCCAAGCAAAAACGCCCCAAGCGATGCGCGCAAAAGGCGGGACTGCCCAAGCCGCAGCGGTGCGGTTGGCCCAAGCTTCACTTTGAAGCGCCACTAACAAGATACCACCAGTACCCAGCAACACATTACGCATGACAACGCCTCCTGACGGAAACACCCGCGCCAACAGTGCGTCGACTGCGGTCCTTTGGGCGCTTTGAAAGTTTTCAAGAAATTTTCGAGCTTTTGGACATATTCGTAACTGACGGCGACCTGACGCCAGCCGCTCGCCAATTCCAGCAGCTCGTCCTTTGCGACCGGCTCGACTTCACGCGAAGCCATACGCTCTGCCGCCGCCGCGCGGTCTAAACAAGCTCGAATGTGACCTGCCAGCGCTTTAGACATCCGCGCACTGCCGAATAGCCAGTCGTGACTTAAATATCGTCACATTACCGCAGGCAAATGCATGGCTGCTGTCACTTCTGCACGCCTTGATTAATGTCAAAATGGCAAACCATTATCGTACGCTGTTGGACATAGGGAGCGTCGATGGGCGTGCATACCAAAACCTCGTCTCCTGAAATCACCGGCGCGTTTGCGCATTCCAAGCGCCGTTTTTCTTTGCCAACTTGGGCTCAGATACTCGCAGCCGCACCAAGAACTTATTGCCGCGATGTTGAGATATTCGGCCAGCACGAGCCAGCCGAATGCCTTTACAAGGTTGTCAGCGGCGCGGTGCGGACATTTAGCGTGCTGCGCGATGGCCGCCGTCACATAGCCGGGTTTTATCTGGCTGGAGACTTTTTCGGCCTTGAAGCCAACGGCAGGCACGCGTTGTCCGCCGACGCCATTTGCAACTCCAAAATTCTAGTCATCAAGTACAGTGCGCTGGCGGTTTTGGCTGAGCACGATAAGGACATCGCGCGCCGTCTCAGAGAGATGATGGGTGACGAGCTTTTGCGCACTCAGGCGCATGTCACGCGGTTGATCAAGACCTCCACCGAACGTGTTGCCGACTTTCTCTTGGAAATGGCTGACCGCTCGCCAGAAACGAGTGACATCGAGATGCCGATGTCACGGCAGGAAATTGCGGACCACCTCGGCCTGACAATTGAAACCGTTTCACGTACTTTTGCAAAGTTGGAAGCCATCAATGCAATTGCACGGCTGGATGCGCGCCATGTGAGATTGCGGCGCGCGGCTCTCAAGAACATCTCAACGCCCTGACCTCCACGGATATGCTCCAAAATTAGCTGACCGCCCGCACCTCGGCGCACAACGCATCGAGCGCCGCTCTACGGTTTCTCTCAATGGGCGCAATCATGTCAGCAACCGCGCCGACCATTGACCGCTCGCGGTTGTCTAACTGCTGCTTGATGTAGCGCACCCACTCATCGGCCGGCTGTGTCATTGGTCGGCCTCGGTTGTTTGCTTAACTGAAACAGAGTTCTGGGCTTTAGCTCTCGCCCTTCCGCTCGTATTCCCGCTTGAGCTCCTCGCGCTCGCGCAGATAGTCCTCGGTGGTGCGCGGATTGGGACGCGGCGCGCCGTAAGGATCGAAGTCGGTCTCGCTCATCACCGCAACGCGGCACTCCTCGCACATCTTGATGACGTCGAGGCGCTGCGCCGAATTCTTATACATCCAGTGCTTGCCTTCGAGCTTGGCAGTGACGCGCTCGATCGTGCTCTTGACGCCGAACGGCTTGGCGCAGCGGATGCAATGGAACGGCTCCTCCTCCTTGAGGACGCGCGCCTGCGCGGTTGCGGCGCGGAAGTCGATCTGCGGCGCGAGGCTGATCACCTTTTCCGGGCAGGTCGCCTTGCAGAGGCCGCACTGCACGCAGGCGTCCTCGGCGAAGCGCAGCATCGGCCGCTCCGGGTCGCCCGACAATGCGCCGGTCGGGCAGGCTGACACGCAGGCGAGGCAGAGCGTGCAGCCTTCGGCGTTAACGTTGACTTTGCCGAACGGCGCGTCGGCTGGCAGCGCGATGACGTCGACCGGCGCGGGTGCGGCGCGGTGCAGTTCGCGCAACGCGAGCCGCAGCATGTCGCGCTTGGCGCCGACCGCAGCGAAGCTGGCCGGACTTTGTGATGGCTCTTCCATCTCGATCTCGCGCAGCGCCACGCCGAGCGTATCCGGATCGTCGGTCTCGATCGTGGCGACACGCGCACCGGCAAAGCCGAGACCGGCAAGTATCGGCTGCGCCAGCGAAATCGTTTTCGTCAGGCCCGTTACGTCATGCCGCGGCTTGGCGCGCAGCAGGAAACGCAGCGCGCTGGCGCCGTAGGCAAACGCCGCCGATACCGCTTCCAATCCAACCTGCGTCACCTCGTTCACCGTGAGCGGCAGCACATGCGCGGGCAGTCCATCGCCGTGACGCGCCAGCGCATCGATCAGCGCGGTGCCGTGATCTTCGTCGTGCAGCAAGACAATCGGATTTTTTCCACCGGCCTCGCGATAGGTCGAGAGCAGGACGCGCAACTTGCGCATCAGTGCGTCGGCGGGCGGCAGCGCATAAGATGCGGCGCCGGTCGGGCAGGCAGCGGCGCACTGGCCGCAGCCGGCGCAAACTTGGGCGTCGATGGCAACGTGCTCGCCGGCGGGCGCGATGGCGCCGGTTGGACACAGATCGAGGCAGCGGTGGCAGCCGACGATACGCGAGCGTGAGTGCGCGCAGAGATCCTCGAAAAAGGTGATGTAGCGCGGCTTGTCGAACGTGCCGGTGAGGTCGCGCGCCTTGAACACCGCGCGCAGCACCGCGGTGGGATCGCCGGGATCGGCGCGCAAATATCCGTCACGCAGGTCGGGCGCCGGAAACAGCGCCGCCTCGCCGGAGAGATCGAGCACAATGTCGCACTTCGACACTGCGCCGTTGCGGGCCGCGCCGAAGCTCAGCGCGCCGCGCGACGAAGGGGCCGGCGCAGCGTAGTCGTCGACCGTCAGTTCGAATGCGCCGAGATGGCCCTTCGCCGATTTGATCGTGCCTTTCACCACCGGAAACTCGGTGACTCGCTGCGGCGCGATGCCCTCTGGCCTGGTGATAAGGACGGTGACGTCGAGGTGATCCTTGAGCAGGTTCGCGGCCTCGATCGCCTGCTCGTCGCGGCCGTAGATCAGCGCCACGCCCTCGCTGTTGAGGGTGACGAACGGCACCTGCGGAAGCGGCTCCGCGGCAGCGGCGAGCAGCGCGGCCATTTTGGGGCCGGCCTTGGCGGCGTCCTTCGACCAGCCTGCGGTCTCGCGGATATTGGCATACGAGATGGCGGCGTTTTCGCCCGCCAGTTCGGTGAAAAGTGGCGCTTCCTGGGTACAGCCGACCGTGATGTTGCCGCCGCCTGATGCCAGCTTGCGGAAGCGCTCGACCTCGGCGCGGCACATATACCGCCCGGTGACGACCTCCGTGCCGCGGCAGCCGCGCTCGATCGCGGCCGCGTCGAGCGGCATGGTGTCCTCGCAGGAACACACCAGAACGGTGCGTTTTTCCGCCATTTCGTCTCCGGTTTCCGGGGGCGGCTTGCCGACCCCACTGGCCGCCGCGCTGGTGTCGCGGTTCGGAAGTTCGCCTGAATTCTCGGCTTGCGCTGGAGCGAACTTCCGAACCAAAGCGACACCAGTAACTCTATGATTCTGGTGTCCCTTTTGGACCCGAAGTTCGCAAAGGTGCTTGCTGAGAAATCGTGCGAACTTCGGGTCCGGGACACCAGCTAGGTTATAATGATCCCAAACAGGAAACGCCACGCGTTATGTCGCCGGAATCACGACCGAATTCGCTCTCCAACCCGGGGCTCGCGCTGCCGCCGGGCTTCAACCTCGTAACCCTGCGCGAGGTCGGAGACGCGTTTGCCCATGCCCGGGCGCATGCCGTGAAACTCGGCGCCGGCACCCTCGTCTATGTCGGCCGTTTTGATCTCGCCGAATTCGCCGTGGTGCTGGAACCCGATGAGCCGCTGCGCACCGCGCGGCGCGCCCTTTATGCGGGACTGGCCGCGCTCGCCGACGCGCTCGCCGCCCATGCGCCGCCGGAGAAGCCGATCGAGTTTGTCTGGCCGGGCACCATCGAGATCGACGGTGGCGTGGTCGGCGGCGCGCAGCTTGGGTGGCCCGACACCCCGGAGCACGAGCCGCCGCCGTGGCTGGTGTTCGGCGGCATGATCCGCACCGTATCGATGGCCGAGGGCGATCCGGGCCTGCGTCCGCTCTCCGCGGCTCTCGAGGACGAAGGCTTCGACGATTTTGGTTCCGCACGGCTGGTGGAAAGCTTCGCGCGCCATCTCATGGTGCACGTCGACGGCTGGCAGGGCGAAGGTTTTGCCGCGGTCGCACGAGACTATCTGCCGCGCGTCAAACCGGAGAAAGGCGTCAGCCGCAGCATCGACGACAACGGAGACCTTTTGGAGCGGCGCGTCGGCAAGGTCGACGTCGAACGCCGCAAGCTTGTGCCGGTCCTGCAATCGCCGCCCGCCTGGCTCGATCCTGCAACCGGAGGCCCGCGTTGAAGCTCCTGCGCACCATACGGCTCGATCCGTCCGACACCTTTATCTTTGCCAACGCGGCGGAGCCGGGTGAATGGGCCGTGTCGGGCGCATTCGTGTTCTCCGACGAGGACCCCGGCAAGCTTGAGGGCAAGGCGCGCTCGGCGTTCCGCGGTGGTTTTCTTGGCGTGCAATCGCTCGGCTGGTCGACGCTGGTGCAGATCGTGGAGGCGAGCGAGCAGGACCGGCTGGCTGCGATTGACGCGCTGGCGAAGCAACTCGTCGCGCACTTCGGCGCGCCGAGCATCGAGGAAGCGGTGGCAGCCGCGGAGGAGGAGTTTGTCTTTATAGAGTTGCTTTGCAACCAGCCGGCTGACACGCTGATTGCGGTGCACCGCTCGTACGAGGACGGCGAGATCCGCGAGGCGTTCCGCACACTGCGGGCCAAGGATGGACCGAAGCCGCTGCGCGCCTTCGCGTTCCTCGAAGTCGAGGGCGAGGAGGAGCCGGAGGAGAAGGTCGATCTGACCAAACTGGGCAAGCCTGGCGCGTGATCTTCCGGCTACTCGATCACCTCGTCGCCAAATATGAGCAAGGTCGGTGGTATTTCGAGGCCGAGCGCGGCACGGCCGAGCATCTACCGTAACTACTGCGCCTTGATGTTGGCGGTTTTGATAAAAGGCCACCACTTCTCGAGTTCAGCCTTCTGAAACGCACCGAATGCCGCAGATGTCTGCTGCTCCGGCGGTGGAGGTTCAACGCCCTGATCCCGCAGCCGCTGGCGGGTCTTCTCATCTGCGTGTGCTGCCCGCACCGCTGCGTTGATTTTGGAGATAATGTGTTCCGGCGTTCGTTTGGGCGCCCAGAGTCCAATCCAAAACGTGATCGCTAAGTCGGGCAGCCCAATCTCTGCGGTCGATGGAACGTCAGGCGCCGCAAACCAGCGGCTGCTGCCCAATACCGCATAAGCTTTGAGCTGGCCGCTGCGCACCTGACCGTACGTGCCCTGAGCGCCGCCGAGCCACATGTCGATGTGCCCAGCAACCAAGTCTTGGACGATTGGTGGACTGCCTCGATAAGGCACGAGTTGGAATTGTGTCCCGGTCTTCTGTTGAAAATAAATGCCGGCGATCTGGTCGATTCCTCCAGTCCCCACCATCGCTCCCGATGCTTTGTCAGGATTGGCTTTGAGCCACGCAATCAGTTCCTTCAGATCTTTCGGCGGCAGTGTGGTTCTGGCAACGAGCCAATAGGCCGTGGTCCCAAGCAACGCCACCGGCTCGAAATCGTTCAATGGGTGATATTGAATGTTGGGATACGTGGCAGGACTGACCACGTGCGTCCCAAGATTGCCGAGGCTCAAAGTGTAGCCGTCAGGTGACGCACGTGCGACACGGGCTGTGCCAATTGTGCCACCAGCGCCGGTGGCGTTCTCGAACACGATCGGTTGCCCCAACGATGTCTTCATGTGCTCGGCGATCGTACGGCCGACGGCGTCGGTCCCTACGCCAGCAGGCAGCCCGACCACGACGGTGATCGGCCGCGATGGAAAGTCCTGACCGCGCGCACTTGCTGGCGCAATCAAAGCTGCAGCGACGAATACAAAAGCCAACTTCTTCATGCGCGTTCTCCCTCAACAAAAGGGTTACAATTGTTCGAACTAAGGGGAGCGATCCTTGCTGTTGCCGGCCGCTGACTCGGGTGACCGTCGTTTGCGCCGGCCCGCACCGGGCCGCGCGTGCTCGCGGTTGCCTTCGATGATGCGGATCAACATATCGAAAAATTTCTCTCGATCGGCGGGAACAAGCGGCGCCAGCACCCGATCGTTTGCGACCGCGGTTTTGACGTGCAGCCGCCGCCAGAGCGCTTTCCCCTTCGGGGTCAGATAGAGGTTACGCGCCCGCCGGTCGGCATCATTAACTTGTCGCTTGATAAGACCCTTTGAATGGAGCCGATCAACGATCAGGCTCGCATTGCTCGGATCGATTCCCATCGCGTCGGCGAGGCGGCGCTGATCGACCCCCGGCTCAAGCTCAAGCGCAATGAGTGTGCCGAACTCCAATTGCACGATGTCTTCTCCAGCCAGGGCTTCCGCAATCATGGTGGTGCAAACCTGCTGAAAACGCCGGGCCAGGGGAGCCGCCCGGCGGGGCAGTGGCGGCCCGCCACTCGGGGACAGAGCGGTCGCCCAGGGTAATGCAGATGATTTCGCGAGCCTGATGGCCATTTCGTTGAACTTTCAATCGTATAACTTTCAATAATTGAAATTTATATCATTTGTCAAGATGGGTGTCTTATGACTTCTGCTTGAGTAAGAAACGGATGCAGGCTCATGTCAGCTAACAGTCAAAGCAGACGTGTTTGCCCGCAATCGCGCCGTGTAGGCGCGGCTGGCAAGCGGACGTCCAGCGGTCTCGCACTAGGTTGCCATGGTATGATGCGACGCTTTGGGTCAACGGCCACACGTCATGAATGCAGCAGCTAACAGAGACTTCTGGCTGTCCTGCGGACACCATCTGCTCGACCGCGACGACGGTGGCGGTCTGGTGGTGACCGACGATTTCCTCAAGGCCTATCTGGCGCGGCCGGAATTGGCTCCGCCGCCCGAAGCCTGCGACGCCGAGCGTGCGCTCTACGCCGCGCTGTTCGCCGATCCGCGACGGCCGGTGACGCCGGCCGAGATCGCCAGGATTTCCGACGCGGACGCCCGCGAAAACTGGCAGGTGATGGCCGCGTTCCGCGATCTTCTGGTCGATCGCCGCACCATTGAAGCCGCCTATCTCGACGTGATGCGGCGCGGCGCCAAGTTTCCGCACATCTTCGTCAATCAGCTCGTTCACGTCATCCTGCGCAACGCGCTCGACGACTGCGGCGATCCGTTTGTGTTGCGCGCCGCCGAGACGTTCTTCCGGCCCCAACGCATGACCCAGCATGAAGGCTCGCTGATCGCCGCCGACGAGGAGGTGATCGCCGGGAAGAGCGCGACCCCGGCCTCGCCGCTGGTTTCCATGCTTGGGATTCCGCCCGAGGCGGAAATCGATATCATCAACGACGACAACGCCGAGCATTATTTCGCGCACAGCGATCAGTTCCACATGGCGATCGATCTGACCGCCGGGCGGCGCGGGCTCGCCGCACTCGGCACGGTGATCGAGCGATGGATCAGGCACCTGCTGTCAGTCGACGTTGCCGTCGAGCCGCTGACCGAAGTGCGCGACGTCAATTTGACCTGGTACGTAGGCCTCGATGCCGAGGCGACGCGGATCGGCGATGTGTTATGGAATGGCGAAGAACTCGACGAAGCCGCGCAACGTCGCGTGGTCGGGCTGTTCCGTTTGACGTTCCGCGATCCCGGCGTGGCGCTCGACAAGGTCCAGGGCGAGCCGGTGTTTCTGATCCTGGCGATGGACAAGGACAAGATCCTGCGCATCAAGCCGCAAAACCTGCTCACCGGCCTACCGGTCAAGCATCTGGAGACCGTGACGTGAGCGCGCTGGTTCGCATTCCGGTTGGCGTCGTGGTGGAGCGCCGCAAGGCGATGAGCCAGTGGGCCGATTTCGTCTGGCAGCCGGTCGCGGTGCTGCCGGACGCGCCTGACACCGCGCCGTGGACGGTGCTCAGGCACGATGGCGACCGCACCTCGTTCTATGCCGGGCCCGCGATTGTCGAACTGCACACCACCGAGACGTCGCACTACCGCGACAACCTTGCGGGGGACGCTCTCCTTTGGGTGGTGCTGCGCCCGACCGAAGCCGCCGATCCGGCCTACCAGATCGCGTGTGTCACCGCGGACCCGTTCGAGGGTGAGGGCTACACCGAAGCCGGCAACGACATCGTCGAGTCGGTTCCGATGCCGGACGTGGTTCGCGACGCGCTTGAAGCGTTCGTCGCCGAGCACCATGTCGAGCAGACGTTCTACAAGCGAAAGCGCGACCGGCCCGACACCGAGGCGCTCGGCCGGCGCTCCCGCACCGGCGAGGACGATTGATGAGCGAGCCGGAAAATTTCCTGAGCCGCTGGTCGCGGCGCAAGCTCGAGGGCGAGCATGATGCGGACGTTGCGCAGCAGCGTCCGGAGGACCCTACGACCGTACCGTCGCCCGCGGCCGATGCGACGCCTGAACAGTCGAACGAAACGGCGGAGCCGAAGCCGGACGAGCCGGCGTTCGATATCACGAAGCTGCCGTCGCTCGAATCGATCACGTCGGAAACCGACATCCGGCTTTTCCTGCAGAAGGGCGTGCCGGCTGATCTGACCCGTGCGGCGCTTCGCCGCGCGTGGACCGCCGATCCGGCGATCCGCGACTTCATCGAGATCGCTGAAAATCAGTACGACTTCGCCACCGGATCGGACCTGCCGGGTTTCGGCGCGCTGGATGCCTCCGCGGATGACATCCGGCAGATGGTTGCGAACGTGTTCGGGGACGGTCCGAAGGTCCCGGACGAGCGGCAGGCCGTCGCCTCTTCCGCGGCTGAAACGCCAGTAAAAGCCGGGATATCCGAGAGCGACGGGCCTCCGGTCGAGCCCGCCGCCACAGAAGACATCGCCGCCGCGCCACAAGATCAGCGGTTGCCGAAAGCCACCCAGGACGCGCCGGAAGAAGATATTGTGCGACGCAATAAAGTATCGGTTGCGATGCAACAAAGTAATACGGAAGTTGAATACCAACCAGCACCCACGCGCCGACCGCATGGTGGTGCATTACCCCAATAACTCTTGGCTCATAGCCTCAGGCTATTGCCCTTTTGATGACCCAAGCCTACGCTTTTGAACCGTTCTTATTCGAATCTGGCTGCACGGTTTTTAAGCAAGATGCGAGACTCCGGACTGCAAGAAGCGATCCGCGCCGTTGGTGGCGTCAGCGAACTCGCGCGCCGCATCGGTATCTCGCAGCCCTCCGTATCGAATTGGGACCGCATCCCCGCTGAGCGCGTCGCCACCGTTGAGGGCGCAACCGGAATCAACCGCGCGATCCTGCGGCCCGACCTGTTCGGCGCCTATGCAACGGGCGATATCGACGAGATCGATGCCGCGCGTGCGCAAGAGTATGCGCTGCTCGCAGCGCTGCTCGCCCGCGCGCCTGATGCCGCACTGCTTAAGCGGCTCTCCGAGTTGCGCGGCGATGCCACCCCGCTCGGCGTGGCGCATGTCGCGCTGGCGGAAGCGGCGAGCAAGGCAAACGTCGAGCAGATCGAACGCGAATACTTCGACCTCTTCATCGGGATCGGCCGTGGCGAGTTGATGCCATATGGCTCCTACTATCTCACCGGCTTCCTGCACGAGAAGCCACTGGCGCGGCTGCGCGCCGAGCTTGCGACGCTTGGCATCGAGCGTGCCGAGGGCGAGGTCGAGCCGGAAGATCATGCCGCGATCCTCTGCGAAATCATGTCGGGGCTGGCTTCGCGGCGGCTCGGTACGCATCCGGGCGCCGACGAGAAAATCTTCGAAAGTCACATGGCGCCTTGGATCGGGCGCTTCTTCAACGATCTCGAACGGGCCGACGCGGCGAACTTCTATCGCTCCGTCGGCGCGCTCGGACGCGTGTTCATGGACATTGAGACGGAGGCGTTCTCGCTGCCTTCTTAAAAAAACAGCGGACGCCAACGAACCCCAGGAGGGAACGGCAATGAAAACAGAAAGCAAAGCAAAGGTCGGACGCCGTGAGTTCCTTCGTGTGCTCGGCGCAGGCGCGGGTGTTGCGGCAACCGCAGGCCCGCTCGCCACGTCCGCTCACGCGGACACCGAGAGCAACGATGAAAAGCGTAAGGCCCGCTACAAGGAAACCGATCACGTGAAGAAGTTCTATTCCGTGAACCGGTACCCGACGAAATAAGGAGGCGCCCGTGCTCATCAAGCGAACAGAACGTCAGGCACGCCGCGGCACGCTCGCCGCCTCGCTGGCCAGCCAGTCCGGCGGCGCCCTCGATCGCCGCAGCTTCCTGCGCCGTTCCGGCCTCGCGGTCGGCGGCCTCGCCGCGGTCGGCGCGCTGCCGCTCGCAAGCGTGCGCAAGGCCGATGCCGCTGCCGCCGGCCCGCAGTCCGGGGTGACGATGACCATCCGCAAGAACATCTGCACGCACTGCTCGGTCGGCTGCACAGTGATCGGTGAAGTGCAGAACGGCGTCTGGGTCGGCCAGGAACCGGGCTGGGATTCGCCGATCAGCCGCGGCTCGCACTGCGCCAAGGGCGCTGCGACCCGCGAGCTGGTGCACGGCGATCGCCGCTTGCGCTATCCGATCAAGCTCGAGAACGGCCAGTGGAAACGCATCTCCTGGGATGTCGCGATCAACGAGATCGGCGACAAGCTCATGGACGTCCGCAAGAAATCCGGCGCGGATTCGGTGTACTGGCTCGGCTCCGCCAAGTTCACCAACGAAGGCTCCTATCTCAACCGCAAGCTCGCGGCGTTCTGGGGCACCAACAACTCGGATCACCAGGCCCGCATCTGCCACTCCACCACCGTCGCCGGCGTCGCCAACACCTGGGGCTACGGCGCGATGACCAACAGCTACACAGACATTCGCAACACCAAGACGATCATCTTCATGGGTTCCAACGCCGCCGAGGCCCACCCGGTGTCGCTGCAGCACATCTTGGAAGGCAAGGAGATGAACCGTGCCAAGATGATCGTCATCGACCCGCGCATGACGCGTACCGCCGCGCACGCGACGGAGTATGTCCGCATCCGCTCCGGCACCGACATTCCGGTGATCTGGGGCATGCTGCACATCATCTTCAAGAACGGCTGGGAAGATAAGGAATTCATCGAGCAGCGCGTCTACGGCATGGATGACATCCGCAAGGAGTGCGAGAAGTGGACTCCCGAGGAGGTCGAGCGCGTCACTGGCGTGCCGCCGGCGCAGATGGAGCGCGTCGCCAGGGCGTTCGCCACCGAGAAGCCGGCGACGCTGATCTGGTGCATGGGCGCGACCCAGCACACGGTTGGCACTGCCAACGTGCGCGCGTTCTGCATCGCGCTGCTCGCCACCGGAAACGTCGCCAAGTCCGGAACTGGCGCCAACATCTTCCGCGGCCACACCAACGTGCAGGGCGCGACGGACCTCGGCCTCGATATCGTGACGCTGCCGCTCTACTACGGCCTGGTCGAAGGCGCGTGGCGGCACTGGTCGCGGGTCTGGGAGGTTGACTATCAGTGGTTCGTCGACCGCTTCGACACCATCAACGGTGCCGACGGCAAGCCGATGAAGACCATGAACACGCCGGGCATTCCCTCGACCCGGTGGTTCGATGCGACGCTGTACGACAAGAAAGACGTGTCGCAGAAGGACAACATCAAAGCGATGATGGTGTTCGGTCACGGCGGCAACACCGTGACGCGCATGCCGCAGGCGCAGAAGGGCATCGAGGCGCTCGACCTTCTGGTGGTCGCCGACCCGCATCCCACCACCTGGGCGGCGCTGGCGCCGGCTCGCAAGAACAACACGTACTTGCTGCCGATCGCGACCAGCTACGAAACCGACGGTTCGCGCACCGCGTCGAACCGCGCGCTGCAGTGGGGCGAGCAGATCGTCAAGCCTATCTTCGAGTCCAAGGACGACAACGAGGTGATGTATCTCCTCGCCAAGAAGCTCGGCTTCGCCGACCTGATGTTCAAGAACATCAAGGTGACGAACAACCTGCCGTCGCCGGAAGACCTGCTCCGCGAGATCAACCGCGGCGGCTTCTCCACCGGCTACTGCGGCCAGTCGCCGGAGCGCCTGAAGTCGCACATGGCGAACCAAAAAGACTTCGACATGCTCACCCAGAAGGCCATGACCGGCCCGAACAAGGGCGACTACTACGGGCTGCCGTGGCCGTGCTGGGGTACCCCGGAGTACAAGCATCCCGGAACGCCGATCCTCTACAACACCAACCTTCCGGTGAAGGAGGGCGGCGGCACATTCCGTCCGCGCTTCGGCCTGGAGCGTGAGGAGAAGCTGCCGGACGGCACGACCCGCAAGGTCAGCCTGCTCGGCAACGGCTATTACTCGAAGGACTCCGAGATCAAGGACGGCTATCCGGAGTTCACCTACGCCGTGCTGCAGAAGCTCGGCTGGGACAAGGACCTCACTGCGGCCGAACTGGCGACCATCCAGCGCATCAACCCGGCCAATCCGGGTGCGGTGTCCTGGGCGATCGACCTTTCCGGCGGCATCCAGCGCGTGGCGATGGATCACGGCTGCACCCCGTACGGCAACGGCAAGGCGCGCGCCAATGCGTTCGGCCTGCCCGACGCCATCCCGGTCCACCGCGAGCCGATCTACACGCCGCGTCCGGACCTGGTCGCGAAGTACCCGACGCTGCCAAACCGGCGGGAGTTCCGTATGCCGAACGTCGGCTTCGACGTGCAGAAGGCCGCGGTGGAGAAGGGAATTGCCAAGCAGTTCCCGCTCATCCTCACCTCCGGCCGCCTGGTCGAATACGAAGGTGGCGGTGAGGAGACGCGGTCCAACAAGTGGCTCGCCGAGCTGCAGCAGGACATGTTCATCGAGATCAATCCTGCGGACGCGGCGGAGCGCGGCATCAAGGACGGCCAATGGGTCTGGGTCACGGGCGCCGAACTCGACTCCAAGGCGCGCATGAAGGCCCTCGTCACCGAACGAGTCGGCAAGGGCGTGACCTGGTGTCCGTTCCACTTCGCCGGCTGGTTCCAGGGCGTCGATCAGCGCGGCAACTATCCGAAGGGGACCGATCCGGTCGTGCTGGGCGAAAGCGTCAATGTGCTGACCACCTACGGCTTCGACCCGGTCACCGGCATGCAAGAACCCAAAGCGACCCTCTGTCAGGTCAGAGCGGCATAAGGAGCAACGGTCATGGCACGGATGAAATTTCTTTGCGACGCCGATCGTTGCATCGAATGCAACGCTTGCGTCACCGCCTGCAAGAACGAGCATGAGGTGCCATGGGGCATCAACCGCCGCCGGGTCGTCACCATCAACGATGGTAAGCCCGGAGAACGCTCGATCTCGATGGCCTGCATGCATTGCACCGACGCGCCCTGCGCGGCGGTCTGCCCGGTGAACTGCTTCTACACGACCGCCGACGCGGTGGTCCTGCACTCCAAGGACCTCTGCATCGGCTGCGGCTACTGCTTCTATGCGTGCCCATTCGGCGCGCCGCAGTATCCGAAGGTTGGCAACTTCGGCTCGCGCGGCAAGATGGACAAGTGCACCTTCTGCGCCGGCGGCCCGGAGGCAGACAGCTCCACCGCGGAGTTCGCCAAGTACGGCACCAATCGTCTCGCCGAAGGCAAGCTGCCACTCTGTGCCGAGATGTGCTCGACCAAGTCGCTGCTGGCCGGCGACGGCGAGATCATCGCGCAGATTTACAAGGAGCGTGTGGTCAGGCGCGGCTACGGTTCAGGCGCCTGGGGATGGAAGACGGCGTACAAGGAAACAATCGCGACCTGATGGTCGGCAAGGTTACGGGCGGCGCAGCGTTGTTGTGCCGCCCGTCGTTACTGAAGTGGGGCACAGGAAATTCAGGGAGGACGTGGCATGGCGGGAATCCTTGCACACGCTCGTTTCATCGTCGGCGCGCTGGCACTGATGTTCGTGGTGGCGGCCGCTGCGCCTGCAGCGGCGCAATCGCAGACGCCGCTGCAGCTCAATCCGACCGCTTCCGCGGTGAACGAGGACAAATTGCTGCAGCAGTTGCGGATCATCGACGGCCGGGTTTCCATTCCCGACAAGAATTCCGGCAATCTCGAGCAGCCGGCGGGCCGCGACTGGCGGGAATTCCACCAGAAGACGCTGCCGTGGATCGCCGCCATCGCCATCCTTGGCATGCTCGCGGCGCTTGTCATTTTCTACCTCACCCGCGGCATGGTGAAGATTGAGAAAGGGCGTTCGGGCCGCACCGTGGTGCGCTTCAACAGCCTGGAGCGCTTCGTGCACTGGATGACCGCCACCTGCTTCATCATCCTAGCGCTCTCTGGCCTCAACATCACATTCGGCAAGATGCTGCTGGCGCCGATCTTCGGGCTCGACGCGTTCGCCGCCTGGTCCCAATGGGCCAAGTACGCGCACAACTACCTCAGCTTCCCGTTCACCATCGGCGTCGCGCTGATCCTGCTGATGTGGATTGCCGGCAACATTCCGAACAAGACCGACGTGGAATGGGTCAAGCGCGGCGGCGGCATCATTGGCAACGACCATCCGCCGGCCCAGCGATTCAACGCCGGGCAGAAGCTGATCTACTGGATCGTCATTCTCGGCGGCACCGCCTCTGCGATCACCGGATACATCCTGATGTTCCCGTTCTACGGCACGGGCATCGAGGGAATGCAGACGGCGCAGATCGTGCACGGCGTGGTCGGCGCGCTGTTCATCGCCGCCATGCTCGGCCACATCTACATCGGCACCATCGGCATGGAGGGTGCGTTCGAGGCGATGGGCGAGGGCACAGTGGACGAGAACTGGGCCAGGCAGCATCACGCGCTGTGGCTTGAGGAGGAAAAGCGCAAGGGTGCGCCGACTGGCGCGACCCCACGCGCAGCACCTGCCGAATAGTCTTAGGCCATATTTTGACAAATGCAGCGCCCGGCGGTTTCCGCCGGGCGCTTTGCTTGACGGGACGTTCGCCCCTTTCGCTTCGCCGGGATTTGCGCCACATACGCGTTCGTGCGAGTCACGTCGGTGCGCGACGACGAGCCAAAATCGGCAGGCGGCCTGTCCTTTATAAGTTTCTGATATGACTGATATTTATGGAAATATAAGCCCATGGCGCTTTTGCGTCGCTCCGATGATGGAGTGGACCGACAAGCACTGCCGCGCGTTCCACCGGCAGCTCATGCGCCATGCGTTGCTCTACACCGAGATGGTGACGACCGGCGCGGTGCTGCGCGGCGACCGCGAGCGCCTGATCGGCTTCGATCCGCAGGAGCAACCGGTCGCGCTGCAACTCGGCGGCAGCGACCCGAAGGCGTTGGCGCAATGCGCGCGCATCGCCGCGGACTTTGGCTACGTCGAGGTCAATCTCAACGTCGGGTGCCCGTCGGACCGCGTGCAGGAGGGCCGCTTCGGCGCTTGCCTGATGGCGGAGCCGGCGTTGGTCGGCGAGTGCGTTGCCGCTATGAAGGCGGCAACGGCGCTGCCGATTACGGTGAAGTGCCGCATCGGCATTGACGATCAGGATCCGGAACACGCGCTGGAGGCGATGACCACGGCGGTGGAGAGCGCCGGCGTCGCCGCGCTGATCGTGCATGCGCGCAAGGCCTGGCTGTCCGGCCTTTCGCCGCGCGAGAACCGCGACCTCCCGCCGCTCGACTATGAACTGGTCTACCGGCTCAAAGCAGCACACCCGCGGCTTCCCGTTGCGATCAATGGTGGCATCGCAACGCTCGAAGCGGCGTGCGAACACCTCGCGCACGTCGACGGGGTGATGATAGGGCGCACGGCGTATCAAGAGCCCTGGCGCCTGCTGGCGGCCGATCCTCTGTTGTTTGGCGATGCCGCCCCGCATGCGTCGATGAAGGCAGCGGTTGAGGCGCTTTATCCGTACATCGAGCGCGAACTCCGGCGCGGCACGCGTCTGCATTCCATAACACGGCATCTGCATGGCGCATTCCATGCCGTTCCCGGCGCACGAGCCTATCGCCGGCATCTGGCGACGCAGGCGGTCAAGCCGAATGCCAGCGTTGCAGTGCTTGCAGAGGCGCTCGCCATTGTCCTGGACAGCCCCGCCGAATTGGCGCACACCGCCGCGGCTTAAGAGCACGATCCCGAAAAGTGGGAACCGGTTTTCGGGAAAGATCGTGCTTCTCGTCAAATGAGCCGTTCCATCCGGAGCGGTTCTCTTGGAGAAATCCGATGCTCGGTGTCCCGCTCGGCGAATTCGCCGTGCTTGCGGCTGCGATCGTCATCGGCGGCGCGATTACCGGGCTTCTGGCAGGTCTGTTCGGCGTCGGGGGCGGGGCGGTCATTGTCCCGGTGCTCTACGAGATTTTCCGTGTGCTGGACGTGCCGGAAGAGGTGCGGATGCAGCTCTGCGTCGGTACGTCGCTCGCCGTCATCGTGCCAACCTCGCTGCGCTCGTTCCTGGCGCATCGCGCCAAGGGTAACCTGCCGGTCGAAATCATCTGGCGCTGGGCGCCATCCGTCATCGTAGGAATCGTAGCCGGCGCCGTGATTGCGGCCTTCGCGCCAAGCTGGGTGTTCAAGCTTGCGTTCGTGGTCGTCACGTCGCTGATCGCCATTCGCATGCTGTTCGGCAACGAGAGCTGGCGACTGGGCGACACGCTGCCCGGTCCCGCATTGATGGCGGTCTATGGCTTCATCGTTGGTTTCTATTCGGCAGTGATGGGCGTTGGCGGCGGGTCGGTTTCGACCCTCGTCTTGATGCTCTACGGCACCGCGATTCACGTGGCAGTCGGCATTTCCGCGGGGATTGGCGTTCTGATCTCCATCCTTGGCACCATCGGATTCATATTCGCCGGCTGGCCGAAGCAGGCGCTGATGCCGCCGTTCTCGATCGGTTACGTCTCGCTGATCGGCGTTGTGTTGATGGCGCCGATCGCCGCCGCCATCGCACCGGTTGGCGCGCGGCTCGCCCACAGGATGCCGAAGCGGCGGCTGGAGATTGCGTTCGGCTTGTTCCTGATTGCCGTCGCAATCCGGTTCCTGATCAGCCTGCTGTAGAGCATGATCCCGAAAAGTGTGCAGCAGTTTCCCACCTGCGCGAAGCCCTAGCGCCGATCGTCACTTGGCTCGATGCTTCGGCGGGCGAAGGCAGGTCGGAAAGATCATGCTCAAAGAAGAAAACTGTCAGCGATGGCCGCGCATGATCAGCTTGTCGCCGCGCACCTCCCAGCTTTCCAGCCGGTTGAGGAAGCTCATGCCAAGCAGGTTGGTCCGCAGCTGGCCCGGCTGCGCGATCAGCGCCGGCACCGAGCGCTCGACGATGTCGCCAACCGCCAGCCGATCCAGGGTTACGGCGGCGGCGCGGGTGCGGCCGTTGGCGGTATCGACGTTGACGGTGTAGGCCAGAATCTCGAGCGGTAGCCCCGCCGCCTTGGCCGCCTCCTGGGTGAGGACGACGGCGCTGGCACCCGTGTCCAGCACCATGTTGGACCGTGCGCCGTTCACTTGCGCGGAAACCTGAAAATCGCCGGCGCGTCCGCGCACGATTTCGACGGTGCGCACCCCACGGCTCACGGCACGCCCCGGAATGAATTCGGCAAGAATCCGGTTGCCGACGTCGCGCAGCTCCATGCGGTAGGTGTAGCCGAGCGCCAGTACCAGCCCGACCGCCGCCCAGAACAGCGCTGCTTCCAGAGCCTGCGAGAAGCGCTCGCGGAATAGCACCAGCACCGTGCCGCCGAGGAACACGATAAGCGCAAGGTTGTAGGCGAGCGAGCCGAAGTCGTCGGCCGACATGTTCAAGGACGGCATGCCGATGGTGCCGGCGTCATTGCGCGCGATCAGAACGACCAGCGTGAGCGCGAGGCCGATCAGCAGGATCCACAACAGGCGGCGGGGCACGGGGTCAGGCCCTCACGATGCGCTGGCTTCGGCGGCTTGCCGGCGCATGCTTTCCATGCGCTTGGGCAGTTCGGCCATGACGCGGGAACGCTCGCCGTCGGTGAAAGCGGTCCAGTTCGCGATTTCGCCGAGCGTGCGGCCGCAACCGAGGCAAAGCCCGGAATGGTGTTCGACGATGCACACCTTGATGCAGGGGGTCTCGATCGCAGCCATGACGGGAATCAGCATGTTTGCCCCAAAATAGGGGACGCGGCGGGGAACGCAATCGCGGAAGGCGCGAAAGGCTTCAGGCGCGCATCCGGAACAGCGAACGCGTGTCCCGGGCCCGCTTTTCTTCCGGTTGAGGT
>CAWFCM010000012.1:0-210273 GCA_963814215.1 uncultured Alphaproteobacteria bacterium | reverse complement strand
GCCTGGAACGCACGCTCGCTTGCCGACCAACCGATTGTTCGGCTGATCCTCGACGGCACGGTGGTCCGGGTGCGGCTTGACCGCAAGGCCACGGCGATCTCGCTGCTGGTGATCATCGGCGTGCGTACTGACGGCCAGAAGGTTCTGCTGGCGATCAAGAGCATGGGCGGGGAGAGTACCGAGGCTTGGCGCGCCGTGCTCGACGATCTGATCGGGCGCGGCCTGCGGCGGCCGGAGTTCCTGATCGTCGACGGGGCACCGGGACTGGAAAGGGCAATCGCCGCGGTGTGGGACGGCGTGCCGGTGCAGCGCTGCACGGTGCACAAGCTTCGCAACCTGCTGGCGCACGCGCCCGAACGGCTGCGCGAGGAGATCACCGCCGATTACAATGAGATGATGTACGCCACCAGCCGCGAGGAGATCATGGAGCGTAGAAAGGCGTTCGTCCGCAAATGGCGGCTCAAGCATTGGGCCGTGGCCAACAGCCTGGAGGAAGCCGGCGACCGGCTCTTCACCTTCACCGCCCTGCCGCCGATGCAATGGCGCAGCGCCCGAACCACGAACGCGATCGAACGGCTGCACGAGGAGTTCAAGCGACGGATCAAGACGCAGACCGTGCTGCCATCGGCCGAAACCGCCGCCATGTTGTTCTGGGCCTTGCTCGCCTCAGGTCAGATCACCATGCGCAAGGTCGATGGCTGGCAAACCCTCTCCCTCGGCACTATCGGTCAACCGATTGACCTCGCTGCCTGAGCCGATACCCTGATGTCACCGAAGACCGCGCCACGCCGAATTCCAACACAATCCGCGACGGCACCGCGCTCAGCCACCCTCTCCCGCAAGCGGGAGAGGGAAGAAGAAACTCACATATGAATTGCGCGCTTGCCCACCGCGAGCGCCGCTTCCTTGACCGCCTCAGGCAGCGTCGGGTGCGCATGGCAGGTGCGCGCGATGTCCTCCGCAGAGGCGCCGAACTCCATCGCCACCGCCGCTTCCGCGATCATGTTGCCGGCGTCGGAGCCAACGATGTGGACGCCGAGCACGCGGTCGGTCTTGGCATCGGCCAGGATTTTCACGAAACCTTCGGTCTGCTGGTTCGCCTTGGCGCGGCCGTTGGCGGTGAACGGGAATTTCCCCGCGTTGTAGGCGACGCCGGCCTCCTTCAGCTCGTCCTCGGATTTTCCGACCGAAGCGATCTCCGGGAACGTATAGACCACGTTCGGGATCACGTCGTAATTCACGTGACCCGCCTTGCCAGCGATCAGCTCGGCGGCGGCCATGCCCTCGTCCTCGGCCTTGTGCGCCAGCATCGGCCCGGCGATCACGTCGCCGATCGCATAGATGCCCGGCACGTTGGTCGCGTAGTGCGGGTCGGTGATGACACGGTTGCCGTTGTCCTTCTTCACGCCGACCGCTTCGAGGCCGAGCCCGTCGGTGAACGGCACGCGGCCGATCGCAACCAGCACAACATCGGCTTCGATCGTCTCCGCCGCGCCGTCTTTGGCAGGTTCGACCTTGGCCTTCAACATCTTGCCGGATGAATCGACGGCAACGACCTTGCTGCCGAGCTTGAACGCGAGGCCCTGCTTTTCGAGCAGGCGCTGCGACTGCCGTCCGACCTCGCTGTCGATGCCGGGCAGGATGCGGTCGAGGAACTCCACCACCGTCACCTTGGCGCCGAGCCGCCGCCACACCGAGCCGAGCTCCAACCCGATCACGCCGGCGCCGACCACCAGCAGATGGCCGGGCACCGCGGACAGCGCGATCGCCTGGTCCGAGGTGACGATGCGCTTGCCGTCGATTTCGATGCCCTTGAGCGGCGCCACCGCCGAGCCGGTGGCGATGACGATGTTCTTCGTTTCCAACGTCTGCGTCTTGCCGTCGGCCGACTTCACCTCGACCTTGCCGGGCGCCGCGATGCGGCCCATGCCGAACACCGAGTCGATCTTGTTCTTCTTGAGCAGGAAATCGACGCCCTTCACGTTGCCGTCGACCGCCTCGTCCTTGAACTTCAGCATGGTCGGCAGGTCGAGCTTCGGCGTGCCGACCCCAATGCCCATCTTGGCGAACGCATGCCCGGCCTCGTCGAACATCTCGGAGGCGTGTAGCAGCGCCTTCGACGGGATGCAGCCGACGTTCAGGCAGGTGCCGCCATGGGCGCCGCGCTTCTCCACCACCGCGACCTTCATGCCGAACTGCGCCGCGCGGATCGCGCAGACGTAACCGCCGGGGCCGGTACCGATGACGATGAGGTCGTAGAACATGAGAAAACTCGTTGATGATTAAGCCTGCTTGAGCGGGGCGTTGAACCCCCAGACGTGGCCGAATAGATCGCGCAGTTTGGCGTAGCGGGAGCCCCAGAACACGTCCTGCGGCTCCAGTGTCACGGTCGCGCCGGCGGCCTGCGCGAGCGCCACGATGGCGTCCACGTCAGCAGGCGTGGGACGGTTGACGTGGATGGTCATGCTGGCGCTGCCAGACACCGCCGGTGCGCGGATGTCGTCGCCGAACTCCGGGTACTCGTCGTGCATCATCACTTCGCCGCCGAACATCTCGAGGTTGCAGTGCATGACGCGTTTCCCGTCGTCGTCCATGTGCTTCATGGTGCACTTCGCGCCGAAGGCCTTCTCGTAGAAGACGATCGCGTCGGCGGCGCCCTTCACGCAGATATGGGCCTGGATGGGAGGGATATTGGGTCCAGACGCCATGACGCTACTCCATCTTTGCCGCCGTCATGGCCGGGCTTGTCCCGGCCATCTCGCTTAGGTGAGCACAGTGCCTTCCTAAGCAGGATCACCGGGACTCGCGTCTTCGGCGCGGCCCGGTGATGACGAGTCACAAATCCAGCACGATCCGCGCCGGATCCTCCAACAATTCCTTCACCCGCACCAGGAACGTCACCGCCTCGCGGCCGTCGACGATGCGGTGATCGTAGCTGAGCGCGAGATACATCATCGGCCGCACCTCGATCTTGCCGGCGTGCACCACCGGCCGCTCCTGGATCTTGTGCATGCCGAGGATGCCGGACTGTGGCGCGTTGAGGATCGGCGTCGACATCAGCGAGCCGTACACACCGCCGTTGGTGATGGTAAAGGTGCCGCCCTGCATCTCCTCGATCTTGAGCGCGCCGTCGCGGGCGCGGCGGCCGAAGTCCGCGATGGTCTTCTCGATCTGCGAGAGCGAGAGATGATCGGTGTCACGCACCACCGGCACCACCAGGCCCTTCTCGGTGCCAACCGCGATGCCGATGTGATAGTAGTTCTTGTAGATGATGTCGGCGCCGTCGATCTCGGCATTGACGGCGGGGATGTCCTTCAGCGCCTGGACGCAGGCGCGCACGAAGAAGCCCATGAAGCCGAGCTTGTTGCCGTGCTTCTTCTCGAACACGTCCTTGTATTGGTTGCGCAGCCCCATCACCGCGCTCATGTCGACCTCGTTGAAGGTCGTGAGCATGGCGGCGGTGTTCTGCGCATCCTTGAGCCGCCGCGCGATGGTCTGGCGCAGCCGGCTCATCTTGACGCGCTCTTCACGCGAAGCGTCGTCAGCCGGCGACGGCGCGCGGACCTGCACGGCAGCGGCAGACTGCGGCACCGGTGTCGGCGCGGAAGCCGCGCGCTCGATCGCCGCCATCATGTCGCCCTTGGTCACGCGGCCGTCCTTGCCCGAGCCGGCCACGGACGCGGCGTCCACCCCGCTCTCGGCGGAGAGGCGGCGGACCGATGGCGCGACCGGCGCATCGGCTGCCGCTCGGGGCTTCACTTCCTCCGGGCCGGCGCCGATCGGCGCGGTGGTCGAGGTCTTCTGATCCGGCCGGCCGGTCGGCGCGGGCGCGCTCTTGCTGGGCGCGCCGGCGCCTTCCTTGATCTGGCCGAGCAGCGCGCCGACCGCCACGGTCTCACCGTCCTTCGCAGCGATCTCGGCGAGCACGCCGGCGGCGGGCGCCGGCACCTCGATGGTCACCTTGTCGGTCTCGAGCTCCACCAGCGGCTCGTCCACCGCGACGGCCTCGCCCGGCTTCTTGAACCACTTGCCGATGGTGGCTTCGGTAACGGACTCGCCGAGAGTCGGAACGCGGATTTCAGCCATAACAATCCTCTAGCCTCTCCGCGTCATGGCCGGGCTTGTCCCGGCCATCCACGCCTTCCATGCCGCCAAGGCGTGGATGCGCGGCACAAGGCCGGGCATGACGGCGTTTGTTGTTACCCCAGCGCCTCGTCGAGCAATTGCTTCAACTGCGAAAGGTGTTTCGACATCTGGCCGACTGCCGTCGAGGCCGAGGCCGGGCGCGTCGCGTAGCGCGGCCGCTTCGCCTTCGCATCGATCTGCAGCAGAACCCATTCGAGATAGTGCTCGACGAAGTGCCACGCGCCCATGTTGCGCGGCTCCTCCTGGCACCAGACCACTTCAGCCTGCTTGAAACGCGAAAGCTCGGCGACCAAGGCCTTGGTCGGGAAAGGGTAGAGCTGCTCGACGCGCAGGATGTACATGTTGTCGATGCCGCGCTTCTCGCGCTCTTCGTAGATATCGTAATAGACCTTGCCGCTGCACAAGATGGCGCGGCGAATCTGGTCGTCGGGAACGAGCTTGATCTTCTCGTTCGGCAGGAGCTGCGCGTCGTCCCACAGCACGCGGTGGAACGTCGTGTTGTCCGCCAGATCATCAAGCCGCGACACCGCACGCTTGTGACGCAGCAGCGACTTCGGCGTCATCAGGATCAGGGGTTTCCGAATCTCGCGGCGCAACTGGCGGCGCAGGATGTGGAAGTAGTTCGCCGGCGTGCTGCAGTTGGCGACCTGCATGTTGTCTTCGGCGCATAATTGCAGGAAGCGCTCGAGCCGTGCCGAGGAATGCTCCGGCCCCTGCCCTTCGTAGCCGTGCGGGAGGAGACACACGAGGCCGGACATGCGCAGCCACTTGCGCTCACCCGACGAGATGAACTGGTCGAACAGCACCTGCGCGCCGTTGGCGAAGTCGCCGAACTGTGCCTCCCACAACGTCAGAGCGTTCGGCTCGGCCAGCGAGTAGCCATATTCGAAGCCGAGCACGGCCTCTTCCGAGAGCATCGAGTTGATGATCTCGAAGCGCCCTTGCTTGTCGGCAATGTGATTGAGCGACGTGTGGCGGGCCTCGTTCTCCTGGTCGATCAGCACCGCATGGCGCTGCGAGAACGTGCCGCGCTCGACGTCCTGGCCGGAGAACCGCACTGGATGGCCTTCGAGCAGCAATGAGCCGAACGCCAGCGCTTCGGCGGTCGACCAGTCGATGCCCTCGCCCGTCTCGATCGCCTTGGCGCGCGCGTCGAGGAAGCGCTGGATGGTGCGGTGGACGTGGAAGTCCTTCGGCACCATAGTGATCTTCTTGCCGATCTCCTTGAGCGTCTTGATCGCAACGCCGGTGTTGCCGCGACGCGGATCGTCCACCGCGCCCGCGCTCTTCATTCCGGCCCAGCGGCCGTCGAGCCAGTCGGCGCTGTTGGCCTTGTAGCCGTTGCTCGCCTCCTGCTCGGCGTCGAGCCGGGCGCGCCAGTCGGCGCGCATCTTCTCGACCTCGCCCTCGGTGACGACGCCCTCGCTGACGAGACGCTTGGAGTAGAGCTCCAGCGTCGACGCATGCGAGCGGATCGCCTTGTACATCAACGGCTGGGTGAACGACGGCTCGTCGCCTTCATTGTGGCCGAACCGCCGGTAGCAGAACATGTCGATGACGACCGGCTTCTGGAATTTCTGCCGGAACTCGGTCGCGATCTTCGCCGCGTAGACCACCGCCTCCGGATCGTCGCCGTTGGCGTGGAAAATCGGCGCCTCGATCATCTTGGCGATGTCGGTCGGATAGGGAGACGAACGCGAATAACGCGGGTAAGTCGTGAAGCCGATCTGGTTGTTGACGATGAAGTGCACCGAGCCGCCAGTGCGGTGGCCGCGCAGATCGGACAGACCGAAGCATTCCGCGATGACGCCCTGGCCGGCGAACGCCGCGTCGCCTGAAATCAAGAGCGGCATCACCATGGTGCGGTCTTCGCGGGTCGCACCGTGCTGGTCCTGCTTGGCGCGGACCTTACCGAGCACCACCGGGTTGACGATTTCCAGATGCGATGGGTTCGCGGTCAGCGACAGGTGAACCTGGTTGCCATCGAACTCGCGGTCGGACGACGCGCCGAGGTGATACTTCACGTCGCCGGAGCCTTCGATCTCGTCCGGCGACGAGGAGCCGCCCTTGAACTCGTGGAAGATCGCGCGATGCGGCTTGCCCATCACCTGGGCCAGCACGTTGAGCCGGCCGCGGTGCGCCATACCGATGACGATATCCTTCACGCCAAGCGCGCCGCCGCGCTTGATGATCTGCTCCAGCGCCGGGATCATCGACTCGCCGCCGTCCAGGCCAAACCGCTTGGTGCCGGTGAACTTCAGGTCGCAGAACTTCTCAAAACCTTCCGCCTCGACGAGCTTGTTGAGGATGGCGCGCTTGCCCTCGCGGGTGAAGCTGATCTCCTTGTCGCGGCCCTCGATGCGCTCCTGCATCCACGCCTTCTGCGCGGGATCGGAGATGTGCATGAATTCGACGCCGAGCGTCTGGCAGTAAGTGCGGCGCAGGATCGCGACGATCTCGCGGATCGAGGCGAATTCCAGCCCGAGCACCATGTCGAGGAAGATCTTGCGGTCAAGGTCCGCGTCGGAGAAGCCGTAGGAACGCGGGTCGAGCTCTTCCTCGTTTTTCTCCGGCTCCAGGCCGAGGGGGTCAAGCTTGGCGTGAAAATGGCCGCGCACGCGGTAGGCACGGATCAGCATCAGCGCGTGGATGGCATCGCGCGTTGCCTGCAGTGCATCGGCCGACGTGAGGTCGATGCCTTTCGCCTGCGCTTTCGATTTGATCGTGTCGCTAATCTTCTTCTCGACCGCGCCCCAGTCGCCGGTCAGAGTCGCGACGATGTCGCCGTCGGCGTGTTGAAGGTTCGGCGGCTGCCATGACGGACCCTGCGCGTTGCGCGCGGCATCCTGGCCGGAGTCCTTGAGGCTTTGGAAGAAAGCCTGCCACTCGGCATCGACCGAGTTGGGATTGGCGGCGTAGCGGGCCTGGAGATTTTCGATGTAGGCGGCGTTGCCGCCGTAAAGAAACGACGTGTGTGCGAACGCAGCGTTCGCGTCTTGGCGAGACATTTTGAATCCTTGCGTCGAGGCACTGACCTCGTGCTGGCGGCGCATAGGCAAGTGAACCCGCGACCGTCAGCAGATGGGAATCTATGACTCAGATCTATGACGCTTGAAAGGCTACAAAAGACCTAAAAGGCTGAATCCGGTCTCAGAGCTTTCTAGCTGCAATCCCCGCCAAGTGCGATACGAGGACTGCACCTACTGTCAAAGCGGGCACGTTTTCTGGACGCCTGTCAAACGGCTCTATATCCTTCGGCCATCACTTTTCGCGCAAGAGGCGCCAGATGGCTAAGACAATCAAGACCAAGGTGAAGAATACGGCCGCGGCTGGTGCGCAAGGTGTGCAGTCGGTGGCCGCGGAAGCGCTGGCTGCGGCTGCAGCAACGGCGGCCGGGGTCGTGCTGGGTCGTGTCGCGGAAGCGCTGGGATCGGGCTCACAAAAGGTAGAGCAATCGAGACCGGAAGCTGAGACGTCGGCGCGGAGCTTTGTGGTCGCTCAGGTCGGACGTCGCAAGAAGACAGCCCGAAAGACGCGGGGGCGGAAAAAGTCGAAAGCCGCAAAGAAACAGACCCGATCGAAGAGCGCCAGGACAGCTGCGAAGAAGCGCCCCAGGAAAGTTACCAAGAAGCGCGTGAAGAAAGGCGCCAGGGCCCGGCGTTGAGCCTTTCCAAGCAGTATCCCGACCGATCTGTTCGCGACTGTGCGAAGCCTGCAAAGGCTATCTCAGCACTTCCATCAGCGTCTTGCCGATCCGGGCCGGAGACGGTGATACCTTGATTTCCGCGGATTCCATCGCCGCAATTTTGGACTCGGCGTCGCCCTTGCCGCCCGCGATGATGGCGCCGGCATGACCCATGCGGCGGCCGGGAGGCGCGGTGCGCCCGGCGATGAAGCCGACCATCGGCTTTTTCCGGCCCTTCTTGGCCTCGTCCTTGAGGAATTGCGACGCATCCTCCTCCGAAGAGCCGCCGATCTCGCCGATCATCACGATCGCCTCGGTCTGCTTGTCGGCCAGGAACAATTCTAAACCGTCGATGAAATCCATGCCCTTGACCGGGTCGCCGCCGATGCCGAGCGCGGTGGTCTGGCCAAGCCCTTCGGCGGAGGTCTGGAACACCGCCTCGTAGGTCAGCGTGCCGGAGCGCGACACGATGCCGACCTTGCCGGGCTTGAAGATCGAGGCTGGCATGATGCCGATCTTGCAGGCGCCGGCCGTCATCACGCCGGGGCAGTTCGGCCCGATCAATCGAGACTTCGATCCGCACAGCGAGCGCTTCACCTTGATCATATCGGCGACCGGAATGCCTTCGGTGATGCAGACGATCAGCGGAATCTCCGCCTCGATTGCCTCGGCGATGGCGTCGGCCGCGCCCGGCGGCGGCACGTAGATCACGGACGCGTCGGCGCCGGTCTTGGCCTTGGCTTCGGCAACGGTGTCGAACACCGGCAGGCCGAGATGCGTGGAGCCGCCTTTGCCCGGCGAGGTGCCACCGACCATTTTCGTTCCGTAGGCGATCGCCTGCTCGGAATGGAAGGTGCCGTTCTTGCCGGTAAAGCCCTGGCAGATGACCTTGGTGTTGCTGTCGATGAGGATGGACATGAAAACGCCTGCGTCTGCTAAAGAAACGGATTCATCACACGCACCCGGCCGTAGCTTTGGCCGTGGTTGAAGTCTTCCGAATAGAGAATTTCGGCTTGAAGCCGCTCCGCAGCGGCGACGATGGCCGCGTCCCAGTAGGAGATCCGGAACCGTTCCGACAGATCGATAGCCGAACGGACCAGCGGCAGGTCGATGATGGCGCAAGGACGCTCGCCAAGGTACGCGACCATCGCTGCCGCTTCCGCAGGGAGCATCGGTTGCATCGATTTGCGCTGAGCGTTGACGAAGAACTCGCCCAGGACTTGAGTCGAAAGCCCGAACTGCCAACCGGCAACCAGCTCGCGGCTGATTGCAAATTTTTTCGGATGATCGTGCTTACCGAGCGCCGCGTAGAGGAGGACGTTGGTGTCCAGGAAGCACTCGACCTTGGTAGGCATCGTCGCGGCTCCACTTCCAGTCGGGCCCGAGCCGGGCCGTCGACTCGTCGATGAGCTTCAAGGCACGATCTCGCGCCAACTCTTCGCCGCCTTCCAACAGCGCCACCTGTTCGAGAAAATCGCGAACCAACCTGTTCACCGTGGTGCGCCGCCGGGCAGCGGCCACGCGAACCTGCTCCAGCACCTTCTCGTCGATCGCCAGGGTGATATTCTTCATCGGCAGCCTCATTTACACAGTATATGTGTAACTGTGTAAATGGGCAAGAGCCCCGGAACCGCCAAGTATTGACCCCCACCCGGCCCGCTTCGCGAGCCGACCTCCCCCTTTCAGGGGAAGGTGGCGATGCCTCACCATCCGTGATCGACCGAACGATCATCACGCCGCCTTTTTCACTTGAGCGACGATCTTCTGCGCCGCATCGTCGAGATCGTCCGCTGAGACGACGTTGAGCTTCGACTCCGCGATGATCTTCTTGCCCAGCGCAACGTTGGTTCCTTCGAGCCGCACCACCAGCGGCACCTGAAGGCCGACCTCTTTCACGGCGGCGACCACGCCCTCGGCGATCACGTCGCATTTCATGATGCCGCCGAAGATGTTGACGAGAATGCCCTTCACCTTCGGATCCGAGGTGATGATCTTGAACGCCGCCGCGACCTTTTCCTTGCTGGCGCTGCCGCCGACGTCGAGGAAGTTCGCAGGCTCCATGCCGTAGAGCTTGATGATGTCCATGGTAGCCATGGCGAGGCCGGCACCGTTGACCATGCAGCCGATCGAGCCGTCGAGCGCGACGTAGTTGAGATCGTACTTCGACGCTTCGATCTCTTTCTCGTCCTCCTCGGTCTCGTCGCGCAGCTTGGCAATCTCGGCGTGGCGGAACAGCGCGTTGTCGTCGAAGCCAACCTTGGCGTCGAGGCACAGCAGCTTCTTGTCCTTGGTGATGACCAGCGGATTGATCTCGAGGAGGCTCATGTCCGCTTCGGTGAACGCCTTGTAGAGGCCGGTGAGCATCGCGCTCATCTGCTTCGTCAGATCGGCGTCGAGGCCAAGCGCCTTGGAGACGCGGCGCACGTGGTGCGGGCAGATGTTGGCGGTCGGATCGATCGAGATGGTGACGATCTTGTCGGGCGTGTCGTGCGCGACCTTCTCGATGTCCATGCCGCCTTCGGTCGACACCACGATGGCGACGCGCGAGGTGGCGCGATCGACCAGCATCGAGAGATAGAACTCCTTCTCGATGACAGAGCCTTCCTCGATGTAGAGGCGGTTGACCTGCTTGCCCTTGGGGCCGGTCTGATGCGTGACCAGCGTCGAGCCGAGGATGCGGGTTGCTTCCTTCTTCACGTCGTCGATCGACTTCACGACCTTGACGCCGCCGGCCTTGCCGCGGCCGCCAGCGTGGATCTGCGCCTTGACCACCCACACCGGCCCGCCGAGCGTCTGCGCGGCCTTGATCGCCTCGTCGACCGAAAACGCGGCGATGCCCTTGGCAGTGGGGACGCCGAACCCTCGCAGCACCTCCTTGGCCTGGTACTCGTGGATGTTCATGCCGCCTCCCCCTTAAAGCGCCGCCCGTTTTCGCGGGCAGCCAACACAGTTATTTTTTGCCGAGATCAGGCGCGATCTTCTGACACGCATCGACGAGGCTCTTCACCGCGCCGGCCGACTTCTCGAACATCTCGCGTTCCGCGCTGTTGAAATCCAGCTCGACGATACGCTCGACACCTTTCGCGCCGATGACAACCGGCACGCCGACGTAGAGGTTCTTGATGCCGTACTCGCCGTTGAGCCATGTTGCGCACGGCAGCACGCGCTTCTTGTCGCGCAGATAGCTCTCGGCCATCGCGATGGCCGACGACGCTGGCGCGTAGAACGCGGAGCCGGTTTTGAGCAGGTTGACGATCTCGCCGCCACCCTTGCGGGTGCGCTCGACGATCGCGTCCAGCCGCGCCTGCGTGGTCCAGCCCATCTTGATCAAGTCGGGCAGCGGAATGCCGGCGACCGTCGAATAGCGAACCATCGGCACCATGTCGTCGCCGTGACCGCCCAGCGTCATGGCGCTGACGTCCTCAACCGAAACGTTGAACTCGTCGGCAAGGAAGTAACGGAAGCGCGCGGAATCGAGCACACCCGCCATGCCGATCACCATCGTCTTCGGCAGGCCGCACGCCTTCTGCAGCGCCCACACCATGGCGTCGAGCGGATTGGTGATGCAGATGACGAACGCGTTGGGCGAGTACTTCTTGATGCCGGCGCCGACCTGATCCATCACCTTGAGGTTGATGCCGAGCAGATCGTCGCGGCTCATGCCCGGCTTGCGCGGCACGCCGGCGGTGACGATGCACACATCCGCTCCGGCGAGCGCCTCGTAGGAGTTGGTGCCGGCGAGCTTCGCATCGAAACCTTCAACCGGCGCCGACTCGGCGAGGTCAAGCGACTTGCCCTGCGGGATGCCCTCGGCGATGTCGAACATGACGACGTCGCCCAGTTCCTTGAGCCCGACGAGGTGAGCGAGCGTGCCGCCGATCTGGCCGGCTCCGATCAACGCAATTTTGCTGCGCGCCATGTGAGGAAAAGCCCTTTGAGAAATTGCCGCCACAACGGCGGGTCGCGCGGTGGTTATCGGGTTCGGTCTAGGCGTTCAAGTCAGCGTCGGAAAAGCCAAGCGTCGTCTCACCCTCTGCTATTATTAATACATTATTCCAGAGTGCAAGCCCGAAGCAGCTTGCTGCGCCGCAAAAGATTCGGGGGTCAGTAGTGGATCTGCGCAGGGGAAGCCGCCGGGCCGGATTTGCCCCCAGCACTGCCCATGACACGAGACTTCACCCACTCGCGCCCGTGCTGAAACACAACGTACAGCAGCGGGATCAGGAAAATCCCGATCAGTGACGCGGCAATCATGCCGCCGAACACGGCGGTGCCGACGCCGCGCCGGCTCAACATGCCGGCGCCGGTCGCGATCACCAGCGGGATCAGGCCGGCGATGAACGCGAAGCTGGTCATCATGACCGCACGGAAGCGCTCGCGTGCGCCTTCGATCGCGGCCTCCTCGATCGAGAGGCCGTGCTCACGCCGCTCCTTGGCGTATTCGACAATGAGGATGCCGTTCTTGGCGGCGAGCGCGATCAGCACCACCAGGCCGATCTGGGCGTAGACGTCGTTCGGTAATCCGAACACCAGCAGCGCTACCATCGCGCCCAACACGCCGACCGACACCGAGAGCAGCACCGGCACCGGGATTACCGAACTCTCGTAAAGCCCGACCAGGAAGAGATAAGCGAACACCACGGCGAGCACGAGAATGACGGTGGTCTTGCCGGCCGCTTCCTTCTCCTGCAACGCGGTGCCGGTCCACTCGAAGCCGAAACCGCGCGGCAGCGTCGTCGCCGACAGGCGTTCCATGGCCGCGAGCGCATCGCCCGACGAATAGCCGGGCGCCGGACCGCCGTTGAGCGTCACGCTGCGGAAGTTGTTGTAGCGGACCACCGACTGCGGCCCGAGCACCAGCCGCGCTTCCGCGAACGCGCGCACCTGCACCATCTCGTTGTTCTTGTTGCGCACGTTGATGCGGTAGATATCCGAGATGCGGGTTCGCTCTGCGGCTTCGCCCTGAAGAATGACCTGCCAGGTGCGACCGAACAGGTTGAAGTCGTTGATGTAGCTGCTGCCCAGTATGGATTGCAGCGTGTTGAACACGTCGGCCAGGCCGAGGCCGAGCGTCTCGACCCTCTCACGATCGATGTCGAGATAGAGTTGCGGCGTGCTTGCGCTGTAGGTGGTGAAGACGCGGGCGAGCGCGGGATCCTGGTTCGCCGCGAACACCATGCCGCGGGCGACCGACGCGATCTCCGCTGCCGACGCGCCGGCCAGGCTCTGCAACTGGTATTCGAAGCCGCTGCCGGTGCCGAGACCGATGATCGGCGGAAGATTATAGGCGAAGACGATCGCCTCCTGGATCGCTTGGAACTGCTGCGTCAGCCTGGCGATGATGCCGTTGACGCCAAGCGCAGGCTCCTTGCGCTCGTCGAACGGCTTGAGCAGCAGGATGATGAGTGCGCTGTTGGACTTGTTCAGCGAATTGAGCAGGCTGAAGCCGACCACCGAGGTTACGCTTGCGACGCCCGGTGTGTTGCGGGCGATTTCTTCGACGCGCTTCACCACCGCCTCGGTGCGGTTAACCGAGGCGCCCTCCGGCAACTGGACTTCGGCAAACACCGCGCCCTGGTCCTCCGACGGGAGGAAGCCGGTCGGGGTCACCTTGAACAGCCAGCCGGCGCCGGCAATGACCGCGACCAGCAGCAGCAAGCTGAGCACGGCGAGCCGCACGGTCTTGCGCACGACCAGGGTGTAGCCGTCGCGCGCCTTGTCGATGCCGCGCAGGATCAAACCGATAATGCCGCGCCTTGGCCCGTGATGGGCACGCAGGAACACCGCGCAGAGCGCCGGCGAGAGCGTCAGCGCATTCAGCGCCGAAATGACCATCGAAACCGACACCGCCACAGCGAATTGCCGGAACAGATCGCCGGAAATGCCGGGGATGAAGGCAACCGGCACGAACACCGACAGCAGCACCAGGGTGATGGCCAGGATCGGCGCGGTGATCAGCGTCATGGCGCGATGCGCCGCCTCGGCCGGCGTGATCGACGGATCCTTCTCGAGCTCGGCTTCGACCGCTTCCACCACCACGATGGCGTCGTCGACCACGATGCCGATCGCAAGCACCAGCGCGAGCATCGACACCGTGTTGGCGGAATAGCCAAACGCCAGCATCGCCGCGAACGTGCCGATCAGCGACACCGGCACCGCGATCAGCGGAATGATGGTCGCCCGGACATTGCCGAGGAACAGGAACACCACGATGACGACCAGCACAAACGCTTCGACCAGCGTGTGAACCACGCTTTTGATGCTCTCGCTGACGAAGACCGTAGTGTCGTAGGTGATCTTGTAATCGACGCCCTCCGGGAACGACGTCTTGAGCTGGGCGAGTGTTGCTTTCACCTTGTCTGCGCTGTCGAGCGCGTTGCCGCCGGGCGATTGGAACAGGCCGAGCACCACCGCCGGGTTGCCGTCCTGCCGCCCGCGCGATTCCGACAGCCGGGCGGCAAGCTCGACACGCGCGACGTCGCGCACCCGCACGAACGAGCCGTCGGGATTGGCGCGCACCACGATGTTGCCGAACTCCTCGGTGCTGGTGAGCCGCCCCTTGGTCTGGATGTTGAGCTGGAACTGCTGATCCGGCAGGGCGGGCTGCGCGCCGATCCGGCCCACCGCCGCCTGGATGTTCTGGCCCCTGATGGCCGCGCCGATGTCGGCCGGGGTCAGACCGAAGCTGGTCAGGCGGTCGGTCTGCAGCCACATTGTCATGCTGTAGTCCGAGGGCGTGAACAGCACGACGTCGCCGATACCGGGAATGCGCTTGAGTTGATCGATGATGTTGATGGTGGCGTAGTTCGAGAGAAAGAGCTGGTCGAACCGCCCGTCAGGCGACGACAGCGCCACGACCTGAAGCAGCGCCGACGACTTCTTCTTGATGCTGAGGCCCTGGGCTTTGACCTCGTTGGGCAGCCGCGGTTCGGCCAGGCTGACGCGATTCTGCACCTTGACGGTGTTCAGATCGGGATCGGTGCCAACCGCGAACGTCACCGTGAGCGTGTAGCTGCCGTCACTGCCGCTGGTCGATTTCATGTAGAGCGCTTTGTCGACGCCGATCACCTGCGCCTCGATCGGCTGCGCCACGGTCGCCTCGACCACTTCGGCGCCGGCGCCGGCGTAGGTGCCCTTCACCTCGATCTGCGGAGGCACGATATCGGGAAACTGCGCGATCGGAATCTGGCTGAGCGCGACCGCGCCGGCCAGCGTGATGACAATCGAGATGACGGAAGCGAGCCGCGGCCGTGCGATGAAAACGTCGGAGATCATCAGCTAGCGCTCGTTAATTCGAGGCCGCATCCGCTTTTTTTGGTCATGCGCTACGCCCCCGGCTTGGCTTCGGTCGCGTTGACGACCAGCCCCGGGCGAATGCGCTGGATGCCCTCGGTGACGACACGCTCGCCGACGTTGAGCCCCTTGCGCAGGACCATGTTGGTGCCACGCGGCCCGCCAAGCTCGACGCGGCGGACCTGCACCTTGTTCTCGTTGTCGACCACCAGCACGAAGGAGCCGGCCTGATCGAGTTGCAGCGATTGGCCCGGCACCACCACCACGTTCTCCGGCTTGCCGCTTTCGAGAACGACAGCAACGAGCTGGCCGTCGACCAGAGTGCGGTCGGGATTCGGAAAGCTCGCACGCACCAGCACCGTGTCGGTGCCTTGGCTGACCGTGACGTCGAGGAAATTGATCTTGCCCGCATGGGCGTAACGGCTGCCGTCGGCGAGTTGCAGATAGACAACAACCTCGGCAGGACTGCTGCGCTCTTTGCGATAGGCGAGGATTTCGCGCTGCGTCACCGGAAAGCCGACATAGATCGGATCCTGGCTGACGATCGTCGCCAGCGCGCCGCTCTGCGGACCGACGAAATTGCCGACCGAGACGTTGGCGCGGCCGATGCGTCCTGCAATCGGCGCGCGGATGTCGGTGTAGCTGAGATTGAGTTGCGCCCGCTCCAGCGCCGCCTTCTGCTGCAACAGCGTGCCGCGCGCCTCGCCCTGCTTCGCGGTGGCCTCGTCGAGGCGCGCCTGCGCGCCGACGTTCTTCTGCACCAACTCGGACTGACGGCTGAACTCAATATCGGCGAGCTTGAGCGAGGCCTCCCCCGTCACGATGCCGGCCTTCGCCTCGTCGACCGCCGCCTGATAGAGCCCCTTCTCGATGGCGAAGAGCAGTTCGCCTTCCTTGACGTCGGCGCCTTCGGTGAACAGCCGCTTTTCGAGGAAGCCGTCAACGCGCGCGCGCAGATCGACCTTGTAGATCGCCTCGACCCGGCCGGTGAAACGATACTGCGGGCGGACATCCTCTTCGACGGCCTTGACCACAGTGACGGCGGGCGGCTGGGCCGGTGGCTGCGCCTGCTTGCTGTCGCCGCATCCGGCCAGGGCGGCGAGGCCAAGCAATGCAACGCTGCCGCGAAGCGCGAAAGTGCCGCTCATGAGAAAACTCCCGCCGCGTGCATACGCCCGCGTTCGCAGTCATTTGGCGCTGTTCCGCCTATCATCGGCCAACACCCGGCGCGCTTCAACCGGAACCGGTCAGCCGGTCAGGTCTCGACAATGCCCTCGCTCGACCCGCCGGCCGCGGAATTGTGCCGGCCGTGCGACAGCGCGAGGTAGGACCGCGAGCGCATTTCGATCAGGCGCGAGGCGGTGCGCTTGAATTCGTTGGCCTCGTAACCGTCGCTTGCCCGATAGAGCGCATCGGGCTCGGCAGCCGCGGATGCGATCAGCTTCACCGAGTGATCGTAGAGCGTGTCCACCAGGATGATGAAGCGCTTGGCGGCGTTGCGCTGCTCGAAACCCATCACCGGGATGCGGTCGACGATCAGCGTGTGGAATTCGTGGCAGATGCGAAGGTAGTCGGAAGCGCCGAGAGGCTGTTCGCAGAGATCATGGAAGAAGAACCGCGCCACACCCATCGCAGCGCGCGGCACGCGCAGCCGGCGGCCTTTGACGGCCAGTTCCTGCGGCATGCCGCTGGCGCTGCCGACCAGCCGCCGCCACGCCTCGTCCAGCGCCGCGGTGGCGTCGTCGTCCGCCGGCACATGCCAGACCTTCTGGCCTTCGAGCTTTTCCAGCCGGAAGTCGGTGCGAGCGTCGAGCCGCACAACGTCCATCTGCCGCTCCAGTGTCACGATGAACGGCAGGAACAGCGAACGGTTCAGCCCGCCCTTGTAGAGTTCGTCCGGCGCCACGTTCGAGGTCACGACCACCACCACGCCCAGTTCGAACATCCGGGTGAACAGCCGGCCGAGGATCATCGCGTCAGCAATATCGGTGACGTGAAATTCGTCGAAGCAAAGCAACCAGCTTTCCTCGGCGATCTCCGCGCCGGTGAGCCGGATCGGATCCTCGTCGCCGATCGCACCGTCCTTGATCTGCTGGCGGAACGCGCGCACCCGCTCGTGCACGTCCGCCATGAACTCGTGGAAATGCGCCCGGCGCTTGCGCACCACCGGCGACGCCTCGAAGAACAGGTCCATCAGCATGGTCTTGCCGCGGCCGACGTCGCCGTGGATGTAGAGGCCCTTGGCGGCGCCATCATTTTCCCGGGAACCAAACAGCCAGCCGACCGGATTGGCGCGCCGGGCCGAGCGGTGGGTGACAATGCGCTTTTCGAGATCGGTGAACCGCGCCAGCAGCTCTTCCTGCGCCCGGTCGCGTTCGACCTTCTTGGTGACGATCAGGGCTTCGTAGAGTTCGCGGGAGGACATGCCGGCAAATTCGCCTGAATATGGCGGATCACCAACCCGCCCATCGGGCGGAATAGCAGCCATGCGCATTTGCATGATTTTTCAACGACTTGCTGCGCAGCATTTTCCCAGTCTCGGCTTGCCGTATCTTTGTTGCGACGCAACATTACGGTTCGATTCGCGGTTGCTGCGGCGGTCGCAGGGACGAAACAGCCAGGGCGGGTAATCCAACGCCAATGTCAGGAGACCCTGAATGAACAATGCCCTTGTCGACGGCCTGATCCGCAAATTGTGGATCACCGAAGCCGGCGCCTATCGCGACCACCTGCTCCGTCTCGACCGCAACAGCCGGCACAGCCGGTTCGGCGGTGCGGTGTCGGACGAGTTCATCTGCGATTACGTCGATGCGACTTACCGGCTCAACGCCGTGGTGCATGGCTTTTTCGTCAACGGCGAGTTGCGCGGCGCCGCTGAATTGCGGCCGCTCGGCCCGGCGCTTTCGCGCGAGGCCGAGGCCGCGCTGTCGATCGAAGCGTTCTGGCAGAGTCACGGCGTCGGCTCGGAACTGCTCGACCGCACCCTGCTTGCCGCGCGCAACCGCGGCATCAAGGCGCTGCACATGGCGTGCCTTGCCAACAACCGCCGCATGCAGGATCTGGCGCGCAAGTTCGCCGCCGAGCTGAGCTTCGATTTCGGGAGCGTCGTCGGCGAAGTCGCCGCGCCGGGCCCGACGCCGCTGTCGATGCTGCGCGAATTCATGACCGACGGGCATGGTTTCGCCACCGCCGTGCTGGACGTGCAGTCCCGGCTGTTCCGGCCGGTTTGAGGGAAACTCCCCACCAAAATCAAGGAAAACAGGGCGTTAACGAGTTGGCTGGGATTGGCGCCTATCCTGCCCAAGGTCAGTCAGGAGTGGGGTCATGGGCCGATCGATCCGCAAAACCGAAATCCGCGTCTTGAGCCCCGGCTCCATCGAGGATTTCCACGCCCACCTGGTCCGGCTCGACCGCACCAGCCGCTTCCCCGGCGAGGACGACCGTGCGATCGACACCCATTGTCTCGGCCTGATTTCATCCGGTGCCATCCTGATCGGCGTTTTCGTCGATGGCGTGATGCGGGGCGGCGCCGAAATCATTCCTGACCGCACGGCGCGCCGCGCCGAAGCGGCGATCACGATCGAGGACGGCTTCCACGACCGTGGGCTGGAGCGCGAGCTCACCGCGCGCATCGTCGATGAGGCGCAGCGTCATCATCTCAATCAGTTGCGCATCCAGGAGCAGAACGCGACGCGCTCTTACCGCGTGCCGGTGTTCCAGCTTCAGGTTTACGCCGCCACCGCCTGAGGCGGAGTTCGATTCAGCTACAGCCAAACTGGAAACGCCGCCACGGCTCAAGGCGATGGGATAGGAAGGCGCGCCGCTGCCCTCGACGATCTTGACGGCGGTTTTTGCTTTTACTTTGCCTTTGGCTTTGGTGGCTCGCGTCTTTTCAACCGTGGTGCGACCGTCAGCAATCTGTTTTGCTTTTGCCGTAGTTTTGGAGCCCGAGGGCTTTCGCCTTTTTTTGCTTGCGGCATTGTCGGCCTGCACTTTCTCGAAGCGTGGTTGACGCGCAGCAAATGATGGCAGCACAAATAAGATTAGGTGCCGCCGCAAATCCCAGTTTTGATTTACGTCAAAAGCCACTCCACGTCCGAGGCCTAGCCTGCGGTGTCCGTCATTCCACGGACATATTACTGCTGGACCTGCGGCCCCGATTGGTCCACCCGGTCGGGGCCGTTGCCATCTTCGACAAACGCCAACGCTGAAAAAGCCTATGTCGGCGGCGATGTCAGCGTGGCGGCTTGGTCCTCTAGGCTTGTGCGTCGTTTCCGGTGATACTGTTTCGAAGCTCGATTGGGCTGGCGATGGTGCGGAGCGTCTTGAAGCTGCCTTCGCCGGTGCCAAGGATCGTCACGTTGCCGTAATCGAGCATGCGCCCGAAGATTGATTGATCGATCTGGACGCTCTCGACCTTGTCCATGTTCATCTCGTTGGTCTCCCGCCGGATGAGACCATTCTTGTAGACGACCCGCCGGTTGGTGACCGCGATCTCGGTGACCCACCATTGGAACCATTGCTGTATCAGGAGAACGGCCGCAACGACCGCGAGGGCGTATGCCGTATACCGCCAAAATCCCGGCAGGAGCCGCGTATCGGCAAGCCAGTAAGCGACCACCGCTAGGAGTGCAACCGCAACACCAGGCCAGTACACTATCCAATGAATGGACGAGACGTGCCGGACCTGCTCACCGGGCTGCAAGACGCGCTGAACGTAGGTCATGCCCATGAGTCTCCTTCTGCAGCAATACAACTGAAAGCTTTGCGGAAGCCCTCTGCTTTCGCTTCATCTTCGGAGCAGAACCAACGGTCCGGCGCTTTCGCGCGCCCATAGGCGTTTCACCGGTAGAGACAGAAGCCTGCCAAGACCACTCAATGCGCAAGGGGCTACCCTTCGGTAGCCCCTCAACGCACGGCGCTGATTGCAGCAGAGCTACCGAACTACTTCTTTTTCTTTTTCTTGCTGCGCCGGTCGTCGCGCCGCTCCTGACGGCCGTCACGTCGGTCGTCACGTCTCTCCATGCCCTGCGTCTGCGCATCAGCGGTCGTTACGGTGAGCACCGTTGCGGGCGCGGCAAGGCTCGCTGCAGCCGCCAGGCCCAAAACGGAAAAAATCCTTCGACGCGAAATCATTTCCAATTTGATGTTTTCACTCATCACAACCTCCTGGTTAGAGGAAAAGCTTATCAAAAAGGTCGCTGTCAATTTTGATACATATCAAATAGATCTGTCACGGGCCGATGAGTATCAAACCACCGTTATAAGGAAGGAAGGCGAGCATGACCGGCTCGCCTGCACCCGATAGATCGTCGTGCGGATGGTGCTGCGCATGCGGAGCGCCCGTGTTAGCTGCGGGTGTTCCGATCCTGTTGAGTTGGCCGAGACCCGCGACGTGCACAGCGTCGCGGGCCTTTCTATGCCTGCGCGGCGGTGGCGCGACAAGCTCGACCAGCCTGCCTGCGCCGTCCCTTGTTGGTTACGCGGCGGTTCGAACCGTCGTTGCGGCTGGCTTGTCGGCCAGCGTCTCGCGCAGCGCCTGCTCGACCACCATTGCCATTTCGCGCCGAAGGCCGAACTTGTCCCAACGCGCGTAGACCGTCGTCACGCCTTTCGCGTGTGCGCCAGCAGCGCGCCGATCTATTCGAGCGTGATAAACTCCCGATGAATCTCAACAGGCCTTAGCGGACCGCCGGACGCGAAGCCGGCTCCCATCGTTCCTGGTCGCGCGTGAGCGGATAATCCGCCTCGACCACGTAGGGCCCGCCGCCGACCGAGGCGCGCGACGAGAACAGCACGAAATTCGACACCTGGAACGGCGCGGAACGGAAGCCGCCGCGGGTCGAGAGATACTCGGCAACGTCCTGGCTCGATGTGTCGCGAAGCCGCGCCAGCGTGACGTGTGGCGTGAACTTGCGGCCTTCGGGCTCGATGCCGATCCGCTGCATCAGCCGCTCGTGCTCGGCCTGCAATTCCATCACCTGGGACGACGATGCCACCGTGGCGACGACGGCACGCGGCTTGCGGCCGCCGAACGACGACACGCCGTCGATTCGCAGCTCGAAGCCGCCGCGCCGGATTTTGCCAAGCATATAGACCACCTCGCGCGCCACTACGTCATCGACGTCGCCGATGAAACGCAACGTGAGGTGATAGTTTTCCGCATCGATCCAGCGCGCGCCTGGCAGGCCGCCGCGAAGCATCGACAGCGATTCGCGGATGCCGTCGGGAATCTCAAGGCCGGTGAACAGGCGGGGCATTCGTTTCTCGCATTATTGTTGGCGCGTGACCAATTCCGACCTGCCTTCGCCCGCCGAAGCATCACACCAAATAACACCCCGTGCCAAGGCTTCGCGCAGGCGGGAGACAGTTTCCCGCTTTTTGGGGCGCTAGTTTAGGAGCCGCGCTTGGCGCGGACGCGCGCGATCAGCTCCTCAACCTTTGGTGTGATTCGTGTGACAATCGTGTCGACGCCCGCTTCGGTCGGGTGCAGCCCGTCGCGCTGATTGAGCTTGGCATCAGTCGCGATGCCCTCCAAGAAGAACGGATAGAAGACGAGGTTGTTCGCCGAGGCAAGGTCCGGATAGATCGCATTGAACGCCTTGGCGTAGTCCTCGCCGTAGTTCGATACCGCCTGCATGCCGCACAGCATCACCTCCATGCCGCGCTGCTTGAGCCGGCTGACGATCTGCTCGAGCGCGGCGCGGGTAACCTTGGGATCGATGCCACGCAGCATGTCGTTGGCGCCAAGCTCGACCATCACGGCATCGGTGCCATCCGGCACCGACCAGTCGAGCCGTGACAGGCCGCCGGAGGTGGTGTCGCCGGACACGCCGGCATTGGCGACCTGGACGTTGAGGCCCTTCGCCTTCAGCACCCTTTCAAGCTGCGCCGGGAAGGCGTCCTTCATCGCGAGCTGATAGCCAGCCATCAGCGAATCGCCGAACGCCACGATCCGAATTGGCCGTTCCGCCGCCACGGCCGAACCCCATGCCATTGCGGCGAGGGCCAATGCCGCGAAGCGCTGGACCAAACGGCCCCAATTCCCATATGAGCGGGGGGCAACGGTTCGGGACCTCATGAACGATTCCTCACGGGCGGCACGGCCGGCCATCGCGCTCTCCGGGATCAACCTTTCGCTCGGCCGGGGTGCGGCCCGGGTTCATATCCTCAAAGACGTTGACCTGCATATAGGAACCGGCGAGGCGATTGGCCTGGTCGGCCCGTCCGGCTCCGGAAAAACCACGCTGCTGATGGTTTTGGCGGGGTTGGAGCGCACCGACACCGGCTCGATCGTGGTGGCCGGCGAAAACCTCACCGGGCTCGACGAGGATGCACTCGCCAGGTTTCGCGGCCGCAACGTCGGCATCGTTTTTCAATCTTTCCACCTGATCCCGACCATGACCGCGCTGGAGAACGTCGCGGTGCCGCTGGAGCTCGCCGGCAACCCCGCCGCGTTCGACCGTGCGCGCGAGGAGCTGGCCGCCGTCGGCCTCGCGGAGCGGCTCAACCACTATCCGGCGCAACTCTCCGGCGGCGAGCAGCAGCGTGTGGCGCTCGCGCGTGCGCTGGCGCCCAGTCCCGCGATCCTGGTGGCGGACGAGCCGACCGGAAACCTCGACGAAGCGACCGGCAAGCAGATTATCGAATTGCTGTTCAAGGGTCACGTCGAGCGCGGCACCACGCTCATCCTGGTGACGCACGACACCGCGCTGGCGCAGCGCTGCGACCGCATCGTGCGTTTGCGCTCGGGTCGCATCGACAGCGTCGAGAACGCATGAACTTCTTATACCTCCCCCTGAAAGGGGGAGGTCGGCTTGCGAAGCAAGCCGGGTGGGGGTCAACAATGACGCTTGATCGAACGATGACGAACGAAATGAAGAACGACCCCATCTCGGATCGCCTCCGGCGACATAGCCGATGCTTCGCATCGGCGTTCTTTCGCTCAAGAACGGCGGCCGAAGGCCGCCTATACCCTCCCCTTTCAGGGGAGGGAAAAGGAAGAAGCCTGCCGCTCGCGCTCAAGCTCACCTACACGGCGTTCATGGCGGTGCTGGTGCCGGTCTACTGGTACTATTACGGCCCGACCAACTTCCTCTATTTCTGCGACGTCGCGCTGTTCCTGACGCTGGCCGGCATCTGGCTGGAAAGCCCACTGCTCGTTTCGATGTGCGCGGTCGGCATCGTCGCGCCGCAAATCCTGTGGTGCATCGACTTCCTGCTCAACCTGTTCGGCGTGCCGCTGCTCGGCATGACGGATTACATGTTCAAGCACGAGAACTCGCTGTTCCTGCGCGGGCTGTCGCTGTTCCACGGCTGGATCCCGTTTCTGCTGCTCTACCTGGTCTGGAAGGTCGGCTACGACCGGCGCGCGCTGCCGTCGTGGACCGTGCTGGCATGGGCGCTGATCCTGATCTGCTTCTTCTTCATGCCGCCGCCGCATCCCAGCCCCGGCCTCACGCCGGTCAACATCAACTACGTGTGGGGACCGAGCGACAACGTCGCGCAGACCTTCGTCCACCCCTATGTCTGGGCGCTGGGCCTGATGATCGGCTTGCCGCTGCTGCTATTCCTGCCGACACACCTGCTGCTGATGCGCTTCGCACCGAGGGCCCCTTGAGTCTCGCCTCGCCTGTCATCGCGACGAGCCCGCTGCGCTTCGCGCTACGCGAGATGCGTGGCGGCCTGCGCGGCTTCTACGTGTTCATCGCCTGCGTCGCACTCGGCGTGATGGCGATCGCCGGCGTCGGCTCGTTCGCGCGCAGCCTCACCGACGGGCTCGCCCGCGAAGGCCGTGTCATCCTGGGCGGCGACCTGTCGTTCTCGCTGACCCATCGCGAGGCGACCGCGGCCGAGCGCGCTTTCCTCGACAGCCGCGGCAAGGTTTCCGCCGCCGCCACCATGCGCGCGATGGCGCGTTCGGAAGGCGGCGAACTGGCGCTGGTCGAACTCAAGGCGGTGGATGACGCCTATCCGCTCTACGGGTCGGTGAAGCTCGACAATGGCATTCCGCTGAGCGCGGCGCTGGCGCGGCGCAACGGGGGATTCGGTGCCGTGGTCGACCCAACGCTCCTTGCACGGCTCGGCATCAAGCCCGGCGCGCGGCTGACCATCGGCTCGGCGCCGATCGAGATCGCCGCCGTGCTCGCCAACGAGCCGGACAAGCTTGCCGGCGGCATCGGATTCGGTCCGCGCGTCCTCATCAGCGAAGCGGCGCTCAATGCCACCGGCCTGACCCAGCCCGGCAGCCTGGTGCGCCGGCTTTACCGCGTGGCCGTGCCGGGCGGCAGCGACCGCGCCGCGGACGCGCTGGCCGCCGACGCCGCCAAGCTACTGCCGAACGCCGGCTGGGAGGTGCGCAGCCGCAACAACGCCTCCCCCGCGCTGGAGCGCAACGTCGAACGCTTCACGCAGTTCCTCACGCTGGTCGGGCTGACCGCGCTGCTGGTCGGCGGGGTCGGCGTCGCCAACGCGGTGAAGAGCCACCTCGACAGGAAGCGCGACGTGATCGCCACGCTGAAATCGCTCGGCGCGAGCGGCGGCCGCGTGTTCTCGATCTATCTGCTGCAAGTGCTGGCGCTGTCGCTGATCGGCGCGCTGATCGGACTTGCGCTCGGCGCCGCGCTGCCGTTCGTGATCTCGGCTTCATTTGGCGCAATCATTCCGTTGCCGATCGCCCCGGCACTGCATTTCGGCGAACTGGCGCTCGCCTTGCTCTACGGGCTGCTGACCGCCCTCGCCTTCGCGGTTTGGCCGCTCGGGCGTGCGCAGGATGTGCCGGTGTCGGCGCTGTTCCGCGACGCCGTCTCGCTGGAGCGCCGCTGGCCGCGCCGCCGTTACGTTTTTGCGGCTGCCGCGGTGATCGCCGCGCTCGCCGCCTTTGCAGTGTTCGAGGCCTATGACCGGCGCATCGCCTTGATTTTCATTGCTGCCGCTGCCGCCGTGTTCGTCACGCTGCAACTGGTGGGATTGCTGGTGATGGCGGTCGCCCGCCGGGTGCCGCACTCACGCATTACTGTCGTAAGACTCGCGGTCGCCAACATCCACCGGCCCGGCGCGCTGACGCCGACCATCGTGCTGTCGCTGGGCCTCGGCCTCGCGCTGCTCGTCACAGTGATCCAGATCGACGGCAACCTGAGCCGCCAGTTCATGGCGGCGCTGCCGGAGCGCGCGCCGTCGTTCTACTTCGTCGATATCCAGTCGGCCGATGCCGACCGCTTCGACGCCTTCATCCGCGAGCGCGTGCCGCAGGCCAAGCTCGAGCGCGTGCCGATGCTGCGCGGACGCATCGTCGCGGCGAACGGCATTAAGGCCGAGGATCTCAAAGTCCCGGCCAGCGCCACGTGGGTGCTGCAGAGCGACCGCGGCATCACTTATGCGAGCGAGATGCCGCCAGGCTCCCGGCTCGCCGGCGGGGAATGGTGGGGCGCCGACTACAAGGGGCCGCCGCTGGTCTCGATGGAGCGCAAGATCGCCGACGGGCTCGGCCTCAAGCTCGGCGACCCGATCACCGTCAACGTGCTCGGCCGCAACATCACCGCGAAGGTCGCCAACCTGCGCAGCGTCGACTGGCAGAGCTTGGCCATCAACTTCGTGCTGGTGTTCTCGCCGGGTACGTTCGCCGGCGCGCCGCACACCCACATCGCGACGCTGACCTGGCCGGGCGGCGGCGGCACGCTCGAGCAGGAAACCGGGCTGATCAAGGCGGTCGCGGACGCGTTCCCGAACGTCACCACGGTGCGCGTCAAGGACGCGCTCGACGCGGTCGGCGGCATCGTGCGTAACCTGACGACGGCGGTGCGTGGTGCGAGTGTGCTCGCGTTGGTCGCGGCGGTGCTGGTGCTTGGCGGGGCGCTCGCCGCGGGCCATCGCCACAAGGTGTACGACGCGGTGGTGCTCAAGACACTCGGCGCGACGCGCGGACGCCTGATCGGAGCCTACGCGCTCGAATACCTGCTGCTCGGCTCCGCCACGGCGCTGTTCGGCGTCGCGGCCGGTTCGGCCGCCGCGTGGATGGTCGTCACCGAGGTCATGAACCTGCCGTTCGCCTGGTTGCCGGGACCGGCCGCCGCCGCGGCATTTGGCGCGCTCGCCGTGACGATTGCATTCGGCCTGATCGGCACGTTCAGCGCACTCGGGCATAAGCCCGCGACGGTGCTCAGGAATTTGTAGGATTCGCGACAAACCGTCGCGTATTCGATCTATATAACAATAACTTAGCCGTAGTCATTATTGCGTCACGGGTTGTGCTACCATAGCTTCAGCCAGGCCGCGCAACGTGCGCGGCCCGAGAGGCCAATTGGGTTCGACAACCACGGGGGTTCGACGATGTCGGACTTTAATCGCAACGCGACTACCACGCAGTACGGCACGACGGTCGGCCAGGCCGTAGAGGTTGATGCCGGCCTGCGCGCCTACATGCTGCGCGTCTACAACTACATGGTGATTGGGCTTGCCATCACCGGCTTCGCCGCGCTCGGCATCTACATGCTGTCGATCACCGGCGACATGGCCGCGGCGGCCAAGGTGATGCGCAACGGCGCGGAAATTCCCGCCCGTATCGCCGCCAACACGTACCTGACGCCGCTCGGCTACACGCTGTTCGTCAGCCCGCTGAAGTGGGCCGTCATCCTGGCGCCGCTGGCGATGGTGTTCGTGCTGAGCTTCGGCATGCAGCGCATGCGCCCGACCACGGCGCACGTGATGTTCTGGATCTTCGCGGCGCTGATCGGCCTGTCGCTCGGCTCGATCTTCATGGTCTACACGCACACCTCGATCACGCGGGTGTTCTTCATCACCGCGGCGTCGTTCGGCGCGCTCAGCCTGTGGGGCTACTCGACGCAGCGCGACCTGTCCGGCATGGGCTCGTTCCTGATCATGGGCCTGTTCGGCGTGATCCTGGCGAGCCTGGTCAACCTGTTCCTGCAGGCGCCGATGCTGCAGTTCGTGATCTCGATCGTTGGCGTCCTGGTGTTCGCGGGCCTCACCGCCTACGACACCCAGCGGCTGAAGAGCGAGTACATGTACGGCGCGATGGACGGCGACACGATGGAGCGCTCAGCGATCTCGGGCGCGCTGTCGCTCTATCTGAACTTCATCAACCTGTTCACGCTGCTGATGCAACTGCTCGGCCAGCGCGAGGAATAAGCAGGTCCACCTGGACCAGGACGAGGCCCCGGCTCCCGCCGGGGCCTTTTTTGTTGGGGTTTTGGCCACCGGACGCAGGTGAAAAATCGGTAACCCTCGCCAGCTTGAACACCCGCAGCCATCTGGCGGGAAAGCCCCCGGCACCATACATTTCCCGCCGAAGACCCGGCTTGATCCGGGATTATGAGAGGGAACCTCCAATGTCGGACTTCGATCGGAACGTAGCGGCCCGCGGCGGCTTTTCCGACCGTGCGGCAGTGGTCGATGCGGGCCTGCGCGCCCACATGATCCGTGTTTACAACTACATGGCGTCGGCGGTGGCGCTGACCGGCGTCGTATCGTGGCTCACCTACCAGATGGCCGGCGGCGACGCGATCGTCGTCAGCGGCTCGAGCATCACCGGCCTGACGGCATTCGGCCAGGCCATGTTCAACCCCGTTACGATGATCGTGCTGATGCTGGGCACGCTGGGGATGGTGTTCTTCCTCAGCTTCCGTATTCACAAGCTGCAGTACACCACGGCGCTGACGGTGTTCATGGTCTACTCGGCGCTGCTCGGCGTGGTGCTGTCGTCGATCTTCCTGACCTACACCGGCGCTTCGATCACGCGCGTGTTCTTCATCTCGGCGGCGTCGTTCGGCGCCCTGTCGATCTGGGGCTACACCACACAGCGCGATCTCACAGGCATGGGCTCGTTCCTGATCATGGGCCTGTTCGGTCTGCTGATCGCGATGGTGGTCAACATCTTCCTCAAATCGAGCGGCCTCGATTTCATCATCTCGGCCGCCGGCGTGCTGATCTTCGCGGGCCTCACTGCCTACGACACACAGAAGATCAAGGAGATGTTCGACGCGTCGGACGACAACACCTCCAGCGGCCGCAAGGCCGTGATGGGCGCGCTGTCGCTCTACCTCGACTTCATCAACCTGTTCACGATGCTGCTCCGCCTGGTCGGCGACCGCCGCTGACGGACAGGTCAACGAATACGGAAGCGCCCCGGCCGCTCGCCGCGTCTTTGGCGCGTCGTCATGCGCGGGCATAGCCGGCCGAAGGACGGCGTCGCTTCGCTCGCCTATGACCCGCGCATCCATCAAAAAACCCTTCAGGCCGATGGATTGCCGGGTCAAGCCCGGCAATGACAAACTGAAGCATGACATTCTCGATCCGCCCGGCCACGCCCGCCGACATCCCCGCCATCACCCGCATCTACGAGCACGCCGTGAGGCACGGCACCGCGTCGTTCGAGTTGGAACCGCCTGACGACGCCGAAATGGACAGGCGGATGCGCGCGCTGCTCGATGGCGGCTTCCCGTATCTCGCGGCAGAGAGCGGCGGCGAACTGTTCGGCTACGCCTACGCCGGATACTACCGGACCCGGCCGGCCTACCGCTTCACTGTCGAGGATTCGATCTATATCGCGCCGCAAGCGCAGCGCCGCGGCGTCGGCCGCGCGCTGCTCGACCGATTGATCGCCGAATCGGAGAGCCGCGGCTTCCGGCAGATGCTCGCGGTGATCGGCGATTCCGCCAATGCGGCCTCGATCGAGCTGCACCACGACGCCGGCTTTCGCATGGTCGGCACGTTCGAGAACGTCGGCTTCAAGTTCGGCCGCTGGCTCGATAGCGTGATGATGCAGCGCGCGCTGGGCCTGGGTGCGGCAACGCTGCCGTAGTGCTTATGCGGCGGCCAGAACCGCTTTCTTGACCGATTGCGGCAGCGCAATCGAGCGGAACATGACCTTTGGATAGAGATAATCCTCTCCGGATTCATCAACGATCCGGAGCAGCCCCCGCTTCTCGGCCGTCAGATCGCGGAGCGCCACATAGATTTTCCGCTTTTCGAGCGAGACGGAATATCCTTCGTTGCTAACGCATACGACGAGATGTTTCGCCTGGGATTTTGCCATCGTTCTTATGCTCAAAGCAGAGTCTTGATCTTGAATTCCTTTCGACCGATTCCGGTCGCTTCGTACCAGTGTAGCTCAGCCACGTGGATAGAGCCATCTGCTAGCCGGACGCGCGTAATTCCCTTGCGCTTACGCCAACGTCCACGCCCATAAATTCTTCGAAGCCGCGCAATTTCTCGAATTCCGCGACCACTGACGAAGGTTTCAGCTTCCGAGATTTTTCCGAGTATCTCGAACTGCATAAGGCGATGGTGTCGGCCTCGTGCAATCCCGTCAACGGCAATCGCCCCGTTACACCGCGACCAAACTCACCGACCTGTCGATCGCACGCAGCACGCGGTCGAGCTCGTGGCCGCGGCGCACGATCAGCCCTGTCGCCGACACCACGCTGTAGACGCCCTGGCGGCGAGCGAGTTTGAGATTTTTCTCGATGCGGTAGATCGGCATTTCGGAGGCGCGCCGGAATACCGAGAACACGGCGCGGTCCTTGAGGAAGTCGATCGCGTAGTCGCGCCATTCTCCGGCGGCGACCATGCGGCCGTACAGATTGAGGATGCGATCCAGTTCGCGCCGGTCGAAGGTCACCTGATTTGCGGGGGCGGATGGCGCTGTCCCACCCCCGAAATTCTGGCTTGGATCGACCTCGCCGAAGCTCATGCGGCGCCTCCTTCTGTCGTGTCGCTGACATGATCGCGCCGGAAGCCTGCGTCGGCAAGGGCTTAGCGGTGCTCGATATTTCAGCCTGCGGCAGCCTGCCGCGCTCACGGATTCGTTAGGAGAATCATAAAGCTGCCCAATTTCAGCCAAGCGGTAGCCTAACCGTCCCAGCATATAGAGGACACTAGAAGACAGGCCCGGTTCGCTCAGCGTTCCGGATTCCTCAGCCCCCCAGCCCCCCGGGGCGTCGACGGACCGGGCCCGTTTGTTTCCGCGTACGGTTCAATCCCCAACGATCTGGGGCCGGCTCCCCCGCCGGCCCCTTTTTTATTTCAATGCGTTCGTCATCACCGGGCCGCGCCCATAAGCGCGTTTACGCGCGTCCCTAGCCCGTCGAAGACGGGCGTAAACGCCCTGAAGGACGCGCTATAGGCGCGTGACCCGGTGATCCATCTTTCACAAAAAGATGGATGCGCGCGGGTCGTAGGTGGGCGAAGCGACGCCGTCCTTCGGCCGGCTATGCCCGCGCATGACGAACGGAGCTAGAGGAGAAAGCTACCGCAGTGCAATCTGCGTCGCGCCCAGCATTATCTTGGGCGCGCTGGCGCTGCCGCTCTGCACCACCACGGCGACCGAATCGATATCACCGCCATTCTGCAAATCCTTGAGCGGCACGCTGAGCGTCTGCGCCTTGCCGTTCCATTCGCCGATCTTGGTCCAGCGCCGCACCACATTGGTGTAGGTGATGGTCGAGCCGCGGTTCTCGCCGCGGCCGATCTTGACCGGCACCGACTTGGTGACCGGACAGAGCCAGATCTCGCCCGCCGTGCTGTCGTCCCTTGCCGGCACGCTCACCGTCAACTTGTCGTCCGCGACCAACGCCCGAATGCCGAGTGTCAGCGCCTGCTTGCGGCTCTTGTCGATGGCGCGTTCGATCGCCGCCTTGTCGCTGCCGAGCACGTGCGAGACGCCGTTGACCACCATTTGCGGCGTGTAGACATCGCGGTCGCCGCGCGAGGCGGCGTAGGCGCGCTGCCGGGCGGTGTGGCCCTTGAGCGCCAGCGTGTCCTTCCATCCGAGATAGTCCCAGTAGTCGACCGCCAGCGTCAGCGGGACCAGTGAGGGATCCCTGGCGAGCTCGCCAAGCAACTTGTCCGCCTCAGGACAGGACGAGCAGCCCTGACTGGTGAACAGCTCCAGCACCGCGCGCGGCTCCGCGTTGGCGGCAGGCGCTTCAAGAATGACGAGACAACTGAGCGCGAGCGTGGACGCGATGCGGAGAGGAATCATGGAGTCACCCTGCCGTCTGTGCCCACGCAGCCATGCCACTGTCATACTGGGGCTGGCTTTCACCCGCCACTCACTTCGCAGTGAATGGCGAGTGAGCTAAGCGGCGAGGTGGCGCAGCACGTACTGCAGGATGCCGCCGTTCTTGAAATAGTCCAACTCGTCGTAGGTATCGATCCGGCAGAGCAGCGGTACGCGCGTCAGCTTGCCGTCCGCACCGACGATCTCGCATATCAGCTTCTGGCGCGGTTTGAGGTCGCCGTGCAGGCCACGGATGGTGACCGTCTCGTTGCCCTTGAGGCCGAGCGACTGCCACGAAGTATCGCCTTCGAAGCAAAGCGGGATCACGCCCATGCCGATCAGGTTGGAGCGGTGGATGCGCTCGAACGACTGGGTGATCACGGCGCGCACGTTCAGCAATGTGGTGCCCTTGGCGGCCCAGTCGCGCGACGAGCCGGTGCCGTATTCGCGGCCGGCGAAAATCACCAGCGGCACACCCTCGGCCTTGTACTTCATGGCCGCGTTGTACATCGGCATGCGCTGCCTGGACGGATAGTGGACGGTGACGCCGCCTTCGACGCCCGGCACCATCTGGTTCTTGATGCGGATGTTGGCAAAGGTGCCGCGCATCATCACCTGGTGATTGCCGCGCCGGGTGCCGTACTGGTTGAAGTCCTTGGGACGGACCTGATGGTCGCGCAGGTACTCGCCCGCCGGGCTCGCTTCCTTGATCGAGCCCGCCGGCGAGATGTGGTCGGTGGTGATCGAGTCGAGGAACAGGCCGAGGATGCGCGCATCGACGATGTCTTCGATCGGGCGTGAGCGCTTTTCCATGCCGTCGAAGTACGGCGGGTTCTGCACGTAGGTCGAACGGTCGTCCCAATCGAAGGTGAGACCGCCTTTCACGGCGATCTTGCCCCACTGGGTGTCGCCCTTGAACACGTTGGCGTATTTGCGCTTGAACACGTCCTTGGTGATGCACTTGCGGATCACCGAATTGATCTCGCGGCTGGTCGGCCAGATATCCTTGAGGAAGACCTTCTTGCCCTTCTTGTCGACGCCGAGCGCGCCCTTGGCGACGTCGATGTTCATCGAGCCGGCGATCGCGTAGGCGACCACCAGCGGCGGCGAAGCGAGATAGTTCGCGCGCACGTCCGCGTTGACGCGGCCTTCGAAGTTGCGGTTGCCGGACAGCACGGCGGCGACGACGAGATCGTTCTCGTTGACCGCTTCGGAGATTTCCTCCGGCAGCGGGCCGGAGTTGCCGATGCAGGTGGTGCAGCCGAAGCCGACCAGGTTGAAGCCGAGTGCGTCGAGATCCTTCTGCAGTCCCGACTTCTCATAGTAGTCCGCCACGACCTGCGAGCCGGGCGCCAGCGAGGTCTTGACCCAAGGCTTGACCTTGAGGCCCTTCGCCACAGCCTTCTTGGCGACCAGGCCGGCGGCGACCATCACGCTGGGATTCGAGGTGTTGGTGCACGAAGTGATCGCGGCAATCACCACGTCACCATGGCCGAGATCGTGGTCGCGGCCGGCAACCGGCACGCGCTTCATCATCTCGGACGCCTTGTTGAACTCCTTGTCCATCGAGCCGGCGAAGCCTGATTTCACTTCCTTGAGCGCAACGCGGTCCTGCGGGCGCTTGGGGCCGGCGAGCGAGGGCTCCACCGAGCCAAGCTCCAGCTTGAGCACGTCGGTGAAGACCGGATCCTGCGTGGTCTTGGTGCGGTACATGCCCTGCGCCTGCGCATAGGCCTTGACCAGATCGATCCGCTCCTTGGAGCGGTTGGTGTCGTCGAGATACTCCATCGTATCGTCGTCGATCGGGAAGAAGCCGCAGGTCGCGCCGTACTCCGGCGCCATGTTGCCGAGCGTGGCGCGGTCCGCGACGGTGAGGCCCGCGAGGCCGGGGCCGAAGAACTCGACGAACTTGCCGACCACGCCGCGCTTGCGCAGCATCTGCGTGACGGTGAGCACAAGGTCGGTCGCGGTGATGCCTTCCTTGAGCTTGCCGGCGAGCTTGACGCCGATCACCTCGGGCAGAACCATCGAATAGGGTTGGCCGAGCATCGCGGCTTCCGCCTCGATGCCGCCAACACCCCAGCCGAGCACGGCGAGGCCGTTGACCATCGTGGTATGCGAGTTGGTGCCGACAACGGTGTCCGGATAGGCGATCTCGGCGTCGACTTCCTTGCCGTCGAGCTTGATCTTGCCCGGCGCGTTCCAGACGGTCTGCGACAGATATTCAAGATTGACCTGGTGGCAGATGCCGGTGCCGGGCGGCACGACGCGGAAATTCTCGAACGAACGCTGCGCCCACTTCAGGAATTTGTAGCGTTCCTGGTTCTGCTTGTACTCTTCTTCGACGTTCTTTTTGAACGAGTCGCTGTGGCCGAAGAAATTGACCCCGACCGAGTGATCGATCACGAGATCGACCGGCACCAGCGGATTGATCTTCTTTGCCTCACCGCCGAGGTGTTTCATTGCATCGCGCATCGCGGCGAGATCGACCACCGCCGGCACGCCGGTGAAGTCCTGCATCAGCACCCGCGCCGGGCGGAACGCCACGTCACGGTCCGAGGTCTTGGTCTTGAGCCAGGCCGCGAAGGCGAGGATGTCGTCCTTGCTGACCGAGCGGCCATCCTCGTTGCGCAGCAGGTTCTCGAGCAGAACCTTCAGCGAGAACGGGAGCCGGGAGGTTCCCTTGAGCCCATTCTTCTCGGCCACGGGGAGACTGAAATACGCGTAGGTCTTGCTGCCGACCTTCAGGGTTCTGGCACATCTAAAGCTGTCGAGCGAAGTCATGACGAATGTTCCAATCCCAGGCGCTGCAGCGGCCGAGCGGTTCAAGGCTAAACTGTTGCCAGAACTAGTCTTTCGCCCCTGGCCGCGAGCCCGGGTGCAATGAGCGCGGCCCGAGGGTTTATAGGGTGTTTTTTGGACCTCTGCTAGACAATCGAGAATTGCAAGAATGGGGGCTGCTTTGCAGGAATTTGGGGGCTATCGCGGCCATTTGGGGCCGCCCGCCGCCCAATTGAGGCGGCTGTCATGAGGCTCGAGGCGAGCGATCTGGCCTGCGTCCGGGGCGGCCGGGAGGTGTTTTCCGGGCTCCAGTTCACCGTTGCGGGGGGCGAGGCCCTTCTGGTCACCGGCCGCAATGGCGCGGGCAAGTCATCGCTGCTGCGGATGATCGCCGGGCTGGTCCGCCTCGCCGCCGGACGGCTGGCGTTGACCGGCGGGGCGGCCGACATGCCGCTCGCCGAGCAGGCCCACTACCTCGGTCACCAGGACGCGCTGAAGCCGTCGCTGACCGCCGAGGAGAACCTCGATTTCTGGGCCCGCTATCTCGGCATTGGCGAAGGCGTGTCGGCGGCACTGACCACGGTTGGCCTCGACGCGGTGGCGAAGTTGCCCGCGGCCTACCTCTCCGCGGGACAGCGGCGGCGGCTGTCGATCGCACGGTTGGTCGCGATCAAGCGTCCGATCTGGCTACTCGACGAGCCGACCTCGGCGCTCGACCGCGCGGCGCAGGAGCGTCTCGCGAAACTGATGCGCGGGCATCTTGCAAGCGGCGGACTGATCGTCGCAGCAGCGCATGGACCGATTGGATTAGAGCGGGCGAAGGAGTTGCACCTCGGAGCAGCCGCGTGACGAAAGCTCTCACCACACGGGCGGTCTGTTCCCTCCCCCCTTGCGGGGGAGGGCTAGGGAGGGGGGTGGTTGTTGACCTCGCCAGCGTTGCAACGACGACCCCCCTCCCGACCGCGCTACGCGCGGTCGACCTCCCCCGACAAAAGGGCGTTCACGCCCGTCTTCGACGGGCTATGGGGGGAGGTGACCGAGTATGCTGCGCGAGAGGTGCACACCAATGACCGCCCTCTCCGCACTCTTCATTCGCGACCTCAAGCTCGCTGTCCGGGTCGGCGGCGGTGCCGGCATCGGCGTGTTGTTCTTCCTGATCGTCGTCGTGCTCACGCCGTTCGCAATCGGGCCGGACCTCACGCTGCTGGCTCGGATCGGGCCGGCGATCCTGTGGCTCGGCGCGCTGCTTGCGAGCCTGCTGACGCTCGATCGCCTGATCGCCGCCGATGCCGAGGACGGCTCGCTCGATCTGATCCTCACCGGACAGACGCCGCTCGAACTCGCGGTTGCCGCGAAGGCGTTGGCGCACTGGCTCAGCACCGGCCTGCCGCTCGTCATCGCGACGCCGCTGTTCGCGCTCCTCATGAATCTCGACGCGCAGGCGAGCCTTGCGGTCGCGCTGACGCTCGTCGCCGGCACGCCGGCGCTGACCTTCATCGGGCTGCTCGGCGCCGCGTTGTCGGTAACGCTGCGGCGCGGCGGCCTCCTCCTCACCGTGCTGGTGCTGCCGCCCACCGTGCCGGTGTTAATCTTCGGTGTCGCCGCATCGAACGCCGCCATCGCCGGGCCGCACTCGTTCGGCACGCCATTCACAATCCTGTGCGCGCTGACGCTGGTGAGCTTGGTGGTTGGTACATTCGCCGCCGCGGCCGCGCTGCGACATGGGATAGAGTGACCGTTATGCCTCTTCTCGATCTTGCCAATCCCACGCGCTTTCTCACGCTGGCCGGGCGCATCCTGCCGTGGCTCGCCGGCGCCACCGCGCTCGCATTCGCCGCCGGCCTCGTTCTCGCGGCGAACGCGCCGGACGATTACCAGCACGGCCCGGTGGTGAAGATCATGTTCGTCCACGTGCCGGCTGCCTGGCTCGCCATGGGAATCTGGACGCTGATGAGCATCGCCGCGCTCGGCACGCTGGTGTGGCGCCATCCGCTCGCCGACGTCGCCGCCAAGGCGGCGATCCCGATCGGCGCCGCCTTCACGCTGATCTGCCTCGTCACCGGCATGCTGTGGGGCCGGCCGATGTGGGGCGCGTATTGGGTGTGGGACGCGCGGCTCACCTCCGTGTTGATCCTGCTCCTGATGTACCTCGGCCTGATGGCGCTGTGGCGCACCGTCGATGATCCCTCGCGCGCTGGACGCGCCGCCGCGATCCTGACGCTGGTCGGCGCGATCAACCTGCCGATCATCAAGTTCTCGGTCGATTGGTGGAATACGCTGCACCAGCCCGCGTCGGTGCTGCGGCTGGCAGGACCGGCCATCCACCCGAGCATCCTGGTGCCGCTCCTGGTGATGGCGCTGGCGTACGTGCTGCTGTTCGTCACGCTGCATCTCGCCGCCATGCGCAATGAAATCCTGCGTCGGCGGGTGCGCACCTTGATGCTGATGCAGGCGCAGACCGCGCCGGGCAGCGCGGCATGAGTTTCTTTGCAAATCTTGGCCAGCACGCCAGCTTCATCGTCACCGCCTACGGCGCGGCGGGGGTCATCGTTCTGTCACTTGTTGCCTGGATCGTGGTCGATCACCGCGCGCAGCGGCGCTCACTTGGCGAACTGGAGTCGCGCGGCGTGCCGCGGCGCTTCGACCACGGAAAGCGCGCGTAAATGCTCACCTCGCGGAACACCAACCCGAGCCAGCGCCGGGCCATGCTGCTGACGCCCCTGATCGGGTTCCTCGGGCTGGTGGTGCTGTTCTATTTCAAGCTCGGCAGCGGCGACGCTTCGCGCATCCCATCGGCTCTGATCGGCCGGCCGGTGCCGCAAGCCAGCCTGCCGCCGGTCGAAGGCCTCAGCCGCGACGGCGCGACGATGCCCGGCATCGTCAACACCGACTTCACCGGACCGGTGACGCTGGTCAACGTCTGGGCATCATGGTGCGTGCCCTGCCACGACGAAGCGCCGCTCTTGATGAAGCTTGCCGACGACAAGCGCATCCGCATCGTCGGCATCAACTACAAGGATCAGCCGGACAACGCGCGCCGCTTCATCGGCCGCCACGGCAATCCGTTCGCCGCGGTCGGCGCCGACCCCAACGGCCGCGCCTCGATCGACTGGGGCGTCTATGGCGTGCCGGAGACCTTCCTGGTCGGCCGCGACGGCCGCATCGCCTACAAGCTGATCGGGCCGATCACGCCGGGCAATCTAGACACCGCGCTCAAGCCGGCGATCGAAAAAGCCCTCGCCACGCCATAATCCGCCACATTTGGCGCGCCCAATTTGATGTCGTGATTGTGCAATGCGCCGCAGCGTATTGTTTTTGATCATTGCCGTCAAAAACAGGGAGTGAGTCATGAGCATCTTCGGAAAGATCATGTCCGCCATTTTCGGAGGCTCGAGCGCCACCGCGGCGCCGGCGCCGGGCGCCACGCCCTCGGGCGGCGGCACCGCTACGGCGACCGCGACCGCTCCAATGTCGCAGGTCGACGTCGAGGCCGTGCTCACCAAGATGGCGGCCGCGAACAAGGAGAAGCTCGACTGGCGCAAGTCGATCGTCGACCTGATGAAGCTGCTCGGCCTCGACAGCGGCCTCGGCCCGCGCAAGGAACTCGCCAAGGAACTCGGCTACACCGGCGACATGAACGACTCGGCCAAGATGAACATCTGGCTGCACAAGCAGGTGATGCAAAAGCTGGCGGCCAACGGCGGCAAGGTCCCCGACGACCTCAAGTAATGCCGGCGGGCGGCCCCGCCCAATAAAACTGGTGATAAGCCGCGGCCGGACCGCCGGTCCAGGCGGATCGCATACCCTTGTTTTCGCTGGACGTGAGTCGCTCCAGCGTGGGCGGCCTATGGCGATCTTCTTGTTCCGCAATGGCGACAATCCGGTCGAATACTGCGCGACCGACACGCGCTCGGGTCACCGGCTGCCCGCCCTCACATCGTGCTGGCTCGATCACGCCGAATTGCAGAACGCGCTGCACGCCGCGGTATTCGGAGTGACGAACTTCGAAGCGGCCAAGCAGACGATCTCGCGGCGGGGTTATGTCGTCTACACCGCGCCCCGCGTGTTGAAGAACTGCAGCTAGCAAAAATCTAACTTTTCGGGCTGTTGTCGTATTTCTTCAGCAGCGGCATCTGCAGCATCGCGAACACGAGCGTCAGCGGCATCACGCCGAACACCTTGAACGTCACCCAGGTGTCGGTCGATTGCGTGCGCCAGACCAGTTCGTTCAGCGCGGCGAGAAAAAGGAAAAATAACGCCCAACGGACTGTGAGCTTGTGCCAGCCCTCACTTGTCAGGTTGAACATCTGGTCGAACACCATGGCCAGCAGGTTCTTGCCGAATACGATGCCGCCGAACAGCGTGCCGGCGAATAGCAGGTAGATGATGGTCGGCTTGAGCTTGATGAACAGCTCATCCTGCAGAAACAGCGTCAGCCCGCCGAACACCACGACGACGACGGCCGAGACCAGCGCCATCATCGGCAGCCGCCGCGTCATCGCGTAGGACACCGCGAGCGCGACCAGGATCGCCACCATGAACACCGCGGTGGCGACAAAGATGCCGGCGCGCTCGCCGGTCGCGATTGCCGCCGGGATGATCGGCCGGATCAGCGGCTCGAACAGCGCCGGCCTCGAGTTGGCGAAGAAGAACAGCAGCAGCGGCCCGATATCGAGCGCGAGCTTCAGAAGCGGATTGGGCTGGGTGTTTTCCGTCATGGTTGTTGTCTAACATTCCTGTCGGGAAACCACACGCCGCGCGCCACCGCGACCGCGATCATCGTTCCAAACAGCGCCAGCGCCAGTCCAAGCGTGAAGAATACCGCGATCAGACTGCCGGTCCATTGCAGGATCAGCCAGCCGGCACCGACTGCCACGATCATGCGCAGAAAGCCGGCAAGCAGCGGCCATTTCAACGTTCCAGCGCCCTGCGAGGCGAAATACAGCGCCATGCCCAGCCCGAAGAATCCGTAGAACGGGCCGACCGTGCGCAGATATGCGCTGCCGGCCTCGATCACCGCCGGATCGCTGACGAACAGCGACAGCCACGCCGACGGAAACAGCGCGGCCAGCGCGCCGATGACTCCTGTCAACGCGAACGACACCCAGCCGCCGATCCAGGCGGCGCGCAATGCTCTTTCACGCTGACCTGCCCCAATATTGGTGCCGACCAGCGCGACCAGCGCGCCGCCGAACCCGAACGACAGCGGCACCAGCATGTATTCGAGCCGCGTGCCGACGCCGTACCCGGCAATCGCCGCCGCGCCGAACGACGCGATCAGTGCCGTGGTCAGCGCCATCGTGACGTTGGTCATCAGCGAAATCACCGAGGCGACCGCGCCGACCCGGAAGATGTCGTAGAACAGCGGCCAGCGCAGCCGCGTGCCGAGCAGGTTTGGCCGCACCACGCTGCGTCCCGACCAGAGGTAGGCGGCATAGATCAGGGTGCCGAGCCCGTAATAGCTGAGCAGCGCGATGGCTCCGCCGGCCACGCCGAGCTTCGGGAACGGGCCGAATCCGAAGATCAGGCAAGGCGACAACGGCACCAGCAGCGCCAGGCCCGCCACCGTCACCACGGCGGTGATCGCCGTATTGCCGGTGCCGCGCAGGATGTTCGCCAGCACGTTGAAGCTCCAGATCAGGATTACGCCGCCGAACACGATGTTGGAATACGTCAGCGCGACGTCGAGGGCGGCGCCGCTGCCGCCGAGCGCAGCGTAAAGCCAGGGCCCGCCCGCGATCACCGCCCCGCAGAAGAACGCCGCGAAGATCACGCCGATCACCAGCGCGTGCAGCACGATGGCGTCGGCGTCGTCGCGGCGGCCGGCGCCGAGCGCGCGGGCAACCGCCGAAGAGATGCCGCCGCCCATCGCGCCGCCCGACATCATCTGCATCAGCATCAAGCCGGGGAACACCAGCGACACGCCCGCCACCGCATCGGTGCCGAGCTTGGCCATGAAGTAGATGTCGATCAGGCCGATCGAGCCCTGGATCGTGGTGGTGACGATGTTCGGGAGCGCCAGCCGCAGCAGCGTCGGTAGAATCGGAGCCTCAAGCAGCGTGCGGGTGCGGGGATCCACTGCGTTGATGCTCGACATTCAACTGCAGCGGTTCGGCATCGGCGGTGAACTCCCTCTCCCTGTTGGGGAGAGGGTTGGGGGGTCTCGGCCATCCGCCTCTAACCTCCTCTGGCCCTGATCATCGACCACCCCCGGCCCCCCAGCCCCTCACCGACTCGAAATCGTACCTGCTGGGCATCCTTCTCATTTCACAGCTCTCCTGGCGGCCCTCGGCCTCGGTTCGGTCGCGGCAGCAGACTTCGTGCGAATTCGCATAGCTCGTCCTTTTGGGTGCTCGATTTCAAACGCATTTGTCTTTCGTACTAGGTCGCTCAGCTTGCGAAAGCCGAAGTTTCGTGGATCGAAGTCGGACGCGAAGTTGGCGAGCTGTCGTCCGACCTCTCCCAAGGGCACCCAGCCATCGTCACTTTCCATCTGCGCAATGATTTTGTTGATGATCGATACCGCTGCGCTGAGTGACTGAAGAGGCTTTGAGGCGCCATCCTGACTGTTCGCCGCACTTGTAAGCAGGTTCTCGGTGTACACAAATCGGCGGCAGGCCTGACGGAAGCTCTCCGGCGTCTTCTGTTCCCCAAAGCCGAACACATCGACGCCCTGCTCGCGGATGCGGGCCGCCAGCCGGGTAAAATCACTGTCCGATGACACCAGACAAAAGCCATCGAACCGACCGCTGTGAAGCAGATCCATCGCGTCGATGACCAAGGTGATGTCGGACGCATTCTTGCCTGTCGTATAGGCGAACTGCTGTTGCGGTATGATGGCGTGCTTGGACAGCGTGTCCGCCCACGCCCTCGAGCGCGGATTGGAAAAGTCGCCGTAGATGCGGCGAACGCTCGCTTCCCCGATCTTCGCGATTTCCTCGAACAGCCCATCGGCTATCCTGGCGGAAGCGTTGTCAGCGTCGATCAGTACGGCAAGGCGGGGCGACCGACCTTCAGAGGGCACGATGATTTCTCCACACTAGACGGAATGACGCGGAGGCAGTCGGCGATTGGTCTTGCCTGTGGTGGCTCTCCGCGGTTTACAAGCTAACATCTCGTCACTTGACGGGATAGTTCACGCCATGCCACTGCGCTGCATCGGGCCAGACGGTCAGCCCATCAGTCCTTTGACCTACCGACGCCGAGTGGTCAGCCTTCCATACGCTTTCTACCCCGATCGAGAGAGCGTAACATCCGCCTCGCTTCGCGAGACGACCTCTCCCAATGGGAGAGGTAGACCGAGTCCATGGCCGCCCCAGTGCAATACGGCCCCATGATCACTCAATTCCCGCGACGGCCTTGCCGAAATCCTTGGCCGAGAACGGCGCAAGATCGTCGACCCCCTCGCCGACACCGATAAAGTGGATCGGCAAACCGAACTTCTGCGCAATCGCCACCAGGATGCCGCCGCGCGCGGTGCCATCGAGCTTGGTCATCACCAGACCTGTCACGCCTGCAACCTTCTGGAACATCTCGACCTGCGACAGCGCGTTCTGCCCGACAGTGGCATCGAGCACCAGCAGCACGGCGTGCGGAGCGGCTGCGTCGACCTTTTTCATCACGCGGACGATCTTCTCAAGCTCGTCCATCAGCTCGGCGCGGTTCTGCAAACGGCCCGCGGTGTCGACGATCACCACGTCGGCGCCGTCGCGCTTAGCCTGCGACACAGCGTCGAACGCCAGGCTCGCGGCGTCGCCCCCGGGCGTCGTCGCGATCACCTCCGCGCCGGTGCGCGTGCCCCAGATCTTGAGCTGATCGATCGCGGCGGCGCGGAACGTGTCGCCAGCGGCGAGCACGACCTTCTTTTTCTCGGCGGACAGCTTCGCCGCCAGCTTGCCGATCAACGTGGTCTTGCCGGAGCCGTTGACCCCAACCACCAGGATTACGAACGGCTTCGCGCCGCCGATCGTCAGCGGCTTCGCGACCGGCGCCAGCACCTTGGCGACCTGGTCGGCGATGATGCCTTTGACGTCTTCTGGCGAAATGTTCTGTTTGTAGAAACCGCCATTGATGATCTCGGTGACGCTCGCCGCAGACTCAAGGCCCAGATCGGACCGGATCAGCGCCTCCTCGATTTCGTCGAGCTTGGCGGGGTCCATCGGACCCTTCATCACGATGTCGGTGATTGCGGTTCCGAGCGCCGATGAGGTGCGCTTGAGGCCGCCGGTAAGGCGGCCGAACCAGCCTTTCTTCTCGCCGGATTCTTCGGCGCTCTCGGTGGTGCTGTCGCTCATGCCGGGTGACGTGATACGCGTTTCCCTATGACACCGGAAGAGATAGTGAGCCGCCTGCTCTACCGCGATGGGCTGATGTTGATCATCGACAAGCCCGCGGGCGTCGCCGTGCACAAAGGTCCGAAGGGTGGCCCTTCCTTGGAGGACGATTTTCCGGCGCTGCAATTCGGGCTGCCGAAGCCGCCCGCGCTGGCGCACCGGCTCGACCGCGAGACCTCCGGCTGCCTGGTGCTCGGCCGCCACCGCAAGGCGCTGGCGAACCTGAGCGACCTGTTCCGCCACGGCAAGGTCGGCAAGACCTATTGGGCCGTGGTCGAAGGCGGCCCCGCCGAACCGGAAGGCCGCATCGATCTGGCGCTGAGCAAGCTCGACGACAACCGCGGCTGGTGGATGAAGACCGATCCGGACGGCCTGCCGTCATCGACGACGTGGCAGGTGATGGGGCGCACCGAGGACCTGACCTGGCTCGCGCTGGAGCCGCTCACGGGACGCACGCACCAACTGCGCGTGCATTGCGCGGCGATGAAATGGCCGATCGTCGGCGATCCGATCTACGGCACCGCGCCACGCACCGGCGGTCCGCGTCTGCATCTGCATGCGCGCGAGGTCACGGTGCCGCTCTATAAGAACCGCGAGCCTATCAAAGTGACCGCGCCGGTGCCGGCCCATATGCACGAGCGGCTGAAGGCATGCGGATGGAGTGGCGAGGATGTTGTTGCGGCGACGCAATCTCCCAACCGGTCTCAACGTGGACAAACGAGGGCGGGTGACGTTGACCACCTAGGTCGTGAATGACCCAACTGCGACATCGGCCACGCCCCAACCGATGTGTGCCCGAAGCCGATTTCAGCCCCTTCAGAGAATTGGTCTGGGCCGCTACGATGCCGTTTGCTGAGCTTGGGGGCTGACATGAGGCGACGGGAATTCCTTGGTGTTCTGAGCGGTGGCGCAGTGGCTTGGCCACTAGCGGCGCGCGCGCAACCAGCGATCCCGGTGGTCGGATATTTAGGTAGCGAATCGCCGGAGCGGTTTGGAATCCGAGTAGATGCATTCCAGCAAGGCCTGAGCGCGATGGGCTATGACGAAGGCCGAAGTGTAATAATCGAATATCGCTGGGCAGGTGGTCAGATGGATCGCTTGCCAGCGTTGGCAGCCGATCTTGTCCGTCGTCGGGTTGACGTGATTTCGGCGCCCGGTAGCGTTATCGCCGCCCTTGCAGCGAAGGCAGCAACGACAACAATCCCGATTGTTTTCGAGATGGGCCTGGACCCAGTTGCAGTAAAACTCGTTACGAGCCTGAACAGACCGGGGGGCAATGTCACCGGGATTACTTCGTTGAATGTAGAAGTAGGGCCGAAGCGACTGGAGTTGCTGCATGAGTTGCTGCCCAGCGTCAAAAAAATTGCTGTGCTTGTTAATCCAACCAATCAATTGAATACCGAAACCACCATAAAAGATTTGCATGATCCCGCCCGCGCCAGGGGGCTAGAGCTCCATCTCCTGAATGCCGGCACCGAACGCGACCTTGAAACTGCCTTTGCGGGCTTGGCTCAGCTGCAGGCCGGTGCGCTGATAGTCGCAGGCGACATATTTTTCCATAGCCGCCCACAACAACTGGCCGCGCTGTCGCTCAAATACGCGGTCCCAGCAGTCATGGCCGTGCGCGAATTCGCCGTGGCCGGTGGATTGATAAGCTATGGCGGCGACATCAGGGAATCACACCGGCAAGCCGGTGCCTACACCGGTCGCGTCCTCAAGGGCGAGAAGCCGGCGGACCTCCCCGTTCAACAAGTTACGAAGCTCCAACTGGTTATCAATTTAAGAACCGCGAAGGCGCTCGGCATCACGGTATCGTTGCCTCTCCTTGGCCGCGCTGACGAGGTGATCGAATAAATGGCGTGATGTCGCCTATTGGCACATCGCGTCGTTTTTCTACGATGCCATGATGCGTCGGCGACCGGGGCAGAGCGGACCCTCGCAGGCCGACCGCCCAAGCAAATTAACGAGTTCACACCCTAATAAATCGTCGCCTTGATGCGCTCCGGCGCAAGCTTGTCATGCTCCGGCCCGCCGAACTTGCCGTCGGTGATCTCGGCGAGGATCGCGCCCGGCGTCGGCAGCGACGAGCGCTCGACCTGGGTCTTCGGATCCCACAGCTTGGAGCGCACGATCGCCTTGGCGCACTGGAAGAACACCTTGTCGACCTTGATCACCAGCACGCTGCGCGGTGCCTTGCTCTGCATGATGAAACCGCTGCACAGCTCGGGATCGGTCGAGATGGTGGCGCGGCCCATGATGCGCAGCGTCTCGCTGACGCCGGGGATCAGGAACAGCAGCGCGACGCGCGGATCGCTGATCAGGTTACGCAGGCTGTCGATGCGGTTGTTGCCGCGCCGGTCCGGCACAATCACGGTCTTGTCGTCGACCACGCGCACGAAGCCGGAGGGGTCGCCGCGCGGCGAGCAGTCGAGGCCGTCGGGTCCGATCGTCGCGAGCGCGCAGAATGGCGAGGCCTCGACCAGCTTGCGGTAGGCCGCCGTGATGCGATCGACCTCCTTGAACTTGGCCGGCGGATAAACGCCTTCGTCATAGAGCGCCTCGAGCTGCGCCATGGTGGTGATGGCGTGGCCGTTGCCGTTTGAAGCCGTCATGCGGGTCTCCCGATTCCGTTCTCTATCTTATGCCGCCAACCCCTCAGTTGTCATTCGGGGGCCGAGCCATAAGCGCGTTTACGCGCGTCTTCGACGCGCTATGGCGAGGAACCCGAAATCCATACTCCCGGTGGTGGTTATGGATTCCGGCTCTCGCTTCGCTCGGCCGGAATGACGGCGGAGAGAGCTACGCCGCCAACAACTGGCGCCCGTCATGCCCGGTGATCGCCACGTCGAGCATCAGGCCGCGCGCAACCGGCGCGCCGAGCCGCACCGGCGTGAACTGCTCGGTGCGGCCGATGCCGCCGGCCTCGGTGAGCACGCGGCGCTTCGCGCCGACTTCGCCTGCCAAATGTCGCGCCAGCGCCGCCGTGCCTTTTTCGCGAAGCCGGGCGGCCCGATGTTTGATGACCTCGCCCGCGACCTGCGGCATGCGCGCCGCCGGCGTGCCGGGCCGCGGCGAAAACGGGAATACATGCAGGTGCGTCAGGCCACATTCGTCGATCAGGTCGAGCGAGCGGGCGAACATGTCCTCGGTCTCGGTCGGGAAGCCGGCGATGATGTCCCCGCCGAACACCACGTCGGGCCGCAGGCGGCGCACTTGCTCGCAGAACGCTATCGCGTCGTTGCACGAGTGCCGCCGCTTCATGCGCTTAAGGATCATGTCGTCGCCGGCCTGCAATGACAGGTGCAGGTGCGGCATCAGGCGCGGCTCGCTTGCGAGCGCGTCGAACAGATCGGCGTCGGCCTCCACGGAGTCGATCGACGACAACCGCAGCCGCTCGATCTCCGGCGCCGCCTTCAGCACCGCCTTAACCAGCGCGCCGAGCCGCGGCGCGCCGGCCAAATCCGCGCCATAGCTGGTGATGTCGACGCCGGTCAGCACCACCTCGCGGTAGCCGTTCTCGGCGAGGCGGCGCACCTGCGCCACCACGTCCGCGACCGGCAGCGAGCGCGAATTGCCGCGCCCGAACGGAATGATGCAGAACGTGCAGCGGTGATCGCAGCCGGATTGCGCCTGCACGAAACCGCGGGTATGACCTTCCAACGTGTCGACCGCATGCGGCGCCAGCGTCCGCGCCGCCATGATGTCGCCGACCATCACGCGCGGCGCGGCATCGAGCGTCCCCCACATCGCCGGGTCGAGCTTCTCCTCGTTGCCGAGTACGCGGTCGACCTCGGGCATCGCCGCGAAATCCTGTGGCGCGGTCTGCGCCGCGCAGCCGGTCACCACGATGCGCGCATCGGGCCGCTCGCGGCGCGCCTTGCGGATCGCCTGACGCGCCTGGCGCACCGCCTCGGCCGTCACCGCACAGGTGTTGACGACGACCGCGTCGCCAAACCCCGCGGCGTTGCGGCGGATGATCTCCGACTCGTATGAATTGAGCCGGCAGCCGAATGTGAGAACGTCGACGCTCATGTCAGGCTGCGCCGCTTGCAAACAGCGCCGCCGGAAACCGGCCCTCGTATTCGAACTGCACCGGGCCGGTCATCAGCACATGGTTGTCGCCCTCGCGCCACTCGATGTCGAGCGCGCCGCCCGGCAGCACGATCCGCACCTTGCGGCCGGTGCGCTTGAGCCGCGCCGCCGCGACCGCCGCCGCGCAGGCGGCCGAGCCGCACGCCTTGGTCAGGCCGGCGCCGCGCTCCCAGGTGCGGATCGCGATTTCCTCGCGCGAGCGGATGTGCGCCAGCGTGATGTTGGCGCGCTCCGGGAAAATCGGATGGTGCTCCAGCATCGGCCCGAACCGGCCGAGATCGTAAGCGTTCACGTCGTCGACCCAGAACACCGCGTGCGGGTTGCCCATGCTCACCGCGGAAGGCGTGTGCAGGATCGGCTTGTCGATCGGCCCGATCTGCAATTCGATCGCGCGGGTGTCGCGGAATTCCTCGGCCAGCGGGATCTCGTTCCAGGCAAATTTCGGTTCGCCCATGTCGACGGTGAACAGCCCATTCGCGTTCTTCCAGGTCTGCAGCACGCGGCCGTCCACCTCGAAGGCGAGCTTGTCCTTGCCGGTTTCCTTGGCCAGCAGCGAAGCGACGCAGCGCATGCCGTTGCCGCAGGCGCCGGCCTCCGAACCGTCGCTGTTGAAGATGCGGATCAGGGATTCCGTGCCGGCGGTGCGCGGCGGATAGAGCGCCATCAACTGGTCGTAAGGCGCGCCGCCATCGGGCGACGCGGCGGCGCGCGCCACGGCCGCTTCGATCGCCGACGGCTGAGCACGCATATCGACGACCACGATCTCGTTGCCGAGACCGTTCATCTTGACGAACGGACGATTGGCCAGCGCGCTCATGACGTTATCCGATAGGCCGGTTTATATGGGGAAACGCCGGCCCTTAGCCAGTGGCGCTTGCGGAGCGTGCACCGCGCAACCATTTCAGGCATATAGCGACAGCCGGGAAATGGTAAAATGCCGCCCGCTGTCCCCGAGTGCAGCCTTGCCAAGGAGCCATCGATGACGTGCCTGCGGGTCATTGCCGCCGCCGCCGTTCTGGCGTTTGGCCTCGCGTCGCCGGCGCTGGGTCAAGGTCCTGCGCCCGCCCAGCCGATGCCGCCGGTGCAAGCCGACCCTCCTCCGCCGCCGCTTCCTCTCCCGCCCGCCGCCAAACCAAGCACCGATCCGTTCGGTGAAGAGACCACGCTGACCGGCAAGACCATCGTCTATCTCAAGGGCAACGGCACCTGGGACAACGCCTACGACACGCTGATCGACGCGTTCAAATCGGTGTACGCCTTCCTCGACAAGCAGGGCATCAAGCATGCCGGGCCGTCGATGACGATCTACACGTCCGCCGACGACACCGGCTTCCAGTTCCAGGCCGCGGTGCCGATCGCGGACGAGCTGAAAGATCCGCCGAAGGGCGACATAGAGGTCGGCAAATCGCCGGCGGGCCGCGCGCTGAAGTTCATGCACCGCGGCTCGTACGACTCGATGGACGGCACCTACGAAGCGATCACCAACTATCTCGACGAAAAGCGGCTCGAAGCGCAGGAGATTTTCGTCGAGGAATACGAGACCGATCCGGTGACGACCCCCGAGGACAAGCTGGTGGTGACGGTCTACGTCCCGGTGAAGTGATGCTGCGTTGGCTCTGCCTGTTCGGTCTGCTCGTGGTCATCGCGCCCGCTCATGCCCAAGAAGCGGCGACTCTTGAGAAGGCAACACTTGGCAAGCTGCCGGAGGTCTATGTGCTGACCGCGTTGAAGTCCGGCGAGTGGGAAGACCTGGGCGACCTGATCGGCGAGGCACTGGACGAAGTCGATGAGATGGCCGACGAGCGCGATCTCAAGCTGAGCAAGACCGAGGTCGTGATCTACGAAATGGCGGGGCTGAAAAACTTCCGCGCCCGGATCGGCTACCTGCTCGATCCGGAAACCAAGGCGAAGCCCGGCCGGTTCGGCAAGAACATCGAGCTGCGCCAGCTCAAGGGGCCCGCGTATGTGGCTTCGGGCATCGGCGGCGCCGCGGCGGTCATCAAGATCCGGCGCAGGGTATCGGACGAGCTCGAGAAGCCCGGAGTGAGGCGCCTCAAAGGCGTCGAGACCATCGAGATTTTTTACGGCGACATGGACGACAAGGAAACCAAGATCGAGGTGTACGGCCCGCTGCGGTGACGCTTGTCATTTCGGGGCACTCGCGAAGCGAGTGAGCCCGGAATCCAGATGCATACTCCGAATTCGTATCTGGATTCCGGATCGCCGCCATAGCGCGTCGAAGACGCGCGTAAACGCGCTTTACGCGGCGTCCGGAATGACGTGCTGGCCGCCAATCGGCTCGCGCTTGGTAAAAGCGAGATACACCGCGTAAGACGCGCCCGCCGCGGCGACGTGCTTCAGCGCGTGGCCGCTCATCAGGTGCCCGGTCGCGGCAAAGACCGCGGCGTCGAAGTGCTCCAGCAGCTTGGCCAGCACATAGAGACCGGCGGCGGCGAACCAGTACGCCGTTCCGGTGAACTTCGGCGCGAGCAGCCAGAACATCAGCGGCAGCACCACGCAGGGAAAAAACTGCACCCAGGCATAGAGTCGCAGGTCGCCGGTCTTGATCCAGACCAGCAGGCTGACGATGCCTAGCAGGATCAGCGGCCACAGCAGCATCTGACCGATGCGCTCGTCGATCCGCTCCTCGATCACATAGGCGAGCGCCGCCATGAACGCGATCGACATCGGCAGGCGGTCCCAGAACAGGCCGAGATCGTTGGGGGCCCAGTGGTAGTAGGACGAGCCGAAACCGGTCAGGAACACGCCGAGGAAGAACGTGCTGGCCGCCCAGTTGCCGCGCACGCGGTAGAGTCCCAGCGCGCCGACCAGGATGAACGGCAGGTTCGACACCACGTTCCAGAAATTCGGGATGCCGAACATGGTGTGCTCGTCGGCAAACCGGTGATAGGTCTGCGGCTGCGGGATCGGCGGCACGAACAGGAACAGTCCCAGCAGCGAAATTGCGGCGAGGCCGGACAGGAACAGCAGCGGACGGGCGCGGATGGTGTCGGCGAAATTCACGGGATTCTCACTGCATGAACGGTCACGCTAGCATCACGCGTTCTGCCTTGGCCGCAGCAATGAGGTCGCGGTCGAACGTCGCCAGCGTGTAGGCTTCTCGCTTGGCCAGCTCAAGATAGGCTGCGTCGTAAAAGCTCAGGCGATGACGGCGGGCCAATTCGATGACGGGATCTTCATCAGGCAGTAGAGCGACGGAGACTGGCAACCCGCGCAGGCGCTCTAGAAAATCATCTGTTTGCTGCCTTGAGGCACGGCCGGTTTGCTCGCTTCTCACGAGCACGTTACGAATTTCGAACCACCAATGCATCGGGACAACAGCGCCCTCCACGTGCAGGCGATTCAGAATTGCGTTGGAGTTTGCATGCCCCTCATCGCGAAGGTGCCAGCTGGCCGTTACCGACGCATCAAGGACCAAAGGCACAGTTAGCGGCGTCCCTCGTTTTTCCACGCAATGATTTCGTCGATCGTCGCGCGCGGTCCGTTCTTTTGAAGCTCCTTGATGCCTTCGATTGCGCGGGCAACGCGCTCCCGCCGCGTCTCCTCCTCCGGCACCAGCCGCGCGATCGGCTTGCCGTGACGGGTGATGACGACCGTCTCGCCGCGCTCGACCTCGTCGAGCAGCTCGGAGAACTGGGCCTTCGCAATGGAAGATTGGACCTGTTTCATGATTTTGACCGGTCAATTCGACCGGTCAAATATAGGCCATGCGCCCCAATTTGGCAATGGGCCCCGAATTCCTTGACTCAGACCCACCGCCGGCCCAATTACAGCCCGTTCTCGATAGAGACGTGACTTGGAATTCCGCCGACCGGTCCCGAGACCGGAGGTAACCGCCCGACAGCGCGATGCGCCCTCGGGCGCTGACGTGTTTTGTACCGGCTAATCGTGGCCAGAGCTGAGGAGTCTACGCGTTGTTCGACAATCTGTCGGATCGCCTCTCCGGAGTGCTCGACCGCCTGACGCGGCGCGGCGCGCTGTCGGAAGGCGACGTCGACGAGGCGATGCGCGAGGTGCGCCGCGCGCTGCTCGAGGCCGACGTGTCGCTCGAAGTGGCGCGCGCCTTCGTCGACCACGTCAGGCAGCGCGCGGTCGGCATCGACGTCATCAAGTCGGTGACGCCCGGCCAGATGGTCGTGAAGATCGTGCACGACGAGTTGGTGAACACGCTCGGCTCCGACGCCAGGCCGATCGATCTCGGCGCCGCCGCTCCCGTTCCGATCATGATGGTCGGCCTGCAGGGCTCCGGCAAAACCACCACCACCGCGAAGGTCGCGAAGCGCCTCACCGAACGCGACAGCCGCAAGGTCTTGATGGCCTCGCTCGATACCCGGCGCCCGGCGGCGATGGAGCAGCTCGCCGTGCTCGGCCAGCAGGTCAACGTCGAAACGCTGCCGATCGTGCAAGGCCAGACGCCGCAGCAGATCGCGGTGCGCGCCATCCAGGCGGCGAAGCTCGGCGGCTACGACGTGGTGCTGCTCGACACCGCCGGCCGCATCACGCTCGACGAAGAGCTGATGAACGAGGCGGCCGAGGTGAAGCGCGCCGCCAGCCCGCATGAAATCCTGCTGGTCGCCGACAGCCTGACCGGCCAGGACGCCGTCAATCTTGCCCGTGCATTCGACGAGAAGCTCGGCCTCACCGGCATCGTGCTGACCCGCGTCGACGGCGACGGCCGCGGCGGCGCCGCGCTGTCGATGCGCGCCGTCACCGGCAAGCCGATCAAGCTGATCGGCGTCGGCGAGCGCATGGACGCGCTGGAAGACTTCGATCCGTCCCGTATCGCCGGCCGCATCCTCGGCATGGGCGACATCGTCTCGCTGGTCGAGAAGGCCGCGGCCAATATCGACCGCGAGCAGGCGATGCGCGCCGCCGAGAGGATGCGCAAAGGTCAGTTCGACCTCGGCGACATGCGCCAGCAGCTTGCGCAGATGCAGAAGATGGGCGGGCTTACCGGGCTGATGGGCATGATGCCCGGAGTCGCCAAGATCAAGAACCAGATCGCCGAGCGCAACATCGACGACAGCGTGGTGAAGCGGCAGATGGCGATCATCGACTCGATGACGCCGAAGGAGCGCAAGTCGCCCGACATCCTCAAGGCAAGCCGCAAGAAGCGCATCGCCGCCGGCGCTGGCACCAAGGTCGAGGAGGTCAACAAGCTCCTCAAGATGCATCGCGGGATGGCCGACCTGATGAAGATCATGGGCGGCGGCAAGGCGAAGGGCCCGATGGCCGGTCTCGCCCGCATGATGGGCCTCGGCGGCGGCATGCCGTCGCCGGAAGAGATGGCGAAGCTCGCCGAGCAGATGCCGGGCGGCATCCCCGGCCTGCCCGGCCCCGGCGCGCCGAACGCGCCTTCAGGACTGCCGCCAACGATGCCCGGCCTCGCACCGAAATTTCCGGGCCTTCCCGGGCTTGGACCAAAACTGCCGGGACTTGGCGGCTTGCCGCCGAACCTCCCAGGACTTGGAAAGAAGAAATGACTTCGAACTCAACCCTCACCGTCATTCCGGGGCGCCGCCTTAAGCGCGTTTACGCGCGTCTTAGACGCGCTATGGCGCCGAGCCCGGAATCCAGTACAGGCAACGTGCTTGCCACTGGATTCCGGATCGCGCCTTCGGCGCATCCGGAATGACAATCAGCTAGAAGAAAGGAACTGCAATGCCTGTTGTTATCCGTATGGCCCGTGCCGGCACCAAGAAGCGCCCAGTCTACCACATCGTTGCCGCCGACAGCCGCGCGCCGCGCGACGGCCGCTTCATCGAGCGGCTCGGCTACTTCAATCCGCTGCTGCCGAAGGACAAGACCGAGCGGCTCAAGCTCGACCTGGACAAGGTGAAGGCGTGGATCGCCAAGGGCGCGCAGCCGTCGGACCGCGTGATGCGCTTCCTCGACGCCGCCGGCGTCGCCAAGCGCGAGAAGCGCAACAACCCGGAGAAGGCGGTGCCGCGCAAGGAGCGCAAGGCCGCAGCCGAAGAGAAGACGAAGGCGCAGAGGCCGACAAGGCCGCCGCCAAGACCAAGGCCGACGCCAAGGTCAGAGAAGACGCAGCCGCCGCTGCGGCGAAGGCTTGACGTGTAGGCCGCCGTGCCCGAACGCATCTGCGTTGCCCAGATCGGCGCCGCGCACGGCGTTCGCGGCGAGGTAAAGCTGCGTTCGTTCACCGAAGATCCGGCGGCCTTCACCTCCTATGGGCCACTGGAGAGCGAGGATGGCAAGCGGCGTTTCGAAATCGAGACACTGCGGCCGGCGAAGGACCATTTCGTCGCGCGCATCGCCGGCGTCGCCGACCGCGACGCCGCGGCCAAGCTGACCAACGTGAAGCTCTATGTCTCGCGCGACCGGCTGCCGCCGGTCGAGGACAACGACACGTACTATCACTCCGACCTGATCGGGCTCGCAGTGGTGACGGCCGACGGCGCGGCGCTCGGCACGGTGAAGTCGGTGCTCAACTACGGCGCCGGCGACATCATCGAGATCGCAACCGCTGACGGCACGACCCCGCTGATGGTGCCGTTCACATCCGCCGCCGTGCCGACCGTCGACATCGAGGCGAAGCGCATCGTCGTGGTGCCGCCGCCGCTGGTCGAGTGACGCTCATGTGGCGCACCACCGTGCTCACGATCTTTCCGGAGATGTTCCCGGGGCCGCTCGGCATGAGCCTCGCCGGCAAGGCGCTGGCGTCGGGACTGTGGGCGCTGGACACAAGGGACATCCGCGCTCATGCGACCGACAAGCACCGCACCGTCGACGACACGCCGGCCGGCGGCGGCCCCGGCATGGTGATGAAGGCCGACGTGCTGGCGCGCGCGCTCGACGCGGTCCCCGCCGATTGCCGCCCCCGCCTGCTCATGAGCCCGCGCGGCGCGCCGCTGACCCAGGCGCGCGTCACGGCATTGGCGAAGGGCGAAGGCGCGGTGATCCTGTGCGGCCGGTTCGAGGGGGTCGACGAGCGGCTGATCGCGGCGCGGGCACTCGAGGAGGTGTCGATCGGCGACTACGTGTTGTCCGGCGGCGAGGTCGCGGCGATGGTGCTGATCGACGCCTGCGTCCGGCTTATCCCCGGGGTGATGGGGAAGGAGGAATCCGGAACGGACGAGAGCTACAGCGGAGGACTGCTGGAATACCCCCAGTACACGCGTCCGAACATCTTCGAGGAACGCGCTATTCCGGATGTTCTGACCGGCGGCGACCACGCCAAGGTCAAGGCCTGGCGGCGCGCAAAGGCCGAGCAACTGACCCGCGAGCGCCGCCCAGACCTTTGGCAGGTCTACCAAAATCGGCCCAAGAGCCCCAAATAACGGGCTCGATTCTCAGGGGTGACAAAACCGCGACGATCGCGTAGAAGCTCGCCCGAACCCGGAAAACCAGCCTGTTTGCGCTGCCCTGCCTGCGCATTTGCCGACGGAGATATTCATGAACCTGATTCAGCAGCTTGAGAAGGAACAGCTCGACAAGCTCTCCGCCGGCAAGACGATTCCGGACTTCGAGCCGGGCGACACCGTGATCGTCAACGTCAAGGTCGTCGAAGGCGAGCGCACCCGCATCCAGGCTTACGAAGGCGTCTGCATCGGCCGCTCTGGCCGCGGCATTCAGGAGAACTTCACGGTCCGCAAGATTTCCTACGGCGAAGGCGTCGAGCGCGTGTTCCCGCTCCACTCGCCGATGGTCGACTCGATCAAGCTGGTGCGCCGCGGCAAGGTCCGCCGCGCCAAGCTGTATTATCTGCGCGGCCTGCGCGGCAAGTCGGCGCGCATCGCCGAGGGCGCGCACCACGGCGGCCAGTCGGCGGACGTGGGCGGCGAGGACAAGAAGTCCTGACGCAAGCCGGCAGGCGCGACCAAAAGGCCGGCTTGTCCGGCCTTTTTGCTGCCAACCGCATGGCTCCCGAGCGCGCCGCGGACCTTTTCGCCGTGCCTGAGAATGATTACAAAATGGCCCACACGCTTCAGCAGGACTGACACATGGCCAAGCCGCGTACCTTCTACGACAAGATCTGGGCCGACCACGTGGTCGACGAGGCGCCGGACGGCACCTGCCTGCTCTACATCGACCGTCACATCGTCCACGAGGTGACGTCGCCGCAGGCGTTCGAAGGGCTGCGGCTGTCCGGCCGCAAGGTCCGCGCGCCGGAGAAGACGCTGGTGGTGGTCGACCACAACGTGCCGACCTCGGACCGCAACGTGCCCAATCCCGATCCGGAGAGCGCGGCGCAGATCGCCTATCTCGCCGAGAACGCCAAGCTGTTCGGCCTCGAATATTACGACGAGTTCGACATCCGTCAGGGCATCTGCCACGTCATCGGCCCCGAGCAGGGCTTCACCCTGCCCGGCACCACGCTGGTGTGCGGCGACAGCCACACCGCGACGCACGGCGCGTTCGGCGCGCTCGCTTACGGCATCGGCACCTCCGAGGTCGAGCACGTGCTGGCGACCCAGACGCTGGTGCAGAAGAAGTCGAAGAACATGCGCGCGGTCGTCGACGGCAAGCTACCGCCGAACGTCACCGCCAAGGACATCATCCTCGCCATCATCGGCGAGATCGGCACCGCGGGCGGCACCGGCTATTCGCTGGAGTATGCCGGCGAGGCGATCCGCGGGCTTTCGATGGAAGGCCGCATGACGGTCTGCAACATGTCGGTCGAGGCCGGCGCCAAGGCCGGCTTCATCGCGCCTGACGCGAAAGCCTACAAGTATCTGAAAGGCCGCCCGAAGGCGCCCAAGGGCAAGCTGTGGGACGACGCGATCCGCTACTGGGACTCGCTGCCGACCGAGGACGGCGCGCACTTCGATCGTGAGATCAAGCTCGACGCCGCCAAGCTGCCGCCGATCGTTTCCTGGGGCACCAGTCCCGAACAGGTGGCCTCGATCACGGGCCGCGTGCCGGTGCCGTCCGAGATTGCCGACGAGAACAAGCGCCGCGCCGCCGAGCGCTCGCTCGACTACATGGGATTAAAGGGCGGCGAGAAGATCACCGACATCAAGCTCGACCGCGTGTTCATCGGCTCGTGTACCAACTCGCGTATCGAGGATCTGCGCGAGGTCGCACGCGTCACCGCGGGCAAGCAGGTCAACAGCAGCGTTTACGCGATGATCGTGCCGGGCTCCGGGCTGGTGAAGCAGCAGGCCGAGGCCGAAGGCCTCGACAAGATCTTCAAGGCCGCGGGTTTCGACTGGCGCGAGCCGGGCTGCTCGATGTGCCTCGCGATGAACCCCGACAAGCTGAAGCCGCAGGAGCGTTGCGCTTCGACCTCGAACCGCAACTTCGAGGGCCGCCAAGGCTACAAAGGCCGCACACACCTGGTATCGCCCGCAATGGCGGCGGCGGCGGCGATAGCGGGACATTTCGTTGACGTGCGCGAGTGGCGCTGAGGCACGCGCCGCTTTGATGCGGATGCCATTTTATGCTGTCATGTCTAGTGACCCCAAGCGGGCATGGCTGTCGCTACGGCCAGATCGCGCGAGCAGCCTCCACAACCAATCCTAGCTTGGCGCGCTCGTCGGCTTCCGTCACTGGGTTGCCGGCTACCGTCGATGCGAAACCGCACTGCGGGCTGATCGCCAACCGGTCCTGGTCAACATAAACAACTGCTTCATCGACACGGCGTTGTATGTCTTCGAGTTTTTCAAGTGCAGGAACCTTGCTGCTGACCAATCCCAGGACAACGCCCTTGCCCCTTACAAAGCGAAGTGGCGCAAAATCTCCCGCACGCGGCGTGTCGTATTCCAGCAGAAAATGGTTGACGTTGCAGGTGGCAAAGAATCGTTCGGCAACCGATTCATAACTGCCGCTTCCGAGATAGCGCCCTTTGAAATTACCGCGGCACATGTGAACTCCGAACACGACGTCCGCTGGCGCGTCAGCGACCGCGTCATTGATGCTCTTAATGTAGATCTCAACGAGCCGGTCGGGTGAAAGTCCGGCGGCTTCGACGCGTTCGCGGATGGCCGGATCGCACAGCAGTGCCACGGCAACCTCGTCAATCTGAATGTACCGGCATCCAGCGGAGGCAAGATCGGCGATTTCCTCGCGAAAGACGCGTGTAAGATCGTCGAAATATAACTCTAGATTCGAATAGGCGTTCGGATCGGCATAGTCGGTGCAACGGTAGAAGTGCATTGTTGATGGCGCAGGAAGCGTTATCTTTGGCGTCAAAGCCGTTGAGTCGCGCACAAACTCGAACTCATCGACCGCCAGAGGCTTGGTGCGCTTGAGCTTGCGGTTCACATAAGGGGCGGTGAACTCTGCCTCTCGTCCTTGATCGTCGCGGAATTTCAGGATCGCAGGCTTGATCGTGAAGCCTTCGACGCGTTCGACGAAACGTGCCCAATACGAGCCTCGGCGGAATTCACCGTCGGTGACGACTTGCAAGCCGGCATCCTGCTGAAGCTTAAGCACATCACGGATGCAGCCATCCTGGATTTGTGCGAACGTGGCGTCATCAATTGTCCTCGACGCGTGATCACGGAAGGCTTGGCGCAGCGCCGCAGGGCGTAGCAGGCTGCCGATATGATCGGCGCGAAACGGGGGGCGGCCTGGTGGGCGCGGTACCATGAGAAGTATCCGTTACCTGAAATGGTGTTCTATAGAGCTATAGATGAAATCTAAATCAACAGCTTCTTTAAGTGCAAGCGCCCGGCGGCGCGGTCAGGGCCCTGTTCGGCGCGCCCGCGCCGCGGCCGAGCCGCGACAGAGTCAGCAAAACGGTCGCACTCACCGAAGGTTCGCCGAAATCATCGATGCCGCCGCTCGGGTCTTTGCCGAGCGTGGCTACCATGGTGCCGCCACCCAAGACATTGCCGATGTTCTAGGGATACGTCAGGCCAGTCTTTACTACTATTTCTCCTCCAAGGAGGAGGCGTTGGAACTGGTTTGCGCGCATGGCGTCGAAGGTTTCGTGGAAACAGGGCGGGCGATCGCGGCCGGGCCTGGGACCGCCGGTGAACGCCTCGCTGGCCTGATTAGGGCCCATATTGCGCCGCTGCTGGATCGCAGCGACTACGTCAAAGTGTTTCTGACACAGCGACAATTCCTGCCCACCGAGAGCCGTCGCCGGGTGGGCAAATGGTCCCGCAACCTGGAGCAAATTTTTCAGGGTGTGATCCGGGACGGCATCGCGAACCGCGAATTCCGCCCTGATGCCGATCCTAGACTAACCACGCTCGCGATCCTCGGCATGACAAACTGGGTTTCGCAGTGGTACGGCCGGGAGCAATTGTCGGTCGAGCGGATCGGCAATGAGTTCGTGAGGTTGATCCTCTCAGGCGCTGCGGTGCGCGAAAACGGCGTTAAACGCAGACGCTAGCCAATTCAATTGATCTATAGAATTTCAGGCTTGTTTCGGCTATAGAAGTCTAGGGGAAGAACGCCGAAGGCGGGCAGGAGAATGGCCGGACAACATACGGTCAACCGGGATCACTTGCGCCGGAGCACGGCACCGGCACTGCTGTGCGATCGGGCACGCCGTTCGCCCGAATCTGTCGCATTTCGCTCGAAACACCTCGGCGTTTACCGCGAACGAACCTGGTCGGACTATGCGCGGCTGGTGGCTCGGACCGCGAAGGCGTTCGAGACATTCGGTCTCGCAAAGAGTGAGCGCGTCGCCATCATGGGCGACGTATGTGAAGAGTGGATGATCTGCGATCTGGCCGCACAGTCGCTCGGAGGTATCGTTTACGGCATCTACCCGACGGCGTCGCCAGCCGAAGTCGAGCATCAGATGAGAGACGGCGGCGCCTCGATCTTCATCTCCGAAGATCAAGAGTACGTCGACAAGATCCTTCCGTTGATCGACAGCCTTCCCGGCGTCCGGGCCGTGGTCGTGATCGATGCGTCGGCGATGTTCGCTTACGATCACCCCAAGCTGGTGAGCTATCGCGAAATCGTCGCAGCTACCGACGCCGATCTCGATTGGCTGGAAGCGCGGATCGCGCGCGTTTTACCGGAAGATCCCGCATTCATTGTTTACACGTCCGGCACCACCGGACATCCCAAGGGCGCACTAGTCTCGCACGGCAAGCATCTCGCCGCGACCGCGACCGTCGCCGATCACTATCCGACCCTGTACGAGAAGGATCATCGCACGGTTGTTTATCTGCCATTGTGTCACATCCTTGGTCGCGACATTGCCGTAACGCTGCCGCTGTTCACGCGCCTGGTGCCGCATTTCGGCGAAGATTCGGAAGACTTGCCGGCGACTCTGTTTGAGGTTGCCCCGACGGTTTTGTTTACGGTTCCCCGCTATCTGCAAAAGTTCGCCGCGCAAATCCTGGTCGGCATCATGAACTCGTCGAAGACGAAGCGCTTGAGCTACGACTTCGCGATGCACTTTGCTCGAGCACACGCTCGGCGACGCTGGGATGGGGCGATTGCGGCGGGGCCGGAGGCTGCGTATCGCGCCATGCACGCGATGGCGTTCCGTCCCATCCTAAACAAGCTTGGATTCGATCAGCTCGAACTGGTGGTCAGCGGCGGAGCGCCGTTGCCAACCGAGACAATGGCGCTGTGGCATATGTACGGCGTCAACGTTGTAGAGATGTATGGCCAGACCGAAGGCGCAGGCGGCATCGTCTCGGGCCAGCGCGGGCCGTTTCCACGGCCGGGCGATCTCGGCACCGTGCCAGAAGGCTGGCAGGTAAAGCTCGCGCCGGACGGCGAAGTGTTAGTCAAGTGCCCGGACCTATTTGAAGGCTACTGGGGGCAAGGCGCGCCGACCCCAGAAATGCAGACTGCCGATGGCTTTTGGCGCACCGGCGATATCGGCGAATGGCACGACGACAGGCTCCGTTTGATCGACCGGGCGCGCGACTTCCTGGTCACGGCTGGAGGCAAGACCATTTCCCCTTCGACGATCGAGAACGGTCTCCGGTCCAGCCCCTATATCGCCGAAGCGGTGGTCTTCGGTCATGGGCGAAAGTATCTCACCGCTCTCATTGAAATCGATTTCGACACTGTCGCAGATTGGGCGCGCAGCCGTGACGTTCCCTACACAGGCTTTACAAGCTTGGCGCAGAGCGTCGAAGTCAGGAAGCTCATTCAAGGCGAGGTAGAAAGGGCGAACGCTTCATTCGCTCGCGTGGAGCAGGTCAAGGCCATGCGCATCCTGCCGAAGGCGCTCGATCCCGAAGAGGAGGGGGAGCCGGTGACGCCGACCCGTAAGGTCAAGCGGACGCTGATGTACGAGCGATTTCGGATACTCGTGGAGGAGATGTACGACGACAGTGAAGCCCAGCTTATTTCCGCTGGGGTAGGAGCAGCACTGCGCGCTTCAACGAAATGAACGACCCAGACAAACTAAAGACAGGGAGGTAATCTTATGCGTCCTTCGATTCTCACCGTTGCAGCTTTGGCTGCCGGGCTGGCAGCTCCGGCCTCCGCTCAAGACACCTACGTAATCGGGATAACCGCAGCTTTGACCGGGCCGCCGGCCAGCACCTATGCGCCTGCTATGGAAGCGTTGCGCATCTACCTCGATCGGGTGAACGCCGCGGGCGGCATCAACGGCAGAAAAGTCACGCTGGTGACGCAGGATGATTCCGCGGAACCCTCCAAGGCGGCGGCGAACGCCAAGAAACTGCTGACCCAGGACAAGGCTGTGTTGATGATCAATGCGAGCCTGTCGTCGACTTATGCCCCGGTGGTTGCCGAGGCGAGGAACGCGGGTGTACCGCTCCTGTTCGCGAGCTCGGTCTGTCCGAAAGAAGTCTATCCTCCGGCGAACGAAGGCCAGTTCTGCACTACGGCCTTTGCTGCGACCTATGACAGTCGTGCCGCGCTTGCTTTCATCAAAGAAACCGCCAAGGAGCCGGTAAAGATCGGGTTCTCCGCGATGGCCATTCCGCTTTCCCGGGGTGAGATCGACTTTGCCGAAACCCAAGCGCCGGGGCTGGGCTTCACGGCGGTGGACAAGGAGATCATTCCACCGCCCACCGCGGACTACACTCCTTTTGCCACCAAGCTGAAGGATGCCGGCGCCAATTGGGTGTTTTCATGGGCGCCGTGGGTGACGCAGGTTCGCACGATCGAGGCGCTGCGGCGCCTTGGATGGCAAGGCGACTACATTACCTGGGCGCATCTCGAAGCCGAGGGGGAGCTCAAGCGCCTGAAGGATCCCAAGATGTACGTCATTGGGGCCAACGCGCTGTTCGAAGACAATCTGCCGATCCAAAAGGAGATTGCCGCCGCCGTGAAGGCGGCCGGCACACGCTATCCGCCGGAGCAGATGACCGAAGGCTGGATCGCCGGAATGGTCATCGAAGCTGCGCTCAAGGCCGCGGGCTGGCCTGCCACCCCAGCGAAAATCCAAGCCTCGATGGCGAACCTCAAGGTCGACCTCAAGGGATTGCGCGGCGGACAGATCGAATGGACGAAGGACAACCACTTCCGCACCAAGCAGTACTATCGCGTCTATCGGTGGGACGGCTCCAAGACCGTTGTGGTCAAAAACTGGTTCTCCTACGACGTGAAATAACGAGCGCCTCTATCCAAGACCTGCGCCCGGCTCTTTAGCCGGGCGCTTCATATCGAGATGGACCGTGCAACTCGCCGTCAACATCATCGTGCTTTCGTCGATCTACGCGCTGATCGCCTGTGGATACGTCTTGATTTACCGCGTGAGCCGAGTGCTCAATCTCGCGCATGGCGAGTTGATGATGCTCGGCGCCTATCTGCTGCTCGCGACGGCCACGACCTTTTCCAGCAGCCCACTCGCCGCGATCATCTCGGCCGTCGTGCTCAGCTTGACCGTAGGCGTGTTGGTCTATCTCTTTCTGATGCGGAAGATGACAGGTGAGATGGTGCTCGCCGCCGTGCTCACCACAGTCGCGCTTGGCATATTACTGCGCGGGCTGATGGTTCTGATTTGGTCGGCGCAGCAGCAATATCCGGGGCAAGCTCTCGGCTTTAGCAATCCCGCGCTGGCGCTTCCCGGCGGGGCGCGCATCTCGACCTTCGCCGCACTGATCGTGCTCACGACAGCGCTGGTCTATGGCGCGTTGTTTGCATTCCTCCGCTTCGGGCGGTGGGGTGTGCGCATGCGCGCCGCCGGACAGAATCCGTTGTTAGCTGCGCAACGCGGCATCAATCTGCACGCCGTCTATGCGCTGGCATGGGGGCTGTCGACGCTGACAGGATCGCTCGCGGGAATGCTGATCGCGCTTGATTCTGGTTTGACCAACACGATGGTGATCATCGGACTGAAGGCATTTCCAGCTGCGCTGGTTGGAGGACTCGACAGCCTCGTCGGCGCGCTGATAGGAGCGCTGATCATCGGCGCAGCAGAAGTACTCTCAATCCAGTACATCGATCCACTGCTATCGGACGTCGTACCATTCCTGGTGCTGGTTGCGATGTTGATGGTCCGACCGTGGGGTCTGTTCGGAACGCGAGAGGAACTTGACCGTGTCTAGTCGCGTACCACGCGCGAGCGGCTACCTCCGCACCAATTATGGACAGGAAATCGCGCTGACCCAGACACGGTCTGAACGCGTGACTCTGGCATTGTTCGCTGTTGCTCTGCTGGTTTACCCGTTTCTGGCATCCGCCTTCTATCTGGATCTTGGCACTCAAGTGCTGCTGGCTTCGATCGGCGCACTATCTCTGATGCTGCTCACAGGCTACGCAGGACAGATTTCGCTCGGTCATGCCGGCCTGCTGGCAGCAGGAGCGTTCACCGCCGGCATCTTGTCCAAGGAATTTCAGGCCCCTATCCTCGTCACGCTCCCGGCCGCGGCCGCGGTCGGCGCCGTGTTGGGCGTGATCTTCGGGCTGCCGTCGCTGCGCCTACGTGGGCTTTACCTCGCAGTTTCGACGCTCGCACTGCATTTCATCGTCACATACGTAGGCGGGGAGTATGAAGCCAAGCGCGGCTTCTCCACCGGCATCACGATGGATGCGCCAACGATTGGCGGGTACACGATTTATGGAGGGCGTGTCTGGTATTTCATTCTGCTGGCCGCAGCCGCAGGAACACTTCTGATCTGCATCAATCTCATTCGCAGCCGCACCGGCCGCGCTTGGCGTGCCATTCACGCGCACGAGACAGTGGCGGAAGCGCTCGGCATCAGCGTCGCGGGCTACAAGTTGCTGGCCTTCGTGATTTCCTCTGCTATCGCTGCCGTAGCGGGGGCGCTGTTTGCCTACTATCGGAGCTTCGTATCGATCGAGGCCTTCTCGTTGTTCCTTTCGATCCAGTACGTCGCGATGATCATAATTGGGGGCATGGGATCGCTGCTTGGCGCACTATTGGGAGCGGTCTTTGTTACGTTGTTTCCGTATGCCATCGAAGCTGTGCTGCTGCAGTTGCCGAACGCGCAAAGCTACGCCGGCGTGTTGTTCGCAGTGAACTATGCTGCCTTTGGCGTCGTAATGATCCTGTTTTTGATCTTCGAGCCGCAGGGCCTGGTTGGCATCTGGCGCCGCATCCAGTCGTACTTTCTGCTCTGGCCGTTCCGGCACAAACCCGTCGCGGGCCCACGCCGATGACCGCGCCTCTGCTCACCGTCGAAAAGGTGGAGGTGGTGTATCATCGCTCGATCACCGCGGTACAGGGAATCAGTCTTTCAGTTGGTGCCGGGCAGATACTCGCGATCCTCGGGACCAATGGAGCCGGCAAGTCGACCACCTTGCGGGCGATCTCGGGTTTTCTCGGCATCGACAATGCCCGCGTGACCGAAGGAGCCATCTTCTTCAAAGGTGGGCGTATCGAGAACCGCCCGCCGAACGAAATTTCTCGCCGAGGGATTGTGTTGGTGCCCGAACGCGAGAAGGTGTTTCCAAACCTGACCGTCGCCGAAAATCTCGCGGCACCGTTCGCGCCAACCTTGTCGAAAGGCGAGCGGCGTCAGCGCGAAGAACTCGTCTATCAGTTCTTTCCACGGCTCGCCGATTTGCGGGCTCGCATAGGCGGGCTGTTGTCGGGTGGCGAGCGACAGATGCTGGCGCTTGGCAGCGCACTTATGTGCAAGCCCGAACTCCTCCTGGTCGACGAGATGTCGCTCGGGCTTGCGCCAGTCGCGGTCGAAGATCTGATGCGACGGCTGGTCGCAATCCGGGGCGAACTTGGCATCACCATCATCATGGTTGAGCAGAGCGCGGCCGTTGCGCTTGAGATCGCCGACTACGGTTATGTGTTGGAGAACGGTCGCATCGTGCTCGACGGCAATTGCGAACGCTTGCGTACCCACGGAGATATCCAGGAGTTTTACCTCGGACAGTCCGGTGATAGCGAGCGTCGCAGCTACCGCACCGTGAAACAGTACCGCCGCAGCCGGAGGTGGTATGGCTGAACTTGAAATTCACTCGCTGACGTTGCGCTTTGGCGGACTTGTCGTGCTCGACGGCGTGTCATTCGCCGTTGAAACCAGCGAACTGTTCGCGCTTATTGGACCGAACGGCGCCGGTAAGACCAGTGTGCTCAATTGTATCAGCGGACTTTACCCCGGGATGGGCGCAATTCGCTTTCACGGCCAGGACATCCTTGGACTCAAGCCTCATGATATCGCGCGACTCGGTATCGCGCGCACATTCCAGCATGGCGAACTCTTTTCACAGATGACCGTGGTCGATAACCTTCTCACCGGCCGCCACGCGCGCTTTCGTGCCAACCCGCTTGCGGAGATGCTGTTCCTGCCCAGCGTGAGACGCGAGGAGGTGCGCCAGCGCGGAGCGGTTGAGAAGATCATCGAGTTCGTTGAGTTGGAGCGACACCGTCACACTCCGGTAGGCAATTTGCCGTTCGGCACTCAAAAGATTGTCGGTTTCGCGCGAGCGCTCGCACTCGAGCCGGCAATACTCCTACTCGACGAACCTTCAGCTGGCTTGAACCGCGAGGAGCGTGAAGATCTCGCGCGCTTCATCCTGCGTATCAAGCACGAACTCGGAATCGCCATGGTATGGATCGAACACGACATGCAAATGGTCGCCGATCTTGCCGACCGCATCCATGTACTGGACTACGGCCGAACGCTTGCCCAAGGGCGTCCGGAGGACGTGTTGCGTCATCCAGATGTTGTTCGGGCCTATATCGGCCAGCAAGCCGGAAAGAAATCGAGCGGGCCGACGCCGCCAAGCTGCCGCCGATCGTGAGTTGGGGCACCAGTCCCGAGCAGTGACGTCAATCACCGGCCGCGTGCCGATGCCCGCCGACATCGCCGACGAGAACAAGCGCCGCGCCGCCGAGCGCTCGCTCGACTACATGGGCCTCCAAGGCGGCGAGAAGATCACCGACATCAAACTCGACCGCGTGTTCATCGGCTCGTGTACCAACTCGCGCATCGAGGATCTGCGCGAGGTTGCACGCGTCACCGCGGGCAAGCAAGTGAACAGTAGTGTCTACGCGATGATCGTGCCGGGCTCCGGGCTGGTGAAGCAGCAGGCCGAAGCCGAAGGGCTCGACAAGATCTTCAAGGCCGCGGGTTTCGACTGGCGCGAACCGGGCTGCTCGATGTGCCTCGCGATGAACCCCGACAAGCTGAAGCCGCAGGAGCGCTGCGCCTCGACCTCGAACCGCTACTTCGAGGGCCGCCAGGGCTACAAAGGCCGCACGCATCTGGTGTCGCCGGCGATGGCGGCGGCGGCGGCGATCGCCGGGCATTTTGTTGACGTGCGTGAGTGGAGCTAGTGAAAAGTGCCCAACAACAAAAAAGGCCCGCCGGATGGCGGGCCTTTTTTATTCAGACGCTACTTCGCAACAAGCACTAGAAACCGAAGCCGAGACCAAGCGGGCCGAACCCGAGGCTGACACCCGGCCGGTAATACGGCCGATAGTACGGCTGCGGTGCGTAGGCGTAGTACGGGGCGCGGTAGTACGAGCGATACGGCCGGTAATACCCATGCCGGTACCCATAACGCGGCCCGTAATTGCGATAACCGTAATTGCGATAACCGTAATTGCGATAACCGTAGCGACCATATCTTCGCTGCGCAGACACGTCCATCTGCTCGACATTGCGCACGCCGTCAGCGCGCTTCTCAGCCGCGACGGCCGGAGCCGGCAGCGCAAACGCAGCCGTCAAGCCGACAGCCGCACAGGCGGCGAAAAGACCTTTCATGGGACACCTCCACTATTTCCTCGTGGCGATAACGCGCCACGACCGGATTGGTTGCATCGACTTTACGCAGTTTCGGCCGTGCTCAATGCCACGCCCACCAGCACCGCATCCGCGGCACGATCACGGTTCCGCTCGGGCGATATTCGGGAACCAGCTGCGACACACATTGGCGCACAGCGTTAGGCCCCGGATAATCGACCCCATAAGGCAGCGGATAGAGCGTCGTATACGGCCGCCGCGGATAGCGCGGATAAATCCGGATCCGCGGACGAGTCCGCATGGTGGTGGCTTGCGATGAAATTTCAACGGCAGCGTTAACGTCAGTCCCGGCAGGTGCGGTCAACGCCGGCGTCCCGTCCCACACCACCACGCCTATCGTCGCCCATGCGGCGAGCATCGCAATTCTATTCATGGCGCTACGCTCACTCATCGCTATTGCCGCGTCAACCGCGCAATGGAACCCGCGTTAACGACCGAATATGCTGCACCGATGACCGATAGCGCCCTCGCCGATCCGCTTGCCTGGCGGCCGCTCAAGGCTCCGTCGCTCGCCGAATTCGAGACGATCGCCGCCGAGGCATACCGCCGCCTGCCGGCGCATTTCCTTGAACGCTGCGAAGGCGTGGTGCTGCACATCGAGGACTATCCGACCGACGAGGTGCTCAAAACGATGGGGTTGCAGGGCGACCTCGACTTGCTGGGGCTTTTCCAGGGGGTCGGCCTGCCGTTCCAATCCGACAGCGCGCCGCAACAGATGCCCAACATGGTCTGGCTCTATCGCGTGCCGATCCTGCTCTACTGGGCCGAGCACGACGAGACGCTTGGCCAGATCATCACGCACGTATTGATTCACGAGATCGGGCATCATTTCGGATTGTCCGACGATGATATGATGGCGATCGAGGAAGCGGCTGGCTAGCCGCATACGGGAGGAAAGAGGCGACATGAAAATCAGCGGCGCATGCCACTGCGGCACTATCACCATCGAAGCCGATGCCGATCCGGAGAAGGTCAGCATCTGCCATTGCACCGATTGCCAGACCGGGACCGGATCGGCGTTCCGCGTTTCGATTCCCGTTCCGGGGGCGAGCTTCAAGATGACCGGCACGCCGACGCCTTACGTAAAGACCACCGCTGACAGCGGCAATCCGCGCGTGCAGGCGTTCTGCCCCAAGTGCGGCTCGCCGATTTATTCGACCACGCCGGGCGAAGGGAAGCAGGCGTCCTACATGGTCAGGGTCGGCATCCTGGATCAGCGCGATCAACTCATGCCGAAGCGGCAGAACTGGTTCCGCTCAGCGCGGCCGTGGGTCACCACCCTCGCCGCGCTGCCGAAGAATGAAAAGCAGGCGCCGCCATAGGAGTGCCGGCGGTAGCGGTAAACTCTGGGAGGGATGCGTCATGAGAATCGACGGCGGATGTCATTGCGGCTTTATCGCCTATGAGGGCGAGGCCGACCCGGACAAGGCGGCGATCTGCCATTGCACCGACTGCCAACGGCTGTCCGGCTCGGCGTTCCGCACCGTGGTGCCGGTCATGGACAAGGACTTCCGCATGACCGGCGGCGCGCCGACGATCTATGTGAAGACCGGCGACAGCGGCAACAAGCGCCAGCAGGCGTTCTGCCCGAAGTGCGGCTCGCCGATCTTCTCGGCGCCGCCGGAGGCCGGCCCGAAGACCTATTTCATCCGCGTCGGCACCATCAACCAGCGCGACCGGTTCGTGCCCAAATCGCAGGTCTGGGCACGCTCGAAACAGCTCTGGCTCGGCGACGTTCCTTCGGTCCGCAGCAGCAACGACGAGCAATGAACATCATCGCCGCTGTGAATGGCCAGCATCGATAACCTGCATTTGATCCGCCGCTGTGGCGGCCGCATGCTGCGCTCGCACCGAAAGGAGCCCCCATGATCGTGACCGTGTTCCGCTCCCGCCTGATGCCCGGCCTTCAGGACGAATATGTCGCGCTGGTCGAAGAGGTCCGGAAAGAGGTCGAGACGATGCCGGGCTACATCTCGCACAAAGGCTTCTTTGCCGAAGACGGCGAGCGCGTCACCATCGTTGAGTTCAAGGATAAGGAGGCGCAGCGCGCCTGGCGGATGAACGCCAAGCATATCGAGGCTCAGCGGCTCGGCCGGCAGAAGTACTACGAGGCCTACGACATCCAGGTCTGCAACGTGCTGCACGACGCCCATTTCAAGCGGGACATCACGAAATAGCGGGTTTTGCCGAGGGCTTGACCGGCGGCGCTTGAGCCGCCATGACCAGAGCCCTAAGGAGCTGTCGAGATGGAAAAGTTCACCAAATTGGAAGGCGTCGCGGCGCCGCTGAAGATCGTGAATGTCGACACCGACATGATCATCCCGAAGCAGTACCTCAAGACGCTCAAGCGCACCGGCCTGGCCAAGGGCCTGTTCTCGGAACTGCGCTACAAGGACGACGGCAGCGACAACCCGGACTTCGTGCTCAACAAGCCGGCGTACAAGAACGCCAAGATCATCGTCGCCGAGGACAATTTCGGTTGCGGCTCGTCGCGCGAGCACGCACCCTGGGCGCTGATGGACTACGGCATCCGCTGCGTGATCTCCACGCAGTTCGGCGACATCTTCTACAACAATTGTTTCAAGAACGGCGTGCTGCCGATCAAGGTCAGCAAGGAAGACCTCGCCAAGCTGTTCGACGACGCCGATCGCGGCGCCAACGCCACGCTGTCGATCGACCTGGAGAAGCAGGAGATCCGTGGCCCTGACGGCGGGGTGATCACGTTCGAGATCGACCCGCACCGCAAGCACCTGATGCTCAACGGCCTCGACGACATCGGCACGACCAACCTGAAGAAGGACAAGATCGATACCTTTGAGGCGAAGTCGAAGTCGGCGCGCCCCTGGGCTTGACCGAAACTTAGGCGACCTTGCTCAGAACAACGTCGTAGAGGCCGGGCTCGACGTCCTGCACCAGTTCGCCGAACCGCGGCCATTTCTCGCGGAACTCCGGCGCGTGATGGGCCTTCGCAAGCTTGTCGGCGCTGGTCCATTGGACGTAATTCACGACGTGGCTGCCGTCCTTGCTGCGGTGCAGGTTGACGGACACGAACCCGGGCTGCGTTGTCATGAAGCGGGCGCGCTCCTGCATCAGACGCAACACCTCGTCCTGGTTGCTCGGATTCATCTTCACGGTCGTGATCTGGGTGACGATGCCTTGATTCTCGGCGATATCGGTCATCGCGCTCTCCTGACGTTTTGCAGGATTCAACGCTCGGCTGCCGATAGAGTTTCTTCGCCCGACCGCCTCAGGCCCGTGCCTTCTCGATCGCCTCCACAATCATGACGGTGCGTTTTGCCATCTCGGCGTGCAGGCGCTCCACCATACGGCCGTCGATCTGCACCACGCCTTTGTCCTTGTTTTCAGGCAGGTCGAACGCGGCACTCACCTTGCGGGCCAGCGCCACCTCATCCGCGGCCGGCGTGAACGCGGCATTGCAAGGCCCGATCTGGTTCGGATGGATCAGCGTCTTGCCATCGAAGCCCATGTCACGCGCCTGCTCGCATTCCTTCACGAAGCCTTCGGCATCGCCGATGTTGTTGTAGACGCCGTCGAGCACGACGATGCCATAGATGCGCGCCGCCGCGATGCAATCCATCAGCCAGCCGATCATCGGCCAGCGCCCCGGCACCAAGCGGGCGCGCGTGTCCTTGGCGATGTCGTTTGTGCCCATCACGAAGCCGGCAAGACGCGTCTCAGAATCCTTGGCGCAGGCCGCGATCGAAAGCACATTGAACACCGCCTGAGGCGACTCAATCATCGCCCAGACGCGTGTTTTGTGATCGGTGCCCAGATCGAGCAGCCGCTGTCCGATCCGCTCAAGCTGGCTGGGCTGGGAAATCTTCGGCACCACGATGCCGTCAGGCGCGGCCTGCGCCGCCGCAGTAAGGTCGTCGGAGAACCACGGCGTGTCGAGGCCGTTGGTGCGGATAAAAACCTCGCGCGCGCCAAAGCCGCCGGCCTTCACCGCCGCCGCAACCTGCTTGCGTGCCTCCGGCTTGGTGTCCGGCGCGACCGAGTCCTCCAGGTCGAGGATCACGCCGTCGGCCGGCAATGCGCGCGCCTTCTCGATGGCGCGGGCGTTGGAGCCGGGCATGTAGAGCACGCTGCGGCGGGGACGGATGATCATGTACATGCAACCTCACGGCGCCAACCCTAGCGATCAAGCAGAAGCCGTGCCAGCGTGACCGACATGCGGACCAAGGATGCACTTTGGCTGGCCGGAGTGGACGGTTGCCCGGTCGGCTGGATCGCCGCTTTCGTGCGGCCGGATGGTGACGAATCCCGGGTTCGGATCGTGCCGCGCTTTGCCGATGTTGTGGCGGCGCCGGAGGCGCCCGCCGTGATCGCGGTCGATATGCCGATCGGGCTGCCGGACCGCACCGGTCTCGGTGGCCGGGCGGCGGAAAACACGGTGCGAACGCTGCTGGGGGCGCGGCAGTCGTCGGTGTTCTCGGTACCGTCGCGCGCGGCCGTCTATGCCGACGACTATGCCAGCGCGTGCAAGCGCGCCTCGGAGACATCCGACCCGCCGCGCAAGGTGTCGAAGCAGCTCTTCAATATCGCACCGCGCATCCGCGAAATCGACGAATTGCTACGGGCGTTTCCCGCCGCAGCCGTCCACGTGTTCGAGGTGCATCCTGAAGTCGGCTTCTGGCGGCTGAACGGTGGCCGGGCGCTAGCCGAACCGAAGAAAGTCAAAAGCCGTCCCTATCCGCCTGGCCTGGCGCTCCGCCGCAACCTGCTGATCGCCACCGGTTTGCCCGAGGGCGCCGTCAACGCAACGCCGCCGAAAGGCGCCGGCCCCGACGACCTGCTCGACGCCCTCGCCTGCGCCGCCGTGGCGCGGCGATTGCTTCGTGGTGAAGCGCAACCGTTCCCCGATCCGCCGCCGCGCGACGCATTCGGCCTGCGGATGGCGATCTGGGCTTGAAACTTTGCATCAGCGCAGGCAACCACTGACGTCATGCCGTTCCCGCGTCACCTCCTCGAAGGCTACAGCGCGTTCCGCGCCGGGCGGCTGCACATCGAGCAGGACCGCTACCGCGATCTTGCCGAGGCCGGCCAATCGCCCGAAGTGATGGTGATCGGCTGCTGCGACTCCCGCGTCTCCCCCGAGGTGATCTTCAACGCACGGCCGGGCGAGTTGTTCGTCGTGCGCAATGTCGCGAACCTTGTGCCGCCCTATACGCCCGACGGCGCGCAACGCGCGGTATCGGCAGCGCTGGAGTTCGCCGTGCAGGCGTTGAAGGTCAAGCATATCGTCGTGCTTGGCCATGCGAATTGCGGCGGCATCCGGGCCTATACCGAGCCAGGCAGCCCGCTGTCGCCGGGCGATTTCATCGGCAGGTGGATGGAACTGATTGCACCCGCCGCGGCAGCCGTCGGCGCGGCGTCAGGCTTCTCGTCACACGAGAATTATTTGGCGCGTCTGGAGCAGGTCTCGATCGCCAAAACGCTCGACAACCTGATGACGTTTCCGTGCGTCCGCATTCTGGTCGAGCGCAGGAGGCTTTCGTTGCACGGCGCGTATTTTGGTGTCTCGACCGGCGAGCTCTCCGTGCTCGATCAAGAGTCCGGAGAATTCGGCCCGGTCAAGATAGCGTAGCGGTCAGGCTGCCTTCTGCTTCGCCTGGATCAGCTTGCGATTGATCAGGCACTCGGCGATCTGCACCGCGTTGAGCGCGGCGCCCTTGCGCAGGTTGTCCGACACGCACCATAGCACCAGCCCGTTATCGACCGTTGGGTCGGTGCGGATGCGGCTGATGTAGGTCGCGTCCTCGCCCACCGCTTCGTGAGGCGTGACGTAGCCGCCGTCCTCATGCTTGTCGATCACGATTACGCCCGGTGCGGCACGCAGGATCTCGCGCGCTTCGTCGACGCTGATCGGATTCTCGAATTCGACGTTGACCGCCTCGGAATGGCCGATGAACACCGGCACGCGCACGCAGGTGGCGACCAGCATGATCTTGGGATCGAGAATCTTCTTGGTCTCGACCACCATCTTCCATTCTTCCTTGGTGAACCCGTCTTCCATAAACACGTCGATGTGCGGGATCAGGTTGAAGGCGATGCGTTTGGGAAACTTCTTGGTCTCGATCTCCTGGAGCGAGTAGAGCCCCTTGGTCTGGCGATCGAGCTCGTCCATACCTTCCTTGCCGGCGCCGGACACCGACTGATAGGTCGCCACCACGACGCGCTTGATCTTGGCGTGATCGTGCAGCGGCTTGAGCGCGACGACGAGCTGCGCGGTGGAGCAGTTCGGGTTGGCGATGATGCCCTTCTTGCGGAAACCGGCGACCGCGTCGGCGTTCACCTCCGGCACCACCAGCGGCACGTCCGGGTCCATGCGCCAGGTCGACGAATTGTCGATCACCACCGCGCCCTGCGCGGCGATCTTCGGCGACCATTCCTTGGAGATGGCGCCGCCCGCCGACATCAGGCAGATGTCGACGTCGGAGAAGTCATAGTGGTCAAGCGTCTTGCACTTCAGCGTCGTGTCGCCATACGACACCTCGGTGCCCATGCTCCTGCGCGACGCGAGCGCGATCACCTCGTCGGCGGGAAACACCCGCTCGGCGAGGATGTTCAGCATCTCGCGGCCTACATTGCCGGTGGCGCCAACCACCGCGACCTTGAAACCCATGGAAACTCTCCGGAAACAGCGCGTTTGCGTCAGCTTCTAAGCGAAAAACATTGATAATTCAACGCGAGGACATTGCCGCCATTTATGACTTTTTCGGCTGAAATCCATCGCTTCCGGCAATGGCTGTCAACGCGGCGAGAACGGATTCTGCCAGCCGCGGCCAGCGGCGGGAGCACGCGGCGGGTACGTCGCCTCCAGGTAATCGAGCACGACCTTCTGATCCTTGTCGGACAGCGGCGGCATGTTGTGCCGGCGCACCATCAATTCGATCGACTCCTCCCACTGCCGGCGGCTCATGCCTTGCTGGGCGATCAGCTTGAAGCCGTGGCAGGCAGTGCAGGCGTAGAACGTGTCGTCCCGGCCGGCGCCGGCGGGATAGTCCTCGGGATTTTCGTCGCGCGGCACGAACTGCTGGGCGTTCAAAGTCGTTACGCCCAAGACAAACGTCAGAAGCAAGCACACGGCCGAGGCCGCACGACGGGTGTGCCCCCTCCCCCGCATAGCCCGTCGAAGACGGGCGTGAACGCCCTTTTGCCGGGGGAGGGTTGGGGTGGGGGCAATTTCGAACATGGCCTGGCCCCCTCCCGACAAGCTTCGCTTGCACCACTGCATCAGGCAACCAGCACCGCGACGCGATGCATGGCGTTGCCGCCGTAGCCCTGCGGGTTCCAGAACCCCGCCTGGTGCGGCTGCATGTTGCGCTTGGTGTCGGTGCCGCGCGTCCAAATTTCGAAGTACCCATCCGACGGTACCCTCAAGGTCCAGGTCCAGCGCTGCCAGTCGTACCTGTTCTTCGGCTTCTCGAGATTGACCCGTTGCCAAGTCGCGCCGAAGTCGATCGAGACGTCGACACGGCTGACCCGGTTCTCGCCGGCCCACGCGGCACCGCGCAGCTTCACCTCGCGCGTACCCGCCGGTAGCTTGGCGCCGTTGGCCGGACTGGTGACGATCGAGCGCACCGGCATCGACTCGAGGATGCGAAAATTCTTCGGATCGCCCTTCTCGCCGGGCACCATCGGTGCGATCGGCACGCGGTAGGAAAACTCGGTCATGCCCGGACCATCATGCTCCTTGTCGCGGATCCAGATCCGGTTCAGCCACTTGTGCGAAGCGGAGCCCGGCCAGCCCGGAATGATCAGCCGCACCGGGCCGCCGTGGATATTCGGCAAGGCCTCGCCGTTCATCGCCCAAACGATCATGCTGTTGGCTTCCATCGCCTTGGCAAGCCGCACGCCGCGCGACAATGTCGGACGCTTCGCATCGCCGGAGAGATGGACGTCGGCGCCGTAGTGCGCGGTGTAGATCGCCGACGACTTCGGATCCGCCGCCTTCAGCACGTCGGACAGCCGCACCCCCGTCCACTCGGCGCAGCCGGCGCCACCGTTGGTCCACTGGTTGCCGCGTGCGGTCGGCGAGAAGAAGCCGCGGCCGTTGCCGCCGCACTCCAGCACGCTGCGCCGGGTCTGCGCCTTATACTTGGATTTAAGCTCGCCGAGCGTGATCTCGAACGGCTTGTTGACCTCGCCGTCGATCTTGATCGTCCACTTGTCCTCATCCTTGGCCGGTTCGGTGTTCAGCCCATTGTTGCGAATGAAGAACTTGTCGATCGGCGTGGTGTCGTCATCAAGCAGATGCTCCGGCGTCTCGGCGACCAGCGGTTTCTCACCAAGCACGATAAGCTTGTCGCTCTTGCCAGGGAATTTCAGATACTGCGGACCCTTCGGCGCAGCGGGCGCGGCGGCCGGCTGCGCAAGCGCCGCCGGGATCATGCCGCCCGGCATGTTGGCGGCGAACGGAATCGCGCCTCCGACCGCGGCGCCCATGGTGGCTGCACCGCCGCCCAGGAACCCGCGGCGGCCGATACCAGTCTTGCGGCCGAACGCGACCGCATCAGCACGTTCGGGATCGTCACGATAAAGCTCCTCGAGCGAACGCTCGGTTGTCCCGGCCATAGGCATATCCTCCCCGGAGAGATGTTTTTTGCGATTGCCTCCGTCATCACGGCGCAACCGCAAAAAAGGCTACTGCCGAAGCGGCCGTCCCCGCAACGGACGTTCTCCGGCAGCAGCCGATACCTTTGTCGCAGTAGGTCAATCGCTACAGGTTGCGCGCCATCGGCGGGCCTTCCGGCGCCGGCATGCGGAGCACCGGCCGGACCGGGGCGCTGGGCGCTTGCGAAACCGAAGCCGTCGTGGGTGCCGGCTTGTTCCTTGTCAGTTCGACCTTCGGCTTGGCGTTCTTGGCCTGCGCATCCTGCTTGGCCTTGAGCGCGGCGGCCTTGGCGTCTTCGCGAGCCTTGTTCTGCTCTTCGATCTCGCGGCGCTTCGCGGCCTCCGCTTCCTGCCGGGCCTTCAGCGCGGCAAGCTTCGCTTCCTGCGCGTATGCTTGGCCGCGGCGGCCCTGACGAGCGCGGGGGCAGGAATTTGCTTGGCGGCGATGAGCGCCGGGTCGCGCGCCAGCAACTCATCAACCGCGGCCTTCGCCGCGATCTGCTCTTCGGTCAGCGGCGCAACCGGCGCCGGCTTGGCTTGCTGCTCAACGGGATCCTTGTTGGCTGGCGCGACCGGCTTCGTGTTGGAGCGGATATCGGCCTGCGGCTGCGGCCGCTGCATGACCTGCTGTTGCCTCCCGGCATCTTGCGGTCGCACGGCCTGCGCCGGTCGCTGCTGCCGTTGCTGGCCCACTGCCGGAGGGTCGAAATACGGTATTGCGCCGAAGCGTCAGTGATTGGAACGATCAGCGAAATCGCTGTCCCCGATGCGAAAAGCACTTGCTTAAACGACATTGAAATTCTCTTCCGTTAAGAACTTCCAATGCCTCCTCCCGCATCAATTGTGACAGTCTTGCAACCTGCGTTAACAATTGTAAACGCCGGGCCGGAACTCATTACCAAACATGGTTAAGAACGCTTCCCCTCAAGCAGCGAAGTCCCTGTTGCGGCGAACAAAAGCCCGATACACTGCGTTATCGAAGTGAGGAACCCATGCGTATAACCGGCCTGATCGTGCTGTTTGCCGCTGCCGCCATTGCCGCAACCGCCTTGGCGGTGCCGGCCGAGGCCGCGCCTCGCAAGCGGTACGTCAGCGTCAACCAGAACACCGTGTTCATCAGCCGCGATGAGGATGGCCGGGTGCGCCGGCGCATCATCGTGACGCCGCGCTCCTACCTCGACGGAGGCACCGAGGTGCTGCCCGGCCAGCGCAAATTCAACTTCTCCGACGCGCAGCCGTACTGGTCCCCGATCGACGTTCTCGGCCCCGGCAAGACCTACGACCGCCAGCCGCTCAACCCGCGTTGGGAGCAGGGCTGGACGCGGCTAAACTGGAATTAAAGCCAACCGCGATCCTGAATCGAAAACGGGCGGCCCAGAGCCGCGCGTTTTGATTTGTGGCTATGGTGACGGATCAGGCCGCCAGCTTCGCCATCTCCGCGATGATCGCATCGCCCATCTGTGAGGTGCCTATCAGCGTCGTGCCGTCCGACTTGATGTCCGCAGTGCGTAGTCCCTTGTCGAGCGTCGCGGCGACCGCCTTGTCGATCAGGTCAGCTTCCTTGCCCATGTCGAACGAATAGCGCAACGCCATGCCGAACGAGGCGATCATGGCGATCGGATTCGCCAGACCCTTGCCGGCGATGTCGGGCGCCGAGCCGTGCACCGGCTCGTACATCGCCTTGCGCTTCTTGGTCTTCGGATCGGTGTCGCCGAGCGAGGCCGACGCCAGCATTCCGAGCGAGCCGGTCAGCATCGCGGCGATGTCTGACAGCATATCGCCGAACAGGTTGTCGGTGACGATGACGTCGAACTGCTTGGGATTCCTCACGAGCTGCATGCCGCCGGAATCGGCGAGCTGGTGCTCGAGCTGCACGTCCTTGAATTCGCGCTGATGAAGCTGCGTGATGACCTCGTTCCACAGCACGCCGGTCTTCATCACGTTGCGCTTTTCCATCGACGTGACCTTGTTGCGGCGCTTGCGCGCCAGTTCGAAGGCGACGCGGCCGATGCGCTCGATCTCGTAGGTGTCGTAAACCTGCGTATCGATCGCGCGCTTCTGGCCGTTGCCCAGGTCGATGATGGTCTTCGGCTCGCCGAAGTAGACGCCGCCGGTCAGCTCGCGCAGGAGCATGATGTCGAGGCCGGCCACCAGCTCGCGCTTGAGCGCGGAGGCATCGGCCAGCGCCGCGTAAGTCACCGCCGGCCGGAGATTGGCATAGAGCGCGAGGTCCTTGCGCAGGCGCAGCAGGCCGGCCTCCGGCCGCACATCGAACGGCACGTTGTCCCATTTCGGCCCGCCGACCGCGCCAAAGATCACCGCGTCGGCGGTCTCCGCCCTCTGCATGGTCTCGTCGGTGATCGATACCTTGTGCGCATCGTAGGCGCTGCCGCCGACCAGCCCCTCATCAAACTCGAACGTCCCCATGCCGTGGCTGTTCATCCAGTCGATCAGCTTTTTGACCTCGGCCATCACTTCGGGGCCGATACCGTCGCCTGGCAGGAGAAGGAGCTTGTGGATCGCCATGAGTATTGCGCCTCGTTGACACAAACATTGATGTCATTCCGGGGCGCGAGCTCCAGCGAGCGAACCCGGAATCCAGACGCACGGTCCAAGTCGCATCTGGATTCCGGGTCCCGCGCTGCGCGCGGTTCCGGAACGACGGGTGAGGATTGCTAAAGAACGGCGCGGGGATTGGCAAGGCGAGAGCCAACGCGTCAGATAGGCGGAATGACTGCCATCTTCCTCGCCATGATCGCCACGATCTTCCTGGGCGGCGGGCTGGTCCTCACGCAATTCGGCCTTCGGCACATCCATCCGCTCTCGGGGGCGGCGATCAGCATTCCTTCGTTCACGCTGTGCTTCCTGCTGGCGTCGCCGTTCCTGCTGCACGGCGAAACCGTTGTCTGGAGCGCGGTGCCGATCTTCGCCGCCATCGGGCTGGTGTTTCCCGCGCTGCTGACGCTGCTCACCTTCGCCGCCAACCGTTCGCTTGGGCCGGTGGTCACCGCGTCGCTCGGCAACATCTCGCCGCTGTTTTCCGTCCTGCTGGCGATCGTTGTGCTGGGCGAGCCGCTGCGGCTTTGGCAATTCGCCGGACTGCTGGCGATCGTCGCCGGCGTGTTTGTCATCACCATCACGCGCACGCAGGACATGCGCAACTGGCGCACCTGGGCGCTGCTGCTGCCGCTCGGCGCCGCCGTGCTGCGCGGGATCATTCCACCGGTCATCAAGATCGGGCTGGAGCTGTGGCCGAGCCCGATCGCGGCCGGCCTCGTCGGCTACATTTTCTCCACCATGACTGTGCTGACAGTGGAGCGCGTGCGCAACGGCCGCTTCATGGCGCAGGGACCGATCCCCGGACGGCTGTGGTTCGCGCTCACGGGAATCTGCAACGGCATCGGCACGCTGCTGATTTATGCCGCAGTCGGCGCCGGGCGCGTGTCGGTGGTGGTGCCAATCATCGCGGCCTATCCAATCGTCACGGTCGGGCTGAACATGCTGGTGTTCGGCCGCACCCAGGGCGCGTCGCGGCTCGCCGCTGGCGCAGCGATGACGGTGTTCGGCGTCGTCCTCATCCTGATCGGATGACGGCGGTCTTCCTTATGAGCATGATCTTTTCCGAAAACCGGTGCCCACTTTTCGGGATCATGCTCTAATTTGACTGTGTCATGAATTTCTGCGCGGCAACGGTGTTGCGATTGCAGCGTTGCAGCACGGACATCGCGGCAGGCTTCTGACGAGCGCGACGATCAATCGCCGGCGCATGGTTGCGACGGAGTTCGGGATGTGGCGTTCAGGCCGCAAGGGCGGAGCCCCTGGGTCGGTAACCGTCGGGTACGGCAAGTTCCGGGAACAGCGTGGCGGGACGAGGTCCTGAGGGGGGAATCGTCTCCCGCTCGGAGATCAGAAATCCGTAAGCCGCGATGCACAGCGTGGCGTGATGATGGAAGCCGCGCCACCCGCGCCCTTCAAAGTGGCCGAGCCCGACCTCCTGTTTGAGGTCCTGATAGTCGCGCTCGATGCGCCAACGCAGTTTGGCGATGTCAACCAATCGGTGGAAGGGGATGTTCTTGGGAAGGGTCGAAAGCCAATATTTGGTCGGCTCGTTCTCGCCCTTTGGCCACTCGATCAGCAGCCACTCTTCCGGCCGGCCTTCGGTGAGATTGTAATCGCGATGCGCCACACGAACGCGCATGCGCGCAAAGCGCGAGGACAGGTGCTCGGCCGCACCCTCCCGCCACTTGACCGTGCGCCAAGCGCGCTTTGGCAGGCCGAGGGCGAGTTGCTTGACTGAGATCGGTTGATGCTTGCCGTCCCGGCGGGTGAGCTTTGGCGGTCGCCCGCGGCCCGACCACTTTTCCGGCGGCAGCGGCCCCGTGCCCGATGCCCATACAGACGTCTGCGGCAAGATGCCGGCGACATAGCTCAGCGCGAGCGCGCTGACGCCAGCGCGCAAATCTGTGTTGCAGCCATAACCCGCGTCCATCAGCACCACGCCGCGAGGAAGGCCGGCCGCACAGGCCCAGCGCAGCTGCTCGATCGCGATCTCCGGCTTGGTCTTGAAGCCGATGTCCTCAGGAACGCCCGCTTTGCGCCGGCGTTGGCGGTCCTTCGCCCAGTCTTGCGGCAGATACAGGCGATAGGCCACCGGCAGGCTTGCGTGGTGATTGGCAATCGACAGCGAGACCGCAACCTGACAATTGTCCTGTTTGCCGAGCTGGCCGCAATATTGCCGCGCCACGCCAACCGAGTGCAGCCCCTGCTTGGGAAAGCCGGTGTCGTCGATGATCCAAGCCTCGATCGACCCGTGGCGCTCCATCTCCGGGAGCACCATCTCCCGCACCTTCGCCAACACCTTCTCGTCCGACCACTGTCCTTCGCCGACAAAATGCAGCAGCGATTGATGCTGGGCTGCCACCCGCGAAGGCGCCGTCACCGCCGCCATAGGCTCCACGCTCTTGCGCGCGCACGGCAACATCAGCCCCACGCAATAGTCCCGTAGCGGCTTGGCGCGGTCCGCGTGCCCGATCACGCTCACAAGCCCCTCGACATACGCCGCAAACCGCGATTCATTGTCATCCGCTCTTCGGAGATCCATCTCAGCCTCCACATGCTGATGTCTGAATCTCGGCCAATACTTGATTCTGCGGTGGTTGCCCCGCGACTTTCTGACTCAGTCAAACTAACAGTCTGCTGAAAAACTCGGAACAGACGCGGTCATGAGCAACAATCGAATCAAAGGCGACATCGGCTTGAATCTATCATGCGTTTCGGGCTCGATTCTTGAATCAATGTTGCTCATCGGCACCCTCCAAAAACCTTTTTCAGCAAACTGCTAAAGCCCGCTGAACCAGTTGTAGCCCTGGTCTTCCCAGTAGCCGCCCAGGTCCTTGTTGGTGACGTGCATGCCGATCACGTGCTTGGGATTCTTGAAGCCGAGCTTGGTCGGCATCCGGCACTTCATCGGGAAGCCGTACTTCCTCGGCAGGATCTCGTCGGCGAACTTGAACGAGAGTTGCGTCTGTGGGTGCAGCGCCGTCGCCATGTCGATGGTGTTGGAATAACCCTCGGCACACTGGAACCAGACGTATTTGGCGCGCGTGTCGGCGCCCAGCCGGCGCAGGAACTCCGAGAGCCTAACGCCAGTCCATTTGCCGATCGCGCTCCAGCCCTCGATGCAGATCAATCGCGTCACCTGCGATTCCTGCGGCAGCGCGTAGAGCCGCTCCAGCGTCCACGGCTCCTTGTTGTCGATCAGCCCGCCGACCTCGAGCTGAAACGTCGCCGGATCGACCTCTGGCGCCTCGTCTTCCTGGTAGTAGGCGTTGAACGGAAACGGCTTGGTGATCGCGCTCTCGGGATAGGTCGGCGCAAGCTTGCTGGGATTGAAAAGCCAGGCCTGCGCGCCATCGTTGAAGCGCGAAATCCTCCGCAGTACTTTCTCCGCCGACACGCCATCGACGACATCGCAGCCGGTCAGGAAGGTCAGCGCGCCGAGGCTCGCGCCGCCGCGCAGGAACGCGCGCCGCGACGGCTCGGGCATCAGCTTGGCGGCGTCCTTGATGAGCAGATCGCGATCGACGCCGGGAATGAGTTTGCGGATGCGCTTCATTGGTCAGCGTCCCACGACCATGGCCTTCAAGCTGCGCGGTACGACAATCGCCAGCACGATATGAATGACCAGAAATCCGACAATCACCACCATGGCGAAGAAATGCACGTAACGCGCCGCCTCGTAGCCGCCGAACAGCGCGGCGAGCTCCTGCAACTGCACCGGCTTCCACATCGCCAGCCCTGACAGCACGATCACCACGCCGGCAACGATCACGCCCGCGTAGAGCAGCCGCTGCACCGCGTTGTAGACCGAGAGATCGTCGTGCGAGAGCTTGAACGTCAACGCCGCCTTGGTGTCGGCAATCACCTCGGACGGCCGGATCGGCCACAGCTTGCGGCGGAACCGCCCGGTGACAAATCCCAACGTCAGATAGATCATGCCGTTGATCGCCAACAGCCACATCGCCGCGAAGTGCCAGAGCAACGCGCCAGCGAGCCAGCCGCCGAGCGTGATCGATTTCGGAAACCGGAACGGGAACAGCGGCGACGCGTTATAGATTTCCCAGCCCGAGCCGATCAGCACGATCACGGCAATCGCGTTGAGCCAGTGCGTGATTCGCACCCAGCGCGGGTGAACGGTCGCGGCGGCCGGAGGCGCGGCTGCGTCGGCGCTTGCCATGCGCTCCAGTTTGCCGAAAAGCGCCGGGCCCGCAAGGCTGGGGGAGCCTTCGGGCCCGGCACTCGGAGGAACTACTTCTTCATCTTGTCGGAGGACATGTTGTCCTTCTTGTCCATCATGGCATCCGGCTTCTGCATGCCGGTGGTGGCCGGCTTGGCCATGCCGTCGGACTTCTTGTCCTTCGCCATCTTGTCGTCCTTCATGGCCGGCTTTCCCATGCTGGTGGCTTGCGCCATCGCCTCCGGGGCAAAGCAAGCCCGACCGACACCATCGTCGAGAACAAAAGCTGCTTCGTCATGATCACCCTCCGTCATTTCTAGAAAGGCAGCATGTCTCTCCTGTCAGCGGCTCCATAAACGCGCGCCTCAGCTTTCCGTGACGATCGGCACCGCATTCTCACGGCTTCGTGACAATCGAAAATGCGCTATAAGGGCGTGCCGGGTGCGTATCGTCTGAGGAAGCCATGACCAAGACCAGCGCCGGCAATTTTTTCGAGGATTTCCGCCTCGGCCAGACCATCCGCCACGCCACGCCGCGCACCATGACCGTGGGCGACGTCGCGCTCTACACCGGGCTGTTCGGCGGACGCTTCGCGGTTCAATCCTCCAGCGCGTTCGCCAAGGCTATCGGCTACCGCGACGCGCCGATCGATGACCTGCTGGTGTTTCACGTGGTGTTCGGCAAATCGGTGCCGGACGTCTCACGCAACGCGGTCGCCAACCTCGGCTACGCGAACTGCCAGTTTCTCAACCCCGTCTATCCGGGCGATACGCTGACCGCGACGTCCGAGGTGATCGGGCTGAAGGAAAACTCCAGCGGCAAGACCGGCGTGGTTTACGTCCGCACCCGCGGCTTCAAGCAGGATGGCACCGCTGTGCTCGAATACGTGCGCTGGGTGATGGTCAACAAACGCGACGCCAAGGCGCCGCCGCCGGGCGATCATGTGCCGAGGCTTCTCACCGCGGTCGAACCGAAGCTGCTCGGCGCAGCCTGTCCTCCGCTGGACGTGAAGGCTTACGACCTTGAGTTGGCCGGTAGTCCCTATCGCTTTGCCAACTACCAGCCCGGTGAGAAAATCGACCACGTCGCTGGCATCACGGTGGAGGAGGCCGAGCACCAGACGGCGACGCGGCTTTATCAGAACACCGCGCGCATTCACTTCGATCAGTTCGCTGCAGCGCAGAGCCGGTTCAACCGCCGCCTTGTCTATGGCGGGCACGCTATTTCGCTGGCACGCGCACTGTCCTTCAACGGCCTCGAAAATGCGTTCCACATCACCGCCATCAACGGCGGCCGCCACGTCGCGCCGCTATTCGCCGGACTGACGGTGTACGCCTGGACCGAGGTGCTGGCGACGAGCGAACTGCCGGGACGCGACGACGTCGGCGCGTTGCGGCTGCGCACCGTGGTCACAAAGGACCGGCCGTGCCCCGACTTTCCGTTGAAGGATGGCGACGGGTACGATCCCGCCGTCATCCTCGATCTGGACTATTGGGCGCTGATCCCGCGTTAGTTTTTGGGCTGGCCGCCGACCGTTGCCGGCGCGCCGCTCGCCTGGATCACGCCGCAGGCGATACGCTCGCCGGCCTTGCCGTCGGGATCGCTTTTGTAGTCGTCGGGTCCGGCGTGGATGACGATCGAGGAGCCATCGGCGTCGAGCACCGAATTCGGCTTGCCCTTCTCTAGCGTGATCGCGGAATTGAGAATTTCCACGGTCAGGTCGCCGCTCTGCAGGACGTGAAGATTGGGCATGTCGCCGGCATGCCCCTGGCCTGTCATCATGCCGTGCTTGTGACCGCCAGGATTGAAGTGCCCGCCAGCGGAATCGAACGGCGCCTCGCACTTGCCGACCGCGTGAATGTGGAAGGCATGCTCGCCCGGCGTCAGCCCTTTGATCGAGAGCTTGAGCAGCACGCCGTTCGGAGTCTGGCTCAGATCGACATCGCCCACCGCCTTGCCGCTCTTGTCCTTGAGCGCGGCGTTGGCCATTTCGGCGGAAGCAGGCATGGAAATCGCGACGGCAAGGCTGGCGGCAACCCCCGCCATCAGGAAATGCTTCAAAACACGCATGGTCGGGCTCCATCGCAGCCCCCGGACGCAAGACAACGGCCATCGGGCGGGACCGGTTCCCGCTTCCCACAGGCAAGCCTCTAGTTCGGGCGGGCCCGCATGTGCTCGACAAGCTGCCGCGCATACGGAGGCAAGGCATCGAAGTCGCGCACGCAGATGGTGAGCTCGCGCAGCGCCCATGCATTGGTCAGGTCAATCACCCTGATTCCCATCGCCTTCACGGCGCGGCGTGCCGTGGTCTCCGGCACAATACCAACGCCGACGCCGTGCTCGACCAGCCGGCACACCATATCGAAGCTGCGGAGCTGCACGCGCAGACGCAGTGTCCGGCCAAGCCGACTGGCATGGTCTGCGAAGAACCGCTGCGCCGCGCTGGAGCGCTCAAGCCCAACAAACTCAAGGTCCAGCACGTCGGCGAAATCGACGCTCGCGCGGCTGGCGAACGGATGGTCCTGCGCCACCACAAGCACGAAGCGGTCGGTGCGAAACGGATAGGTGGTGAGCCGGCTGGTATCGACGGTCGCCGCGACGATGCCGATGTCGCCGACGCCCTCCGCGATTAGGCCGACGATCTCGTCGGACAGCCGCTCTTCGAGATCGACGCTGACGTTGGGATGGCTCGCCAGGAACGAACTCAGCGTTTCCGGCAGAAATTCGGTTAGCGCGTTGGTGTTGGAGAGTACCCGGATCTGACCGGCGAGCCCGCCGGCATAGGAGCTAAGGTCCTCGCGCAGCCGTTCCGCCTGCGCCAGCATGATGCGGGCATGCTGGAGCAGCGTCCGGCCGGCTTGCGTTGTCGCGACGCCGTGCCGACCGCGCACGAGCAGCGGAGCTCCCAGCGTCTCCTCCATGTTGCGGATGCGCGTGCTGGCCGCCGCCAGCGCGAGATGCGCCCGCTCGGCGCCGTGGGTGATGCTGCCCGCCTCCACCACGTGGCGAAACAGGCTCAGGTCGGCAAGATCGAACCGCATGCCAGCCTTCTCCTATCACGAAGGAAGACTACGGGAAAAAGTGATTGAAAGCCTTGCGCTACGGGATCATTCTTCGTTTTCGACGAAGTTTGCAAGACCTCTTGTTCTAATTCGAGAGACGGGACGCCGTCCCGCGCCACAGGCTTGGCCGGTGAACCCTGCGGCGTTGCGGCGCCAGTGGGCTTCGACTACCACCTGTAGAACGGCTGTATCCCGGAGAGTGATCATGGCCGAGGCAAAACCATCCGCCGCCAAGGACCGGCCGCTCTCGCCGCATCTGCAAATCTATCGCCCGACGCTGACCATGACGATGTCGATCGTGCATCGCATCACCGGCGGCGCGCTCTATTTCGGCACGCTGCTGCTGGTGTGGTGGCTCACCGCCGCTGCGGCGGGACCGAACGCCTACGCCAACGTGCAGTGGGTCATGGAGACGGTGCTCGGCCGCCTCGTTCTATTCGGTTACACTTGGGCGCTCATTCACCACATGCTCGGCGGCATCCGGCATCTGATCTGGGACACCGGTTACGGCTACGGCCCGGTCGAGCGCGAATGGCTCACGGTCGCAACCCTGATCGGGTCGATCGGGCTGACCATCATCCTCTGGTTTATCGGCTACCTCACCACGGGAGGCATCCGATGAGCGATCCCAAGTCCTCCATTCGCACGCCGCTGTCGCGCGTCCGCTATCTCGGCGCAGCGCGGTCCGGCACCAGGCACTTCTGGCACCAGCGTCTCACCTCGGTTGCGCTCATTCCGCTGACCATCGGCGCGATCTTCGTGGTGATCGGCCTGCTGGGACGCAATCACGCCGCAGTCGTGCAGATTCTCGGCTCGTCGCCGGTCGCGATCGGCATGCTGCTGTTCGTACTGGTCAGCATCTATCATATGTGGCTCGGCATGCAGGTCATCATCGAGGACTACGTGCATGACGAGCTGCCGAAATACGCCGCGCTGATGAGCAACACGTTCTTCTCGTGCGCCGTCGGGCTCACCGCGGTGTTCGCCATTCTCAAACTCTCATTCGGGCTCTAGCGATGGCAGGCCACGGCGCAGACCGCGCACCCAAGGTCAACGGCCGGTCCTATCCGATCGAGGACCACAGCTACGACGTGGTGGTGGTTGGCGCCGGCGGCGCGGGGCTGCGCGCCGTGGTCGGCTGCAGCGAGGCGGGGCTGCGCACCGCCTGCATCACCAAGGTGTTCCCGACCCGTTCGCACACGGTCGCCGCGCAAGGCGGCATCGCCGCATCGCTCGGCAACATGGGCGAGGACGACTGGCGCTGGCACATGTACGACACCGTCAAGGGCGCCGACTGGCTCGGCGACCAGGACGCGATCGAGTACATGGTCCGCGAGGCCCCGGCCGCGGTTTACGAGCTCGAGCACTGGGGCATGCCGTTCTCCCGCCGCGAGGAAGACGGCAAGATCTATCAGCGTCCGTTCGGCGGCATGACTACGCACTTCGGCAAAGGCACGGCGCAGCGCACCTGCGCGGCCGCCGACCGCACCGGCCACGCCATGCTGCACACCATGTACGGCCAGGCGCTCCGCCACGCGGCGGAGTTCTTCGTCGAGTATTTCGCCATCGACCTGATTATGGACGACGAGGGCCGCTGCCGCGGCGTCGTGGCGCTGTGCATGGATGACGGCACGATCCACCGCTTCCGCGCCCAGACCACGATTCTGGCCACCGGCGGCTACGGCCGCGCTTACTTCTCCTGCACCTCGGCGCACACCTGCACCGGCGATGGTAACGCCATGGTGCTGCGCGCCGGCCTGCCGTTGCAGGACATGGAGTTCGTGCAGTTCCATCCGACCGGAATCTACGGCGCGGGCTGCCTGATCACCGAGGGCGCGCGCGGCGAAGGCGCCTATCTCGTTAACTCCGAAGGCGAGCGCTTCATGGAGCGCTACGCGCCATCCGCCAAGGATCTCGCTTCGCGCGACGTGGTGTCACGTTCGATGACGATTGAGATCCGCGAGGGCCGCGGCGTCGGCAAGAACAAGGACCACATCTTCCTGCACCTCGATCATCTCGATCCGGCGGTGCTGCACGAACGGCTGCCGGGCATCTCGGAAAGCGCGCGCATCTTCGCCGGCGTCGACCTGGCGCGCGAACCGGTGCCGGTGCTGCCGACGGTGCACTACAACATGGGCGGCATCGCCACGAACTATCACGGCGAGGCGCTGACCAAGAAGGGCGGCGACCCCGACACCATCGTGCCGGGCCTGATGGCGCTGGGCGAAGCCGGCTGCGTCTCCGTGCACGGCGCGAACCGGCTCGGCTCCAACTCGTTGATCGACCTTGTGGTGTTCGGCCGCGCCGCAGCGCTGCGCTGCGCCGACATCCTCACGCCGGGCGACAAGCAACCCGAACTGCCGAAAGACTCTGCTGATCTGGCGCTGTCGCGCCTCGATCGGCTGCGCAACGCCAACGGCGGCACGCCGACTGCCGAGCTTCGCCTCAAGATGCAGAAGGTGATGCAGAGCAACTGCGCGGTGTTCCGCACCGGCGAAGTGCTGGAGGAAGGCAAGAAGCTGATCCACGACACGTTCGCAGCCGCGTCCGACGTCCGCATCACCGACCGCTCGCTGATCTGGAACTCAGACCTGATCGAGACGATCGAGTTCGACAACTTGATCGCGCAGGCCGTGGTGACGATGGACGCCGCGGTCAACCGCACCGAAAGCCGCGGCGCGCATGCGCGCGAGGACTATCCGGATCGCGACGACAAGAACTGGATGAAGCACACGCTGACGTGGATCGACAGCAAGGGCAACGTGAAGATCGACTACCGCCCGGTCCACACCTACACGCTCACCAACGACGTCGCCTACGTCGAGCCCAAAGCTCGCGTGTATTGAGGCCGATGTGAACGCAGCCGCCCGCATTCCGGCGGACCAGGGTTTCGACGCCCCGGCCGCACAGCAGCCACCGTTCGGCGCCTACGCGCCGACCGCGCTGCAATCGCTGCTGATCGGGCTCGCGGAGAACACCGCGCTCGGCCGCGGCAGCCTGCGCTGGATGATCAGCCAGATGATCGAAGGCATCCGCCCAGGCCCAGTCGATGTCGAGCGCTTCGGCATCAAGCAGCGGCTGCACCACTACGGCCCGTACTTCGTCGAAAAGAAGATGCTGCTGCACATCCACGACTACGACCACCGCGAGCTGGCGCAGCTTCGCGCCGCGGCGCGGCCCGGATTCCATTTCGTCGACGTCGGCGCCAACGCCGGCATCTATGTCTATGCGGTGAAGTCCTGGGCGCCGGACGCGACAATCCTGGCGGTCGAGGCGAACCCGATTTACGCCAATCGGCTCAAGTTCAACGTCGCCGCCAACAAGATTCACAACGTGACTGTCGAGAACGCCGCAGCCGGCGCAGCCTTCGGCACCGGTGCCTATTACCCGGAAGGCGAGAGCATGGCCAATGCGCAAGGCTCGTCGTTCGACGTGCCAATCAAGCCGCTCTACGACATGGTTGTTGCCGCGGGCTTCGGCCGCATCGACGCCATGAAGATGGATATCGAGGGCTTCGAGGACCGCGTGCTGCCGCCATTCTTCGATAATGCGCCGCGCTCGCTGTGGCCGCGCCTCCTGATCCTCGAAGCGTGGACCGGCGCGATCCGCGACCTGTGCGTTGCGCGCGGCTACCGCGTGCGCATGGAAGAGCACGGCATGAACACCATTTTCGAACTCCCCGACGCCTAAAGGCGCGAAACGAGGCTGCCATGGTCCAACTCACTCTGCCAAAGAACTCCAAGATCACCGAGGGCAAGATCTGGAAACGCCCGGCCGGCGCGCGCAACGTTACACCATTCCGCGTCTATCGCTGGAACCCGGAGGACGACGCCAACCCGCGCATCGATACCTACTTCGTCGATCGCGACGATTGCGCGCCGATGGTTCTCGACGCGCTGATCTGGATAAAGAACAAGGTCGATCCGACGCTGACGTTTCGCCGCTCCTGCCGCGAAGGCGTGTGCGGCTCTTGCGCTATGAACATCGACGGCACCAACACGCTCGCCTGCACCAAGGGCATGGACGAGATCAACGGTCCGATCCGCATCTACCCGCTGCCGCATATGTCGGTGGTCAAGGACCTAGTGCCGGACATGACGAACTTCTACGCGCAGTACGCGTCGATCCAGCCGTGGCTGCAAACCTCCACGCCGACGCCCGAGAAGGAATGGAAGCAGAGCCACGAGGATCGCCAGAAGCTCGACGGCCACTACGAGTGCATTCTCTGCGCGTGTTGCTCCACCTCGTGCCCGAGCTACTGGTGGAACAGCGAGCGCTATCTCGGTCCCGCTGCGCTGCTGCAGGCCAACCGCTGGATCGGCGACAGCCGCGACGAGGCAACCGGCGAGCGGCTCGACAATCTCGAAGACCCATTCCGGCTCTACCGCTGCCACACCATCATGAACTGCGCCAAGGCATGCCCGAAGGGCCTTAACCCGGCGAAAGCCATCGCCGAAATCAAGCTGAAGATGGTGGAACGGCAGACATAGGCCGCCGTCGTTTCGACAAATCCAGCCGTTGTCGAGAGACTCATGATCGACCACATCGGCTTCGCAGTTTCGGACTACGAGCGCGCCAAGACCTTCTACACGAAGGCGCTGGCGCCGCTCGGTTACACGCTGGTCATGGAAGTGCCCGGGGAGACAAACACCAGCGGCTATCCCGCCGCGGGCTACGGCATCGGCGGCAAGCCGGACTTCTGGATCGGCGGCGAAGGCAAGCTGGAGAAGCCGCTGCATGTCGCGATCGTCGCCAAGGATCGCGCCAGCGTCGATGCGTTTCACCGCGCCGCGTTAGCGGCCGGCGGCAAGGACAACGGCGGGCCGGGCCTGCGCCCGCATTACCATCCAAACTACTACGCTGCGTTCGTTCTCGATGCCGACGGCCACAACATCGAAGCCGTCTGTCACGCGCCTGCATAAGGGAGCATGATCTTTTCCGGCCTGCCTTCGCCCGCCGAAGCATCAAGCCAAAATTAAATTCCGCGAATGGGCTTCGCGCAGGCGCGAAAAGATTATGCTTTAAGGCTTCCGACCCGGCGGCGGACCGTGCCGCTCGATGGTGTCCACGATCTCGCGATGCTTGCGGTCCTCGCGCTTCATGTAGATCGCGATGATGGCGTGCGCCGACGGCACCACGAACAGCACCGGGAACACCAGGCCGAACAGAATGCACGGCACGATCAGCACGAAGTTGAGCACCGCCGAGAACGGCTGCCCGTTGAGTAGCAACGCGAGCGGTGGCACGAAGACGGCCAAGATGTAGATCATCTGCAAAACCTCCCAGCACAATCGGCATCCATGTAGGAAGTCCCGACCACAACGGTAGACCTTTCGCTGCAGGAACCTCCCCAAACGCACTGTCACCGCAGATTTGGAAGAGCATGGCCGCTGCCTGGTGGCCCCGAGCTACGACGTGCGTGTGTTCGAGTTTTGACCGCGCCGCAACATGAACGGTTGCTCAGTTTAATTCCACAAATTCGCCTTTGCTTTGGACTGTGATGATCTGGCGTTGCTACCTATGTGGCGTGAATACTCAGCGCGGATCGCGCTCACCGAGGATCACCATGACGCTAAAGAGCCTTCTGCTCGCCGGGACGTTCGTCCCAACGCTTGCGCTGTTGCCGCCTGTTTCGATCATGGCGCCGATGTCGGCAGGCGTGACGCACGCCCAGACGCCGGAGGTCGATCCCCAAAAGAAGCCGCCAGCGAAGCCGGGTGCTGCGCCACCGAAGCCAGCGCCGCCACCGCCACCGCCGGTTGCCGCGCCACCGAAGCCAGCAGCACCACCACCCCCGCCGGTTGCCGCGCCACCGAAGCCAGCAGCACCACCACCCCCGCCGGTTGCCGCGCCACCGAAGCCAGCAGCACCACCACCCCCGCCGGTTGCCGCGCCACCGAAGCCAGCAGCACCACCACCCCCGCCGGTTGCCGCGCCACCGAGGCCGGCAGCACCGCCACCCCCGCCGGTTGCCGCGCCACCGAGGCCGGCAGCACCACCACCCCCGCCGGTTGCCGCGCCACCGAGGCCGGCAGCACCGCCACCCCCGCCGGTTGCCGCGCCACCGAGGCCGGCAGCACCACCACCCCCGCCGGTTGCCGCGCCACCGAAGCCAGCAGCACCACCACCCCCGCCGGTTGCCGCGCCACCGAGGCCGGCAGCACCGCCACCCTTGGCAGCGCCGCCGCAGCCGGCACCCGTCGCGCCACCACCCGTGGCCGCACCGCCGAAGCCGGCTCCTGCTGCGCCGGCGCCCGCTGCTGCTCCCGCCGCCCCGCCAGATGCAAAACCCGCGCCGACCGGTGCGCCAGCGGCACCGCCAGCCGCTCCGGCCGTATCGTCTCAGCCTGCTGCTGCGCCAACATCGCCAACCGCGTCTCCGCAGCAACGCGGGGACGGCCGGCGACCTGACGGTCCCGGCGGACCGCGCGGACCGCAGCCCGTACCGGGCGCAGCGCCCGCAACTGCTACGCCGGCTCCTGCTGCGCCGGCTCCTGCTGCGCCGGCGCCAGCCGCTGCTCCCGCGACCCCGCCGGCTGCGACACCCGCTCCGACCGCCGCGCCAGCAGCACCGCCAGCCGCTCCGGCCATATCGACTCAGCCTGTTGCTGCACCAACCGCCTCTCCGCAGCAACGCTGGGATGGCCGGAGACCTGGTGGCCCAAGCGGACCGCAGCCAACACCTGGCGCATCGCCCGCAACCGCTACGCCGGGTGCTCCGGCTCCGGCGGTGGTTGCCGCACCACCGGCGCGGCCGTTCGTGCAACCCGGTCAGCCGGTGCCGGTGGCGAAACCCGTCGTGCTGCCGCCCCCGGCCGGGGCGGTTCGCGGCCCCGGCGGCAGGCCGACTCCAGGCGCTGCCGCCGCACCGGCGACAGCCGCTGCAGTGGCGCCCACCGCGACGCCAGCCAACGTGCGGCGGGTCGACGATGTCCGCGCACAACGGCGCGAAGTCCGCGAGGGCGACCGCACCATCATCCGCGAGCCCGGCCGCACCATCATCAGGGAAGGCAACGTCACCGTCATCCGCCGCGACGAGAGCGACCGCTTCCGCTACGGCGCGCGCAACATGATCGCCGAGCGTCGCGGCGGCGAGCTCCGCACCATCGCGGTGCGGCCCGACGGCACGCGCATCATCAACGTCACCGACGACAGTGGCCGCTTGGTGCGGCGCGTGCGCCGCGACCAGTTCGGCCGCGAGTACGTGATGTTCGAGAACAGCCGGCCGCGCATCGGTACCGGCGCCGCGATCGGAATCGGCGTTGCAGCGGGCCTAGCCGCCGGATTGGGCGTTGCCTACTTGGCCAACGTGCCGCCGCCGGTCGTGACCCTTCCACCCGAGCAGTACATCGTCGACACGCGCTATGCACCGCCGGCCATGCTGTACGACACGCTCGCCGCACCGCCGGTCGATGTCGTCGAGCGGCCCTACACGCTCGACGAAATCCGCTACACCCCGGCGCTGCGCCAGCGGATGCGTAGCGTCGACATCAACACGCTGACTTTTGACACTGGCTCGTTCGAATTGCGGCAGGACCAGTACGGCCAACTCGAAGCGATCGCCAACGCAATCCGGCAGGTGACGGACGCCAACGCCAACGAGGTGTTCCTGATCGAGGGACACACCGACGCGGTCGGCACCGAGGAGGACAACCTGTCGCTCTCGGACCGCCGCGCCGAGGCGGTGGCGGTCGCGCTGACCGAGCAGTTCCAGGTCCCGCCCGAGAACCTGACCACACAAGGCTACGGCGAGCAGCAACTCAAGGTGCCGGTGCAGGGGCCGGACGAGCGGAACCGCCGCGTCACGGTGCGCCGCATCACGCCGTTGCTGGCCGGGAAACAGTAAGAACAAAAACAACGGGCCGGCGCGACGCGGCCCGGCCTTTCATTTGGCTGCGCTACTATTGCAGCTTGATCCCGGCCTTGCGGATCACTTCGCTCCAGCGCTTGCTGTCCGCCTCGACGTGTTTGCCCAGACTCTCCGGCGAACCAAGCGGCAGCGTCATTCCCGCATTGGTGAAGCGGCCGCTGACGTCGGACGCGGTGAAGATTGCGTTGGCCTCGCGGTTCAGCCAGTCGATCGCGGCGTGCGGCGTTCCCGCCGGCGCAAAGAATGCAAACCATGCGCCCGCTTCCATCTCAGGCAATCCCGCTTCTTGCATGGTCGGCACGTCCGGCAACAGCGGCGAGCGCTGCCGCGCGGTGAGGCCGAGCGCGCGGAACTTGCCTTCCTTGATGTTGTTCATGGCATTGCCGATCAGGTCGAAGGTCATCGGCACATGGCCCGCCAGCACGTCCTGGTTGGCCGGCGCCGCGCCGCGGTACTGCACGCCGGTGATGTCGGTGCCGGTGTAGAGCTTGAACTGCTCAGCGACGAGATGCGGCGTGGTTCCGATGCCGGCCGAGGCGTAGCTCAGCCCGCCCGGCTTGGTCTTGGCGAGCGCGATCAGCTCCTTGACCGTGTTCGCGGGCACGGACGGGTGCACCACCAGCACGGTCGGCCCGGTGGCGAGGAACACCACCGGCGCGAAGTCCTTGTCCGGATTGTACGGCAGCTTGGCGTCGAGATGCTGCAGCACCGAATTGGTGCCACGGAAGCCGAGATAGATCGTGTAGCCATCCGGCGCGGACTTGGCGACGTAGTCGGCCGCCAGCACGCCGTTGGCGCCGGTGCGGTTCTCCACCACGATCACCTTGCCGGTGCGATCCTGCACCTTGGCGGCGAAGGCGCGGCTCAGGATGTCTGACATGCCGCCCGGCGCGGTCGGCACGATGATGCGGACCGGGCGATTGGGAAAGTCCTGGCTACGGACCGGAACGGCCGCGGCTGTCAGCGCGGCGAGCACGGCGAGCGCAAGCGCATGGCGTCTGATCATCATTCCCTCCCTTTTCAGCGCCCGTTTTCGGACGCCGCTCTAATCCAGTTCGGCAACCTGCGCATGGATGCGCAGCAACTCCGGTATCGTCTTCGGATCGCGCCGTCCGAAACCACACTCGGTCCCGACCGCGAAATCCCTCACGTACTTCCGCGCAGCGTTAAGCCGCTGCTTGGTCCCCCCCAACCCGTCGGTGTGGTGAATCAGGCCGAGGCAAAGCTGCGTCTCCGCCCGTAGCTCCAAATTCCGCAGCGGCTCGAAGTAGGCGTCGTCGGCCCGATTTCGCGGCACCGGCATGTGAATGAGCTGGATCGGCCGCCTGATCTGGCGGCTGACGCGGTTGGCGAACTCGACCATGTCGGCCATGTCGGTCGGCTCGACCACGTGCTTGTGGTTGGAATCGCCGTAACAGAGATGGAACAGCAGATCGATGTCGCCCGGCACGTGGTTGCCGAGATCGATCAGGATATTGCTGAAGGTCTGCTGCGTTTCTTCCTTGGTGCGGCCGTAGCTGCTCGCCTGGTTGCGCTCCAGCCGCGCGAACACCGCGGACGCGACGTCGAACTGGATCGCGATCTCGTCATGCGGCAGCGCTGCCGCGATTTTGTCGATCTCCCACTTTACCGCCTCGTTGTAGATCGGATCGATCGGCGCATGCAGCGCATCGACCAGATAAAGCCAGATCACCGAGTGCGCCGGCACCAGGTCGATCTGGAATTTTGTTTCTTTCGCGATCTTGCCGGCGGCCTTCAGCCGCTTGAAAACCGCGAACAATTCCTTGGCGAAGTCGGCGTAGTGCAGGTTCTCGAAATGCACGTCCTCTGGCTTGCGGCCGGGCTTGAGCGCGTAGCGTTCGCGGCCAGTACCGGTGGCGTGGACGCGGAAGAACTCGCCCGACTTCTGCAGCGCCGGGCTCGCTGCAAACACCGGCTCGAGCCAGGTGATCCAGTCGCCGCGCTCGCCGGTCTCGCCATCGGGAATGCGCTTGATGCGCCGCCCGAGCGCGCCGCTCACAGCCTCGAACACCTGTTCGGAATTCTCCATCGGCACACTGCCGACGAGATAGACGTCGTGAGCCATCTCTTGCCCTCATTGAGCCGGAATTATGTGACGCGCCGCGCGGCGCCGCCAGCCGTTACTTCTTCGGCTTCTTGTTGCGCTGGCCGAGCGTGCGCAGCCGCAGTGCGTTGAGCCGGATGAAGCCCGCCGCGTCCTTCTGGTCGTAGGCGCCGCGATCGTCCTCGAAGGTGACCAGCGTCGAGGAGTAGAGCGAGTTGGCGCTCTCGCGGCCGGTTACCATCACGTTGCCTTTATAAAGCTTGAGCCGCACCTCGCCGGCGACGTGCTCCTGGCTCTTGTCGATCAAGGCCTGCAGCATCTCGCGCTCCGGCGCGAACCAAAAACCGTTGTAGATCAGTTCCGCGTAGCGCGGCATCAGCTCGTCCTTGAGATGCGCCGCGCCGCGATCAAGCGTGATCGACTCGATGCCGCGATGTGCCGCCAGCAGGATGGTTCCGCCCGGCGTCTCGTAGACGCCGCGCGACTTCATGCCGACGAAACGGTTCTCGACCAGATCGAGCCGGCCGATGCCGTTCGCCTTGCCGAGATCGTTGAGCCTGGCGAGCAGTGTCGCCGGCGAGAGCTTTTCGCCGTCGAGGCTCACCGCGTCGCCGCGCTCGAAGCCGATCCGGACTTCGGTCACCTTGTCGGGCGCCTCCATCGGCGAGATGGTGCGCTGATAGACGATCGGCGGCGCCTCCTTGGAGGGATCTTCCAGCACCTTACCCTCGGACGATGAGTGCAAAAGGTTGGCGTCGACCGAGAACGGCGCCTCGCCTTCCTTGTCCTTGGCAATCGTGATCTGGTGGTCGCGCGCGAACTTGAGCAGATCCTCGCGGCCCTTGAAGGCCCACTCGCGCCACGGCGCGATGATCTTGATCGACGGCTCAAGCGCGTAATAGGTCAGCTCGAAGCGAACCTGATCGTTGCCCTTGCCGGTCGCGCCGTGGCAGACGGCACCGGCGCCGACCTTCTGTGCGATCTCGATCTGCTTCTTGGCGATCAGCGGCCGCGCGATCGACGTACCGAGCAGATACTGCCCTTCGTAGACCGTGTTGGCGCGGAACATCGGGAACACGAAGTCGCGTACAAACTCCTCGCGCAGGTCTTCGATAAAAATGTTCTCTGGTTTGATGCCGGCGCGCAGCGCCTTCTCGCGGGCCGGCTCAAGCTCCTCGCCCTGGCCGAGATCGGCGGTGAAGGTTACAACCTCGCAGCCGTAAGTGGCTTGCAGCCACTTCAGGATGATAGAGGTGTCGAGGCCGCCGGAATAGGCGAGCACCACTTTCTTGATGTCGCCCTTGGCCACGGAAGGCTCCTCTAGGCTGGCCATGCGCGGCCCGACCGAAAAACGCGCGGACTATAGGGCGAATGGCGGAGCGTGCAAGGGCGTTAACCGCTCGCCTTAGCCGCGCTGCTCAACCTCACAAATGGACTCGGCCAGGCGCACTTCCTGCCCTCGTCCTACAACAAATTCGCCATCGACTTCGACGGCAACGGCAAGCGCGACCTGATCCGCAGCGTTCCCGACACGCTCGCCTCGATCGCCAACTACTTCAAGGGCTACGGCTAGCAGCCGCGCCAGCCTTACGGCGAAGGCACCGCCAACTTCGAAGTGATCCGCAAGTGGAACAAGGCCTTGGTCTACGCCAAGACCGTGGCCGCGTTCGCGGAGAAGCTGGAAGCCAGCTCGGCGCGAGCCGAGCAGCCGCGCCGCTGACGCAATACCGAAATTATTTGCAGGCCAACAAGAAGTTTTCTGCCACTTGTCTGAGCAAACTTTCCTGCCACCTTCATCGCCTCTCCTCGGAGAGGCGATTTTCTTTTGCAGGTTGCTCGAACATTGGTTTCCAGAAGCCCGCGCTCCAGCCAGCGATCGCCCAATAGGCAAAGCCGGCGGCGATGCCTGCACCTGCGACGATCAGCGGCTCGTTGAATATCTCATAAGGCTTACGGACGTCTTCCAGCACGATCCAGCCGATCCAAGCCGATAGGCCGCCATTGGCGATGTGGAACATCCAAGAACGGATCGCGAAGGCTTCCGCGATCAGCGCGCCAATCGCAGCCGGCGCCAGCATGGCCACCACCGCCGCTGACATCACCAGCGCCGGAGCCAGCAGCAGCAGAAAAAACGCAGCGTCGTCGGGTGGCGCGGGATTGGTCCCCGCCAGCGCGACGAACCGGTTCCAGTGCGCGAAGATGACGAACAGCATGGCGACGCAGATCGCGACGCAGGCAGCAAACGGTACGATCAAGAATCGGAACAAAAAGCGGACGACAGTCATCTAGTACCTCGACACAGAGGTTTTGACCGGTTGATCTTCCATCACTTTAGGATTGGCAGGTTTTCCGGGGCAACGAGGAGTTCGATGCTTCTGGCGACGCCGGGTTGACGTCGGATCAGGCCGGCTCGTTCGAGGGTGAGGACCATCTGGTAACCGAGGGTGGACTGACGCTGAAGTGGCGCTGCATGTCGGCTTCGGCCGGGGCGCGTCGGAACATGCGCGAATAGGCGTAGATGAAGGCCAGATACTGGCCTTGCTTTTCGGTGAAGCTTTGCCCGCTGAGGCGGCGAGCGGCGCCTGATTTTTGATTCATTTGGCGATTCGTCCGGCTCTCCGACAAGGAGGCCGAGATGAATGTACGTTATCGAATCGAACTGAGCCAAGCCGAACGCTGTGAACTCACCGCGATGTTGAGCAAAGGCAAGCGCGCCGCCCGCAAGCTCAAGCGAGCCCAGATATTGCTGGCGGCCGACGCCGGCAGCAGCGATGAGGAGATTGCCCGCACCGTGGCGGTGGGCGGCTCCACCGTGTACCGGACCAAGCGCCGCTTCGTGGAAGGCAATCTGGAACGAGCGCTGAGCGAGGAGCCACGTCCTGGAGCGGCGCGCAAGCTCACCGGCAAGGAAGAAGCCCTGCTGGTGGCAACCGCCTGCGCGAACCCTCCGGAAGGCCGCGCCCGCTGGACGCTGGAACTGCTGGCCGACGCCATGGTCAAGCTCACCGAGCACGAGAGCCTGTCGGGCGAGACGGTGCGCCGGCGGTTGGTCGAAAACGGTCTCAAGCCCTGGCGCAAGGATATGTGGTGCATTCCCCGGGTCGACGGCGAATATGTCGCCCGCATGGAAGACGTGCTCGACCTTTATGCCGAAGCGCCCGATCCCAAGCGGCCGGTGGTCTGCTTCGACGAGAGCCCGGTCCAGCTCATCGGCGAGGTACGCCAGCCGATCCCGGCCGAGCCGGGCCAGCTCGAACGCTACGATTGCGAGTATCGCCGCAACGGCACCGTCAATCTCTTCGTCGTCCTCGACGTCAACCGGCCCTGGCGCAAGGCCAAGGTCACCGAGCGGCGCGCGGCCGTGGATTACGCCCAATGCATGCGCGAGCTCACCGACGTTCATTATCCCGATGCCGAATGCATCCGCGTTGTGCAGGACAATCTGTCGATCCACTCGGCCGGCGCCCTCTATGAGGCATTCGCGCCCGCCGAAGCTCGGCGCATCTTGGGTCGCCTGGAATTCCACTACACCCCCGAGCATGCCAGCTGGCTCAACATGGTCGAGATCGAGATCGGCGTCCTGCGCGGCCAGCGCCTGGACCGCAGAATCGACGACCCAAAGCGCCTCGTCAGCGAAATCGCCGCATGGGAACGACAGCGCAACGGCGCCGGGGCCTGCATCAAATGGATGTTCACAACCGACAAAGCCCGCGCCAAAATGGGCCGCGCCTATCCCGTCACATCCAAAGAGTCATAATCACTGTGCCGAGGTACTAGTCCGTCATCGCCATGGCGCGCAGCGCCATGCGCTCGCGCGCCGACAGCTTTTCGGTCACGCTCTTGAGCTGGCCGCAAGCGGCGAGAATGTCGCGGCCGCGCGGCGTGCGCACCGGCGAGGCATAACCAGCGTTGAACACGATCTCCGAAAATTTCTCGATCTGGTCCCAGTCCGAGCATTCGTATTTGGTGCCGGGCCACGGATTGAACGGGATCAAATTGATCTTGGCCGGTATGCCTTGCAGCAACCGCACCAGCGCCTTGGCGTCGGCGAGCGAGTCGTTGACGCCCTTCAGCATCACGTACTCGAAGGTGATGCGCTTGGCGTTCGACACGCCCGGATAGTTGCGGCAGGCGTCGAGCAGTTCCTTGATCGGATATTTGCGGTTGAGCGGCACCAGTTCGTTGCGCAGCTCGTCGCGCACCGCATGGAGCGAGATGGCAAGCATCGAGCCGATCTCCGTGCCGGCGCGCTCGATCATCGGCACCACGCCCGACGTCGACAGCGTGATGCGGCGTTTCGACAGGCTGAGACCGTCGCCGTCCGATATGACCTGGATCGCGTCGCGCACCGCCTCGAAATTGTAGAGCGGCTCGCCCATCCCCATCATCACGATATTGGAGACTTTTCTCGTTCCTCCCCCGGAGAGGGAGGGTGGCGACCCCGGCCTTGAGCCGGGGGAGCCGGGTGGGGTCGGTGCAGATGTCGAGGCGGACCCCACCCCGTCCGCCTTCGCTGCGCTCGGCGGCCGACCTTCCCCCTGGGGGGAGGGATAGCGCCGAGGAAATCGCCGAGCCGGTCGCGCGCCACCATCACCTGGCCGACAACCTCGCCGGGCGTCAGGTTGCGCACCAGCCGCTGCGTGCCGGTGTGGCAAAACGAGCAGTTCAGCGTACATCCGACCTGGCTGGAGAGACACAGCGTGCCGCGGTCGGTCTCCGGGATATAAACGCACTCGACCTCATGCGGCCGCTCGCCTGGCGTCTCGCCGGGCAGCCGCAGCAGCCATTTCCGCGTGCCGTCGGCCGAAATCTGCTCCGCCACCACCTCGGGCCGCGCCAGCGTGTAATGCGCATCGAGCTCGGCGCGCAGCTCCTTCGACACGCTGGTCATCTGCTCGAAGCTTTGCGCCCCGCGCACATAGATCCAGTGCCAGATTTGCTGCACGCGCATTTTCTGTTGCGCCGGCTTCACGCCGATCGCGCCCAGCGCCTCGGCGAGCGCGGCGCGCGTCAGTCCGACCAGCGATGGTTTGGCCGGCGGCACATAGCGCTCAAGCGGCGTCTTCTCGAGCGCGGCTTCGGTGTTGAGCATGACGGTCATCAATCGTCGCGGACCTGTGCCGCGCGTTACTCGTACTTTACTTGCACTCTTGTGCGACGCGATCGAGCGCCTGCGCGGCGCCCTTCAGCGAGAACGTGTCGGTGGTCTGGGTGCCGGGAGCGGTCGTCGCTTTGACCACCATTTCGGACCCACCGCGCATCGCGGTGAGCAGCTTGGACTCCTCGGCAGTGTTCTTTACCCACGCGCCATCGTTCTGGGTGTACATGGGGAAATTAGCGCTTCCCACTGAGAGCGTAGCATCGGCGTTCGGCTTCAACTGATAGCCGGTCACCAGCATTGACACTTCATCCTTCACTTTTTCCGAAGGACGCGAGGAAACGAACATGTAGACAGTCATATTTGGTTTGCGCCGGTTCGGCGGGTTGTCGACCGAAGACGTCGGCTTGGACAGCGCGAAGCAGATCTTGCGACCGCCGGGCGTCGCGGTGTACGCGCCCCAGTCGCCGAACTGGCCGAGGAGCGTCGCCTGCGCGGTCGGGCTGGCGGGAGCAGCGGGCTTGGCCGGGGCGGCGGTAGCGGGCTTGGCGGGCGCGGCGGCCGCAGGCTTGGCCGGAGCCGGCTTCTGCGCAGGCTGCTGCTGCGCCGGAGCCACAGTCGAAAACACCAGCGCAAGGGCCAGCAGCGGCAGAACCAGTTTGAAAGGTCGTTTGACGTTCATTGGCCCTCGCCCGCGACGCCGCGCGGCGGCGCATCAATCAGTTCAGGTATAGCGAATAATGGGCAAAATCAGGAATGTGAAGGCTGTTAAGGTCGCGGGGGCAGGCCTCCACCGCGCATTGGCCTCCGCGAACGAGCGTCAATCCTGGATTATCGCGTCATGAAAGCCATTCTTTGCACCCGCCACGGCACGCCGCATGATCTCGAACTGGGCGACCTGCCGGACCCGGCCGCCGGACCGGGCGAGGCCGTGGTCCGGAGCGACGCCGTCGCGCTCAACTTTTTCGACACGCTGATCATCGCCGGAAAGTACCAGTACAAGCCCACCTTTCCGTTTTCGCCCGGCGCCGAGTTCGCCGGTACCATTGAAAGCCTCGGGCCCGGCGTAACCGGCTTTGCAATCGGCGACCGGGTCACCGGCTATGCCCGCTATGGCGCGGCGCGGGAGAAACTGGCGATCGCCACCACCCGGCTGACCAAACTGCCCGACAATCTTGACTTCGACCGCGCTGCGGGCCTCAGCGTCACCTACGGCACCTCCTATTATGCGCTGAAGAACCGCGCCGGTCTCAAGCGCGGCGAAACGCTGGCGGTGCTCGGCGCGTCGGGCGGCGTCGGCCTGGCTGCGGTCGAGCTCGGCCACCTGATGGGCGCGCGCGTCATCGCCTGCGCCTCATCGGACGACAAGCTTGCCTTCGCCCGCAAGCACGGCGCCGACGAGACGGTCAACTACGCCACATCGGACCTGCGCGACGCGCTCAAGACGCTCGGCGGCAAGCACGGGATCGATGTGATCTACGATCCGGTCGGCGGGTCCTACGCCGAAGCTTCACTACGCGCAATCGCCTGGGAGGGGCGCTTCCTGGTGGTCGGCTTCGCCGCCGGTGAAATTCCGAAGCTGCCCCTCAATCTCGCGCTGCTCAAGGGCTGCGACATCCGCGGCGTGTTCTGGGGATCGTGGACCGAGCGCGCGCCGGACGAGCACCGCGCCAACATGGCTGACCTTGTCCGCTGGACCGCCGAGGGCAAGCTCAGCGCGCATGTTCACACGACCTATCCGCTGGCCGACGCCAAACGCGCGCTCAACGACATCGCGGCACGCAAGGTGATGGGCAAGGCGATCCTGCGGACCTAGTCGTTCAATCGCGTCAGCGCCTCGCGCGCGGCTTCGCGGTGCGCCGGCTGGATGTGCACCCAGACAAGCCGGATCGCGCCGGCCAGCACCGCGGCATCGTCGCTGAAGCCGACGATCGGCAAGAGATCGGGCATCACGTCGATCGGCAGCACGAAATAAGCGAGCGCGCCGAGCAGAGCTGCGCGCACGTGGTTCGGCGTGTTGCGGTCGAACGCGCAGTAGTAAGCGGTGAGCACATCCTCGGCGATCGGAAGCTTCGCCGCGAACTTCTGCAGCTTCTTCCAGAAGCCTTTGCGAACCGACGCCTCGTCACGCCTGAGTTTCTCGCGCGAACGCTGGTCGTCGTTCCATTCCGCCGTGCTGCTCATCCTCGTCGATCCTCTACACGCCGCCGCCGCAGAGATGGGAACGGAATGGGGCGGCGGCAAGGCACGCTTTACAGTCCCGCCAGCTTGTCCATGGCGGTGGCGAGCTTGACATCGAGCTCAGTGAGGCCGCCGGCGTCGTGGGTCGATAGCGTCACCTCGACCGTCTTGTAGACGTTGAACCACTCCGGATGGTGATCCATTTTCTCCGCTATCAACGCGGCGCGCGTCATGAAGCCGAACGCCTCGTTGAAATCCCTGAAGACAAATTTCCTGGTGATGGCGTCGCGGCCCGACACCTCGCTCCAGGCCTTGAGCGATTTGAGTGCGTCATCCCTCGCCGGGCCTGTCAATTTCTGGGCCATCGCCGCCTCCTAATTTTTTCCTCTGCCATCATCTTAACGCGAAATCGCCTGAAGGGGTCGCTACCCCGAGCCTGCGTCTAGGGTTCGGCACGTCAGGTGAGGCGTGCGCTTGATCGAGTTGGTGACACCCTGAACTATAGCCACGGCGGTTATGGTTAATCGTGCAACGAACAAATTGTGCAGACTTTGAACCATGGAACCGTCCACGGCGACCGTGTTATGACTGGTCGCGTGGCGGCCCGTTTGTCGCGCGTATTGCTCGTAGCCGCAGGCCAAATGTCACCGCAATCGCTCAAGCGAAGCTGGTCACTACGCTTCAAGATGATGATGCGCCACACGTGGCTTATCGTCATCGCAAGTCTGCTGTTGTGCGCCGGTCTTGCCGCTGCCGCCTATCAATATATGTCGCAACCGACGACGCTGACGATCGCGGTCGGACCGCCGAACAGCGAGGACGCCAAGGTGGTGAACGCCATGGCGCAACAGCTTGCGCGCGACCGCGCCAGCGTCCGCTTGAAACCGATCATCAAGGAAAGCGGCACCCGCGACGCCATGATGGCGATCGACAAGGGCGAAGCTGACCTCGCCATCGTGCGGCGCGACATCGGAATGCCCAAGGAAGGGCTCACCGTCGCGATCTGGCGCAAGAACGTCGCGGTGTTTATCGTGCCGGCGCAGACAGCGGCCGCGACGCCAAAGACCAGAGCAGCACGCCGCGCCGCGGCCGCCTCCAAACTGCCCAAGATCGAAAAGGTCGAAAACCTGTTGGGCCGCCGGCTCGGCGTGGTCGGCCGCGCGCCGACCAACATCATGATGCTGAGGGCGATCCTCCAGCAGTACAACATTCCGCCCGATAAGATCGTGGTGCTCGCCGCCGACGAGGAGAGCAAGCCGAACACCGCCGACAAAGTCACCGTCGTTCAGTTCGATCCGAACAACGTCGGCAGCGCAATCCGCGATGCCAAGATCAAGGCCGACGCCATTTTCGCCGTCGGGCCGATCGGCAGTTCGATCACCGCCGATGCAATCGCGGCTTCGACCCGCGGCAAGGAGCCGCCCACGTTCCTGGAGATTAACGCGTCCGAGGCCATCGCCGGACGCAACCCGGTTTACGAAGCAACCGAGATCAAGGCCGGCGCATTCGGTGGCTCACCACAGCAACCCGAGGAGACGATCGAAACCGTCGGCATCAATCACTACCTGGTCGCCCGCAAGAAGCTGGGCGAGGACGTGGTTGCCGACTTCACCAAACACTTGTTCTCGATCCGCCAGACGCTGTCGTCCGACGTGCCATCCTCCGCAAAAATCGAAACGCCGGACACCTCGAAGGACGGTCCGGTTCCGGTGCATCCGGGCGCCGCCGCCTACATCGACGGCGAATTGAAAACGTTCTTCGATCGCTACAACGACCTGCTCTATTGGGGCTTGATGATCGTTTCATTCTTCGGCTCGGCATTGGCCGGCCTGATGAGCTACACCAAGAGCGACGACCGGATGCGCCGCATGAAGGCGCTCGACCAGTTGCTCGACTTGATTTCCTCCGCGCGGAAGGCGGAGACCATCCAAGCACTCGACGAGTTGCAGTCCGAAACGGACAAGATTCACAGCGACATGGTCCGCAAGGTCGAGAACAACAACCTCGACGAAACCGCCCTGACGGCCTTCCAGGTGTCGTTCGAGCAGGCCCGGGCAGCGATTGCCGACCGGCGGGCCGTTCTGATGAGCAATCCGCCGCGGCCGCGCGCGGCGGTTGCTTCCGCCTAGCCGATCACTATATTGCGCCGCAACAGAGCGGGGTCCGGTCCGGATGGCGTTCAGGCCATCCGTTTTCGTTAGAAACCGGCCCGCAAATCGATTTTCGGAACCTCTATGGACCTTCGCAACGTCGCCATCATCGCCCACGTCGACCACGGCAAGACCACGCTGGTCGACCGGCTGCTCCAGCAGTCGGGCACCTATCGCGACAACCAGCGCCAGGTTGAGCGGGCGATGGATTCCAACGATCTGGAGCGCGAGCGCGGCATCACCATCCTGGCCAAGGCCACGTCGATCCAGTGGCAGGACACTCGGATCAACATCGTCGACACGCCGGGCCACGCCGACTTCGGCGGCGAGGTCGAGCGCATCCTCAACATGGTGGACGGTGCGCTGGTGCTGGTCGATGCTGCCGAAGGCCCACTGCCGCAGACCAAGTTCGTGGTGTCAAAGGCGCTCAAGATGGGTCTCAAGCCCATCGTCGTCATCAACAAAGTGGACCGCCAGGACGCCCGCCCGGTCGAAGTCGTGAACGAGGTGTTCGACCTGTTCGCCGCGCTCGACGCCACCGACGAGCAGCTCGACTTCCCGATCCTGTACGGCTCGGCCAAGCTCGGCTGGATGGCGGAAAAGCTCGAAGGCCCGACCGACCAAGGCATGAAGCCGCTGTTCGACCTGGTGCTGCGCCACGTCAAGCCACCGGTGATCGAGGCGGGAGAGTTCCGCCTGCTTGGCACCATCCTCGAAGCCAACCCGTATCTCGGCCGCATCATCACCGGCCGTATCAGCTCGGGAGCTGTGAAGCCGAACCAGCCGGTCAAGGTGCTCGACCACGACGGCAAGGTGATCGAGAGCGGCCGTGTGACCAAGGTGCTGGCGTTCCGCGGCTTGGAGCGCGTGCCGATCGACGAGGCGAGTGCCGGCGACATCGTCGCCATCGCAGGACTGCCGAACGCCACCGTCGCTCACACTATCTGCGCGCCGGACGTCGAAAAGCCGATCCCGGCGCAGCCGATCGATCCGCCGACGCTGGCCATGATGTTCCGCGTCAATGATTCCCCGTTGGCGGGAACCGAAGGCGACAAGGTTACCGGCCGCATGATTCGCGACCGGCTGCTGCGCGAGGCCGAAGGCAACGTGGCGCTGCGCGTCCGGGAATCCGACGAGAGCGATTCGATGGAGGTCGCCGGCCGCGGCGAGCTGCAGCTCGGCATCCTGATCGAGACCATGCGGCGGGAGGGCTTTGAGCTCTCGGTGTCGCGGCCCAAGGTTCTGCTGCAGCGCAACGACAAGGATTCGCTTGAGGAGCCCATCGAGGAGGTCGTGATCGACGTTGACGAAGTCCACTCCGGCGTCGTCGTGCAGAAGATGTCCGAGCGCAAGGCCGAGCTGATCGAGATGAAGCCGTCTGGCGGCGGCCGCGTGCGGCTGATGTTTTACGCCCCGACCCGCGGCCTGATCGGCTATCAGAGCGAGCTCCTGACCGACACCCGCGGCACCGCAATCATGAACCGGCTGTTCCATGCGTATGGGCCGCACAAGGGCGACATCGCTGGCCGCCGCAACGGAGTTCTGATCTCCAACGACCAGGGTGACTCAGTGGCCTATGCAATGTGGAAGCTGGAGGATCGCGGCCCGATGATGATCGAGCCGGGCTGGAAGGTGTACCGCGGCATGATCGTCGGTGAGCACACCCGTGACAACGACCTGGAAATCAACGTCCTTAAGGGCAAGCAGCTCACCAACATCCGCACCACGTCCAAGGATGAGGCAGTCCGCCTGACCCCGCCGATCCGGATGACGCTGGAAAAGGCACTTGCATACATCGAGGACGACGAGTTGGTCGAAATCACCCCGAAATCGGTTCGGTTGCGCAAGCGCTTGCTGGATCCGAACGAGCGCAAGCGCGATGAGCGCAGCCGGGAAGCCGTCGACGCCTGAGAGGGCGGCGACGCCGCCCCGTCTTTGAACAGCCTCCTTCGTCTGCGGCCGCAGGTCACGAACCGGGCATGTGAATGCGCGGGGACAACAGCGCGGCGGGAAGCGAATCAAAATCGTCCGGTGATTCGCGAAAGCGCCCGAAATTTTTCGCCTAAGCACTGATTCGTCTCGCGAATCAGTCGTCGCGCCAAATCTTAAGATGCATTTCGGCGCGCCGCGTGTCGCCGCCGCCACATGCCCGCGAAACGTCAGAACTTTTGTGGCTTCGCGCGGAGCATCGGAAGCTAATTTCGCCGCGATTTCGCTCCGGTAATCCACACGGTTTACATTGCGTTAAACGTAGGACTTGAAGCGCGGCGACTCGCTTGCTCATACTCCGCTGCATGAGCACAGTCCTGATAGAAATCCGACGTGCCAAAGCATCCGATGCGATGGCAATCGCGGAAACACACGACGAGGCGTGGCGGGCCGCGTATCAGGGCATCATTCCCGGCCTCGAACTCGACAAGCTGATCACTCGCCGCGGTCCCGGGTGGTGGAACAGCGCGATCCGCAAGGGTAGCCGCATCGCGCTGCTCGCGTTCGGCGACAAGGTCGCGGGCTACGCCAACTACGGCCGCAACCGGGCGCGCAGCCTGTTCTATGACGGCGAGATCTACGAGCTTTATCTGCGCCCCGAGTATCAGGGCCTCGGCTTCGGCCGCCGCCTGTTCACCTCGGCGCGCCGCGACCTGTGCCAGAGCGGGCTCAAGAGCCTGGTGGTCTGGGCGCTGTCCGACAACGACCCGGCGGTGGAATTCTACCGCGCGCTTGGCGGCAAGGCCGTCGCGCGCTCGTCGGAGCGGTTCGGCGAGCGCAGCCTCGAAAAAGTTGCCTACGCCTGGAACGGCTGACCTGAATTCAGCCGATCAGGCTTGATACCTTGGATGCCCGCACGCGTTGCGGGCATTCTTTTTTTGTGCGCATGACCGGAAAGCCTGCCCCGGACTTGATCCGGGGTGGGAACCGGTTTCCGGACAACGTCATGCGCAACGGAGAAATCAATTGCGGCCCGGCATGTAGAGGCCCGACATCGCCTTGCCGGCGACCACCGGTTTGTCGGCGCTGCATTTGAAACCGCGCGCCTTTTCATCGGCAAGCTGCTGCGCCAACTCGTTGGCATTCGGGTTGGCGCGCGCATCGACGTAGCCGACGTGGCACACCCCACCGGGACCGAGCCGGGACACGACCAGCACGCGGCCAGTGGTGTCGCGCTCGTCGTCCTCAAGCTTCACATTCCAGCGCAGGATGGTGGCGAACGGCCGCGGCTTGCCGTCCGCCGGGGTCTCGATCCGCCACTCGATAGTACCTTTATATGCGCTGTTGAAGCGCGGGAAGGTTTCGTGCGCTGCCGGCTCGCGCGCTGCGTTCTTGCCGAAGCTGACCTTCATCCGCTGATCACCGGCGCTCAGGCGAACCGCGATGCCGTCATGCCCGGCGCAGAGCCAGGAACCGTAGTCCTCGACGTCCTTGCCCTTGGTGTGCCGGCACTTGTCGGAGTCGAATTGGGTGTAGACGCGCGTGACGGTCTGGCTCGCGGCGGGCGTGGTACCGGCAACGGCCAGGCAGACGGCAACGAGAACCGCGCCGAGCGGTTTATTCATGCGTACTCCATTCATTTGGATCGCGTCGGAGCGACATCCGGTTCAAACCGCCGGCTTTGGCAGTCCCGCGATGGCGCTGGCGGCGCGCACCGTGTTGACCATCAGGCAGGCAATCGTCATCGGCCCGACGCCGCCCGGCACCGGCGTGATCGCGCCCGCCACCGCCGAGGCTTCGGCAAAGGCAACGTCACCGACCAGCCGGCTCTTGCCGTCCGCGCCGTCCACCCGGTTCATGCCGACGTCGATCACGGTCGCGCCCGGCTTGATCCAGTCGCCACGCACCATTTCGGGCCGCCCGATCGCCGCGATCAGCAGATCGGCGCGGCGGCACACCGCCGGCAGGTCGCGCGTCTTGGAATGCGTTACCGTCACCGTCGCGTTCTCAGCCAGCAGAAGCTGCGCCACCGGCTTACCGACGATGTTGGAACGCCCCACCACCACAGCTTCGTGGCCGGCGAGCGACGGATGCACCGTCTTCGCCAGCAGGATACAGCCGAGCGGCGTGCAGGGGGTGAGCGCATTCAGCCCGGTCGCCAACCGCCCGGCGTTGACCGGGTGAAAGCCATCGACGTCCTTCGCCGGGTCGATGGTGTTGAGGACAAGTTGCGCGTCAACCTGTGGCGGCAGCGGAAGCTGCACCAGGATGCCGTGCACCGCCGGGTCGGCATTGAGGTTGCGGACCAGCGCCAGCAGTTCGTCCTGGCTCACCGACTTCGGCAGCCGATGATCGAACGAGCGCATGCCGGCTTCGACGGTTTGCTTGGCCTTGCTCCGGACGTATGTCTCGCTCGCCGGATTGTCGCCGGCCAGGACCACCGCCAGTCCTGGCGTCAAGCCATGCTGCGACGACAGCCGCCGCACCTCTTCCGCGACCTTGGCCCTGAGGTCGGCCGCGATGGCCTTGCCGTCGATGATGCGTGCGGTCATTTCCACCCCTGTCATCGCCCGCGAAAGCGGGCGATCCAGTAACCACTATCGTCTGAGTTTCAATGGGATTTGTCGAGTTTACTGGATGCCCCGCTTTCGCGGGGCACGACACCCGAGATGATCTTCTCCAGCGCCGCGGCGAGCGATGGGCCGTCGCCCGCAACCGTCACGCGCTTGACGCGCGATGTTGCTCCGGCCGCCAATGACACGTCGCGCGGTGGGACGCCGAGCGCGCGGGCGACCAGCTTGATGAGCGCGGCGTTCGCCTCGCCCTCGCTCGGAGCGGCGCGCACCCTCGCTTGAGCACGCACCGTCCGTCGGCGCGTTGTTCGATGGCGTCGATGGCGTCGCGTCCGCCCTTGGGCGTCAGCCGCACCGCCAGGGTCACGCTCCCCGCGGTCACCGCCCTCGGACGTGGGGACGCAGGCGGCGCCAAGACGTCAGAACACAGAAGGATAGATGTAACGAACGATGATGTCCTTGATCAGGATGATCAGCAGAATCAGGATCACCGGCGAGACGTCGATGCCGCCGAGGTTGGGCATGACGTTGCGGATCGGGCGCAGCACCGGCTCGGTGATCCGATACAGGAAATCGCCCACCATGTGGACGAACTGGTTGCGCGCGTTGACCACGTTGAAGGCCACCAGCCACGACAGGATGGCGGCTGCGATCAGCAGCCAGATGTAGATGTCGAGCAGCAGGAGGATGACGTAGAGGATCGAGCGCATGATGGCCGCGGTTCCAGAATTGGCGCAAAAGGTACCGGGTCGCCTGCTGGCAAACAAGCTGACATAACGGCGCTTTTGGCGCCCGTTCTTGACTCTGCGCAGTCTGAGCCGTAAATGGCGCCCACTCGCTGGTGGGCGCTTTTGCGCCCTCGGTCAGGGGCCATAGCTCAGCTGGGAGAGCGCCTCGTTCGCAATGAGGAGGTCGGCGGTTCGATCCCGCCTGGCTCCACCAACCTTCGCCGCTTCGCGGCTTCGGTTGGCAAGCCAACCCTCGCGGCGGTCCTACAAAATATTCAACGCTCGCGAAGCGGCGAAGGTTGCGCGCCGAAGCCCCGCAGGGCGAAGGCGGGCTGGATCGGGTAAGCTCTGACCCTATGAAATACGTATATTTCCTGGAAAGTGTTGACCACCCGAAGCAAGGATATGTCGGCTTGGCGGATGATCTTCGTGCGCGAGTTGCAGCACACAATGCGGGTCAATCACCGCACACCAGCAAATTCAAGCCCGTGGCGGCTCGTAGCTTATGTCGCCTTTGCGGACGAAACGAAAGCTGTCGCCTTTGAGCGATACATGAAAACCGGTTCTGGCCGGGCCTTCGCCAAGAAACGCCTAGTCTGAACGCTTCGCGAAGGTCACTCCGGCACCGCCACCGCCACCGCGATCTCGTGCGGCACCTCCATGGTGCAACGCAGCCCGGCGGCATCGAAATGCAGCCGCGCGATACCCTGAAGCTCGGCGGCAACGCTGCCTTCGATGAAGCGCGAGCCGAAGCCGCGACGCTTCGGCTCGGCGACCGGCGGGCCGTCGCGTTCGCGCCATTCAAGCCACAGCAACGGCGCCTGCGAGGCCCCCTGCACGATACGCCACGCCACCTCGACCCGTCCGGCCAGCGCCGAAAGCGAACCGTATTTGACCGCATTGGTGGTCAGCTCGTGCAGCACCATCGCCAGCGTGAGTGCGACGCGCGGCGTGACCGTGACGTCATCGCCCGAGACGGCGACCCGTTCCTGCCCTTGCGTGAGATAGGGTGCAACGGCGGCGGAGACGATCGCGCGCAGGTCCGCACTGGTCCAATGCCGGCGTGTGAGCTGATCGTGCGCCTGGCTGAGCGCGATCAGCCGGCCTTCAAACGACCGCCGAAACTCCTCCGGAGAATCGGTGCCGCGCGCGGTCTGGGTGGCGAGCGACTGCACCGTCGCGAGCGTGTTCTTCACTCGATGGTTCAATTCGTCCATCAGGAGCTTCTGGCGGTCCTCCGCTTCCTTGCGCGCGGTGATGTCCTGCACCACGCGCACGCCATAGAGGAAATGGCCTCCGGCGTCACGCACGGTCGAGGAGCGGATCGAGCACCAGATCACCCGGCCGTCCTTGCGGACGAACCGCTTCTCGATCGAATAGAAGCCGATCTCACCCTTGACCTGACGGCGGTACAGATCCTCGTCGACGTCGCGGTCGTCCGGATGGGTGCGCGCAAACAGCTTCCAGCCGAGCAATTCATCCCGCGTCAGCCCGGTGATGTCGCAGATCGATTCATTGACGCGCAGAAAGCTGCCGTCGGCGTCGATCTCGACAATGCCGATGGCGGCATGCTCGTAGGTCGCGTTCCAGCGCTCCTCCTGCTGTCGCAGCTCTTGTCTGCTTTTCTCAAGCGCCTCATGAACCCGCTTGCGCTCGGTAATATCCTGAAAGCATGTGACGAGGCCGACCATCTTGCCGCGCGCGTCGACCAACGGATCGACGTCGATCAGAACCGCGATGCGCGAGCCGTCCGCCCTGTCGACCACGACCTCTTCGTTGCGAATGGCCTGTCCGGACCGCAGCACCTTGCTGACCCGCGACTCCGGCAGCCTTTGGCCTTCCGAGCTGTAGAACCGGGCCTCGGCGGTGAAATGTTCATGAGTCTCGCCGGGTTTGGGCGTGCGGCCCCAGATTTCAACGGCGCGGCTGTTGTACTGGACGATCCGCCCTTCGAGGTCGCAAATGCAGACCGCGACTGGCAGCAGCTCGAGAATGTCGTCGGACGCATGCAGCACCTGTGACAGGCTGTATGCCGGTGTCTGCCGCCGTTCGGGCCCTACCTCGCGCATCAGACGCCCCCGCGGCCAAAACCCCGGCCGCCTGTCCGCAACAGTAGCACTGCAGCCTGAATCATCACCCTCCGGATTAGGCTAAATTTAGGTCAACCGCCGGACCAGACTGGGAAACCGAAGCCCTGATATGCCGTACAATACGGCCACGCCCCGAACGGCGGAGCCGCGCCGAACCCAAAGACCACCTGCAAAGACCACCTGCAACGACCACTTGCAATGACCGCCGACGACGCGCCCGCCGCGTCCCTCCGCCAGCACCGGCCGTTCGCTCTCTATTGGATCGCCCGGGTGTCCAGCACCGTCGCGCTGCAGATGCAGGCGGTGGCGGTGAGCTGGCAGATGTACGATCTGACGCGGAACCCCCTGGATCTCGGGCTGGTCGGACTGGTCCAGTTCCTCCCGGCGGCCATGTTGGTGCTGGTCGCGGGCCACGTCGCCGACCGCTACGACCGGCGCATGATCGTGCGGACCTGCAACCTGATCTGCGGGCTCGCCACCGCGACACTGGCGATCGGCACGGCGTTCGGCGTCATGACCCGCGAAACATTGCTCGCGATCGTGTTCGTGATCGGGGCCTGCCGCGCGTTCGAGCAGACCACCCTGACCACGCTGCTGCCGGGGATCGTGACGGTCGCGCTGCTGCCTCGCGCCACCGCGGCGGCGGCATCGGCGACGCAGGTCGCGATCATCGCCGGCCCGGCCGTCGGCGGCTTGCTCTACGCCGTCAATCCCGTCCTGGTCTATGCGCTGTGCTGCACCCTTTATATTTGCGCCGGATTGCTGATCGGCATGGTAACCGCCGTGCGCACCGCCACCTCGCGTGCGCCTGTGACGATAGCGGTCCTGTTCGCCGGGTTCTCCTACATCCGCCGCGCCCCGATCATCCTCGGCGCGATCTCGCTCGACCTGTTCGCCGTCATCCTCGGCGGCGTGTTCGCGCTGCTGCCGGTGTTCGCCCGCGACGTGTTCGACGCCGGCCCTTGGGGGCTCGGCCTGTTGCGGGCGTCGCCGGGCATCGGCGCGCTGATCGCCGCAATCGTCCTGACACATTGGCAGCCGCGCCAGCGGGTCGGCAAGATCATCTTCGGCGCGGTCGCCGTCTATGGCCTGGCCATCGTGGTATTCGCGCTGTCCAAGTCGTTCGTGCTGTCGATGGCGGCGCTTGCGACGCTCGGCATGGCCGACATGGTGAGCGTGGTGATCCGCATGACGCTGATCCAGCTCCACACTCCGGACGAGACACGCGGCCGCATCAGCGCGGTGAACTCGCTGTTCGTCACTGCGTCGAACCAGCTCGGCGAATTCCGCGCCGGTTTGATGGCGTCATGGGTCGGCGCCATCCCGGCCGTGCTGATTGGCGGGATCGGCGCGCTCCTGGTGGTACTGGCCGGACGGAAGATGTTTTTCGAACTCTACCGGGTCGATACTCTTGAGCCGCCGCGCCGCTGAGCGCGACTGCGCTTCGCCGCTGCCTGCGGCATGAGCCAGTGATCCAGGAAGGAATCGAGCCAGGCTCGGCACGCGGAATCGTACACCATGCGGCCCTCGAAATGCGCGGCGCGCTGCTGCGCACCGGGCATCTGCATGCGCTCGTGGCCGCGCGTGGTCCAGCGGCACATCATGGCGTGGGTGACGTCCATATGGAATTGCAGCGCGAAGGCCGCGCCACCGTAGCTGAACGCCTGCACCGGAAAGGCGTCACCCTCCGCCAGCAACGCCGCGCCGCGCGGCAGCTCGAAGCCCTCGCGGTGCCACTGGTAGACATGATCAGGCCAGTCCTTGCAGACCGCGCGGCCCGCCGATGTCGGGCGGATCGGGTAGTAGCCGACCTCGGCGTGGCCATGCGGTGCGGCTGCACCTTGGCGCCGAGCTGGCGCGCCAGCATCTGCGCGCCGAGGCAGATGCCGAGGTACGGTTTCGTCTCCTTCAACGGCACCTTGAGCCAGTCGATCTCGCGGCGGATGAAATCGTCCTTGTCGTTGGCGCTCTGCGGGCCGCCGAAGATCACGGCGCCGACGTGGTTCTCCAATGTGTCGGGCAGAGGCTCGCCGAAGCGCGGGCGGCGGACGTCGAGGGGGAAGCCGCGACTCTTAAGCGCGTTGCCGACCCGGCCGGGCGTCGAGTGCTCCTGATGCAGGACGATCAGGACCGGCAGGCTCATGCGGTAAAGGCTCGTGGCGCAGAAGTTCTTGGCGCGAAGATTCTTGGCAAGCGAAGGCCCATCGTGAATCAGCAGGCAGATTCCATGCCAGTCCTAGCCGGTTGATGTGCGATTGCAAGTGTTTGCCGCGTAAGGCGGCTATGGACGCGGTGCGGGACTGGTCAGCCGCGGGCGCTGCCGGTTGCCGGCCACGGCGAGCAGCCAGGAGCGCGGCGCGAGGCGCGGCAGCAGGGTTAGCGCCCTGTTGCCAAAGCCCGGAATGACCATGCGCTTGCCGCGCATCAGGCCGCGGTAACCCTCTTCGGCAACACGCATCGCCGGCACGTGGAACATGGTTGTCTTCCTGCCCGTGACGCCGGCGCGGGCCTGGAATTCGGTTTGCACCGGGCCAGGGCAGAGCACGGTGACGCGCACACCCGCCGGCTTGAGCTCGCGATGCAGCGCCTCGCTGAACGAGATCACATAGGCCTTGCTGGCGTAATAGACCGCCGACGCCGGCGCCGGGAGAAAACCCGCGACCGACGCGACGTTGAGGATGCCGCCGCGATGGCGCGTCACGCTGTCAACGAACGCAAGCGAAAGATCAGTCAGCGCGCGCATGTTGAGATCGATCATGCCGAGCAACTCGTCGCGGTCGCGCTCGGCGGCATAGCCATACAGGCCGAACCCGGCGTTGTTCACGACATACTGCGGCTCGAGGTCCCGCACGTCGAGCGCCAGCGCGATCCGCGCCACCGCGTCGTGGTTCGAAAGATCGATTGGGAGGATCAGCGGAACCTTGGCGCCGGCCGCCTCAAGCTCGGTAGCGAGCGCCTTGAGCCGCGCCTCGCGCCGCGCCACCAGAACGAGCGCGTGGCCGTTCCTGGCGAACACGCGGGCGAGGTCCGCTCCGATGCCCGATGAAGCTCCGGTGATGATGGCGACCGGCGTCATGGAGGCGCATTAGCACAAAAGCGCGAACCTTAGTTCACCATCTTCTTCTTGCGCGCGGCCTGTTCCAGCATCTGGAGATTGTTCTGAATGTACGGACTGGCCGGGTCCTTGGCCTGCGCCGCAAGCAGCGTACTGCGCGCGCGGCCGTAGTCGCCGCGCAGCATATAGGAGAAGCCCTGGTTGTTCATGATCTCCGGTGTCGCGCCGACCAGCCGGATCGCCTGCGCATAGGCGCGGTCGGCGAGATCGAAGCGCTTGAGTCGGTCATACGACGCGGCGAGCCCGAGCCAGGCTTCGGCATCCTTCGGGTGTAATTCGACCGCCTTGCGGAAGCGTTGCTCCGCCAGACCGTAACTGCCCTGCCGGAAATATTTCTTGCCGATGCTGACGTCGTCGTTAGGATCGTTGCCGAGTAGCTCGGGCGTCGCCGGTGGATCGCCAAGCAATTGCGGCGGGGTCTGCACCGAGCCGGTTGTGTCCATATCGGCGACCGGCGCGTCGGACGTAGCCGCGAATTTGAACGGATTGACGCCGGAGGTGGTCTCGCAGCCCGCCAGCCAAATCAGGCTCGCGGCCGTGATGCCGATGATCCGACCTACTCTCGCACGCATACCACGCTCCGGAGGACGCGAGGCTAGGTGACGAACATTAAGATTTCATTCATCGCTCCGCGGGCTCGTAAGCTATTGCGGATAAGCCGTCTGCCTGAGCCCAGCGGAATTCGCTTAGTAATTACCGAGCGTGAGCCGCACGATCACCGGCAGCAGGATCACCACGAACAGCACCGGGAAGATGCACACCATCATCGGCACCGCGAGCTTGGCCGGCAGGCTGTAGGCCTTCTCCTCGGCGCGGGACAGCCGTTTATGGCGCATGTCGTCCGAGTAGACGCGCAGCGCCTCGGTGATGCTCGATCCAAGTTCCGCCGACTGCTGGATCAGCGTTGCGAACGACCGCGCCTCCTCGACGCCGAGCCGGTCGCCGAGATGCTCCAGCGCCTCGGCCATGGTGCGACCGGCGCGGATCTCGAGGTTGGCCATGTGGATATTGGCGGTCAGTGAAGGATAGGAATCGCCGAGTTCGCGGCCAACCCGCTCGAGCGATGCCTCCATGCTCAGCCCGGCGTCGGCGCACACCACCAGCAAGTCCATGAAATCCGGGAAGCCGGACTGGTGCTCCGCCTTGCGGGCCTTGATGCGCCGGTCGATGTATATGCTGGGCGCGATGTAACCGGCGATGCCGGCGACGCCTATGAACAGCCAGCCCATCGGGCTGCCTTCGGACGTCGGCGCGAAGAAGAACACCAACGCGGCGAGCGCAAGCGCCAGCACGGTTCGGCCGAGGAAAAAATAGCCCACCGCGCGCGAATCGTAGATGCCGGCCGCGATCATGCGGCGGCGCAGCACCTTCATCTCCTTGCCGTTGCCGTCCGAGTAATGCTTGGTGGTGTATTCGATCACCCGCTGCGCGGCCTTGAGGCTCGAATGGCGCAGCGAGCGCGGATTTCCCGCTTCACCGTCGGTCAGCTTGCCGATCCCCGCCGCGCGGCGCTTCACTGAGCCCTGCACGCGGACAATCGCCATCACGCCGAACGCGAACGTCGCCGCCGCCAGGAAGACGAGCACCGTGACCAGGAGCTGATTGTTGGCAAAAAGGTTCATCGGTCAGACCTTGAAGTTCACCATGCGGTACATGATGAAGTTGCCGATCCCCATCCACGCGCCCGCGCAGGCCAGCACGATCTTGGTCAGGTCCTCGTGCCAGACGCTGGCGTAGAACTCCGGCGCCACCACCTGGATGATCAGGAACAGCATGATCGGCAGCGATGAAAGAATCAGCGCCGAGGCGCGGCCTTCGGCCGCGAGCGCGCGGATCTTGCGCCGCATCTTGAAGCGCTGGCGGATCACCGCCGACAGGTTTTGCAGGATTTCGCTCAGGTTGCCGCCGGTCGAGCTCTGGATCGCCACAGCGGTGACGAACAGCGGCAGGTCCTCCTGGCCGATACGGAAATAGAGATTGCGCATCCCGGTTTCGAGGTCGGCGCCATAGGTGATCTCGTCGGCGACGATGCCGAACTCGCTGCCGATCGGATCGGGCATCTCGCGCGCCACCATCGAGATCGCGACCGGCACCGGGTGACCGGACCTCAAGCTGCGCACGATGATGTCGAGCGCGTCGGGGAACTGCGCACCGAACGCCTTCTGACGGCGGCTGCGCATGAACTTCAGGATCAGCAGCGGCAGCAGCGTGCAGCAGAATGCTGCCGCGCCGATCGCCTCAGTGAACTGGCCGCGCGTGGACATCAGCGCGCCGAACGAAAACAACCCGACAATGCCGACATAGAACGCCAGCTTGCCGATGCCCATGATGAGGCCGGATTGCACGATCAGCCGGTTGATCGAAACGACCGGCAACCGGTAGTCGCCGTCCGTGGTCAGCCCGCGTTCGCGACGAAGCTGCACCAGCATCGCCTCGCGGTCGCTGACGTTCTCGACCAGCTTAAGGCGGCGATTGATGTTCTTGCGGTACGAGCGCGACGTGAAGAACAGCAGATAGACGGCCTCGGCCATAAGCCCGGCCGCCAGCGCGACGAACAGATAGACGAAGTAGATCGGGTCGATATCCAGCATCAGAGTGGCTTGCTGGGATCGAAATACGCCGGCGGAATCTTGATGCCGCGTGCCGCGAGATCGGTCAGAAAGCGCGGCCGCACACCAGTCGCCTGGAAGTGGCCGTCGACCGTGCCATCATCCTGTGTGCCGGTGCGGACGTACTTGTAAATCTCCTGCATCTGCACGATGTCGCCTTCCATACCGGTGATCTCGGTCACCGAGGTGACACGGCGCTTGCCGTCCGACATGCGCTGGAGCTGCACGATCATCCGAACGGCAGCCGCGATCTGCCCGCGAATCGACGGAATGGTCATCGGCAGGCCGGCCATGCCAACGAGCTGCTCGAGACGGGAGATCGCCTCGCGCGGATTGTTGGCGTGGATGGTCGCCATCGAGCCTTCGTGGCCGGTGTTCATGGCCTGCAGCATGTCGAAGGCTTCTTCGCCGCGGCACTCGCCGAGGATGATGCGCTCGGGCCGCATACGCAGCGCGTTCTTGACCAACTCGCGCTGGCGGATTTCGCCCTTGCCTTCGATGTTAGGCGGCCGCGTTTCCATGCGCGCCACGTGCGGCTGTTGCAGTTGCAGTTCGGCGGCGTCCTCGATGGTGATCAGGCGCTCCTTCTCCGAGATAAAGGCGGAGAGCGCATTGAGCATCGTGGTTTTGCCGGAACCGGTGCCGCCGGAAATGATGGTGGTGACGCGCGCCTTCACCGCGGCGGCGAGCAGCTCCGCCATCTGCGGCTTGATTGCGTCGATCTCGACCAGCTTGGTCAGGTTGAACGGTTTCTTGGAGAATTTGCGGATCGAAACCAGCGGCCCGTCTACGCCGATCGGACGCACCGCGACGTTGACGCGGGAGCCATCGAGCAGGCGCGCGTCGCACAGCGGATGCGATTCATCGACCCGCCGGCCGACTGCCGAAACGATCTTGTTGATGATGCGCAGCAGATGCGCTTCGTCCTTGAAGCGGCACGCGATCGGCTCCAGCAGACCGCCGCGCTCGACGAAGGTGCATTCATGACCGTTGATCAGGATGTCGCTGATCGACGGATCCTTGAGCAACGGCTCCAGCGGACCGAGACCCGTCATCTCGTCGAGAATTTCCGCGACAAAGGCGTTGAGCTCATGGGTGTTGAGCGCCAGCCGCTCGGTCACGATGTACTGCGTGACGAGCTTCTGGATGTGCGCCCGCATCTCGTCTTCGGGCAGCTTTTCCAGCGCCGAAAGGTTGATCTCCTCGATCAGCTTGCGGTGCAACCGCACCTTGGCGTCGAGGAATTTGTCGCTGAGCAGCGGATTATCGGAGGCAGGCGGTGCCTTCTCCTTCGGCTCGGCCGGCTGCGACGTCGGCACCAGCAGCGTGCTTTGGACCGCAACCGGCGCGGTCTCGGGCGGCGTCTCGGGCGCGGATGCCAGAACTGGCGCGCGGCGGAGGCTGAAACGGCTGGACATTGCGCTCACTGACTTGATCCGTTACTTCGCCCGTTACTTACTTCGCCCACGAGGGGCTGAGCTTCTGCAGCAGCGACGGCGTGCTTGGCGCATCCGCCTTGGCGGCGCTCTGCGGCAGCACCAGCTTGCGAAGCTGCACGGTGACCTTGTTGCCCGGCTTCACCTCGTCGAGCGGCACGCCGCGGTCGATCGCCTCGCGCACCAGTTGATAGGAATTCGGAATGGTGCCGGCGAAGTCGATGCCCAGCGCCTGCTCGATGTCGGCCTTTTTCAGGCCCGGCGAAAACATTTTATGCTCGAAGCGGTTGACGATGACCTGCGGATGCGGGCCCTCGCCGAGTCGCTCACGGATCGCGGCCACGAGCCCCCTGGCGTGGCGCAGGCTCGGCACGGTCATTTCGCTGACGATGTAGAGCTGGTTCGAGCCGAGCAGTACGTTGTCGGTCCACGAGAACCAAGTGCGCGGCATGTCGATCACGACGTAATCGAAATGCGACGACACCAGATCGAGCAGCCGCGTGACCATGTCCGGGTCGAACGTGCGCATCTCGGCCGGCCGGTTCGGCGCCGCAATCACCGACAGTCCCGAGTGGTGCTGCGACAACATGATCTCCAGGAGCTGGCGGTCGAGCCGTTCCGGCCGCGGCTCGATTTCCTTGAGGTCGAGCTGCGGCTCCAGATCGAGATAGTCGGCGCAGGCGCCGTTCTGGAAATTCAGGTCGACCAGACAGGTGCCGCCCTTGCCGCGCGCCGCGCTGTCGAGCAGCAGCATCGCGGTCTGGATCGCGATCGTGGTGACACCGGCGCCGCCGACCGCGGCCAGGAAGGTGTGGATCTGCGCCTCTTTGGTCTCGGTGGCCGCGGCCGGTCGCGCCACCCGCGCACAGGTTCGCACCAGCTCGATCGGCTGCACCGGCTTCACCAGGAAGTCGGCCACCCGCATCTGCAGCAGCCGCCGCGCCACGTCGGCATCGAAGCTCCGCGCCACCACGATGACGGGCGCGCCGGTGTGCGCCATCAGGCGCTCCAGCGCGTGCATCTCGTCCTGCCGGCCAGTGTCGAGGTCGATGATGACGACTGTCGTGGCTGTAGAATCGAACGCGTCGCCGGCCTCGGCAACGGTGGTCGCGATCACCTGGAGATCGATCTGCGCGCTCGCGTTGAACGTGGTGCGGACAAGCTGCTCGAATCCCGGGTCCATGGTGAAAACCACCACGCCGGTCCGGTTCGTCGTGTTTGTTATCCGTGTCATCCGCGGTCCGTTCTCTTGCCGTGCCGTCACGTTCTCAAGGATTGCGACCGCTGCCTGGCGGCACCGACGCCGACGAGCCGTTCGATGGCCCCTTGACCTCCTCGGTGGTGTGGGGCGGTGGCGGCTGCGGCTGGTGCTCCGAACCCGCGGTCACCGGGCTCACCGGCCGGATGATGGTGTTCGTCCGGTGCCGCGCGACCGCCGTCTGCATGCGCTCGCCGTTGAAAGCGAGGTTGCGGTTGCCGCTGGCGCGCGACCACGGGTCGACCATGTGTGTGACCTGGTTCGTCGCCACGGCATCGCCGGCGTGCGCGGCGATGCTCTCGCGGCGGTCGAAGTAGATGTCCGAGCAGCCGGCGAGCGCCGTGCCCAAGACTGCCGCGAGGACGGCGGCCGCTTTAGTTCTTGGCCGAGACGACATTCATGCCTCCCTTGGGCAGATCGAGGACGTGGCCGGTGAACTCGCGAGGCGGAACGCCGGCCTGCAGGCGCGCCTTGGCCGGATTGACCTCGGTCTTGCCCATCAGGAACAAGTCGGCGTCGTTGGCCGGCAGCGAGCCGTCGAGCGGCGTCTTGATGACGTCGCCGGGACGCGCCGGGCGGACCAGCCGTGGTGTCACGATGATGGCAAGATCGGTCTCGTTCTTCTGGTACGACCGGCTCGCGAACAACTGGCCAAGCACCGGCACGTTGCCGAGCCACGGCACCTGCTCCATCGACGTTTTGGACTCGTTCTGGAGAAGGCCGCCGATGACGAAGCTCTGACCGTCCCGCAGTTCCACCGTGGTGCTGGCGCGGCGCACGATCGAGCGCCGGGATAGGCGGCAGACCGGCGCCGATCGGCACGGCCTGGCTCGGATCGAGCTGGCTGACCTCCGGCTCGATCTTCAGGTTGATCTGGGCGTTGCTCAGGACGGTCGGTGTGAAGGCCAGGCCGACGCCGTATCGCTTCTATTCGACGGTGATTGTGTTGGTGCCGGTGGACGCCTGCGCGATGGGAATTGGAAATTCGCCGCCGGCCAGGAAGCTCGCGGTATCGCCCGACAGTGCCGTGAGATTGGGCTCCGCCAGAGTGCGCACCAGACCGCGCGCCTCGAGCGCGTTGATCAACACGTCGACCGTCGTATTACCCGTGAGCATGCGGCCGAGCATGAAGCCGAAAGGCTGCCCGCCCGACAGCACGCCGGCGGCCACCTCGCCGAGCGGGATATTCGTGGAGCTGGTCGGCGCGGGGATCGGCAGACGGTTGGCCTGCTGGCGAGAACCGATGTTGGCCGTCATCCTACTGCCGAAGACGTTCCACTGGACGCCGAGCTCCCGCCCGGCCTGGCGCGTCGCCTCCACGAAGCGGACCTCCAGCATGACCTGCTGCGGCTGAAGGACCTCGACGGTGTTGATGACGTCCGGCCCGAACTGCTTGGCGATGGTCACGGCGCGGTCGACCGTCACGGCGTCGGGCGCGGTACCCGACAGCATGATGCGGCCGCTGACCGCGGTGACCTTCAGATTGGCGTATGGAAAGCGCTTCTTGATCTCGGACTGGACCAGCGAAGTGTCATAGACGACCTCGACATCGAACACGCCGATCAGCTTCTTGCCCTCGGCATAGACGGTGACCCGCGTGGTGCCGTTCTTTTTGCCCAGAATCGACAGTGTGCGATCGGTCAGCGGGTTGACGTCGGCAACATCAGGATTGCCGACCATGATGTCGACAAAGCTGGCGTCGGTCCGTACGTCCTCGGACTTGCCGATATAGACCTGGACCGTGGCCGTGCGCTTGACGGCGCCGACCTGGATCACGCGCTCGGCCTGCGCCTCACCGATGCCCGGCATCGGGCCCATCGCCGCGATCATCGCCGCCACGATCGCCGGCAGGGCGAACGGACGGCGCTTGACGCGCCGCCCGCCCGCCTGGAAACCCCTGTCCAGCGGACGACGGTCTTCTGACGCTCTCCACGTATTCATTTTTGTTCTCCCCACACTTTCCCCAAATTCGTTGACGCGCGGCCTACTGCCCCACAGCAGCCGCACGCAGATTGGTGCCCTCGACCGGCACGTTGTATTCCTGACGAACCGACGACCGCGTCACCGACACGGTGGTGGTTTCCGCGCTCTTGCGCTGCTGCGCGACCGGCGTCGTCGCGGTTTCAAGATCGTTGAGCGTGATGCGGCGCGTGTATTCCGAAGTGGCTTCGCCGGCCTTGCGCAGCATCAGCGACAGCGAACCGATGGTGGCCGACAGAGACAGCTTCTGCGCGCCGATCACATCGACTTCGAGCGTCACCGCCTTGGCGACCGCAGGCTTGTCGGTGCGCTCGTCCGCGATCTGGTCGATCGCGAGGACGCGCGCGTTCTGCAGCACGATGTCGGTGGTGGCGAACGTCTTGTCGACCTGACGGGTCAGCGCGACATCGACACGGTCGCCTGGCAGCACGAAGCCCGCGACGCCATCGACGTCGTTGACACGGATAGTGAAGGCCTTGAGGCCGTCCCGCAGCATCGACGACAGCGTGGCGCGCTGGCCAGCGCCGGTGACCTTGCTGGCGAGGACCGGTTCGTTGATCTCGATTGGCGTGAGCGCCACGCGCTTGCCGGCCGACAGCAGATCGGAAATCTTGGCGAACGAGCCGTTCGGCAGATCGGTCTCAGGCCAAGCCATCTCGCGCAGGTGCCCCGTCGTGAGTTCGTTGCCGAACCGCAGCGGCTTCGACGCGACGACAATGCTGCGAGTCGCGATCGTCTTCTTCTGCGCGTTGAGACTCTTCATACGATTTTCCGTCGCGCTGTCGAGCCAGCTCTGCGCGACGAACACCGCGAGCAGGCCGAACACGACGGCGAAGGCGATCATCACGATGGTGCTTTTGCGCACGGGCTCGATCCAGGTTTGACGCGGCGTTGTCCGTTGTTGAACGCACTATCGCGGTGTCCTGGTGTGGAATTCGTGAAGCAAATCGCGCACTTTCCGCCATACTGAAGATTGGCTGAAGCGCTATCGTTACCGAGTCGTGGATTGATCGCTCGACTTGGCGCGAAGTCGGAAATCATTGGGCAGGAATCGATAAACCTTACCCCGCGAGTAAGCATGCGGCCGTGCCGCGAACGCTGTTTTCGTGCGTCGATGCATGGGCGGGTGCCCTCGAAGCCCATCGTTGATCGAACGTAACCGTTGCGGGTATATAGCTAACAGCCGTTAAGCCTGCCCCGCCGGGCAATGAGAGAGGCGCGTCATGAGCAAGCCTTACATCAGCTACATCGATCCCAAGACCATGAAGGACGCGGCGATGCTCGCCGAGCTGGACCGCTGCAAGAGCTACGGCACGCCGCGGCCGGAGAGCCAGGCGATCCGCGCCCACGTCCCCGCGGTGTTCTGGTCGTTCGCCAATTCGTGGCGCGATGTGTTCCACACCGGCATCGCCGACCACGGCATCAAGGAGCTGTGCCGGCTCTACGTGTCGCGCTCGGTGCTGTGCGAGTTCTGCGGCAACCAGCGCTCGATCAAGGCCGCCAAGGCCGGCGACGTGATCGAGGATCACACCAAGGATCTGATCAATTTCGAGTCGTCTACGAAGTACAGTGAGAAGCAGAAGGCCGCCCTCTCCTATGCCGAGGCGATCACCTGGGACCTGCCGGTCGACGAGAAGTTCTGGACGCGGCTGCACAAGCATTTCAGCGAGCCGGAACTGGTCGAGATCGGCTATTTCATCGCGCTGACCATGGGCCAGCAGCGCTGGCTGCGCACGCTCAACATCGAGCACCACCAGATCCTGCCGGGCGAAGATGGCTCGATGGCGCCGGGCTTCGAGACGATGGACGCGCTGCAGAAGTCGAAGGCGCAGGCGGACTACTGGGCGAAGCAGGCACCGAAGGTACGGACCGAAGCGGCGGAGTAGGCACAGTTCTATCCGCGTCATGCCCGGCCTTGTGCCGGGCATCCACGCCTTCCGGCGGTTACATTAAAGCAAGTCGTGGATGGCCGGGACATAGGCGAGCGAAGCGACGCCGTCCTTCGGACGGCTATGCCCGGCCATGACGACCTTCGGCCGTCACTTCCCGGCTGACTTCGGCAGCGCCACGATCATATCCAGCTCGATCCGCGCGCCGGGCGACGAAAGCTGATTGATGCACACCGTCGTGCTCGCCGGCAGCCAGTCGCCGAAATAGGCGTGCATGGTCTTGTGCATGGCGTCGGCCTCGCGGAAGTCGGTGAGATACTTCGTCACCTTGATGACGTCCTTCCAGCTCGCGCCAACACTCTCCAGGATCGACTGGATCGCGTTCATCGCATTCTTGGTCTGCTCCTCGATGGAATGCGGATGGATGTGCTCGTGATCCTGGTGCGGATGATTGTGATAGAGCGGCGACGACGTCGCGCCCGACAGGAACATCAGGTCGCAGGCGCCTACGATCTTGATCGCCGGCGCGTAGGGCATCTTGTGCGCCTGTGACGGATCGGGATGGACGGCTTCGAGCTTGAAGGTCGATTGCGGCTTGGCGGCGACGTTCATGGTGTCCTCCATGGATGGGAGGAAGGGTAGCAAGCGTTGCGCAGAACATGAAGGCGGCAGCGCCACACGGGGACCGCTCTCCCTCCCCCTGCAAGGGGGAGGGTCGGGGCTATCGGATGGACACATCCTGTTCTTGCCATGAGTGCGACATGTTGACTCGGGTGGCTTGGAACGAGTGGCGGGACGGTCGGATCAATGATTCCGTGCTTTGCGGTCTTTTGGATGGAGGCCGCGATGACGATGGTGGACGATCTCGGAGTGTTTGGGGACGAGCGGCTGCAAAAAAGGGGCAGCAGTTGCTTGGGCGCATGGTGCTGCGCCGCACGGTCAGCATCAAACGGCTTGGCGGCGATGAAGCCGGTGAGAAGGCCTTCGGACGGTTTCTGCGCAACAAACGTGTGAGCGAGGCGGCGCTGATCACCGCGGCGAAGTCGCATCTGTTGGCGCAGGTGGCTGGACGCCGTGTGCTGGCGATTCAGGACACCAGCGAAATCAACTTCTCGCGGCATACGCGCAGCAAGACCGCGTTCGGCCGAGGCGGCAACGGTACCGACGCGGCCTTTTTCGTGCATCCAGTGCTGGCGGTTGACGCGGACAGCAACGTCATCTTGGGGCTGGCCGACGTGCAGCTCTGGCAACGGCATGGTACAGCCGCGAAAGAGGCGTCCCGCACGACGGATGAGAAAGAATCCCGCCGCTGGCTGGCTGGTGCCGAGGCGGCGGCAAGCCTGCGCGCGGCCGGGTCCACAGCCGTTACCGTAGTGGCCGACCGCGAGGGCGACCTCTATCCCGCTTTTGCGCGGCGGCCGGGCGCAGTCGAACTGCTGGTCCGCGCCCAGACCGAGCGCGGGTTGGCCGGTGGCGGCTATCTGTTCGCACATCTCGATGGTCTTCCCATCGCGGATCGCTTCATTCTCGATCTGCCAGCCATCCCCGGACGTAGCGCGCGGCGCGCCGCAATGGTCCTGCGTTACGGCCCGGTCAGTTTGAGCCGGCCTCGAAACAGCGCCGATCGCAATCTGCCGGCAACCGTCGCGCTCTACGCCCTCGATGTACGCGAGATCGAGGCACCGGCTGGGGTTGAGCCGGTCCATTGGCGCCTTCTGTCCAGTGCTCCTATCGATACTGTTGCGACGGCGCACCAGGCGATCGCCGACTACCGCCGCCGCTGGCATATCGAGCAGCTCTTCCGAACCCTCAAGAGCCAAGGCCTCGATCTCGAAGATAGCCAGATCAAAACGCCGCACGTCTTGCACAAGATCGCCGTCGTCGCCTTGCGCGCCGCCGTTGTGTGCATGCAGCTTGTTCATGCGCGCGGCGGCGCCGATCAGCGGCCGGCCATCGCTGCCTTCGAGACTGAAGAAGTCGAGGTGCTTGAAGCCATCGCCCCCACCGTCGACGGCAAGACCGACCGCCTTAAAAATCCCTTCCCGCCGCGATCGTTGCCTTGGGCGGCTTGGATTATCGCTCGCCTCGGCGCATGGAGCGGTGCCAAGAGCGCCAAACCACCCGGCCCCATAACCATGCATCGAGGTCTGCAATGCTTCCATGCTATCGCTCACGGCTTCAGGCTCAAAAATGTGTCCATCCGATAGGGGTCGGGGTGGGGGTCAGACGCAATGCGATTTCAAATACGACCCCCACCCGACGCGCTTTGCGCGTCGACCTCCCCCTTTCAGGGGGAGGTAATCACGCCACCACCGCCGGCGCGGGCTTCGCCGCCGCTATCTCCTTGATCAGCTTGGTCACCGCCATGTTGTCGATCTTGCCGGTGCCGAGCATCGGCAGCTTCTCCATGTAGACGACCTCGGACGGCGTCATCAGTTCGGAGGCGCCCTTGGAGCGGGCAAATCCCTGCAGCTCGGCGCGCGTGCCGCCCTTCTGCTGCGTCAGCATGATCAGCCGCTCGCCCTTGCGGGGGTCCGGCACCGATGCCACTGCCGTCAGTGCCTCCGGCCACAGTTCGGCGGCCAGCGCCTCGACCGCGGCGAATGAGACCATCTCGCCGCCGATCTTGGCGAAGCGCTTGGCGCGGCCCTTGATCGCGATGAAGCCCTGCGGATCGATGGTGACGATGTCGCCGGTGTCGTGCCAACCCTCGGCCGGCGGCTCCAGCACCCCGGGATTTTCGACGCGCAGATAGCCGAGCATCACGTTCGGCCCGCGTACGTAAAGCCGGCCGCCCTCGTCGACGCCCTCGACCTTGTCGAGCCGCGCCTCCATGCCTGGCAGCAGACGCCCCACCGTGCCGAACTTGTTGAACATCGGCGTGTTGAGCGCCAGCGCCGGCGCGGTCTCGGTGACGCCGTAGCCCTCCAGGATGCGCAGGCCGAACTTCTCCAGATACGTGCGCCGCGTCGTCTCCTTCACCGGCTCGGCGCCGGCCAGGATGTAGCGCAGCGAGCGGAAGTCGTACGGATGCGCGGCGCGCGCGTAGCCGTTGAGGAACGTGTCGGTGCCGAACAGGATCGTCGCGTTCACGCCGTACACCAGCTCCGGCACGTTCCGGTAATGCAGCGGCGACGGATAGAGATAGATCCGAACGCCGGACACCAGCGGCAGGATCAGCCCGACGGTGAGGCCGAACGAATGGAACACCGGCAGCACGTTGAACACCTTGTCCTCGCGGCCGAAGTCGATCCGCGCCGCCGCCTGCGCGGCGTTCGCCAGCATGTTGCGGTGAGACAGCACCACGCCCTTCGGCGTGCCCTCGGAGCCCGAAGTGAACAGGATCACCGCCCAGTCGTCGGGCGAGCGTTGCACCAGCGGTTTCTTGTAGTCGAGCAAGCCACGCAATTTGTCGCCGAGCGTGATGGTCGGCCGGATGTCGTCGAGATAGACGATCTTGATCTCGCGCTCGATCGCCGCGATCAGCGCGTCGAGCTTGCCCTTCTCGACAAAGGCGCGTGACGTCAGGATGGTGTCGAGCTTGGCGGCCTTGCAGGCGGCGAGGATGTTCGCGGCACCGGCGGTGAAATTGATCATGGCCGGCACACGGCCGGTCGTCATCAGCGCCATCAGGGTCACCGCCGCGCCGTTGGCGTTGGGCAGCATCAGGCCGATCGCCGCCCCCTCGGGGGCCATCGGCATCAGCTTGCGGCCCAGCACCGCGGCGCCGAGCAGCAATTTCTTGTACGTGAGCGTGCCCGCCACCGGGTCTTCCACCGCGACGCGCTTCATGCCGTGCTGGTGTGCCGCCTCGAGCAGCGCCTCGAACACCGTGCGGTCGGTCGAGGTGGTGCGGAACACCAGGTTCGACATGATCTCGTAGAGCGCCGCGCCGGCCGCCTGGCGGCGCGCCTTGCCCTTCAGATTGGGATCGACAGTCAGCTTCACCGGCTCCAGCACGGTCACCTTGAACTTGGGGAACCACTTGCGGCGCACCTGGCTGCGCGACAGCCGGCTGAACGGCGTCTGTTCCGGGCCTTCGAGACGCACCGGCACCACCATCGCGTCGGCCTTGTCGGCGATCAGGCCGACGCCGTCGTACACCTTCATCAGGCTGCCGGTCACGGTGATGCGCCCTTCCGGGAAGATCACCAGGGCGTCGCCGTCCTTCACCAGATTGATCAGGGTGCGGATCGCCATCGGCTTGCTGGGATCGAGCGCCATCGCGCGGGTGAAGCGCAGGAACGGCTTCACCCACCATTGCTGGGAGATGCCGATGTCGATCGCGAACACCGGATCCTTGCCGAGCAGCGACATTGCCAGCGGCGGGTCGAGGAAGCTGACGTGATTGAGTGCGATGATCGGGTTGGGACCGGCGTGCTGCAGGTTTTCCAGCCCCTTGACCTCGACGCGGTAGAACGCACGGAACAGGATGGAGAGGAAGTCCGCCATCGGATTGGCCGGCATAGTGTAGGCGATCACGATTGCGACGAGGAGCGTGGCGAGCCCGATGATGACAAACAGCACCGGCGTGGTGACGCCGAACGCCTGCAGTGCCGCCACCACGACCGTGCCGCCGACCATGAAGGCGGCGTTGCTGACGTTGACCGCGGCGATGACGCGGGCGCGGCGATCGGCGCCGGCCCAGGCCTGCACTGCAGAGAAGGTCGGCACGATGTAGAGACCGCCCGCGATCGCGAGCCCGGCGAGATCGATCATCACGTGTATGCCGCGCGCCGACGTGAACACCTCGCGAACGCTGGCGGGCGTCAGCGCCAGCGGCGCGCCGTAGGTGGTCCAGCCGAGATCGATGGCGAAGATCGCCAGCAGCACCGCGCCGACCAGCGTCGGCAGGATCACGATACGGCCGGCCGCCATCCATGCCGCCAGGCCGGAGCCGACCGCGACGGCGACCGAGAACACCGCGAGATAGACCGTGATGACCTCTTCGGTGCCGCCGAGCACCGATTTCACCAGCGGCGGCAGCAGCGACAGCACCACCGCGCCGACCAGCCAGAACCAGCTCGTCACCAGCGCGCCCCAGAGCAATCGCTCGTCGGTGCGCAGATGTTGCAGCAGGCGGATGGTAGAGGCGGCAATGTTGCGCGACACCACGAGATCGGGCGCGCCCTCGCCGGTGCGCGGGATGAACAGGCTCGATCCCCAGCACAGCAGCGCGAACACGATCATCAGTCCGGCGAACGACGCCGGGTCGCCGCCGTCCTTCGCCGCGAGCCCGCCGACGATGGTGCCGAGCAGGATCGCCAGGAAGGTGGCGCCCTCGACCAGCGCGTTGCCGGCCGGCAATTCGGAGCGGGCGAGATGGTCCGGCAGGATGCCGTACTTGATCGGGCCGAACAGCGACCCGATCACCCCGAAGCCGAACAGCGCGAGGAACAGGATCGGCACGGAATGCGTGACGAAGCCGACGATGGCGATCAGCGCAACGCCGATCTCGGCGAGCTTGAGCCGCTGCGCCACAATGGCCTTGTCGTAGCGATCGGCCAACTCGCCGCCGAGGCCGGAGAGAAAGAAATACGGCGCGATGAACACCGCCGCGGCGAGCGTGATCAGCGTTTCCGCCGCGCTGCCCCCGATCTTGAACAGGATCAGGAACACCAGCGCGTTCTTGAGAAAGTTGTCGCTGAACGCCGAGAAAAACTGGCACCAGAACAGCGGCGCGAAGCGCCGGGACAGCAGGAGTGGTTTGGAATCAGTCTGGGTCGAGGCCATGGGCCGCATTTTATGCCAATGGAATGTGACGGACGCCAGCCTCGCGCCCCGGACGGCGGGGATATACCATGTTCGCAACGGATTCAGGCCGAACGCCCGGTAAACGGCCGCTCGATGGGAGGAAGGATCATGCCAATCAAGGCATTTCTTGGTGCGCTTGGCCTGGCTCTAACTTGGGCAGGCCCGGCCGCCGCCGCCGAAATCAAGGTGCTGAGCTCGAACGCGACCAAGACCTTGCTGGAAGAAATCGGCCCGATGTTCGAGAAGGCCAGCGGACACAAGGTCACGCTGGGGTTCGGCACGTCGCAGCAGGTCGCCAAGCGCATCGACACCGGCGAGACCGCCGATCTGGTGGTGATCACGCCGGAAGCGATCGAGCAACTCACCAAGCAAGGCAAGGTGATGCCGGGTACCCAGGTCGAGATCGCCCGTTCACTTGTCGGCATCGCCGTGAAGCGCGGCGCGCCAAAGCCGGACATCGGCACGCCGGACGCGCTGCGAAAGACGCTGCTCGCGGTGAAGTCGGTGACGTTCTCCGCACCCTCGACCGGCGCTTCAAGCGGCGTTCACACCGCGAAGATGTTCGAGCGGCTCGGTATCGCCGCCGAGATGACGCCGAAGTATGTGCTCGGCGACGGCAACTCCACCGGCCCGATCGTGGCGCGCGGCGAGGCCGAGATGGCGATCCAGCAGATCAGCGCGTTGAAGCCCTACTCCGGCGTCGACGTGGTCGGCCCGCTGCCGGATGACCTGCAGCTCGTCACCATTCTGTCGGCCGGCATCGGGACGACCGCCAAAGAGCTTGGAACGGTGAAGGCGTTCATCGCGTATCTGTCGGCGCCTGAAGCCATAGCAGTAATCAAGGCCAAGGGACTGGAGCCGGGCAAGCGCTGATCGTCATGGCGAAGAAGAAGGCAGCGAAGGCACGGCCGCGCAAGCGCGCAACGCGCCGCCGTGCGACGAAGGCCAAGCGTGGCGTGACGCCGTCCGTCGCGAAACTCCAAGAGCAGGTCAATGCACTCACGCGTCAGTTGAACGAAGCGCAAGAGCGGCAGACCGCGACGAGCGAGGTGCTGAAAGTCATCTCCAGCTCGCCGGGCACGCTCGAGCCGGTGTTCGAATCCTTGCTGGTAAGCGCCAGACATCTGTGCGACGCAGAGTTTGGCATCATTCTTCTCCGCGAAGGAGATGGGTTTCGCACCGTGGCCGTGCACGGCGCGACGGCCGAATACACTGAGGCTAGATGGCGCGCACCATTTATTCGGCCCGCCGTTGATACTGGCCTTGGCCGCGTACTGAAAACCAAGCAGGTAGGCCAAATACTCGACGTGCAGGCAGTGGCGGGCTATGTGAACAATCCTGTGCAGGCACCGATCGTTAAACTTGCTGGCGTGCGCAGCAAACTTACCGTTCCGATGTTGAAAGACGAGGATTTGATCGGGGTCATCGAAATCGACCGCCGGGAAGTTCGTCCTTTCACCGACAAGCAGATCGAGCTGGTGCAGAACTTCGCCGCGCAGGCGGTCATCGCCATCGAGAACGCGCGTCTGCTCAGCGAATTGCACCAGCGCACTGACGATCTCACCGAATCGCTGGAGCAGCAGACCGCGACGTCCGAGGTTCTCAAGGTCATCTCGAGTTCGCCGGGCGATCTGGAGCCGGTTTTCAACGCCATGCTGGCGAATGCCACCCGCATCTGCGAGGCCAAGTTCGGCGTGCTGTTTCTGTCCGATGGCAACACGCTGCGCACCGGGGCCATGCACAACGCACCGCCGGCATTACACGAGGCGCGGCGGCGCGAGCCGCTCTACCGTCCGCCTCCCAACACGGCGGTGGGCCGAATGGTGCGGACCAAACAGTTGGCCCAGGTCGCCGATATTTTTGCCGAGAAGGACTATTTTGAAGTGCCCCCAGGGTATTCGCAGCCGCGGGTGGCCAGCTTTGCTGGTGCGAGGACCGTAGTTGCCGTCCCGATGCTCAAGGACAATGAGTTGGTCGGCGCTATCACCATCTACCGCCAAGAGGCGATGCCCTTCACCGATAAGCAGATCGAGCTGGTGCAGAACTTCGCCAGCCAGGCCGTCATCGCCATCGAGAACACGCGGCTGCTTGGCGAATTGCGCGAATCGCTTGCCCAGCAGACCGCCACCGCGGACGTGCTGAAGGTGATCAGCCGTGCAACCTTCGACCTGCAAACCGTGCTCGACACGCTGACCGAGTCCGCGGCGCGGCTGTGCGAGGCGGACCGCGCCGCCATCCATCGCCGTGTCGGCGACGAATATCCGTTCGCCAGCAAATATGGTTTCGACGACCAATTCTCCGAGTTCATGAAGAACTACCGGTTCGTTCCTGAACCGGACACCGTGCTTGGACGCACGGTGCTCGAGGCCCGGATCTTCCACGTCCACGACATCAATGCCGCGCCGCCGACCGCGGGCGGCATCGCCGAGACCGCGTCGGCGGATTCGGAAGAACGGCTGCGCGACGCCATCAAATGGCGAAAGCTCGGCGGTTACCGGACCCTGCTCGGCGTGCCGCTCATCCGCGAGGGCAGCGTGATCGGGGCGGTGATGCTGGCCCGTGAGCAGGTGCGTCCGTTCACTGACAAGCAGATCGAGCTGGCGACCACCTTCGCCGACCAGGCGGTGATCGCGATCGAGAACGTGCGGCTGTTCGACGAGGTGCAGGCGCGCACCGATGATCTGACAGAGTCGCTGCAACAGCAGACGGCCACCGCCGACGTGCTCAAAGTCATCAGCCGGTCGACGTTCGATCTGCAATCGGTGCTCGACACGCTGGTCGAATCGGTCGCGCGGCTCTGCCGCGCGGAGCGCACCGGCATCCGAATCGCGAAGGACGGACTCTACCACAACCTTGCCGATTTCGGTTTCCTGCCCGCGCACCGGGAACTCATGCGGAGCACGCCACTGAAGCCTGACCGTAGCTCGATCGTCGGACGCGTTGCGCTTGATCGCAGACCGATCCACATCCTGGATTCGCAGGTCGATACCGACACGGAGATGGCTTCGAGATCGAGATCGGGCAACACGCGCACGATGCTCGGCGTTCCGCTGCTGCGAGAGGGCACGCCCATCGGCGTACTGCTCCTGCAACGCAGCGTCGTCGAGCCTTTCACCGAGAAGCAGATCGAACTCGCGACCACCTTTGCCGACCAGGCGGTGATCGCGATCGAGAACGTGCGGCTGTTCGACGAAATCCAGGACAAGAGCCGCCAGCTCGAAGAGGCCAGCAAGCACAAGTCGCAGTTCCTAGCCAACATGAGTCACGAGCTGCGCACGCCGCTCAACGCCATCATCGGCTACACCGAATTGATCATCGACGGTATCTACGGCGAAACGCCGGACAAGGCGCTGGCCGTGCTCAAGCGGGTCGAGAGCAACGGCCGCCATCTGCTTGGCCTGATCAACGACGTGCTCGACTTCTCCAAGATCGAGGCGGGCGAGCTCAAGCTCGCGCTCGCCGACTATTCGATGAAGGACGTGGTCCACAACGTCTACAGCGCGGTCGAGCCGCTGGCGGCGAAGAAGAACCTCAAGTTCAAGGTCGAGGTGCCGCCCGATCTGCCGGCCGGCCACGGCGACGAGCGCAAGCTCACCCAGGTGCTGCTCAACCTGGTCGGCAACGCCATCAAGTTCACCGATGCCGGCGAGGTGACGATCAAGGTGGCGCCGGGGAACGGCGCGTTCAGCGTCGCGGTCCATGACACCGGCCCGGGAATTGATCCCGCAAATCAAGAGAAGCTGTTCGAGGAATTCCAGCAGGCCGACAATTCGATCACCAAGGTCAAGGGCGGCACCGGGCTGGGGCTCGCCATTGCGCGCCGCATCATCGAACTGCACGGCGGCCGGCTGTGGGTCGATTCCAGCCCGGGCAACGGCTCGGTCTTCACGTTCGAGATTCCCTCCGTCGTCGAGCAAGCGAGGCCTTCATGAAGCGCATCCTGCTGGTCGAAGACGAGGAGGACAACATGCAGATCCTGCGCGATCTGCTTACGACCGAGTACGACATCGTCGAGGCGGAAAATGGTGAGCAGGCGCTGGCGGAGGCGGCGGCGAAGCGGCCGGACCTCATCCTGATGGACATCCAGCTTCCGGTCATGGACGGCTACGAGGCGACCCGCCGCCTCAAGGCCGATCCCGCGCTGCGATCGATCCCGGTCATCGCGATCACCTCCTATGCGTTGGGTGAGGATGAAGAACGGGCGCGGGCGGCGGGCTGCGATGACTTCGTGCCCAAGCCTTACAGCCCCCGTATGCTGCTTGCGAAGGTGCGGCAGTATCTGGGTTGATGCTGGGTGGCTCGAACGTGCCGGTTGTCCCTCTCCCGCTTGCGGGAGAGGGTGCCGAGCGAATGCGAGGCGGGTGAGGGCTTCCTTGGGCTGGCGGCGCACAAGCGCCCTCACCCGGCTTCGCGCTTCGCGCTCAGCCACCCTCTCCCGCGAGCGGGAGAGGGTGCGCGCTGCCAATGCCGCTAGGCGGCGGCTGAATCGCCACCGACATGTTCGCTATTTCGCGTCGTGGAAGATGATCCCCACCGTGTGCCGCATGCCACTCCGAACGCGGCTGACGCCGTGCCGCAGATTGACGCGATACGTGCCCTTGGTTCCTTTGACCGGCCGGTTGTGGACCGCGAACGCCACCGCATCGCCCTGCCGCAACGGCACCACCTCGGCGCGGCTCTGCATGCGCGGGCGCTGCTCGGTGAGGACAAATTCGCCGCCGGTGAAATCGCGCCCCGGCTCGGACAGCAGGATCGCGACCTGCAGCGGGAACGCGAGATCGCCATAGAGGTCCTGGTGCAGGCAATTGAAGTCGCCCGGCACGTACTGCAGCAGCAGCGGCGTCGGCCGCGTCTGGCCTTCGGCGTGGCACGTCTTGAGAAAGTCGGCATGCCGCACGGGATACCGCTGATCGATGCCCATGCGCCCGTTCCATTCGTTGGCGATGCCGGCCAGATGCGGATAGAGCCCGGTGCGCAGCGCTCCGACCAGGTCGGGCAGCGGATATTTGAAATAGCGATATTCGCCTTTGCCGAAGCCGTGCCGCGCCATGTGGATGTGGCTGCGGAAATGGCTTTCGTCCGGATAAAGCCCCGCGATCTGCCGGCATTCGTCCGGCGAAAGCAGTTGATCCATCACCGCGCAGCCGTAGCCGCTGAGTTCCGCCGCCAGCGCATCCCAATCGAACCGGCTGGCGCGATCGTCTGCCGGCGGAACCGCAGATGCGGCGCGGGCATTTGCGTGCGCGTTCATGTCGGCGTCTCCATCGGTCAAATCTTGAGGCGTGCCAAGACAATGGCAGTCGGGAGCGCCTGCAACCACCCGATTCCTGAAAAGCCCGTCATCCCCCTTGCGCGCGGCAACGCAAGTGACAAGCTGCGCACCTGCTCGTGTCGGATATGCCGGCCGAGGTTCTTCGCGACCCTTCCGCGCAAGCGGGGCGGCAGAGCGCGAATGGCCCGGACGGGCCATAAAAAATCGACACGGCCTCATGGGAGGTATTCATGGCTCGTTTCAATCTCAACGTGAACGGCGTAGCGCGGGTCATCGATGTCGAACCCGACACGCCGGTGCTCTATGTGCTGCGCGACGATCTCGCGCTCAAGGGCCCGAAGTTCGGCTGCGGTCTCGCGCAATGCGGCTCCTGCACCATCCATGTCAACGGCGAGGCGGTGCGCTCCTGCGTGCTGCCGGTCGAGCAGGTCAAAGGCGCGATCACGACGCTCGAGGGGCTCGGCACCAGCGCGAAGCTGTCGAAGCTCCAGCAGGCTTTCATCGACGAGCAGGCCGTGCAGTGCGGCTACTGCATCAACGGCATGATCATGTCGTCCGCCGCGCTGCTGGCGAAGAACAAGAGCCCGAGCGAAGACGACATCCGCGCCGCGCTGGCCGACAATCTCTGCCGCTGCGGAACCCACAAACGCATCGTCGCCGCCGTGAAACGCGCGGCCGCGGCTTGAGGGAGATGACCATGACCATTCATGACAGGACTTCGTTCGACCGCCGCAAATTCCTGAAAGCCACCGGCATCCTCGCCGTCGGCTTCTCGATGTCCGGCACCGCAGCCGCGCAGTCGCTGATGGCGCCACGCGGCGTGGCCAAGGACGCGATCAACTCGTGGCTAACCATCAGCCCCGACAACCGCATCACGATTTTTGTCGGCAAGGTCGATCTCGGCACCGGCGCGCGCACCGCGCTGATGCAGATGGCAGCCGAAGAGCTCGACGTGTCGTTCGAGCGGATCGAGATGGTGATGGGCGACACCGCGACAACGCCCGACCAGTGGCTGACGGCCGCAAACATCACGATCTTCCAGGGTGGCGCCGAGCTGCGGCGGGCTTCGGCCAGCGCGAAGCGCGCGCTGGTCGAGCGCGCCGCGCAGCGGCTCGGCGTGCCGGCGGGAGACCTGATCGTCGAGGACGCCGTCGTGAAGGTGAAGGCGAACCCCGACCGTTCGGTGCGCTACGGCGAGCTGATCGGCGATGGCATCAAGCTCAACGTCGATGCCAAGATCGAGCTCAAGAAGCATCCGGACTACAAGCTGATCGGCAAGTCGATCCCGCGCGTGGACATCCCCGGCAAGGTCACCGGCGAGTTCACGTACGTTCACGACGTCCGCGTGCCGGGCATGCTGCACGCTCGCGTGATCCGGCCGGACGATCACGGCGCGCGCATCGCATCGGTCGACGATACGGCGGCAAAGCAGGTCAGCGGCTACGTGCAGACGGTGCGCAAGGGCGATTTCCTCGCCGTCGTCGCCCGCAACGAATGGGCGGCGATCAAGGCGGCAAACGCCATTCGCGTGACGTGGACCGCCGGCACCGGCCTGCCCGACAAGGCAACCGTGTTCGCCGAATGGCGCAAGCGACCGATCGCCAAGGAGGAGGTCACCCAGAACGTCGGCGACGCCAAGGCGGCGCTCGACGGCAGCGCGCAGCGCATCAAAGCGACCTACGACTTCGCCGTGCAGACGCACGCCACCATCGGCCCGTCCTGCGCCGTCGCCGACTTCAAGGATGGCAAGCTGACGGTGTGGACATCGTCGCAGGCGACGCACTCCATGCAGCACGAGCTGTCGGTGGTCACCGGCCTGTCGCGCGAAGCGATCCGGCTGGTGTTCATCGAGGGCGCCGGCTGCTATGGCCGCAACGGCACCGAGGACGCCGCCGCCGACGCATCGCTGATCTCGATGGCGGTCGGCCAGCCGGTGCGCCTGCAGTGGTCGCGGGCCGACGAGACCGCGCGCTCGCCGAAAAGCCCGCCGCGCACCATGGACATGGAGGCGGGCCTCGACGCGCAAGGCGACGTGGTGGCATGGTCGGGCGACTTCTACATTGCGCTCAACCACATCGCTGCGTTCAAGCCGCTCGACTTCCCGCTGCTGGCGGCGATGGAGACGGGCATCCCGCGGCCGGGCAACTGGGTCGGCTTCCTGTTCCAGAATTCGGGACAGCCGTACCTCTTCCCCAACATCCGCGTGAACACCAAGCACGTCGCCGAGGCGTTCTTCCGCTCCTCGCATCTGCGCAGTCCGGGGCGGATCGAGAACAGCTTCGCCAACGAGGCCTTCATGGACGAGCTCGCCGCGGCGGCGAAGGCCGATCCGGCGGAGTACCGCCTACGGTATCTCAAGGATCAGCGGGCGATCGATTGCCTGCAGGCCGCGATGAAGCTCGCCAACTGGCAGGCGCGGCCGGGTCCGAACCCGCAGGCCGGCAGCGGCCCGGTGGTGAAGGGCCGCGGCATCTCGTACCTGCGCTACAACAATGCGATCACCTATGTCGCGGCTGTCGCCGAGGTCGAGGTGAACAGGAACACGGGCGACGTTCGCGTCACCCGCGTCTGTGCCAGTCACGATTGCGGCGAGATGGTCAACCCGGACGGCGTCGCCAACCAGGTCGAAGGCGGCGTGCTGCAAACCGTCAGCCGCACGCTGATGGAAGAGGTCGACTGGGACCGCAACAAGGTGACGAGCGTCGACTGGGCGAGCTATCCGATCATGCGCCACACCCAGGCGCCGAAGGTCGAGGTGGCGCTGATCGACCGTCCAGGGCAGGTCGCCTGGGGCGCTGGCGAGCCGATGGCCTGCGCCATTCCGGCGGCCATCGCCAACGCGGTGTTCGACGCCACCGGTGCGCGCGTGCGCTCGGTTCCACTGACGCCGGACAGGGTGAAGGCGGCGATGGCGGCCGCGCAGACGCAGCGAGGCTAAGATACACAGCGAGACGACTGGTTTGCCGGCGCTCACGCGCCGGCAAACCTCTACTCCACTTTGATGCCAGCGTCCTTCACGACCTGCGGCCAGCGCTTGAGCTCGGCCTTGATCAGCGTGTCGAATTGCGCCGCCGAACCGCCGACCGCCTCGGCGGCCTGCGACACGTTGATGGCGTTGCGCACCGCGGGCGTCTCCAGCACCTGATTGAGGATCGAATTGATGCGCGCGACCAGCGCCGGGTCCATGCCGGCCGGACCTACGATGCCGTGCCACAGCTCGATCTGGAAACCGGGCAGCGCCTGCGCCGCGGGCGGCATGTCCGGCAGTTGCGGAATCTGTTTCACCGGGAAACCGGCCAGCCCCTTCACCTTGCCTTCCTTGATCTGACCGATCGCGGTCGAAACGGTGATCGGGGCGACGTCGGCATCACCGCGCACCACAGATGTCAGCATCTCGGCGCCCGAGCGATACACCACGTTGACCATCTCGACCTTGGCCTGCGCATTGAGGTAGGCCATGAACAGGTGCGTCCAGTTGCCGATGCCGGCGGAGGCGTAGTTGAACTTGCCCGGCTGCTTTCTCGCATCGGCGATCAGCTCAGCGAGATTCTTGTAGGGCAGCGTGGGCTTCATCACCACGGCGACCGGCAGGTTGGCGGCATGGATGATCGGCGTGAAGGCGGTGTGCGGATCGTACGGCAGCTTCTGCTGCAGCACATGCGCCACCGCATTGGCGCCGACCTCGGCGAGGAACAGCGTGTAGCCGTCAGGCTTCTCGCGAGCGACCGCGGACGCCGCAGTGGTGCCGCCACCGCCCGGCCGGTTCTCGACAATGAGCGGCTGTCCGTTCGCGAGCGGCTGGAAGCCGTTGGAGAGATTGCGCGCCAGCGTGTCGGCCGCGCCGCCGGCGCCGACTGGCACGACAAGACGGACCGGGCGATCAGGCCAGGTCGACTGCGCGAGGGCGGGAGCGGCGGAGAACGTGCTCACGGCAATGACGGCGAGGCAGGCGAACCGGTAGCGCGCGAGTCTTGTGAATGTCATGGCGTTCCCCTGTAACACTTGTTTGGTTCCTTAGTAGCTGCCGCCAGCCGCCGCCGCAATCGCGATGCCCAAGACCAGGACGGCAAGCCCGATCAAGGTCCCGGCGGCCAACAATTCAAGCGTGCGCTTTTCTGCCGCGAATTTCCGATTTCCGATGAACCGTCCGGCCAAGAAATCCACCACCGACCGCCCCAATCGACGCTCCGAACAGCAGGCCGATAAAGAGGGCGCCGATGTCGCCCCCTGTGATTGGCACCGAGATCAGCCAATTCGCCGCCGAGCATCCCTCCGGCGACCAATCCGATCACGGCCCAGATGACGGTGAGAAGCACGTCAGCCTTCCTTGAACACTTCCTCGCGCTTGCCGCGGATGAACGGCAGCGCCACCACCAGCAGAAGCAGCGCGGCGGCAATCAGCAGGCCGAGACTGATCGGCCGGTTGAGGAAGATCATCGGGTCGCCGCCGGAAATCCGCATGGCGCGGCGCAGGTTCTCCTCCATCAGCGGCCCGAGGATGAAGCCGAGCAGCAACGGCGCCGGCTCGCACTCGAGCCGGATGAAGACGTAGCCCACCACGCCGAACAGCGCGGTGAGGATCACCTCGAAGGCATTGTTGTTCACGGTGTACACGCCGATCGCCGAGAACAGCAGGATGGCGAGATAGAGCTGGCGGTACGGCACCTTCAGCAATTGCACCCACAACCCGATCATCGGCAGGTTGATGATGACCAGCATCAGGTTGCCGATCCACATCGACGCGACCATGCCCCAGAACAATCCCGGCCGCTCGGTCATCACCTGCGGGCCGGGCTGGATGCCGTGGATGGTGAGCGCGCCGATCATCAGCGCCATCACCGCATTGCCGGGAATGCCCAGCGTCAGCATCGGGATGAACGACGACTGCGCGCCGGCGTTGTTGGCGGATTCCGGCCCGGCGACGCCCTCGATGGCGCCCTTGCCGAACCGCGATGGATCGCGCGCCACCTTCTTTTCGATCACGTAGCCGGCGAACGCGGACAGCGTCGCGCCGCCGCCCGGCAGCACGCCGAGGATCGAGCCGACCAGCGTGCCGCGCACCGAGGCCGGCCACGCCTGCTTGAACTCCTCCCTGGTGAGCCAGAGATTGGAAATCCTGCTGCTCACCAGATCGCGCCGCTGCTGCGGCTGCACCAGATTGGCGATCACCTCGCCGAGCCCGAAAATACCGATCGCCAGCGGCACGAAGCCGATGCCGTCGGACAAAATCGTAATGCCGAAGGTGAAGCGCTGGCCGCCGGTCTGCCCGTCGGTGCCGACCAGCCCGAGCAGCAGGCCGAGCAGCACCATCGCCACCGCCTTGACGATGGAGCCGTGCGCCAGCACCACCGCGGCGATCAGCCCGACCACCATCAGCGAGAAATATTCCGGCGCGCCGAACGACTGGCCGACCTTGGCGAGCGGCGGCGAGAACAGCGCGATCATCAAAGTCGCTACTGTGCCGGCGAAGAACGAGCCGAGCGCCGCGACGGTCAGCGCCGCGCCGGCGCGGCCTTTGCGCGCCATCTGGTGGCCGTCGATGCAGGTCACGACCGACGACGTTTCGCCGGGCATGTTCACGAGAATGGCCGTGGTCGAGCCGCCGTACTGCGCGCCGTAGAAAATGCCGGCCAGCATGATCAGCCCGGACACCGGCTCGAGGTGAAAGGTCAACGGCAGCAGCATCGCCACCGTCGCGACCGGGCCGATGCCCGGCAGCACGCCAACCAGCGTGCCGACCAGGCAGCCGACCAGCGCAAAGCCGAGATTCGCGGGCGTCAGGGCAACGCCGAAACCGAGCGCGAGGTTAGCGAGAAACTCCATCTCACCACTCCGGCCAGACCGGGATCGGCAGGCCGACACCCCAGACGAAAATAGCCAGCGTCAGGACGACGAGGATCACCGCGGCCGCCGCCACTTCGAGCGGCCGGCTCTCGCGCCCGGCGAGCGCGCCGACCACGACCAGCGCGACCGTTGCGATGACCACACCGAACGGTCCGATCAGGAATGCGAACACCAAAAGCGACAGCGGCACGAACACGATCGCGCGCCAGATCGGGCGCCCAAGCTGGATGAAGCCACTGGTGCGCAGCCCCTGCACCGCGATCAGCACGCCGAGCGTCAGCAGGATCCAGCACAGCAGCCGCGGCACATAGCCGGTGCCCATCCGCGTCGTGGTGCCGACCGGATAGTTGCGTGACGCCCACAGCCCGATGACGGCGACCAAGATGAACAGCAGGCCCGCGAGCACGTCGATGCGGCGAAGGAAATGGAAGCGGGAGGGCGGCGATGGAGATGTCTCGTTCACGCTCATGCGCACGCCCGCACATCACCACGGGTGTCATGCCCCGCGAAAGCGGGGCATCCAGTAACCACCGACCTTACGAAATTGATTCCGCTGCGGAGTACTGGATCATCCGCTTTCGCGGATGATGACAGCGGAATTTGCGACGAAGGAAGCGCCATCATCACTTCTTCGGAATCACCGGCAGCAGCAGATACGCCTCGTGCTCGCCGCCCGCATAAATCGTATTCGTGCCGGTGTTGTAGTCGGCGTGATAATGCAGGTAGCCTTGGCTGCCGGCGCCGTCGCGCGGCTGCACGTCAAGCCTGATGCGGTTACCCTTTTTGAACACCATCGAGGTCGGCCAGATTTCGACGTCGACCTTCACGATCTCTCCGGGTTTCAAGTACTGCCGCCGCGTGTGCTTGTGATACGGCCGATACGGCAGCGACAGCTTCGCATCGAGCTCGCGGTGCGAGGCGCGCAGCCAGCCCTTGGCCACCGGCACTGGCGTGCCCTGCTGTCCGGTTTCCAGGATTTCGTTGCCGTCGGCGCCGAAGTTGCGCAGCGTCAGGAACAGGTCGGCGTCCTCGCTCGACGACGACATCCAGAAGCTCGCCACCAGCGGCCCGGTCACCTCGACGTCTTCGCTCAAAGGCGGCGTTTCCAGCGCGACGCCCATGCCCGGCTTGATGCCGCCACCCATCACCTGCGATGACGCCGCCGAAGTCGAGCCCATGGTGCCGAGATTGAACGACGGATAGGTGCAGGCGCTGCTCTTGGCCGGCTTCTCCTTCACCAGCGCGCCAACGCGCGGCTCGTTGCCGTCGGCCGCCTTCGAGATATCGAAATAATACTTGGTCCACTGCGTGCGCTTGAGCGGCCATTCGTGCTCGCCGCGCCATTCGACCTTGTCGGCGCCGTGCCGGATCGCAAGCTTGATCGGCGGCTCGTTCATGATTCCGTTGTCGATACCCTTGAGCCAGTGGTCGAACCAGCGGAGCTGATCGCGCTTGCCGTCCTCGGTGTAGAACGCATGCACGTGCGAGCCGTTGTGCACGCGCAGCTTCTTGTGCTTCGAGGCGGCGCGCATGAAGCCTTCGGTGTTGCCGCGCAGGTGCAGCCCGAAGCCGGTCCAGTTGCCGACGCTGTAGAGCGGCACGGTGATCCTGTCCCACTGCGCCTGCGAGCCGGCCAGCACGCCGCTGTCGAGATTGTGGTGCATCCAGTGCCACATCGTGTTGGTCTTCCAGCCATCCGGAACGTTCTGCGACGCGCGGCCCATCACGTGATGCATGGTGTGGGCGGTGATCCAGTTGGTCATGAACACGCTGAGGACGCCGCCGTGGAACAGCGCGTCGCGGTAGATGTCGGCGAAGCCTTCCCACGGCATGATCGCCTTCAATGCCGGCGGCTGCAGGTTGGCGACGAACCATTGGTTGATCGCGAAATAGGAGATGCCGGACAGCCCGACGTTGCCGTTGCACCACGGCTGCGCCGCCGCCCATTCGATCGCGTCATAGAAGTCGACCGCCTCAGCGAGCGACCACGGCTCGCATTGGCCTGGCGATTTGCCGCTGCCGCGGCCGTCGACCCGCACCGCGGCGTAGCCCTTTGGCACCCACCACTCCGGCGTCACCGTCTCCCAGTTCATGTTGGGCGTCGCCTTCTCCTCCAGGTTCGCCGGCGGCACCCAGAGCTTGTCCTTCTGATACGGCCCGAGGTTGAGGATGGCGGGGAACTTGCTGCCGTCGTCGGGACGGAACACGTCGGCCTTGAGCCGCGCGCCGTCGCGCATCGGCACGTCGACGTCGCGCTCGATCAGGAGTTTGTAGGCGGTGGCGGATGGTTTGACTTCGATGTTCATTGCAAACTCTTTCACAGACGACGACTCTTTCGTTCGTCATGGCCGGACTTTATTTGCCTGCCGGGAAAATTGAAATCACTTACTTTCTTCCGCAATTTGGCTAACCGGATTTTTCGGTTAGCCACTTTCGTTCCGCCCCACGCCAGCGCGTCGAGTTCGTCGAGCTGTCCAGATCGTTGCGAGAGCCCGCTATGATCCCAGAAGCGGACATGTGACGGACGCGCTCTCATGTCCGCTATGTGCCATGTGTGGACGGCTCCGAGTTGGCAAGAGCTTTCTTCACGTTTTACAGCATTGGTCGGTGCAGCCATGTGTTCGGCCTTTAGATGCGGTTCACATGACCGCTGGCCATAATGCCCTCCGCGGATCAGGTCCCGGTCAAAAGCACGCATTCGATAACAATGCGATGGCACATGTGGGTTGTCCTGACCGCCGGATCGACCGGCTCTGCATTACGTGCTGTTCGCCCCTCCCAACCTTCACATCACGCCGGGTGTCCGGCGCGATCTCGTTACGCCGCCAACGCGACGGGATTCCTGTAGCGCTCACCCCTCGCCATCATGGCCCAGGCCATCCGCGCGAGCTTGTTGGCAAGCGCGATGGCCGCAACCTTGGTTGGCTTTCGAGCCAGCAGTGCCGTGAGCCAGGGCCGATGCTTGGTGCCGTGGATCTTGGCATAGCGGATGACCGCGAGCGCGCCGGCCACGAACAGGCCGCGCAGATAGCGGTCACCCTTTTTGCTGATACTGCCGAGCCTGTCCTTGCCCCCACTCGAATGCTGTTTCGGCACGAGCCCGATCCAGGCCGAGAAATTGCGACCGGATCGGAAGGTCTTGGGGTCGGCAACACTCGCAACCAGGGCGGTTGCCAGCATTGGACCAACCCCAGGAATGTAACGAAGCCGTTTGCTCGTCTCGTCGGACCGATGCCAAGCCATGATCATCCGGTCGAACTCCCCAATCTGCTCCTTGAGGCTGAGCAGTTGAGTGCCGAGCGCGGCAAGGCACGCGCGGGCAACCTCCGGCACCCGTTTGTCGCTCGGGTCGGCAACAACATGCAGAAGCTCCGTGACCCCTTTGCGCCCGACTGGAGCAACAATGCCCAACTCGGCAAGGTGAGCCCGGATCGAATTAATCACGGCAGTCTGCTGGCGGATGAATAGATGGCGTGTGCGGTGAAGCATCAGGCAACTCTGCTGCTCAGGCGTCTTGGTTGGTACGAACCGCATGTTGGCTCTGGTGACGGCTTCGCAAATCGCCTCAGCGTCAGCCATGTCGTTCTTCTGCCGTTTGACGTAGGGCTTCACGTAAGCCGGCGGCATCAGCCGCACGGTATGGCCGAGTGCCTGGAGCTCGCGCGACCAGTAGTGCGACGAGGCGCAGGCCTCGATGCCAACCAGACATGGTGACAGCTTCTGGAAGAACGCCAGGACGGCGCGACGCTTCAACTGGCGGCGGATAACCACCTGGTCGGCGGCATCAACGCCGTGGACCTGGAAGACTGACTTGGCGATGTCGAGACCGATTGTCGTGACTGTCTGCATGGGGAGCTCCTCTGAATCGTGGGAGCCTTAACAGCGCCCACATCCATGGCACTCACGTGCCGGGTGGAGGAGCCGTCCACAGCATCAATAGCAGACATCACACGCTTTATTCGATCACCTCGTCGGCACGGGCGAGCAAGGTCGGCGGCACTTCAAGGCCGAGCGCCTTAGCGGTCCCGCGGTTGATGACAAGCTCGAACCGGGTGGCGCGATCGACCGGCACTTCGGCTGGCTTAGCCCCCTTGAGGATTCGTCCGGCAAGGATGCCAACCCGTCGATAGGCATCGGTAACGCTGTTGCCGTAGCTGATCAGGCCGCCGGCCATGGGATATTCCCGAGCCGACGCGATCATCGGAAGCGTATGCCGCGCAGCCAGCACAGCTAGTTGGCGCGCGCGCGTAGCGTAGAACGGATCCGACCCTATGAGGACAGCGTTGACCCGCTGCTCCGCGAGCGTCGCGAACGCCTCGTCGATTTCACGCGCCGTACCGGCCTTGAGGACAAGCAGCCGTCGTCCGAACACTCGCGCGCCTTCCTGCGCGGATTGCTCAAAGAACGCTCCTTCCGGATTGTTGGGATTTAGCAATAGGGCAATGAGCTCAGCTTGGGGAACGAGTTCATGCAGCACCTCGATGAGCTTGCTCCCGAGCTCGGCATGGAACCAGCTTACACCGGTCACGTTCGCTTCCGGCCGGTTAATGCCTGCTACAAGCCCTGCCTTGACGGGGTCGATCCCGCTGGTGAAGAGGATCGGAATCGTGGATGTGAGCGCCTTGGCGACCAATGCCGAATTGTTGCCCGCAACAGCCGCGATCACGGCAACCTTGCGCGCGATCAGGTCAGCCGCTAGCGGCCGCAGCCGGTCCATTTGATTGTCCGCGTAGCGGTATTCGATCAAGACGTTGCGACCCTCGGTATAGCCTGTCTCATTCAGGCCCTGCCGAAGCGCCTCCGTATGATGAGCGCGGTCGCCAGCTGAAATGCCACTCAGATAGCCGACCACCGGTATTGCCGCCTGCTGCGCGCGCGCCGCGAGCGGCCACATTGCCGCCGCGCCCGCAACACCGAGAAATTCCCGTCGCCTCATGCTTCCCCGCAAGGCTCAGGACGGGGCATGGTAGCGGTTGAGCCGAGCATTCGGAAGGGGCTGATGTCCGCTGGGTCATTCGCGACCGTGGCCACCTAGCACCACCATGTCCGCTCTTCCCCCGATAACAGACATCCGGCGGACGTGCTCGCATGTCCGCTTCTCTAATCGGCCGTCTGGGGTCAAGCGCTTTCAGACTATCCACCACTGCAGTGTCGATGTCGCTCACGGGCTCGCGCTTCTCTTCGGAATCGGCACCAAGGCCCTTCCAGCATGGGATCCGAGGACGAGGCGGAACAATCTAAGTGGCGGCCTTGCCGTCAGTTGAACGGCAGGTCCAAGCGGACATGCGAACTCACCTCATCCATCGTCCCGCGAGGGACATCTTTCCACCGCAGGGTGGAGCTCGAGTTTCCTCCTATCGGATCTGATCTTTCACGGTTTTCATGCTGCTGCGGCGGCTTGTTCTCGGGTCCAGCGGAACTCGGTGCCGTCCACCCACATGCGGTGCATGATCACGGCCAGCCGGCGGGCCAGCGCCACGATTGCCTTCTTCATGCCGCGGCGCCTGGCGATCTGCATCGCCCAGGCCTTCAGCCAGGACCATTTCTTGGAACGCATCATGGCCTGAGCTGCTTCGTAGAGCATCGTCCGCATCATCTCGTCTCCACAGCGCGATATTCTGCCGTCCCAATCGACCTCGCCCGATTGATACTTGGCGCACGTCAGTCCAAACACCGCCCCGACGGACTTGGATTTGCGGAAGCGAGCCGGAATATCGACCGTGGCTCGATAGGTCAGCGACACCACGGGGCCGACACCAGGGGTCGTCATCAGGCGCCGGCATACCTCGTCATCCCGGACGATGGCCAGCAGGCGGCGGTGCAGGATGCAGAACTGCTCGCGAAGTGTCCGTCGGACAATGAGCAGCGGTTCGACCAACGCCGCCAGGTCGGGCAAGTTCTCGACAAGCTTCCTGATGCGAGCCTCGAACCTCACCGTCCCAACCATGCCGACCTTGAGGCCGAAGTTGCGCAGAGTACCGCGCAGGTCGTTATCGATGGCGATCGCCTTCGACTGCAGCAGCTTGCGATGGGTCAGCAGCATCCGCAGTTTCTGACTGCGTAGCGTCTTCACATGCACCGGGCGGTAAAGCCCCACCCGCATCATCTGCGCCATGCCGCGCGCATCGTTGCGGTCCGTCTTGTTGATCTGCGCCTTCAACACCGCTCGCATGTGCCGCGTTTCGACACAGATCACCGGCAAGCCCGCTTCGGCCAGCGCACTGAACAGCCATTGCGACAGCGGTCCAGCTTCCAATCCGCATTCGAGCCGCGCGCGAAGGCCGTAAGCACGTCGATCGGCCGCGTCGCGGACGCCGATCGGACTGATCTCGACGCCGAGCGCGCGCACAGTCGGATTGCAGCGATTGGCGGATCCGACGGTGAGCATTGGGGTCTCGTATGATGGCCACGCGCGTCACGCCGGGTGCGATCTGCTTGACGCTCCAGCCATTCCCGCCCATCCCGAATTGCACGGTGAACCCGGTGGTGTTGCCGCCCGGCCGCGCCAGGCTTCGACGTATCCGGGCCGACCGTCCGGATGACTTGCGCGAAGACGATCGGCACGGTGCGGGTCGCCTCTGCTGCAGCAACTTTTGCGCCTGGTCGGCCGCTGGTCAAGATTGTCCGGCCCGAGCGCAACCTTCCGCCGCATATCTGCGTGCGCTCGGCGCGCCGTCTTCAGTGTGCCAAACAGCACGCCGACGCGGCGCACGCCCTGCGCGCGCGCCGCGAGCGGCATCGCCGCCGCGCTCCCAGAGCACCGAGAAATTGCCGCCGCCGCATGGTCGCCCCTGTCGCCAGCGCTGTAACGGCTCGAGCACAGCGCCTGCGCTGAGCACATCAGGGCTGACCATGTCCTAAGTCGATACACAAAATGGTACGACATAGGTGAGTAGGAGTTTGGCGAAGTTGAGTGGAGCGCCTTGAAACAACGCCTCACCCTGATTGATCAGGTTGAGTACGGACCCGACAATGATCATGACCACTATGGCGCGAGCGAGGTAGGCACCGGAGAGAGCTGTCGTCAATGCGACGGAAGGTTTCATGGTGCGCCTCGCAAGAAAATTCAGATTTGCAAAAATGTGCCAACGAGGACGGTCTATCAAGGATAGGCTCTGGTCTTAGACCACGAGCGTGACAATGCCCCAGCCGATGAGGGCGATGCCGACGCCGCGGCCGACCCATTGGCCCGGGGGCAGCGCCTTCTCGATTAGCACCAGAATGGCGAGTGCAGCGATCCAGGTCAGGTTCATCACGCCGCCCACGAACAACAGCACCATCAGCATCCAGCAGCAGCCGACACAATACGCGCCGTGCATTGCGCCGAGACGGAGCGCGCCCAGTGCGTGCGGGCGCCAGTGGCGCGAAAGAAACGACGTGGGCGTGCGGCAGTGCGCGAGGCAGATGTTCTTGAGCGGCGAAAGTTGATAGAGCCCCGCGGTGATCAGGACGGCGCCTGATAGCAAGCGGCTCTGCGAGCCCATCATCATCGCCGAAACGAGACCAGCGCGTTCCAGCGCCCAATGCAGCGTTGCGGCAGTGGCGGCAAATCCGAGCCAAACCAAAAGATAGCCTGCGGCGAAGGCGCCGGTTGGCGCAAGCTTGTCTTGGATCTGGCCTTGCGCGAGGGCCTGGCGATGCACGTGCGCATAAAGCAAGATTGTCGGCGTCGCGCTCGGCGTCATCATGGCGATCATCATGACCCACCACATGGTGATCATCAGCGCCCACGTAGAGAACCCCCACATCGGTGCCGTGGCGACCATGTCCATGCCGGGCATGCTGGGCATCACTTCGCGGGCGTGCTGGTGCGGAAACAGCGCGAGCGTGGTCATTTCCCACGCGCTCATGCCGAGCCCCGCGCCCGTCACAATATAGAGCCAAGCCAGCGCGCACAGTGCTATCAGCCCCGCAAGCGTGATCACGCGGTCGCGTTTGAGCAAGCGTTCGAATGCTGGCGCTTCGAACATTCAGCGCGCGTCAGGATCGCACGACGCCGTGATTGTTGAGATGCAATCGAGCGAACTGACCGTATTTGTCTTTCATCTCGACCTGGACCGGACCCTTGGTTTTGCTCGACGCACTGCCGATCTCGGCCACTGCGTATTCGAAGCCGTCCGGCATCACAATCTGGGTACGCGATTCCTTGCCCGTCACCTTGTTGCGGATTGGTTCGCCCTTCGTCTCAATGTAGTCCTTGACGAAAATACGGCCCTTTCGGCCGTCGACGTCGACCTCAAGATCGATCTTTGTGAAGACCGGAGCGTTCATTTTGGTGACAGTCGAGGCGTAGACAGCGAACATTGTTGCAAATGGATCGGTGTCTTGTCCCGTCATGATCTTCAACAGCGCCTCGCGCTGCGCCTCGTTAGCGTTCTCGTCGACGAAAGCGATAGCCTCGCAATTACCTTCGTGGATCGCTCCAGGCCATTTGAAAATGGCCGCGATCCGCAGACCGTCAAGCTCGGTCTTGCCGTAATGACCTTCGTTGATCTGAATGCCGGCCACCGCGTGGCAATGACCTTTGTCCGGTAGCGCGTTGAATTGGCAATTGCAGCCATACTCGCAGGTGCAGTTGACGAATTCGAGTCCCTTGATTTCCCACGGCGTCATGGCGATCTCCTGCGTCTTTAAGTTTGCACTGTTCCATTCAGCGACCTGCTCACCCTGGGGGTGGTCTGCCGGCAATGTAAAATCCGGCCGCGATGGTCATTCTGCCAGGCTGTCCGGATCGAAGCATAGGTAGGAGAGCCGGGCGAGGCAAGATTGCGCCAGGGCCGGTTAGTGGCATCTCGCTGCAATAGACGACATCGCGCTAGCTACTCGATCACCTCGTCGGCGGTCGCCAGCAAGCCTGGCGGTACGGTCAGGCCGAGCGCCGTCGCTGTTTTCAAGTTGATGAGAAGTCTCGTATTTGGTCGGCGTCTGTACCGGCAGCTCGGCCAGCTTCTCGCCTTTGAGAATGCGATCGACATAGCCGGCCGTGCGCCGGTGCGGATCGAGCAGGTTGGGCCCGTAGGATACCAAGCCTCCTGCGGTGACGAACAAGCGAAATGGGTAACGGCCGGCAATCGATGCCGCGCTGCCAGTGCGATGATCAAATCGCGGTTGATAATCGCGTTCGGGCTCGATGTGACAATCAGCCCGCCGTGGGCGCTGCCAGCAAAGGCGCCGATCGAGCGCTCGATCTCGCCGGCGTCTTGCACGTCGAGCGGGCGCAACTCCACGGCGAACGACGACGCGACCGCCTGTATCGCAGCGAACTGTCCGACGCCAGTGGTTGTTGATGTGTCACGAAGGACCACGACGCGCGTCATGGCGGGCGCCAACTGCTTGAGCAGTTCCAGCCACTTTCCGCTGATGCCGTACTCGAACAGGGTGAAGCCGGTCGCGTTGCTGCCAGGCCGAGCAAGGCTCATGACCAATCCGGAGCCGACTGCATCGATGACGCTGGAAAACACGATCGGGATAGTTCGGGTGGCGTGCTGCAACGCGAACAACTACGGTTGTTGTGGCGACCAACACATCCGGTGAAAGCGCCACCAGTTCCGTCGCGTTCTTGCGACAAAGATCAGGATCAGTGACCCATCGGGTGTCGATGCGCACATTGCGGCCGACGCTCCAGCCCAGCGCCTCCGGGCCCTGCAAGAAGGCCGCATTTCGCGCCTGCGCTTCGGGATCGTCAGCGGCCAGGTGCATGAGCACACCGATGCGCCGCATCCGTTCGCGCTGCTGTGCGTGTGCCACAAGCGGCATCGCCGCCGCGCTACCGAAAACACCGAGGAATTCCCGCCGCCTCATGCCCGCTCCTAGGCTCAGGAGACTGCATCGTAGCGGCTCAAACGAGTAATTTGATAGGGGCGAGACCCGGCGTTAGCTCAAGGCGCCGATGTCCGTTGTGGTCATTCGCGTCATTTTTTTGGCCTATCCGAGCGACGTCCGCTATTCACCCCATCGCGACCGAGAAGTGGACATCGCTGGATGTCCGAAAAGTGCCATGTGTGGACGGCTCCGAGTTGGCAAGAGCTTTCTTCACGTTTTACAGCATTGGTCGGTGCAGCCATGTGTTCGGCCTTTAGATGCGGTTCACATGACCGCTGGCCATAATGCCCTCCGCGGATCAGGTCCCGGTCAAAAGCACGCATTCGATAACAATGCGATGGCACATGTGGGTTGTCCTGACCGCCGGATCGACCGGCTCTGCATTACGTGCTGTTCGCCCCTCCCAACCTTCACATCACGCCGGGTGTCCGGCGCGATCTCGTTACGCCGCCAACGCGACGGGATTCCTGTAGCGCTCACCCCTCGCCATCATGGCCCAGGCCATCCGCGCGAGCTTGTTGGCAAGCGCGATGGCCGCAACCTTGGTTGGCTTTCGAGCCAGCAGTGCCGTGAGCCAGGGCCGATGCTTGGTGCCGTGGATCTTGGCATAGCGGATGACCGCGAGCGCGCCGGCCACGAACAGGCCGCGCAGATAGCGGTCACCCTTTTTGCTGATACTGCCGAGCCTGTCCTTGCCCCCACTCGAATGCTGTTTCGGCACGAGCCCGATCCAGGCCGAGAAATTGCGACCGGATCGGAAGGTCTTGGGGTCGGCAACACTCGCAACCAGGGCGGTTGCCAGCATTGGACCAACCCCAGGAATGTAACGAAGCCGTTTGCTCGTCTCGTCGGACCGATGCCAAGCCATGATCATCCGGTCGAACTCCCCAATCTGCTCCTTGAGGCTGAGCAGTTGAGTGCCGAGCGCGGCAAGGCACGCGCGGGCAACCTCCGGCACCCGTTTGTCGCTCGGGTCGGCAACAACATGCAGAAGCTCCGTGACCCCTTTGCGCCCGACTGGAGCAACAATGCCCAACTCGGCAAGGTGAGCCCGGATCGAATTAATCACGGCAGTCTGCTGGCGGATGAATAGATGGCGTGTGCGGTGAAGCATCAGGCAACTCTGCTGCTCAGGCGTCTTGGTTGGTACGAACCGCATGTTGGCTCTGGTGACGGCTTCGCAAATCGCCTCAGCGTCAGCCATGTCGTTCTTCTGCCGTTTGACGTAGGGCTTCACGTAAGCCGGCGGCATCAGCCGCACGGTATGGCCGAGTGCCTGGAGCTCGCGCGACCAGTAGTGCGACGAGGCGCAGGCCTCGATGCCAACCAGACATGGTGACAGCTTCTGGAAGAACGCCAGGACGGCGCGACGCTTCAACTGGCGGCGGATAACCACCTGGTCGGCGGCATCAACGCCGTGGACCTGGAAGACTGACTTGGCGATGTCGAGACCGATTGTCGTGACTGTCTGCATGGGGAGCTCCTCTGAATCGTGGGAGCCTTAACAGCGCCCACATCCATGGCACTCACGTGCCGGGTGGAGGAGCCGTCCACAGCATCAATAGCTGCCATATGCACCGCAGCAAAATCCACGCTTATTCGATCACCTCGTCGGCGCGCTGCTTGCGCTCCGGCGGCCTTCCTCGACGTAAATCGCCCGCGGCCGAGCTATATCGGCCCAGGCACCAACATTTTGGCCATTGAGTCGCGGTCCTTTGAAAGCGAAGCCTTTGAATGGGAAACGACCCGCCTGGGGGGCCCGGTTAGCGGTTATTGCCTGCGACAATGGCCTAGGTTGCAATGTGAGGCGTGTTGTCGTCGCAAGCTGCTGCATCTTAAAAAAATGCGCGGGCGGATCGGCAGTCGATGCAGCCATAATCGCTGCGTCGGCGATCAAGGCGTTGCCGACTTCGAACATGCCTTCGAGGCTGATCGGACCCTCCGCGGTCACGGTCTCGCGCAGAGGATTCGCGGCCAGAATGATCTTTAGGCGTGTCGGCTGGCAGTGGTTCCACTCTGCCGGACTGTGCGGCCCATAAGGGCAGAGGACGCCGTTCTTGGCGGCAATATCGTGCCAGAGCTGAGCCTCCGGCGTGCCGGGTCCGCCGATGCCATGCACATCGACAGCAAGTCCATAGGTATGGAGCGAATGGAATTTGTCGACAAAGCCGCCTATCCCGAAGGCCGGCGGCCGGTAGGCGGAGTAAACTCCCGCGGATGTCAATCCGGCTTGCCTCGCCTCCCGAACAGCATTTGCCAGCCGGACGACGAAAGCCGGATGGAGGCGTCCGATCGCCAGTTCAGGCCCCTGCCGCGTCATGGTGTAACCGGGCCTCGCGGTCTCGATTAAGTAGGCGCGAGCGGCGGCCGCCTCAGCCAATGGATGCGCTTCGCAAGTAATCTCGGTCACGGACGATGGCTTGAATTGGTAGAGCACGATGTCTTCAGCGTCGCAAGTCGGCACAGCGGCCGTTGCCGTTTCCAAGGCGACCGTCTCGAGCGGATCGGAAAGCGCCATCTCTGCCGCCAGGCAGCACAAAAAAATCCCGAGCGTCGCTCTCGCAAACAGGGTTTTGGCGTTCAAGATACTGACAAGAAATCGTCGCATGAGGACCCGTGCTTATCCAACCGACCAATATCCAACCCGCTACGTGCGCATGAGGTCGCCGCCATTCCGCCAAATGGCAACCGAGCTGCGCCTATGTGCCCCCGAGAACTTCAAACAGCGTTTGGCTCTCGAAACTCGAACGATCCAGAGTATCGACAGTGCAAAGCTCGATGAAATCCACGAACAGCACCAGCAGTTCCTCTAGCACAGGCGCGCGGAATTATCTCCGTAATGTTCGAGAACGCGCGTACCGCGTAATCCGTCCGCTACGTTCGCTGCGTACTGAAGTCTCTGGAATGCCGTGAATTGCAGTCCATTGGGCTATTCTATCGACACAAGACGCGTCTATATCGCAGGCCTCTCAGCATGCTCGGCCGTTGACGATGCCATGCTCGAGACGTATTTTGGGGTGGAGGGAAACGCGTCGCTGTTTGCGGCCTAAAGAATGCGAAAGGCCAATCCTGTTGTGAGACGACTTGCGGATCTTGGTCGATGTGCCGTTGCGCTTGCAACGGTAACTGTCATGGTCGCGCCCGTCCGCGCCGAAGCACCCGCGAGGACTTGCGCCGTTCCGGCCGAGATCACCCGGCTCGATCATCCGCTCGCGCGCATCGCAAAGCGGCTCGCCAGCAGCGAACCTGTCACCATCGTTGCCATCGGCTCCTCCTCCACTGCCGGTGCCGGCGCGAGTTCACCGGCTGCGTCTTATCCGGGCCGACTCGAAGTCGAGCTCAAGATCCATTTCCCAAAACTGTCGATCAAGGTGCTCAATCGCGGTGTCAACGGCGAGGACGCCCGCGAGATGCTGGCGCGTTTCGATCAGAGCGTGATCACGGAAAATCCCGATCTCGTGCTGTGGCAGGTCGGCACCAATGCGCTGCTGCTTGAACGTCCTCTCTTGCTGGCAGGCGAGCGCATTCTTGAGGGGGTGAGGCGGTTGAAAGCAGCGGGCGCCGACGTGGTGCTGATCGACCCGCAGTTTGCACCCAAGGTGCTGGCCAAGGTGGATATCGGAAATCTGTTGAAGCTTTATTCCGTCGTCGCCACGCAGGCCAACGTCGGCGTTTTCCATCGCTTCTCGGTGATGCGGCACTGGCGCGAGGTCGCGAACATTCCGTTCAAGGTGTTCCTGTCGGAGGACGAACTCCACATGAACGACTGGAGCTATTCCTGCGTTGCCAAACTCCTGGCCGGCGCGATCGTCGAGGCTGCGACCCGCGCCACCGCGACCGCGGAAGTGACCGCGCGACGCTAGAACTCGCTGCTCTTCAGAGCTTGCCGATCACCATCTGATATGCGCAGTGAAGCACGCGGTATTGGCCGTCGATGGTCTTGAGAAGGGCGTCGACACCAGGCTTCGGCCGCTCGTGCTCTTCCATGATGTCCCAATCGTAGTCGTCAAAGATCACGACACCGCCGGGTGCCATCATCGACCAGGTCAGCGCCGCATCGCTGTAGACGTCGGCCGGAAAATGGCTGCCGTCGATATACGCAACATGGAAGCGGCGGCCTTCCACGCCGAGCCGCGGCAGCACCGTGCTTGACGAGCCTTTGATCTTTTCAACGCGTGCGCCAAAGGACGCGACGTTGGCGTCGAATTTCGCTTCGGTTTCCGGAACCAGCTTGGCGAACCATTCATCCAGATGGTGTTCGGCATTGCCGCCAAAGGTATCAATGCAGACAACGTGGGCCTTATGAAGGTAGTTCAAAAAAAACAACGCCGAACGGCCTTCCCACGATCCGATCTCCATCACGTTGACGGGCATTTCGCGAAAGTGGGCGAGGAGTTCGGCCCACTTCGGAATACGATCAGTGGTCCAATCGGAACTGAAATTCTTGCCCGCGTACCAAGCCGCAACCTCGGCGTCGGACACGAGGACTGAAGGTTCACTCATGCCGGCAGTGAACCGCGTGGTCGGCGGCCGCGCAACCCCACCGGGCGCGGTTACGCGTCGCAGGTTGGTTAGGCCACCTGGATATTTCAGGCCGGAGTGGCCATGTCGGCCTGACCGCCAAGTCAAAGTGGACCGATGAGTTCTGCGACGCCAACTCAGCGCGATGTTCGGTTGGATTTCTTCCGCGGGCTGGCGCTATGGCTGATTTTCATCGACCACATTCCCTACAACCAGATCAGCTGGATCACCATCCGCAACTACGGCTTCAGCGACGCAGCCGAGTTGTTCGTATTCATCTCTGGCTACACTGCCGCTTTCGTTTACGGGCGCGCCATGCAGGAACGCGGGTTCCTCGTGGCGAGCGCTCGCATCATCAAGCGGGTGTGGCAAATCTATGTGGCGCACATCTTCCTATTCATCATTTTTCTCGCCGAGATCAGCTTTGTTACCCGCGGCTTCGAGAACCCGCTATTCGCGGAGGAAATGGGCATTGTAGAATTCCTCCAGCGGCCTGACATTGCCCTGCTGCAGGCGGTGTTGCTGGCATTCAAGCCGGTCAACATGGACATTCTGCCGGTCTACATTCTCCTGCTGATCTGGTTTCCGCCCTTGCTGTGGCTGCTGCTGTGGTCGCCGACCGTGGCGCTGACGGCATCCATCGTACTTTACATTTTGGCCGACTGGGTGGGTTGGCACCTCCCGGCCTATCCGAGCGGGTATTGGGTGATCAATCCGTATTGCTGGCAGCTGATCTTCGTGTTTGGCGCTTGGTGCGGGTTGTACGGGGCAAAGCGGCTGAGCGGCGTGCTTCGTTCGCCAATCACCCTTTGGGTGGCGGCCAGCTATCTCGCCTTCGCCTTCGCCATCGTGATGACTTGGTATTTTCCTCGCCTCGGAGTTTATGTGCCCCACTGGCTTATTGCGTTCCTCTATCCGATCGACAAAACCAATCTCGATGTGCTGCGGTTCGCACATTTTCTCGCACTCGCCGTGATTGTTCTGTACTTCGTGCCGCGCAACTGGCGGGGATGGCAATGGCCTGCGCTGCGCCCCATCATTGTCTGCGGCGAACACTCGCTCGAGATCTTCTGCCTCGGCATCTTCCTGTCGTTCGCTGGCCATTTCATCATGATGGAAATTTCAGGTAGGCTCGCAATACAGCTCATGATCAGCATTGGCGGTTTGGCGATTATGTCGGGCACTGCCTGGCTGCTGAGTTGGTACAAGAAGATCGATCGGCAAACAGCCTCACGGGAGCAACCTGCTGCCAGCGGCGATATCGCGGGTGGTGGCCCTTAAGTAAGCTCAGTTGTTGGCGAGCTAAAAAAGATTTGTGAGCCTCGAAGCGGTACGCCCACAAAGCGGACAATTGCCGGTTTTGATCTGGGGCAATTGCAACAAGGGCCGCCAGTCCTGTGACAGGACCACGCCGTTTGCCAGTTAGCCACTCGCGTTAAAACCCTTTATGCTTTCAGTAGCGCCGTTGTCACGGTTAGCCAATCTAAGTGCTTTGATATTGCTCGCTGGCAAAAGCTATGGCCGGGCTTGTCCCGGCCATCCACGCCTTCGCCAAAAAGCAAGACGTCCCGGCACCATAGGCGAGACAAGCGATGCCGTCCTTTGGACGGCTTTGGCCGGGCATGACGGCAATAACTTGCCCTCACTGCGGCAATTCGATCTTCACCTGTTCGGTGAGCTTCCTCCAATGCGCGGTCTCGAGCTTGTCCCAGGCTTGCGCGTCCGCAATCGAGGCGTTGGGTATCGCCCTGATCATCTGTTTCTTGAACGTGGCCTGCACCGGCTCGGCGTTGAGCGCTTGCACGGTCTGACGGTGCAGCGATTCGAGCACGCCGCGCGGCGTGCCCGCCGGGGCGTACAGCGCCGACCACAACCCCTTACCGGCCGCATAGCCCGAGCTCCTTGAGCGTCGGCGCGTCCGGATACTCCGGCAGCCGCTGGTCGGCCATCACCGCCAGCACGCGAAGCTTGCCGGACTGCGCCAGGCCCGCCGAACTTGCCGCGTTGACGAGCACGACGTGGACATCGCCACGCAGCACGTCATTGGTAATGGCGCCGCCGCCGCCTTTGTTCGGGATGTGATGGAGCTGGATGCCGGCCCATTGCGCATAAGCCTCGGTCTCGTAGTGGTTGTTGCTGCCGGTGCCGACGCTGGCGTAACGCACCTTGCCGGGATTCGCCTTCGCATGGGCGATGAACTCGGCGTAGGTCTTGGGCCCGAAATCCACAGTGGTGGCGGCGAGGATCAGCGGAATCTCGCCGAGCCGCGTCACCATCGTGACCTCTTTGTCGTAGTCGAACTTGTATCGGCTCTTGTAGATGATCGGCGACAGCGCGTTGGTGCCGGCGTTGCCAACTTGAAGCGTGTAGCCGTCAGGCGGCGACTTGACCATTTCCTCGATCGCGAGAGAGCCGCCTGCGCCCGGCTTGTTCTCCACCAGGAAGCCTTGGCCGGTCTGCTGCCGCATCTGCTCGCCGACGATGCGGATCGTAATATCGGTGGCGCTGCCGGCGCCAAACGGCACCATGACGCGAACCGACTTCGATGGATATTTGTCTTGGGCTTGAGCGGGGCTGCCGAAAGCAAGACAGGAAGACAAAGCAAGGAGAACGCGCAGCATATTCATTGCAACTCCTCCCATACATTTCGAGAATCTGGGTCCCCGCTTTCGCGGGGACGAACGGGAGAGAGATGCGCGCTCTCTCCCGCTCATTCCCGCGTAAGCGGGAATCCAGTGCAACAGGCATCAATCCGTCAGGTCGATCTTCACTTCACTCGTGGTCTTGCGCCACGTGGCAAGCTCGTTCTTGTGCCAGCTCTGCGCCTCCTCAAGCGACGCATTCGGCCGCACGCTGACGAGCTGCTTGGCGAACGCCTCCTGCAGCGCCGGAACCTTGGCTGCGTCCTGCACCGCCTTGAAGATCGTCTCCAGCACGGGCTTCGGCGTCTGCGCCGGCGCGAACATGCTCTGCCAGTGCAGCGTGCCGACGTTCGGGAAGCCGGCCTCGGCCAGGGTCGGCACGTCCGGGTATTCCTTGAGCCGCTGTTCCGCGATCACGGCGATCGGCCGCAGCTTGCCGGCCTTGATCATCGCCGCCGAGCTCGCCGAATTGAGAACGGCGACCTGCGCGTCGCCTACCACAAGATCGTTGATCATGCCGGCGGCGCCGGTCTTGTTCGGAATGTGCACCATCTCGGTGCCCATCCGCCGGGAGAACACCTCCATGTCGTAATGCGGGAAGCTGCCGACGCCGGCGCTGCTGTAGCGCACCTTGCCGGGATTCTTCTTGGCATAATCCTGCAGCTCCTTGACGCTCTTCACGTCGAAGTTCGCGGTCGTCGTGATGATGAATGACGGATAGATCGCCAGCCGCGTCACTGACACCACGTCCTTCTCGAAATTGATGTTGAACTTCTTCTGGAACAGCACCGGCGTGATCGCATTGGTCGACACGTTGCCGACAAACAGCGTGTAGCCGTCCGGCTTGGCGCGGGCCATTTCCTCGATGCCGAGAATACCGAACGCGCCCGGCTTGTTCTCGACCACGAACGGCTGGCCGAGGCTGTTCTTCATGTGCTCGCCGAACAGCCGCGAGGTGATGTCGGTCGCGCCGCCCGGAGCGTAGGGCACCACGATCTTCACCGGCTTCGACGGGTACTTGTCCTGGGCGACGGCGGCGCCGCCGGCCACCAGACAGAGGGACGAAAACACGGCCGCGATCAGACGTTTCATTGTACGCTCCCTTGGATGTCTCGACTGTCGTTAGCTCGTCTCAGTTTGGCTTGAGCCCGGCCGCCTTGGCCAGTGCGCCTTGTGTCGCGATCTCCTGCCTGATGAAGGCGTCGAATTCGGCGGGTTTGAGCGGCATCGGCACCACGTCGAAGCCCGCCAGCTTGTCGCGCAGCGCCGGCGTCGCGAGCGCCTTCATGGTTTCCGCATGCAGCCGCTCGACAATCGCGCGCGGCGTCTGCACCGGCACCAGCATGCCGAACCAGAGCATGTAATCGGAATTCGGATAACCCGCCTCAAGCGTGGTCGGCACGTCGGGCAGCGCCGAGACGCGCTCGCGGCCGCTCACGGCCAGCGCCAGCAGGCGGCCGTCGCGGATATCAGGGACCGCAACCGCGATCGGCGAGAAAGCGAAATCGACGCGGCCCGACGCGACCTCGGGACGGAAACCGCCGCCCTTGAACGGCACGTGGATCGCCTCGAAACCGGCGCTCAGCCGGAACCGCTCTGCGGTCAGATGGGTGGTGGAGCCGACGCCAGCCGAGGCGAAGGTCAGCGGTTTGGCTTTGGCGGCCGTAACGAACTCGCCGATCGTCTTGATGCCTTTCGACGGGGCAATCACCAGCGCGGTCGGCATGATGCCGTAGGACGCGACCGCCGCGAAATCGCGCGCCACATCGTAGGTCATGTTGGGATAGATCGCCGGCGCAATGGCGTGCGAGGTCGACTGGCCGAGAATGGTGTAGCCGTCTGGCTCCGCCTTGGCGACCACCGCGGAACCGATCGTGCCGCCGGCGCCGCCGCGGTTCTCCACCACGATCTGCTGGCCGAGCTGGATGGAAACCTGGTTGAAGACCAGCCGCGACACCACGTCGGCGCCGGTTCCCGGCGCGAACGGTAGGATCGCGCGGATCGTCCGGGTCGGCCAGTTCTGGGCGGACTCAGCCCGCGCGCTGCCGCTCGGGACAACCGCGAGACACGACAGCAACGCGAACGCCTGCCGCTTCATGAACGCCCTACATCTGCGCGGAGGAAGAGTCGGCACCGGAGAGCAAGGCCGGAATGACCGCGAAGAACCGCGAAGAACGGCCACCTCGGCAGCATTTCCAACCTCCTCACGATTTTTGTTTCTTCTGTCCCACCGGCGATTTTGGCATGGTGGGCAGCGCATTGTCACGCCGCGCCGACCCTCTCAAAAGCCGCAAGAATGCTGATATTGTGGGCGTATTCGCGGGACTGCTCCCGCGACAATGGGCCACCGGGTTGCTAGACTGCTAGCTTAAACTTAACCGGATCGGCTCATCATGGTTTCGGTTCCCTGAGGCAGGATTTGCAATGCGTTCGCGTCTCGTCATCGCCGTCGCGTCAGCACTCGCCGTGGTCTCGTACGCGGCGCAGGCGCAGCAGCAAGGTTCGGTGTCGAACAGCCGCCTGATGTTCGATCCCAGCAGCTTGGGCCCGGCGGGCAGCCAGCCGCAGACCATGACAGCGCCCGCGCCCAGAACGACCGGCCAAAGCGCGCAACAGCAGCCTGCCACCAGACAAGCTATCGCCCCGCAACCGCAAGCCGCGCCTCCTGCTCCGAAGCCGGCTGCGCGAGCAACCGCCGCCGCGCCGGCGAAGCCCACTGCCGCGCCCCGCGCGGCTCCAACGGAACGTGTCATCAACGACACCGCCGCCGCCCAGACACGTTCGACTGATCGGCCGGTCCCGCGTGAACAGCAGACCCTAGGCCGAGTGCCGCTGCCGCAAGGCACGCTGGGTTATGAAAGCAGGACCCAGATGCAGACCTACGACATGTCGGACGGCCGCCGCGTGCCCGGCTTCGACAACATCCAGCGCAATGACTCGTCGTATTTCGGCCTATCGCTGAGAATGCCGACCCTCAATTCGCCATCGCCCTCGTCGTCCTCGTCATCGTGGGGCTCCTCGCCGTCATCGTCCGGCAGCCACGGCGCCAACTGACCTCGCGCTCGCGTCTTGGATGCCGGCGCTTTAGGGCGTAAAACCGCATCCGTAAGAGCGGAGAGCCGAGCCATGGCCAAGCAAGCCATTGTATCCGACGAGTTCGCGAAGAAATTCGCGACCGAGAAGGAGACGCCCTACACCCGCTGGGTGAAGAGCGAGGGGCTCAACATCATCTCGTCGACCTACGTGCCGAATCTGCACACCGCCGAGTTGAAACCGTGGGCGCGGCGCGGCGGCTACGGCGTGTTCATGAATCACGAAGCGTCGCGCACCTCGAACGACTGCTACGTCTGCGAAATCCCGCCGGGCAAGACGCTGAGCCCCCAGCGGCAATTGTTCGAAGAGACGATTATGATCCTGTCCGGCCGCGGCTCCACTACGGTGTGGAACGACGCCGGCCAGCGCATGACATTCGAGTGGAAGGCCGGCGCGCTGTTCGCCGTTCCGCTCAACTGCTGGCACCAGCACTTCAACAGCTCGGGCCGTGAGGGCGCGCGCTTCGTCTCGGTCACCAACGCGCCGATCGTCATCAATCTCTACGAGGATTTGGATTTCATCTTTGGCACCAGCTACGACTTCAAGGGCCGCTTCAACGGCGAGCCTGACTACTTCTCCGCCAAGAATGAGACCAAGGGCTTTCTGCTTGCCACCAACTTCGTGCCGGACGCGGTCAACCTGCCGCTGATCACCGCAAAGGAGCGCGGCGCCGGCGGCGGCCACATCCGCTTCAACTTCGCCAAGTCCTCGCTCAACAGCCACATCTCCCAATTCCCGATCGGCACCTACAAGAAGGCGCACGCGCACGGGCCAGGCGCCCACGTCATCATCCTGTCCGGTGAGGGCTACTCGCTGATGTGGCCGGAGGGTGACGAGCCGCGCTACTACAAGTGGGAGGTCGGCACCATGATCGTGCCGCCGAACATGTGGCTGCATCAGCACTTCAACACCGGCACCACGCCGGCGCGCTATCTCGCCTTCAAGCATGAGGGTGTCGCGATCCGAAACGCGCAAGGCGTTCCGAAGGCGTGGATCAGCAAGCGGCAGGGCGGCGACCAGATCGACTACCGCGACGAGAATCCGGAGACGCGCAAGCAGTTCGCGCAGGAACTCGCCAAGCACGGCCTGACGTCGCAGATGGACAAGGCGTACGCCGCGGAGGTTGCCGACGCATCGGCCAACACCGCGGCCGAGGAGAAAGAGCATGCATGACGTTCCGGGCCAGGTGCACTGGCACGAGCCGACCGGCGGCAAGCGCGCCGGTTTCGGCAAGTTCGGCCGGCCGAAGACGCCCTACGACAGCTTCATGGAGGCGGAGGGCATCCCGGTATTCCGCGATATCGGCGTCAGCAAGGTGCAAAACCTTCCGCTTGCGCCGTGGAAACGCACCGGCGGACGCGGCACCTACATCCAGCTCTACGGTACCGAAGGCAAATGGGGCTGCTACGTCATCGAGGTACCCGGCGCGGGTGCGCTCAATCCGGAGAAGCATCTCTACGAGGAAATCTATTTCGTGGTCGAAGGCCGCGGCACCACCGAGGTCTGGCTCGACAACGATTCGAAGCGCCACGTGTTCGAGTGGCAGAAGAACTCGCTGTTTTCGATTCCCGTTAACGCGATGCATCGCATCGTCAATGCGAGTTCGTCGCCAGCGCTGCTGCTCGCCGGCACCACCGCGCCGAACCTGATGAACCTGATGAACAATGTCGGCGCGATCTTCGACTGCCCGTATCAGTTCCGCGACCGCTTCTCCGGCGCCGACGACTTCTACAAGTACAAGGACGACATCGAGCCCGACCCGGTGCGCGGCCTCGCGATGCGGCGCACCAACTTCGTGCCCGACATCGTCAACTGCGATCTCCCGCTCGACAATAGGCGTTCGCCCGGCTTCCGCCGCGTCGAGCCGTTCATGACCGGCAACACGTTCTATCTCTGGATCGGCCAGCACGAGAACGGACGCTATTCCAAGGCGCACGCGCACACTTCGGCCGCCGTTCTGATCTGCATCAAGGGCAAGGGCTACACCTACACCTGGCCCGAGCGGAACGGCGTCAACCCGTGGAAAGATGGCAAGGAAAGCGAGATCAAGCGCGTCGACTATGAGCCCGTCGGCATGGTGTCGGCGGCGCCCGGTGGCGCGCGCTGGTTCCACCAGCACTTCGGCGCCTCCAAGGAACCGCTGCGGCTGACCGCGTGGTTTGGGCCGCACAACCCCGGCCGCGAGCCCGGCCCGCCCGGCGAGCAGCACATCGACTATACCGCGATGGATATTCCCGAAGGCGGCAGCGCCATCCCGTATTGGATGGAAGACCCGTTCATCAAGAAGGAATACGACGAGCGACTCACCCGCGAGGGCGTCGAGAACCGCATGAAGCCCGGATACTACGACAAGAACTACAAGGGCGAACTCCCGAAGGAGTGAGCCTCGCCTGGCGCATGCGGGACATCGCGTAGCGCCGCTTGCTCAACCGCAGCAATGAATGCGACAAACCTCCCGGGAAAAATTTGGGAGGCCGTCGTCCATGCGTGTTGTCGCGCTCGAAGAGCATTTCACCGCTCCAGAACTAGTCAAGAAATACGTCAATCCGGATGCGATCAGCGCCCGCGGTTTCAAGCCGCGCCGGCTGCCGCCCGGCCGGGTCAATCCGCTGGAGCTGGCGCCCGAGATGGGCGAGCGGCGGCTGAAATCGATGGACGATGCCGGCGTGACGGTGCACGTGATCTCCAACACCGGCCCCGGTCCCGACCTCGTGCCCGGTCCGGACGGCGTCACCCTCGCCCGCGCGCTGAACGATCAACTTGCGAGCATGTGCGCCAAGAACCCCAAACGCTTCGCGGGCTGGGCCGTGCTGCCGATGGCGAGCCCGAAGGACTGCGCCGCCGAACTCAAGCGCGCGGTGAAAGAACTCGGCTTCGTCGGCGCCATGATCAACGGCACCTGCGAAGGCCGCTTTCTTGACCACCCCAGCTATGACGATCTGCTGGCTGCGTCGGTCGAACTCGACGTGCCGGTCTACATTCATCCGCACCTGCCGCCCGAGTCGGTGCGGCAGGCGTACTACTCCGGACTCGAGCCGGGCGCCGGACGCGTGCTCGAAAGCGCGGGCTGGGGCTGGCATTCGGAAGTGGCCATTCATACGCTGCGCCTGGTGTACGCCGGCACCCTTGACAAGCATCGCAAGCTCAAGGTGATCATCGGCCACATGGGCGAGATGCTGCCGGTCATGCTGGTGCGCGTCGATGAAACCTCCGTCGCGGACATTGGCCACTTGTCGCGGCCACCGAGCCAGCAGATCCTCGAACAGGTGTGGATCACGACCAGCGGCATCTTCAGCCAACCGCCGTTCCTCGCCGCGCTGCAAACCTTCGGCATCGACCGCATCCTGTTCTCGGTCGATTACCCCTACGCGCTCGATTCGCAGGGCCGGACGTTCCTCGACGAAGTCTGTCTCGCACCGGCCGATATGGTGAAGCTGTGCCACGGCAACGCGGATGCGCTCTTGAAGCTGAGAGCCTGATGCGAGCCTGGATCGTCCTGGCGCTTGTGGCAGTGGCTGTACCGGCCGCCGCCAGCGACGATCCTTGCAAGCACGCCGAGAAGGATCCTGAATTCTCGGCGTGCTGGCAGGAGCAGTTCAAGAAGTCCGACGCGGAAATTGCGCGGAGACTGCGCGTTCTGGCCGAGCGGAACCGCAAAGACGAGCCTGAACTGCACAAGTTGATGACCAGGTCGCAGCAGGCCTGGCTGGCATGGCGCGATGCCACATGCCGCGTCGAAACCTTCGAGTCGAAAGGGACCAGAGGGTTCAGCGTCTACTGGGATCGGTGTCGGATCACGATGAACGAGGCGCGCGCCGCCGAACTGCAGCGCATGATCGACGAACCCTGATCCAATCACTCCAGGATTTTGGCAATCCGCTCGCCCTGCGACGCCGGCATCGCGACGATTTCCCCGATCAGCTTCTGCAGCGCATCGCCAGATACTGCATCGATGTCGAAGTTTTCCTTCCTGGCCTGCTCCAGGAAGGCCGGTTCGCGCACCATCGCATCGAATGCATCGCGCAGCGCTTTGACGCGCTCAGGCGGGGTTTCGGGAGCGGTAAAGATCGGCCGTCCGATGTGAGTCGACGACGAAAGGAGCCGCAGCAGCGTGCGGTCGTCGTCGTTGGCGCCGAGGTCCATTAAGAGTGGCACATCGGGCAAATCGGGCACCTTCTTCAGCCCGATCTGCACCAGAATGTTGATCTTGTTCTCGGCGAGCCAGTGCGCCCGCGTCTTCTTCCACGATTGCCATGAGTTCGAGCCGCGTACCTCCACCTCACCGCGCTCCATCGCAATGTTGATATCATTGCCGCCCGGGTAGCCGAGGATGATCTTGAACTTGGTGCCTAGCAGCGCGTTCATCGCCTTGGGGTATTGCGACGAGGTCGAGCCACCGGTCGCGCCCACGGTCACTTCCCGGCGCTTGGCGTCCTCGATGGTCTTGATGCCCGAGGCGTGCCAAGCCGCGGTGGTGTTGTTCTCGCTCGCCGGGTTGCCGATGTAGATGAACTTGGTGGTGTCGAACTGGATGCGCTTGTCGCCCGCCGCCTGTTGCAGCGACAGCGACTGATCGACTGCCGCCAGCACGGTGCCGTCGCGCGGCGCGACGTTGTAGACCCAGGTCGCGGCGGCGCGGCTGCCGGCGCCCGGCATGTTGCGCGGCACGATCAAGGGCTTGCCCGGAATGTATTGCCCAAGATGGCGCGCCACGAGGCGTGCGTAGAGATCGTAGGTGCCGCCGGAAGAGTAGCCGATGATCAGGTCGATCTTCTTGCCGCGGTAGAAGTCCTCGACCGATTGTTGGCTCAAGGCTGCGCTAGGGCAGACAGCAAGAAGAAATGCAATGGCGACGTTGGCCAACTTCACGCGACTGATCTCCCAGTTGACGGACTGTCGTCTATAGGCTACATTCGATCCATGATCGAGGTGCGCCAGACCGCAGAGTTTGCTGGTTGGCTGCGCCGTTTGAAAGACGCCCAAGCAGCTGCCCGCGTCATCGCTCGCGTTCGCCGGATGGGTTGGGCAATCCGGGCGACGTCCGAAGCGTCGGCAAGGGCGTGATGGAAATGCGGATCGCGTATGGCCCCGGTTACCGTGTCTACTATGTGCAGCATGGCGCCGCGATTGTGATCCTGCTGTGCGCCGGCGACAAGCGCACTCAGCGGCAGGACGTCAGGCGGGCTCAGGAACTTGCGGAAGGGTTGCAATGACACAAGTGACGCGATTTGACGCCGCCGGCTATCTCGACAGCGAGGAGCGGCAAGCCGCCTACATCACGGCGGCCCTTGAGACTGGCGATGCCGAGTTCGTGCGCGATGCGCTTGGCCTCGTGGCTCGTGCACGCGGCATGGGTGAAATCGCCAAGAACGCGGGTTTGAATCGCGAAAGCCTCTACAAGGCATTGGGCGAGTCCGGTAATCCGGAATTCAGCACTGTCATGCGGGTGCTTCAGGCCATGGGTCTCACGTTGTCCGCCCGCCGGACTACGGGCACCCGTGCGCGAAAGAAGCGCCGGGCAGCTTGATGCCCACCTCCGACGACGACCAAGGCGGGCGCGTCTTCTTCTCCTCGACCGGCCGCACGCTGGAGGGCGAGGATGAAATCTGCCTGCTTACCGTGGGCGTCGACATCGGCTCGTCGACCTCGCATCTGGTGTTCTCGCGCATCGTGCTGGAGCGGCTCGACAGCCGCTATGTGGTGAGCGAGCGCGAGACATTCTACGGCTCGGACATTCTGCTGACGCCCTACTCCGAGGGCGAAACCATCGACGCCGAAGCGCTCGGCGCCTTCATCAAGAAAGAGTACGCCGACGCCAAAGTCGATCCGGACGAGATCGATACCGGCGCACTGATCCTCACCGGCGTCGCGGTGCGCCGCAGCAACGCGCGCGCGATCGGCGAATTGTTCGCGCGGCAGGCCGGGAAGATGGTGGCGGTCAGCGCCGGCGACAGCCTCGAAACAATCATGGCGGCCTACGGCTCCAGTGCGGTGGCGCGCTCGATTCGCGACGAGTGTGCGGTGATGAACGTCGATGTCGGCGGCGGAACCTCGAAGATCGCGGTGTGCGTGGACGGCAAGGTGACCGACATTGCGGCGCTCGACGTCGGCGCGCGACTTCTCTGCCTTGGGCCCGACGGCAAAATCTTGCGCGTCGAGGAGGCCGGCAAGCGCTTCGCAGCCGAACTCGGCATCGATGTGACCGTTGGCAAAATGCTTACGCTCGATCAAGGCCGCGTCATTGCTAGCTTGATGGCGGACCGGCTGTTCGATGCGATGCGCGGCGGCGCGCCCACGGCGCAAGACATAAGCCTGCTGCGCACCGATCCGCTGGGCTTTCGCGGCACGATCGGCGCACTGCAGTTCTCCGGCGGCGTGTCCGAGTTCATCTACGGCAACGAGAGCAAGAAATTCGGCGACCTCGGCCCATTGCTCGCGGCGGAAATCCGCGCCCGCGCCGAGGCGTTCTGCCCCAATCTCGAACAGCCGCTCGAGGGCATCCGCGCCACCGTGGTCGGCGCGTCGCAGTACACCATCCAGCTCAGCGGCAGCACGATCTACGTGTCGCCGCTCGACGCGCTGCCGCTGCGCAACGTGCCGGTGATCGCGCCGGCGCTGCCACTCGACGGCGAAATCATCGAGCCGCCCGCCGTGGCTCACGCGATCCAGACCATCCTCAAGCGGCTCGATCTCGCCGGTGGCGAAACGCCAGTCGCGCTGTTCGTGCCGTGGCAGGGCTCGGCGACATTCCAGCGGCTCGATGCGTTCTGCCGCGGCGCTGTCGAAGGCCTGCGCGACGGCCTCTCGCGCAACCATCCGATCATCCTCGCCGGCGACGGCGATGTCGGCGGCTTGATCGGCATCCACCTGCGCGAAGAAATGAAGATCGCCAACGCGATCGTGTCGATCGACGGGCTGGAGCTGAAGGAGTTTGACTACATCGACATCGGCGCCATGCTCGACGGCTCCGGCGCGGTGCCGGTGGTGATCAAGTCATTGCTGTTTCCGGGAACTGACGGCGCGAAGAATTCCGCCGCCTGATCAACGCGCGACGAACAGCAGCACGCCGATCGTCGCGATCGCCCCGCCAGCCGCGCGCATCAACAGCGGACGCTGCGCCAGCAGGCCGGCCCCGATGCCGATGCCATGCAAGATCAGCGTCGCTGCAACGAAACCGACACCATAGAGCCACGCCGAACTTCCCCCCGGCAGCTCCGCGCCATGCACGTAGCCGTGTAGCACCGCGAACGCCGCGATCAGAACGGCGCCGAGGGCAAGCGGCGCCTGCACTTGCAACGCAACCGCGGCGCCCAGCACCACCACCGAAACAAGAATTCCCATCTCGATCCAGGGCATCACCACGCCGCTGGTGCCGAGCGCGGCGCCGAGCGCCATCATCGCCGGAAATACCACGGGAAGCGTCCACATCGCAGGGCGCCCCAACTGCGACGCCCAGAGACCCACCGCAATCATCGCCAGCAGGTGATCAAGGCCGGTGAAGGGATGCGTGAACCCCGCCGTGAGACCGCCGCCATGTCCCGGATGCGCCAACGCCGCAGAGCTAAGGCCCACAACGAAAGGCGCGGCAAGCAGAACGGATTTGGCAACGAAACGATGCGGCATGGCGGGCCCCGAGAATTTCACCGGCAGGTCAGTCTACCACGGAGAGACCTTGCGGTTTCAATCCACCTCAATGACAACCACGCCGCCCTCGACCTTGGTGGGATAAGTCTTCACCGGGATCATGCAGGGCGGCGACACCACCTCGCCGGTCTTGATGTCGAACTGGCCGTTGTGGAAGTTGCACTCCACCACGTCGCCGTCGATATAGCCCTCGGACAGCGAGCCGGGGCCATGGGTGCAGGCGTCATCGATGACGTAGAACTCGCCCTCAATATTGAACACGGCGACGATGACGCCCCCCGCTTCCACCCGCAGCGCCGTCCCGACTGCAACATCTTCGGCCTTGCAAAGTTCGACTCGTGTGGCCACGGCAGCGGTCTCTTCGGCGGTTCTCTTGGGGGACAGATCGCGGTAGGATGAGCGCTAGTCTTAGACCACGGGTTTTGCCGCCTGGTCAACGCTAGCCTGCTGATAAGGCTTGAGTAATTTCCCGGCTCGGCGCTACAAGGCGGCAATAGATCGGAGCGCGAGATGCTCAGGAAAGAACAGAACGACCTTCTCACCCAGACCGGCCCCGGCACGCCGATGGGCAAGATGTTCCGCCTGAGCTGGCAGCCGGCGCTGCTCGCATCGGAATTGCCAGAGAACGAATGCCCGCCGGTGCGCGTGAAGCTGCTTTCGGAGCGGCTGCTCGCCTGGCGCGATACGCAGGGCCGCTATGCGCTGACCGATGAATTCTGCGCGCACCGCGGCGTCTCGCTGTGGTTCGGCCGCAACGAGGACAACGGCCTGCGCTGCCCGTACCACGGCTGGAAATACGACCACACCGGCCAGTGCGTCGAGGTGCCGTCCGAGCCGACCGAGAGCGGCTTCTGCAAGAAGATCAAGCTGAAGTCCTATCCGCTGGTCGAGCGCGGCGGCGTGCTGTGGACTTACATGGGCCCGCCGGAGCAGCGGCCGCCGCTGCCGGAGTGGGAGTTCGCCATGGTGCCGGCCGATCGCAGCTTCATGTCGAAGCGGCTGCAGGAATCGAACTGGCTGCAGGCTATGGAGGGCGGCATCGACTCCAGCCACGTCTCGTTCCTGCATTCCGGCGAGCTCAACAAGGATCCCCTGTTCAAGGGCTCGAAGGGCAATCAGTACAACATGGGCGACATGAAGCCGGTGTTCGAAGTGGTCGAGAGCCCCGGCGGCCTTTATATCGGCGCACGCCGCAACGCCGAGAACGGCAACTACTACTGGCGCGTCACGCAGTACGTGATGCCGGCCTTCACCATGATCCCGCCGCGTGCCGATCATCCGGTGCATGGCCACTTCTGGGTGCCGATCGACGACGAGAGCTGCTGGGCCTGGAGCTTCGACTACAAGGTCACCCGCCCGCTCAGCGAGCATGAGCTGCAGTCGATGCGCGAAGGCAAGGGCATCCATAACACCTACGTGCCCGGAACCTTCCGTCCGCTCGCCAACAAGGACAACGATTACCTGGTTGACCGCGCGGCACAGAAGCGCGGCGACACCTTCAGCGGCGTCGAAGGCATCGCGATGCAGGATGCATCGCTGCAGGAGAGCATGGGGCCGATCGTCGACCGCTCGAAGGAGAACCTGGTCTCGACCGACAACGGCATCATCATGGCGCGGCATCGCCTGCTGCGCGCGCTGAAGGCGATGGAGAAGGGCGAGACGCCGCCCGGCATCGCGCTGGAGCATCAGCGTTGCCGCTCCGCCGCGGTGGTGCTGCCGCCGGACCAGCCGTTCAAGGAAGCCGCCAAAGAAGCGCTGGTGGTGCAGACCGGCAAGGAGCACGCGACGGTCTGATCATGCAATCCGAATCCGCCCGCATGTCCAGCGCCACCGAGGCGCGATTCCGGATCGACGCGCCGAATTCGCTGCCGCGCTCGGTGAAGGTCATCGCGCTCGATGCGCCGAGCGAGCGGGTGGTGAAGGCGCTGGCGCAGAGGCCGTGGAACTGCGCGACGTTCTTCACGGCGTCGGCGTTCGGCGGTGCGCCGAAGGCCGGTGAAAGCTTCGCCGGCTGGCTGTCCGATCTCGCGGGCCGCACCAAGAATCTCGTCGAAGAGGTCAACAGCGCGGACTTGGTGGTGATGGTGGCCGCCGCCGGCGAAAGCGCGCACGCCGCTTCGATCATCGGCGAGGCGTGCAGCCTCAAGCGCGTGATGACCACCGGGCTCATCCTCGGCGGCGCCGACAAGTCCGACGAGGCGCTCGGCAAGACGCTGTCGCAGCTACGGCCGTGGGCGCTGATGCTGGTGGTCGCCAGCGCCGAGGAATACGTCGAGGATATGCTGCGGGCGTTAAGGGCTTAAGTCTTACTTTCCGCCTTCGCGGGGACGACAGCGGAGAGCGCGGCGACCACCGGCCGCACACCGGTAGCTCCCAAGAACGTTGCGCAACAAGCTGCCTCATTCGTAATCTGCCGCGGAAAGCCCGAAGGAACATACTTATGTCATTCGCCCGCGCCTGTTTCGCCGCTGCACTGACCATCACCGCCACGCCCGCCCTCGCCCAAACCCCCGAGCAATTCTACAAGGGCAAGTCGATCGACATGATCATCGGCTACCCGCCGGCCGGCTCGAACGACGTCTACGCACGGCTGGTGGCGCGGCATCTCGGCAAGCACATCCCGGGCAATCCCTCGATCGTGCCGAAAAACATGCCGGGCGCCGGCAGCTTCCTGGCGCTGGCGCACGTCTACAACATCGCCGCAAAGGACGGCCTGACCATCGGCATCGGCGCACCGACCTCGGCGCTCGACGAGAAGCTCGGCACCCAAGGCGTGCGCTTCAAGACCGCCGAGATGAACTGGATCGGCCGCGTCGATTCGCTCGTCAACATGGTGTTCCTCTGGCACACCTCGCCGGTGAAGACGTTCGCCGACGCCCAGAAGATGGAATCGAAATTGTCCGGCACCGGCGTCGGCTCGACTGTGTCGGTCTATCCACTCGTCACCAATAATGTGCTCGGCACCAAGTTCAAATTGATCATGGGTTACAAGGGCTCCGCCGAAGCGCAGCTCGCGGTCGAGCGCGGCGAAGTTGAAGGGCACTCCACATCGTGGACCGCGGTGAAGGTCGGCCACCCCGACTGGTATCCGTCGAAGAAGATCAACATCATCGTGCAATACGCGCTCAAGCGGCATCCCGAATTGTCCGACGTACCGACCGCCGTCGAGCTCGCGCGCAATGCCGATGAGCGCGCCATCCTTGCCGCGGTGATGAACGCAACCGAGGTCGGCACGGCGTTCATGACAACGCCCGGCGCGCCGGGCGATCGCATAAGCGCGTTGCGCCGCGCGTTCGACGCCATGACCAAGGACCCCGAGTACATCGAGGATGCCAACAAGCTGAAGCTCACGCTCGGCCCGATCACCGGCGAGGAATTGCAGAAGCTGGTCGGCGACGTCAGCGCGCTGTCGCCAGCGTTGCTGGAAAAGGTGAAGGCGGTTTACGGCGCGCAGCCGAAGTGACGCGTAGCGCCATTCCGGGGCCGGCCGAAGGCCGGAACCCGGAATCCATGTCGCAAAACCCGCAGCCTATCGATGGATTCCAGATAGCCGCCGTAGCGCGTCGAAGACGCGCGTGGATGCGCTTACGGCGGCTTCCGGAATGACACCAAGTTTGCCTATGCTCCTCCCATGAGCATAAAGGTCACCGTCGCCGCGCTTCAGCAGATGAAACGCGACGGCACAAAAAGCGTCGGCGTGGTCGCATGGGACACGCCGATCGCGCGCATTGCCAACAAGGCCGGCGTCGATTTCGTCTCGGTCGGAGACTCGGTCGGCGTGAACCTTTGGGGCCATGACGACCCGCTCCAGGTCACGATGGAGGAGATGCTGATCTGCTGCAAAGCGGTGCGCCGCGGCGCCTCGCGTGCGCTGGTGAGCTGCGATGTGCCCTACGGCCCGGTGCAGCAATCGCCCAAGGCCGCCGTTCGCGCGGCGGAGCGCCTGGTCGAAGAAGGCGGCGCCGACATGGTGAAGCTCGATGCCGCCGCCGACCATCCCGAGGCGGTGCGCGCGGTGGTCAAGGCCGGCATCCCGGTGTTCGCGCAGTTCGGCCTCACCCCGCAGACCGCGACGAAGCACGGCATCCCCTACAGCGCGCAGAATGCGCCAGGCGCGCAGGCAACGCCGGAGATGACGGCGAAGCTGATCGAGGAAGCAAAGCTGCTGGAGGGCTGTGGCGCCTGCGCGCTCGACTTCACCAACTCGGGGCCGGTCGTGGGCCCGGCGGTGGTAAAGGCCGTATCGATCCCCGTGATTGGCGGCTTCGGCGGCGGGCCGTGGCTCGACGGCCGCGTACGGCTCGCCATCACCGCGATCGGCTATGGCGAGAAATGGCTCGACTCCAAGGTCGACACCTACGCCAACACCGCCAGGGCCGCGCTCGACGCCTTCACCGCGCTGATCGCCGACGCGCGAGCGGGAAGGCAGATCAAGGGGTAGAATTACCACTGTGGCGGATGCGGCCGGATGACGGACAACAAATACGATCCACTTCGAGACCACCTGAAAGCGCAGAAGCTGGACGAGCTCGTCCTCTCGTATGACGAGATCGAGGAAATCCTCGGCTTCGGTTTGCCGCGGGCGGCGCAGCGCGCCGAATGGTGGTTCGACGACACGCCAGAGCATCCCAGGCTGCAGCGCATCGCCGTTCGCGACGCCGGCTACGACGCCAAACGGCTTCCCGACGGCGACAAGGTGCGTTTCACGAGAGCGTCCGCATCCCGGCGGTACCGGCGACAACCATGACCGAGCTGATAAAGGTCGAGACCGGCCCCGGCCTCATGTTCGACGTGCAGACCGCCGGCGCGACAGACGCACGGCTAGTGCTGCTGCTGCACGGCTTCGCGGAATCGTTACACATGTGGCGAAGATTAGCGGCGGAGCTTGCTGGCGCCGGATACCGGGCGGTGGCGCCAAGCCAGCGCGGTTATTCGTCCGGCGCACGGCCGGATCCATCCGAGTTCTCGAACTACGCGTTCGACCATCTCGTTGCCGATGCCATGGCCATCGCCGCCGCCTGCGGACGCGCAGATCGCCGCTTTCACCTGGTGGGGCACGACTGGGGCGGCAGCCTCGCCTGGGCGATTGCCGACCGTTATCCGGAACGCCTCGCCTCGCTCACCATCCTGTCGCGCCCGCATCCGCTCGCGTTCAATCGCGCACTGGAGATGCCCGACGGCGAGCAGAAGCGGCGCTCGGCGCATCACAAGTGGTTTCTCGAGCCGGACGCGGTGGCGCGCCTGCTCGCCGACGACGTGCGGTGGCTGCGCGAGCGGCACAAGGCCAACGGCGTTCCAGCGGCGGCGACAAACGAGCACATCGCGGTGATCGGCAACCACGCTGCGATGTCGGGTGCCTTGGCGTGGTACCGCGCGCGCGGCACGCATCACAAGCCGGTCGGCGTCACCATCGTGCCGACGCTCTACATCTGGGGCGACGCCGACGACACGGTCGGTCGCGCTGCCGCTGAAGGCACGGCCGAATTTGTTTCCGCTCCCTATCGGTTCGAAATCCTGTCGGGCGGCGGCCACTTCACGGCCGAGCAGTTCCCTGAGCGAGTTGCCGAGCTCCTGCTGGAGCACCTGAAGAAGTACCCCTGACACCGCACCAAGGCGCAATTTCGCATGGCTGAAAGGATGGAAGGCTGACGCGATGCTTCGTACACTCACTCGACGCACTAAAAAGCAGCGACGGAGGAAACCTCAGATGCGCGCGATCTTGCTGAAAGCCTTTGCCCTGGTCATCGCATTCGCCGCGCCCACCGCGGCGCAGGAGTATCCATCGAAGCCGCTGCGGCTGATCATCCCGTTCGCGCCCGGCGGCAGCGTCGACATCGTGGCGCGGCTCGCCGCACAGAAGCTCGGCGACCGGCTGGGCAAGCAGGTGGCGGCTGAGAACCGCGCCGGCGCCGGTGGCATGATCGGGCTCGAGCTTGCGAACGCGGCGCCCGCGGATGGCCATACGCTCGTGCTGGTCTCGCTGGCGCACGCAGTCAATCCGCACATCCACAAGCTCAACTACGACATCGCGAAGACGCTCACATTCACCGCCTCGCTGGGAAATGGGCCGAGCGTGTTCACGGTGCATCCCTCCGTGCAAGCAACCACCGTGAAGGAGCTGATCGCGCTGGCCAAGGCAAAGCCCGGCACGCTGCATTTCGCGCACGCCGGCGTTGGCAGCTTTACGCATACCGCGTCGGTGCTGTTCTCCATGATGGCCGGCATCGACACGGTGATGGTGCCGTTCAAGGGCGGCGGCCCGGCGATGATCGACGTGCTGGGCGGCCACAGCCAGCTCCTGATGAACTCGTATCTCGCCTCGCTGTCCCACGTGCGCTCCGGCAAGCTGCGCGCGCTCGGCGTCAGCGACACACGGCGCTCGCACCTGCTGCCCGGCGTGCCGACCATCGACGAGTCCGGCGTGCCGGGCTACCAGGCGGCCAACTGGTGGGGCATCGCGGTGCCCGCCGGCACGCCGAAGCCGATCGTCGAGCGGCTCAACAAGGAGCTCAACGCGGTTCTCGCCTCCGACGAGGTGAAGAAGATTTTCGACGAGCAGGGCGCGGTGGCGGTGCCTATGAGCGTCGCCGAATTTGGCAAGTTCTACGACGATGAGGTCGTGAAGTGGGGCAAGGTGGTGAAAGCCGCCAACATCAAGCCGGAATGAGGTGGCGTCAGCAGCAATCGCACTCGAAATCGTCAGGCACGGCGATCGCGTCCTTCATCCAGCGCGGCGGCAGGTCGTCCTCCGTCACCTCACGGACCGGCTTGAAGATCTTGGTGTGGTGCCGCCGCCCGCCGCTCCAGAATGCAATGACGGTTTCGAGCGGTGGACAGCCCGGCACGGCGCAGGCCACCTCGGCGACCAGGATCGCGGCGTCTTCGCCGAGTTCGAAGCGGCTGCGCGTCCACTCCCGCACGCGGTCGAGCGCCTCGCGGTGCTGCGGGCTTTTGTTGATGAAGCCGAGCATAACGCCAACTAGAATGCCCCGCTGGAAGAAGGCCGTCACTACGGGAAGGACATCGTGTGGCTGAAAAAGTGCTGGCGGCGGTCAGAACCGGCCCGAGCAAGACCGAAATCCGCGAATATCCGATGCCGGACGTGCCGGCCGACGGCGCGCTGCTGAAGATGGAAGTCGCCGGCATCTGCGGCACCGACGTCAAGCTCTACGCACACCCGCCGAATGACAAGCCCACCATCATGGGCCATGAGAACATCGGGCATATCGCCAAGGCCGGCCGCGAATTCACCAACCGCAAGGGCTTCAAGGAGGGCGACCTCGTCTTCGTCGAGCACTACGTAAGCTGCGGCAAGTGCGAGTGGTGCCACGCCGGGCAATACCGGCATTGCGAGAACACCAACTGGCGCACCAATCCCGACGCGATCCGATACGGCTACACCTCGGACGAAAAGCCGCCACACCTGTGGGGCGGCTTCGCGCAATACATTTATCTTCCGTGGAACGCGGTGGTGCACCACGTGCCCAAGGGCGTGACGCCGGAGCTCGCAGGATTGGTCACGCCGATGGCGAACGGCGTCGAGTGGTCGCTGTTTGACGGCGGCGTCGGCTACAACTCGACCGTGCTGATCCAGGGGCCGGGCCAGCAGGGCCTGTCGCAGACGGTGATTTGCAAGCAAGCCGGCGCGTCGCTCATCATCGTCACCGGCACGTCGAAGGATGCCGCGCGGCTGAAAGTTGCGAAGGAACTCGGCGCCGACCACGTGATCGACGTGAACAAAGAGGATCCGCTCGCCCGCATCAAGGAAATCACCGGGGGCAAGGGCGTCGACGTCTCGCTCGACTGCACCGCCGGCGCCGGCACCATCCCGATCCTGCTCGGCATCGAGTCACTCAAGCGCAAGGCCGGCATTATCGTGGCGCAGGGCGAGATGTCGGCGTTTCCGAATTTCCCGCTGGAGAAATTCACGGTGAAGTTTATCACCATGAAGAGCGCGCGCGGCCACAGCTACCGCGCCTGCGAGCTCGCTTTGGAGCAGATCGCGTCAAAGCGCTTCCCGCTGGAGAAGATCACCACGCACCGGTTCGGATTGAAGGACGTCGACCTCGCGATCCGCTCGGTCGGCGGCAAGGGCGTGCCGGACGTGATCCACGCCTCGCTGATGCCGTGGAGCAACTAAATGTCGCGCGGGCGGCGCGCCACGGCGCTGTCCCAGACCTTGTCGCGGTCCTCATCGAAGATCAGCCTCAGGTCCGCGGGCGCGGTGTACCAGGCATCCATCTTGAGTTCGTTTTCCAATTGGCCAGGTCCCCAACCGGCATAGCCAAACGCCACCATCGCTTTGTTAGGCCCTTTGTTGGCGGCAATATCGCGCAGCACCTCGCGGCTCGATGTCATCGCGAAGCGCCCGTCGACGCCTATCGTTTCGGCACGCTTGTATTCGGCGCTGTGCAAGACGAAGCCGCGCTGCGGCTCGACCGGGCCGCCCGCGAAAATGCGCACATTGCCCTCTGCGCCTGCCGCTGCTTCACCAAGCATTTCGAGGATTTGCGCCATGGGACGCTCGTCGACCGGCCGGTTGACGACAATGCCGAGCGCGCCGGTGTGGTCGTGCCGCACCATCAGAATGACCGTGCGGGCGAAGCGTGGATCGCCCATCGACGGGGTGGCAATCAGCACCTGCCCGGCCAGCGAAACGTAAGCCGGCCTCGAATCGGAATTGCTCAGCGAAGCTTTGATCAGCGTCGCCGGCAGAACGGCGGCTGCGAAAACCAGAACGAGGCGTGCGGACCAACGCCAGAACATGGGCAGTCCCCTTTGGAGAACGCATTATAGGCTCCGAGGCCAGGAGTGCCTACCGGCAGGACCGCGCGATCAATTCCGTGCTAGTGGATTTTCATGCGGCGTGACAAAGCGAAAATCGCTATCGCTACCGGCGACCCCGCCGGTATCGGGCCGGAGATCAGTCTCAAGGCGGCACTCGATCCCGTCGTGTCCGCAGCCTGCGATCCGATTTTGGTGAGCGATCCGGGCGTGCTTGCGCATCATGCCAAGGCATGCGGAATTGTCGCCGATATCCGAATGATCAGCCGCGTCTCCGACGCAGATTTTTCCGCCGGCAGGCTCAACGTGCTGGACTGCAAGCAGCCGGATGCGGCGAAGCTTGATTTCGGCGCAACCAACCCGATTGCCGGACGCGCCTCGATCGCCTTCGTCGGCGCGGCCGTAAACGCCGCGCTCGCCGGCGAGGTCGATGCGGTGGTTGGCGCGCCGCAGAACGAGACCTCCATCGCGCAGGCCGGCATCGCGTTCGACGGTCATCCGTCGTTTGTGGCGCACCAAACCGGCATCGACGAGAACGGCGTGTTCATGATGCTATGTTTCGGCAACATCAAGGTCGCGCATGCGACGCTGCATCAGAGCGTACGTAAGGCAATCGAATCGATCACGAAGGATAAAGTCACGCGCGTCATCGACGCGGCCAATAAAACACTCAAGCAGATGGGCATCGCCACACCGAAGATTGCAGTCAGCGGGCTCAATCCACACGCCGGCGAAGGCGGATTATTTGGTTCCGAGGAAATCGAAATCATCAAGCCGGCGATCGACGCGGCTGTGGCGCAAGGCGTCGCGGTGTCAGGCCCGTTCGGCGCCGACACCATGTTTCATATGAAGGACATCGATGCCTTCATTGTTATGCTGCACGACCAGGGCCACGTGCCAGCCAAGCTGGTGGCACCGAATGCGACCATCGCGCTCACCATCGGCACGCCGATCTTGTTCTCGTCGGTCGCGCACGGCAGCGCGCACGATATCGCGGGCAAGGGCATCGCCAGCCCGAAGGCAATGATCGAAGCGGTGCTCCACCTATCGAAGGCGGGGCGTAGCGCTGCAGCAGCCTAGCGTCCACCGCCGTTCTTCAACGCATCGAAGCCTGGCGCGTTCGCGACCTGATCGAACCAGTCGAAGCCCATCTCCTTGGTGATTCGGTTCGACATCACAATCAGCCGGCATTCCTCATTGTCGCCGGCAATATGCTGATGGTTGGTGAACGGCGGGATGTAGATGTAGTCGCCACGCTTCCAGCTATAGGCCTTGGGCTCCGACAACCATTCCCACTCGAACGCGTCGAGGCAATCCCACTTCAGATCCCAATGGAGGTCGTAGCCCGATCCCTCGGCCACGAAAATCAGTTCCTCCCACATGTGGCGGTGGATGCCGGACTTCTCGCCGGCTTTCAGGAACTGCATGTAGGCCTCGACGCACATTTCACGCGTGTTCATCTCATGATGGACGAGGTGCTTGATCAGGCCGTCGGCACAGTGCTCCCACGGCATATCCTCGGCATGAACGACGTTGAGCTTTGATTCGTACGCCTTGCGGAACTCCTGCGAGACCTTCACGTCGTCGGCACGGAACGTCGCGGTCTTTTTCCCGGACAATGAGGGGATGCGATCTTCGATCGACGCCATGATCTGCTCCCTTAAATGTCCGACGGCGGCTTGTAGTTCTCGGCGCCCTTGGGCGGCACCTTCGGCGGCCATTCCACAATCTTCTGAAACAGCAGGTGCATGAACAGGAACAGCGGCTTCGCCTTGAACACCAGCAGCACCGCCTCTTCCTTTTCGTCATCGTTGAAATGCTGATGCACACAGCCATTCTCGACGATCATGACATCGCCTGCCTTCCAGGGTATGTGCCGGCCGTCATGAACGTCGTGGCCGCGGCCCTTGAGCACGTAGAACACCGCGCTGTTGAGGTGGCCGTGCTTCTGGCCGGCGGCGTTTGGCGCGTAGGCCTCGATATGGCTCTCGATCGACTGGGTGACGTTGACGGCCTGCGGTGAGATCACGCTCTTGCCGTAGTGGCCGGGACCGCCCTTCCAAGGCACGTCTTTCGAGGAGAACACCCGCGGCTGATCGACCAGCGACTTGTAGAGATGGCTGTAGGTGCCTTCGAGCGCGCGCACGAAGGTGCGCTTCTTGGCCCAGCGCTCCCAGTGCTGATTGTCCTTTTCGGCCCCCTCTTCCGGCGGGTTGTTGTGCCCCTGCCCTGGAATACCTTCGATCAGGCCTGTCATTCGACTCTCCTTGAAGGAGACAATGTTGGCAGCACCATATCGCGCGTCCTTGTCAAATCAATCCGCCAGCGCGGATAATGCGCGGCATGGGAGGAACTATGGCTTTTCGAGCCTGCGCGCGGATCGCTGCGGCGGCCAGTCTGGTTCTGGCGTTCACGCCGGTCGCGCCGGCACAAAGCGTCGCCGACTTCTACAAGGGCAAGAGCGTCGACCTTTACATCGGCTACAGCGTCGGCGGCGCCTACGACCTGTATGCCCGTTATCTCGCGCGGCACATGGGCAGGCACATCCCCGGCAATCCGACGGTGGTGCCCAAGAACATGGAAGGCGCCGGCTCGCTGCGGCTCGCCAACTGGCTCTACAACGTCGGGGCGAAGGACGGCACCACCTTCGGCATCATCGGCCGCGGCACCGGCTTCGACATGCTGCTCGGAAATCCGAAGGCGCAGTTCGACGCCACCAAGTTTACCTGGATCGGCAGCGCCAATAACGAGGTGAGCATCTGCGTCGCGTGGCAGGGCACCGGCGTCACCAAATTCGAGGACATGCTGGCGAAGCCGTTGATCGTCGGCGGCACCAGCGCGTCCGCCGACACCGACCAGTTCCCCAAGATCACCAATGGCGTGCTAGGCACCAAGATGCGCGTCATTACGGGCTATCCGGGCGGCAACGAGGTCGGGCTGGCGATGGAGCGCGGCGAGGTGCAGGGCCGCTGTGGCTGGTCATGGTCGAGCGTGAAGTCGACGCACCAGAAGTGGCTGGATGAGAAACGGTTCGCCATCCTGGTCCAGCTCGCGCTGAAGAAGCACCCGGATTTGCCCGACGTGCCGCTGATCGTCGACCTCGCCAAGACCGACGAGCAGCGCCAGATTCTTGAGCTGATCTTCGCGCGGCAGGTGATGGGCCGTCCGTTCGTCGCGCCGCCGAACATTCCGCGCGAGCGCGCCGACGCGCTGCGCAAGGCGTTCATGGACACCATGAATGACAAGGACTTCCTCGCCGACGCCGAGAAGGCGCAGCTCGAGATCACGCCGGTACCGGGCGACCAGATCGAGAAGCTCGTGACGGACATTTTTGGCGCATCGCCTGAGATCGCGAAGAAGGCCTCGGCGATGCTGCGCTAGGGTTCCGCCCGGCCGCCAAGCCGGTCGGGCCTGCTGTACCACGGCGATTGCTGGTCCGCCGAGAGGTGATTAGATGAGACGACGGGATTTTCTCAGTGTCCTGGGAGGCGCGGTGGTCGCGCAGCCATTCGCTGCGGTGGCCTGGCCGCTTTGCGCACGCGCGCAGCAAAGCGAGCGCATTAGGCAGATCGGCGTGCTGTTGAATGCAGCAGCTAACGATACGGAGTATCAGGCGTGGCTCGAAGCGTTCATGCAGTCGCTAGCACAATTGGGATGGCATATAGGACGTAACGTACGCGTCGACACTCGATGGGCCACAGCAAATGCCGCTGAAATCCGCAGACATGCGGCAGAATTGGCTGCGCTCGCGCCTGACGTCATCTTGGCCTCAGGCGGGTCGACCGTAGGGCCTTTGCTGCAAGCGACACGCAGCGTGCCGATCGTATTCCCCGTGACCACCGACCCGGTTGTTGCGGGCTTCGTTGAAAGCCTATCGCGCCCGGGCGGCAACGCGACTGGTTTCATAAATTTCGAATACAACATCGGCGAGAAATGGTTGGAGTTGCTCAGGGAGATCGCGCCGAGCATTATGCGAGTGGGAGTCCTTTGGGATCCCGCTCTGCCCTCCGGCCCCGCTCAGTTTGATATCATCAAAGCGGCGGCTTCGTCGCTGGGAGTAGAGGTTAGTCCTGTCCATATGCGCAACCGCGCCGAGATCGAACGTTCCGTCGCTGCATTCGCCCACGTTCCGAATGCCGGCCTAATTGTGACGGCGCTCGGGGCTGCAACACTTCATCGCAATTTGATTATCACGCTGGCCGCCCGGCATAAGCTACCGACTGTATATTTCGAACGTTTGTTCGTCGCTGTCGGCGGTCTAATCTCCTATGGGCCGAACCGCATCGACATGTATCGGCAAGCGGCCGTTTACGTTGATCGCATCCTTAAGGGTGAGAAACCCGCGGACCTCCCGGTCCAGGCGCCGACGAAATACGTGTTGGCGATCAATTTGAAAACCGCGGAGGCGCTTGGCCTCGGCGTGCCCGCCACGTTGCTCGCCCGCGCCGACGAGGTGATCGAATGAAGGCAAACAAACTCGCCACATTGCATTGATTTGTATACGCCGCTCAACACCGAGAACCAAGCATGGACGCCAAGACCAGCAACTACACGAAATGGCAGTCCGACGTCATCGTCGATCTGATCAAGCGCTATAAGTTTCCCTACATCGCGATGAATCCCGGCGCGAGCTTTCGCGGCCTGCACGATTCGCTGGTCAACTACGGCAACAACGACCCGCCGATGCTGCTGTGCCAGCATGAGGAGATCGCGGTGCAGATCGCGCACGGCTACGCCAAGGCGAGCGGCAAGCCGATGGCGGTGATCTTGCATAATCTCGTTGGCCTGCTGCACGCCACCATGGCGATCTACTACGCCTACATCGATCGCGTGCCGATCTTCATCATGGGCGCCACCGGCCCGATGGACGAAGGCAAGCGCCGGCCGCACATCGACTGGACACACTCCGCGCTGGTGCAGGGCAACGCTGTTCGCGACTACGTGAAGTGGGACTACCAGCCGACCGCGATCGAGGGCGTGCCGGAATCATTTGCCCGCGCCTATTCGATCATGACCACCGAGCCGCAAGGCCCGATCTACATGTGCTACGACGCGGCGTTGCAGGAAACGCCGCTGACCACCGCGGTCGAACTGCCGCCGGCCAATGCCGTGGCGACGCCGTCGCCAGCGATGCCCGACCCCAAGGCCATCGCCGCCATCGCCGACAAGCTGCTCAAGGCCGAGCATCCGATGTTGCTCGCGGAATACGCCGGACGGCGCGCTGGCGGCTTCGAGAACATCATCGAGCTGGCCGAGACCACCGGCGCCGCGGTCTGGGACGTCAACAACGCGCTCAATTTCCCGAACAAGCACCCGCTATGCCTGTCGATGGACAAGGAGTCGCTCAAGCACACCGACCTGGTGGTCGGCCTCGACGTCAAGGACTGGGAGAAGCAATTCGTCGAGCTCAACAACGCCAAGCGCATCATGACGCCGCTCCTCCCCGAGCATTGCGATACGGTCGAGATCGGCTTTGCCGAACTGGGCATCAGCAAGTGGTCGATGGACTATTGCCGGATGCAGCCGTGCTCGATCCGCGCCATTGGCGACACCGCGCTCGGCATCCCGGAGCTGACCCGGATATGCAAGGAACGCATAGCCGGGGATAGCGGCCTCCAGAAGAAGGTTGCCGAACGCAAACTGAGGGTCGGGAAGCGCCACGAAGAAGTGTGGGCGAGGTGGCAGGAGGAGGCGCGAGGCAACTGTGACGCCTCGCCGATCACCTTTGCGCGCCTTGCACTGGAGGTGTGGGACGTCATCAAGGATGAGGACTGGGTGCTCACCGCCAACGAGCTCAAGCACCAGGTGCGCAAACTATGGGATTTCGACAAGCCGTACCGCCATCCCGGCGTCGAGCTCGGCACTGCGACGCAGATCGGCATTTCGATTGGTGTAGCCCTCGCGCACAAGGGCACGGGGCGTCTCGTCGTCGACATCCAGCCGGACGGCGACCTGATGTTCGACGCCGGCGCGCTGTGGGTCGCGGCCAAGTACCAAATCCCGATGCTGATCGTAATGCACAACAACCGCGCCTATTACAACGACTGGGCGCACCAGCTCCGGATGGCGCAAATCCGCGGCACCGATGAAGCCCGGGCGCACATTGGCATGGACCTGTTCGGCCCCGAGCCGGACTTCGGCGCGCTGGCGCGATCGATGGGCTGCTACGGTGAAGGGCCGATCGACAAGCCTGCCGACATCAAGCCGGCGCTCGAGCGCGCCATCGCCGAGGTCAAGAAAGGCCGCGTCGCGCTGGTCGACACCATCACCCAGCATCGCTGATTGGTTTGCCTAGCGAAGTTATGAAATCGAGTGTGTGCTCACGCAGCTCGGCAAACAGCACATTTACTCGATTATCTCGTCTGCTCGTCCGAGCAACGTGATCGGAATCGAGAGGCCAAGGGCCTTCGCAGTTTTAAGATTGACTACGAGCTCGATCTTTACAGCTTGCTGGACGGGCAAATCGGCCGGTCGCTCGCCTTTGAGGACGCGCGCCACGTATAATATAAGCCTTCCTGGCGATAGCCGTCGTCGATGCTGGTGCCGTAACTCATAAGTCCTCCCGCTTCGGGAAAATCGCGGGACCCATACATTCCTGGAATCGAGTTCCTTGATGCCCAGCCCACGAGTTGCTCTTTTCGTCGAAAGAAAAACACATCCGGTATCGCAATGAATGCACCAACCCGCTGGTCAGTCAGCGTAGCGAGAGCCTTCGCCAATTCGATTTCTGTCGCTGCGCGCAGGACCAGCACTTTTCGACCAAGCACGTCCGCTGCTTCCTGCACATTCTTGATGTAGTAGGAGCTGGCCGGATTGTGTGGGTTAACAAGAAGCCCGATGACACTGGCGTTGGGGACGGCTTCACTCATTACCTCGATCTGCTTCGCAGATATCGTGCTGACCAAGAAGCCTACGCCGGTGATGTTGCCGGTAGGCCGGTTCATGCTGGTGACCAGACCGAGCTCGATTGGATCGCTACCCGGAGTGGCAAAGATAATAGGTATTGTGGACGTTGCTGCCTTTGCGGCAAGCGCCGGCGCCGATCCCCCTCCAGTGGCGATCACGTTGACATTGCGGCCAACCAGATCGGCCGCCAATTCAGGCAACCGGCTGGCGACATCGTTGGCCCACCGGTATTCAATCCGAACATTCTGATTTTCGACAAACCCGCCTGCGGCCAGACCTTTGCGGAAAGCTGACAGACGTGGGCCGAATGCTTCCGGCGAAGTAACTCCGAGAAAGCCTATCACCGGTGTGACGGGCTGCTGAGCAAACGCCATAAGCGGCCACGCCGCCGCCGCACCACCGATAACTCCAAGACATTCCCGCCGTTTCATATCCGCCCTCGGCCTCTGGACGAAGCATCGTAACGGCTCAAACGAGTACTTTGATAGGGCTGAAACCGGTGCGCGGCATCACCAAGCCGTTGACGCGGCAGCCGTCAATCCGGAACTTTGGGGCTGTTGCACAGCATGGGCGCACGTTACTCTTGCCAACTAAAAGAATGGGACGAGAGGAAACCGACATGAAGGCTTGCCGCGCCGCGTTTCTCGCCATTGCTGCGACCATTGCTTTTTCGACCGCTCCAGCGCTCGCGCAGGACTATCCCAACAAGCCGATCAAGCTGGTCGTGCCGACCGCTCCAGCCGGCATCGGCGACATCATCGCGCGCCAGATGCAGCATAAGCTTAGCGAATCCGGCGTCACCGTCGTGGTCGAGAACCGGCCCGGCGCAGCCGGCGTGATCGGCGTCAACGAGGTCGCCAAGGCGCCAGCCGACGGTTACACGTTCCTGGTCGGCAACCACGCCGTGTTGTCGATGCTGCCGCATCTGCAGAAAATTCCTTACGACCCGGTCAAGAGCTTCACGCCGGTCTTCCTCGCGGTCACGGTGCCGAACATCCTGGTGGTGCACCCTTCCGTGCCGGCCAAGGACGTGAAGGAGCTGATCGCCTACGCCAAGGCCAATCCGGGCAAGCTCACCTACGCATCGCAGGGCGTCGGCGCGTCGGGACACATCGCCGGGGAGCTGTTCAAGCTCTCTGCCGGCGTCGATATCACGCACGTGCCGTACAAGGGTGCGGCCCCAGCCGCGCAGGATTTGGCCGCCGGCCATGTCAGCATGATGTTCGACGTGGTGTCGCTGGCGCTCGGGCCGATCCACGCCGGCCGGGTGCGGCCGCTCGCGGTGGCGACCAAGCAGCGCGTCAACGTGCTGCCGGACGTGCCGACCATGATCGAGCAAGGCTCGCCGGTCGAAGTCGGCGCCTGGTTTGGCTTTCTCGCTCCCGCCGGCACACCACCGGTTGCGATTGCCTTCCTGAACCGCGAGGCGAACAAGGTCTTCTCGACGGTCGAAGGCCGCGATCGCTTCGTCAAGCAAGGCGCGGCAGTGCCGCTCCTATCCACCGATGCGTTTGCCAAATACATGCAGGGCGAGTCCGACCGTTACGGCGACGTGATCCGCAAAGCCGGAATCAAGATGGAATAGCGCGCGGGAGCATCGGGACAACCATGCAGGGCGCGGCGCGCGTTCTCGTCGGCACGATGCTGGCCGCGACGGTTACCGCTGCGGCTTACGGGCAGGACTATCCGGCACGACCGATCAAGATGCTGGTTCCGGCGGCGCCGGGCGGCATCGGCGATATCCTGCCGCGCATCTTCGGGCAGAAGCTGGCCGAAAGCGGCAGCCACATCATTGTCGTCGAGAACCGCACCGCGGGCGCCGGCGTGGTCGCGGCCGAAGCCACGGCCAAGGCGCCGCCGGACGGTTACACGCTGCTGGTCGGCAATCAGGGCCTGCTCTCGATCCGGCCGCAGCTCACCAGGGTGCCCTACGATCCGGTGAAGGATCTCGCACCGATCGTGCTGCTGGTGTCGGTGCCGAACATCCTCGTGGTGCATCCATCGGTGCCCGCGCAGTCCCTGCAGGAGTTGCTCGCCTACGCCAGGGCGAATCCCGGCAAGCTGACCTATTCCTCGCAAGGCATCGGCGCCTCCGGCCACATCGCCGCGGAACTCCTCAAGCTTTCCGCCGGCGTCGACATCACCCACGTGCCGTTTCGCGGCGCCGCTCCCGCCGCGCAGGCGCTGGCCGCCGGGCACGTTCACATGATGTTCGACGTGGTGTCGCTTGCGCTCGGGCCGATTCAATCGGGCACAGTGCGGGCGATCGGCGTGGCATCGAAGCAACGCGTCGGCGTGCTGCCCGACGTGCCGACGCTGGGTGAGCAAGGCTTCCCCGGGGAGATCGGCGCATGGTTCGGGCTGCTGGCGCCCGCGGGCACACCAGCTCCGATCATTTCCTGGCTCAACCGCGAGGCCAACCGCGTGTTCACCGCTCCGGAGACCCGCAAGCAGTTCGTCGCCCAGGGCGCCGCCATGCCGCTCGGCACGCCCGATGACTTTGCCCGTCACATCGCCGACAACACGGCGCGGTTTGGCGAGGTGATCCGGCGTGCCGGGATTAAGGTTGAGTAAGGGGCGTCAGTCGATCTTCAGATTGGCGTCCTTGACCACCTTGCTCCACTTCGCCGCCTCGGCCTTGATGAATTCGGCAAACTGCTCCGGCGAGCCGGTGTTTGCCTCCAGCATCGCGCGGTCGAGGAATTTCTCGCGGAAATCTGCGTCGGCAAACACCTTCTGGAGATCGGCGTTGATCTTGAGCACGACGTCGCGCGGCGTTCCGGCCGGCGCCCAGACGCCGAACCAGCTCACCGCCTCGAAGCCTGGCACACCGCTCTCCGCCACTGTCGGCACGTCGGGGTGCTGACGCAGCCGCGCCTTGCTGCCGACCGCCAGCGCTCGGATGTGACCGGACTTGATGCCCTGGTCGACGAGTTGCGAGCTCAGGAACGCCGACGGCACGTGTCCGCCCAGCAAGTCCGTCACCGCGGGGGCGCCGCCCTTGTAATGGACCGGTGTCAGCTTCAGCCCCGTCAAGCTTTCGAACAGCACCATGTTGATGTGGCTCGAGCCGCCGAGCCCGATGGTGGCGTAGTTCAGCTCGCCGGGCTTCGCCCGCGCGTGCGCCATCAGCTCGGCGATCGACTTGAACGGCGAAGCCGACGGCACGACCAGAACCTGGTTCGACAGGCCGTAGCCGCTGACCGGCGTGAAATCCTTTACATCGTAGGACAGCTTGGACAGCATGAACGGGTTGATCGCAAAGGTCTCCATCCCGGTCGCCAACAGCGTGTAGCCATCCGCGGCCGACTTCGCGACCATGTCCGCGGCGATCTGTGTTGCGCCGCCCGCCCGGTTCTCTATCACGATCGGCTGGCCCCAGATCGCGCTCAGCCGGGGCGAGACCGCGCGCGAAATGTTGTCGACCGAACCGCCCGCCGGATACGGCACGATGATGCGCACCGGCTTGGTGGGAAAGCTTTGCGCTTGCGCGGCGAGCCCACTCAACGCGAGGCAGGCAAGAGCCAGAATTGTTCTGACGCGAGCAGCCATGTCTCGGCTCCTTCGGATCGTTGCCGGCAACGCATACTAGACACTCCATGACGGACCTTCCAAGGTCCGGCAAGGCCGAAATACAGTTCACGCCGCGCACACAAAGGAGGCACCATGGCCGAGTTGCAGAGGATCTTTCCCGATGGCCTATCGAAACGCGTGGTTAAGGGCCAGGTGCTCTACGCGCCGGTCGTCACCGTGGTGCCCGGCAAACTCGTGTTCCTGTCCGGCATCCTGTCGCGCAACAGCAACGGTGAGATCGTCGGCAAGGACGACATGCGGGCGCAAATCCGCCAGGTATTTTCAAACATCACCGTCGCCCTCAAGGCGGCCGGCGCGACGTGGGCCGACGTCGTAAAACGTCAGACCTTCACCACCGATATCGATGCATATTTCGCGAACATCGATGCGCGCATAGAATTCTGCGGCGACGACCTTTCGACCAGCACGGCGGTCGAGGTACGGCGTCTCTCGCATCCGAATTTTCTGGTCGAGGTCGAGGTGATGGCCGTCATCAAGGCGTGACGCGCCGGCGTTTCAGCAGGAACGGAATCACGCCGGTGACGAGGCCAAGCGCGGCGCAAAGCAGCGCAATCATGCTCATCGGCGTCGGCGTGCCGTCGGCGAGCAAGCCGTAAAGCTGCGAAAACACCGCCGCACCAAAATTCTGCATGAACACGCCGACACCGGCCGCCGTGCCGGCGAAGCGCGGGATCTCGTTCATGGCGCCGGCTTGCGCGTAGGGCATCGCAATGCCCTGCGAGATGGTAATGAAAAAGCCTGGAATGAAGAACGCCAGCGGAGGGAGGACACCGTAACCCAGCACGATGGCCTGCATCGTCACGGTTAGAAGCGCCAGCAGCGAGCCGGCCAAAACCATGGTCTCGCCCGCGACGCGGTTGCCGATGCGCGTCGAGATGAAATTGCCGGTGAAGAATCCGATCGGGAACAGGATGAAATAAAGTCCAAACTCGGTCGCCGGGCGATGCAACAGCTCCGTCATCAGCGATGCCGCGGCGCTCGCCATCACCATGAAAGCGCCGGTCGTGAAGCCGCTTTGCAGAACGAAGGCGTTGAAGCGCGGCCGGCTGAATAACGCGGCATAGCTCTGCCAGACGCTGGTGTCGCCTTTGGTCCGCTTTTCAGCCGGATGGGTCTCGTACAGCACCAGATATGCGGTGAGCGTGATGGCGCTACCCGCCAGCAGCGCGAAGCCGAACACGCTGCGCCAGCCGAACATGTCGGTGAGGAGGCCACCGACGAACGGCGACACCATCGGTCCCATCGTGCCGAACATGGTGAGATAGGCGATTGCCTTGACCAGATGCTCCGCGCTGTAGGCGTCGCGCGCGATGGCGCGCACCAGAGCGAGGCCGCAGCCGGCGCCGATAGCCTGGACCAGGCGGCCTAGCACAAGCATGGCCGGAGTCGGCGCCATCGCTGAAACGACGCTGCCGGCCAGAAACAGCAGAAGCCCGGACAGCAGCACCGGCCGCCGCCCGTAGCGATCCGACAGCGAGCCGTACAACAAAGTTGAGAACGCCATGCCGAACAGCGCGATGCTGAACGTCAGGTAGGCATAGGCATCGGACAGGCCGAATGCGACTTTTGCCGCCGGAATGACCGGAAAGAACAGATGCACGGCGAGCGGCGTCACTAGCGCCGTGAGGCCGAGCGCGAGCGCAAAAAGCCGGCCCGGTGGGCTTGGAGTGGCGTCCATGGCGCAGATGGTTAGAGCATGCTCCGGAAAAGCGGTACCCGCTTTTCCGATGGGGCCATGCTCAAAAACAACTGGATGGATTGCTCAAACGCCCCCAGGGTCAGGACCGAGCATGTCGGCGCAGCCGGCCCGCTTTGCCCAGTACTCCCACGCGCGCTGCATGGCGGGCTCCCCAGACCGATAGCCGTGCCGCGAATTGATCTCGCCTTCGGACATGCGGATAAACTCGCCCAGCCGCATGGCGTGCAGCAGGATGCGGGCGTTGCGCGGCAGGTAGACGCACAGCCGCACCACCTTGAGCAGCGAATCCGCGGCGGCCGAAAAGCCGTGTCCACGCATCAGGACGACAGAGTTATCATCCAGTTTCCGCGCCATGTCGCGGCCCTGCGCCATGTTGGTCACCAGCAGGTTGGTGGCGTCGCCGAACTTGTCGGCGATGTCCCAAACCGGAACCTTGGTGCCCATGTCGCTCGCCACATGGGCCACGCAGCACAGCGGCGTGGTCTTGGAAATGCTGAACGGCAGCGTGTCTTCGGCGTGCGAGTGAACCACCGCCCGCACCTCCGGCCGCGCCTCGTAAACCGCGCCATGGATGAACCGCTCGAGATAAGGCGGGCGCTTGTCCGAGACCGGAGTGCCGTCGAGCATGAATTCGATGATGTCGTCCTTGGTCACGTGCTCCGGGCTGAGCGAACGCGATAACAGATAATGATCCGGCTTGGTGGGATGCCGGACGCTGACGTGCCCGTAGGCGTCGACCACATCCTCCCGGGCCAGAATCCGGTTTGCGATCACCAGATCGCGGGTCGCGCGGTCCAGTTCGTTCATGACATTGCCTCCCCGAGAGATTGCTCTTGTCGGGAAAGCTGACCGCACTCAGAGCCGTTTGCAAGAGCGCCTAAAGCAATGCGGCCCGGCGTGTGCCGGGCCGCTGCTGAATACCGGACTTTGCCGGGTATCGGTATTACGGCTTCTGCGACGCGCGAATGCCTGCCTTCGCAAAATAGTCTGCGATGCTCGGCTTGCGCTCCCGTGCGGCCGCCAGATCTGCGGTGCTGGCGAAAACGTCGCCCTTCATCAGCTTGGCCACGCCGCGGCCAAACAGCGCCTCCGGCGAATCCGGATTGAGCTTGAGCGCCTCCTCGTAGTCGACGATCGCTTCGTCCGGCTGACCGAGCTTGAGATAGGCAAGACCGCGGTGATCGAGCGCGCCGGGACTGTTGGGCTTCGGGCGGAGCGCTTCATTGCAATCCTCCAGCGCCGCTTTGAGCTCGCCGACCATCGCCAGAGCGCCGCACCGGCCGTTCAGCGCTTCCGCATTATCCGGCTGCAGCTTGAGCGCCCGGTCGTAGTACGGGATCGCGCGATCGTAGTTGCGTGTACCGAACTGCAGGTTGGCATGGTTGAGGCTGGCCATCGCAGGCGCTTTGTTGCCCTTGATGGTCTGGTTGACCTCGTGGATCACGCGGTCGTCGTCGCGCCTGTTCTCGTAAGAACTGGTGCGGTCGCCAGCTGCAATCGTCGGGCGTTCCCTTCCTCGCGGAGCAGATCATCCAGGCGACCTGGCAATACCATGCCCCGAAAACGCCGCTCGCTCCGCCGTCGACCGAGATCGCCCGCAATCTCAAGGCCATGCCGATCGACGTCTTTACCGGACAGAAGGCTGCAGAGTCTAAAACAGCCTTTATGGAGTATTTCCGCGTCACCGGCGGTAAGATCCGCGAAACCCAGCATGCTCTGGTGGGCGCGGTCATGTGGTGCAGGCGCCGCGCTACGCTCCCGTTGACGACGAACGAATCCTTTACGGAACCCCCCGCATGGCTGCCCCCCTATCAGAGGCCGCCGCGCGCACTTCGCGAACTGTTTGGACTGCAGCGTTTCTGAACCGCGGACGCGTACACAAAACGGCCACGGTCAAATGGACTCAATTGGTGCAAAGAGGGTCAACTCGAGTAGGATCACTGCCATGATAATGCGTCACATGACGGCTTTTGCGTTCGTGCTTGCAACCTCGGTCGCCGGCGCCGGCGCGCAGGAATTCCAGATCGTAAAGGTCGCCTCGGTCACCGGCTCCACCGTCGACAGCCTCAAACCGAAGACCATCGTCTTCAACGACCATAGGGTCGACGAGACGTCCGACAAGGGCGCATTCATCAAGTACGAGGAATGGGCGCGCACCAAGCCTCTGGAGCGGCGGTTCCTCAGCCTGTTCCCGAAATTCTCCGAGGGCATGATCCATCGCATCGTCGATGGCTCCAAGAAGGAGATGAAGGACGAGTTGCAGATGTACGTCACCGAGGCAAGATTCAAGCTGTCCCGGCCGGCTGCATCGATCGACCTTAAACAGTTCGCCACTTTGCTGTTCATCGAAAAGATCGATCCGGCCATCAAGCATCAGGTCATCAAGGCCTCGGACGTCTCGGTCCTGAATGACGAGCGGTCTGCCGCCAACCGGAATCCGGACCGGCCGTGGTGCGAAGGCACCGGCGTGAGCCTCTGCACGCGCTCGAGCTACAAGCTCGAAGGCAAGCTGCCGATCGGCATTGCGCTCGCCAATAAACTTCGCGACAGCGAGCGGAAGGTCTCCGACACCGTCGAGTTCGAAAGCGAACTGCGGCTGCTCAAGGCCTCGGACATCGACGAGGCCGCCATGCAGAAGCTGACCGGCGTGAACACGCCAGTCGCCGGCATGCTCGAACAGAATATGTTCCATGTGAACCAGGTGATGCGCTTCGGCAAACTGATCGCCGTGGTGCAACCGAACCCGGCCGACGCCAGCAGCAGCGTCGCCACGGTGATGATCGCTTTGGCGGTTTCCTCGCACACGCTCGATAGCAAGAAGAAGTACCAGGATGTGCCGGTGCTTCGGAACATGGTGCCGTCGCAGGTGCTGCTCGGTCAGAGCTCGTTCAACACCGGCAATTCGCTCAGCGCCGGTCTGCCCGTGTACGTCCGTAACCGCATCAAGGCAATTGCCGGCATGCTCGACCGCGGCTGATCGCGCTCGCATAAAATATCGAACGGCCCGCCGATCGGCGGGCCGTTTCATTTGCGCAACTCCGATGTGTCGCAGCCTGGAACAGCGATTAACCATAACCAAAGGTTAAGACGCCTCTCCATCGATCGAGCCTGCCGCGACTGGCCGGCGCCTCGCAATGATTAACGAAATTTAAATAGCCCTGCCCAATGCTGTGACCTGAGCGACGAACGGCAAGGCCTGCGATCAATGCGGTGGAAGGTCTCCGTACTTCTCATTTCAGCTTTTGCGGCGCTTGGGGTGACCATTTTCGTGGCCCGCCACGCGCCCGGCGGTAGCGCTTCTCGCGAGGATTATCGCCGCCCCGGGGATATCCCCTATCCGGCGGACAACCCCTATTCCGCGGCGAAAGCCGAACTGGGACGGAAGCTGTTTTTTGATCCAATCCTTTCCGGATCGGGCTCGCATTCGTGCTCGACGTGCCACAACCCGGCGCTCGCCTGGGGCGATGGCGTGGCGCGCGCGGTCGGGCAAGGGAAGGTAAAGCTGCCACTGCGCTCGCCGACGTTGCTGGACATTGCGTGGATCCCGCGCCTCGGCTGGGACGGCAAGTTCCGCGACCTGGAGTTGGTCGCGTTCGGGCCTATCACGTCCAACGCCAACATGAACTTGCCGGAACAATCGCTGCTGGAACGGCTGAGCGCTGCCCCCGTTTACGTCAATGCCTTCACTATGACGTTCGGTGCCAACAGCATCACCCGCCGCAATATCGAGCTTGCATTGGCGACATTCGAACGCTCGATCGTCAGCGGACGGGCACCCTTCGATCGTTGGGTTGAAGGCGACGATGCCGCGATCAGCGCGGCGGCCAAGCGCGGCTTCGATCTGTTCAACGGCAAGGCTCATTGCTCCGCCTGCCACAGCGGTTTCTCGTTCACCGACGGCTCGTTTCACGATATCGGAACAGCGAAGGACACCGACGTCGGACGTGGCCGTTTGTTTCCGAACTCGGTCAAGCTGCGCTACGCGTTCAAGACGCCGACGCTGCGCGACGTGACGAGCCGCGCGCCCTACATGCACGATGGCTCGATCGCCACGCTGGACGAGGTGATCGACCTCTACGATCGCGGCGGCATCGAACGCCCGAGCCGGTCCCCGCTGATCCGGCCGCTAGGGCTCACTGACGCCGAACGGGCCGACCTGATTGCCTTTCTGCACACCCTGACCGCTGTGCCAAAGACAGCCGCGCTGACGCGCTGACGCAGCAGATTGCAAGAAGCGTTTGCCGCGTCAGGGAATGAACGGCAGCGACGATCCCAGCAAGACCAGGCCGGCGACCATCAACGCACCGGCGCCGCGTTCCAGCATGGCGGCATACGCCGGATGACGTTCCGCCACCGCGGCAAGCGCACTGCCGAACATCAGAGTGGCGAGGCTGACAATGGCGGCCATGAACCGTTCCTGCGTCCGATGACGCGCGGGATGGGATACGCTCACAATCGTTACGAAGCGCCTTTCCGGTATCGATAGAAAGCGTCTGCGCAGATTGCGTGCACACGACATTAACCAAATTTGTTCACGCCGCTTCTGCGTTTTCCACTCGCACAACCACATCGCGACGATTTCCGCGCCGCGGTTAACCAGAAACTAACATCTCGGGCCGCCGCGGCTGACATCGCTAAAAATGGTGGTAAAGAATTAGTTATATCGATTAACGACGTGCGGCGTCGTCAATCGCGATGCAATGCGGTGCGGAGGCCAGTTCATGTATCTGCGGCCCAAGTGGCTGCCGGGGGCGGCAGCGCTCGGCTTTTTGACGAATGCGCTCTCTGCGAAAGACGCGAGCGCCCACGTCAAATGGTTCTGCGCGTTCGATGTCGCCGGCCAGCCGCGCAATCTCGAGAACGTGCTGTGCGCGAATTTCGAGCTGCTGGTCGGCGCCGCGATGCTCGCGCTGCTGATGGGTTGCCTGGTCGAGCGCACGCCGGTCGCCGAGGGAATGCATCGGGCCTTCGACCGGGTGCTCGACCCTCTCCAGGCGAACACGGAATTGATGTTCCGCGCCGGCTGCGCTTTTTTCTTCATCGCAATCTGGGCCACCGGCGGCATTCTGCTGACGCCGGAGCTCAAGACGACGTCGACCGTGATCGGGTTCCTGCATCTTGGCATCGCCGCCGGCATGCTGTCGCGCAAGACCATGCCGTTCTCGGCGCTCGGCATAGCGAGTCCTGTTCATCATTGCGATCGTGCAATACGGCACGTTCCATCTGGCGGACTATCCCGTGTTTCTCGGTGTTGCCGCGTATCTCGCGCTGGTCGGCGCCCAGAGCCAGTTCTTCGGCATGCGGCCGCTCGACGTGGTGCGCTGGGCCGCCGCCATCACGCTCATGTGGGCGTCGATCGAGAAGTGGGCGTATCCGCAATGGTCGTTCCCGCTGATCAACGACAACCCGTCGATGACCATGGGCTACGACGCCGAATTCTTCATGCAGGCTGCCGGTGTGATCGAGTTCACGCTGGCGTTCGCGCTGATCTGGACGCCGCTGGTGCGCCGGGTTGCCGCGATCATGCTGGCGGCCGCGTTCATTGCCGCAATTGCGCAGTTCGGCAAGATCGACGCGATCGGGCACGCGCTGATCATCGTCGTGTTGCTGGCGATTGCGGCCGACAACGTGCGCGTGCCGGAGCAACGCGATCGAACTCGCTGCTGGCGCCGGCCGCCTATTGCGTCGCGCTCGCCGCTTTCATGGCGATCTACTACGTCTCCCACGCAGCGATTTTCGGCTCGATCGCTCGGCTAGAACAGCCTGACGAGCGGATCGCTTGCACGAGCAGTTCACTTGACGTGAACGACCAGCTTCATCTTCGGATGAATGGCGCAGAGCACCGTGAAGCTGCCGACCTTCGGGAAGATGATGTTGGTCCTGCTGCCGGGGCCCTGATCGCCGGAATCGAATTTGAAGTCGTTCGATTCCAGATAGACGTGGTGCAGCAGGTCGCCGTCGTCGTTAAGGATTTGCACGGTTTCGCCGCGCCGGATGTGTGAGTTCCGTCGGCTTGAAGGTCCGGCCCATCTGCGAGACGACATACTCCTTGGACGTCGCGGACGCCCAGCCGACCCCGGCCAGCGACGGCAGCATCGCCGCGAGCACGGCGGCATAGAAGGTCGGATCGCGGAACAGGCTTGCAGGCGCATGGCGTTCTCGACGAAATGGGCGCCGTAATCGATAGCCAGGCGACAAGTGTGAGCGCCCCCGGTTAAGGGACCGTTAGCGAAGCCGGCAAAACCCGGAACCGGTTCAAATCCGGCTTAACTGCCGCCCGTTACGGTTGCCGGGTAGGCGGGGTAGAATGAGTCAAACGGCGGCACCAGTGGAGGCTTCTTGCGGCAACGGACCTACGCCGTTGCCTGGCATGGGGACATCGGCTTTCGCCGGACCATCCGCGGCCGCATCCTGGTCGCGTTCCTGCTGATGAGCACGATCACGGCCGCGCTCGGCGTCTACGCCGTGCTCGGCATCAGCCGCGCCGGCACCCTGGTCGCAAAGACCTTCGACGAATCGCTGATGTCGATCAATTACGCGCGCGCGGCCGCCGCCGACTTCGCCTCGATGCGCGCTGCCTTTGCCCGCCGCTGGATCGCGGTCGGACCCCGAAATGCGCGCCCAGCTCGACGAGAGCGTCGACATGTGGCGCCGCTCGCTAGCGGAGGACCTGGAAATTGCCGCGCAACGCTCGCAGTCGCAGCGTGCGGTGCGCGCCGCCGCCAACATGCAGCGCGCCGTCGCGAACTGGAACGACGTTCGCCAGCGCCTGATCGCCGGCTCCGAACCCGACGTCAACTGGGACACGCTCGACCACTACACCGCCATCGTCGAGCAGCAGATCGACCTGCTGGTCAACTACACTGCGGGCGACGCCTTCCTCTATCGCCAGACTGCGCGCTCGACGGTGTCGCGCGAAATCTACATCAACCTCGGCTTGCACCGCTGCTCGCGCTGCTGATCTCCGCCGCAGTGGCGTGGCTGCTGGCGCGGCGCATCATCGGACCGGTCGCGGCGGCTTCCGCGGCGGCCGGGCAGATCGCCGGCGGCAAGCTCGATGTCGAAATTCCCCAGGGCAGCGCCGACGAACTTGGCGCGCTGCTCGCCGCGCATGCGGCTGATGCGCGACAACATCAAGACGATGATGCAGCGTGAGGTGGAGCAGCGCCGCTCCGCGCAGATGCGGCTTGCCGACGCGCTGGAGAACTCGCGCGAAGGCGTCGTTCTGGTCGACGCCGACGGCCGCCTCGCGCTCGCCAACTCGCAGGCCGCCGACTTCCTGGGCACGTCGATCCAGCTTGCTGCGGCCGGGCACGCCGATCGCGGAACTTGGCCCGCTGATGGAGAAGGCGACGCGCGCGCAACTGCCGCCGACCGGCGAAGCGCGGCTCGACGACGGACGTTGGCTGCGCGTCAGCCAGAGCGGCACCAGCGACGGCGGCTCGATCGTGGTGTGCAGCGACATCAGCCTGCTCAAGCAGCAGGAGGAAACGCTCAAGGGCATCAACCTGCGGCTCGACGCGGCGCTCGACAACATGTCGCAAGGCCTCTGCCTGTACGACAAGGACAACCGGCTGCAGGTCGTCAACCGGCGGTTCTGCGAGACTGTTCGGCCTGCCGCGCGAAAAGCTCGCAGCCTGGCATGACGTTCCGCGACGTCTCGACCTCAGCGTCGCGACCGGCAACCATCCCGGCAAGACCGCGGACGAGCTTGATCGAGGACCGCGCCGCTTCGATCGGCGATCACACGACCGGCACGCACTTCGTCGAACTGACCGGCAATCGCGTGGTGGCCTCCATCCATCGGCCGACCTCCGATGGCGGCTTCGTCGCCACCTACGAGGACGTCACCGAGCGCCGCCAGGCCGAGAGCGCGCATCGCCTACATGGCCCGCCACGACGCGCTCACCGGTCTGCCCAATCGCGTGGTGTTCGGCGAACGCGTCGAACAGGCAATCGCCGACATGGGCCGCGGCAGCGGCTTTGCCGTGCTCTCCGTCGACGTCGACCACTTCAAGCAGGTCAACGACACGCTCGGTCATCCGGTCGGCGACGAACTGCTGCGCGCGATCGCCGAGCGGCTGCAGTCCTGCATCCGCGAGGTGGACACCGTCGGCCGCCTGGGAGGCGATGAGTTCGCCATCGTGCAGCGCGACGTCAAGCAGCCCGAAGACGCGGCGCTGCTGCGCGCGCCGCATCATCGAGATCGTCGGCGCGCCGTACGACATCAACGGCCACCGCGTCACCATCGGCATCAGCATCGGCATCTCGCTCGCGCCCGGCGACGGCTCGAGCTGCGAGAAGCTGCTCAAAAACTCCGACGTCGCGCTCTATCGCGCCAAGTCCGACGGCCGCGGCACCTGGCGCTTCTTCGAGCCGGAGATGGATGCGCGGTTGCAGGCCCGCCTCGCGCTCGAACTCGACCTGCGCGAAGCGCTCAGCAACGATCGAGTTCGAGCTCTACTATCAGCCGCTCTATCACCTGGAGCGCAACAGGATTTCCGGCTTCGAGGCGCTGTTGCGCTGGCATCATCCGGTGCGCGGCATGGTGTCGCCGGCCGAGTTCATTCCGGTCGCCGAGGAGATCGGCCTGATCGTCCCGCTCGGCGCATGGGTGCTGCAGCGCGCCTGCGCCGAGGCCTGCAACTGGCCGCGCGGACGTCAAGCTCGCGGTCAACGTGTCGCCGGCCCAGTTCAAGAGCGGACAGCTCGTGCAGCACGTCACGTCGGCGCTGGCCGCGTCCGGCCTGCCGGCGCAGCGGCTGGAGCTCGAAATCACCGAATCGGTCCTGCTCGGCAACAGCGCCGACACGATCGCCACGCTGCATGCGCTGCGCCGTCTTGGCCTGCGCATCTCGATGGACGACTTCGGCACCGGCTACTCGTCGCTCAACTATCTGCGCAGCTTCCCGCTCGACAAGATCAAGATCGATCAGTGCTTCGTCCGCGACCTCGAGCGCCGCCGAGGGCTCGGGCTTCATCGTGCGCACCATCATCGGTCTCGCCAAGAGCCTGAACATGACGACCACCGCGGAAGGCGTCGAGACCGAGGAGCAACTCGCCTGGCTGCGAGCTGAAGGATGCACTGAGGTGCAGGGCTACCTGTTCAGCCTGCCGCGCCCGGCGAGCGAAGTGCCGGCCCTGCTGTCGACGCGCAAAGGCGGCGTGCGCGTGGTTGTGGCGGCCTAGCCGCGCTTTTCAGGCCGCCCGCCGGGAAAGCCGACCACGAGGAGATCGATGAATCCATGCCCGGGTTCGGCATCCGGTATCGCGACGGCAACCCCGGCTCCTACTTCGTCAAGTACCTGGTCGGTCGCAAGGATGGCCGGCTGTCGCTCGGCAAGGTCGGCAAGGTCACGCTGGCCGACGCGCAGGCCGCCGCCCGCAAGCACTTCGCCGCCATCGCTGACAAGACCAACCCGAGCATCACCAGAGCCAGAGCCGCCGCCAAGGCGGCCGACACCATCGTGCCGCTGCTCGACCGGCTTCATCGCCCACCAGCGCCGCAACGGGCGCGCCGAGAGCTATCTGGGCGACACCGAGCGTTCCCTGCGCCAGTATTTCAAGCCGCTGCACCGCTTCGCCGCCACCGACATCACCCGCGCCATGGTCGCGCGGGAACTGGCGCGACTCAGGTCGGAATGCGGCTCGGCCGCCGCCAACGGTGCCCGCGCGCATCTGTCCAAGTTCTTCTCCTGGGCGATTGCGGAAGGGCTGGCGGACACGAACCCGGTGTCGGGCACCGCCAAGACCGGCAGCAAGCCGCGCGACCGGGTGTTGAAGGATTCCGAATTGGCCGCGATCTGGAACGCGCTCGGCAACGGCGATTACGGCGACATCTGCCGGCTGCTGATCCTGACCGGCGCGAGGCGCGACGAAATAGGCGCTCTGCGGCGCGGCGAGATAAACCTCCCGCAAAAGCAGATCGAGCTTCCCGGCAGCCGCACCAAGAGCGGCGTCGATCACGTCATCCCGCTGCCGCCGCTGGCGCTGTCCATCTGCAGGCTCGGCAGCCGCGCGAGGGGAGCGACTTCGGTTTTCGGTCACGGTGACGGCGGCTTCAGCGGCTGGAGCAAGGCCAAGGCGAAATTGGACGCAAGGCTCGATCTTGAACCCTGGACGCTGCACGATTTCCGCCGCGCGCTGTCAACGACGCTGCACGAGCGGCTCGACGTTGCGCCGCATATTGTCGAAGCGATCCTTGGTCACATCGGTGGTCACCGGGCCGGCATCGCGGGTGTCTACAACCGCGCGCAATACCTTGATCAACGGCGCGCAGCATTGGAGAAGCACGCCGGCCACATCAGAGGGCTGACCCGGGCGAAGCTGGCGGTGGTCAAGTAGGCTGCCGATGAAACCGCCCAGCAACCCGGGCGCGACGATCTCGCCCGACCTTGCCTGGCTGATCGACCGGCTGGCGGTGAACCCGCCTGAAGGTTGCCCCGGCGATTACGACGCGCATGTGATCGACCGTCACGCGCATGTCGTCGAATATCACGCGCTTCAGATTCGCGGTCACTGGCTGATGTGGCGCTGGCGCGGCGACAACGCCGCGATCAGGATCAGGGGGACACAGCGACCATATGCCAAGCGCGTCGCGGCAGATCGCGGCCCCGAAAACGAGCTGAAGCGGCTCCGAGCTGCAGCGAGAGGAAGATCGGACAAGCGATTGCAAACAGCGTGGCTCGGCGTCATCCGCAAGACCCATAGCCTGATCGACTGGCCTCCGGTGCCGCCGCCTATCAGACGCGAGGTTGACAGCGCGGGGAAGCTGGTCGCCTTCGAGCGGGCCGCTGTGGGCGTCAGCCACAGGCGCGTCAGTGTGCGCGGCCACGCGTCGATCCTGCCGCGCCGCACCGACGCGGTGCCATTGATCGAGGCTGCGTTGCAGAAGCTCGAAGCAATCCCGGCAGCCAAGCGGCGCAAGCGGGAGCAAGACACGCTGGCCGACGATGCCGCCCGCGCCGTTTGCGTCGCCTATTTCGATCTGACCGGCAGAGCCGGAATCACCTGGGACATTGATGCTGAAAAATACCAAGGCGGCTTAATCGACCTTGCTCGTGACATCGAGGCGCGTTTCGGCGGCGGGCCGTTTTCAATCGAACAGGCTCCGCAAAAATATTTTCCAGTCGCTAGAAAATTAGAAAATTGAAGAAGCCGCTGGCGCGCGGGGCTTTCGGTGCCGTCGCCGCGCGAAAACGACGACAAAGCCGCATTGGGTTGGGCTTCGCGTGGCCGCTAACGTCCTGCAATCAGACGCAGGGAACGGCCATGGTCACCCGCAAGAAGCGGCGCTGCCGCAAGCAAAGAAGCAACGCGGAAAACCACGCCGCGCTCTTGGCGGTCGTTGGCGAGGGAGTGCTACCGTCAGCACCCGCGCGTAGCAAGAGGATTTCACTTTTCCCCGAACTCATCCTGCTTGGCGTGCGCTACAGCCGCCGCCACATCGACCGGCTCGAAGCGGCAGGCCTGTTTCCCAAGCGCGTCGCTGGGAGAGCTTCGCGTCGGATGGCTGACCGACGAGATCATTGCCTACGTCAACCAGCAAATCGACTCGCGGTCGCTCACTGAGGGCACACTCGGCAGCGGAGGTTTTTGCCGCCGTGTGCCGCCTGCCCGCGTTGCGCCGCTGCTTGGCGCGGCAGCGACCGAAGCGGCAAAGGCGAAGCGCAAGACGCAAACCGCCGACACTTCCTGAAGCAGACGACCCCGAAAAACGACCGACCCAGGGTCTACCACCCTGGGTCGGCCAATTGCTTGCTTGGAAGGCAAAGCGAAATCCATCGATGACGAAGCCGTTTGTATGCCCGCCGAAGACCCGCCGTCAACTTTGCGGCCAGGCCGACGCGACCGACAACGTCCTTACCTTTCCGGTGGCGCCCGCCGCGCGCGTCTTCGCGCAAGACCGCGCCGCCGCCGTCGTCGTTGCCGTCCTGACGATCGTCCGCCGCGCGCTGCGCGCCTGGGCCAGCCACGGCGATGTCGCCGGTCTGGCGGACGAGATGCGCACCGAGATCGAGACACTGCTGCGCGGGGAATTCGCTGACATCGCGCGCTCTACCATTTCCGAAATTCGTCCCTCTGAAGACGGATGAGCGCCGGCCTCCTCGCCGGCAAACGACCCGCAACCGCAAAGGTGCTGCACATGAAGAAGAATGAAGCGTTCCCGAGCCGATACCTGAAGGCCTCGGATCTGAACGGTAAGCCGATCACGATGACAATCGAGAGCGTCGCTACTGAACCCTTGAGGTCGGATGACGGCAAAGTAGAGGACAAAACTGTCTTGCACTTCAAGGGCGCTAAGAAGGTCATGACGGTCAACCTGACGAACTGGGACGCCATCGTTGCCGCTACAGGCGAAGACGACAGCGACAAGTGGCCAGGGCACAGGATCGAACTCTACCCGACGACAACGGCGATGAAGAACAAGACCGTTCCCTGCATCCGTATCCGTCCGCCGGCTCAGCGCGAACTGCCAGCCGCCGCGGACGACATGGGCGACGCCATCCCGTTTTGATGCCGCCCAAGCCAGATGCAGCCGGCGCAAATGTCGGCTGCGCTTTTTTCGAGGACGTGCCCCATGCTGCGCACCGCTCTGGCTCTGGCCAAACGCAAGCTGCACGTCTTTCCGTGCCTGCCACGCGGTAAGGAGCCGGCGGTCCCCGGGGGCTTTAAGGCCGCCACCACCGATCCGCAAATAATACATCAGTGGTGGTGCGCGCGGCCGGATTGCAACATCGGTATTGCGACCGGCGCGCTTTCCGGCGTCTTCGCGGTGGACGTCGACGACGACGGCGCCGAGGCCGCACTGAAACGGCTCGAAGAAAAGCACGGCACCCTGCCGGATAGCGTCCAAGCGATCACGCCGCGCGGTCGCCACATCTATTTCAAGATGCCGGGAGTGCCGGTGCGCAATTCGGCTGGCAAGGTCGCGCCCGGCATCGACGTGCGCGGCGATGGCGGCTACGTCCTGGCGCCGCCGAGCATCCACCCGACCGGGCGCGCCTACTGCTGGGGCGTCGACAGCGCCGACGCGGTCGCCGCGGCGCCCGATTGGCTGCTCGCCCTCGTTACCGAGCGCAGCAACGGCAGCGCGCCGACGCCGGCGGCGGAATGGCGCGCCCTCGTTTTGGGTGGCGTCAGCGAAGGCCAGCGCAATAGCAGCGTCACCAGCCTCGCCGGCCATATGCTGCGCCGGCATCTCGATCCCATCGTGGTGCTTGAGATGTTGCAGATATGGAACGCCGCCCGCTGCGCGCCGCCGCTGCCGCCGGAAGACATCGAGCGGATTGTCGGCAGCATCTGCAAGCGCGAGCTAGGCCGGAGGCGGGCGGATGGATGATAACATCGTCCGGCTGGCGGCGCTTGGCGACGCCGAAGCGGAGTGGCTGCATTCCTGCGTCAAGGAGGCCGGCAATCCGCTGCCCGTCCTGGCCAACGTGTTGATCGGGCTGCGCGCGCTCTGGCCGGAGCATTTCCATTACGACGAGATGCTATGCGCGCCGATGTTGATGAAGTCGCTTACCGATGAGGACGGCTTTACGCCGCGCTCGGTCACCGATGTCGACGTCGGCCTGGTGCAGGAACAACTCCAGCATGCCGGCCTTAAACGGGTCGCCAAGGACGTGGTGCACCAGGCTGTCGACATGCGCGCCCACGAGTGTCGCTTTCATCCGGTGCGCGACTATCTCGAGCGGCTCCGGTGGGACCGGCGCCAAGCGCTGATGAGGCTGCTGACCGACTATCTCGGCGCCGAACCGTCGCCGTATACGGAGAACGTCGGCCGCATGTTCCTGATCTCGCATGGTGGCGCGCATCTTCGGCCAGGCTGCAAGGCCGACCACATGCTCGGTGCTCGAGGGGCCGCAGGGCGCGCTGAAGAGCACCGCCTGCGCCGTGCTCGGCGGCGAGTGGTTCTCCGACAACCTGCCCGACGTCACCGCGGGCAAGGATGTCTCGCAGCACCTGCGCGGCAAGTGGCTGATCGAGGTGTCCGAGATGCACGCCATGAACAGGGCCGAGGCGGCGCTGCTCAAGTCCTTCATCACCCGCACGACCGAGCGCTACCGCCCGACCTACGGTCGCAAGGAGGTCATCGAGCCGCGGCAGTGCGTCTTCATCGGCACCACCAACAAGACACCTACCTGCGCGACGAAACCGGCGGCCGCCGCTTCTGGCCGGTGAGGGCCGGCACAATCGACGTCGACGAGCTGGCGCGCGACCGCGACCAACTGTTTGCCGAGGCGGTGCACCTCTACGGCGCCGGCGAGCCATGGTGGCCCGACAGAGACTTCGAGCGCGACCACATCATGCCGGAACAGGCGGCGCGCTACGAGGCCGACGCCTGGGAAGAGCCGATTGCGAAATTCCTGAGCGGCAAGCAGACCACGCTTCTGGAAGTCGCCAAGACCACGGTTCTGGAAGTCGCCAGGTCGACGCTCAACTTCGACGACAAGATCGACCGGCTTGGCACCGCCGATCAGCGCCGGATCGCCGCGATCATGACCGGCCTTGGCTGGCGACGCGGCAAGCGAGGCCCAAACGGCGAGAGAAATTGGAAGCCGGCTCCCTGACGCACTGACGCATCTGACGCACTTGCTTAACGAGGGACTACAAGAGCTAGTGGGGGTAATATGGCAAGAGCGTCAGATGCGTCAGGTGCGTCAGGCCGGCGAAAGCCGGGGATCGGGCCTTGAAAGCCGACGTTGACCGACAAAGGAAGCGCGAGCTAGCCGCCAAGCGCGTGGCCCGGCACCGGTCGCCAAAGCGCAACGGCTGGGCCACGACCTACCTGGACTACACCGACGCGCTGGTCGCCGCGATGGTGCGGTGGGGCTGGCTGCCGGACCGGGAGATGCACACCAAGGCGGAAATCCGTGCGGCGGTCTCGCGGGGGTTGGCTGTGAGCGCCGAGGCGGACGCAGCAACAATGGGCAACGCGTTACGCCGATGCCCGCACTGCGGGCGTATGTATTGAGGCATGAATAGACCTGTCCCGTTGCGTCCCGACTACAGCCGCGCCCGCAATAATTGGCTGGAACGCTCCGTTGTTGCCAGCGCCATCTCTGTCGCTGTCGATGATCCCGCCACGGGCGGACCTGCTGGCATTGCAAAACGCATGTGGGGTGACGGCTCCGTCGTGGATGCCATTTGCAAGGGCGCTGTTGTTCCAAGCTCAACCAGCACAGCAAGCGCGTTCGCCGGTTCGGCTGTTGCTGACTTTGTCGCATCGTTGCAGCCGATCAGCGCGGGCGCAAAACTGATCGCAGCCGCTCCGAGCGTCAGCCTCGACGGCGTTGCCAGCATCACCATCCCGGCTCGCATCAGCGCGATACCGGCTGACGACGCGATTTGGGTCGATGAAGGAAGCCCGCTTCCGGTTGTGCGAATGAGCTTGACCAATGCGGCAACCTTAGAGCCAAGAAAACTGTGCGTTCAGGCCGTGCTAACCCGAGAACTTGCAACGTATAGCGCGGGCGAAACTGTCATCACACAGATGCTGCGCGAGTTTGCTGCGGTCGCTTTGGATGCTTCCCTGTTCAGCACTGCGGCAGCATCGACAGCGCGACCGGCAGGAATTCTGAACGGCATTGCTGCGAAGACCGCAACGGCTGGCGGCGGTGATGCGGCATTGCTTGTCGATCTCGAAATGCTGAGCGCAACCATTGCCGAGGCAACGTCCGGTCTGGCGTACATCTGTCATCCGAAACAAGCGAACAGCATCAAGTTGCGGCGGGGCAAGCTGCTTCCCGATGACATCCAAGTGTGGGGCACCGTCGCCGTTGCACCGGGCGTGGTGATCTGTTGCGAGTCGCAAGCGTTCGTTTCAGGTTTTTCCGCCGAGCCGGAAATCAGGACATCGGCGCAGACGCTCGTCCACATGGAAAACACAACGCCGCTGGCTATTGGAACGGAAGGCGCACCGCCAACGGTCGCAGCGCCGACGCGATCAGCGTTTCAGACCGACTGCGTGGTGATCAAGCTGCTGTTGCGGGCGGCTTGGGGCTGGCGTGTGCCGGTGCCGGGACCGCCGACGCCGGTTGCGTGGCTGCAAGGCGCGACGTGGGGCGGCTGAAATGGATGAACGAAAGTCAAACCGCGAGCGCAAAGGACAGCTATCATGATCGACGCAGCGGAAAGGCGCATGCGTTCCTTCGCGGTGGCCGCAGCGGAAACGCTGGCCATCGAGGCCGGAAAAGTCTGCGGCCAGCTTGAGACTCGAATTAACAAGCTGGAGCAGGAAGTCGCCGCATTGAAAGCAAGCAAGCCTGATGTTTCCATCGAAGGCAGCGTTACATCACTTCGGGGTCGTCATGTCGCCTGACGCGACCACCGTTATGGAAGCTCGCAGGAGCGATGACCCTTCCGAAGTTGCCTTCGACCTTTTGTATGCGGCCACCCACGTCATTGGCGATGAGTACATTGCGAAAGTGTTTCTCGCTCGTCTGATGCTCAAGATCGCGGGCGAGCTTGATCCTGATGTCCTGCGGAGTTCGACGACGCAGTGAGCGTTTTTGTGCGAAATGTCCGCTATTGATTGCACTGCAAATGTCCGCTCCTGACCCATCGGACATGGCCCTTCTTGCCTAACCATTACGATGCCCCCTCCAAGGTCCGGCGCGGGGCTGGTGTAGCGCACGCGAGCTAGAGCCGCACGGTTGCACAATATGCCATGACGGGCATCTGGCCGCGCGGTAAGCTTGGCGCAGACCGAATAGGAGGAGTGGAATGGGTGCTTCATTCGGTGCGGTGTTCTTGGCGCAACAGCATATCTGTTTTGGCGGGTTCTCCCGCGCAACGGCAAGACGCACTTCTTAGTCGGAACCCAGTGGGAGCCTTATTTCGCGATCTTGTTTGTTGGAGGTGCTGCGTTTGGCGTCGGCATGATCGCCGTCTGGGCTGTCGATAATTTTGCCAACTAGCTCGCGCGCCACAAATTCTTCAAAATCAGCGGAGCAATCGAATGCAAATAATGCAAATCCTGCAGGTATTTTTTGCTTAGCCGCCTTCGCTGCTGGGATATGGTGCTTTCGAGCCAGGGACGGCCTTTCGCACCCGGCGTTAGAGTGGCCTGGAGCGTCGCAGGTAGTACCGCTCTGGTCCTGGTTGTCATTCTAATGATGGGGCTTGGTTTGATCGCGCACGCATTTCTTGCTTAGTCGGCAGACCGCCACAACCAGCCCAACCACCCGATTTCACCGCACTAGCCATCGTCTCGCAGGCAAAAGACATTGAGAGCGCTAAATGATCTTCCGCATTTGGGCTAAGCTTCGCGGCATTCCACTTGCGCCTGCCAGGGTCGGTCTGAGTCTAAGCAGCCAAACAAGTCCTGACAGCGGCTGCGGCACAGGGCTACACCATCAGCGAAGACACGCGGCAAGGAAGTCCGGTCATCGTTTTGGAAAGGGATGGCGCCGGCATAGTTCACCTGTGGTCGAGTGAAGATGTGGTCGAGTATGGAAAAAGCAAAAACCTAATCCAGTGATGCCTCTCTCCACATCATCACAGAGGAGACAGTTTCACGACCGATGAACGCCACTCGTCCAGTTCAAATGCAACAAACAACAGAGGGTACGTGATCGGTTGGAGCATCGCGATAGTGGGCCATCACGGCCATAAAAACCCAAAAATGGGATGTCACGTGATTAGAGAAAATGAGTGAGGCCAGAGACTCCTTACCGGGACAGTGCATCTTGATGTTGGCAGTCGCACTCGATGAATTGCGAGCGACCGAAGCGGAACCAGACTTGGCTAAGGTCCGCTTGGCGATAGCGTCAGTAGAAAACACGCTAAAGGAATTACTTGAGATCGCTAAAGGGGCTGACAAGCGGGAGCCAGGCCTGGGTCTTTAACCGGCGTAGCTAACCATGCGGGCGACAAGGTCGGCGATATGTGATCAGGCCCGATGTCGGTTATTGGCACTTATAGACCTCGCAGCGTAACCTCCTGCGGATAGCTCCTTTGTAGGAACACGAGTCATCGGATGACGCATCGGATGATTCATTCGCACATCGGATAAATCTTGGAGTCATCGGATGAGCCATCGGATGATTCCGGAATCATCGAATGACTCGTTTCCTTGGTAGAGCCGACCAAGCTGAATGTTAAAAACCCAATAAAACCGCGCCAATTCATTAAATCTTCCCCTTCATCGCAAATCGGATGACTCGGCGCTGACCCCCCGAGGCTTTGAGGCTTGTGGGATTGTTCACCTTCGAGTGCGCGACCCAATAAGCGACCATCTCATCCTCCATGCCAACCGTGAGCGCCCCTGCTAAACTAGGGCTACAGCGCATTCTTGCTGCGACGTTCGCAATTGTCTCGCGCGGACCTTCGTCGCGGCAAACGCCGCGACGGCATTCTTCGTTGGATTCCGGGCTAGCGAAGCACCAGCACCGGTATCTTCGACTGGTTGAGCACCCTCTGCGTGACGCTGCCGATGAACATGCCGCGCAGACCGCCTTCGCCGTGCGTCGCCATCACGATGACGTCGCACTTTTTCTTCTTCGCGACGTCGAGGATGGCGTCGGCCGGATAGTCGTTGGTGACGTGCACGCCTTCGAAGCGCACGCCGGCCTTCGTCGCGAGCGCGCTCGATGGCGTCGAGATGCTTCGCCGCCGTCTTCTTGATCATCTGCTCGTGCTCTCCGGGCTGCGCGAAGCCGACCGGGAGATTGTTGCGATAAACCACCGGCGTCGCCGGCGGCGCTGCGAAGAAGCCCGTCACCTTGGCGTCGAGCGCTTTGGCGAGCGCAACGCCCTGAGCCGCCGCCTTCAGCGACAGTGAAGAGCCGTCGGTCGGAACGAGCACGTTCTTGAACATGTTTCGATCTCCTCAGTTCGCGTAGGGCAGGACCCAGATCAGCATGGCGAGCACGTAGCAGACGACCGCGCTGACCAGGCAGAACGCCAAGCTCCACGACAGGAATTCGCGCAGCGAGACCTTGCGGTCCTCCTCTTTCTCCGCGATGCGCAGAGCGACGTAGAGCGCGGGCGCGCCGGCGACTGTGAGGTTGCTGCCGAGCGTTCCGGCCCACAGCACAACCCACCACAGCGGCCACGGCGGAACGCCTTGGGCGCCCAGTTCCTTGATCGTATTGAGGAACGTCAGGATGTAGGCGTCGTGCTCGACGATGCCTACGATCGGGATCGTGACCCAGTAGAGGATGGTTGCGCCGAGTGCGTAGTTCTGCACGAAGATCGGCTTCATCCAGTTGGCCAGCATATCGAGGATGTGCGTCTTCTCGAGACCGCCGACCAGCGCGAACAGCGCGATGTAGAAGAACACGGCGCGCCAATCGAGCTCCTGCACGATGTGCTCGAAGCTGGGCGCTTCCTTGAGTTTTTCGCCCATGATCTCGACGATCAGCACCAGGATGACAGCCCCAGTCAGCGCGATGAAGCCGAGCTTCACGCCCAGAAATTCGCGCATCGCCATGGCGAACACGGTTAGCAGGAACATGCCGACCGCGATGAAGGCGAACGTCGGATCCTTGATGTCGGACTTGATGCTGGTGGCGCCGTCGCCTGCCGGCATGCCGATGTTCCGGAAGCCGTAGAAATACATGAAGGCCAGCGTGATCGTGAACGACACCATCAGGATCGGGAACGACGACGGCCGTCCGTGCTGCCAGATGAAATCGAAGAACTCCGCGCCGGCGACGCTGTGCAGCATCTGCGGCGGCAGATCGCCGAGCAGCAGCGCGGTGCCCATGAAATTGGCGGAGAAGCCGATCATCAGCACCAGCGGCGTGGCGGGAATTTTCAGCGCGCGGGCGAGCGGCAGCGCGACCGGCGCCATCATCAGGATGCAGACCACGTTGTCGATGAACATCGACAGCAGGCCGGTCAGCATCGACAGCACCAGGACCAGCAGGCCTGGCCTGCCGCCCGACAGCTTCAGCGATTGCACCGAAAGCCAGCTCGGCACGCCGGACCTGCCGAAATAGCCGGCCATGATCCAGATGCCGACCAGAATCGCCATGACGTTCCAGTCGACCAGATTGGCGGCCTCGACCTCGGTCATGGTGCCCATCCAGATCATCACCACGACGCCGAGCAGCGCAGCGACGGTGGCATCGAGCTTGTTGACGACGACGGCTGCGATCGTCACGAAAAAGACGATCAGCGTCATCCATTGCAGCGCGGTCAGAGCCATTTGATCTCCCCCAGGGTGACTTGAATTTGATTGGCAGGCAGTTCGACGCGCTTCTTGTGCGGCGCGTCCGGTTTCCAGCCGAGGATTGCGAGCATCACGAAGAAGCCGAACACGTAGGCGATCGCGACGTGCCAGCCGTGCTTGAGCCAGCGGCCGACCGACTTCGCTTCCGGATACATGTTGGAAAGGGCGACGCCCGCCGACGATCCGAACCAGATCATCGAGCCGCCGAAGCCGACGCAGTACGCCAGGAAGCCCCAGTCGTAGCCGCCCTGCTTGATCGCCAGCGCGGTGAGCGGGATGTTGTCGAACACCGACGACAGGAAGCCGAGTCCGAGGGCGGTCTGCCAGGACGCGAGCGGCAGTTGCTCCACAGGCATCAGCGAGGCGTTGGTGACGAGCGCCAGAAGGAAGATCGTGCCCTTGAACGTCTCGGGCATGATCGCCCAGTCAGGCCGACGCCAGCCAGCGGTGGCGAGGATCACGATCCAGACCGCGACACCGATCACCGGCACGACGTCGAGTATCGCGGGAAATTTCAGATTGGCCGTGACATTGGCCGCGATCGCGACGACGAGGATCAGCGCGACGATAACGAGCGACGGATAGTCAATCTGCAGACCGCGCGGCGCGTCCTTGAGGATCGGCGAATAGCGGTGCTGCTGGATGGCGGCGGGAATGCCGAACACGAAGAAACCGGCACCGCGGCGACATAGGCTTCAAGCACCGACAGCGGGCTGATGCCGTCGATCCACATCATCGTGGTCGTGGTGTCGCCGACCACGCTGCCCGAGCCGCCGGCATTCGAAGCCGCGACGATACCGGCGAGATAGCCGATGTGGACCTTACCCTTGAAGACGTGGCGCGCCATCGCCCCGCCGATCAGCGCGGCAGCGATATTGTCGAGGAAGCTCGACAGCACAAAGACGATCGCGAGCAACGCGAGCCCGCCCGCCCAGCCGTCTGGCAGGTAAGCTCGGCATCTCGTCGGGCACGCGGCTGTTTTCGAAATGACGCGAGAGCAGCGCGAAGCCCATCAGCAGCAGGAACAGGTTCGCCAGGATCGACGGCCTCGTGCTGCATATGCAGGCCGAGGCCGGCGAGGCCGGTGCCGAATTTGAAACCGGTAAAGAGGAGCTTGTAGAGGGTGATCGCCGCGAGCCCGCTAAGCGCGACCTGCAATGTCTTGTGGTGGAAGATCGCGACGCCAAGCAGCGTCAGGCCGAACAGGATGAAATCGACCGGAATGCCGAACACGAACACCGGCTGAGCGGCTGAGGCCGCCGCAGCAGTGGCCGCGCTCGCGGGGGGCGCAAGTGCGATCAGTGCTGCGGCGGCGGCTCCGAGGAAGAAAAGGTGGGAAACGGAGAATGTCCGGCGAACGGACCGGAAGAGGAAAGCGCTCAAACAAGCAAGCGCGTCATTCTCACAGGCGGTCGGGCAGCACGGGGTGCTGCAAGACAACAGGCGCAAGGGGCCACTCCATCTGATTTCCAGTCCGACATCGCAGCGTGCGGCTGCCAGAGGGGCCCGGCCTGGTTGGATTCGGTAACTAAGGAACGGTGTGCTGCTCCTATTCGTTCGACTCTCGGAAGAAGTAAGAAATTCGTTCGGGCTCGATTGCTGCGGCAACCACGAGCCCGCAAAGGGTCAGGGCGCCCGCAACGTCCCAGTAAG
>CAWFCM010000011.1:0-155015 GCA_963814215.1 uncultured Alphaproteobacteria bacterium | reverse complement strand
AATGTCTTCGGGCGCACCGAAGGGGAATAAGAATGCCTTCAAGCACGGACGCTACTCAGCCGAGGAAGTCGGACGACGACGGGCGATCTCTGCACTGGTGCGGATTTCGCGGCGACTAGCGTCTGCTGCAAGGTGACCCATCCTTCGGGCGGGAAAGCAGTTCGCTGAAAATCTCGTCAAATCACCGAGAGGACATCATGGGCGGTCGCGGATCTGGTGGGCACAATTCAAAAGGCAAGCTCCGTGACGTGCAATGCGCGCGGCTTGATGTTCATGAACTGGCACGCGAGGGAAAGCTGAAGCTTGGCGCGCGCGGTTGGCTCTTCGGAACCATTTGGTTTGAAGTGACCGGTGGACCGGATGCACAGCAGCTGGTGCTGGAGTTTCCTCGCAAGTCGGCCACCGGCCAGCCATTGGACCCCATGCGGGAGGTCATTGGCTGCCATTGGCGAAAAACACACTTCGGCGGGCAACACCTCATCTTCGCGTGCAGCGAATGCAGCCGTTCAGCACGGGTCCTCTATGCTCCGGTCGCCCATGATCGCATCTGGTATTTCACCTGCCGCAAATGCGCTGGGATCATTTATCAGTCCACGATGGGCCATCGCTGGGACCGCTCGGCGCGCCGTATCGAAAAGTTGCGCGGCAGACTGCAGTGGAAGGCGGGCGATACCGTGCCAATCAAGCCGCGAGGCATGCACCAGAAGACCTACGACCGTCTGTTGGGGATGCTTGCTTACCACGAGGCCCTGCGAAAGCAGGGGGCGAGTTACCGGCGAAAATACAGACCGGATCAATATCGTGCTCAGCTTTGGCGGCAATGCCGAAACAGGTTCTCGAGTCATGGTGGGTGGTGAATCCGCGCCCTAGCGATCGTCTTACCGACTTGGACGTGGGTCCACTTCCCGCCGCGCGCCGTCTTTACACCCCGCTCATTGAGCTTGGCCGCAATGGCATTGGCGCTGACTGCTCCGGATTTCTGTATTTCACGGATCACCGGCAACACGTTTGCCGCAAATTGATCGGCACCAGCCTTGAGGGCTTCTACACCGCGCTGCGCGGCCTCCGCCAAACGAGGATTGCCCAGTTTCTTTCCTCTCGCCTTCGCGGCCTGCAACGCCGCCTTAGTCCGTTCGGAGATCATCTCGCGCTCGTGCTGCGCAACGGCGGCCAAGATGTGCACGGTGAGCTTATTGGCGTGGGGATTATCGACGGCGACGAACTCGACGCCGGACTCCATCAGCGTGGCGATGAAGGCGAGATTTCGTGACAGCCGGTCCAACTTGGCGATGACCAGTTTTGCCTTGGCCTTACGGCAGGCCTCCAATGCCTGCGTCAGCTTGGGCCGATCGCTATGCTTGCCGCTCTCGACCTCGACGAACTCCTCCACCAGGTCCCAGGCGCCTCCGTTCAAGTAGTCCATGACGGCGTTGCGCTGCGCTTCCAGGCCAAGCCCGCTCTTGCCTTGCCGGTCAGTCGAGACGCGGTAGTAGGCGACGAAACGGGCAACGCGCTTGGGAGACATGGCCAAACTCCGGTTTTGAAATACTCTAAACCAGCATTTAGAGTATTTCAAGGCCTAGTATTTGGTCCTATCGTTAGGTTTATTTCCTTGTGACGCAGCGTCCAATGTCCGTTTACCCCCTCGGAAGCGGACGTCGGAGTCTGAGGCTGCGAAGTCCGCTTTGTGCCAGGAACCGACATCGGCCCGTGCCTAGTCAACCACCTCATCCGCGCGCACGAGCAGCGACGGTGACAGATTAATTCCGATGGCCTTTGCGGTTCTGGTGTTGACCACTAATTCGAATTTCGTCGGTTGCTCGACCGGCATTTCGGCTGGCTTGGCGCCTTTCAACAGCTTGGCTGCGATGATGCCGGCCTGCCGCCACAACTGGACAAGACTTGGCCCGTAAGACACGAGGCCTCCACTCTCAACGTGCTCTTTCCACTGGTAGATTGCCGGCAGGCGGTGTGCGGCGGCAACTCCAATGATCTCTCCGGACAATGACGAAAGAAACGGAGAAGCGAATATGTTGAGGGCCTGCGCCTCGGCCTTTCGCGCCGCTGCAAAGGCTTCTGCAAGGTCATCGCGATGCTGCACTTTTAGGACTTGCAATTGTATGTTCTTTTCGCGGGCAGCGATCTCAGTCATTGAGACTTGTGAATTGCCACTGGTGGGGTCCCAGAGCGCCGCGACGCGCGACAGTCCCGGGACAATCTCACTCAGAATCTCCAGCCGCTTCGCGCTGAGTTCCGGGGAGAGAATCGTCAACCCGGTCGTGTTACCGCCCGGTCGCGACAAACTGGCGACAAGGTCCGCTCCAAGCACATCGTCGGTGAAAGCAATGATGGGAATGGTGCCGGTCGCCTGTTGCGCGACTTTGGGCGCGAAATCGCCGCTAGCCTGAATCACCTCTACGTTGAGGCGCACAAGCTCGGCGGCAAGCTCCGGGAGATACTGGGAACCGCGGCGAGAGTAGCGCAACTCGATTGTGAGATTGTAGCCCTCGATATACCCGGCCTCACGCAATCCTTCGCGGAACGACTCTAGTCGGGGAGACGCTGGTGCGGAGGCGCCAGGCCATAGAACACCGACACGGCGCACGCGTTGGCCTTGCTGCGCGCTCACCGCCAACGGCCACGAGGCGGCCGCGCCGCTCAGCAGCGTGATGAAATCGCGCCGTCGCATGTGCCCCCCAAGGACTGCGCCATGTCCAATGTTAAACTGTAGCAGCCTCGAAGGGGTTAGTCTGTGGGATTGGGGTCACTGCCGATGTCGCTATCGGGTCAATCGCTACCGAGCCTGTGCCGACCTGCCGACCAATGTCCGCTGTGCCTCCAATAGCGACCGTTCCGGCCGGGTCTCCGAATTGTCGCGATGTGCCAGGAACGGACATCGACTATTCGATCACCTCGTCGGCACGCGCGAGCACGACCGCGAGCCATAACTACGGTGATACGCCCTCGACTGCGTAAATTCGGAACTTTGCGTATTTGCTGCCTATCGTCCAGGCTTCGTTGTAGGCGGCGGAAGTAAATATCTCCCGAGCCTTATCCATGTTCTCAAAAGCAAATATGACAATACGCTTGGGGGGCTCTCCCCTGAACGAGACAGAATTGCTCCCGCGTGACAGGAATTTGGGGTTGATGGCCTTGATGGCGGCAGGTTGATATTCCTTCGCGTAGCCCTCTTGGTCGATCACGTCGATTTCTGCAACCACGTAAGCAGGCGGCTTGGCCTGGGCATGAAGTACTTGGACGGCCACAGCGCCAACGCCAATTCCCGCGAGCATGGCCATCCCCACAACATAACGGGTTTTCATGATGCTCCTCCCCATCTTTGGGCCGCGCCGCTTCACGCTGCCCCTTGCTCTGAGAGCCGTATCGTATCGGTTGAAACCGATGTGGCTGAGCCTTCTGTCCAAGCGCGCTGAAAGGGGGCAGCATCGGTGCCCGACGTCCGCTATGGGTCAATCGCGTCGATTTTGGCCTATCCAGGCCACGTCCGCTATTCACCGCCATCGCGACCAAATAGCAGACATCGCCGGATGTGCGCTTTGTGCCACTAGTCGCCCGCTTCAACTCATTATGAAAGCATTGCGATGACTTTGCTTTGGTACGCGATTCGAGCGACGGATGGCGACCATCGCTGGAACGGACATTGCGGTAATAGAAGTATGTGGTGCGGCTGAGCGCGTGAGGCAACGCGAGCAACTGCAAGCGCTGATCCGCAAGGGACAAAAGTCTGGCGAAGCGGCTCTTGAAAGCGCGTTCATTTTGTTGCCGGCCGATGTCTGCGGATCGCCTGGCGAGGGGTGGAGCGATAGCAAGATCATCGTGGCGCTCGATACCGCGCCTCGATGGCCTACCGGGTGCGCAAGCAACTGGTCGAAGAGGGCTTTGCGGCGGTATTGAGCCGTAAGCCGCGGGCGCATCCGCCGGTGCCGGCGATCTTCGCCGCGAGGCCAGCCAAGCTGATCGCCCTGGCGTGCTCCAAGCCGCCGAAGGGACGCGTGCGCTGGACCTTGCGGCTGCTGGAGCACAAGGTCGTGGAACTCGGCATCGTCGAGCGTGCGAGCGACTCGAACCGATCGGCCGCGCGCTCAAAAAAACAGTCTCAAGCCGATCGCCGGCAGTGCTGGGTCATCCCGCCGAAGGCTAACAGCGGCTTCGTAGCAAAGCCGATATCGGCAGGCACGTATGCAAATTCCAGGCGATCTGGATCGTCGGTCCATTCCTGCGGAAGATACAGCGCACGATCGATGAACGCATGACCGTGGCGCGAAACGTAGGCAGCGAACACGCCGATCTGGCAGTTGGTGATCTTGCCCGCCGAACCAGTGTATTGCCGCGCCACTCCGCACGATGCCTTGCCTTGCTTGAGAAAGCCGGTCTCGTGCGATCACCAGCACCGCATCGTCATCCGCCAAATGCTCGATGACATAATCGCGTACGATATCGCGCAGCGCATCGGCATCCCAATCCCTGCGACCCAGGATCGCCTGCTGCCGCCATGGGCCGGGATCGCCAGCCGCCTCCGCGCGCATCCAGCCGGTCTTGCGCTGCTCATCGCCGAGCAGACCCTCCAGGAACAGACCTGCATTCGTCGCAACACGCTCTTGCCTGAACAACGGACGTATCCGCTTCTTGATCTCCCGAAGCGACGCCGCCCACAACGCAAGCGTCTGGCTTCAACTCGCACGCTGCCCGCGCCACACTCGGCGTCCTCGCCGCCCAGTGTCTCGACCGCCGCATCCCCGACAGATCAATCCTTAAGGACAAATGCGTTGCCTTGGGAACACGACCGCAATGCCTATCACACCATGTCGCTGGCAATCGCGTCGATTTTGGCCTATCCAGGCCACGTCCGCTATTCACCCCATCGCGACCAAATAGCAGACATCGCCGGATGTGCGCTTTGTGCCACTAGCCGACATCGGCCACTTCCTTCGATGACCTCATCCGCTAGGGGCCTGTCCAGCACTTCAAGGCCAAGTGCTTTCGCCGTCGCCAAATTGATCACAAGCTCGAAGCGTGTCGATTGAACGATGGGCAAGTCCGCCGGCTTGGCGCCGCGCAGGATACGTCCGACATAGAGACCGGCTTGGCGATAGGCTGGAGCCACGGAAGCCAACCCGCACTCCTTTCAGCGTGTATAGTCTTCGCCATCACTCACCGCGGCTTGGAATCTGCGCCTTGACCACCAGCACAACCAAGCTGTCTGAACTTTCGACCCGGTGCGCTGGTGCCGAAACATTCGCTGCGCTCACGCCATCGGCTGCGGAGGTCTCTTCCTGACGCAACGGCTTGAGTGAACCGGCGACCCTGAACCTGAGCTGGTGATTTCGGCAGCGGAGTTCTTACCCTGGTTAGGGCAGTGAGCCGCGGCCTTTCCGGCGGAAGGGGCACTCGCGTTGCGGAAGGGTCGATTTCATGCGGCACCAGCATCGCGAAGCTACCGGGATGACGAATGCGGCCTGCGACGCGGCCCGCTTCATCGCCGGCTCCCCAGAAGATATCCGCGCGCGCGGGACCGACGATCGCTGAGCCGGTGTCCTGCGCGATCATCAGGCGATCAAAGCTGGCGGTCCGCTTCTCGCTGGTGAGCGGCAGGCCGGCCTGGATGAAAAAAGGAGTACCGTACACGTGCAGCGACTTGTCGACGGCAATCGAACGTTCCGGCGTAAGCGGCACGCCCTGGGCGCCGACGGCCTCCCGGTCATCGGAGCCATCGGACAAACCGACAATCCGGAAAAACACGAAGGATCGGTTTTGGCGTCGGACTTCCTCCGCGCTTTCCGGGTTTGCGCGCATCCACTCACGGATACGCTCCAGCGACATCTCCTCGCGCGGGATGAGGTTGCGTTCGATGAGAATGCGGCTGACCGGCACGAACGAGTGTCCATTATGGGAATCGTAGTTGATGCGCAGCATGGTCCCGTCCTCCAGACGCACGCGCGCCGACCCCTGGATCTGGATTACCAGAGCGTCCGTCTGATCCTTGATCCAGCAGATCTCGAGATGCTGCCCATCAAGGGCGCCGTCGAGGATCGCGCCGCGATCGTGGTAGGGCACGAGTTCGCCGCTGGTTGTCCGCCGTAACGACTGTCCCTTGTTGGGAAAGCCGGGACCGGTGCCGTTTAGCGGCGGCACCAGATCCGGCGGGCGGCGGTAGATCGGGACTTTGAAGATTTGGGTGGGAAACCGCGAACCGTCTACGATCGGTTCGTAGTAACCGGTCAACAATCCCGCGCTGTCGCCCAGCTTGGATATGCGCACAGGGCGGAAGTTGCGTTCGAAGAACAGCCGTGCCTGCTGTCCTGCGACTCGGCCGATGGCAAGGGCCCGGCGGCACACGTCCCTCAGGGCGAAGTACATGGGGCGCTTCTCGCCCTTGGGCGGGATGGTCCGAAGCAGAGGACGGCAGCTCTCCAGAAACGTGGCAAAGGCCGCGGAGTGATCATCCACTGCCCACCCGTCGAGTGCGCTCCAGGGAATGAACTCAAGCTGCGAGTTGGGGACCTTCAGCGGTTCCAGTCGGGGCGCGGATGCCTCGTCTGGCTGGAGGGAGCGGGTTGCGAGCTGAGTTCTTGGCCGCTCCGCGGCGTAACCAGGTTGGGCTGCAAGGCCGAACAGCAGCAGGATCACCCCAGCGGGCACGACGGCGTATCGCAAGCAGCAATACATCGGCGCGCACCACCATGCCGGGATCATTTGGCCTGCCTTTCGCCTTGACCATCAATCCAAGCGAAGAACGGGCTGCAGAAGCGAAGGTTCCTGCCACATTTTGATCTTCATCATCGAGGTGCGTCCCACTGTAGTGTAGTTTTCAAGCAAGCTCTTGCGTGCCGATCCCTCGCGTCGCAGTCGCGCTTCACTGGCAGCCCGACACAAGCTACCTGCATTGTAATTCTCAATCGAGCGGTTGGCGAAGGCGGCGGCCTGATCTCCTACGGTTCGCTGATCCGCCTAGGGGTCCAGAAACGGAGATTGTCTGTCCGCTGCATGCACCTGGCGGTGGCGGCCTAGTTGCCGTTTGGCGGCAGCTTGCAGGCGCGGTGTGCCGTTTGCGCCGCGCCTCATCGCTGCCCAGCTCGCGCGCGTGTTGGCCTAGAACTATGAAATCTTTCTATCGCTTAGGGATGTACCTTTTGAGGCTTTCCAGTTCGTCAGGTGTTTGGCTGTCCCCATTTTTACTCGTAGACAAGAAAGTGTTTTGGATCTCCAGCGCAATCCGGTGAAGCCATTTTTCTGCCCGATCCGCCCGAACCCGATAATTTTTCACTTCGGCCTCGAGGCTAGCTACTCGATCTTCCGCTGCTCGTAGTTGTAGCGAAATTTTGTGAGCCACGGTTAGAACATGTTGGGTCTTTTGTTCGGCCGCAGTGGCTGCTTGGTGAACCAAATCGCAGGCGGCTTGCCCAGCCTTTTCCAACGCATCTTCTTTGTTCGGAAAGGCGACTACGCTTGGTGAATGCAACGCTTGCTCGCTCATGTCACGCCCCTCAGTTGAAGATCAACTTTTCAGTCTGTGCAATCAGGCTCAATCGATCGGAGCGGTTCTGCAATATTAAACCCCGCGTTTGCGCAGAGTTTTCGGGGGTGCGGCCGTTCTGCAACATTCCTCGAGCGTGAAGTTCCGTTGTCGCGCCGCGGCGTCGTGGCCGAATGCTTCATCGGCTGTCGCTGGCTATTGCAGCGTCCGTTGCTGAGGGCGCGGCGATCGTCGGCTTCATCCGAGGACTAACGGGGACGCTGATCCTGGGCCGCCGGACGTACCCAAATACCGTTTTCAAAGTTGGGTGCGCTACCGAACCGACTCGTGAATTCGTGTCGCGAATATCGCGATCTTTAAGTTTTGCGATATGACATAGCTGATGAGGGGGCGACGATTTATTGTCCCCCGCAAGGACGTATTCGTATCGCTGGATAATTGTGGTCGAATGCTCAATCGTCGATTTAGCAGTGCCTTTTTGATTTCGTGCTGGCTTCTGTTTGCGATCTGCAGTCCATCCGCCGCGCTCTCAGCCTCTCCGGTAGAGCTGATTTCGAACTTTCGTGTGTCGCAGGGGCTCGGCCGAGTGACGATGGATGCAACCCTCAACCGAATTGCTCAGGAGCAGGCCACGGCAATGGCGGCAAGAGGCGTGCTCGACCATGGAGTGGCCGGCTCATTCAGCTCACGCGTTGCGTCGTCAGGTTCCGGACACGCTGCCGAAAATATCGCTTATGGATACGACAGCTTCACCAAAACCCTCGATCAATGGATCAACTCGAGTGGGCATCGCAAAAATCTTTTGATGCAAGGCGCGTCGCGGGTTGGTGTAGCGAGCGCAAAAAGTTCGACGACTGGCCGCACTTATTGGGCGTTGGTCATCGCGGGGAACTATGATCAGCCCAAACGAGCCGCATCGAAGGTGAAGAGCCGCGGCCGGACCCCGCAACCCTGTCGAGTGAATTTTATGGGCCTCTGCCTGTAGTGCAGGGGTAGCCTTGCCGGACGGCGCCGTCGCGAAGAGACTTTAGGCCGCTGCCTTTAGGCGGCTCGGCCGTAGGATGCCAACGGCCGATGCCTGAAGCCGCGCCGTTCCCACGGCCCCAACGCTCGCGAGAGCCGCCCGAATTTTGCGCGCCGGCGGTCGTCGACAATGCCCAAAGACAATAAGAACGTTGAGAACCATCTCATGCCACGCATAGGGCTGTCTCCGAACGCGAAACGGCATCCAAGGTTCCGGTAAGAACCGGCCCCGGCTATATCTCCGTGCGCTGAAACGAAAGGGGTCGGGCTGCTTTTTGCGGCCCGACCCCTGGGCTCATTCGATCTGCTGACGCCTCGAACTTCACCCCGTCCGAGCAGTTACCGCTCGGTTGCCGCCAGCATGTGCGTCGACAATCTCATTCCGCTTAACGACCAGAGTTAACCGGATATGTTGCTCTCACGACCTGGCTTTATGATTGACGAGCCATAACCAGGCTCGATGTGTCGGTCGATGTCCAGGTTCTCGCAGCGGATATCCGCCTTATTCGGAAAGGGTACGAACAACGCTGGCGGTGGGACGGGCGCTCACGTTGTTGCCGAATTCCTTCATGATCGCCTCGTCGTACTCCGGCAAAGTCTTCACCGCCTCCTTTGCCTTAACCTGCACAACCTTGTAGCCGCCGGCCTTCAGCTGGACCAGAAGCTCTGGCAACGCCACAGCCGTGACGTGTTGGATATCGTGCATGAGGATGATGCCCTTACCTTGTTTCTTTAGCTTGGTCATCACGGCAGCGACGACCTGCTCGGGCTTGCGAATCTTAAAGTCGAAGGAGTCCAGATCTGTCGAGAAGATGCCGATGTTTCGGGTTCCAAGATATGAGACCATCTCCGGTGGGTGCCGCAGCCCTGGAAAACGGAAAAATGCAGCCCCCGGCACTCCCAACGCAGCGCGCACCGCACTGGCACCCCTTTCAAACTCATCCTTGGCTTTGTCGATGGGTAACTTTGACAAGTCGGCATGAGACCAGGAATGCGAACCGATCGTATGATCCGCGGCCGCCACCTGCTTAAGGAGTCCTGGCTGCCACATGACGTGCTTGCCGACAGGAAAGAACATGGCTTTCGTGCATTGATCCGCCAATGCCTTCAAGATTGCCAGGGTATTGCTCGGCCACGGGCCATCGTCGAATGTCAGCACCACTTCGTGCTCTCGCAGGAAATCGTGCGCCTTGAAATTCTCGAAGCCAAAACCGGGCCCATCAGTGGTATCGATCTCAACCACACGCGACACGCTCAGCGCATCCGCCCGGTTACCGCACGACGAAGGCAACGTGCCGGTCGCATTGGCAGTGCGGGGTGGCAGGAATTCGATTTGGTTCGTCGGGGGCGGAAGAACGGCCGGCGGATGCTCAAGGATTGAGCCAGCGACACGGTTCGAAGCAATCGTGCCGGTAACCAGGTCCGGTTCGCCACCCGGCTCCCGTACCATGACGGCCAGACCGAGTGTAAAGCTGATCAATACAGCGGTGCCCAAAATGGCACCGCCAACACTTAATACCCTCGTCCTGCTCATTTGATCGTCGTCTCCAACCGCTGACCGGCGCCAGGTGGCTCAGTGCGATTTTGGAGATGAAAAGTTTACATTTAGTTCGTGGTTACTAAGCGAGCTTCGTTCTGGTCTGCATGGGTTGGATCGCAGCCGTCGCGATCGGTCTGTTGATGTCAGCACATAGACGGTGGGGCGCGGGGCTCAGCGACGGTGCAGTGGACCGACACATCAGCCGACGCCCAGCAACGCTTCCACGCCGCCATAGCTTCTTCGAAACTTCTGACGTGCCCTTGCTCGAGGCGGCAACAGATCCGCAGGAGGCGCCTTCACACCAAGAAAATTCGGGAGGGCGCTGATGTGTTTTGTGCCCCCGGCGTGCCCCCGAAGTGGTAACAGCACGGGGACTGAACGCGAATGTCTACAATTGCTAAAGTTTCTGGCGCGCCAGTCCGAATAAAACTACGAACACCTACATCATTGAAATTCCGCTCTAATTTCTTAGGACCCGTGTACCGCCTCTGGAAAAATGGAAGCGGCTACTCAAATTGCGTTTGTTCGGCAATCGCTGGCTGTCCGCTTTACTCCCGGAAGCGGACATTCGACGGAGCGGCTGCGATGTCCGTTAAGTGCCATTAGCTACCATCACCACCGCTATTCGATCACCTCGTCGGCGCGCAATAGGAACGACTCGGGGATTTTCAGCCCAAGTGCTTTTGCCGTGGTCTGATTAATCACGAGATCGAACTTGGTCGGCTGCTCGACCGGAAGGTCGCCAGGCTTGGCGCCGCGCAGAATTCTTGTCGACGTAGCCGGCCGCCCGGCCGAACAAGTCTGGGAAATTCGCGCCATAGGACATCAGACCGCCCGTCGTGACCAAGTCGCGAATGCCGTGCATGGTCGGCAATTGGGCGGCAGCCGCCAGCGTGTTGATGCGAATCTGGTTGGTGGTCATGAGCGGAGCGGCGACTACATAAAGCGCCTGGACATTGCCTTTGAGCCTGTCAAAGGTGGGGCCGATGTCACTGGCTCCCCGGATTTCGAATCGGGCAGCAGCGAGACCGAGAGCGCGCGCCGCGGTTTCAACTTCATCCATCTCGAGTACGGACGCGGGATAGCCGCCGTCGCCCATGATTCCCAATCGGCTGAGGCCGGGCACTGCTTCCCGCAATAGCTGGAGCCGCTTGCCTCCGAGGTCGGTCATTTGTAGCGATAGGCCAGTCACATTTCCGCCCGGCCGCGCCAAGTTGGTTACGAAGCCGCTGCCGAGCGGGTCCGACGCCACCGTGAACACGATCGGAACTGACGACGTGACCCGCTTGAGCGCCCCAACCACGCCTCCCTGCGTGACGATGACGTCGACCTTGCGCCGGACCAACTCGGCCCCGATCTCGGGCGTATCGGTCGCTGCGCCCCTCCGCCCAGCGATACTCGAACGCGACGTTGCGGCCGTCGATCCAACCGAGTTCGCCGAGCCGCTGCACAAAGGCCGCGACCCATTGGCCATGAGTTGACGGCGTACCCGCGGTCAGGAGGCCGATTGTAGGTGTCTTCTGCTGGGCGCGCGCGGCCAGCGGCCAGCCGGCCGCTGCGCTACTCAGAGCACCGAGAAAATCCCGTCGCCTCATGTCCCGCCCCAGGCTCAGGAGGCGGCATCGTGCACCTCAAACGAGTGCTTTGATAGTGCTGAGACTAGCTTCGCTAATGCAACATGAGATGCTGGCCGATGTCCGCTTTGGGTCATTTTCGACCGATTTCGGCCTTCCGCGCGATGTCTCATTTGCTGCTGTTTGCGGCCGACATAGCGGACATCGAGGGCAGAGCATTTTTGCTCTGCCCAAGTGCCTTTAGACGTCAACCTGCTCCGCAATGGTGATGGCGTCATCCACCTCGACGCCCAGATACCTCACTGTGCTCTCGATCTTGCTATGCCCAAGGAGCAACTGGACGGCCCGGAGATTGCCTGTGCGCCGGTAAATGAGCGTTGCCTTGGTTCGGCGCAGCGAGTGTGTCCCATAGAGATGCGGGTCAAGATCAACGCTGACGAGCCAGTCGGCTAAGTGCCGTGCATATTGACGGGTCGTCATGCTGCTCCCCGGCCGCCGGCCAGTGAACAGGAACTCACCGGATTTCTTACTCGCGAGTTTAATGTAGGCGTCGATGGCGAGCCGGGTTTGCTCTGTCAGCTCAAACCGGACGGGACGTCCGGTCTTGCGTTGGCGCACAGTCGCCCGATCCATGGCGTAGCCGTTCGGCGCAACATCATCGACCTTTACCGCGACAACGTCGCAGCCTCGCAGCTTGCTGTCGATCGCCAGATTGAACAGCGCCAGATCGCGCGCTTGCCGATCGTTCTGGAGCATCGTTCGAATTGCCCAGACATGTTTCGGCCTGAGTGGCGGTTTCGCGCCGGTCAATTTGCCCTTGTTCCAAGGGACCTGCTTGGCCGTGGGCGCGGTCGAGTTCTCTGTGTCGTACATGGTCGCACTCCTCTGTTACCGAGGAGGCGAATATGCTTCACCGCATTCAATGTCCGCTTTTCTGGTCGCGATCAGAGGAAGACCCGGCGTCACGGGAAAAGCCGGAATTGGTTGAAAATGACCCAACTGCGACATTTGGTGGCTGCTCACCCATACCGCACACCGAGCGTGCCGCCGCTGTTGCGAGAAGCGACCGATGTTGCGGCCTGTGACGCAGCTATGCCCCCTCGATCATGGTCCCTTGAATCCGTCGTGGCCGCGGCAGTAATGTTCGGCGCCCACATGATTGAGCAAGCAAAGCTTCTTTGAGGGAGAGATGCCATGCCGATCTATATCTCGCGCGGGCGTTTTACTTCGGACGCCGTCAAGGGGATGCTGGCTAAGCCAGAAAATCGTGAGGAAGTCGTTGCCAAACTCTTCGAGAGCGTAGGAGGCAGGCTCATCGGCTGGTACTTGACCTTCGGCCACCATGATTGGCTGGTCATTGCTGAGTTCCCTGATGAAAAGGCCGCCGCCTCTGCGATACTGGCCGCTGCCGCGGGAGGCAGTTTGTCTGAAATCGAAACGACTGTCGCGATGACGGCGAAAGATGCTCACGCCACCTTCGAATCCGCTGGAAAGGCGGCGAAGGGCTTCCGCAGCGCCGGGCGTTCGTAGTTCGGCGAGACTTTATAATCCGAGCGTCACCCATCCCGGATGCCGGGCGTTTCTCCGCGTCGCATGCGCTCCTCGACGTGCCGCCTTCGCTGCTCGCCAGCGCGGGATCGAATGAGCATGGATTTTGATGCAGTGCATGAGCCTGTTCTTGGCACTCAGCGGGCATCGAAAGGCCACCGCCGAATGTCCGCTTCTCTAAATCCTGGCACGCGATGACGGTGATCCGAGTTCAGCGTCGCCTCGCAGGAGGCCGGTCATGAGACTAAAATTCTGCGCCGCCTGCGGACCGAGGACCTCGATCATCACTTCGTCATTCCCCTTCAAGAAGGCGGTACCGACGACGAGACCAACCAACTCACTCGTGCTTCGGCTGCTTCGTAAAGGTCAACGGCGATAGAAAGCCGGTCATCGACTCGGAGGAGGCCGCGTGATCGCCGATCACCCCTGGCTCCTGGTCGTCGGCGCGATCTTCGCCATCTACGCTTGGCTATGGCTGTGCCGCAGGCATCCTTACATCGCGATCTTCATCTTCGCGTTCTTGAGGGGATTGCTCGGCGGCAGGCGGTAGCCGGTCGAGCCGGGCTGTCACTGCGACGCCGCGCGGCCCTTCAATGCGTGCTCAATCCTTGTTTCCAGAGTTTGATTACTTCAGGCGGAAATTCACGGCTTCCGACCCCGGCGCGTCGGCAGGCTTCCGGCCACATCTGAAGCAAGAAACGATCCTCGCAGAATTGTTCGCTCTGCGAAACCTGGCCAGCTTCGGAATGCGGCCGTCGCTCGGCTGCCATTTTCAAGAGCTCGATGAGCGTAGCGACATCTTTATCGGTGTTCATGACTACGTCGTATTACACATACTCGTGGTGCATAGTAGTTACGCATAATTAGGATGTCGCTGTGATGGGGGTCACAAAAACGACGCATTAGCGCGGGGAAATCGACTACTTGGGAGGGGCGCCCAAATGAAATCCTCGATCGTTAAACGGTCCGTCGTCATTGATGGGCACAAGACCAGCGTCAGCCTTGAAGATGCCTTCTGGACTGATCTGAAAAACATCGCGCATAGCGAGCAAACGACGCTGTCGGGACTGATCACCAACATCGACCAAACGCGCGAGGGCAATCTATCCTCGGCGATCCGCCTGTTTGTTCTTGATCACTTACGTAATGAAGACAAGCGAATCGAGGCGGCGAAAGCTCATCTTTCCGCGGTGGGTGCTGAGAGAGCACCAGCAAGCCAGCCTTAGCCTACCGTGTCGCGAACACTTGTGATGGTATCTTCAAGAGTGTTTGGACACCCTGATATGCGCTTCCGCCGACCATGACGGCGAACAGAACAAGCCAGACTATGGCGATCAGCTTCTCTCGCTGAAACGTTGCCTTTTCGTATCGCTGCTTCGTCTTGTCACGCATGGGCACCTCCGCTGCCCCGCCGTGAGCGCATCATCATCCAAGCGCAGGCAGTCGCTGTGATCGCAGTCACAAAAATTTCGATTCATCCCGGAGCCCTTCTGAGCGGCGATAACTAATTTTCCCGAGCAGGCGATCGTCGAACGATAGGTCTCCCACGTTTGACCTATCTCAAATTGCATTCCGGGATTGGAGAAATAATGGGTCGCTTGAGTTAAACGAACCCGGTCGACCCCTCAGTCCACATCCTCCGGCCAGGATCGCGCGGCTCACTTTCGCCCCAAAGTCGGCCGCATTTCCGATGACGGAAGGCCTAGGGAGATTACCGATGGACTCCACACGCAGCGCGGGGCCAATCGTGAGACGGCGAGAATTTATTGGTCTACTCAGCGGCGCGATGGCGACATGGCCGTTCGCGGGGCGAGCTCAACAGACCGATCGGGTGCGGCGGGTCGGCGTGCTGGTAAATTCGGCTGAGACCGATGTTGAAAAACAGTCCGAACTCCGCGCGTTTCGCGCACGCTTGGAAGAATTGGGTTGGAGCGAAGGTCGTAACATTCGGTTCGATTATCGCTGGACCGATGGCCGTTTTGACCGCCTAAGCCCCTATGCAGCGGAACTAGTAGACTTATCGCCCGACGTGATTCTGGCCACCAACGCTCCGACGCTGGTCGCACTGCAGAAAGAGACCCGCAGTATTCCGCTTGTGTTCGTGCAGGTTGTCGATCCTGTCACAGAAGCCTTCGTCCCCAGTCTGTCGCATCCGGGCGGCAACATTACTGGGTTTACTCATTTCGAGCACACGATCGGCGGGAAATGGCTGCAACTGCTTAAGGAGATAGCGCCTAGCCTCAAGAAAGTGGCTGTCCTTTGGAATCCAAACAACATCTCAGTGAATGGATTTATGCTCAAGATTAAAGAAGCTGCGCCGTCGCTCGGCCTAGAACCCATTGAAGCCCACGTCCAAAACGCCGCTGAGATCGAGCGTGCCATCACGGCATTTTCCGATGCATCGAACACTGGCTTGATTGTCCCGCCCGATTTCACGACCGTGGTAAACCGTGCGCCAATTATCGCATTGGCAGCCCAGCAAAACTTGCCCGCGATTTATCCATTCCGCTTGTTCGTCACCAGCGGCGGCTTGATATCCTACGGGATCAACCTGCGTGAGATGTACGTTAGAGCAGCGTCATACTTTGACCGCATCCTGAGGGGCGAAACCCCCGCCGCGCTTCCGGTGCAAGCACCGACCAAATACGAGATGGTGCTGAACTTGAAGGCTGCGAAGGCGCTCGGTCTTACCGTGCCGTCATCATTGCTCGCCACCGCCGACGAGGTGATCGAATGAAGCGGCGGGAGTTCATCGCAGGATTCGGGGGCGTAATGGCATGGCCCATCGCTATGCGTGCGCAGCAGGCAGAGACGGTGAGGATCGATCACATCGAAGTGGAGAGACCAGGAGTTTACGACATCCAATCGGGAATCTCGAAAGAAGACCAATCAGTTTCGACAGGTCATAAGGTCACTGTGCGAGTGTACAAGAACTTGCGGATCGGTACGCAAATCGATGCCAAGGTCGGCACCGTGATCGGTGCGGAGTTGACCATCGTCGGGGCTCCTAGACGCAGCAAGGTGCCAATCAAGGTGGTGTGGCGATACCCGCCGCCAGGACTCATCAACCCGGAGACGAATAGCGCAAGAACTGAGGACGAATACACCGACGTCCAGGTAGTCGGTGAATCGTTTCCAGTGTTCTGGGGTCTGACGCAAGAGTGGCATTTGGTGCCCGGGACATGGACGTTGGAGGTCTGGGACGGTGAGCGAAAGCTTGCGGAGCAGCACTTCCAGATCTCGAAGTAATAAGGGCAAGCCGAGTGGGCTCCGGCCTCCACAGGGCGCTTGCATATGCCCGCCTCCACAAGTGTGCGCTGGTGGTGAGCAAGGTTGACCGGTTAACCCGCTCCCTCGCCTTCCTGTCCCGTTTGCTCGAAGCCGGTGTTGACGTCCGCTTTGCCGATCTGCCCCAAATAGAAGGCGCTACAGGGCGTTTTATGCTGCAGCAGATGGCCGCGGTAGCGGAGCTAGAGGCCGGGCTTATCAGCGCCCGTACCAAGGCCGCCCTTGCGGCTGCAAAACGGCGAGGACAGAAGCTCGGCGGCGACCGAGGCGTAAAGCCGTCAGCTAAAACACGGACCAAGGCCCTGGCTGCTGTCCAGAAGCGGGCCAACGAGCGAGCCGCGGACGTGGCACCTGCCATAGCCGAGATCATGGCTGCTGGTGCTGCGTCTCTGCGTGAAATCGCTGCTGGTCTCAACGAGCTAGGCATTCCGACTACCCGCGGTGCTGGTACGTGGTCGGCCGTGCAAGTGCAGCGCGTTCAGGTGCGACTTTAACAAAGCGAAAGTACGCCGCCGCATAGCGCACAAGTAGAAGATCTGCGCCGATCAGAGTATCGCAAATCCCTGAGGGGTCGTCACAAGCGACCTCTTTTTCTTTTCCGGGACTCAACAAAGGAACAGCATCCGCAGCATCGAATCGAGCGCACAACTCGAATGGCGCAAAACGAAATCCGGCCGATTGCTGGGCTTTCGCGGCACCGGCCCTGCGCTTGTGTATTCATTCTGTGGCGTCGTGATGCCGGGCACCTTGGCAGTCGGACAGAGCTTGAGCTTCCGTCACAAGTCCCGGCGGCGGTACCGCATACGTCAACAACGCTGCTTGAAGGTTCCATACGCGTCGGTACGCTTCGCGTGCGATCGCGCGAAACCCGCTAAAACCGCAAAAGGACAACCAATGGTCACGACCACCAAGCGATCCTCCAGTCACGTTAGGGATCAGGTTCGGGACACAGAAAGCACCGCAGAACACTTCGGCGCCGCCGCGAACGAAGCGAACGTGGTGATGCAAAATATCTCCACGGTGCTTTACGGAATGCAGGAATATAACAGCAAGGTCATTGAGTTCGCTCAAGCCAACACCAAGTCACATGTTGAATACGTTCAACGGTTGGCTGGCGTGAAGTCGCCTTCGGAATTCGTGGTAATTTCCAACGACTATGCTCGCAATCAGCTAACGACGCTGAGTGAGCAAGTTAAGGAACTTGCCGCGCTCGCCCAGAAAGTCGCCGCTTCTACCACCGAGCCGCTTAAAGCGGGGTTTGCGAAGGCGCCACTCGCGCCCGTTTGAAGCCTATTGGGACGCTTCCGTCGAGGTTGGAGGCCCGGCAGCGCTTCAGTAGCCCTTTACCCAACCAACTGGAGTTCGCCGGGCCCCGTTCGGGAAAGTTCCTCTCCCGGCGGGGCCACTTTCTGCACCGAGCGCGGGCCTGGTCAGCCAGCCTCTGACTACTTTCTTTTGGACTGCAAACTTTTGACCGTACTCAGTTCTGCCGGTAGCACGCGCAAGCATCCGGTCGTCCGGCTTTCCGGTCGGCGGCAGGTATTTTAGCTTCCCCGGTAATTCAATCGCTTTCATCTGGGGTTCCGATTGGAGCGAACTCCTGGTTTCTCAGGTCGGTTTCCCTTCCGGAACGTGCGACAACGCCGGGCGGTTTCTACGTTGTAGCGGTGTCGGCTAACGCACGCGCGTCCTCAAGCCCTGATCGTCGGAAGACCTCCGAACTACTTTTTCTTTTTTTTCTTACTGCGCCGGTCATCACGACGGTCAGTGCGGTTGTCTTGCCGATCATCGCGGCGGTCCATGCCCTGCGTCTGCGCATGAACGTCCGTTACGGTCAGCACTGTTGCAGGTACGGCAAAGCCCGCCGCAACTGCCAGCCCCAAGATGGAAAAAGCGCTTCGACGTGATACTTCGAGTTCGATCTTTTTATCGATCATCATCATACTCCTCTTTTGATGGACCATTCTGAACGAAAGGCTGCTGGCCAATTTGATGTACATCACAGGGCGTCGATGCGCCCAAGATGTCTGCGTTGTTTCAGGGCAAGTGCCAGATGGCGGGTCCGGCTGAGCAGCGTCTTGCCGTGGACCGCTATGCCGACGTGGAAGGGAAGCCGGCCCCCGTTAGGCTGAGTAGCGCCCCACTAGAGAGGATCAAGGTTCTTTATGATGCCTCCCGCCTCTTTGCGGGAGAAGCGCAGATTGGCCAGTCGACGCAGGATAAAGCGGTGCTCTGGGCTGTCCTCGACGGCCTCATACTTGGCCTTGATTAGGTCGGCGATGGTTTTCCTCAGGTCGGCGAGATGTTCGTCTTCGATGTGGGGGTCGATGTCCATCACGATCCGAAACCCAACGCCGTGCTGATGACGAAATCAGGCTGGGCGATCTCGGCCGAAACATGGCGTGATGTTGATAAGCTGCCCTCGGATAGCGGTGCGACAAAACCTCAAGCGGCGCGTCGTGCGCTTGCCCGTCGTGGCAGGTTCTATTTTGATCGAACGCTCCGTGGCGTCCGCATAGCGCAAGACGCTGCCGGCACGCGGGAAATGCGGCGGTATTCTGCGACCGTGGCGCCGCAACGTTTCGTCAACCAAGCACACCTAGCCTTGCGCCCTGCACCAGACGACGGAGCGCAACGATGGGGAACATGCTGAAAAGCGTGCTGCGCGCAATCTCCGCCGCGTGTTCGAAGCGGCAACACGACGCACAACTCGACAAGGTCGCAGACCAAATGGTCGCCGACCTCGAGGCCATCGTCGCGAACATGAAGCGAGAGCGCGAGGTCGAGCATGAGCAAAGCGAGACGCGGCGCAGCGCCGCGGACGGTTACACCTATCCCGCGAAGTGGCGGCACGCCGATAACAAACGCGCGAACCTGCGCTCAAGTTTGGGCGTGTCGTAGATAGCCCGGCGCCTTGCGGTTCTTCAACTTGAGCCATGCTTTGCTCTTGCCCGACCGATACGGCGAGTTGATGCGCTTCGACACGAATCTTAGGCCGAGCTTGCAGGCTTGCTCGAATACAACGCGACCGTCGCCGGCCAAGTGTTCGCTGTAGCGGATGCCAGGCTTGGCCTTGCGTAGCAACTTACAGAGTGCGGCCTTCCGCTCGAGTAGCGGCAGCTTGCGAGTGTCGTCGCCGTCGATCGCCAGCAGGCGAATGCATAGGCATATGCGCTGGCGTCGTTCACGCGCGCCATGAGGCGCTCGAAGTCGGTGACGCCGCTTACCGTCACAGACGCACTCGGCATCAAGGATGGCGTGACCCAAGTTGAGACTGGATACCAACTGATAGCGGCATCCTAGTAGTTGGCAGAAATTTCCCGGCTCCCTACGCTAATACCCGCTGCGCCTCACCGTCGGCTGCTATGTTTGTTAGCCAGAAGCACTCGGACGGGTGTCACGATGCAACTGAGGGAAGATCCGCGCTACCGGGCAAAGTATGTCATCGGGCCGGACGGCAGGCGGCTAACACTTGCGGACCTGCCGCCGCCGGAAACAGGACATTGGGTAATCCGCCGCAAGGCTGAGGTTGTCGCAGCTGTACGGGGTGGTCTGATCTCAGTTGAAGAGGCATGCGACCGCTATGCAATGGCACGTGAGGAATTTCTCTCCTGGAGCAATTCCCTTGAGCAGCACGGGTTCCGCGGCCTGCGAACGACCAAAAGACAACATTACCGTCCGGACTCATAATCCGCTGCACGTCCTGTGGCTCATACAACGAAACCGAATGACTGCCGCGCCGTGAGCGGCGCGGAGGCGCTCGCGTCAACTGGCCCGCCGAGCGCGCCTCACGTTGACGCTCACCCCTGCAGCAATCTGCGCCGCTGTCAGGGAAAGGCTATCGCCCATAGACCTGAAAACTTGAGCCCCACGACGCAGAACTGAGGATGGTGAAAAGATTGCAGTCCTGCAAGTTCAAAAGCCGGTGCCTCCCGGCAATCTGGAGCCGGGCTTCGCCATTTCGGTATCGCACTCTCTAGTTAGCGCACGACTCCTGGCGTCAGCGGTGCCGCCGGCTGTCCGACGGCCAGACCCAGCACTGCTAAGATAGCTACCAACACAATGAGCGCCTGGACGATGCGTCGTACGTTTTGCGGCATCGCTGTAATCATCTCAACAACATAGAAGAGAATGATCGCGGCGATCGCGAGCTTGGATGCTTCAATAAGAATTGGAATGATCCGCATGGTCGCCCCCTAGGTTTGATGTGCGGCGCAGTTCGGTGTCAGAACGTCATAACCAGCGTTGCGATAAAAATCAGCGAGGCCGCCACGGCCAAGACGCCGAGCAGCTCAAGCCAGTCGAGACAGCCGTAATAGCGCATGCGCCTGGATGTCATGAAAGGCGAGCCGCCACGCAGGTATGGGTCCCGTCATGGCGCCCTGACTTAGAAAACGGGACAGGATTATGGAACGGCCCCATTGCAATGGTAACAGGGCACCGATGCGGCGCAAGGGCTACGCGGCTGATCGAAGGGCTTAGAGGGCGGGAAAGAACGACTGCACCGGCACTTTTAGCGCCTGCGCGATCTGCAGAAGCCGTGCTGCGCTCACCCGGTCCCGCCCTCGCTCGTATTTCGTAATTTGCTGGTGAGTGCAGCCGAGCGCGATGGCCAAAGCAATGAGCGTCCAGCCTTTCGCAACGCGGCGCTTGCGGATGAGCGCGCCGATCTCGCTATCGATGGCGGTGATCTTGCTGTTCGCGTTCATCGTACGCTTTCTTAAATTGTCGCTGGGCTTCCTCTAGCGTGTCTTCCATGCCGCTGCTGGAACTGCCGTAAACGGACCAGCGCCAAACGTCGCGTTGAAAGAGGCGCGCATAAAATAGCAGCGTCCGCAATCTTTACCGTCCACGCGCACTCGCGAGAATAGGAAGGGATCGCCACTCGATCAACGCTCACCACCGGGGGCCGGCGTTGCATCCCAGGTGGGGCACAAAAACGGAGCCCGGCGAGCAGTCTGGTCGGAATGCTACCACCAACGGAACTCATCCCGCGCACCTCCGTTGTCGAGGTAAAAGAGGTTATGTCATGGGCCGCACCGCCATAATTGCTGGGTCCTGGTTTGCGTTCTGGATGATCGTCGGCGGCGCGCTCGGCGGCTTCCTCGCGCCGACGACGGACGTTCGTCTCACCAACATTTATTACGGCATCTTCAACGGGGCTTTTTTCGCGGTGCTGACCAGCTTCGCCTGGCCCTGGATCATGCCGCGCGTTATCGACCGCTGGATGTCGCGAGGCGAAGCGGGCGAGGCTTAGAGCAAGATGCGGATGACGAGTTGATGTGCCTTACCGGCGCGGCGGCCGCTTGGGCGTAGCCACTTTTACATTCTCGCGCACAGCGGCTGTGGCTTCGGCCATGTCGCGAAATCACCGATGATGTTGGCGCCGTGTACCCTTTCGTAAGCCGCTTTTTCTTCAGGAGTGTAGTCGAGCGCGTAGCCGCCAGCCACGCGGCCGTGTTCCAACCAGACGATAGCGAACCAGCGAAGCTCGGAATTTGTCATCGCGGATCAAGCCTCACACGCTTCATCGATCCACGTGATCGGGCCTAGAGCGAGGCGGCGCGGCCGATTTCAAACGCAGCTATGCGACCTTGCGGGAGGCGGGGTTGCCGCGATCATTTGACGGCTCTAGTCGGGACGCTTCATCCGCAAGCGCAAGCCAGTGCTCTGCGAGCTTTAGAAGTTTTGGCTTCTGTCGTTCGCCAACCGCTTGAGCCAACTCGACGCATTCCTTCGCATGCTGCCGACATTCCTCTGCGCTCAACATGGCAATTCTCCGATTCGCCATCAGCACCTTTTCAAAGCATACGGCAGCTGGTCGTTCCGTTACCGGACACACAATGCAGAATTGATGCAGTGCCACATTGTCACCGGTAGAGAATTACCAAAAAAGGAACCTTTGAACGAAACCAAATGCGTTAGGTTATTTACGCGGTTCGGGCCGGGGGCTTTCAATGTGTCGTTTTTAGAAGAAGCGTCATCGCGGTGTTTTGCGCCGCGTTCCCCTGCGCATGGCCATGGACCACGCCGAAACCCAGCAAGGGCAAATAGATACGTAGATCACCTCGCCCATTCCACTTTTCATGTTCTAAACCGGGAACCGGCCTTTGCTGTTTGGCCGTCCGTCCTACGAGCTCTCGCGCGCCAACGCGGGGCTCTTGCTGTTTGTGATCCTTCGTCCATCACCGCCAAGTCAGCGGCAGCCCGCAATGCCGTGATTTTCCGATTCGACGCAAGCAAATGCGATAGTATCGCTTTGGGGAATTCAGGGGAGCGTCTAATGGGTGAATACGGTCGGCAAAAGTTTTCGGATAGACACTGAAATTTTATTGATCATTGAGGAGGGCCCCGTGGCTCCTGCCGCTCCTATCGCTGCGCCGACGGCCGGCCGCAAAGTCCCCTGTGAGAAATGTCCGTTGCGTGGCAAAGAGGTGCTGCGCGACTTCACTGCCAAGGAATTGTCGTTCGTCGCGGAATTCAAGTCCGGCGAGCTCAACGTGCAGGCGGGCACCAGCATTCTGCTGCAAGGCACCAACAGCGCGCACCTCTACACCGTGCTGTCGGGCTGGGCATTCCGCTACAAGACGCTGGCTGACGGACGGCGGCAGATCCTGAACTACGCATTGCCCGCCGACCTGCTGGGATTGCAAGGCTCCGTGTCCGACGAGATGCAGCATTCGGTCGAGGCGCTCACCGACATGGTCCTTTGCGTATTCCCACGCGAAAAGCTGTGGGACCTGTACTCGGGTTATCCGGCGCTGGCGTTTGACGTCACGTGGCTCGCGGCGCGCGAAGAGCAGATGCTCGACGAGAACCTGTTGAACGTCGGCCGCCGCACCGCGCTCGAGCGGGCGGCGTACTTGCTGCTGCACTTGTTCACACGTGCCGAGGAGGTCGGTCTGACCAAAGGCAACACCGTCGCATTTCCCTTCACGCAGCAGCACGTGGCCGACACGCTTGGCATGTCGCTGGTGCACACCAACAAGACACTCAAGCGGCTTTCAGCCACCAAGACGGTTCGCTGGAAAGACAGGCTGTTCGAAATCCTGGACCGGGACGTGCTCGCCAAACTCGGGGGCTACGAGCAACCGGTGCAACGCGCGCGCCGTCCGTTCATCTGATCATCAATATCGCACTGGATCCGGCTCATGCTCCGAAAACTCCAGCCAAAGGGGACCCCGTTCGCAAAATAGGCGCCAGAACCCGATCCTGGCCGAAGATTTCCCTCCGAAAACCAAGAAAGCGGCCCCGCTATTGACGGACGAAACCCCGGACGAGGAGGCCGGGGTTTCGTTGGAAACGTGAGCAGGGTGTGTGTTGAGGGGAAACTCGACGCTTCCGTCCCGGCAACACGAGACCTGATAGTTCGTTCCGGCCTTCCGCAAATTTTCAGGGGAGCGCTGTTCAAACTATGTCAAATGCAATTGGTAAGGACCTTGAGCGTGACTAATTTTTGCCTATGAAGAAATCCGATCAATAAGTTTTGCCCGATGAACGAGCCACTCCTCATTGCAGAAAGCAACGGTGAAACCGTGGAGGCTGCACTTGTCACGAACGCCAAGTGCCCTACTTTTTATCGCAGCGGGTTAGTCTTCCGTCGCAGCGACAGTAACGTCCCCGGCTATTCGGTGATGTTTTGCGCCGATGATGGTCACGAGCTTTATGTGGGGCGCATCTTCAAGCTCGACGCAATCGAGGGGCTGCCGTGGATGTGGACAGTGGACTTTCACCAGCGCAAGGGCCGCGCCGAACCACACCAAGGCCACGTCCAGACAGAAGACGAAGCCAAAGCGGCGTGGAAGCGATGCTGGGAGAGTTCCGACGTGCCAATCCGGTGGCCGCCGACATTTTAGCCGAGGTCGGCAATTGCCACTGAGCCGGTGTCGAAAGGGCCGCCCCCTTACCCCCCATGGCCCTTAGACGGAGGCCTCGGTTCTCACCATCGGACCGGGGCCTTCCTATGCGCCGGACAATTGCCACAGAGAAAACAAGATGGGGAACGCGCAACGCTCAGCGGTGTTGTAAAACGTCGAAGGGCCGCTATTCCCTCAGCCCTTAAAGGCCCCGGTCCTTACAGCCCCCTCCGACACACCCAAGGACCGGGGCCAACTAAGCCGTGCGCCGTATCTCGTTCCGGCCACGTTCGACCTGCTCGCGCCCTCGCTTCATGTTCGCGAGGATGGCTTCGAGGTCGGCGACCATTTTGTCTTCGATCTTGGCGTTGTGCTCGTGTCGCCGCTTCGCCCACGCAGCGGAGATTGCGCCTAGCACGGTTCTCAAGATGTCCCTCATCTTGCGCTCGTTGTTTGGTGGAGCAGCAATGAAGGTCGCGATAGTTTGCTGATCGTTGCGCGCAACGGTTGCCCAATACCGCCGCGTGCGGGGATTGTCAAAACTAACAGCCGAACAGTTTGTGATGAGTCGGAACATCCGTGCGCGACAAAGCAGGCTCATGCTTCGGGACCATCGAATGGAATTGTACGTGAACCTTGCCGTCGCCGGCCGCGACACATGGAGGCCAGACCAAAGCGCACACGCAACCAATGGGAAGATTGGGGACATGGACGCACCGAAATGGGATATGACCAAAGCCGAGAGTGAGTGGTGCTGCGAATGGCGCGGGCACCAGCTCGCTGTCCGCAAGATCAACGCGGCGGCGTATGACGGCTATATCAATGGCGAGTGTGTGTTGCGCATGGGGTCGCGGGTAAGGGCTAGCGAAAGATTGGTGGCAGAGATTGAACGCAACGGGGGGCGGCGGTCGCCTACGACGCGAACGGGATGACGTTGCCCGGCCTGTTTCTTAATCGGTCGCCGTGGATCAGTCCGCAGCTTGAGCCGTGGCGGCGTTTTCATTTTCGCTAACCGCGCCGGCACCTCATCAAGCGAACCGCGCACCTTGGCCTCGGCGCGTATCGCGGACCATACGATCCTCACAAACATTCGCCAGCCGACATAGGTTCACACAGTTGTGAAGGCCGTTGCCGCATCCGCAACGGCAATTGCCAGACAGTAAAGTCAACGCCGGGAACGGCGTTGTCCAACGTCGCAAGGGCCGCGTGTCGCTCCGTGGTGATAAGGGCCAGAGCAGAGCGCACACAAACCAATGATGTGAGATTAGGGATGAACGCAGCGAAATGGAAAATGACCAAAGCCAACAGTGAGTGGCGCTGCGAATGGCGCGGTTACCGCCTCACCGTCCGAGAGGTCGTGGCATATGACGGCTTTATAGACGGTGAGTGCGTCGTTCGCATGAGGTCGTCGGAAAAGACTCGCGAAAGATTGGTGGCAGAGATTGAACGCAACGGGGGCGGCGGGAATGAGCGCGTACGACGCGAACGGGATGACGTTGCCCGGCCTGTTTCTTAATCGGTCGCCGTGGATCAGTCCGCAGCCTTGAGGCCGTGGCGTCCCCGGAGCCGTAAGTGAACGGCCATCCGTGGCAGCGCCTCGCTCAACGACGCAAGAGCGCGGCAAGCCCAATCGCCTTCGTTCCCGAGGGCTACGTCTTCGAGGACAAAATCGACCAACGCCGTCGCCCCCTCGATGGTCTGCGGCGGCGTGACCCACAGCGCCTCGCTGGAGTTGATGATGTCATGCTCAGCGGCGTCATACTGGGCCGGTTCGTTGCGCTGGTCGGCGCTGTCGAGCGCGGCGCAGGCATGGCGATACCGCTCAATGGCGGCGAAGATTGGATCGTCCGCCACGGTGACGCTCATGGCGGCGGCGGTGGTGGGGATCGTCGGGAGGGCGGCGAGGCTGGCAACAACGGCGCGGCGAGATGTGCTGGGCATCATCGGAGTGCTCCGAATGAAGTCCCCAACCCCCGCACAAACTTATTGCCAGTTCCGATAAAGAGCCAACCCTACGTCGGTACCGCCTTCAGCGGCGTCCGGGCTGTTCCGCTCCTGCTCGATCCGGTCGAGCGCGCCTGCACATCATCGAGCGAGCTACATTACGGCGCGGGCCGCCGAGAAGTTGCCGCAGTGGAAACTCTCGTGCGCATTGGCTTTTAGGTGTGGTGATACCAGTCATCCTGTTGGACTGGGATTGCTGATTTTGACCAAGCATGCATTTTTTGACATTGGGAAATGGATTGCTCATTGCAAAAATAACGGACGATGAACCCTGTTTCCGATTTTCGGGCCTATTCGCTCCGCGCCCGTAGCGATGTACCGCCTGCGCGCCGTGGTTGGCCCTACAATGTCGATATTCGCAACCTTGACCTTCCCGCGCGGTGTTCCTCGATTCGCCGCGCGGGTTTTTTTATGCCGCGGCGGTGCTTTAGAAAGGCGATTGTGAATAGTGACGAGCGATTAGTTTGACTGTGTCATGAATTTCTGCGCGGCGACGGTGTTGCGATTGCAGCGTTGCAGCACGGACATCGCGGCAGGCTTCTGACGAGCGCGACGATCAATCGCCGGCGCATGGTTGCGACGGAGTTCGGGATGTGGCGTTCAGGCCGCAAGGGCGGAGCCCCTGGGTCGGTAACCGTCGGGTACGGCAAGTTCCGGGAACAGCGTGGCGGGACGAGGTCCTGAGGGGGGAATCGTCTCCCGCTCGGAGATCAGAAATCCGTAAGCCGCGATGCACAGCGTGGCGTGATGATGGAAGCCGCGCCACCCGCGCCCTTCAAAGTGGCCGAGCCCGACCTCCTGTTTGAGGTCCTGATAGTCGCGCTCGATGCGCCAACGCAGTTTGGCGATGTCAACCAATCGGTGGAAGGGGATGTTCTTGGGAAGGGTCGAAAGCCAATATTTGGTCGGCTCGTTCTCGCCCTTTGGCCACTCGATCAGCAGCCACTCTTCCGGCCGGCCTTCGGTGAGATTGTAATCGCGATGCGCCACACGAACGCGCATGCGCGCAAAGCGCGAGGACAGGTGCTCGGCCGCACCCTCCCGCCACTTGACCGTGCGCCAAGCGCGCTTTGGCAGGCCGAGGGCGAGTTGCTTGACTGAGATCGGTTGATGCTTGCCGTCCCGGCGGGTGAGCTTTGGCGGTCGCCCGCGGCCCGACCACTTTTCCGGCGGCAGCGGCCCCGTGCCCGATGCCCATACAGACGTCTGCGGCAAGATGCCGGCGACATAGCTCAGCGCGAGCGCGCTGACGCCAGCGCGCAAATCTGTGTTGCAGCCATAACCCGCGTCCATCAGCACCACGCCGCGAGGAAGGCCGGCCGCACAGGCCCAGCGCAGCTGCTCGATCGCGATCTCCGGCTTGGTCTTGAAGCCGATGTCCTCAGGAACGCCCGCTTTGCGCCGGCGTTGGCGGTCCTTCGCCCAGTCTTGCGGCAGATACAGGCGATAGGCCACCGGCAGGCTTGCGTGGTGATTGGCAATCGACAGCGAGACCGCAACCTGACAATTGTCCTGTTTGCCGAGCTGGCCGCAATATTGCCGCGCCACGCCAACCGAGTGCAGCCCCTGCTTGGGAAAGCCGGTGTCGTCGATGATCCAAGCCTCGATCGACCCGTGGCGCTCCATCTCCGGGAGCACCATCTCCCGCACCTTCGCCAACACCTTCTCGTCCGACCACTGTCCTTCGCCGACAAAATGCAGCAGCGATTGATGCTGGGCTGCCACCCGCGAAGGCGCCGTCACCGCCGCCATAGGCTCCACGCTCTTGCGCGCGCACGGCAACATCAGCCCCACGCAATAGTCCCGTAGCGGCTTGGCGCGGTCCGCGTGCCCGATCACGCTCACAAGCCCCTCGACATACGCCGCAAACCGCAATTCATTGTCATCCGCTCTTCGGAGATCCATCTCAGCCTCCACATGCTGATGTCTGAATCTCGGCCAATACTTGATTCTGCGGTGGTTGCCCCGCGACTTTCTGACTCAGTCAAATTAGGAGAGCCGCCTTGGCGCGCTGCGGCCCGAAGGTCCTAAGCTCCCATGCGAAAGGCTCAGAGGTTTCAATCAATGAAAAATCACGCGCAGGCAGCAACGCAGGAGCATAATACCTTTCGCCGTCGGTCGCTGTGACGGGTATCACGAAACGACATAAGGATAAAAGACGTCGCCGTGATGGGCATCACGAAAGGAAGCATTTGCGCGGCGGCGGTAATGTACTACTTCAGCCAAATTCCGAATCGCTTTATAATCAGACGGGCAAGGGGGGTCGGGAGCCTTAATGAAATCCTCGGTCGTTAAACGTTCCATCGTAATTGATGGACACAAGACCAGCGTCAGCCTTGAAGACCCCTTTTGGACTGACCTGAAAATGATCGCGCATATCCAGCAAACGACGCTGTCGGAATTGATCACCAAGATCGACGGTACGCGCGAACAGGGCAATCTATCCTCGGCGCTCCGCCAGTTTGTCTTTCAGCACTTCCGTAATGACGACAAGCGAACGGAGGCGGCAAAAGCTCACCTTTCTGCCGTGGGTGGCGGGGCTGAAAAATTGCCGCTGCAAATTTTTCGTGGTCCTGAAAATTAAACCGGGACCGATCTCCTTGTGCGCCGCCAGTTCAATCGCGAGCGCGCGCAGGAACGCGGTCGCAGGAGCGCAGCGGCGCGACGGCGTCCATCACAACGGCGAGTTCATCGTCGGACAGTGCGAGCGGTACGGAGCAGCTCGATGAGAGAAAAACAGCACATCTAATTTGAAATTGTCCGCTGCGGTTCGGACACGGACCACCCATCGACCATCGTCTTGGTTGAGGTATCGTGCCGCCTCGTCAATCATTCCGCGCGCGTGGAAGAAAGCATCTTCGGCGCAACTGCACTCTCGGCCCTGATGATCCGGCATCACGGCGTGCCCGGATACGATATGAAAAAAATAGCGTGCCATTTGGCCCTCCCCTCGCTTTTGAGGAGGATAATCCCGCATGACGGAACAATGTTTGACGTAAAATCCGAGCGATGAAATCATGGGTTCGGCTTGGTAAGCGCAAACGCGATAAATGTTGGCGTCTCTTACCGGACTACCTCCCAGCGTGCTCCGCGCGGTTTAATCGCCGCGCGGATTTCATGCGCTGGCGGCGGCGGCTCCGCCTCGTCTCGCTACCTGCGTACCGCCCATTGTTCGGAAATCGCATTAAAATAGCGGTTTCTGCCGCGCGGCGTTTCTCAACCATCCATACCCCCCGACGCCGCGCGGCTTTTTTTTCACGCGGTCGCGCGGTCGGATTCGAAATACAAAGAGGGCGTTGAGGAACAATGGCCTCCGATTGGTTTGAAAAGGACAACTTCAAGCGAACTGTGCAGCAACTGCTGATAGATGCGCTAACTGAAATGGAGGTAGATTTCTACCGGCTGGACCCGGTTGTGCAAGCCACGTTGCTGGATGAGGCAGTGCAAGTCGGTGTCCAACGTTCATTGGAGCCGCTCATGAGGATCAAGGCTGTGATGGAAGGGGCAAACGCCGACGAGAACTTTCTAAAGCAGATGATCACCGAAATCTATCGGGAGCGCGGCAAGACGCCTCTTCAATCGCCGCGAGCGGATCGGGGTGATAATGGCTGACGCCGCAACGCTGCATCCGCTCCAGCAATTCAAGAGCCGCGCGATGCACTTACCTGATCGAGGACCTCGTGTCGGGCAACCGCGCTTTAACCTGATGCGGGCTACGCTTTCGATCATGACCCTTGATCCCATGTTCGAACCGAACCCTGACTTGAAGGGTTCCTATCATCGAAGGTTGCAGGACATCCGCGACGCCCTGGACAAGTTCGAGGTAGCGAAACTTCCGCCCAACGCCCCGGCACAGTTCGTTGCCTATTATTTCGGGGTGGAGAAACTGGCCAAGACCATTGTCGGCATCAACAAACGTCAACCACCGGAGGCCGCTTTTGATCTGCACGTTGGCGTCAGGCTACAGGCGACAAAGGATGCCGCACACAGCATGAAGCTGAGGATTTTTGACGTTGAACTCGATGCTTTGTTCTCGAACGAGCAGCCGACCAGCGCGATCAGGATACGCAACGGGCTGTCCCATGACTTCGGACCGACGCGGGTTTTGCAGCTCCGTCAGCACGCGCCGCGACTGGTGCCGATCATGGTCGCGTTCATCGAAGACATTGATCTTGTACTGAACCATCTGCGTAGGCTGTGGGTGGATCAAAACAAGCCGTAGCTCCACCGCTTCCACCATCCGCCGTTCACACGATCTTAGAACTGATCCAACCCGCCGCAACGCCATTTGAAACCCAGCGGCTTCTAACGTAGTTTGTGACTTGGAGGCGGCGATGCATAAGCTTTCGCTGACTATCTTGAGTGCGGCATTAATCGCAATCTGTTCCGCAGCTACCGCGCAACCGGCAACCTGTTCCCGATTGAAGGCCGAATGCGATAAGGGCGCGGCTGGTCAGGGAGAGAAAGCCGTGTCCCAATGTCAAGCAGCCTTCAAGCACTGCCTGAAAACAGGGGTGTGGCATATACCGGGGACAGACGGACGCACCATGATGGACGTTAGTCGGAAATAGCTTGCGGGCGCGTCTTCTCGACAGTGGTGACGCCGTTCAACGACGCGGATCAACCCCGTCGTACGGTCGCGCACTGCCCATCGCTTGATGTAGGTCAAAACCAACGCGCGGCTCGGCTCTATTGTCTGAGGTGTTCGCGGGGACACACCTAGGTAGGACAACATGAAAGACGAAATCTCACGTCGGACAGCATTGTCGCTCATGGGCGTAGCCGCTCTGGGCCTAGCACTACCCGCAACGCTGCTAACGGCGACAGACGCCGAAGCGCAAACCGTCGGGATGGACCGTCGTCAGGATCGACGGACCGGACGTCGCGACCGTCGTGACGCGCGACGGACAGGACGTCAGGACCGCCGCGACGTGCGGCGTGGCAACACCCCCGCCACAACCACGACAACGACCACGACCGGCAGCGGCGGCACGGCACCGAAATAGGGGCCGCTCGGTCTCCCTAGTGGCCGAGCAGTCCCCGGCGGGCAGCAAATCGGTCGTTCCTCCTGTTTGCTGCCCGTCATAACAAAGCCGCCCGACGTGATGCGTCGGGCGGCTGCTACGTCGTGGCAGTGTGGGCTACCTGTACTTCACGACCTCGGAGATGGCGTGCTTGCACGGAGGGCACTCAAGCGTGCGCCGCTCGTGATCGGGTTTGTCTGGCTCAATGAGAACAAGCAACATCGTCTTGCTGCACTTAGGACAGGACGGCCTGATGATGGAGATTGAGTGCGGCGTGGCGGGTTGAAAGATCGTCATGGCTGCTCCCTTGGATCGAGATCGAGCCGGGCGCGGGACCGGCAACGGCTTGCAGGTATCCTTCACGATGGCGAGTTCATCGTCGGACAGTACGAGCGGTACGGAGCAGCTCGATGAGAGAAAAACAGCACATCTAATTTGAAATTGTCCGCTGCGGTTCGGACACGGACCACCCATCGACCATCGTCTTGGGTGAGGTATCGTGCCGCCTTGTCAATCATTCGACGCGCGTGGAAGAAAGCATCTTCGGCGCAACTGCACTCTCGGCCGTGATGATCCGGCATCACGGCGTGCCCGGATACGATATGAAAAAAATAGCGTGCCATTTGGCCCTCCCCACGTTGTGAAGAGAATAAGCCCGGATGACGGACAATGTTCGACGTAAAATCCGAGCGATGAAATCATGGGTTCGGCTTGGTAAGTGCAAACGCGACAAATGTTAGCGTCTCTTACCAGATTACCTCCCAGCGTGCTCCGCGCGGTTCGGCGTGTGAGAACGAACACCATACAACCGAAATGCAAAAGAGGACGTTGAGGAACAATGGTCTCCGATTGGTTTGAAAAGGACAACTTCAAGCGAACTGTGCAGCAACTGCTGATCGACGCGCTAAATGAAATGGAGGTAGATTTTTATCGGCTGGACCCGGTGGTGCAAACCACGTTGCTGGATGACGCAGTGCAAGTCGGTGTCCAACGTTCATTGGAGCCGCTCATGAGGATCAAGGCTGTAATGGAAGGAGCAAATGCCGACGAGAACTTTCTAAAGCAGATGATCACCGAAATCTATCGCGAGCGCGCCAAGACGCCTCTTCAATCACCGCGACCGAGTCCGGGTGATACTTGCTGATCTTGAAGCATCTTCTGTTGCAGCGCCTAGGCGGCAGTCAAGTGCGCTCGCGATATGTGTCGTGCAAAATAAAAATTGACTGCTGTTACAGTGTACGTCGCTTCGGCACAGTCAAGCATATGGGCATAACCTGACGCTTCCCTTAGGCGCTGCGCTTGCAGTGGCGCTACGTTTGCAAACTGGCGGTTGTGATTTGCCCTCCCGCGCGGCGCATTAGATTGGTGTTCCTCCCAACTGCCGCGCGGGGACCTCCTTGGGGCGTCGCGGTGGCGCGTTCAGCTTCGGCAATAACGTCGCGACGCAATTCGCAGGCTCGGATCGGCCGACCGAGGGTCGCGCTTGCAATTTCCCTGAAGCTGCGCGCAAAGCACCGGATTAAACTCCGGCGGGGTCAATCCCGGCGCTGCTGCGTATGCCGAGCAAAGAGGTGCCCGCCCAGACGGTTGGCCGCCGTCCGGGCGGGCTACTCAGGTGATGCTGGGGGGAAGGCGGGGGCTGCATCACCGATATTGTGACCTTAGCGGGCTTGGCTGGGCACTACAGTGATGGCCATCACAGAAAGGCGCTTTGGGTGCAGCGGCGACCCTGGCTTGCGCCGCGCTCCGGGTATGGGTAGCTCACACACGTGCACGAGTTGGAAAAGTTAGCGAGAAGTGGCGCGACGCTAGCTCGGGCAAGCTGCGGCAAGCGGCTGATTGGGCGGATTTTAGGGAAATCGAATGCTTCGGCCAGATCGCTTCATTGCCTCTTGCGCCTCATGGAGCGAGTTCTGGGAAGCCACCAAAAAACTTTCATCCAATAAGGCGAAGGGCGTTGTGTTTGAACGGCTGACTCAACTTTATCTCCAAACCGCCTCAGAATATCAAACAGAACTGGAACACATCTGGACCCTGCGCGAAGTGCCGCCGCACGTGCGCAAACTTCTCGCTCTTCCAGGCCCTGACGAAGGCATCGACTTCATAGCCCGCACGCGCCACGGGAAATACTGGGCAATCCAGTCAAAATTCCGCAGCCAGCACGACAAGCCGCTTACTCGGAAGGAACTGGGCACCTTCAGCAGCCTAGCTTTCAATACCTGCAGCGGAAGATTGCTTTGGCGGTCGTCGCGCACACGGCATCAAAACCCGTCAGCAAACGTCACCTGATGCGCAACACGACGGAGATTGGCCTCGACCGTTGGCACTCTTGATCAGGACGCTTGGGGTCTAATCGTTGAGAAGCTGAGCGGTAGAAGGGCGCGACCAGAAGCCAGAAGACCTCGACCGCATCAACAGCCGCCGTTTCCGCTGCAACGACACACTTCATTCGCGACGGTGTCGGACCGCTTAAGGCCCGCCGCGTTTCTTTCGGGTTTCCATAATCTGCCGCTGCGCCCATCCGATGTCTTCGGTGCCATCGGGGTTCGGGATCACGACCATCTCCCACTTGGTCATCTTGATCCAGCCGTCGTGCCCGTACCAAGACCGTTTGGTGGCTCCGAGCGGTCTAGCGAACGGCGGATGCGGCGAACAACGCCGACAGGACATGGCGCGGATGACTACGCCGATCGAGGCGTTTGGATGGACATCGAGGGTGCGCAAGTCGGTCTCGCCCATCTGCTGGCAGGCGGGGCAGACCACATGCAACCAATGGCAACCGGTGGCCAACGCAGCACCGACACTCGGATAGAAAACTGTACGCCAGCCGGCGGCCAGCGCCACGTTCCAGAGCGCCATAACGTGTTTGGCGGTCGACAGCTTGAGACGGTTGCGTTCAGCCCGTTCCTGCGCCGCCTTTAGACGGCGCTCCAATTCCATCCTGTCTTGCCGACTGGCGCCCGGACTTGCCATTGCGAAAGGGTGCGGCGGGGCCGCCAAGTCGTCAATGCGGGAATCCGTGAGCGCGACAAGAAAATGGGCGGGCCACCGGAGGACCGCCCAGAGGGACTTAAGCCGAACTACGACTACGAAACGCCGCCAACCTCACCGGGGTTCCCTATCTTCCGCAGACAGCTTTATCGCCTATATCCGGCCAATCATGGTGCCGTGGCGTTCTAGCGTTCCGCGCAAGCGGTCGGGCTTGGCCCCCGCCGCTTTCATCGACCCCTGCCTGCCAACGCGTATCGACAAGGCGCCGAGCGCGGACGGCTGGGTGCACGAGATCAAGCACGACGGCTTCCGGCTCCAGGTCCACGCCTACGGCAAGCGCGTGCGGCTCTACACGATGACCGGCGTCGACTGGACCGCCCGTTATCCCTGGATCGTGCAGGACGTGGCCCGCTTGAATTTGCCGCGTACCATCATCGACGCCGAATGCTGCTGCGACGGCGACAACGGCATCACCGACTTCAACCGGCTGCACTCTCGCGTTCACGATGCCAGCGCCTATGCTTATGCGTTCGATTTGCTGACACACGATGGCGACGACACCCGGCCGCTGCCGCTGAGCGAACGTAAGACGCTCCTGGCCAAACTCTTGCGCCGCGCCAAGCCGGGCATCCGTTACAGCGAGCACCTTGAAGGGGACGGCGCCGCGATCTTCGGCGAGGCGTGCAGGATGGGGCTTGAAGGGATCGTGTCGAAGCGGCTCAATTCGCCATACCGATCCGGCAAGGCGAAGACCTGGGTGAAGGTCAAGAACCCAAGGTCGCCAGCGGTGTTGCGGGTGTTGGAGGCATCATGAACAAGGTGATCACCAGCGACGATCTGCACGAATTGAAAACAAGTCTCAAAGCCGGGCAGACCGTCGAGCAAATTGCCAAGGTTTGGCGGGTGCCGTCGGAGGAGTTGGAAGAACTGGCGCGGGACGTGGGTTATATCGAGTTGCCACCGCTAGCGCCCGACCATGCGGGCTAGGAAGCTTTGCAATCCATCATCGGCTTTTTGCAAGATTTAGGTTGGGGGGTGGTGGCTGGTATCGCGGCGCTGCTAATCGGTGCCGTCATATTTCGTTTCACCGATTGGGGCGAGACCAAACAAGAAAAGGCTCAACGCTCTGCCCGCGACGAAGAGCGCAAGAAAGCGCGTTGATGTGCCGTGTTTGGATTTCGGACAGCGTGAATAAACTCAATCAAAGCCGCTTGCGCCCCTTGTCGCATCCATGTCGCACGGACGCCCTCGCACGGCCTGAAACTAGCCGGTACGCAAGGGGAACGGCTGTGACATATGCAACATGCCACCGAGGCCCCGAAGGCATCAAGGACGGGTGAAAACAGCGATTATTGGTGCCGACGCCCAGACTCGAACTGGGACGGGACTTTCGCCCCTACGGATTTTAAGTCCGTTGCGTCTACCATTCCGCCACGTCGGCCCGCGGCGGTTCTAGCATAAGCGGAGCGCAACGACGCTCAGCCCGTGCTCCTAGCCCCTGCCGGTGTGACCCCAGGTTTCGTCCCAGTCGTGCCCCGCTGCATCGACCACGCGGCCGTCGGCCTCGAAGAACTTGTTGGGGACCTGGAAGATCGCGAGCATCAGGCCGCCCTCCGGGCACCAAGCGACGTGACGGCTGCCCGCCTCGCGCCAGATGAACTCGCCTTCCTTCGCCTCGATGCCCGCGGCAGGGCCTTCCTTGTCGACCAGTTTGCCTTCCAGCACGTAGGTCTGCTCGATGTTGACGTGCTCGTGGTCGGGGAGCACCGCGCCCGGCGCGAAGCGCATCAGCGCGGTCATCAGCCCGGTCGAGCGGTCGAACAGCAGCGTCTTCGCCTCGCAGCCGGGGAAGCGCGTCTTCTGCCATTCCATGCTCTGCGGCCGCACCACATGGGAGTGCGTGTCGGCGGTGTCGTGCTTGGCCTTCGGTGTCACGGCGTCCATGACGATGCTCCGTTCCAATGAACCCTGGCGATTATAGCGGCTTCAGCGCCGCCCGTCAGTGCCCTAAGCGGGCGCCTTGATGTTTGCCCGCTCGATGATCGCGGCGAACTTCTTGCTCTCCGCCTCCACGAACGTCTTGAACTGCGCGGGCGTGGTCGCGCGCGGCACGATGCCTTGCACGGCGAGCTTTTTCACCATCTCCGGCTCGGTGAAGGTCTTGACCGTGATCCCATTGAGCTGCGCCACGATCGTCGCTGGCGTGCCACCCGGCGCGAACACGCCGAACCAGTTGAGCAGTTCGTAGTCCTTGAGCTCCGGTGCGCCCTCCTGCAGCGGCGCGACGTCGGGCAGTTGCGGCATGCGTTCCAGCGACGTCACAGCAACCGCGCGGATCTTGCCGGCCTGGATCAGCGGCAGCGCCGCCGCGTAGCTGGAGAAGCTCATCGTCACCGCGCCGGTCGCGACGTCGGTCACCGCGGGCGCCGCCCCGCGGTACGGCACGTGCAGCACGTCGGTGCCCGCCATGCTGTTCATCAACTCGCCGGCAAGCTGCTGGGGATTGCCGACGCCCGAGGAGGAGAACGACAGCTTCTGCGGGTTGGCCTTGGCGTAGGCGATCAGTTCCTGTGGCGTCTTCACCGGCGTCGTATCCGCCACCACGACCACGCAAGGCACGATGCCGGCGAGCGCCACTGGCGCGAGCTCGCGCATCGGGTCGTAGGCCATCTTCTCCTTGTAGAGATGATGGCTGATCGCGATCTCGCCGGAGGTCGCCATCAGTATGGTGTGACCGTCGGGTGGCGCCTTGGCAGTGGCCTGCGCCGCGATCATGCCGGCGGCGCCGGTGCGGTTCTCCACCACCACCGGCTGACCGAGCGCCTTGAGCGGCTCGGCGAGAATGCGCGCCAACAGATCGATGCCGCCGCCGGCCGGGAAGCCCGCCAGGATGCGGATGGTCTGCGACGGATAGGCCTGCGCCATGGCGCCGCCCGATCCGACGACAACAACAAGGCTCGCGCCGGCAACGAATTCGCGTCGGGTCAACATTTCATGCTCCGCCTTCACGGATCGGAGGCACGAACGCCAGTCCGGTGTCCCACGGAAAATAGATCCAGGTGTCCTGCGACACTTCGGTGATGTAGGTGTCCACCATCGGCCGCCCCATCGGCTTTGCGTAGACGGTCGCAAAATGCGCGCCGGGCAACAGCTCGCGCACCACCTTGGCGGTTTTTCCGGTGTCGACCAGGTCGTCGACGATCAGCACGCCCTTGCCACCGAGCTTCACGATGTCCGCAGCCACGGTCTTGATCAGGTGCAGATCACCCTGCGTTTTGTAGTCGTGGTAGCTCTCCACGCAGACCGTCTCGATCAAACGAACGTTGAGCTCGCGAGCGACGATCGCGGCCGGCACCAGGCCGCCACGCGTGATGGCGACGATCGCGGTGAACGGGCCGGCCGCGTGAAGCCGCCAGGCAAGCGCCTTGGCGTCGCGATGAAACTGATCCCAGGATACCGGAAAGGCCTTCTGGGTCTGCGGCTGGGCCTGCGGCTCCGCCATGAACTCGTTTCCCCTGGAACAGCGTTGTTGTTTTGTTTTAGCGAATATCGAGCACGAAATCGAACCACGCGGCGGCGCCGTCCCCAGCCGACGCGATCTTCATCAGAAGCTCCCGGCGGAACATGCTGTCGCGCTGGTTTTCCAGCTCGTCGGGAAAGTAGAGCTGCGTGGTGAGCAGGCGGCTGCCCGCCGCCTGGACTTTGACGTGATAGTGCCGGGTGCGGCCGACATAGACCGCCGGCCGGACGGTGCGGAAGCGGTAGCGCCCCGAAGCGTCGGTGCGCTGATGGCCGCGATAGCGGAAGCCGCGGTTGTCATATTCGCCGCGCTCGTCGGCGTGCCAGAGATCGACCAGCGCGTTGGCCAGCGGCCGGCACGTGCGCGTCAGGACAAAGCCGCTGAGTTCGACTTCATCGCCGCGCGATCCGGCCTCGCGCAGGTCGGAACGCTGCGGTGACTTGGGCTTGAAGAACGGGCCTTCGGTCTGCCGAATGGTTGGCGCGTCGCCGTCATGGCAGGCCGGCGTTGGCGTCAGTTCCTGCGCCGTTGCGTCGAAGTTCAATCCCGCGGAAGCCAGCGTGCCGGTCGCGAGCAAAAATCCCCGCCGGGTCTGTTCCTGCCGCATCGCGTTACGCGGTGCGCCGCAAGCCGGCGCGCACGCCGGCGAGCATGTCCTCGACCGCGATCTTGGCGGCGGCGAGCTTTTCGGGATCGCGTGAGCGCACCACGATGTTGCTGTTGGGGCCGCGGTCGTCCTGGAACGGATAGCTGCCGATCGTGACCTCCGGATGCGCCTTGGCGACGGCCGCAAGCGCCGTTCCGATGTCGCCTTCACGAAGGTCCGCGCGCACCGTCTCCGACAACATCTTGACGCCGGTCTTCAGCGTTGGCGCCACCTCGTCGAGCATCGCCTGCATGATCGACGGCACGCCAGCCATCACGTGCACGTTGCCGATCCTGAAGCCCGGCGCGCTCGACACCTTGTTGACGATCAGGTCGGCGCCCGCGGGGATGCGCGCCATGCGCAGCCGCGCTTCGTTGAGGTCGGCCTCCTTGATGCGAGTCAGCAGCATGGCGCGGGCACGTGGATCGACGTCGATGGTCGCGCCGAACGCCTTGGCGACGCAGTCGGCGGTGATGTCGTCATGGGTCGGACCGATGCCGCCGGTGGTGAACACGTAAGTGTAGCGGTGACGCAGCGCGTCGAGCGCGGTCACGATCTCTGGCTCTTCGTCGGGGACCACCCTCACCTCTTTCACGTCGATGCCCAGGTTGGTCATGTATTCGGCGATATAACCGATGTTCTTGTCCTTGGTGCGGCCGGACAGGATTTCGTCTCCGATCACCAGGATGGCGGCGGTTAAGGTGTTCGGCTTCGCCGCGTCGGTCATAGTCCCACTCCCAGTGACGGATTATGATTGCTAGCGCGGAATGATGCCCCCGCTCAAGCAGCCCCGCCCAGGTGTCACAAGTGCAGACGGCAGCTTGAGAATCCGGCGTTGCCGCAATGCACCCGGCATCGCTATAAAGGCGGCCGGGCGGAGGGGATTTCCATGACTTATTGCTGCGGCATCCTGGTGCGCGAAGGTCTCGTCATGGTCGCGGACACGCGCACCAATGCCGGCCTCGACAACATCTCGACGTTCCGCAAGCTGCACACCTTCATCGAGCCCGGCGAGCGCGTGATGGCGCTGGCCACCTCCGGCAACCTGTCGCTCAGCCAGTCTGTCGTCAGCCTGCTTTCCGAGGGCATGGAAAACCCGGCCACCGGCGAGATCGAGACGCTGAAGAACGCGCCGACCATGTTCCAGGCCGCGTCGCGGATCGGCAATGCGGTGCGCCGGGTACACGATATCGAAGCGGTCGCGCTCGAAGCCAACGACGTCAAATTCGACGTGGCGTTCCTGTTCGGCGGCCAGATAAAAGGTGACCGGCTGCGGCTCTACATGATCTATTCGGCGGGCAACTTCATCGAGTGCACGGTGGACACGCCCTACCTGCAGATCGGCGAGCACAAGTACGGCAAGCCGATCCTCGACCGCGCCGCCAAATACGGCATCGACATCTACGACGCGCTCAAGATCAGTCTGCTCTCGATGGACTCGACGATTCGCTCCAACCTCGGGGTTGGCCTGCCGATCGATTGCGTGGTGGTGCGCCGCGACGCGGTGGATGCCGAGTTGGTATACCGGATCGAGCCGGGGGAACCCTATTTTCACGACCTGAGCGAACGCTGGTCCGCGGCGCTGCGGGCGGCGCACATGGGCATTCCGCGGCCGCCCTACATCACGCCGCGTTAGGATTTCATTAACCGTTGGCTTTTGATTAACGCCGTGGCGCGAAATGCATCCCCGCGCACGCAACGCGCGCATCGCATTGCCGCTTTTTCGCAGCCGATATCAAGCCAATAGCAAGCATTTCCGCCTAGCGTCGCCCGTCCGACGAGGAGCAAAGCGTGCCGGTTGTGACGCCGCGGGGGCTGGCTGAGCCGAGGGAAAATCCGAAGCCCGAAGCGTGGGATCACGCGCGCCTGAGCGTCGTCGTGCCGCTCTGCGTCGTCGTCGCGGTGGCGATCATTTGCATCATCGTCGCCGCGTTGACGTCTGCCAATCGCGCCGACGAGGTCGCGCTTGAGAACGAAAAGAATTTGCTGACGCGCGCCATCGTCAACCATGGCGAGTGGTCGCTGCGGCGATTGCGTAACATCATCGTGACGGATGATTCCATTCGCGGCCTCGATCTCGAAGGCCCCGCCTCGCTCGCCAGTCCGAGGCTTACGCGATGGCTCGAGCCGATGCGCGATCACGACTTGGTGTGGGTGGTCGGCTCTTCGGATCAGCTCGTGTACGGACAGGTCGGCCGGCATCACTACGATGCGAACACGCCGGCTGAATCGTTTGTCTTCCTTAAGCCGCTCATCGACCACCTGCGCGGCCACACCGCGATCCCCGACCGGGTGGTGCGCCTGATCGGACGGCGCCCGGAGACTGCGATCTCCGCCGTCTCCGACACGGTCATGATGCAGATGTTCCTGGGCCGGCTCTCGATCGTGACCGCGGTTCCAATCGCAGCCGCGAACGGCACCCCGCCGGACGCGCCGACGCCGATCGTGATGACGGCCCGGTTCCTCGAGGACACGTTGCTCGGCACCATCGGCCATCAGGTCGGATTGGCGAACCTTCGCATGGTCAGCGCGCGCGTCGCGCCCATTGGCGACCACATCTTCGACATTCCCGACGCCAGGAATGATCCGGTCGTGCGCTTCGCCTGGACGCCGAAGCGCCCGGGGGCGGAAATCCTCGCCAGCGTATTCCCGTTCCTCGGCATCGCGCTCGCCGGCTTCGTGCTGCTGGCGGGCCTGGTGCTGCGCTTCATGCGCCGCACCGCGGAAACCATCATGGCGGGCGAAAAGCGGCTGCGCTATCTCGCGCTGCACGATCCGCTGTGCGGATTGCCCAACCGCAACTACTTCAGCGACCGGCTCGAAGCCATCATCAGCGAGGTCCGCCAGGGCGGCCCGGCCTCCGCGGTGCTCTACATCGACCTCGACCACTTCAAGGACGTCAACGACACGATGGGCCATCCGGTCGGCGACGAGCTGATCCGCAATGTGACGCGACGCCTCTCCAACACCGTGCGGACCGAGGACATCGTGGCGCGGCTCGGCGGCGACGAGTTCGCCGTGCTGACCTCCGTCTCGACCGACCGCGCGGTGCTGCAAGGCATGGCCGAGCGGATCATCGGCGGCTTAAGCGCACCGTTTGCGATCAACGGCCACACCATCGTGATCGGCGCTTCGATCGGCATCGCCACGATCGACCATCGCTCCGAAGGCGGCGCGGCGGACGTCATGCGCTACGCCGACATGGCGCTTTACCGCGCCAAGAACGAAGGCCGCAACCGCGCCTGCATTTACGACGCGGCGATGGATGCCGACCTCTCCAAGCGAAAACTGGTTGAGCAGGAACTGCGCGAGGCGATCGAGAAGGGCGAGCTCAACGTGCTGTACCAGCCGATCGTCAACGCCAGCGGCGAAAAGGTGGTCGGCGTCGAGGCGCTGGCGCGCTGGACGCATCCGCAACGCGGCCTGATATTGCCGGGCGAGTTCATTCCGATCGCCGAGCATTCCGGCCTGATCATCGAGCTTGGCGACTATGTGTTGCGCCGCGCCTGCACCGACGGCGCGTCCTGGCCGGGCCTGACCGTCGCCGTGAACGTTTCGCCGCTGCAATTCCGCCAGATCAATTTCGTCAGCGTGGTCGAGCGCATCCTCGGCGAGACCGGCTTCGAGCCCACCCGGCTCGAGCTCGAGCTGACCGAAAGCACGCTGATCGGCAACGTCGAAAGCGCGGAGAGCGCGATGATCCGGCTCAAGGCGCTCGGCCTGCGGCTCGCGCTCGACGATTTCGGCACCGGCTATTCCAGCTTGCAGTACCTGCGCCGGTTCCCGTTCGACAAGCTCAAGATCGACCGCAGCTTCGTGCTCTCGATCGAGAAGGCGGCGGATGCCGCCGCGATCGTGCATGCCGTGGTGAGCCTCGGCCGCGGCCTTGGCATGAAGGTGACCGCGGAGGGCGTCGAGACCGCCGACCAGCACCTGTTCCTGCGCGCCGCCGGCGTGCACTTCATGCAGGGCTATCGGTTCGGCAAGCCGATGACGGCGGCCGACATCACCGCCCGCCTGGCGGTGCCCGGCGTCTACCGCAGCATTAAAGGTGACGCCATCGCGGCGCTGGCCAGCTAGCGCACGATCCCGAAAAGTGGGTACCGGTTTCCCGCCTGCGCGAAGCCCTGGCGCGCTCACCATCTTGGTTTGACGCTTCGGCGGGCGAAGGCAGGTCCGACAGATCGCGCTCTACAAAAATCAATCGATCTTGATGCCCATTTTCTCGATAATCGGCCGCCAGCGAGTCAATTCGCTTTCGACATAATTCTTGTAGTCAGCCGCGCTGAGTAACGGTTCGAGTTCGAACGTCCCGGAGATCAAGAGGTCCTGGTAGGACTTGTCGGCGCACAGCTTCAGGTTGGCGGCCGACAGCGTGCTGACGATGTCGCGCGGCACGCCGGTCGGCACGAACAAGCCGATGAAGTTCGGCGCGACGACGTCGGGAAAGCCCTGCTCGCCGGTGGTTGACAGTTCGGGCGCGGCGGCGAGACGTTTGTGGTGTGTTACCGCAAGCACTCGCAATTTGCCGGCGCGGTGATGCTCCAGCACGATATTGGTCATCGCCGGCACCAACGAGGGGATTTGCCCCGCCAGAAGGTCGGTCAATCCTGGCCCCGCGCCGCGATACGGCACGTGCGGCAGGTCGGTCAGCCCGGCCCGGAGCTTGAACAGTTCGCCGGTGAGATGATTGAGCGAGCCGTGGCCGGCAGAGCCGTAGGACACCTTGCCCGGATTGGCCTTCACATAAGCGATGAACTCCTTGAGATCCTTGGCCGGCACCGATGGATGCACCGCGATCGCGAACGCGGTGACGGCGATCGGCGAGACCGGCTCCAGGTCTTTGAGCGGATCGTACGTCGGCTTGGTCTTGAGCAGCGCCTCGGTAATGTGGGTGGTCGCGCCGCCGAGCAGCAAGGTGTAACCGTCCGGACGCGAGCGCGATGCCTGCGCCGCACCGACGCCGCCGCCGGCGCCACCGATGTTCTCGACCACCACCGTGCCGAGCGTGGCCTTCATCCGATCGGCCCACGGCCGCCCGATCGTGTCATAGGCCCCGCCTGGCGGGAACGGCACGATCACCCGGACCGGCCGGTCGGGATACTTGGCTTGCGAGAAAGCGGTTGCGGGCAGCAGTGCGGGCGTTGCAAGCGCGGCCAGGCCGGATGCGAGCAGGTCACGTCGCCTCATCGGATTCCCCCCAAGGATTTTCCAAACGAATTGGCAACTAGTGTCCCGGACCCGAAGTTCGCACGATTGCTCAGCAGCTGCTTTTGCGAACTTCGGGTCCAAAGGGACACTAGAATCATTGAGTTCTAGTGTCGCTTTGGTTCGGAAGTTCGCTTCGGAGCAAGCCGAGAATTCGGGCGAACTTCCGAACCGCGACACTAGGATAAGTTGAAACCAATTGCCGCAAGCGATCAAGCTCCCGGGAGCGCCTTCAAGCGCACTGAGGCATTGCGGCGCACCGCCCGAGCCTTCAGGATGCCGCCGAATTTCACATTCGGAGGACGGTATGGCTGAAAAGGTGGCGGTGGTGACGGGAGCCGGAACCGGCATCGGCAAGGCAGTGGCGCTGGCGCTCGCCGCCGATGGCTATGCGGTGGTGCTGGCCGGACGCCGTGCCGACAAGCTCGACGAGACCGCGAAGGAGGCCGGCAACGCCAAGACCGTGTCGGTGCCGACCGACGTCAGCGATCCTGAATCGATCCGCGCGCTGTTCGCCCGCGTGAAGAAGGACTTCGGCCGGCTCGACATCCTGTTCAACAACGCCGGCATCGGCGCGCCGGCGGTGCCGATGGAAGAGCTGCCGCTGGAGACCTGGAAGAAGGTGGTCGACACCAACCTGACCGGCGTCTTCGTCTGCACCCAGGAGGCCGTGAAGATCATGAAGGCGCAGGACCCGAAGGGCGGCCGCATCATCAACAACGGCTCCATTTCCGCGCATACGCCCCGGCCGCGCGCCGCCGCCTATACCTCGACCAAGCACGCCATCACCGGTCTGACCAAGCAGACCGCACTCGACTACCGCAACGATTCAATCCTGTGCAGCCAGATCGACATCGGCAACGCGGCGACGCCGCTGACCGACCGCATGGTGCAGGGCACGGGTGTGCTGCAGCCGGACGGCCGGATGATGATCGAGGCGCGGATGGGCGCCGATGCGGTCGGCAAGGCGGTGGTCTACATCGCCGGCCTGCCGCTCGACACCAACGTGCTGTTCCTCACCGTGATGGCGAATGGCATGCCGTTCGTGGGACGGGGCTAGGGTCACTTCACATAGCCGCGATGCAATCCCTCCAATCCCTCCTTGGCATCGCGGCGATCCTCGGGTTCGCCTGGCTGATCAGCGAAAACCGCCGCGCTGTGCCGTGGAAGCACGTCGGCATCGGGCTCGCCGCCAGCGTTGTGCTCGCTGCACTGTTCCTCAAGCTGCCGCCGCTGCGCGCGCTGTTTATCTGGGCGAACAGCGCGGTGACTGCGCTGGGCGACGCCTCGCGCGCCGGCACGTCGTTCGTGTTCGGTTATCTCGGCGGCGGCATCCTGCCCTTTGAGCTGAAGGTGCCCGGCGCAGAATTCGTGCTCGCGTTCCAGGCGCTGCCGATCGTGCTGCTGATGAGCGTGCTGACCACGCTGCTGTTCTACTGGCGCGTGCTGCCGCCTATCGTGCGCGGTCTCTCCTGGGCGCTGGAGCGCACCATGGGAATCGGCGGTGCGGTCGGCCTCTCCACCGCCGCCAACATCTTCGTCGGCCACGTCGAGGCGCCGCTGTTCATCCGGCCCTACCTGGCGCAGCTCTCGCGCGGCGAATTGTTCATCGTGATGACCGGCGGCATGGCCGGCATCGCAGGCACCGTGCTGGTGCTCTACACGCAGTTCCTCTCGTCCGCCGTGCCCGACGCGGCCGGCCATTTCATCATCGCCTCGGTGCTGAGCGCCCCGCTCGCCGTGCTGATCGGTCTGGTCATGGTGCCCGACGGCGGCAAACCGACCAGCAGCCTCGCCGATCCGGAGCCGGTCGCCGACAGCAGCATGGACGCGATCGCCAAGGGCACCGCGGCGGGTCTCACGCTTCTTCTCAACATGATCGCCATGCTGATCGTGTTCGTGGCGCTCGTTTATCTGGTCAACGCCATACTTGGCGTGCTGCCTTCCTTCGCCGGCGCGCCGATCACCCTGCAACGCATGCTCGGATGGATCATGGCGCCGGTCACCTGGCTGATCGGTATCCCGTGGGCGCAAGCCCAGACCGCGGGCTCGTTGATGGGCGTCAAGACCGTCCTCAACGAGCTGATCGCCTATCTCGAAATGTCGAAGCTCCCGGCCGACGCGCTCGATGCGCGCTCGCGGCTGATCATGCTCTATGCGATGTGCGGGTTTGCCAACTTCGGCAGCCTGGGCATCATGATAGGGGGCTTAAGCGTGATGGCGCCGGAACGCCGCAACGACGTGCTGGCGCTCGGATTGAAGTCGATCGTCTCGGGCACGCTGACGACGCTGCTGATGGGCGCGATCGTCGGGCTGCTGCACTGGTAGCCGACTGTCATTCCGGGCGAACCCGGAATCCATAACCACCACCGGGAGTATGGATTCCGGATCGCGCTAGCGCGCGTCCCGGAATGACGGAAACGCACTATCCCCGCTTTTGCGCGAATCCGCCCATTGAAATCATTGGCGAATAAAAAATCTATCCCCGCCCCTGAATCCGCCCCCATATTGATCGCGCTTTGCTCAATCGAGGGCGCTGTCATGAGGCGATCTGATGGTGGAGTAAGGCGCGGCGCCCGCGGTTGGTCCTCGCAAGATCAACTCCGGAAGGCTTCGGGTCACCGTCCGTCCCTACTACGAGGGGCCGCCCTTGAGTGGGCTGGTGGGTGACGGAGGAAGGGTGGCGAAAGCCTCCCGATCCTGAGGTGGAAGGTCCACCCATCCGTCGCTGAAAGTTACGGTCCCGAGGAACCAAAAATCGCCGCGGTGGAGCGCCGGCAGGCGGCGCGCTCTCCGTAATGAGCGCGGTCGCCGCAAGGCGAATCTTAGGAACGCCTCCCGGCGCTCCGCCTCCCTCACTTGAAAAGGGAGGAGAAGACAAGAAAGGCGGCGCGGCGCCTTAAGTCCGCGAGCGATGACGCATGTCCAACGGAGAAATCAGTGCAGCTTGAATTCGCCGCCGATCGCTTTCAGCTCCGCCGGCTTGATCAGCCGGGTGTGCGCGACCGTCACCGAATGCAGCGCCCCCTCCAGCGAGCGCTGCCAGAATTTCAGGAAGCCCTGCAGCTCCGGAAAGTTCGGGCAGAGGTCGTAGTCCTGCCAAACGTACGTCTGCAGCAGCCAGGGGTGATCGGGACGGCGATACAGGATTTGGGCCGTCGTCAGTCCATACCCACTCAACTGACGCTTGAAGTCGGTCGAGGCCATTGGCGAATCTCCTTCAGCCGGCGAGCAAGTCTGTCACCGTTTCCGGTAATGACAAGTCAAACCGTGCAAAAGTCGTTCCAATTCAACGGCTTAGCAGCATCAGGTCAGGACTGCTGCCAGATATCAAATGACTGGTAGCAGTCTGCCTGCATGAGTGCTAAAAAACTTCCGACGTCCTCTTGATCGAGGACTTCACCTGCCCATCTGTGGAGTGCAGAGCCCGGCAGGACAACCAAGCCGCGCTCTTTCATCAAAAAGATCGTGTCGTTCCAATCACTTATGGAGGATCCTATGAAGTTTCGTCCGCTTCACGACCGCGTCGTCGTCAAGCGCCTCACCGCCGAGGAAAAGTCCGCCGGCGGCATCATCATTCCGGATACAGCTCAGGAGAAGCCCTCGCAGGGCGAGATCATCGCCGTCGGCCCGGGCGGCCGCGACGAGGCCGGCAAGCTCATCCCGATCGACCTCAAGGTCGGCGACACCGTGCTGTTCGGCAAGTGGTCGGGCACCGAGGTCAAGATCGACGGCCAGGATCTCCTGATCATGAAGGAGTCCGACATCATGGGCGTGCTGGAAGGCACAGTGGCCAGGAAGAAGGCCGCCTAAGCGACAAATCGAATCCTCGTCCTGAACCGGCCGCGCAGCGGCCGTCTCGAAGGACGACGACCAAAGATCAAACGGAGTTATCAAAATGGCTGCCAAGGAAGTCAAATTCGCAGTCGACGCGCGCGACCGTATGCTGCGCGGCGTCGACATTCTCAACAACGCGGTGAAGGTCACGCTCGGCCCGAAGGGCCGCAACGTCGTGCTCGACAAGTCGTTCGGCGCGCCGCGCATCACCAAAGACGGCGTCACTGTCGCCAAGGAGATCGAGCTCGAAGACAAGTTCGAGAACATGGGCGCGCAGATGGTGCGTGAGGTCGCCTCCAAGGCGTCCGACGTGGCCGGCGACGGCACCACCACTGCCACCGTGCTCGCCGCCGCGATCGTGCGTGAGGGCGCCAAATCGGTTGCCGCCGGCATGAACCCGATGGACCTCAAGCGCGGCATCGATCTCGCCGTCGAGGCGATCGTCGAGGATCTGAAGAAGAACTCCAAGAAGGTCACGTCGAACGCCGAAATCGCCCAGGTCGGCACCATCTCGGCCAACGGCGACAAGGAGATCGGCGACTTCCTCGCCCGCGCGATGGAGAAGGTCGGCAACGAGGGCGTCATTACGGTCGAAGAGGCGAAGAGCCTCGAGACCGAGCTCGACGTCGTCGAAGGCATGCAGTTCGACCGCGGCTACATCTCGCCGTACTTCATCACTAACGCCGACAAGATGCGCGTTGAGATGGAAGACCCCTACATCCTGATCTACGAGAAGAAGCTCTCGGGCCTGCAGGAGCTGCTGCCGCTGCTCGAGTCGGTGGTGCAGACCGGCAAGCCGCTGCTGATCGTGGCGGAAGAGGTCGAGGGCGAGGCGCTTGCCACGCTGGTCGTCAACAAGCTGCGCGGCGGCCTCAAGGTCGCGGCGGTCAAGGCGCCGGGCTTCGGCGATCGCCGCAAGGCCATGTTGCAGGACATCGCGATCCTCACGGGCGGCCAGGCGATCTCGGAAGACCTCGGCATCAAGCTCGAGAACGTCACGCTGAAGATGCTCGGCCGTGCCAAGAAGGTGATGATCGACAAGGAGAACTCCACGATCGTCAGCGGCGCGGGCGACAAGAAAGACATCAAGGACCGCATCGCGCAGATCAAGGCGCAGATCGAGGAAACGACGTCCGACTACGACAAGGAGAAGCTGCAGGAGCGGCTCGCCAAGCTGGCGGGCGGCGTTGCGGTGATCCGCGTCGGCGGCGCCACCGAGATCGAGGTGAAGGAGCGCAAGGATCGCGTTGACGATGCGATGCATGCAACCCGCGCCGCGGTCGAAGAAGGCATCCTGCCGGGCGGCGGCGTCGCGCTCTTGCGCGCCAGCGAAGTGCTCAAGAAGCTTCGCACCGCGAACGACGACCAGAAGACCGGCGTCGAGATCGTGCGCAAGGCGCTCCAATTCCCGGCTCGCCAGATCGCGATCAACGCGGGCGAGGACGGCTCGGTCATCGTCGGCAAGATCCTGGAGAAGGATCAGTACGGCTGGGGTTTCGATGCTCAGAACGGCGAGTACGCCAACCTGGTTCAGAAGGGCATCATCGACCCGACCAAGGTCGTGCGCACCGCGATCCAGAACGCTGCTTCGGTGGCGGGCCTGCTGATCACCACCGAGGCGATGGTCGCCGAGGTGCCGAAGAAGGGCGGAAACGCCATGCCGGCGATGCCGGGCGGCGGCGGCATGGACTTCTAAGTTCAGCCGACAACATGAATGTGAAGGCCCGGGGAAACCCGGGCCTTTTCATTTCGGGTGGGGTGGCCGAAAAAGATAACGACCACGAACGAGAAGGCGCGCGTTCATCCGGCGTCGCCTTAACGTCTTCGTGGCCGTCCGGGCGAAGGTGCCTTACACTCATGCAGCACCATCACCACTTCCTGCTTTATAACCCGGTGCCATGACGCGCGAATGACAACCAAAACCGACATTTTTGTTGGGATCGGCGGCTGGACCTTCGCGCCGTGGCGCGGGACGTTCTATCCCAAGGACCTGCCGCACGCGAAGGAGCTATCCTACGCCGCCGAGCGGCTGACCTCGATCGAGGTCAACGGCACGTTCTACCGCACCCAGTCCCCCGCCACCTACCGCAAGTGGGCAAGCGAAGTGCCCGACGGCTTCGTGTTCTCGCTGAAGGGCTCGCGCTTCGTCACCAACCGCCGCGTGCTGAAGGAAGCGGGCGACTCGATCAAGCGGTTCCTCGATTCCGGCGTGACCGAGCTTGGGCCGAAGCTCGGGCCGCTGCTCTGGCAATTCGCGCCGTTCAAGAAATTCGAGGAAGCCGACTTCGGCGGCTTTCTCGAATTGCTGCCGGACAAGTTCAACGGTCATCATCTGCGCCATGTCGTCGAGGTGCGGCATGATAGCTTTCTGACGCTGGAATTCATCACCCTGTTGCGCAAGTTCTCCATGCCGGTGGTGTTCACCGATCACGTGGAATATCCGTCGATCGCCGACGTGACTGGCGATTTCGTCTACGCGCGATTGCAGCAGGGCAAGGACACGGTGCCGACCGCCTATCCGCCAAAAGAGATCAGCGCCTGGGCCGGGCGGCTCGCCGAATGGGCCAAAGGGGGAGAGCCTGACGACCTCAACCGCGTCGGCCCGGCCGGAAAGAAAGCCAAGCCGCGCGACGTCTATGCTTACGTGATCCACGAAGGCAAGGTGCGCGCGCCGGCGGCGGCGATGGCGCTGATCGAGCGGTTGAAGTGATGGCCAAGCACGAGCTTTTCACCATCGGCTACGAGAAGGCCAAGCCCGATGCGGTGCTCGGCGAACTCAAGCGCGGCAAGGTCAAGCTCTTGGTCGACACGCGGGCAGTCGCCGCGTCGCGCCGGCCGGGCTTCTCCAAGCGGCAGCTCGCCGCGTCGCTGGATGAAGCGGGCATTGCCTATCTGCATTTGCAGAAGCTCGGCACGCCGGCCGAAGGCCGCGAGGCAGCTCGCTCCGGCGATCTCAAGACGCTCTGGAAAATTTACGGCAAGCACCTCAAGACCAAGGCCGTCATCGCCGAGATGGAAGAGCTCGTTGCGCTGGTCGAGAGCGGCAAGCGCATCTGTCTGCTCTGCTACGAGCGCGACGTCGATCATTGCCACCGCAGCAAGATCGCGGAGGTCGTGACGGCGCGCACCGGGGCACGCGTCATCGACCTGGTGCCGCCTCTGTTCTGACTATTCGGCGGGCTGCGCGACCCTGGCGTCGCGCTCGACGCCGTTGACCAGCAGGGCGACGAATGCCGTGCCGATCACGAAACCGAGGGCCACGACGGCGATCACGCCCAGCACCAGATCGAAGCCGCCGCGGCCATGCAGGAAAGCGATCATCGACGCCGCCGCGCCTGAGATCAGGTACGTGATGAAGTAGCGCACCGCATAGATCCGGCCGCGCCAAGCGTCCGCCGTGTAGCGCGCGATGACGAAATCGTTCACGGTCACTTGGGCGTAGATGAACGCCATCGCGAAGGCCAATGCCAGTAGCAGCATGTAGCCGGTCGCGTAGACCACCCAGGCCACGCCGACGAATTGCAGAAATCCAACCACCGCAAAGACAAGATGCGGCGGGTATTTCTCGAGCACGCGCCCCACCGTAAATTGCGCGACAGCACCGGCGAGAAAAACGACGGTCGCCATGCCGCCAACGGCCACCAGCGAGACGTCGCTGATCCGTTCGTCGATCACCTTCGGCAGCGCAATGGTCACGGTGTTGAAAACGAGACCCGCCGTGACCCCGATCAGAACGAACACCCCAAACACCGAGACCATCAGCCACATGGCCAGCCGCACCTCGGGCGAAGAGCTGCGGTCCGCGGCCTTGTGGCGGTCACCCGGAACCATCACCAGGTACGCAATGCCCGTCGCGATGCAGATGACCGCCGGGATCAGAAACGCCCCGCGCCAGCCGACCCACGCGGTCAGCATTGCGGTGATGCCGGCGGCAAAAGCAACGCCGAGATTGCCGCACACGCCGTTCAAAGCGAGCGTGCGGCCGCGATTGACTGCTTCGGATACCACGATCGCGGTGCCGACCGGATGATAGATCGCGGCAAAGATGCCGAGCGCGAACAACGCGACCGCCAGCACGATCAGGTTGGGGGCGAGCGCAGCACCGATCAGGCTCACGCCACAACCGATATAGAACACCGCCATCATGTTGCGGCGGCTCCAGCGGTCCGCGAGCCAACCCGCCGGCAACGAGAACAGGCCGAATGCAAAGAACGACGCCGTGCCGAGCGCGATCAGCTCGGCATAGGTCTTGCCGTAGATCGCCATCAGCCCGATCACCACGGTCGGGAAAATCAGCATGACGTAGTGGTCGACGGCGTGCGCGAAGTTATTGAAGCCGATCGACAGGCGCCGGCGTTTGTCCTCGCCGGCAGTCATCGCGCTGGAATGGGACATTGGGTGCCTTGGAATCGCGGCTTCAGAGAGCCGTTGCCTTGATATACGCCATTGTTGCCGATGAACCTATTCGGATTCCGGCGCCCTGCCCGCCTGGCGTAGCAACCCTCGAAACCCCGGTGCCACATGCGTTTTTGAGATGGCGCCCCTTTACTTTGCAACCTGCGCGGGATTACCGTCGTGGCCGAGGATGGCGTTGTTTCACGGCGCCGGGGGCCTCGATGTGTCGAGTTCGGAGTGTCGCCGCTGCATCCGCCGCGGCGCTCAGCTTGTTTGTTGTGTCCGCGTGGGCCGGGGGTGAACCACCCCGCCGCGACGAGGCTCGTTTTCTCCTGTTCTCCACCACGGACCTCTGGCGGCACGGCGGCTTCGTGCATGCCGGAACGGTCTGGTCGCCTGGCGGAGTCGACAAGGAAGGCTTCGCGCTCAAGGTCATGTTCGGCGGCGGAAACTACCGCTACATCTCAGGCGCGCTGAACAACACCGAGGTGAGCGGCCGGCTGCTCGCCGCCACCATCCTGCCCGGCTATCGATTTGTGCGCGGAAAATTCATCGCGACGATCTACGGCGGATTGGATTTCCAGAACCATCGCCTGACGCCTGACGACCCCTCCGCCGGCCTGCGCGGCGGCTATGTCGGATTGCGCGTCAACGCCGAGCTTTGGTACGAGCCGACGCCGTTCACCATGATCGCGGCGGACGGCATGATCTCCACCATCGACACCACCTACAACGCGCGCTTCGCGTTCGGTTGGAAGATCCTCGATCGCTACTACCTCGGACCGGAGGTGCAGGGCTTCGCGGCCGGCGACAACTACCAGCAATTCCGTGTCGGCGCACACGTCACCGGTCTCAAGTACAGATGGTTCGAGTGGTCCGGGTCGCTAGGCTGGGCGACGGACACCGACAGCCGCGACGGTCTCTACGGCAAGCTTGGGCTGTTGATGCGGATGTAGCGCGATTCTAGTCCAGCGTGCGGCGGAAGCGCGTCACGGCGATAACCATCGCGATCGCCATCAACCCGGCAAGCCACAGCGCGTCATAGTGCAGGTCTGCAAGGGTCGATCCTTTCAGCATGATCGCGCGTACGATGCGGATGAAATGCGTGAGCGGCAAGAATTCGCTGAACCATTGCGCCCAAACCGGCATGCCGAGGAATGGAAAGACGAAGCCCGATAGAAGCATGTTGGGCAGAAAGAACATCATGGCCATCTGGATGGCCTGGAGCTGGTTCTGCGCCAACGTCGAGAAGGTGTAGCCGATCGCCAGGTTGGTAGCGATGAACAGCGTCGAGAGCAGTGCAAGCAACGTCAGGTCACCGAGGATTGGAACGTCGAACAGCGCAACGCCTGCGCCCACGATCAACATCGCCTGAAGGAAACCGATCAGCACGTAAGGGGCAATCTTGCCGAGCATGATCTCGAATGGCGTGATCGGCATCGACAGCAGATTTTCCATGGTGCCGCGCTCGACCTCGCGGGTCACCGAGAGCGCCGTGAAGATCAGCATGGTCAAGGTCAGGATGGTGCCCATCAGGCCCGGTACGATGTTGAGCTGGCTCGACGCGGCTGGGTTGTAGCGCGCGTGTTGGCGTATCTCGAATGGCGGCGGGCCGCTCGCCGGAATGGCGCGATCGTTGCGCAGCGCCGTCTGCACCAGGTTGTTGAGCGCCGCCATCGCCGAGCTGGTCGCAACGGGGTCGGTCGCGTCGGCCGCGATCAGCAGCGACGGGCGATCGCCCCGACGCAACGCACGCTCGAAGCCGCGCGGGATTTCGACCGCGAACAGCACTTCGCCTGACGCGAGCAGACGGTCGAACTCGGCCTCGTCGCGGACTTGATGCGTGACCTTGAAATACTTCGTGTTCTCCAACGCCTTGAGAATCGAGCGGCCGACGTCGCTCGATTCCTGCAGCAACACGGCGGTCGGCAGGCCACGCGGCTGCGTGTTGATGGCGTAGCCGAACAGCACAAGCTGCATCAGCGGAATGGTGATAATGGTTGCGAACGTGATGCGGTCGCGGCGAAGCTGCACGAACTCCTTGAGGATCATCGCACCGACCCGGCGCCAGAAACCGCTGCGGCCGAACCTGCTCATTGAATGTTGTCCTTGGCGCGGTTCATCAGGCCGATGAAGACGTCTTCGAGCGAGGCGTCAATGACCGTCCAGTTGAGCTTGGGGTTGCTGCGGCTGGATGCAATGGCGGCTTCCAGCGCCGTGCGGTCGCTCCCTGAGACGTGCAGGCTGTTACCGAAGGGCGCCACCGTGTCGATACCGGGGCGCTTTTCGAGATCTTCGGCCAGGGCCGCCAGCCCTTCGCCAGCAACGCTATAGGTCGTGAGGCCAGCCTCGCGGATCACCTCATCGACCGTGCCGTGCGCCAAAAGCTCGCCATAGGCGATGTACGCGATCTCGTGACAGCGCTCGGCTTCGTCCATATAGTGCGTGGATACAAGCGCGGTGAGGCCCTGGGCCGCAAGCGCATGGATTTCGTTCCAGAACTCACGCCGCGCCTTAGGATCGACGCCTGCGGTCGGCTCGTCGAGCAGCAGGAGCTGCGGGCCGGGCAACGTACAGGCGCCAAGTGCAAGACGCTGCTTCCAGCCGCCGGACAAGGAACCCGCGATCTGGTTCTGACGGCCTTCGAGCCCAAGCCGTGCGATCATTTCGCCTGCGGCATCGGCCGGCTTCGGCAGGCCGTAGATGCGTGCCACGAATTCCAGGTTCTCGCGTACCGACAGATCCTGATACAGGCTGAAGCGCTGCGTCATGTAACCGATCTGGCGCTTGATCTTCTCGGTCTCGGTGCGAATGTCGTAGCCGAGGCAAGTGCCTGTGCCAGCGTCCGGGGTAAGCAGGCCGCACAGCATGCGGATCGTCGTGGTCTTGCCGGAACCATTCGGGCCGAGGAAGCCGTAGATCGCGCCGCGTTTGACCTGCAGCGACAGGTCGCGCACCACCACGCGGCCGTCGAAACTCTTCGTCAGGCCGTGGACATCGATAACGATGTCAGGCGCTGCGCTCACCGCTTGGCCTCCGGCTGGGCCGGCTGCAGCGTCACGGTGACAGGCTGTCCAACCCGCAACGTTTCCGGCGTATCCGTTCTCGCCTCGACCATGAACACGAGCTTGGAGCGCTCCTCCTGGCTGTAGATCACCGGCGGCGTGAACTCGGAGCTACGCGAAATGAAGGTCACGCGGGCTGCGACATCTGCGCGGCAGCCGTCGCATGTGATTTTCAGGTTTTCGCCGAGGGAAATCTTCGGCAATTCCGTCTCCGGCACGAAGAAACGGACCTTGATGTTGCCGGGGGGCAGCAACGCCACCACCGGCCGGCCCGCCAGCACCATTTCGCCAGGGCGGTAATAAATCTGCTGCACGCTACCCGTGACCGGACTGAACACCTTGCGGCGTGCCAGCCGCGTCTGCGCTGAGTTAAGCCGCGCCTCGGCAGTGCGCAGCGCAGCTTCGGCATCGTCGAGCGCGCGCTGCGTGCCGGCTGCAGTCTTGAGAAGCGCCTGAGCACGTTCATATGCGTACCGCGCATTGGTGACGGACGCTTGCGCGAGCGCAACGTCGGCCTGCTGCAGATCAGGATCAACGGTGAACAACGGCGCACCCTGCGTCACCGCATCGCCTTCGCGGACGGACAAGGTTTCCACGCGACCGCTCTCATCCGGACTGACAAAGATCAAATCCGCCTCGACCCAGCCCTGGAAGGCGTTGTCGTTCGAGTTGCCGCAGCCGGCGAGCGCGGCGGCGAGCGCAATCACAAAACAAATGCGGCGGATCATCCCGCCCTCCCATCATTCAGGATGATATCGAAATGAGCTTTCATTAGCGCACGCGGATCGAGCGGCTCAAAGCGATCGAACAAGCCGTTCCAAAGGATCGCGACCAGACCAGGCGACACCAGCAGCTGCGGAAATTTGACGAATACGTCGCTCTTGAGTTCACCGCGCTCGACAGCACGGCGCAGAACACCGCGGAACGCCTCGATAATTCTCGACAGCACCTCGCGATAGTAGAACTCTGCAAGCTTGGGAAAACGCGGGCCTTCGCTGACGATCAGGCGGATCACATCCTTGCGGCGCGTGCCGTAGATTTCGCGCACGAACATCTCGATCATTTGATTGGCGATCAGGCGAAACGGGACGTCGGCCCGCGCGGCATGCTCGAAGGCCCCAACCACCGGCGTGAGCTGCCAGCGGATCAACTCCTGGAACAGCGTCTCCTTGTCGGCAAAGTAGAGATAGATCGTACCCTTAGCGACGCCGGCCCGGCGCGCCATGTCCTCGAGCCTCGCAGCTTCGAAGCCATGACCGGAAAACTCCTCAAGCGCGGCCGCCAGAATGGCATCACGCCGCTCGGCGCTACGCTTAGCTCGCGCTCCTTCCGGGGCAGCGGGTCGCGCGGCGCCGCGTGGTGCGGCTTGCCGTGGGTTGCTGATCGAGATCTTCGCCATGGACAAATATGACTGACTGGTCAGTCATATTTACGGCAAACCAAAGCCAGACTCAAGGCCCGGTCGCAACTATTCGAGTAGGTAAAGTTGTGAAATCACAGAGGCTTGGCAGCGATCAGCCTTTGGAGTACAGATCCAAGCGCGGATCACACAGTCCTTGCCGCCATGCTTATAGCAGAACTTGAGCGCAGTGTTCTGCGCCTCGCCCAGCCGTGGTGCGTTAGCAAAGCCATTCGGCCCACACGGCTTCCTTCCATCGATCGCATAGGCGACGCAGCCCTTCTTGGTGGTGACCACCTGCTTGCAGTCACCGAAGCACTTCTCAATGGCCGCGGCTTGCGCTGCTTCCGGGGTGGGATAGTCGTAGGCGTAGCCGTAGCTGCACATGCGCCGATCGCCAGCGCACCGGCGGCTCGCGTCGGCGCAACGCCCGCAAGCACCAAGGCGGCAGCGCTGACGGCGCTCAGACTGGTGCGAAGAAATACGCCCATGGCTGCCCCCCTCGGAAAGCCAGCATTTAAGCGGGAAGTCGTAAAACGGGGGTAACAGGACCGGTCAGAAAATGTCGTTTAACCACGTTCGATTTCGGCCTTCACGCGCTTCAGGGCTTCAGGGGTGTCGACATCGACGAAGGCTGCATGATCGCTGGCCACAACTTCAGCCACTGCCTCCGGATAGCGTGCGATCAGGTGACGCGCGCCGACGTCGCCCTCCAGCGTCGCGAGCTCGTGAAAAAACCGACGCGACCACACCACCGGGTTGCCGCGCTTGCCGTCGACGGTCGGCACCACGATCAGCGCGCCGCGCTCCGGATCGAACGTCGTCGCCAACCGATCGATTAAAGCTGCGTCAACCTGCGGCATGTCGCCAAGGCAAATGATCGCGCCATCGACATCGTCCGGCACCGCGGCAAGCCCTGCTTTGACGGAGGTGGAGAGCCCCTGTGCGAAATACGGATTATGAACGCGCTCGACCTTCAAGCCATTGAGCGCCGCCTCGACCGTGTCGCGTTGATGTCCTGTCACCACGATCACCGGACGCGCGCGCGAGGCGAGCGCCTCCTCCACCGCGATACGCACCAATGGGCGGCCGCCGATCTCGGCGAGCAGCTTGTTCGGCCCGCCCATGCGGGTCGAGCGGCCGGCGGCGAGGATAATCGCCGCGATACGCCGTCCATCGGACTTCACCGGCTCGTCGCGCGGCTGCGGCCGCGTCACGATCTCCATCAGCAACCCGCCCACGCCCATGCCGGTAATGTCGGAGCGCGACACGGAAAGTCCGGCCAGGAGCCGCATCAGCACCCAATCGAAGCCGTTTTCCTTGGGCGAACGCGCGCAACCCGGCGCACCGATCAGTGGCTGGCCCCGCGCGCTGGCGATCAGCATCAGATTGCCGGGATCGACCGGCATCCCGAAATGCTCGATCCGTCCGCCGATCGCCTCGACCGCGGCGGGAATCACGTCACGCCGATCGGCGATCGCCGACGCGCCAAATACAACCACCAGTTCCGCGCCGTCGTTGAGAACCTCATCGAGCGCTTTGGCAAGCGCGACCTGGTCGTGCGGCACGCGACGTTCAGCGATGATGCTCGCGCCCGCCGGGGCCAGGCGCTCCTGGGTGATCTTCAGGGTCTTGTCCACGACCTTGGACGCCAGCCCGGGCAGCAACGTGGAGATCACGCCGATCTTCTTGATCTTGTAGGGAGCGACACGAACGAAAGACGGCTTGGCAACCGCCAACGCCGCGGCGCGCGCGGCGCTGTCGACGGCGAACGGGATAATCTTGACCGTCGCGATCATCTCGCCCGGCACCACCGGCTTGAATGCCGGCAAGGTGGCGAAGGTGATGGCTTCGTCGATCTGGTTGAGCCGGTCAATACCATCCTTGTCGACGACCAGCACACCGGCGCCTTCCGCGAACAGGTTGGCGCGGCCTGTAAAGGCGCGATCGACCCGAACGCCCTGCCCCGCCACGGCGGCGGCAATCGAAGCGGCCGCCTCGTCTTCAGAAACGTCGCCCGGCTCGATCCGCGCAACCACGACCTGTGGAATCCCGGCCGCCTCCAGCGCCTTCACTTCCGCGGGGCCGATCAGCGTGCCCTTCTTGAGCACCAGCGAACCCTGGCGGATGGTGTGCACGGCAGTCGCGCCCAGCGCGTCGTGCGGCGGCACCGGACCGAACTTCATGCCGAGTCCGTCTGACGTAGCCGCGCGGTAATCTCACCGATGATCGCAACGGCTATTTCGGCCGGCGACACCGCGCCGATATCGAGACCGATCGGCGAATGGATACGGCCAATCTCGTTGTCGGAGAAGCCCCGTTCCTCCTTGAGGCGCGCGACACGCCGTGCATGGGTCTTCCGTGAACCGAGCGCGCCGATGTAGAAGCAGTCGCTTTTCAAGGCGAGCGTCAGGCCGGGATCGTCGATCTTCGGATCGTGGGTCAAAGCAACGAAAGCCGTGTAGCGGTCGATACCAATCGGCGGCAACGCGACGTCGGGCCACTCGGCAATCACCTTCACGTCTGGAAAGCGCTCCACGCTCGCAAACGCGGTGCGCGGATCGACGATCGTCACGTCATAGCCCAAAAGCTGCCCCATCGGCGCCAGCGTCTGGCTGATATGGACTGCGCCGGTAATGACAAGCTTCGGCGAAGGCACGTGGACGGTGAGGAATACCTTGCCTTCCGGCGTTTCCTCGAGGCCGCTCTTGGCTGTTCTGAGATGTTCTTCCAGCATCTTCTTGAGCGGATCGGCGGAGATATCCTTCGCCGTCACCAGACGCTGCGCGCCGTTGTCCTGATTGGTGACGACGATTGCCGCGCGCCGCGCAGCGCGCTCCTCGTTCAGCGCTTTCAGAATATCGAGGCGCATTATTCGACCTTCTCGACAAACACCCGGATGGTGCCACCGCACGACAGGCCGACCTTCCAGGCGGCCTCATCGGCAACACCGAATTCCAATGTCTTCGGCTTGCCGCTTTCGATCACGTCGATTGCCTCGGTAACGACCGCGCCTTCGACGCAGCCACCTGACACCGAGCCCAGGAAATTGCCTTGATCATCGATCACCAGATTGGAGCCGACCGGACGCGGCGCCGAACCCCACGTTTGGACCACCGTGGCCAGCGCCACGCCCCTGCCCGCCTTCTTCCAATCCTCGGCGGCTTTGAGGATGTCCTCATCACGAGCCAGCATTTTAGGTCTCCTTTTGCGCCTACGGCCGGACAATCCGCCCCGCGCAACGTTATATTCAAGTGGATATTACGCTACTCTAGCCAGCCATGTCTTCGGATCAACATGCCTGCCATGCGCCGACAAGGCGCGGCAGAGTTCTCCCATGGACTCCAGATTGTGGATCGGTCGCAGTTCGTCAACGTGCGGCAGCATGACTTTGATGCCGCGGGCTTTGGCCTCGAAGCCCTCAAACCGCAGCAATGGGTTGAGCCAAATGAGCCGCCGGCACGAGCGGTGCAGCCGGTCGATTTCGAAGCCGAGCCGTACGTCAGGATCGCGCTCCAGCCCATCCGTGAATAGCAGAACCACCGCGCCCTGGGTCAGCACGCGCCGCGCCCACAGCTTATTGAAATGCGCGAACGACGTCGCGATCCGCGTGCCGCCGGACCAGTCGAGCACCGACGCCGAACAGGCCGCGAGCGCCTCGTCGGGATCCTTCTCCTTGAGCGCGCGGGTGACGTTGGTCAGCCGCGTACCGAACAGGAACGTCGAAACGCGCTTTCGCTCGTCGGTGATGGCATGCAGGAAATGCAAAAAGAGCCGGGTGTACTGGCCCATCGATCCCGAAATATCGAGCAGCGCCACGATCGGCGGCACCCGTTTCTTGCGGCCGCGGTACTTGAGATCGATCACCGCGCCGCCGGCCTTCAGGCTTGAACGCAGCGTGCGGCGCAAATCGATGCGATGGCCGTGCGGATCGGGTGCCAGCCGCCGGGTCTTCACCTCATCGAAGCCTAGCACCAGGTGCTGGATCGCCTGCTTGGCGGCAGCGATCTCCGCGGCAGTCATCTGCGCGAAGTCCTTTTTCTCCAGCACTTCTCGATCCGACACGGTGAAGCGTGCGTCCACCTCGTACTCGTCCTTCTCGCGCTCCTGCTTCTCGGCGCCGGAGAACAGCGCATCGAGCACGCGCTGCGACGCCACCGGCTGGTCCGCAACCGGGGCGCCGGACATTTCCGGCGCCATCATCGCCATCAACTGCTCGAGGTAGCCGCGCTTGCGGAAGAAGATCTTGAACGCCTGGTCGAACAGGAATCGAATGGTCGTGCCGCTTGACGAACACCGCGTGCAGCGTCCAGTAGAAATCGTCGCGCGTACCGACGCCGGCGGCGCGCACTGCGGTGAGCGCATCCAGCACCGACCCAGGGCCGACCGGAATGCCCGCCGCACGCAAAGCACGTGCGAAGTAGACGATGTTCTCGGCGAGCTTTCCCTGCGGATCCTGCATGGGGTTACTCGGCGGCCCTTAGCTCCGCCTGCACCTGATCGAGCAATTCCTTGACCTTGCCGCCTTCGAGCTTGGCAATGTCATCCTGATACTTCAGCAGCACACCCAGCGTGTCGGACACCGTCGTCGGATCGAGCGACATCGCATCAAGCTCGCCCAGTGCGGTGGCCCAGTCGAGCGTCTCGGCAACGCCCGGCGACTTGAACAAGTCCTGCTTGCGCAGCGCCTGCACGAAACCGACCACCTGCTCGGACAATTTCTTGGCAATTCCGGGCACCTTGGCGCGCACGATCTCGAGCTCGCGCGCCGCGTTCGGGTAGCCGACCCAGTGATAGAGGCAGCGGCGCTTGAGCGCGTCGTGGATTTCGCGGGTGCGATTGGAGGTGATGACGACAATCGGGGGCCGCTCGGCCTTGACCGTGCCAAGCTCCGGGATGGTGACCTGGAAGTCCGCCAGCACTTCGAGCAGGAACGCTTCAAATGCCTCATCGCTGCGGTCAAGTTCGTCAATCAGCAGCACCGGCGCACCGGCCGGATCGGGCTCCAGCGCCTGCAATAACGGACGCTTGATCAGGAAGCGCTCGGAGAACACGTCCTGTTCGATGCGCTCACGGTTGGCGCCACCCTGCGCTTCGGCAGCGCGGATCGCGATCATCTGCGCGGCGTAGTTCCACTCGTAGACCGCCGAGCCGACGTCGAGGCCCTCGTAGCACTGCAGGCGGATCAGGCGGCGGCCGAGCGTCGACGCCAGCACCTTGCTGATCTCGGTCTTGCCGACGCCCGCCTCGCCTTCGAGGAAGATCGGCCGGCCCATCTTGAGCGCCAGGAACAGCACCGTGGCGAGGGAACGGTCGGCGAGATAATCCGCGCTCGCGAGCAGGTCGAGGGTGGCGTCGATCGAGGCGGGAATGCCGGTGGCTTTTTCGACCTTGTTCATGGCCCGCTATTTACTCCGTCATGGCCGGGCCTGTCCCGGCCATCTCGGCAAGGTGGGCGCATGCCTGCCATCCTAAGCGAGATCACCGGGACTCGGCGCTTCACGCCGGCCCGGTGATGACAGTGCATCGGGCGCTACGCCGCGGCGAGCGCGCGGCGGGCCAGCACGCCGATCAGATGCGCGCGGTATTCCGCGCTGGCATGAATGTCGGAGTTCATGCCGTCGGCGGGCACGGCTATGCCCTCGATCGACTTCGGCGAGAAGCGCTTCTTGAGCGCCTCCTCGAACGACTTCACGCGGAACACGCCATTCGAGCCGGCGCCCGTCACCGCCACGCGGATGTCGGAGCCGCGCTTCGACACGAACACGCCGACCAGCGCGAAGCCCGACGCCGGGTGTTTGAACTTCTGGTACGCCGCCTTCTTGGCGAGCGGGAAGCTCAACTTGGTGATGATCTCGTCCGGCTCGAGCGCGGTCGAGAACATGCCGGTAAAGAAATCGTCCGAGGCGATGCGCCGCTTGTTGGTGATGATGGTGGCGCCGAGTCCAAGGCACGCCGCCGGATAGTCGGCGTTGGGATCGTTGTTGGCGACCGAGCCGCCGATCGTGCCGCGATGGCGCACGTGCGGATCGCCGATCGAGCCCGGCACGCCGGCAAGCGCGGGCAGCACGTCCTGCAGCACCTGCGCGTTCGCCACTTCGAAGTGCCGTGCCATGGCGCCGATCACGACCGAGCGGCCTTTGACTTCAATGCTCGAAAGACCCTCGACGCCGTTGATGTCGACGATGTCGGACGGGCTCGCCAGCCGCAGCTTCATCACCGGAATGAGCGAGTGGCCGCCGGCCAGCACCTTCGCTTCGGGGAATTTGGCGAGCAGATTGGCCGCCTGACGGACCGTCTTCGGCTGGTGATATTTGAAGGCGTACATCGTTCAGTCTCCGAATTCCGATCTACTTCGCGAAAGGTGATTAGCGCCGCCGTGACTACGCAGGCTGCGGATGCCCCTTCATGGCCTTGGCGCCGGCCGCGATCGATTTGACGATGTTGTGATAGCCGGTGCAGCGGCACAGGTTGCCGTCGAGCTCCTGCCGGATAGTGTGTTCGTCGAGCTCGTTGCCCTTGCGGTAGACCATGTCGACCGCCGCCATCACCATGCCGGGCGTGCAGAAGCCGCATTGCAGACCGTGGTTCTCACGGAAGGCTTCTTGCATCGGATGCAATGGGCCGTCCGACGCAGCGAGCCCTTCGATGGTCGTGACCCGCGCGCCTTCGCACTGGACGGCGAGCATAGTGCAGGACTTCACCGCCTTGCCGTCGAGATGAATGACGCAGGCCCCGCACTGCGAGGTGTCGCAGCCGACATGGGTGCCGGTGAGGCGGAGGCTTTCACGCAGATACTGGACCAGGAGGGTGCGGACATCGACGTCCGCGCTGACGGCTTTTCCGTTCACCGTCATCGATACGGTAGGCATAGATACTTCCTCCTCAACCAATCCGCGTCTAACAGCCCGTTTTGACCCCGTGAACTCAAGCCGGGGAAATAAAACGGCGCGAAACTGGACGTTTTTCGCTCAATTCCGTCTTTGGAACAAGTGCAGCTTGCGATGCGGCGGCATCGCGGGTCAAGGGCGTGAACGGCAGATCAGCCCTTCACCGCAGCGGCAAAGCGCACGAAGAAATCGTCGGCCATCTTCTTGGCCGCCCCATTGACCAGGCGCTGACCGAGTTGGGCAAGCTTGCCCCCGATCTGCGCCTCGACGTTGTAGGTCAGCAGCGTGCCACCGTCCTTGTCGGTCAGGTTCACGGACGCGCCACCCTTGGCGAAGCCGGCAACGCCGCCGTCGCCCTCGCCCGAAATCTTGTAGCCGTTGGGTGGATCGAGGTCGGTCAGACGGACCTTGCCTTTGAAGCGGGCCTTCACCGGCCCGATCTTGTTCGTGGCGACAGCCTGGAACTCGTTCTCGCCGATCACGTCCAAGGTCTCGCAGCCCGGGATGCAGGATTTAAGGACAGCGGGATCGTTGAGCATCGCCCACACTTTTTCGCGGGGGGCGGCGAGTTGCTGCTCGCCTGTCATCACCATCGCCATCGTCACAAATCCTTCAAAGTGCCCAGGAACAGGAAACGTCTCGGCTGACCGGACGGTCGGGCCGCACATCGGCCCTGCTCGAAACGTGGTTAACGGCAAACTAGGCGCTTTTGCTTCATTCGCAAAGGCTGGCTAAAACGCCGCCCTTTCGGGGTGCAATTTGGGGTTGGCGCGGGACGCCCGGGGGAATAAATGTTTGCCCGGCTATGACTAACCCCCTGTCCCCGTCATCGTTGCTGGCGCCACTCTACTCGACCGCCGAGATGCGCGGCGTGGTCGACGACCGCGCCCGCGTACAGCGGATGTTGGACTTCGAGGCCGCGCTTGCGCGCGCCGAGGCTGCGGTCGGCATCGTGCCGGCCGGCCATGCCGGCACCATCGCCGAGGCCTGCCAGGCCCGGCACTACGACCTCGCAGCGCTGGCGGAAGGCACCATCATCGCGGGCAACCTCGCAACCCCGCTGATTAACGCGCTGATCGCCGAGGTCGGCAAGAGCAGCAAGAAGGCAGCCGGCTACGTCCACTGGGGCGCGACCAGCCAGGACGTCATTGACACCGCCATGGTGCTCGAGCTGCGCACAGTGATCGACACGCTGTTCAAGGATCTCGACCGCGCCACCCCAGCGCTGACCACACTTGCCGGCCGCCACCGCCGCAACATGACCATGGCGCGCACCCTGCTCCAGCAGGCGCTGCCGATGCCATTCGGTCTCAAGCTCGCGGGCTATGCCGCGGCGCTGGCGCGCTCACGCGAACGGCTGCGGCGGCTGCGCAAGGAAGCGCTGGTGCTGCAATTCGGCGGCGCCGCCGGCACGCTGGCGGCGCTTGAGGAAAAAGGCCTCGATGTCTCCGAGCGATTGGCCGCGCAACTCGACCTCGCCGTACCCGATGCACCGTGGCACACGCACCGCGACCGTTTTGCCGAAGTCGCCGGAGCGCTCGCGATCCTCGCCGGAACCTGCGGCAAGATCGCACGCGATGTGGCGCTGCTGATGCAAAGCGAAGTCGGAGAGGCATTCGAGCCATCCGCGGCCGGCCGTGGCGGCTCCTCAACGCTGCCGCACAAACGCAATCCGATCGGCGCTGCGACCGCGCTGTCGGCGGCGATGCTCGCCCCCAATCTCGCGGCGACGATCCTCAATGCACAGATCCAGGAGCACGAGCGCGCCGTCGGCGGCTGGCAGGTGGAATGGGTTACGTTCCCTGCTCTCGCCCTGGTCGTGTCCGGGACGCTACGCGCCGTGGTCGACATCGCCGAAGGTCTGACGGTCGACGTCGAACGCATGAAGGCCAACCTCGAAGCGAGCGGCGGCTTAGTGCTGGCCGAGCACATATCGTTCGCGCTCGCCGAGAAGCTGGGCCGCGCCGAAGCGCATGAACTGGTCGCCGAGATGGTCCGTCAGGCGGCGAACGACAAGCGGACATTCAAGGACGTGATCGCGGAGAGCGATAAGGTCAAAGCACATTTCAACGCCGGTGAGCTCGCGCGGCTGTTCATGCCGAACCACTATCAAGGCTCGGCGCAAACCTTTATCGACCGGCTGGTTGCATCGGCACAGGGCCGCGCGGTCCGGCGCAGCAGCAGCGTAGCGCATCTTACCGACCCAAAGCTCTCGACCGCGCGAGCGGACCATCTTGCGGCGATTTCAACCGCCACGTCCGCGGTCAAGCCATCGCTCCTTGCCACGGAAGCGTCTGCTGCAGCGCCCGCGCCGAGCGTCGCAGCCGAAAAACCCGTTGGGTCGTTGGGCCAAGCAGTAGCCGCGGCGTCCGCGCTGATCGACCAGACCATTTCGGACCTGACCAAACCTGCGACGCCTCCGGCCGCCGAGCCGGCAAAGGCTGAGCCAGCGCCAGTGGTAGCATCGGTACAGGAGCCAGCGCCCACTCCCGAGCCCATTCCGGCACAGGTTGTGGCGGCCGAGCCTGTGGTTGCACAGGAGCCCGCTCCCGCTGTGATCGCCGACGCACCGTCGATCGAACAGCCGGAGGACGAGCCGGGCGCGTTGCTCGAGGTGTTCGCGCGCGCGGCCGAAAACGAAAACGAGCAGCCCGATGCTGCCGAGCAGAAGCACAAGACGGCCTGACCTTCCCCGATCGCAGGGCTCAGCGGCTCGACGCAACGGCCACACCCGTGCGATTGGTGTTCCGGCAAAGAACCAACCCGCGCGAGGAAACGATGCCCATGATCAAGGCTGATGACGGCTGCGAGCTGTATTACGAGGTCGAAGGTCAAACCAACGCACCGGCCCTGATCCTCTGCAATTCGCTCGGCACCACCATGCACATGTGGGACGAACAGGTGAAAACGTGGGCGCAGCATTTCCGCGTGGTGCGTTACGACCGCCGTGGCCACGGCAAGTCGGGCGTGCCGAAGGGCCCCTACACAATGGAGCGGCTCGGCCGCGACGTGCTGGCGATCGCCGACCATCTCGGCGTCAAGAAATTCAACTGGTGTGGCTTGTCGATGGGCGGCATGGTCGGGCAGTGGCTCGGCGCCAACGCGCCGGATCGCGTCGAGAAGCTCGTGCTCTCCAACACGAATTACTATTACGCCGACAAGCAGCCCTGGAACGACCGCATCAAGTTCGTGCAGGACAAGGGTCTCGGCGCGCTGGCCGACACCATGATGGAGCGCTGGTTCACCAAGCCGTTCCGCGACAGCTCCGCCGCCTCCACCGACAGGATCAAGGCGATGTTCCTCGGCACCAAGCCGGAGGGCTTCATCGCGTGCTCTGAAGCCGTGCGCGACATGGATTTCCGGCAGTCGACGCCACGCATCACCGCGCCCACGCTGGTCATCGTCGGCGCCAAGGATCCGGCGACCCTGCCGGAATGGGGCGCCGACATTCAGAAGATGATCAAGGGCGCCAAAATCGTCTCGCTGGAGACCGCGCACATTTCCAACGTCGAGCAGCCCAAGGCTTATACGGACGCGGTGCTGAACTTCCTCAAATAGCAACGAGGAGATCGTTATGGACGAGAAGGAACGTCTTGCGCTTGGTATGAAGATGCGGCGCAAGGTGCTCGGTGCTGCCTGGGTCGACCGCGCGGACTCCGATCGCAACGCGTTCAATTCCGAGTGGCAGGATTTCATCACGCGTTCGCCCTGGGGCGAAATCTGGACGCGGCCGCATTTCGACGAGCGCACACGCCGGGTGCTGGTGATGGGCACCATGATTTCGCTTGGGCGCTGGGAGGAGTTCAAGTTGCACGTTCGTGCCGCACTCACCGAAGCCGGTTTCTCCGCCGACGACATCAAGGAAATCGTGCTGCAGCAGGCTGTCTATTGCGGCGTCCCAGCCGGCAATCACGCCATGAAGGTCGCGGAAGAAGCGCTCAAGGACGCCGGCAAGCTGTCCTGACGGCCTTTTCCCGTTCCTTGCTGAACCGATTGCCGACTTGCGACTTATCGTCCGCGGGGGCCGCGGAAGCACAGCCATGGCCGAAAGCCGAAAGGGAATGCCCGACGTTCGGCTGACGCGCGAGGAGTTCGCGCGGCGATACCATCAGCGATTTGCCGATCCGTCGTTTGAGCCGATCAATGACGCGCTCGACCTCATCACCGATGCCGCATGGGATGCCTACGATAACTCTCGCAAGGCGCCGCACACCCGAAAGGCCGGTTCAGGCTACACCGATCCGAATTACGATCTGTCGATTGACTGGATCGAAGCGCGTCAGCGGATCGAAATGGCCGATCGTCAGCAAAAGGATCCCGCGTCGCCGTCACGCCTCCTCCTAATCAACGGCGCGGCGCGAAGCGAGCACACCTGTCCCGGCGAAATGTCCAAGACGTTCCGGTTGGCGCAAACAGCGCGCGAAGTCTTCGATGCCGAACCTCGACTTGAAATCGAATTTCTCGATTTGAGCCGACTGACGTCCGAGTACGGGCGCAACATCTATCCCTGCAAGACCTGCGTCTCGACGGCGATGCCGCTCTGCCATTGGCCATGCACCTGTTACCCAAACCATTCGCTCGGTCAGGTGCAGGACTGGATGAACGACATCTATCCGATGTGGGCCGCCGCACACGGCGTGATGATCCTCTGTCCGGTGAACTGGTATCAGACGCCGAGCGTGCTCAAGCTGATGATCGACCGTCTGGTCTGCGCTGATGGCGGCAATCCCGATCCGACATCGACCGGGGGCAAAGACGCTGCGCGGGCAAAGCAGCTCGAACTTGACGGTTGGCACTACCCGCGTCACTTGGCAGGTCGCGTCTTTTCAGTCGTGGTGCACGGCGACGCCGCCGGCGCCGAAGCCGTGCATGACGCGCTGATCACATGGCTCACCGATATGGGCTTGATCGGCGCCGGACATCTCTCGCAGGTCGGCCGCTATGTCGGATACATGGAGCCTTATGCGACGAGCCATGACGCGCTCGACCGTGATGCAAGCTTTCAGGAAGAAACACGCAACGCGGCGCGCGCCCTGATTGAAGCAGTGAAGCAGATGCGGCGCGGCGATCTGAAACAGCCCGACGCCAAACTGCGCGAGCCAAGGCCGAAATAGTCAGCCGCCCCTGCCCTCGCGGAACTCCTGCGGCGTCATTCCCGTCTGCTTGCGGAAGAAGCGCGCGAAGTGCGACGGGTCGGCGAACGCGAGATCGTGCGAGATTTCCTGAATCGGTTGTCCCGTGAAGACGAGTTGCCGTTTGGCTTCGGTCAGCACGCGCTGCCGGATCAGATGCCCGGCGGTGACGCCGCTGACCCGCTTGACGTGATCGTTGAGCCGGTCCGGCGTCATCGCCAATTGTTCGGCATAGAAGCTGATCAGCCGCTGCTTGCGGAAGTGCTCATCGACCAGCCGGCGCAGCGCTTCGACGGTCGTATCCGCTGCGGCGAGCGTGACCGCACCGGTGCGGGCGCGGCTGGCGGCGAGGCGCGCCACTTCGATCGCAATCAATGCGAGCAAGCCACGCATCGCGAGTCGGAAGCCCTCGCGAGCCAGGAAGCTCTCCCGATTGAGATCGGAGCATAGCGCCGAGAGGCGCTTCATCTCCGGCACGCCGTCGAGCGGCAGAACCGGGTCGTCGGCCAGCGCCTTGAGCCGCTTCAGCGCCTCGCCGGAACGCTCGCCAAGCGCGGCGGCGACGTCCTCGGTGAAGCTCACCACCCAGCCGTCGGTCTGCCGCGGCCGGAAGCGGAAGCCGTGCGCAACGGTCGGCGGCACCAGGATGGCTGCCGGCGCCTCGAACGGCAGCGTGGCCGCTTCGAAGGTCATCTCCCCGCCACCCGCTTCGATCACCAGGATCTGAAACAGATTGCGATGCCGGTGTGCGCGAATGAGCCAGTCGTGCACCGAGGAGCGCGACGCGATGGTTTCAACGTGGAAGAAATCGAACGCCTGATCGTCCGGCGGATCGCCGTAGAGGTGAAACAGCGGCAGCGCTGTGATCGTACCCATGCCCCCAGGATACGCCCATGCAGCGCCGATGGTAATTGCGGCATGTCGCGCCGATAAGTTGATAGCGTGGAAAAGCGAAGCCCCGCCGCCAGGCGGGGCTTCGGCTTCCAGCGCTTGCTACCAGTCAGCGATTGTGTTCGCTCGGCTTCTGGCCGCCCTGCTGCTGGCCGGGTTTCTGCCCGCCTTGCTGCTGCTGGCCGGGCTTCTTCTTCTCGTCCCAATCCTGGCCGCCCTGCTGACCTGGCTTCGGGTTGTTCTGCTGTTGCTGGTTAGGATTTTGGTTCTGAGCCATCGCTTTTTCTCCATCAATGCAATAGGCCCCGTTGAGGAAACGCCCCGCCCAGGATCGTCGTTCCCGAAGCCGGATGACGGTTTGGCGGCCAAACCGTGACGATGGAACTTTGCTAGACCTGCTTGTAGGCGCGGTCGTGATAGACCAGCGCCGCGCCGGGCGGACCGGAGTGGATAGCCTCGACGATGCCGAAATAGACGTCGTGAGAGGCCACCGATTTAACCTCGGTGACGCGGCAGTCGAACGCCACCACCGCGGAACTGAGCACCGGCGAGCCAGTCGTCAGCGTGGTCCACTGCCCGTTGTCGAAACGCTGCTCGCGGGCGACCTTGGTGCGCCCGGCGAAAGTGTCGGCGATGATCTCCTCGCCGGCCCGCAACGTGTTGACGCAGAACACTCCGTTGCCGCGCAGCACCGGCATGCTCGAGGCGCCGCGGTTGATGCACATCAAAAGCGTCGCGGGCGAATCCGAGACGGAGCAAACGGCCGTCGCGGTGAAGCCGCTCTTGCCGGCCGGACCGTCGGTGGTGACGACGTGAACCGCCGCGCCAAGCCGGCACATAGCGTCGCGGAACGGCTGGATGTCCACCGTTTTCAGCTTCGCCACCGCCGCAAAGGCGCCGGCCATGTCGTCGTGTTGGTCCATCCAGCTCATTGGAAAGCAATCTAGTGGGTCGTTCGGTGGGATGGAACCCACTCAGGGCGCAGAGCTGTCAGTACCGGCTTTGCCGTCCCCGGGATTGAGCCAGGCCCCGTTGATCCAGCCGTCCTCGTCGTAGTCCGCCATGCACTGCTCTGCGAAGCCGATCATGCGGTCGTAGGCGCCGGAGCCCTTGGCGTTCAGCATGGCGTGGATGCGGATGTCCTCGTGGTTGCCGGCGTAGTTGCGCTCGTAGAGCCCATGGCGGCCGCCGAACTCGGTGCCGACCGCGTCCCACAGGAGCTTCATGATCTTGATGCGCTCCTTGTAGTCGATACCGTAGGAGCCGCGGACGAGCTTCCGAAGGTGTGGCTCGACCGCCGGATTCTTGAAGTCCTTCGACGACGACGGCAGATAGATCAGCGATGACGCCACGATCTTCTCGACGATCTCACGCACGCGTGCGAAAGCATCGCCAGCGAACACGCGATAGGCGGACCCCGATTGCGCGTTCGGCAGCACCGTGTCGCCGACCCAGGGCGCCGGCTGGCCGGCCATCGCGTCGGACAGCGCCCAGAACAGATTGCGCCACGCAATCACCTCGCCGAGCATCGCCTGGTTGCCGCGGAATTCGTCGGAGCCCGCCGCGCGCAACGCCTTGGCAATGATGCCGACCATGAAATCGAGCTTCACCGCGAGCCGCGTGCAGCCCTGAAACTGATAGCCAGCGAGAAAGCCGGAGCGCGGATAGAACGTCTTGATGATCTCGATGTTGCGGTGGATTAGCACGTTCTCCCAGGGGATGAACACGTTGTCGAAGACGAAGATCGCGTCGTTCTCGTCGAACCGCGACGACAACGGATAGTCGTAGGGCGTGCCAAGTACGCCGGCCATCCATTCGTAGGAATTGCGGCAGATCAGTTTCACGCCGGGCGCGTTCATCGGCGTGATGAACATCACTGCCAGTGCGGTGTCGTTGATCGGAATTGCCGCATTCTGGCCGAGGAAGTTGTAGTGGGTGAAGGCAGCCGACGTCGCGACCACCTTGGCGCCGGACACATAGATGCCGGCGTCGGTTTCCTTCTGGATGGTGATGAACACGTCCTTCACCTCGTCGGCCGCCTTCATGCGGTCGACCGGCGGGTTGACGATGGCGTGGTTCATGAACAGCACGTGATTTTGCGAACGCGCGTACCAGCGCTTGGCGTTGTCGGCGAACTTCTCGTACATCGAAAAATTGGCGCCGAGCGTGTTCATCAGCGACGCCTTGTAGTCCGGCGTGCGGCCCATCCAGCCGTAGGTCATGCGCGCCCAATGCGCGATCGCTTCGCGCTGGCCGAGCAGATCCTCGCGCGATTTGGCGACGCGGAAGAACTTGTGGGTGAAGGTTCCCGAGCCCGTATCGGTCGGGCACGTCAGCACCGCCTTCTGCTTGTCGTCGTGCAGCGCGTCGTAAAGCCGGGCGATCGAGCGCACCGCGTTGCGAAACGCCGGATGCGTGGTCACATCGTCGACCTTCTCGCCGTAGATGTAGACCTCGCGGCCGTCGCGCAGGCTCTCGATGTACTGCGCCCCGGTGAAGGGCCGCGCCGCGCCGACTACGTCTTCTGGTTTTTGCCGGTCCATTGATCTCCCCACTAGCCTGTCAGTCCACCATGCCGCGTCAAAAGAACTTAGCCAACGCTCCGCCCGCCGGTTGTTTAGAGACGTTCGGCGCCCGTCTTTCCCTTTTTCCGTTTCCCCGAGGGGATGGAGCGCCGGGAGGCGCCAGGGCGGATCGCCGCCCTTGAGCAGCAGGCTGACGAGGCCTGCCGGGCAGACCTTGCGGCCCACCAAGCGCATCCACGGCGAATTCCCCGTTACCGGGGGCGCCGCTTTCGGGATGCGCGCGGCCAGTGACGCAGGCCGCTGCGCCTCCCGGCGCTCCATTCGGCATCCGATATGAGGGATGCCGGCCCCGTTCCGTCACCAAGCATCGCGATCGACGACGCCCTCGATTGAACGTGGCGCGATCAATATGGGGCAGGATTCCAGACCGGGGATAAGTTTTTTCGGCCGGATCAAGCCGCCCGGACGGTCCGCAGGAACTTCTCGACCTGGGCCTTGAGGGTGTTGCCTTCGGCGGCGAGCTGGCTCGCCGGCGCGGATCGGACCATGTCCGGCCGGCAAATCCCCGTTACAATGCCGGCGCAACGCCATCCCAATTGGCGGCCAGGGAGGAACCATGACCACCATTTCGCGACGCGCACTCTTGCTCGCCGCCGCGGCCTCGCCGCTCGCGCAATCCGTCTTCGCGCCGTCCGTTTTGGCGCAGACCGCGACGGGCAACATAACCAAAATCGTCGTGCCGTTCCCGCCGGGCGGCACCGTCGACCCGCTGGCGCGGATGGTGCAGCCCGGGCTTCAGCAGCGGCTCAACACCACCATCATCATCGAGAACAAGCCCGGCGCCTCCGGAAGCCTCGGCGCGGCGCAGGTCGCGAAATCGCCACCGGACGGCAGCAACTGGCTGTTCGTGTTCGACACCCACGCGGTCAACCCGTTCCTGCAGAGCCTGCCGTTCGACACCGAGAAGGATCTCGAGCCTGTGCTGCTGATCGGCACCGCGCCGAACGTGCTCGCGACCCATCCGGGCCGCCCGTTCAAGACCTTCGCCGACGTGATCGCCGCGGCGAAAGCCAAGCCCGACAGCATCACCTACGGTTCGATCGGCAACGGCAGCCTCGGCCATCTGACCATGGTGCTGCTCGGCCAGCGCGCCGGGGTGAAGATGGTGCATGTGCCCTATCGCGGCGGCGGACCGCTGATGAACGACGCGCTGGCCGGCCACGTCGATCTCGCGATCGGCAGTGCCGCGCTGGTGACGCCGCAGGTCAAGGGCGGCAAGCTGCGGGGCATCGCGCAGACCAGCGCGGCACGCGTCCCCGGCCTGCCGGACGTGCCGACCGTGATCGAAAGCGGCTTCCCCGGCTTCGAGTTCTACGCGTGGTGGGGCTCGTTCACGGCCGGCAAGACGCCGCGGCCGCTGGTCGATCGCTTCAGCAAGGCGCTGGCGGAGACGCTGAGCGAGCCCGAGATCAAGAGCCGCGTCGAGGCGATGCAGATCACCATGACGCTTGGCGGGCCGGACGTGCAGCGCAAGTTCCTCGCCGACCAGATGAAGCTCTGGGGTCCGGTGGTGAAGGAGCACAACATCAAGGCGGACGGCTGAGGTATCTACTCGATCACCTCGTCGGCGCGAGCAAGGAGGCTGGGCGGCACGGCGATTCCAAGCGTCTTGGCCGTCTTGAGATTGATGATCAGTTCGAATGTGGTCGATTGCACGACCGGAAGCGCCGCGGGACTCGTGCCCTGCAAGACCCGGCCGGCATACAGGCCGACCTGACGCCAAGCCTCCGTTCGGCTGGTGCTGTAGCTGATCAACCCACCGGCCATGACGAATTCGCGCCATTCATACATGGCCGGCACCGCATGTCGGGCAGCCGAGGCGACAAGCTGGTCGAGAACGACCTGGAAGAAAAGGTTTGCGCTGTAGAGTACGGCGTCGACCCTGCGCCTGACGATTGTCTCGAAGGCCTCCCTCACGTCGGCTTCGGTGCCCACATTCAAGACAAGTATTCTTTGTCCAAGCGCCTTGGCGGCGGCATTCAGCTCATCGACCTGACCGGGCGCTGCGGCGCTCGTCGGATTGACGATGAACGCGATCTCGGCCGCGTTCGGCACCAGTTCGCGCAGTATTTCAAGCCGTTTTGGCCCAAGCTCGGTCGTGAATACGCTGATACCTGTCACATTCCTGTCGGGCCGGTTGAGGCTGGTCACGAGGCCTTGTCCGACTGGGTCGCGGCCGCTCAGGAAAACAACCGGAATGGTCGTGGTCGCGGCAGCCGCCGCGAGCGCTGACGGCCGGTCGGTGGCGACGAGCAAGGAGACCTTTTGGCGAACCAACTCGGCGGCGAGTGCCGGCAGCCGGTCGTCTCGTCCATCAGAGTGGCGAAATTCGATCGCAACGTTTTGTCCGGCGACGTAGCCCGCCTCCTCAAGCCCTTTGTGAAAAGCCGGGAGAAGCGGCGCCTCCGATTTCGACGAACGGCTGCTGAAATAGCCGATCACCGGCATCCCGACGGGCTGTGCGGCCAAGGCTGAAGGCAAAACAAAAGTCGCACAGCCGAGCAACGAAACGAATTGCCGTCGCCTCATGACTTCTCCGAAGATTAGGAGCGCACGTTGGAACGATACCACAGTGCATGACTGCAGGAAGCGGGCTAGCCGTCCACGTCAGCGCTCTTCCCGAAATGGCTGCGTCAGCATTCGATCCAGCCGCTGCTCCTTCGGATCGCGAAACTGCGGAATGCCGATGGTCATGCCGTCGTGACCGGCCTGCGGCTCGCGCCGGTAAGTGCCGAACATCCAGTCCCACCACGGCAGATTGAACCCGAAGTTGCTGTCGGTCTCCGCGCGCACGATCGAATGATGCACGCGGTGCATGTCCGGCGTCACCACGACGACCCGCAGCACGCGGTCAAGCCAGGAAGGCATTCGCGCGTTGGAGTGGTTGAACATCGAGGTGGCGTTGAGCGCGACCTCGAACACGAATACACCCGCCGGCGGAATGCCGAACGCCACAATCACCGCGATCTTGATCGCCAGCGAAATGAGAATTTCAAACGGGTGAAAGCGCACGCCTGTGGTGACGTCGATGTCGAGATCGGCGTGGTGCATGCGATGCAGCCGCCACAGCACCGGGATGTGATGGAAGGCCCAGTGCTGCGCCCAAACCGTGAAGTCGAGAATGAGGAAGCCAAGGATTGCTCCGACCGAGAGACGCAATTGCAGCCAGTTGAACAGGCCGAGCCCACTCCCCGCGGCGTAGATCGCGGCACCGACGGCGGCGGTCGGGATCAATAGCCGCACCAGCAACGCATCGACCGCCAGCACGCCGAAATTGCTCGGCCAGCGCTTGAGGCGGCCAACTGTGAGCCGGCGGCGCGGCGCCAGCACCTCCCAGAGCGCGAGAGCGGCGAACACAATCGCGAAAATGCCGAGGCGAGCGGCGATTTCGATGGCCATAAGCAGCAGATAGCAGATTTTGTTAGCGACCGCTGTCCGCCCGCCGCTCTCGGGAGACCGATTGGAGGCGCGCCTTCTGCGCGTCGCTGAGCGAGGCGTAGAACTGCTCGTAAGCAGAGCTGACGTTGCTTGCGGCATAACGTAGCGCGCCGAGCCGCTCCTTGATCGCTTCGAGCCGGGCGGGCGCGGTGCGCGGCGCGCTGGCCGGGCAGGTGCTCGCGACGAACTGGGCCAGGCCGAGCGCGGTCTGGCGCAGCTGTTCGAGGGGAGCGCGCTGCGCCTTGGTGGGCTGCACGACGCGCTCGATCTGCGCCTGCGGCCAGTTCGCCACCGGCGCGGCGCAGCCGGCGCCGGCGCTTGCATCGGTGCTCGCGCTGGCCGCGCCGCTATCCGACCCGATGCGTTCCAGCGCCTGCTTCTGCTCCTCGCTGAGCTGATCGTAAAACGTGCGCAGCGGCCCTTGAACGGTAATCACGGCCTGACGCATCGCGGTCAGCCGGGCGATCATCAGGTGCAGCCGCTCCGGCGGCGTCGCCGCCGGTCCGGCCGGGCAGGCGCTTCCGATCCGCTCGGTGGCGCGAAGGAGCGCCTTGCGAAGCTCCTCGATCGCGCCCTGCTGCTCGGCCGTCGGCTGCACCGCCTCGCGGACGCGCGCGATCGTGATATCGGGCGCCGCCGGGGCTTCGCTGCCGCACAGACCTTGCCAGGCGCGCTGACCGTCGTTTGACGCGCGGCCGGTCGTCTCGCGCGCCGGCGGTGCGAACATGCCGTCGATCACGTCGCCGAAGCCACGCGCCCAGAATTGGTTGTCGTCGCGCGGCAGGCCGAATGCGTATTCAAAGACACCGTCGTAGGCATGCGGCCAGAACAGCGGACCGGCCCAGCCGGCGGGCTGTGCGCGGGATTGTTCCGGCGCCCGACGGGACTGCTCAGGGACAGGCGTCGCGGCTGCAACGTCCGGCGCGGGCGCCACCGGACGCGCCTGCCGGATCGCGCCCCGTTCGCGGCGAGCCTTGTAGCGTGAGTGATAGGCGCGGTGCGCCCTCGCCTTCCGGCTGCCGATCGCCGCACCCGCGATGCCGCCGACAATTGCCAGCGGCAACAGAGCCACGCCCAGACCCAGCCGCGGCCGCGCCTGCGCGCCCGGCATCGCGATCATCAACGCCAACGCAACGCCCAGCACCTTGCCGAGTATCTTTTGGCCCACGATTTTCATGGCCGGTTTTCCGCACGTGTGCCGAAATAACGCCCTGCACATCGGCCAGTTCCGGTTCGTAACGCCGCAGCGGCGCATTGTCGGGCGTCCGCACCCCTGCTAAGAGCGCAAATGGCTGCCCGCGCGGCGGATTCGGCGTTCGCGCGGCCGCCGAAACCGGGGACAAGTCCGGCGCATGGAATATTTCGTCCAGCAGCTCATCAACGGCATCACACTCGGCTCGATCTACGGGCTGATCGCGATCGGCTACACGATGGTCTACGGCATCATCGGGATGATCAATTTCGCCCACGGCGACATCTACATGGTGGGCGCGTTCCTGGCGCTGCTGACGTTCCTCGCACTCATCGCGATCGGTGTGACCGCGATACCGATTGCGCTGTTCCTGGTGCTGCTGATCGCGATGGCGCTGACCGCGCTGTACGGCTGGACGGTCGAGCGCTTTGCCTACCGGCCGCTGCGCGGCTCGTTCCGCCTCGCGCCGCTCATCTCGGCGATCGGCATGTCAATCCTGCTGCAAAACTACGTGCAGATCGCGCAAGGCGCGCGCGTGCTGCCGCTGCCGCCACTGATCACCGGCGGACACAAGCTGATCGAGAGCGAGACCTTCCCGGTGCAGATTTCCAACGTCCAGCTCATCGTCATCTTCACGACGTTTGCGCTAATGCTGGCGTTCTCATTCCTGGTGGCGAAGACGCGGCTCGGCCGCGACATGCGCGCCTGCGAACAGGATCTGAAGATGGCATCGATCCTCGGCGTCAACATCGACCGCACCATCTCGCTGACCTTCGTGACGGGAGCCGCGCTCGCCGCGGTGGCCGGCATCATGTACCTGCTCTATTACGGCGTGGTCGATTTCTTCATCGGTTTCGTCGCCGGCATCAAGGCATTCACCGCCGCGGTGCTCGGCGGCATTGGTTCGCTGCCCGGCGCGATGATCGGCGGGCTGCTGCTGGGCCTGATCGAGACCATGTGGTCGGCCTACTTCTCGATCGAATACAAGGACGTCGCGGCGTTCTCGATCCTGATCGTGGTGCTGATCTTCCTGCCGACCGGCATTCTGGGCCGGCCCGAAGTCGAGAAGGTGTGAGCGTTACTTTGAGCACACTGTCGCACCTCGGGGATTTCACCTCCCCCCTTGCGGGGGAGGTCGACGCGCGAAGCGCGTCGGGAGGGGGGTAACCACCCACGATGCCGCATCGAATACTGCCACGCGACAAACTGTTCCGAGCCCGCATCCTTCGCGGGAACATGACGGATGCCGAGAAGCGGATGTGGCATCGTCTGCGTGCCCATCGCTTTGAAGGCCTGTCGTTTCGGCGGCAGTTTTCGATTGGAAATTACGTCGTCGATTTTGTGTGTCTTGAATCCCGACTGATCATCGAAATCGACGGCGGGCAGCACTCAGAAAGCAAACGCGACGCGGCCCGCGATGCATGGCTGCGCTCGCAAGGTTTTTCCGTCCTGCGCTTCTGGAACAACGACGTGCTATCGAACACCGATGGCGTGCTCGAACGGATTGCACAAGCCATACCAGCCGCACCCCCCTCCCTAACCCTCCCCCGCAAGGGGGGAGGGAATACACCGAGCAAGGTGCAAGATCGATGAGCGCAATCGACCAAGCACCAACCAACAGAAAACCCGCGATGCCCATCGCCGCCGCGCTGAAGGATGCGGTGCTGGCCGCGCTGGTGGCGCTCGGGCTGTTCTCGCTGATGATCGGCCTTAACGCCGTGCAGGGGCCGACCGGCGCGCTGACCGTGACCACGCGATTGCAGACACTGGCCATTCTAGTCGGAATCACGTTTGCCGGCGCATTCGTTCGCGCGCTGCTGTTCGGCCGCGAGCCGATCGTGCCGGGCACGCGGCTCGCCGCGCCACTGCTCGCGCTCAAGGAAAAGTTCGGGCCAACGCTGAGCACGATCCTCGTGCCGGCGCTGCTCGGCTTCGCGCTTCTCGCGCCGGCGCTGTTCTACAACAACCGCTATCTGCTCGACCTCAGCATCCTTGTGCTGACCTACGTGATGCTCGGCTGGGGTCTTAATATCGTGGTCGGCCTCGCAGGCCTGCTCGACCTCGGCTACGTCGCGTTCTACGCGGTCGGCGCCTACTCCTATGCGCTGCTGGCGCAGAACTTCGAACTGTCGTTCTGGATCTGCCTGCCGCTCGCCGGCATCCTTGCTGCGTTCTGGGGCATCCTGCTCGGCTTCCCCGTGCTGCGGCTGCGCGGAGATTATCTCGCTATCGTCACCATGGCATTCGGCGAGATCATCCGCTTGGTGCTGCTGAACTGGCAGAGCTTCACCGGCGGGCCGAACGGCATCACCAGCATTCCGCGGCCGTCATTCTTCGGCATCCCGTTCAACAACGAGGACGACGGATTTGCAGCGACATTCGGTTTGGAGTTCTCCTCTACCCATCGCATCGTCTTTCTCTACTACGTGATCCTGGCGCTGGCGCTTCTCACCAACTGGGTGACGCTGCGGCTGCGCCGCCTCCCCGTCGGCCGCGCCTGGGAGGCGATGCGCGAGGACGAGATCGCGTGCCGATCGCTCGGGATCAACACCACCAACACCAAGCTGACCGCGTTCGCGATGGGCGCGATGTTCGGCGGCTTTGCCGGCGCGTTCTTCGCGACGCGGCAAGGGTTCATCAGTCCCGAAAGCTTCACGTTCGGCGAGTTTGCGCTGGTGCTGGCGATCGTGGTGCTCGGCGGCATGGGCTCGCAGCTCGGCATCGCGATTGCGGCGCTGGTGATGCTGGCTGGCTTCGAGGTGCTGCGCGAGTTCGAGCAGTACCGCATGCTGGTGTTCGGCTTCGCCATGGTGGCGATCATGATCTGGCGGCCGCGCGGCCTGGTCTCGACCCGCGACCCGTCGCTCTATCTCGCCGACCACAAGAAGGGCGCAGGCCAACCGTGAGCACGCCCATCCTCGAGGTCGAACACCTCACCATGCGGTTCGGCGGCCTGGTCGCGGTGGACACCTTGAGCTTCGCGGCGAAGCGCGGCGAGATCACCGCGCTGATCGGGCCCAACGGCGCCGGCAAGACCACCGTGTTCAATTGCATCACCGGCTTCTACACGCCGAGCGCCGGCATGATGCGGCTCGAACATCCCGACGGCAAAGCCTATCTGCTGGAGCGTCTGCTCGACTTCCGCATCGCAAAGCTTGCGCGGGTGGCGCGCACTTTCCAGAACATCCGCCTGTTCGCTGGCATGACCACGCTGGAGAACCTGGTGGTGGCGCAGCACAACGTGCTGATGAGAGCCTCGGGGCTCACCATCGGCGGGCTGGTCGGGCTGCCGTCATACCGCGCGGCGGAACGCGGCGCGGTCGAGAGGGCGCGCTACTGGCTCGATCGCACCGGCCTCACTGCACGCGCAGACGATTCCGCCGGCGCGCTGGCCTATGGCGAACAACGCCGCCTCGAGATCGCGCGCGCAATGTGCACCGACCCGGTGCTGCTCTGCCTCGACGAACCGGCGGCCGGCCTCAACGCGCGGGAGAGCGGCGAGCTAAACGAGTTCCTCCTCTTCGTCCGCAAGGAGCATGGCACCTCGATCCTGCTGATCGAGCACGACATGTCGGTGGTGATGGAGATTTCCGACCATATCGTGGTGCTCGACTATGGCGTCAAGATCGCCGACGGCACGCCCGCGCAGATCCGCGACGATCCGAAAGTGATCGCCGCCTATCTCGGCGTCGAGGACGACGAGGTCGAACAGGTCGAGGCGGAGGTGCGGCCATGACAGTGCGGCGTACTCCGCCCTCCACCTCCCCCTGCAAGGGGGAGGCCGGCCGCGCAGCGGCCGGGAGGGGGTCATTGTCGCGGTTCTCTCGAACAAGCGCGATGACATCGCGCGCACGCCGACTGCGCGGCAACATGACAGACGCGGAATACAAGTTGTGGCACGCGGTGCGGCGCGATCAAATCGGCAACTTACATTTCCGACGGCAGCATCCTGTCGGCCCATATACGCTCGATTTTTACTGCCCGAGTTTGCGTCTCGCCATCGAGGTAGATGGCGGCCAGCATGCTGAGCAGACAAACAAAGCAGCAGGACGAAAAGCGCAACCGCTGGCTGCTAGAGGAAGACATCATCGTCGTGCGCTATTGGAACAATGATGTGCTGCAAAACCTCCAAGGCGTACTCACTGATCTCGTTCAAACCATCGATGATCGGGCCCGCGCGATGACCCCCTCCCTGACCCCTATCGGATGGACACATCCTGTTCTTGCCATGAGTGCGACATGTTGACTCGGGTGGCTTGGAACGAGTGGCGGGACGGTCGGATCAATGATTCCGTGCTTTGCGGTCTTTTGGATGGAGGCCGCGATGACGATGGTGGACGATCTCGGAGTGTTTGGGGACGAGCGGCTGCAAAAAAGGGGCAGCAGTTGCTTGGGCGCATGGTGCTGCGCCGCACGGTCAGCATCAAACGGCTTGGCGGCGATGAAGCCGGTGAGAAGGCCTTCGGACGGTTTCTGCGCAACAAACGTGTGAGCGAGGCGGCGCTGATCACCGCGGCGAAGTCGCATCTGTTGGCGCAGGTGGCTGGACGCCGTGTGCTGGCGATTCAGGACACCAGCGAAATCAACTTCTCGCGGCATACGCGCAGCAAGACCGCGTTCGGCCGAGGCGGCAACGGTACCGACGCGGCCTTTTTCGTGCATCCAGTGCTGGCGGTTGACGCGGACAGCAACGTCATCTTGGGGCTGGCCGACGTGCAGCTCTGGCAACGGCATGGTACAGCCGCGAAAGAGGCGTCCCGCACGACGGATGAGAAAGAATCCCGCCGCTGGCTGGCTGGTGCCGAGGCGGCGGCAAGCCTGCGCGCGGCCGGGTCCACAGCCGTTACCGTAGTGGCCGACCGCGAGGGCGACCTCTATCCCGCTTTTGCGCGGCGGCCGGGCGCAGTCGAACTGCTGGTCCGCGCCCAGACCGAGCGCGGGTTGGCCGGTGGCGGCTATCTGTTCGCACATCTCGATGGTCTTCCCATCGCGGATCGCTTCATTCTCGATCTGCCAGCCATCCCCGGACGTAGCGCGCGGCGCGCCGCAATGGTCCTGCGTTACGGCCCGGTCAGTTTGAGCCGGCCTCGAAACAGCGCCGATCGCAATCTGCCGGCAACCGTCGCGCTCTACGCCCTCGATGTACGCGAGATCGAGGCACCGGCTGGGGTTGAGCCGGTCCATTGGCGCCTTCTGTCCAGTGCTCCTATCGATACTGTTGCGACGGCGCACCAGGCGATCGCCGACTACCGCCGCCGCTGGCATATCGAGCAGCTCTTCCGAACCCTCAAGAGCCAAGGCCTCGATCTCGAAGATAGCCAGATCAAAACGCCGCACGTCTTGCACAAGATCGCCGTCGTCGCCTTGCGCGCCGCCGTTGTGTGCATGCAGCTTGTTCATGCGCGCGGCGGCGCCGATCAGCGGCCGGCCATCGCTGCCTTCGAGACTGAAGAAGTCGAGGTGCTTGAAGCCATCGCCCCCACCGTCGACGGCAAGACCGACCGCCTTAAAAATCCCTTCCCGCCGCGATCGTTGCCTTGGGCGGCTTGGATTATCGCTCGCCTCGGCGCATGGAGCGGTGCCAAGAGCGCCAAACCACCCGGCCCCATAACCATGCATCGAGGTCTGCAATGCTTCCATGCTATCGCTCACGGCTTCAGGCTCAAAAATGTGTCCATCCGATAGCCCTGACCCTCCCCCTTTCAGGGGGAGGGAACGGCGAGGCCGCAGCAAGACGCAAGAAGGGCAGCCGGACATGAGCGCGCTTCTGACCATCCGTGGCCTCCAGACGTTCTATGGCAACATCCAGGCGCTCAAGGGCGTCGACCTCGACGTCAACGATGGTGAGATCGTCACGCTGATCGGAGCGAACGGCGCCGGCAAGTCGACACTGATGATGACGATGTTCGGCAACCCGCGGGCGCGCGAAGGCTCCATCGTATTCGAAGGCTGCGACATCACGGACCTGCCCACCCACGAGATTGCGCGGCTGCGCATCGCGCAGTCGCCGGAGGGGCGCCGTATCTTCCCGCGCATGACGGTGCTGGAAAACCTGCAGATGGGCGCGACCGTCGCCGACGGCGACCATTTTGCCGAGGATCTGAAACGCGTCTTCACCTTCTTCCCGTTGCTGGAAAAGCGCATCGGGCAGCGCGGCGGCACGTTGTCCGGCGGCGAGCAGCAGATGCTGGCGATCGGCCGCGCGCTGATGAGCCGCCCTCGTCTGCTGCTGCTCGACGAGCCCTCGCTTGGCCTGGCGCCACTGATCGCCAAGCACATCTTCCGCACCATCCGCGAATTGAACCGGCGTGAGAAGCTCACCGTGTTCCTGGTCGAGCAGAACGCGTTTCACGCGCTCAAGCTCGCGCACCGCGGCTATGTCATCGTCAACGGCGAGATCACCATGTCGGGCAGCGGCCTGGATCTGCTGGCGCGGCCCGAGGTGCGCGCCGCCTATCTCGAAGGCGGGCGGCACTAAGCCCTTTTGCTTTCCGTCGTCGCAATCCAAATTCCGGCAAACACCGCGATCATGCCGACCACCAGATCGACCGTGATCGGCTCGCCAACCAGCTGCGTCGCCACGAGGCTGGCGACGATCGGATTGACCGTCATCGTGTTGGCGACCCGCGTCGGCGACGCCCGCTCCAGCGCCAGCACCCAGAGGATGAAGGCCAAAGCGCCGCCGCCGACCCCGAGATAGACGCCGGCGATCCACTGTGGCGCGCCGAAGGTGCTGAGCACCGCCACATGACCCGTCACCAGCCCAACGGCGATCAGCACCGCCGCGCCTGCGCCCATGCCGACCGCCAGGAAGCCGAGCGCGCTGGAACGCTGGATGAACGGCCGCGACCAGACATTGTAGAACGCCATGCAGAGCACTGCGCCGGTCATGATCAACTCGCCGCGCCAGGCGCCCGCCGGGGCTGCGCCCAGCCCCGAGGCAAGCGCGACCGCAACGCCCAGCACCGCGATCAGCACACCGATCGTCTTTCGCGCCGACAGCCGTTCCAGGCCAAGCAGCGCGCCGACCACCATGGTCTGCAACGGCAAGGTCGAGAGCGCGAGGCTCGCCCGCGCCGCGGTCGTGTAAGCCATCGCGATGTTGTAGAGGACGAAGAACACGCCATAGAACGCGATGCCGAGCGCCGCGACGGCAGGCCAGTCGTTGCGCTGCGGCCATTTCGCCCGCATCAGCAGCGCCACCGGCAGCACGCAGAGAAAGCCGATGCCCCAGCGCAGGATCGCTAATGTGACCGGATCGGCGGCGGTGACGAGATAGCGCGTCACTGCGAGCCCGGCAGCGCCGAGACTGACCGAGACGATCGCGATGACAACGCCGAACCATTCGCCCACCGGCCGCTCCTGCGGTTCGAAACCGGGACGTCATCTTGACGGGCGGCAGCGCTTAGACAAGCGGCGGGAGAGCCTCTAGGCTTGCGGGACGATAGGAGGCGCCCATGGGACATCGGTGTTCTTGGATAGCTGCGATCGGCGCCGTCACGCTGTTGGCGCAGGTCCTGCCTGCTACCGCGCAGACCCAGCCGATGAAGTTCGTCGTGGGCCTGGCGCCGGGCGGCGCGGTCGACCCTTACGCGCGCATCATTGCCGAGCGCATGGCCAAGGCGCTCAATCGCGCCATCATCGTCGAGAACCGGCCGGGCGCGACCGGCAACATCTCCGCGCAGTACATGATCGAGCAGCCGGCGGATGGACAATTAATCTGGGTTGGCACGCAGGCGCTCACCGAGATCAATCCGAGCGTGTTCGATAACTTGAAGTGGAAGATCGACGACTTCGAACCGATCATCAAAGGCGTGCAGGCACCGCTCGTTTTCGTCGCGCATCCGAGCGTGCCGGCCCACAACTTCGCGGAATTCCTCGCGTGGGCCACGGCCAATCGCGGCAAGCTGAGCTATTCGTCGTACACGCCGGGCACGCCGTCGCACTTCCTCGGCTTTCAACTCAATGAAAAATTCAATCTCGATCTCACCCATGTGCCCTACCGCGGCTCAGGCCTGCAGACCAACGCCTTGGTCGCCAGGCACTCGCTGTTCGGCTTCGCGCAGGTCAATACGTCGGCGCCGCAATACGACGCCGGCAAACTCAAAGCGTTCGGCATCACCAGCGCCAAGCGCTGGCCGCAGATGAAGGCCGTGCCAACCCTCGCCGAGATCGGCCAGCCAGAATTCACGACGATGGTGTGGTTCGGCCTGCTGGTGAAAAAGGGCACGCCGCCCGACGTCGTCGCCCGTCTCACCGCGGCGGCGAAGGAGGCGCATTCGGATCCCGAGGTGCGCAGCAAGCTCGAAGCCCAGGGCTACGAGGTCACCGGCGAAACCGGGCCGCACCTCTTGGCCGATATCAAGACACAGCTCGCGCGCTGGGCCCGCATCGTGAAGGCGGCGGGGTTTTCCTCTGAGGATCGCGGTAGCACGAAGTAGCGCTGACGTTTGGCCGGCTAGTTTGCAACCTGGATGTTCGCCGCCTTGGCGACGCCGCGCCACTGCTCGAGATCTTTCAGAATCGTGTCCCGGTAGGCCGGCCCGTCGAGATATGCAGCTGGATATCCGAGCGTCCGCAGACGTTCGAGCACGGCAGCATCCTTGGCGATCTCGCCAACCTCCTTGCGCAGCCGCGCGACGATCGGCTCCGGCGTGCCCGCTGGCGCGAGCAGACCGAAGAAAACCTGCGTCGTCACCGGAACCCCGGATTCCCGCAAGGTCGGCACATCCGGCAACAGCGCATCGCGCGCCGGCCCGGTGATCGCGAGGTTGCGGATCTTGCCGGCCTCGCCTTGCGGCTTGGCGAACGGCAGGGTGCTCAACGACAGCTGGACGGTGCCCGCCATCAGGGCATTGAGCGCGGGACCCAAGCCCGCGAACGGCACGTGCACCATGTCGATGCCGGCGGCGTTGGCGAACAGCGCGACCCCCATGTGCGGAGCACTGCCAAGGCCCGCGCTGCCGTAGTTCAGCTTGCCCGGATTGGCTTTGGCGTAGGCGATCAACTCCTGGATCGACTTCGTCGGCACGTCCGGGTGGACCGCAATCACGAACGAGATCCGCGTCGGCGAGGCGATGAAGATGAAGTCGTCGGGAATTTTGTAGGGCACCGACGCCTTGACGGCCGGCAGCACCGAGAGCCCGTCCGAGGCCGTCCACAGCAGCGTGTAGCCGTCGGCCGGTGACTTCGCCACCAGGTCAGTACCGAGTTGGGAGCGGCGCCGGGCTTATTCTCGACAAACACCTGTCCGCCAAGCCGCTTGGTCAGCTCGGCCGCGAGCAGACGTCCGAGCAGATCGTTGCCGGCGCCAGCCGCGAACGGCACGACGATCCGCACCGGCCGTGAAGGATAGTCCTGCGCGGCAACGGGAGCGGCCATCCAGGCCAAAGCCATCGCGGCAAGTGCGATCCTGAAGCAGCGCATCGTCTCCTCCCAACCTGTTCTTACGCCCGCCGCGTCGGCAGCGGCACGCGGTCGACGTGCTCAATCTCGGTGAGCGCAAGCTTTTCCACCATGCGGGCGCGTGTCGCAGCGTGCGTGGCCACGTCCCACAGATTATCGAATTCGCCCGGATCGTTTTCCAGATCGTAAAGCTCGCCCCAGCCGGTGCCGTGAAACACGCTCAAGCGCCAGCGGCCGTCAATCAGCGTGTGCACGCGCGGCGGCACGCCGTCCGAGCCCGGACTCGGATGCTGATGATCGTACTGGATGAACACGCTGTCGCGCACCGGCTTGCCGTCGAAAACGGGGAGCAGACTCTTCGCCTGCATGCCGGAGAATGGCTCGATTTTCGCGCGGTCCAGGATGGTCGCGCCGATGTCGATGGTGGAGGCGAGCGCGCCGGTGCGCTTGGGCTGCGCGTTCGCTTTCGGATCCGACCAGATGAACGGCACCCGAACGATGCTCTGATATTGCTCTGCGCCCTTCAGCATCAGCCGGTGATCGCCGAGGTGGTCGCCGTGGTCGGAGGTGAACATCACCACCGTGTCGCCACCGCGGCCGCTTTTCTCCAACGCGCGCAGCACACGGCCGACCGCGTCGTCGACGCAGGCGATCATGCCGGCGGTGAGCGCCCTCGCCTCCTGCGCCTCGCGGGCCGACACACCGATGGTGTTCATGCCGGTGAGATTGGCCTTGCCGGCCTCGCGCTCCTCGATAATCGTCTTAACCAGCGCCGGCGGCGTCCAGTCGTTACGCTTGAACGCCTCCGGCACAACGAACTGGTCCGGCTTGTACATGTCCCAATATTTGCCCGGCGGATTGAACGGATGGTGTGGGTCTGGAAACGACACCATCACGAAGAACGGCGCATCCGGATCGGCCTCATCGAGATACGCCTCGCCACGCTCGCCGAGGAACGACGTGGCGTAAAGTTCCTCCGGGATCGCGGTGCGATAGGCCTGCGGCACCTTGTAGTCGTGCGGCAGCGCGTTCTTCGGGCCGAGCAGATTCTTCGCCTTGGGGTCGCGCGCCTCCAGCCAGCGATCGTAGTCGCCGCCCGGCTCGTCGCCGTGCGCGCGCACCAGCGTGACGTGATCGAAGCCGTAGAACGGCGTGACGACGCGCGCCTCCTTGGCGTTCCAGTATTCGGGCGTCTCCTGCTCGTATTTCTTACCGGCGAAATCGTTGCGCAGCGCCTGCGCCAGCTCCGGCGCGGGTTCGTGGTAGCCCTCGCGCGGCGGCGGGCGTTTGATGATCGGTGGCCACGCCGTGAAGTTCTGAAGATGGCTCTTCCCGATCAGCGCGGTGCGGTAGCCGGCCTCGCGCAACAGGTCGACGAAGGTGACGGAATTCATCGACAGCGGGATGCCGTTCGATCGCACGCCATGCACCGACGGCATGCGGCAGGTCATCAGGCTGGAGCGGTTCGGCATACAGACCGGACTGGCGACGTAGAACCTGTCGAACGCGGTGCCTTTCGCGGCAATCGAATCGATGTGCGGCGTGCGCAGCACCGGATGGCCGGAGCAGCCGAGGAAGTCGGCGCGGTGCTGATCGGTGATGAAGAGAAGAAAGTTGGGACGCTTGGCCATTCACAACGCCTCGTTTGAACTGTGATAGTATCGGGCCATGAGCGGCCTTTACGAGTTGGAATCACTGCTCCAGGTTTTGCTGGTCACCGGCGCGATCGGCGGCGGCGCAGCCTGGCTCGCGGGACGCGCCATCGCGGCAACCTGGCGGCCGTTCTGGCATGTCATTGCTTACATGCTGCTGCTGGGCTGCGCCGTGCGGTTCGTACACTTCGCACTGTTCGAGGGCACGCTGCTGTCGCCCGCCTCATACGGGGCCGACACCGTCTATCTGCTGATCATAAGCGCGCTGGGCTGGCGGATGACCCGAGCCGCCCAAATGGCGACGCAATATTACTGGCTTTATGAGCGCACCGGCCCGCTGACTTGGCGGCCCAGAGCCGACCCAGGGGTCGAAAATGCCGCCTCACGCAGCACCGTTTCCAGATGACATCCGCCAAAAACCAGACAGAATAACGTCTGGACGAGCAACGCGGCCGGGGCGACCAGTGGGTCAGCGGTCCGCTCATAGTGAGGAGAATGGCATGAAGAAGCTGTGGCTTACGGGTCTGGCGCTCGGTGCGAGCCTTGTGCTGGGCGGCGCGGCTGTCGCGCAGGATCTCAGCGTCGGCGTCGCCGGCCCGATGTCGGGCGGCGAGGCGTCGTTCGGACGCCAGATGAAGAACGGCGCCGAACAGGCGGTCGCCGACATCAACGCGGCGGGCGGCGTGCTCGGCCGCAAACTCAAGCTCGAAATCGGCGACGATGCCTGCGATCCCAAGCAGGCGCGTTCGGTCGGCGAGAAGTTCGCCGGCGCCAAGCTGCCGTTCGTCGCGGGACACTACTGCTCGTCATCCTCGATCCCGGCGTCGGAAGCCTACGCCGAGGGTGGCGTGCTGCAGATCACGCCCGCCTCGACCAACCCGACCTTCACCGAGCGCAAGCTGTGGAACACGTTCCGCGTCTGCGGCCGTGACGACCAGCAAGGCGCGGTGGCCGGCGCGTACATCGCGCGCAACTTCAAGGGCAAGAACATCGCCGTCGTTCACGACAAGACCACCTACGGCAAGGGTCTCGCCGACGAAACCAAGAAGGCGCTCAACAAGGCCGGCATCAAGGAAAAGCTCTACGAGAGCTACAACAAGGGCGACAAGGACTTCAACGCGCTGGTGTCCAAGCTCAAGCTCAACAACATCGACCTCGTCTACGTCGGCGGCTACCATCAGGAGTCCGGCCTGATCCTGCGCCAGATGCGCGATCAGGGCGTCAAGGCGACCCTGATGGCCGGCGACGCGCTCGCCGACAAGGAGTTCGCCTCGATCACCGGGCCGGCCGCCGAGGGCGTGCTGTTCACCTTCGGTCCCGATCCGCGCAACAAGGCGACTGCCAAGGCGATCGTCGACAAGTTCAAGGCCAAAAACGTCGATCCGGAGGGCTACACGCTCTACACCTACGCCGCGTTCCAGGTCTGGACGCAGGCGGTGGCGAAGGCCAAGACCACCGACGCCAAGAAGGTCGCGGGCGTGATGAAGCAGGGCAGCTACGACACGGTGCTCGGCAAGCTGTCGTTCGACGCCAAGGGCGACATCACCATCCTCGACTACGTCGTCTACAAGTGGGACGCCAAGGGCAATTACACCGAGCTGCCGCAGGGCAAGCCGGGCTCGTAAGCCCACGCGTTACGGAGACAATCAGCCCGCCCCTTAACCGGGGCGGGCTTTTTTTGTCCTCGTGTCGCGGTGCGCGTATGCTCTGCGTCAAAATGGGAGTGGACACGCCACATGATCATCGACTGGCATTCGCACATCTACACGCCTGAAGAAGCGGCCGACGACATTCGTACGTTCGATGGAAAGAGCGGGCCTTCGTGGGGTGAGCGCGGCTGTCCCATGGTGCTCGAAAATTTCCTCGACGCCCATTACAAGGCGGGAATTGACATCAGCGTTGTGACCAATGCCGCGCATTACCTGCGCGGCAAGTCCGCTTCCGAGGAGTTACCCTCGGTGCAGCGGTGGAGCGACTACGCCGCTGAAGTGCAAGAAAAGCACAAGGGCGCGCTGTATTCGTTCGCGACCATCCTGCCTTGCGGCGGGCCTACCTTCGTCAAGGAGACCGAACGGGCGATCAAGCAACTAGGTCTCAAGGGTGTGTTCATCCACTCCAGCCACAAGGGCCACTATCCAGACGATGATGAGGCCCGGCCGTTCTGGGAGCTGGTGCAGGACCTCGACGTTCCGGTGATGATCCATCCGCCGCACCTCGGCTTTGGCGAGGAGCGGATGAAGGAGTACCGCCTGGCCTCCAGCATCGGGCGGCCGTTCGACCTCTGTCTCGCGCTCGGGCGACTGATCGTGCGCGGCATCCTTGAGGATTTTCCGCGGCTTAAGATCGTCGCCTCGCACGGCGGCGGCGGCATCTGCGAGACCATCAGCAGGATGGACTATGCATACGAACTGGGGGATGAGGCGTTCTTTCTTGGCCCCTACGTCCCGCTGAAAATAAGACACAAGCCGAGCCACTACCTGAAGAAAATGCATCTCGACACGGTCACCTACAACGCGCCAGCGGTGCGCATGGTCCTGGACTGGGTCGGCGCCGACAACGTGCTCTACGGCAGCGACGCGCCGCCATTGACCCCGCTGAAGCCGAAAGCTGTCCAACTCATCAAGAACCTCGACATTCCGGAATCCGACCGCAACAAGATCTTCTACGAGAACGCCAAACGGCTGCTCAAACTGTGATCTGCTGACAGCAGAGGAGGAAACGATGAGGTCTATCGCAATCTCGATTGCAGCTCTCGTCGCGGCGGCCGTTCCCGCGGCGGCGCAACCTTATCCGTCGAAGCCAGTGCGGGTCATCACCGCGAACAGCGCCGGCGGAACAAGCGACATCTTCGTTCGCGCGCTCGGCGACGAATTGCAGAAGAAATGGGGGCAACCGGTCATCATCGAAAACCGTTCGGGCGGGGGCATGAATATCGCTGGGCGCGCCTGCGCCGAAGCTCCGAATGACGGGTATACGATCTGCATTCTTCCGGGCGAGACTCTGGTGATGAACCAGTTCACCTACAAATCGATCCCGTACGATCCACTGAAAGACTTCCAGCCCATCACCAACCTGTTCATCAATACTCAGGTGATGGTCGTATCGTCCAAACTCGGCGTGAATTCGCTGGACGAATTGGCCAAGATTTCCAAAGGGAAGCCGCTCGCGTATTCCGCGCTTGCCATCCCGATGCAGATCATGATGGACCGCTGGAAGGCCAAGTCCGGCGCCGACATCGTGTTTGTGCCGACCCGTGGCGGCGCCGACATCGTCACCGGCCTCATGACCGGCACTGCACCAGTCGCCATCGTCGGGCTACCGAACTTCATTCCGCACATCCACAATGGCGCTGTGAAGGCGCTCGCGGTAGACGGGAACAAGCGGTCGCCGCTTTTCCCGGACGTGCCGACGCTCGCTGAGATCGGGCAGCCGGCCTTCTCGCCGGTTTATTTTGGCTTCGTTGGCCCGGCCGGCATCCCGAACGAGGTAACGCAGAAAATCTATCGTGATGTGAAGGAGATCGGGAGCGATCCCGCGTTCCGGCAGAAGCGGCTCCTCGACATCGGTATCGAGCCGGTTTTCAACGCGCCCGATGAATTCGACCGTTACATCAAGGCGCAACGAATCAGCGCCGAGAAGAGCATCACGGAGTCGGGATTCCAGCCGCGCTGAGGGTGGTGCGCGCTACCCAATCCGCCCCAGCACGGGGAACGTTTCTAACAGCCAGAAGCTGAAGGTGGTGATCGAGCCGGTGAGAAACGCGATGCCGGTCAGGATCAGCAGAGCGCCCATCGCGCGCTCGACGTGGACGAGATAAGGCCGGAAGCGCGTCAGGAAACGCGCGAACGGCTCAATGGCGAACGCTGCGAGCATGAACGGAATGCCAAGTCCGAGCGAATAGATCGCGAGCAGCCCCGCGCCCTTCGCCACCGTCGCTTCCGACGCCGCGACGGCGAGGATGGCAGCGAGGATCGGCCCGATGCATGGCGTCCAGCCGAACGCGAAGGCGAGTCCCATCGCGTAAGCGCCCCACAGTCCGACCGGCTTTGCCACGTCGAGCCGCCTGGTGCGCGCGAGCCACGGGATACTGAAGACGTTGAGGAAGTGCAGCCCCATTACGATGATCGCGACGCCGGCGACCATCGAGAGCTGGTACGAATAGGCGCGCAGCAGCGCACCGAACACGCTGGCGCTGGCGCCGAGCATGACGAACACAGTGGAAAAGCCGGCGACGAACAGCGCCGCGGCGGCAACCGTCTGGCGCTGCGAGCCCGTTGCCGGGTCTTCATCCGCCAAACGCTCCAGCGACGTGCCCGCGAGATAGACGAGATATGGAGGCACCAGCGGCAGCACGCAGGGCGACAGGAAGCTGATCAGGCCAGCGAACAGGGCAGCCAGGATGGTGACGTCCGGCGACATGAGGCCTTGATGCATGGGCGCGGCGCGCTGTGCAAGCGGCCTACGGCGATGTGAACACCGGTTGATCTGCTATGCTCGGCCCATGGCAAGGAATCTCATCACCGACGTGCCTGGCCTCAAGGTCGGCAATGCCGACGACGCTGCGCTTGCCTCGGGCGTCACCGCCATCGTCTTCGACCAGCCTGCGGTGGCCGCGATCGACGTGCGCGGCGGCGCGCCGGGCACCCGCGAAACGGATCTGCTCGACGCGCACCGCACGGTGGAGAAGATCGACGCCGTGGTGCTATCCGGCGGCTCGGCGTTCGGGCTCGACTCGCCGTCCGGCGTGCAGGCGTATCTGCGCGAGCACGGCCGCGGTTTTGCGATCGGCGACGTCACCATCCCGATTGTTGCCGGCGCGGTGCTGTTCGACATGACGAACGGTGGCAACAAGAAATGGGGACGCTTCCCGCCGTACCGCGATCTCGGCCACGCGGCGGCGGCGGCCGCCGGCCCCGACTTCGCACTCGGCACGGCGGGTGCCGGGTTTGGCGCCACCACACTTAATCTCAAGGGCGGACTTGGCTCGGCTTCCGCGGTGACGCGCGAGGGCCACACGGTCGGCGCGATCGTCGCGGTGAATGCCTGCGGCAATGCCAACTTGGGGAATAGCAAGCAGTTCTGGGCCGCCCCGTTCGAGATCGGCAATGAGTTCGGCGGTCACGGCTTCCCGGCCAAGGTGCCGCCCGACGCGCTGATCCCGCGCGCCAAGGGCCAGCCCGGCGAGAACACCACCATCGCGCTGGTCGCGACCGACGCAATCCTCAACAAAGCGCAGGCCAAACAGCTCGCAGTGATGGCGCAGGACGGCTTCGCCCGCGCGCTCTACCCGGTGCACACGACACTCGATGGGGACACGGTGTTCGCGGCGGCAACCGGGATGAAGCCGCTGCGCGATCCGGTGCTCAGCTTGACGGAAATCGGCGCGACGGCGGCGAATGTGCTCGCACGCGCCATTGCGCGCGGCGTCTACGAAGCCCGCGCGCTGCCCTTCGCCGGCGCAAAGCCGGCCTGGAAGGACAAGTTCGGCCGTTAGCGCATGTCCCGGCGAAGTGGATACCGGTTCGCCGCCAAGGACATGCGCCAACACAAAGTAGCCAGAGTTACCGCTCGTCCCGCCCGCGATCCTTGCGCCGTGGCGCAAATTTAAGCACGCCGCTGTTGGCCAAGATCAGAGCCGCCATTCCCGCCGAGATTGCGACATAAGCCACCGCCATCGGCACCGAGACCTGATGAAACAGGCCCACGATCCAGGTTGCGGCCAAGACGGCCACAAGGGCCTGTTTTGCCATCGTCATCACTAGGCTTCCTACACGCCGCCCCAAGTGGCAGCTCACACCCGTGATCAGGCAATTCTTAGGCCAAATGATCGTTCCCGAAACGGGCCACCGAATACGGCGCAGGGTCGCAGAACGGCGTGGCGCCGGTGATCATCTCGGCAATCAGGCGTCCCGTAATGGGCCCGAGCGTCAGACCCCAATGGGCGTGGCCGTAGCAGAGCCACAGGCCAGGATGGCCCGGCGCGCGGCCGATCGCGGGCATGGAATCCGCAAAGCAGGGCCGGCTGCCCATCCAGGGCTGCGGCTCCACCTTGTCGCCCAGTGGGAAAAGGCCCTTCGCCTCCGGCAGCAGGCGGTCGAACTGCACCGGCGTCGGCGATGCATCGCGGTCGGCGAACTCCGCGCCGGTGGTGAGGCGGATGCCCTGCTCCATCGGAGCCAGGCAGTAGCCGTTGTCGACGTCGACCACCGGCCGCGTCAGGCCAGCGTTGCCTTGCGGCTTGAAGTGCCAATGATAGCCGCGCTTCCACTTCAGCGGCGCCTTGATGCCGAGCGGATCCAGCACATCCTGCGCCCACGGGCCGAGCGCGATCACGATCTCCGGTGCATCGAGCGCGCCGGCTTCGGTGGTGACGCGCCATTTGTCCCCGGAGCGCGTCAACGTGTGCGCATCGCCCTTCAGGATGATACCGCCGAGTTGCATAAAGCGTGTGGCGTAGGCCTTGGTGACGGCGAGCGGGTTCGAGACGCTGGCAGCCTCCGGCCAATGCACCGCATGGCGGAACACCGGCGACAGCGAGGGTTCGAGCTCGCGCGCCTGATCTGCGTTGAGTTCGCGATGCACCAGGCCCAGCGTGTCGGCCAGCTCGCGCTCACGCAGATTCGACTGAAACGAAGAACTCCTCGCGGTAGAGCTTGATCCAGCCATCCTTGCGCAGATAGCGCGTGGCGCCGGACTCGCTCATCAGCGTTTCATGCTCGCCGATCGCATTGGCAAACAGCGGACGCATCGTCTCTGCGAACTTGAGGCTCGCCTCCGGCGTGGTGTTGGCGCGGTAGGCAAGGAGCCACGGCGCGACCTTTGGCAAAAACGAGAGGTGATAATTCGCCTCCGGCGCGCGCTTGAAGGCAAGCCGCAACAGCGCGCTCACCCTCGAGGGGAAGGCATGAGGGAAAAGCGTATTGCCTTCGAGCACGCCCGCATTCCCGTAGGAGGTCTCCTCGCCCGGCGCGCGCTTGTCGACCAGCGTAACGGCGACCCCGCGCTTGGCGAGTTGCAGCGCGACCGACGTGCCGACGATACCCGCGCCGAGCACGATCACCTGCGTACGAGCCATGGGGAAGCCTCCAGAATGACCGCGCATATGTATGCCACGCGCTCGACGGCCGCCAGCATGGCTGATATTCCGCACGGATGGCCTTTCTCGACCGCCCGGCTGCGGCGCTTGCCTGGCTGGGACGCCACGGCACTGCCGCTGTGGCTGTCTCAATGTTTGTCGGCATCGCCGTGCCGCCGCTTGGCGCGCTGCTGCGGCCGTATTTTCCCGAAACGGTAATTGTGCTGCTGGTGCTGGCGTTTCTGCGGGTCGAGCCCACTGGATTGCGCACGCAACTCGCCCGCCCCGGCCTCCTCGCTTTGGCGGTGGGCTGGACAATGCTTGCAGTGCCGGCACTGGCGGGCCTTGGCTTGGCGGCAACCGGCGTTGCCGAACTGTCGCCAGCTCTTCTCCTTGCACTCATCCTTCATGCAGTCGCGCCGCCGACCTTCTCGTCTCCGGCGCTGGCGGCGCTGATCGGGCTCAACGCAACGCTGTCGCTGGCGCTCTTGATCGTATGCATCGCGGTGACGCCGTTCACCGCGCCGGCGTTTGTCGCACTGTTTGCCGGGCATTCGCTGGCGCTGTCACCGCTGGCGCTCGGCGTGCGGCTCGGCTTGATCCTTGCCGGCGCCGCGGCGGTGGCCTGGGCAATCCGAAAGATCGCTGGCAAGACCTGGGTAGAACGCCAGACCGAACGGATCGACGGCCTCTCCGTCGTCGCGCTGTTCGGCTTTGCCATCGCGCTGATGGGCAACGTGCTCGGCAACGCGATCGAAAAACCGCTACTGGTGCTCGGCCTGATCGCGCTGACGATGGCGGTGTCGCTGGGCTTAAGCGCCCTCACCGCAACCATTTTGCTGCGCAGCGGACGCGAGACCGCATTCGCGCTCGCGCACGCCGGCGGCTCCCGCAACATGGGGCTGATGCTCGCAGCCTCCGCCGGACTGGTGCCGGAGCTGGTGTGGCTATACGTCGCCCTCGCCCAGTTTCCGATCTACCTGCTGCCGCTGGCGTACAAACCCCTGGCGCGCAGGCTTGGGCTCGGCAAGGATGCGTCCAATCGTTGAGGGGAGGGTTGGGCGATGGGATTTCGGATCGCCGCGGCGGCGATGGCGTTTGGCCTGGCGTCCCTCGCGCCTGCGCAAGCCGCGCCCTGCATGACCGTGACCGTCACCGGCGCGCAAGGCGGCCCGCAGGCTTATCAGGGCCAGGCCGGGCCAGGCACGCTGGTCCGCTATGGCGACGACGCCGACAATTGCAATCAGGTGCGGCTCCAGTTCGATACGGGGCGTGGCACGCTTCTGCGTCTCTCGCAAGCCGACGTTCTGTCGTTGCAGGTGAACGCTGTCTTCTTCACCCACATGCACAACGATCACAGCGAAGGCTTCATCGATCTCATCCAGCATCGCTGGATGATCTTCCCGACCGGTCCGAAGATCGACGTGGTGTGCAGCGATGACGCAACGTCGCAGCTTGGCGTCACGGTGAGTTGCAGGAAGTTCGTCGCTCACATCGCCGATGCCGCGATCCAATCCGGTGAAATCGCGCAGCGCGTGTCCGAGGACAAGCGGCGGCTTGCAGGCGGCCCCGCTGCGCTTGCGAACGTACGCACCTTCGAGCCGAAGAACGAACCGCAACCCGTCTGGCTGCTCGGCGACGTGAAGGTCAGCGCGGTGCGTTCCACCCACATCGCGGGCCACGCCTCCTACCGCGTCGATACGCAGGCCGGCAGCGTGGTGATCGGCGGCGACGCGGGCAACGACGCACTGGCCCCGCCGCGTCCTTCGTCCACCTCCGCGCAGGTCGAGACGCTCGCCAAGGGCGCGGACGTGATCGTGCATTCGACCATCCATCCGGTGATGGGCCCGGACCGCGACAGCGGCATGCCGCCGCCGATCTTCTATCGCCAAAGCTCGGCCTCCGACCTCGGCGCCATGGCACAGCGTACCGGCGCCAAACACCTCGTGCTGACGCACCTGATTCCGGTACCTGGCGCGCCGTCACAGGGTGTCTGGAAGGTGCCGGGCGGAGCGCTCACAGAAGCGGACTACCGCAAGGCGGCGCAAGACAGCGGCTTCACTGGCAGCGTCACGGTCGCAACCGACCTCGCGAGCATCCGCCTGCCGGCGAAATAACTTGCGGCGTCAGGGCGCGCCCGCAACCGCGCCCTGTGTGCTATACGCGTGCGGAACACGGGAGATACACGATGCTCAATTCGATGAAGGCCGCCACCGCGCTGGCGATCGTTGGGGCCTGCTCGCTCGCGGCCTTGCCAGTCCAAGCGCAGGCGCAATATCCCAACCAGGCCGTCAAATGGGTGGTGCCGTTCTCCCCAGGCGGCCTGCCGGATACGGTGGCGCGCATTGTCGGTCAGAGGCTGCAGGAACGGCTCGGCCAGTCGGTCGTTATCGAGAACCGTCCGGGCGCGGGCGGCAACGTGGCCGCCGCCGCGCTGCTGGGCATCCCCGCTGATGGCTACACCTTGATGGTCACCGACGGTTCGATGTTCACCATCAATCCCAAACTCATGAAGTCCCTCCCCTACGATCCGGACAAGGATTTCGTGCCGGTGGTGCAACTCGCCCGCGGGCCGCTGTTCCTTGCCGTTCACCCCAAGCTGCCGGTCTCGACCTTCAAGGAGTTCATCGACTACGCGCGCGCCAATGCCGGCAAGATCAACTACGGCTCGTCGGGGCTCGGCACCACGCATCACCTGACGATGGAAGCCGTCAAGGCCGCGCTCAAGCTCGACATGACGCACGTGCCGTTCAAGGGCACCGGTCAGTCGGTGCCGGCGCTGCTCGGCGGCCACGTCGACGTCGCGTTCTCGGCCTATCCTTCGCTCGCCGGTGCCGTGCAGGGCAAGCAGGTCAAGCTCATCGCCACCAACGGTCTGAAACGTTCGGCGGATGCGCAGGACGTCCCCGCGATCTCGGAGTTCATCCCCGGCTTCGACTTCGCGCCGGTGATCGGCGTGTTCGCCAAGGCGGGCACGCCAAAGGCGGCGATCGACAAGATCGCGGCCGAGGCGATGGCGGTGGTGAAAATGCCGGAGGTGGTCGCGCAACTGGCGAAGGTCGGCGTCGAGCCGGCGGGCGCAGGGCCGGCCGACTATGCCAAGGGCCTCAAGGAAGAAGCCGGCCGCGTCGCCGCGACGGTGAAGGCGGCGAATATTCAGCCGCAGTAACGCGCCGCAAAACGTGGAAAGGGGCCCCTCGCCGGGGCCCTTTTTCTTGTCTGGGGACGCTCAGCACCCAACATTGCCCGCCTTGCCGCCCCGTGTTACGGCGACAGGCGTCAGGAGGCACCGCATGCCCCGCCCGCTCCGGATCGCGCCATCGATCCTCTCCGCCGACTTCGCGAAGTTCGGCGAGGAGGTGCAGGCGATTGACGCCGCCGGCGCCGACTGGATCCACGTCGATGTGATGGACGGCCACTTCGTGCCGGTGATCTCGTTCGGTCCCGAGGTGGTCAAGGCGATCCGCCCGCTCACCAAGAAGCCGCTCGACGTCCATCTGATGGTCGCCCCATGCGATCCGCATATCGAGGCCTTCGCCAAAGCAGGCGCCGACATCATCACCGTCCATGTCGAGGCCGGGCCGCACCTGCACCGCTCGCTGCAGACGATCCGCGCACTCGGCAAAAAGGCCGGCGTAACGATGAACCCGGCGACGCCGGTGGAGACGATCGAGCACATTATCGACAGCGTCGACCTGGTACTGGTCATGTCGGTCAACCCGGGCTACGGCGGACAGAAGTTTATTCCGGCAGCGGTCGACAAGGTCCGCCGTGTCGCGGCGCTCGCCGGCGGGCGGCCGATCGACATCGAGATCGACGGCGGCGTGACGCCGGAGAATGTCGCGCAAGTTACCTCCGCGGGCGCGAATGCGCTGGTTGCGGGCTCAGCGGTGTTCAAGGGTGGCTCATCCAACTACCGCGCCAACATTTCGGCGATCCGCCATGCGGCGGCGCTGGCGCGGGGCGAAGCGGCGTAACTGGAGTTCAGTGATGGGCGTGCTGATCGACGGCGTGTGGACCGATGGAACGTTGCCGGAAGAGACCGGCAAGGCCGGCGAGTTCAAGCGCAAGGATTCAAGTTTCCGCAACTGGATCACCGCCGATGGCTCGTCGGGCTTCAAGGCCGAGCCCGGCCGCTATCACCTTTATGTCGCGCACGCCTGCCCCTGGGCGCACCGCACGTTGATCTATCGCGCCCTCAAGAAGCTCGAAGGCGCGATCACCGTCGCCTATTCGGTGCCGGGGCTGCGCCCGAACGGCTGGGAGTTTGGCAACGACCCAAAGTTTCCTGACTGCACGCCCGATACCGTCAACGGCTTCAAATATCTGCATCAGGCCTATACGGCGGCCGATCCGGAATACACCGGCAAGGTCACCGTGCCGACGCTGTGGGACAAGAAAACCAAGACGATCGTCAACAACGAGTCGTCCGAGATCATCCGGATGCTCAACAGCGAGTTCAATTCGGTCGGAGGCGACAACACGGACTACTATCCGAAAGAATTGCGCGCCGAGATCGACCGCATCAACGAGCAGACTTATTTCAACGTCAACAACGGCGTCTACCGCGCCGGCTTCGCCAAGTCGCAGGATGCCTATGAGGCAGCCTACGACGGGCTGTTCGCCACGCTCGACGAACTGGAGGCGCGGCTGTCCAAGCAGCGCTATCTGGTCGGCAAGCAGATCACCGAGGCCGACTGGCGTCTGCTGCCCACGCTGCTGCGCTTCGACGTCGCTTATTTCTCGATCTTCAAGTGCAACAAGCAGCGCATCGCGGACTATCCGAACCTGAAGAACTACATGCTCGAGCTCTACAACATGCCGGGCATCGCGGCGACGGTGAAGCCGCGCTATTACGTGATCAACTACTATTCGATCGAACGCGTGAACCCGACCGGCGTTATTCCCAAGGGCACACCGGTCGATCTTTCAGGGCCGCACGACCGCGACCGGCTGCATTAGGACATGACACCACGCGGCACGCCCTCTCGGTTGTCGCCCCTGCGCAGGCGGGGGCCCATAACCGCAGCTCCCTCGATAGACCGCGCGGTATGGGTCCCCGCCCGCGCGGGGACGACAGCGGCTGATGCCACGCGCCAATTTCCAGCCGGATTACAGGTCACGCCATGATCCCTCGCTATTCCCGCCCCGACATGGTGGCGATCTGGTCGCCGGAGACGCGCTTCCGCATCTGGTTCGAGATCGAGGCTCACGCCGCTGACGCCATGGCCGAGCTCGGCATCGTGCCGACGGCTGCCGCCAAGAAAATCTGGGACAAGGGCAAGAAGGCCAAGTTCAACATCGCGCGGATCGACGAGATCGAGCGCGAAGTGAAGCACGACGTTATCGCCTTCCTGACCCATCTGTCGGAGATCGTCGGGCCGGAGGCGCGTTTCGTGCACTCCGGGATGACGTCGTCCGACGTGCTCGATACCTGCTTCAACGTGCAGTTGGTCCGCGCCGCCGACATTCTGATCGAGGACGTCAACAAGCTGCTCAAGGCGCTCAAGCGCCGCGCCTTCGAGCACAAGAAAACGCCGACGGTCGGGCGCTCGCACGGCATCCACGCCGAGCCGACCACGTTCGGATTGAAGCTCGCCTATGCCTACGCGGAGTTTTCGCGTGCGCGCGAGCGGCTCCTTGCCGCGCGCAAGGAGGTCGCGACCTGTGCGATTTCCGGCGCGGTCGGCACGTTCGCGCAGGTCGACCCGCGCGTCGAGGCGCACGTCGCCAAGGCGATGGGGCTGTCGCCTGAGCCGGTGTCGACCCAGATCATCCCGCGCGACCGCCACGCCATGTTCTTCGCGACGCTCGGCGTGGTGGCTTCGTCGGTCGAGCGCTTGGCCACCGAAATCCGCCACTTGCAGCGCACCGAGGTGCTGGAGGCCGAGGAGTTCTTCTCGCCCGGCCAGAAGGGCTCTTCGGCGATGCCACACAAGCGCAATCCGGTTCTGACCGAGAATCTCACCGGCCTTTCGCGCATGGTGCGCGGCTACGTCACGCCGGCACTGGAGAACGTTGCGCTGTGGCACGAGCGTGACATCTCGCACTCATCGGTGGAGCGCATGATCGGACCGGACGCGACGGTAACGCTTGACTTCGCGCTCAACCGGCTGGCCGGCGTGATCGACAAGCTCGTGGTCTATCCGAAGAACATGCAGAAGAATCTTGACCGCCTCGGCGGGCTTGTCCATTCACAGCGCGTGCTGATCGCGCTGACCAAGGCCGGCGTGTCGCGCGAGGACGCCTACCGGATTGTGCAGAAGAACGCGATGCGAGTTTGGCGCGATGGCGATGACTTTCTGACGTTGCTCAAAGCCGACCCGAAGGTGCGAAAGGCGCTGAAGTCGAAGGACATCGAAGCGAACTTCGACCTCAAGCATCACTTCAAGCACGTCGATACGATTTACAAGCGGGTGTTCGGCAAGGCCTAAATCAGCCCAGCGGCGCTTGCGCAAATCCATCTCGCGCCAATAGCGGTCGCGCCACTCGCGGTCATTCCAGTTCAGCACGCGGACCTCATCGTTCGCATCGTACTTGGTCGATGCTGCCGCGGGCGCCGCGGCCGGCGCCGCCGCAAGCGCAGCATCGCCGCCGCTGAGCAATGCGCTGTTGGCATAGCCGCGCTGGCCACGATACTCGACCTTGCACCATTCGCCGACGCTGACGTTCGCGCCGGCCGGCATCACGACGATGACGCGATGCTCCTGGCCCGGGCCGTGGCGCAGGTTGAGCTTGTTGTCGATCTGCGCGGTGCGCGCCGACGCGGCGGCGCAGGATCCGAGCAGCAGCGCAACGGCAATCCAAGCCCGGTCCGGTCGAGCCACTTTTGACTCCACGATGCGGCGCCTCACCATCGCCGTATGGATTCTGAATAACCCAAGGCTACGACGACTGGCCTGCGGCACGGCGCCACTTTTGATGCGTTGGTTAACCTGCAAAACGAACGGGCGGCCGCGCGCGATCAGCAAAAGTGGGAGCCGGTTTTGCGTCCGATCGCGCGCAAATCAAGCTGGCGCATGACCTTGGCGGCGAACCGGTTTCCACTTCGCCGGGTCATTCGCGGCCGCCCGTTAACTGATTTGATGCGTGACTTGCGGTTATTCGACCGAAACGCCGCTCGCCTTGATCGGAACCGCCCACTTCTCGGTCTCGTCCTTGACCAGCTTGGCGAGATACTCCGGAGTGGTCTGGTTGCCAGTCGCGATCTCAGCGCCGAGCCCCGCGAGCTTGTCCTTCACAGCGGGCGTGTTGATCGCATCGACCGCGGCCTTGTTGAGCCGGTCGAGCACGTCCTTCGGAAGGCCCTTCGGCGCGAAGATCGCGTTCCAGGTGTAGGCGACCAGCTCCTTCATGCCTTGTTCCGACGACGAGGCAACATTCGGCAGCGCAGGCGAGCGCGTCTCGTTCATGATGGTGAGCGCACGGATCGAGCCGGCTTCGACGTGCGATTTCGCCGTTGACATGATCTCGCACATGAAGTCGATGCGGCCGGCTTGGAGTTCTGCCATCGCGGGGCCCGTTCCCTTGAACGGGACGTGCACGATGTTGGTGCCCATCAGGTAGTTGAGCAAAACGCAACCGAGGTGCGTGGCGGAGCCCGCGCCGGCCGAACCGAACTGCATCTTGGCCTGGTTCGCCTTGGTATAGGAGAGGAACTCCTTAAGATCCTTGGCCGGCAGATCCTGGCGCACCGTGAGCAGGATCGGAACCTGGGCGAGCAAGGCGACCGGCTGGAAGTCGGTCTGCGAATTGTAGAGCGGGCGCTTGTAGAGCGTTTGGCCCTGGGCGTGGGTGCCGACGGTGCCGATGCCGATCGTGTAGCCGTCCGGCCTGGCGTCCATCACGCGCTTCGAGCCGGTCATGCCGCCGCCGCCGCCGACGTTTTCGATCACAACCTGCTGGCCGAGCACTTCGCTCATCCGCGCGCCGACGATGCGGCCGAGCACGTCGGTCGGCCCGCCCGCTGCGAACGGGATGATCATGGTAATCGGACGGTTCGGAAAATTCTGCGCGGAGGCGCTGCCGGCGAATGCAAAAAGGCCCGCCACGGCCGCGTAAATCACGGGTCTCAGCATGGACGTTCTCCCTGTTATTGGAACGCAGAGTTGCGCTACAAGTTGGTCGTGGTCAAGTCTTGCGGCCCGGCCCCAATGTCGCCGCCGCCGCGTGGGAGGAGATTTTCAGTTCATGGCTGACACCCGCGTCGCCATCGGCGGTCTCGGCGCCATCGGCCGCGTGCTGGCGCGCCGGCTCGCCGACGGCATTGCCGGGCTGAAGCTCGCCTGCGTCGCCGGCGGCGACGAAAAGAAGGCCCGCTCCTGGCTCGACGCGCAGAAGATCGACTGCCCGGTCGTTCCGCTGAAGGATTTCCCGAACCATGCCGACCTCGCGATCGAATGCGCGCCGTCGTCGCAGATCGAGAACATATGCCGGCCGATGTTGGAAGCCGGCAAGCAGGTGATGGTGCTCTCGTGCGGCGCGCTGCTGCCGCGGCCGGAGCTGATCGATCTCGCCAAGACGCACGGCGGCCGCATCATCGTGCCGACCGGCGCGCTGCTCGGTCTCGACGCCGTGATCGCCTCCGCCGAGGGACTGATCCATTCGGTGCGGATGACGACGCGCAAGCCGCCGGGCGGTCTGGTCGGCGCGCCGCATCTCGTCAAGAACAACATCTCGGTCGAGGGGCTCAACGCCGCCAAGCTGGTGTTCAGCGGCACCGCGCGCGAGGCCGCGGCGGGCTTCCCGGCCAACGTCAATGTCGCCGCCGCGTTGTCGCTCGCCGGCATCGGTCCTGACCGCACCATGATCGACATCTGGGCCGATCCCGCGGTCGAGCGAAACTGCCACTCCATCGAAGTCGACTCCGACAGCGCACGCTACACCCTGTCGATCGAGAACATCCCGTCGGAAAATCCCAAGACCGGCAAGAACGTCGCGCTCTCGGTGCTCGCCGCGCTGCGCAAAATGCATTCGCCGCTCGCCGTCGGCACCTGACTACGAAATTTCACCGCAAACCTCAGTGAGAGAGCCATGGCCAAGAAAGCCGCCAAGAAGTCTGCAAAAAAAGCCGCCAAACGTCCGGCCTACCGGCTCAAGGATCCGACCGACGAGCAGATGACGCCGCCGCAGCGTGCGCTGAAGGAAGCAATCTCTTCGGGGCCCCGCGGCATCCGCAAGAAGCTGACGGGTCCGTTCGCGATCTGGATGCAGGCGCCCGAATACGGCGACCATGCGCAACGGCTCGGCGCGCATGTGCGCTACAACACCGCGCTGTCGCCGCGGCAATCCGAGTTCGCCATTCTCTGCACCGGGCAGAAATGGAAAGCGCAGTACGAGTGGTTCGCGCACGAGCCGATGGCGCTCAAGGCCGGCGTCAAGCCGGAGACCATTAGGGACATCAAGTCCGGGCGCGTTCCGAAGTCGGCGCCGAAGGACGAGCGCGCGATCTACGATTTCGTGCAGGAACTCTACAAGACGCGGCGCGTCAGCGACAAAAGCTACAAGCGTGTCCACGACGTGCTCGGCACCCGCGGCACCGTCGAACTGGTCGGCATCCTCGGCTACTACACGCTGATCTCGATGACGCTCAACGTATTCCGCGCCGACCTGCCGGACAACGCGCCGCTGCCGTTCCCCGAGCAGGCCTGATCGGCCCAGGCCAGCTTCCACGAGGCTGCCATGATCGAGATCCCGGTGCTGATTGTCGGCGGCGGGCCGATCGGGCTCGCGCTCGCGTCCGACCTCGGCCGGCGCGGGGTGCGGACATTGCTGGTCGAGAAAAACGACAACGTTGTCGGCCCGGCGAAGATGCTCGAGGTGAGCGTCCGCACCATGGAGCTGTGCCGGATGCTTGGCGTCGCCGACGAGGTGCGCAACTGGGGCTTTCCATTCGACTATCCGTTCGACAATGCCTTCGTGACCGACATGCAGGGCTACGAGATCGGCCGGCTCTCAGGGCCCTCGCTCGGCGAGCGCCGGGATTCCGAGTTCAGTCCCGAACGCGGCATGATGTGCCCGCAGACCTGGTTCGATCCCATCCTCCAGAAGTGCGCGCGGTCGTTTGCGAACGTCACCATCCGGCATCGGCTCAAACTGGAACGCTTCGTCCAGGACGCGGATGGCGTCACGGCAACTTTGATCGATCAGATCAGCGGAACCACCGAGCAGGTGCGCGCGCAATATCTGATCGGCTGCGACGGATTCGTCAGCACGGTGCGGGACGCGCTCGGCATCGAGGTGCGCGGCGAGCGCCACATCGACTGGTCGATGAATGTCTATCTGCGCATTCCCAATTTTTTCTCGTATCACGATAAGAGACCGGCGATCCGCTACGTTTATGTCGGCCCCGAAGGCACCTGGTCGTTCATCACGCTGGTCGACGGCAAGGATTTGTGGCGATTGCAATTTGTCGGAGTCGACGAAAACAAGCTGCAAAGCCTCGACGTCGCCGCCCTGGTCGGCCGTGCGATGGGCCGCGAGGTGCCCTATACCATCGAGGACAAGACCTTGTGGGTGCGCAAGCGCACGGTCGCTGACCGATTCAGCGAGGGCCGCGTGTTCCTTGCCGGAGATTCAGCGCATGCCCATCCGCCGAACGGCGGCCTTGGGATGAACACCGGCATCCAGGATGCCTTCGACCTCGGCTGGAAGCTTGCTGCCATGCTGCAGGGCTGGGGCGGCCCCACGCTGCTCCAAAGCTACGACCTGGAGCGGCGGCCGGCCTGTATCCGCGCCAACGAGGTCTCGTTGCAGAACTATCGCCGCTTGCTCAGCGCCGAGCAGAGCACCGACATCCTGGAGCCGACGCCCGCCGGTGACGCCACTCGCAGTATCATCGGCAAGCGGCTCGTCGAAGAGAATCGCAAGACTTGGCAACCAGTCGGCGTGCATCTCGGCACCATCTATCATCCCTCGCCCATCGTCGTGCCGGACGGCAGCGAGCAGCCGGAGGACGACACGTTCGGTTACCGACCGACCGCGTTTCCGGGAGCGCGGGCGCCGCACGTCTGGTTGCAAACTGGCCGGTCGACGCTCGACCTGTTCGGCGACTGCTTCGCGCTTCTCAATTTCACGGATCAGCCCACGCAGGCGCTCGAAATAGCGGCCGCGCAACGCGGCGTTCCGCTCAAGGTGCATCGCATCGAACATGCCGAAGCCAGAGCGCTCTATGGCAAGGCGCTGGTGCTGGTGCGCCCCGACGGCCATGCGGCTTGGCGCGGCGACGACGAGCCCGAAGAACCGCTCGCTTTGATCGATCGGGCGCGTGGCGCGGCTTAGCGGGGCATCAGCGCAGCCAGTTCCTCGACGCAAGCGTCTGCAAACGCAGTGTCGTTGATATGGAGCGAAAATGCTTTGACCCGGCCGGAATAATGGCGGCGCAAAGTCTCGACAAAAACTTGGTCGACATCCGGCCGTGCCCAGGGTCCGGTGACGTTGCCCGACAGGTCATGCGCGTTGCGGCCGCTGAGCGCGCTCCAGCCTTTTTGTGGAAGCATAACGGTGACGGGACCTTTTGCTGCGGCAAGCCGCTCGCCGATCAGCATGCCGAGCGCGGCGAACTCTTCGGCGCTGGTCCGCATCAACAGGATTTCGACGTTGTACTGGAAGAATTCCCGGCCGCCGTAGCGCTCGGGCACCTCGCCGACCCACCAGTTGGTGAAATCCAGGCAGCCCGGCACGACGACCTGCGGGATGCCGGCTTTGCCCGCACCGGTGAGGCGCGCCTCGCCGGCGCTGTAGACGCCGCCGGTCAGGAAATCGGTGAGTTCCGACGTGGTGAGATCGATCACGCCGGCGAGCTCGCCGCGGCCGGCCAGCGCCTCCAGCGCCCGTCCGCCCGGACCGGAGGCGTGGAAGTGAATGACCTCGAAGCCTCTTGCCTCAAGCTGCTCCGTGATCCGGTCGACCGCCGGCTGAAGATTGCCGAACGAGGATACACCGATCAGCGCGCGTTCGTTCGAAGTGGCAACGCCGCGCCGTTGCGCCATTCCGGCGACCGCCTGCGCCGCGTTGTCGATCGCCGCTCGGGTGATGCGGTTGAGCCAGATGTCGCCGATGGTCGGAAACATCGCGATGTCGCTCTCCGCGACGTACCACTGCACCGCCGCGGTGGCCGCAACCGGCGTCACCATCGCCTTGGGAAACGCAAGCGGAAGCGATCGCATGATCGCGCAAGCCATGGTCGAGCCGTTGGCGCCACCGAAGCCGAGTACGCCGCCGATCTCGCCAGCCTTCTGTCTGGCTTGTACGAGTTTGATGCCACCGCCAATCATCGTCTGCGCTGCATCCGCGCGGGAGAGCTTGGCCAGCGCGTCCCAGGTTGTTCCGGCTGCCGCCGCGACTTCGGCGCCTGAGACATCGGCGAAACCATGCGGGTGCGGCCGCAAGGAAAGATCGACCAGCCAAGGCGCCGCGCCAGCTCTGCGAAGCGAGGCGCAGACGTAGCGGATGGCGTCGTGCTTGCTGTCGAGCGTGGCGAGGACGGCGACTGACGGATTGTCCGCCACCTAACGGCCCTTCGGCAGCTTTACGGCGCGGAACGCGCGGGTCGCCTCTACCACCGATTTCTCGATCGGAAAGCGCTCGGCCGACGAGCCGCCGACATAGCCATGCAGCCGCGGCTCGCTCTTCAGAAAGCGCTCGAAGTCGGCCGGCGTCTCGATCGAGCCGCCGTGGCAGGTGAAGATGCGGTCCGAGTATTTTGCCTCGAGTGCATCGAGGATCGAAGCCGTTCGTCGCAGCGCCGCGTCGTCGGCCATCACGGTCTTCGATCCGATGGTGCCGCCCGAGCTGTTGCCGAAATGAATGATGATATTGTCGACGCCGGCTTCCGCCATCGCCAGCGCCTCTTCCGGCGACGTGCAGAACGCCTTGGTGAACAGTCCGAGGCGCGACGCCTGGCCGAGCACATCGACCTCGCGTGCGAAACCCATGCCGGTCTCTTCCAGGTCACTGCGAAATTTCCCGTCGATCAACGCAACGGTCGGACAGTTCATCACGCCGTGATATCCCGCCTGCGCGACCTGCTCGACAAAGCGCGCCATGTCGCGGGTCGGATCGACGCAGAGCAGGCCCGCAATCACCGGGCATTCCTTGACGACGTTGAGCAGCGAACGCTCGCCAAGCTCAAGCGTGAGCGCATTGGCGTCGCAGATCGGCAGATAGCCAGCCATCGAGCTCAGGCCCTGCATGCGGAAATAGGCGAGCGAATGCGTGGTGACCATGCTGGCGCCGCCGCGCGCCGCCATCTTGGCGGTGATGCCGGAGCCACACAGCGCGTCGTAGATCGCAGTTCCCGCGGCGCACTCCGCGCGCAGGCGTTTCAAAATCGTATCGCGGTCGAATTTTGCCACGTCGAACCCCGTTGCCGCCGGGAGCCTAGCCGATGCCCGCCGCAGCGCGCTAGGCTCGCAGCATGCAGGTGCTGATCGAGAACGAGGCCGGCTCTCGAACCAAAAATACGTATGACGAGCGCACACTGGCCTTCGTGCGCAGCGCGGAGGTGTCGGCGGCCTATCCGTTTCCCTATGGCTTCGCGATTGGCACCAAAAGCGGTGATGGCGACGCGGTGGACTGCTTTGTGCTGACCGACAAGCCGCTCGCTTCAGGCAGCATCGTCGAATGCGAGCCGCTCGCACTGCTCGAACAGGTCGAGGACGGCGAGATCGATCACAAGGTGCTGGCGGCACTGGCTGGAACGAAGCCGAAGCTGGACGACACGACGCTGGCGGCGTTGAAGGCTTTCATTACAGGTGTCTTCGCCCATGTGCCCGGCAAAACGATGAAAATCGGCCGCCTGCTGGATCGGCAGGCGGCCGAAAGCTTTTTGCGCGCGTCCCAATCAGACTAGTGTTTGTGCTCGGCGGGTCCGCCGCCGACCGCCTCGACCGCGTACTCGACCTCGACGGTGCCGGCCTTCTCGAACACTAGCGTGCCCTTGGGCCGCGGCTCCTGATCCTTCACCAGCGGCTGCTTCAGGTCCATAAACATCACGTGGAACGAGCCGGGCTTGAACTCGACGGTCTCTCCCGGCTTGATCTCGACCCCCTTGGGCAGCGGACGCATCTTCATCACGCCGCCCTCGTGGCTCATTTCGTGAATCTCGAAGCGGCCGGCAAACGCGGCCGAGCCGCCGATCAAGCGATCGGCTTCCTTGCCGTTGTTGGTGATCTTGAGATAGCCGCCAGCGACTGCCGCGCCCTTGGGCGTCGCACGCGCCCAAGGATGACCGATCTTGAGCGAGCCCACCTGGTACTCATGGGCCTGCACCGCTCCAGCAGCGAATGTGAGGAGAACAGCGAACAGAAAATGGCGGATCATGGAATTGGCTCCAAACTGCAGATGCGCATTATCGCGCGGATCGATGGTGCTGTTGCGAACGTCACTCAGACGGACGGTGGAGCACGCGCAATCTGCAAGCCTCGCGGCGCGGCGGATAGCGGCGCTAGTGGCGGGAACAATTCGAGTGCCGCGCTGGCAAGTTGGCGGACGGCCGCATCATCTGGCGGTGCAGGCGCCGCGGCCGCGCCGAACATGACGCAAGCGGACGTACAGGACGGCTCGTGGGGCGCCGGTACTGTGGACTCGTCCAAAATCTGGCCGGAGCACAGCACGCCCACGGGCAACGCCACCGCAACCGGCGTGAAGGCCGACAACAGGCCCTGCAACGCCATCGCGTAGGCGGCGGCCAGCGCAATGATTCTGAGTCGAAGAGGGCGGCCCATCGGCAAGCTATAGGCGCTTGTGGAACCATCGTCCATGCCGATGGAACCCGAGCAGTGAACGGCGGTTCGTGCTAAAATTTCGGAACGCAAAGGGATGCGATGTGACCCAGACACCTCCAAACGAGCCCGAAGGCCGCGTGGTGCCCTTCCGGCGCCGGGGGTCGCTGTTCACCTTCAACCGGCCACCCCCTTCCCCGGTGCAAGACCTCGAAAAATTCGAGCGCACCGAGGGCGAGGACGACTACCGCCACCGCATGATGATGAACGCGATAGCGGCGGGCGTTACGATCCTGCTGATCGCCGGAGGCATCTGGATCGCCAACACCATGGCGACGATGCGCAAGAATCAGGATTGCGTGCTGTCCGGCAAGCGCAATTGCAACCCGCCGGTCGAAGCGCCCGCCGCGCCACGCTAGAATCTGTTTCAACTGCGCTGAATCAGATTCGTTTCTTGTTTAAGCACGATCTTGTCCGAAAACCGGTTTCCCACTTTTCGGGATCATGTTCCAGTCTAGTTGGCGCGCGCGATCGTCACCGGCGCCAGGCCGGAGAACGCCAGGGCGCGAGCGCCCGCCGGGGTGAGATCGATCACCCGGCCGCGGATAAATGGGCCGCGATCATTGATGCGAACCATCACGGACTTCCCATTGCGCTTGTTGGTGACACGCACCATCGTGCCGAACGGCAGCGTGCGATGCGCGGCAGTCAAGCCGCCTGGATTGGCTCGCTGACCGCTTGCGGTCTTGCTCCCGGAATATGTGTAAACAGATGCGATACCGGACTCGGCACGCGCGACACCCGCGGTCAGCAGCACCCCTGCACAGACAGCCACAATCCACCTTCCCACCAATTCATCCCCTCCTGCATTGCCCCGCGGGCGTGATACGGAAGCGTGGCGTAGAGCGTTTGAATGCGGCGACGATGCGGCGGTGCGGCAAATTCTCCAAAATGCCCCGTAACCGGCAAATCCGAGGCGAAATTTAGCCGGGGCGCCGTTGCCCGGTGCGCAGTCGCCGCGTATCGTCATGCGGACGACAATCAATCGACATATCGCTTAACAATCGACACATCGCTCAAAGGAGGAACTCATGCGCAATCGGTGGGTCGCGCCGCTCGGCATGTCGGCGGTCGCACTGCTGGCGGGATCGTTGCTGGAGATTCGTGCGCTGGCACAGACCGACGATTGCAAGAACCGAGGCCAGCTCGACACGCTTTATTGCGACGAGAACAAGGATCTGGTCGCCGATCCGCCGAAAGACCCGAAAAAGCACCGCGACCCTTCGACGCTGGTGTTCGCCTACACGCCGGTCGAGGACCCTGCGGTGTACGGCCCGATTTTCAAGCCGTTCACCGACTATCTCGCGCAGTGCACCGGCAAGCGCGTGGTCTATTACCCGGTCAATTCGAACTCCGCGGAGATCGAGGCGATGCGCTCGGGCCGGCTGCATTTCGCCGGCTTCTCGACCGGACCGACCGGCTTCGCGGTCAACCTCGCCGGCGCGGTGCCGTTCGCGGCCAAAGGCACGGAGAAGGGCCCGCACGGCTATCATCTGATCTCGCTGGTCAAATCATCGAGCCCCTACCAGAAGCTGTCCGATCTCAAGGGCAAGCGCGTCGCTCACACCGCGCCGTCATCGAACTCCGGACATCTGGCGCCACTTGTTCTCTACGCTCAGGAAGGCCTCAAGACCAATGAAGACTACAAGCCGCTGATGTCGGGAGGCCACGACAAGTCCGCGCTGGGCGTCCTGTCTGGCGACTACGACATGGGTGGCGTTGCCTCCGACGTCTACGAGCGCATGGTGACGCGCGGCACACTCAAGGCCGACGACTTCCGCATCATCTACAAGAGCCCGATCTTCCCGACTTCGTCGTTCGCCTACGCGCACGACCTCAAGCCGGAGCTCGCCAAGAAGCTGGTCGATTGCTTCTACGCGTTCCGTTTCCCGGAATTGATGCGCAAGGAATTCAACAACGACGACCGTTTTTATCCGATCACCTACCAGAAGGACTGGGCGGTGGTGCGCAAGATCGCGGAGGACTCCGGCACGCCGTACAACAAGTCGGCTTACGATGCCGAAGCCAAGCGCGAAGCCGATGCGCTGGAAAAGAAGAAGCAGCAACAGGCTCCGAAGCAATAGACGACGATGGACGCCTCGGCGCCATTCAAGCCAGACGCGGCCGGCGGTAACGCCGGCCGCTCGCTCGTTATCCGCAACCTGCGCAAGGAATACCGCGCCGGCCAGCCGGTGCTGAAGAATGTTTCGCTGAACGTCGAAGGCCGCGGCATGACCGCGATCATCGGCCCGTCCGGAACCGGCAAGTCGACGCTGATCCGCTGCATCAACCGGCTGGTCGATCCAACCTCCGGAGAGATCCTGTTCCTCGGCCAGGACATCGCCAAGCTGAACGGAGGCGAGCTGCGCCGGATACGCCGCCGCATCGGCATGGTGTTCCAGGAATACAACCTGGTGGAGCGCCTGACGGTAATCGAGAACGTGCTGACGGGGCGCCTCGGCTATGTCGCGGTATGGCGGGCGTGGCTGCGCCGGTTCGACCCTAAGGACATCGACCGCGCGTTCCAGTTGCTCGACGCGGTCGGGCTCGGTGCGCTCGCCAACCAGCGCGCCGACCAGCTCTCCGGCGGCCAGCGCCAGCGCGTCGGCATCGCCCGCGCATTGATGCAGGAGCCTGACCTCATTCTGGCCGACGAGCCGACCTCCTCGCTCGACCCCAAGACCTCGGTCGAGATCATGGAGCTGATCTCCAAGCGTGCCGGAGAGCGCGATATTCCGGTGATCGTCAACATCCACAACGTGGCGCTGGCCAAGCGCTACGCCGACCGCATTGTCGGCATGTCGAAGGGCGAAGTCGTGTTTGACGGCCCGCCGCGCGACCTGGAGGACAGTCATCTGCTGGAAATCTACGGCGGCGAAGGCTGGCTCGAATGAGCGCGTCGTATCCCGCTGCGCGCCGCGTCGCGTTTCCGCCGAACTGGCCTGCCCGCATCGGCCTCGCTTTGCTCGCGATCTATGTGATCTATGCGGCCCAGACGCTCGACTTCACCTGGGCGCGCTTCATCACCGGCATCGACCACGGCAGGCGCTTCCTGTCGCGGATGTTCCCGCCCAACGTCGCGCCGGACAAGCTGCAATTGCTCTACGACGGCATGACGGAAAGCCTGCAGATCGCGGTGCTCTCGACGGTGTTCGGCGTTGCGCTGGCGATCCCGCTTGGACTTGCGGCGGCGCGCAACCTGAGTCCCGCCCCGCTCGCCTGGTTCTGCCGCGGACTGATCGCGCTCTTGCGCACGTTCCATCCCATCATCGTCGCGATCCTGTTCGTCAAAGCGGTCGGGTTCGGCGCGCTCGCCGGCGTACTGGCGCTGATCGTCGCCTCGATGAGCTTCCTCTCCAAGCTGCTGGCCGAGGCGGTCGAGGAAATGTCGATGAACCAGATCGAAGCGGTGCGCGCGACCGGCGCGTCGTTTCTTTCGGTCGTCGTCATGGGCGTGGTGCCGCAGGTGATGGCGCGCTTCGTTGGATTCTGCGCCTATCAGCTCGATTCCAATCTTCGCAATTCCGCGCTGGTGGGTCTGGTCGGCGGCGGCGGCATCGGTGCGACGCTGTTCACAGCGTTCCAGCGCTTCGACTACGACTTCGTGCTGACCATCGTGCTCGCCATCATCGCGGTGGTGATGGTTGGCGAGTTGCTGTCCGGCTTCATGCGTCGGCTGTTCCAATGAGCGCAACGGCCCAAACGGCGCCGCTTCGGCAATGGCAGCGCTTCTCGCCCGCCGAGCGCATCATGCGCTCCGTGTTCTACCTGATCGCGCTGATCGCGATCGTGTGGTCGCTGCGCTCGATCGAGATCATCCCGGAGTTCCTTTACGACGCGCCGCAGCAGACCGCCGACCTGTTCGTGCGGATGTGGCCGATCGACTGGGCCTGGTACCCCAAGGTGGTCCACGCCGCACTGATGGAGACACTTCACACCGCAACGCTCGGCACCATCCTGGCGGTGGCGATGGCCGCACCGGTTGCGTTGATGGTGGCGAGCAACGTCACGCATTCAGTTCTCATTCAGAGCATCGGGCGGTTCATCCTGGTGGCGACCCGCTCGGTCCATGCCATGGTCTGGGCGCTGTTCTTTGTCGCAGTGTTCGGTCCTGGGGCGCTGGCCGGGACACTGGCAATCGCGGTCCACTCGATCGGGTTCACCGGCAAGTTCCTCTCCGAGGCGATCGAGGAGGCGAAGCCCGGCCCGATCGAGGCGTTGAAGGCCACGGGCGCCCCGCCCCTCGCCGTCCTCATCAAGGGGATATGGCCCCAGGTGAAACCGGCCTTCCTGGCGCTCGCCATGTTCCGCTGGGACATCAATGTCCGGGAATCCGCGGTGCTCGGCCTGGTCGGGGGCGGCGGGCTCGGCATGGCGCTCGATACCGCGCTTTCCAACCTCTACTGGGACCAGGCCGGATTGGTGCTGTGTGTCATCTTCGCCGTGGTCATCGCGGCTGAAATCGCGACCTCATGGATGCGCAGCCGGATCATTTGAGAGGACTGCTGACGCAAAGGACAGGCAAATTGGCCCATTCGCCGCCGCGCACAGGCAAAGCCCGTCACCATTGAACTCAGAGGCCCCGTTCGCTATACGGGCAGGCGGCTTGCGGCGGGGGAATGGGGCCTGAACAGGCGCCTATCGCCCGCCTTCCCCCGCCGGCCGCGCGGCCAAAATCCTTCTTCTCCAACAGAGACTTGCGATGCCCTCGACCTTCGAAACCGTGGCCAACATCATCGCGGAGACCTGCGATATCCCACGTGAGACGATCAAGCCGGAAAGCCACTCGATCAACGACTTGGGCATCGACAGCCTGGACTTCCTTGATATCGCCTTCGCCATCGACAAGGCGTTCGGCATCAAGCTGCCACTCGAGCATTGGACCCAAGAGGTCAATGACGGGAAGGCAACCACCGAGCAGTATTTCGTATTGAAGAATCTCTGCGCCCGCATCGACGACCTGGTCGCCGCCAAGGGTGCCTGATCGGCAAGTCCAACGTCAGAGGACCAATGCGGATCGAGTATTTCCAGCTCATTGACCGGATCATCGACCTCGACCTCTCCAACCTGACGATCCGCGCGGAGGCGGCCGTACCGGCCGCAAGCACCATATTCGAGGGCCACTTCCCCGGTCACCCTCTGATGCCGGGTGTGCTCCTGATCGAGTCCATGGCCCAGACCTCGGGCTGGCTGGTCATCGCCCGCACCAAGTTCGAGAAGATGCCGTTCCTCGCCGCTGTCAAGGAGGCGAAGCTGCGCACCTTCGTCACGCCGGGACAGATGCTGACGGTGTCGTCCAAGCTGGTCCACGAAGGCTCGGGCTTCATGATCGCCGAGGCCGCGATCACAGCCGGCGGCAAGCCGGTCTGTGATGCCAGCATTACACTGCGCCTGATGCCGTTCCCGAGCCCGCAGTTCCGCGCCAGCATGGAAGAGGTGGCGCAGCGCCTCGCCTTGCCGGCGGAGGCCGTCGCCAATGGCTGAGGCGGAGGCCTGGATCACCGGCATTGGGATTGTGTCCTGCCTCGGTGAAGGGCCAGACGCGCACTGGAACGCGCTCAACGCCTCCCGCCCGCAAGCCGATACCAAGATGCTGGCGCCCTATATCATCCATCCGCTGGCACCAGTCGACTTCGACAAGCAGATCCCGAAAAAGGGCGACCAGCGCCAGATGGAGCCCTGGCAACGCATCGGCACCTACGCCGCAGGTCTCGCACTCGACAGTGCAGGGCTGAAGGGCAACGCCGCGACCCTCTCCAACATGGACATGATTGCCGCCGCGGGCGGCGGCGAGCGCGACCTGGCGGTCGACGCCAATATCATGACCGGAATGCGGGCGACGGCCAATCCGGGTGCGTGGCTCAACGAGCGGCTGATGAGCGATCTGCGGCCGACGCTGTTCCTGGCGCAACTGTCCAATCTGCTCGCCGGCAACATCTCGATCGTGCATGGCGTCACCGGCTCGTCGCGCACCTTCATGGGCGAAGAGTCCGCCGGCGTCGACGCGATGCGGATCGCGCTATCGCGCATCGCCGCCGGGCAAAGCAGCATCGCGCTGGTCGGCGGCGCGTTCAACGCCGAGCGCCCCGATCATCTGCTGATCAAGGAATTCGGCGGCTACAATCTGAAGGACAAGTTCGCCCCGGTGTGGGACCGCGGGCCGAAGGGCGGGCTGGCGCTCGGCTCGTTCGGCGCGTTCCTGGTGCTCGAGGAGCGCGGCCACGCGGATGCACGCGGGGCGAAGCGCCTCGCCAAACTGAGTGCTGTGGCGTCTGACCGCGGCAGTCGCAAACCCGGCCAGGTGACCGCGACACTGGAGCAGCTCTGGCAGAAGTTCGCTGGCCGGCTGAAGGCAGGTGGCCATGCCGTGATTACCGGCGCCAGCGGCGCGGAGCCCGCAACCAGCGAAGAGCGCGCCTTCTACACCAAGCACCCCGACGTGCCGGTCCGCGCCAGCGGAACCTTTATCGGACACGCCGACGAGCCGCAATTTGCGATGAACCTGGCACTGGCAGCCTTGGCGATCAGCCATGGTACCCTATTTCCACCTTGCGATGAATCGGGGGTGGAGCGACCGATGCAGGGCGGCCTCACCCAAGCTGTTGTCGCAAGCGTCGGCCACGCCTGGGGCGAAGGCCTCGCGCTGGTCGAAGCCGCCCCCTGAAGGAGATCAACATGCCGTCCACCAAGGACAAGCAGAACCGTCCGGTCGTTGTCGTCACCGGCATGGGTGTCGTGACCTCCCTCGGCGCCGGCAAGGCCGAGAATTGGCAGAAGCTGACCGCCGGCCAGTCCGGCGTTAAGACCATCAGCCGTTTCCCGACCGACAACCTGAAGACCAAGATGGCGGGCACGGTCGATTTCCTCGACGTCAAACCCTATTCCACGGCGGCGCTGTCCGAGCGGCTGGCCGACCTCGCGGCCGAGGAAGCGGTAAGCGAAGCCGGCATCGGCAAGCGCGGCGACTTCCCGGGTCCATTGTTTCTCGCCGTGCCGCCGATCGAGATCGAGTGGCCGCAACGCCTTGAGGTCGCGGCGGCGTCGCGTGGTAATGCCTCGGTCAACTACACCGATCTGTTGCGCGAAGCCGCGACCGGAAAATTCTCCGCTCTGCATGACCGTTTCCAACTCGGCTCCGTCGCCAACACCATTGCTGACAAGTTCGGTACCAAGGGTTCGCCGATCTCGCTGTCGACCGCCTGCGCGTCTGGCGCGACCGCGATCCAGCTCGGTGTCGAAGCGATCCGGCGCGGTGAGACTGACACAGCGCTCTGCATCGGCACCGACGGATCCGTCAATCCGGAATCGCTGATCCGGTTCTCGCTCTTGTCCGCGCTCTCGATGTGGAACGGCGAGCCTGGCGCGGCTGCCAAGCCGTTCTCCAAGAACCGCGACGGCTTCGTCATGGCCGAAGGCGCCGGCGCACTGGTGCTGGAAAGCATGGAAGGCGCATTGGCGCGCGGCGCCAAGATTCTCGGCGTGGTCGAAGGCTGCGGCGAGATGGCCGACGCGTTTCACCGCACGCGGTCGAGCCCAGACGGCAAGCCGATCATCGGCTGCATGCGCAATGCGTTGAGCGACGCCGGCCTGACGCCGGACGATATCGACTACATCAATCCGCACGGCACCGGCACGCCGGAGAACGACAAGATGGAGTGCCTCGGCGTTACCGCCGTGTTTGGCGCGCGGGCGGGAAAAATCCCGATTTCATCCAACAAGTCGATGGTGGGACACACGCTGTCCGCCGCCGGCGCGATCGAAGCGGTATTCACGTTGCTGACGCTGCGCAATGAGCGCATCCCACCGACCATCAACTACAACGTGCCCGACCCGACGATCCCGCTCGACGTGGTGCCCAACAAGGCCCGCGACGCCAAGAATTTGCGCCACGCCATTTCGAGCTCGTTCGGCTTCGGCGGACAGAACGTCTCGCTGGTGATGGGCCTGGAGCCGGCCTGACGCCGGCGGCCGCTATCATGCGCGCTCTCATCCTGGTCGCCGACCGCAAGATCGAGCTTGCCGATGTGCCCGCGCCGCCGCCGCCCAGCGACGGCGAGGTGCAGATCGCAGTCAAGGCGGTTGCGCTCAACCATCTCGATCTGTGGGGCTTCCGCGGCATGGCATTCGCCAAGCGCAAGCTGCCGCTGGTGGTCGGCGCCGAAGCGTCGGGTGAGATCGCCTCGGTCGGAGTGGGCGTCACCGGTTTCAAGGTCGGCGACCCAGTGGTGATGTACGGCGCGATGACGTGTGGCGCCTGCAAGGCCTGCGGCGAGGGGCGCGACAACCTCTGCGAAAACGTCGGCGGCATCATGGGCTTCCATCTCGACGGCTTCGCCCGCGACCGGCTCAACATGCCAGCGCGGCTGGTGATCCCGGTCCCGAAGGGCGTCGGCATCATCGACGCTGCCTGCGCGCCGATCGCTTTCTCCACCGTACAGCACATGCTGTTCGACAACGCCAAGCTGGAACCCGGCGAGACCGTCCTGGTGCAGGCCGGCGGCTCCGGCATCGGCACCGTCGCGATCAAGATGGCCAAGGCGATCGGTTGCACCGTCATCACCACGGTCGGCGACGACGAGAAGGCAGCGAAGGCCAAGGCGCTTGGCGCCGATCACGTGATCAACTACCGCAAAGAGCGGTTTGAGACGATCACCCGCAAGCTCACCAACAAGAAGGGCGTCGACGTGGTGTTCGAACACGTCGGCGGCGAAGGCTTCAACGGCTCGCTGCTGGTGCTCAAGCGTGGCGGCCGGCTGGTCACCTGCGGCTCCACCGCGGGCCCGACGGTGCAATTCAATCTGATGCAGTTGTTCCAGCAGCAGTACCGAATCATCGGCTCGTTTGGCGCGTCGACCCGCAACATCCGCGAGAGCCTCGCCAAAATGGCCGGCGGCATGACTCCGGTGATTGACACCGAGGTGCCGGTCACCGATCTGGAGCGCGGCCTCGCCCGACTGGAAAGCCGTCAGGTGTTTGGCAAGATCGTCGTGCGGTTTTGAGCGCGCGATGCTTCGCAATCTCGGATTCATCCTCAAACGCATCGGCTACAAGCTGCTCGGCGCCCTCACCGCGCTGCTGCTGCGCACGATCCGGTTATTTCCTGTCAACTGGCTGTCCAATTCTTGCGGTGCACTGCTCCGGCGCGTCGGCCCCTTCCTGCCGGAGCATCGTATCGGCCGCGCCAATCTGGCCGCCGCGTTCGCGGACAAATCCTCCGAGGAGATCGAAAAAATCCTCGCTGGTGTGTGGGAGAATGTCGGACGGGTCGGCGCCGAGTTCGCGCATCTCGATCATCTGTGGGACCACGACCCTTCGCAGCCCGGCAGCGGCCATCTGCTTGATTCCGACGAGGCCTACCGGCTCATGCAGCAGATGCGCGACGACGGCAAGCCCGCGCTAGTGTTCTCGGCGCATTGCGCCAACTGGGAGCTGCCGGCGGTCGCGGCCAATGTATACGGCGTGGATTCCACCGTCGTGTTTCGCCCGCCGAACATCGTTGCGATCGCCGATACCGTGATCCGGCTGCGCGGCGGCATCATGGGCAAATTGATACGCACCGGGCTCGACGCCCCTACCCGCGCCGCCGACGCGCTGGCGCGCGGTTCGCATGTCGCCATGCTGGTGGACCAGTATTACACCAAGGGCGTGGACGTGACGTTCTTCGGACGGCCGGCACGCACCAATCCGCTGATCGCGCGGCTCGCTCAGCATTTCGTCTGCCCGATCTACGGGGTGCACATGGTTCGGCACCCAAACAACAAATTCAGGTTACACCTTACAGAACCGATGTTGGCGGTCCGCGACGCGCAAGGTAACGTCGACATCGCCGCGACGATGCAGATGATTAACGACGTCATCGAAGGCTGGGTGCGCGAGCACCCAGAACAATGGCTGTGGCTGCACCGCCGTTGGCGGTAAGCTCTACGCGATCGCTCCCTAACGCCCCGTCTTCACCTTGGTCCACAGCCGGTTGATCAGCCGCTGCGTCTTCTGGTCGTTCGCGGTGATGATGTAGAGTTGCGCCAGCGTCGCTTCGTCCGGATAGACCGAGCGGTCCTCCACCACCGCCTTGTCGATCAGCTTTTGGCTGGCGAGGTTGCCGTTGGCGTAGGCGATGAAGCTCGAATTCTTCGCCGCCACCTCCGGGCGCAGCATGTAGTCGATGAAGGCGTGCGCCTCGGCGACATTCTTCGCGTCTTTCGGGATGGCGAAGTTGTCGAACCACATCTGCGCTCCGCCCTTCGGGATGACGTAGCCAATTTCAATGCCGCCCTTGGCTTCGGCGGCGCGCTTCTGCGCCTGCTTGATGTCGCCGGACCAGCCCAGCACCAGGCATATTTCGCCGCTCGCCAGCGCGTTGAGGAATTCGGAAGAATGGAACTTGCGCACGTAGGGCCGCAGCGTCATCAGCAGCGCGCCGGCCTTTTCGAGATCGGCCGGCGCCTTCGAATTCGGATTGAGGCCGAGATAGTTGAGCGCCGCCGACAGGATGTCGTCGGCGGAGTCCAGCATGTGGACGCCGCAGTCCTTGAACCGCGCAAGGCTCTCCGGCTTGAACACAATGTCCCATAACGCCATCGCGTCGGGCAGTTTGGCGTCGGGGCCGAGGATGGCTTGTGCCTTCTTGACGTTGTAGCCGATGCCGGTTGTGCCCCACATGTAGTTGACGGCATGGACGTTGCCGGGATCGTAGGTGGCGAGCCGCTTGGCAATCTCCGGCCAAACGTTGCCGATGTTCTTGAGCTTCGACTTGTCGAGCTTCTGGAACAGGCCGGCTTTGATCTGCCGCTCCAAAAAGTACGCGGTCGGCACAACCACGTCGTAACCGGACTTGCCAGCCAGCAGCTTTGCCTCCAGCGTGTCGTTGGAATCGAAGGTGTCGTAGCGCACCTTGATGCCGGTTTCCTTGGTGAAGGCCTCGAGGACCGTCGGTTCGATATAGTCCGACCAGTTGTAGACGTTGAGGACCCGCGATTGCGTCACCCCCGGCAACGCGGCAGCGGCAATCATCAGCAACGCAAAAGTGCAAATCACAATCGCGCGGCGCATCAAACAGTCTCCCCCATGCTTTGCATTGACCTCTCAGCTATCGGTCGGCAATCCCGCGGCCTTCCAGGCCAGGATGCCACCAGCCAAGTGTGCGTCGTAAGGCAAGCCCGCGGCCTGCGCCGCCTGCGATGCGGTGACGGAGCGGCGGCCGGAGCGGCAGGCGAACACGACTTCGCGGCCCTGCGGATCCGGTATGTCGGCGGGATCGAAAGTCGACAGCGGCACTACGAAGGCGCCAGGATAGCGTTCGACCTCGACTTCGTTCGGCTCGCGAACGTCGACCAGGATCATACGGTCTTCCGCGAGGCCGCGCGCGACGTCTTCGGGCGTCAAGTCACGGACCGGAGGATTTCTGGGTTCAGACATCGAGAACTCCCGCGCACAAGCCATCAGCATCGCCAAAAAAAGTCAATTCGCGGCGGGCCGTCCAGCCAACCGCTCCGCCTCTCCGCCTCAATGTTGTGCACGAGGTCAGACTGTGACCTGGGTTCCTACTTCGACAACCCTGCCAGTCGGAATCTGGAAGAAGTCGGTGGCGTCGGACGCGCTCTTGGCGAGCCAGATGAACAGGTAATCCTGCCAGAGCGGCATGCCGGAATGCGCCGCTGGCTTGAGCGCGCGCCGGGACAGGAAGAACGACGTCGACATGATGTCGAAACTCCATCCCTGACGCCGCGCGATCGCCAGCGCCTGCGGCACATTGGGTGTTTCCATATAGCCGAACTTGAGCGAGACCTTGGAGAAGTGCGCCGAGATCGGCGTCATGGTCACGCGCTCCTCTTCGCGCGCGCGCGGCGTATCGGTGGTGATGATGGTCAGCACAACATTCTGCTCGTGCAGGATCTTGTTGTGCTTCAGATTATGGAGCAGCGCGGTTGGCGCGAATTCCGGATGACTGGTGAGGAACACCGCGGTGCCTAGCACCACGTGCGGCGGCTTCTTCTCCAGGCTCTTGAGCAGCATATCGATCGGCACCTCGGACTTGCGTGTCTTCTCGCTCAGGATGCGGGTGCCCTTCTGCCAGGTGAGGATGAGCGTCACCATGGCAACGCCGAACAATAGCGGCAGCCAAGCGCCTTCGCTGAGCTTGAGCAGATTGGCCGAGAAGAAAGTCACGTCGACCACGATCAGCGGCACCATCAGCAGCGCCGCCTGCCAAGCCGGCCAACGCCACAGTTTCCAAACCACGACGAAGCCGAGAAAGCCGTCCACCACGACCGTGGTGGCGACGGCGATGCCATACGCGGCAGCAAGCGCGCTCGACGTGTGAAAGATGCCGACCAGCAGCAGCACGCCGAGCAGCAGAAGCCAGTTCACGCGCGGGATGTAAATCTGGCCGTGATATTCCTCCGAAGTGTGAACGATCGCGAAACGCGGCAGCAAGCCGAGCTGGATCGCCTGGCGTACCAGCGAGAACGTTCCAGTAATCACGGCCTGACTCGCAATCACGGTCGCCATGGTCGCAAGCACCACCATCGGCAACAGCAACGGCACAGGCACCAGTAGATAGAACGGGTTCTTGATTGCCTCGGGATTGGACAAAACCAGCGCGCCCTGGCCGAAATAGTTGATCAGCAACGCTGGCAGCACCAGGCCAAGCCAGGCGAACTGGATCGGCTTGCGACCGAAATGGCCGAGGTCGGCGTAGAGCGCCTCGCCCCCCGTGACGACAAGGAACACCGCGCCAAGCGTGATCAGCCCGATCATGCCGTGCGTCGAGACGAACTCGATTGCATAGAGTGGATTAATCGCAGCGAACACGCCCAGGTCGTCGGCGACGTGCAGCAGGCCTAGCAACGCGATTGATACAAACCAGAGTATCATGATCGGGCCGAAGAACGAAGCGACACGCGCAGTGCCGCGCGACTGCAGCGCGAACAGCGCGATCAGGATCAGAATCGTCAACGGGATGACGTAGTCTTGGAATTTCGGCGCGACGAGCTTGAGACCTTCGACCGCCGAAAGCACCGAGATGGCGGGCGTAATCATCGAGTCGGCGATGAACATTGAGGCGCCGATCACACCGAGTAGCATCACGAACGGCGTTCGCCGGCCGATCGCGCGCGCCGCGAGCGCGGTGAGCGATAGCGTACCACCCTCCCCGTTGTTATCGGCTCGCAGCAGGACCAGCACGTACTTGATCGTAACGACGACGATCAGCGCCCACAGGATCATGGAAAGCACGCCAAGCACGTTGTCGCGTGTGACGGCGCCTGTTTCCGACGCCGCCATCACCGCTTCGCGGAACGCGTAGAGCGGGCTCGTTCCGATGTCGCCGTAAACGACGCCGACGCTGCCAAGTGCCAGAGCCCAAAGGCTTGAATCGGCCGGATTGGTTGTAGCGGCCGCGTGCGGACGCGCTGTGTCCTCGCCCTGGACTACACTCATGGATCGAGACCAGCCTTCGCGGCGACGCTGAAAGAGCGCGGGTTATATACCCCGCTCGTGACAATTCAATACGGCAGAGGCCGTTCCGTCTAGGGTCTGATTCAACTGCGTTGAAGCGGACCCGTCGCTCATCCTTTTGTTTGAGCATGATCTTATCCGAAAACCGGCGACCACTTTTCAGGCCACAGCGTGGCCTTTGGCGCCCTTTCCGCAGGCCACGGCCTGCGCTATCCACTGTTAAGGATTTGTTGACGGCGTCGGGCCGTCAGGGAGAGACGGCAATGCGTGAGATCGGCCATTTCATCGGTGGCAAGCCCGTGAAGGGCACGTCAGGTCGGCAAGGCGACGTATTCAACCCCAACACCGGCGAGGTGCAGGCCAAGGTCGCCTACGCCAGCAAGTCCGAGGTCGAAAAGGCGGTCGCCAATGCCGAGGCCGCATTCCCGGGCTGGGCCGCGACCAACCCGCAGCGCCGCGCCCGCGTGATGTTCAAGTTCCTGGAATTGATCCAGGCCGAATATGATGACCTGGCGCGGTTGCTCTCTTCCGAGCATGGCAAGACCTTCGCCGACTCCAAGGGAGACATCCAGCGCGGCCTGGAGGTCGTGGAGTTTGCCTGCGGCATCCCGCACCTCATGAAGGGCGAGTACACCGAAGGCGCCGGCCCGGGCATCGACCTCTATTCGGTGCGCCAGCCGCTCGGCGTCGTCGCCGGCATCACGCCGTTCAACTTCCCAGCCATGATCCCGCTATGGAAGGCCGCGCCCGCGATCGCCTGCGGCAACACGTTCATCCTCAAACCCTCCGAGCGCGATCCGTCGGTGCCGATCCGCATCGCCGAGCTGTTTATCAAGGCCGGGCTGCCGGAGGGCGTGCTGAACGTCGTCAACGGCGACAAAGAAGCGGTCGACACGCTGCTCACCGATCCGCGCGTCAAGGCGATAGGCTTCGTCGGCTCGTCCGACATTGCGCAATACATCTATTCGACCGGCACGTCGCACGGCAAACGCGTGCAGTGCTTCGGCGGCGCCAAGAACCACATGATCGTGATGCCGGATGCCGACATCGACCAGGCGGTCGATGCGCTGATCGGTGCGGGCTACGGCTCGGCCGGCGAGCGCTGCATGGCGATCTCGGTCGCAGTGCCGGTCGGCAAGAAGACCGCCGACACGCTGGTCGAAAAGCTGATCCCGCGCGTCGAGAGCCTCAAGGTCGGGCCTTCGACCGACACCCAGGCCGACTACGGCCCGATGGTCACCAAGGCGCACCTGAACAAGGTGAGAGGCTACGTCGACATCGGCGTGAAGGAAGGCGCGAAGCTTCTGGTCGACGGTCGCAACTTCAAGCTCCAGGGCTATGAGAACGGCAACTTCATGGGCGGCTGTCTGTTCGACGACGTCACCCCGGACATGAAAATCTACAAGGAAGAGATTTTCGGGCCCGTGCTCTCGGTGGTGCGCGCCAAGGACTACGAAGACGCGGTGCGGCTGCCCTCTGAGCACGAGTACGGCAATGGCGTCTCGATCTTCACTCGCGACGGAGACACCGCGCGCGATTTCACCAACCGCGTCCAGGTCGGCATGGTCGGCGTTAACTTCGCGATTCCCGTGCCGCTCGCTTATCACACCTTCGGCGGCTGGAAGCGCTCGGGCTTCGGCGACCTCAATCAACACGGTCCCAACTCAATCCGCTTCTATACCAAGACCAAGACCGTGACCGCGCGTTGGCCTTCCGGCACCAAGGAGGGTGCGGAGTTCGTCATTCCAACCATGAGATGACGTGACGCGATGGCTTGGCTCCGCAACGCTCTGCAGGGTTCGATCCTGGCGATTCTCGCGATCGGCGCGGCGGGCTGCCGTACCGACGGTCTTCCCAGTCTGACTGGCGCCGGCAACATGGGGCCGGCGGCGGACGCGCGTCCCGCTCAGCCGCCGGTCAGCATGGCCGGGCGCTGGATGCTGGCGCAGCCGGGCCGCGGCCAATGCAACATGACGTTCCGCGCGGCCTCTCCCAACGATGCCGAAGGCACCATCGCGCCGGAAGGCGGCTGCCCCGGCAAGTTCTTCACCAGCCGGAAATGGACTTTCGACTCGAATGGCCTTTCGATCCGCGATCACAACAGCGAGCCGCTGGCGCAGCTTTCGGCGGCAGGCGGTGTGCGCTTTGACGGCAAGGCCACGACCGGCGATCCGGTCACACTCACGCGCTGATTGGGGAGCGTTATGCCCGAGTACCAGCTCTATTGCTTCGCCCAGTCCGGCAACGCCTATCGCGCCGCGCTGATGCTCAACCTGATCAAGGCGGACTGGAAGCCGATCTACGTCGATTTCTTCAAGGGCGGCGAGACGCGAAGCGCGAAGTACCGCGCCGAAGTCAACGAAATGGGAGAGGTGCCGGTTCTGGTCCACGGCAACAAGAAACTCACCCAGTCAGGTGTCATACTGACGTACCTCTCGGACCACATCGGCCAATTCAAGCCCGAGGGGGAGGACGAGCGGCTCGAGGCGCTGCGCTGGATCATTTTCGACAACCAGAAGGTCAACGGCTTCCTCGGGCCCTACCGCTTCCTCAAGAACTTCGCGCGGCCGCCCGGCGATCCGGCGGTGATGAATTTCCTGAAAAGCCGAATCGACAACAACCTTGCCATCATCGACAAACGCCTCGCCGACCGGCCGTTCATGCTCGGCGCGAAGCCGACCATCGCGGACATTTCGCTGTGCGCTTATCTCTACTATCCCGCCGACGAATTCGGCTTCGACATCGCCGGCACGCACAAGAACATCGCCGTCTGGCTCGATCGTATCAAGGCGCTGCCGGGATGGGTCCACCCCTACGATCTGATGCCCGGCCATCCCCCGGTACTGACTTGATTTCGAAACCGGATCGTTCGAACCTCGGTTAGGTCCTCGTATGCCCCGTTCCCGCAAGCGCAAAATGTCCCTTTCCGCCACCGAGGTCGGCCTCGCCGGCACGCACACGTTCATGACGCTGTGGTATCGGCTGCCGATGTTCGCCGCCGGCACAGCACCCTCCGAGCTTGGCCGGATGGTGAGCGAAAAGGCCGCCGCTGCTTTCGAAGGCGCCTGGGACGCGCAGGTCGAAGCGCTGCGCATCGCCGGTCAGGCGGCAACCGGACGGCTTCAGCTCGACGAGCTCGCGGGCGCGCCGGCGGACATCATGGCGGCAGGGCTACGGCCGGCGTTCCGCCGCGTGAAGGCAAATTCAAAGCGACTGCACCGCCGCGGCACGCGCACCTGAATCAGCGCGCGGTCAAGCCGCCGTCAATCACGAATTCGGCGCCGGTGACGAAGCGGGACTCATCCGACAACAGATAGACGCACATGTCCGCGACCTCGGCGGCGGTACCGAACCGCCCGAGCGGAATGTCCCGCGTCAATCGTGACCGCGCGCCTTCCGGAAAGTCGGTCTGGGCGAGGATCGAGTTCGATCATCGCCCCTTCGAGGAAGGCCGGGTGGACTGAATTGCACCGCACCTGCGGGTCGAGCCGCGCACCATACAGCGCTACTGATTTGCTCAGCAACCGGACCCCGCCCTTCGAGGCATTGTAGGCCGCGAAGTTGTGGCCGCCGATCAGACCAGCCACCGACGAGACATTCACGATCGAGCCGCCGTGGCGCTTGAGCAACGCCAGCGCGTGCTTGCAGCCCAGGAATGTGCCGTCGAGATTGACCGACATGACCTGCCGCCAGGTCGCGAAGTCGGTTTCGTCGATGGTGCCGAGCACCGCGAGCCCCGCCGCGTTGACCAGGCCGTCGAGCCGGCCATGACGCTTTCCAACTTCGCCAAGAACATGGAGCCAGTCGCGCTCCGACGTGACGTCAAGCACATAGTCCGCGCCTAAACCCGTCAGGTCGCTGGTGATGGGAACGCCGCCTGCCGATTTTATAGCTTCGGCCACAGCCAAGCCGACGGCGCCAGCGGCGCCGGTAATCAAAACCAGCTTGTCCTTGAGGCGCGCCATCAGCCCTTGCCGTGATCGTGCTTGTGGCTGTGGTGGCCATGATCGTGATGATCATGATCATGGTCGTGGCCATCACCATGGTGATGGTGGTCGTGACTATGATCGTGATGGTCGTGACCATGATGATGGTCGTGATGACCATGCGCCTGCGCCGCCTCGTAGGCGCCGCCTTCAGGCTCGAACGGCGCGTCGATCAGGGCCGTCTTGGCGCCCAGGCTTTGAAGCAGCGTTTCGATCGCCGGATCGCGGGTGAGCCGCAGCCGCCGCTCCAATATCTGAACCGGCACATGGCGGTCGCCGAGGTGCCAGGCGAGACGCGCGAGCGCGGCAAAATCGTGGGCGCGAACCTCGATCAGCGGCTCGGCTTCGGCAACGACCTCGACCAATTCGCCATTGTCGAGCACGAGCGCATCGTCGGTGCGCAGTCGAGCCGGTTCCGCCAGATCAATCTCGACGCAGATACCTTTGACCCCGAACGCGAATCCCTGTTTCACCTGCCGCTGCGCATAGGGCAGGATCAGCGTGTCGATGACATTGCCGCCCTTGCGTTGAGCAGCCGGCTGGACGCTGGTGGCGCGGGGCATGGGATGATCCGGAAGCCGCCTCGTTCAGTTGAGGCGCGCGGGCCGCTCGGGCTCCCGTGGCGGCTGGGGCGGCACGGTCTGGTCGATGTCCACCGCCGGTGCGCTTTGCGACGCAGCCGCCGCGGCATCCCGGCGCTGATACTCCCGATAGGACATCCAGCCGAGCGGTAGCGCCGCGAGATAGAACACCGTGCCAATCGAGAGCACCCACCATGGATAGGCGATCAGCAGCGCGACGAACAGCACGACCACGACGAAGACCGGCAGCACCATCTCAGGCGGAACGCGCTTGCCGACCCGCTTGCCGGAAAACACCGGCAACCGCGACACCATCAGGCCGGCGATCGCCAGCGTGTAGATCAGCGTTATTGCAGCCGGCGCCTTGAACAATCCGAGCAGGCTCAAATAAATCGGCAGCAGCACCACCAGCGCGCCCGCCGGCGCCGGAACGCCGGTGAAGAAGTTACCCGCCCAGATCGGCCGGTTGGGATCGTCGATCATGACATTGAAGCGCGCGAGGCGAAGCGCAGCGCAGATCGCAAACACCATCGCGGCGATCCAGCCGACGTTACCGAGTTCGTACAGTCCCCACAGATAAAGGAACAGCGCCGGGGCACAGCCGAAATTCATGAAGTCGGCCAGGCTGTCAAGCTCGGCGCCGAACTTGGACTGGCCCTTCATCAGCCGCGCCAGCCGGCCGTCGATGCCGTCGAGCGCCGCGGCGAACACGATGGCCGCAAGCGCCAATTCAAGCTTGCCCTCGAAAGCGAGCCGGATGCCGGTGAGCCCGACGCAGAGCGCCAGCAGCGTGACCATATTGGGCAGCAGCGAGCGCACCGGGATGGCGCGCAAGCGCTGGCGCTGGGCCTCCAACCGGTCGCGGCTCGGCGGTGACAGTTTCATGCCGCCAATATAGCTGCTCTCATGTGACCCCGCCACGGCAGGGTTCCACCAGCGTTAACTATCAGCCGACCTTGAAGGTGCGGCCTGGGTTTTGAGCCGAAAAGTCGGCGATGACGGTTTCGCCGGCGATAGCGGTCTGCCCCTCCGCCACCAGCGGCGCGATACCCTCGGGCAGATAGACGTCGACCCGTGAGCCGAACCGGATCATGCCGATGCGCTCGCCCGCCGTCACGGTCTGCCCCTCGTTGACGAAGGGGACGATCCGCCGCGCGATAAGCCCGGCAATCTGCACGACGGCGATGCGGCGGCCTGTTGTCGCAATCAGGAAGGAGTTACGCTCGTTGTCCTCGCTCGCCTTGTCGAGGTCGGCATTGAGAAAGAGGCCCTTGCGATAGACGATCTTTTCGATCCGCCCCGACACCGGACTGCGATTCACGTGGCAGTCGAACACGCTCATGAAGATCGAAACCCGCGGCAGCGGCCGCGTTCCGAGGCCAAGATCCTCTGGCGGCACTGCCGCGCCGATCAAGCTGACCCGGCCGTCGGCCGGCGCCACCACCAGACCGTCGCGCAACGGCGTGACGCGCGGCGGGTCGCGGAAGAAATACGCGCACCACGCCGTCGCCACCACGCCGAGCCAGCCGAGCGGCGTCCAGATCCAAAACAGGACCAGACTGATGAGCGCGAAACCGCCGATGAACGGATAGCCCTCCGGGCGAATAGGCGCCATTTGTGAGCGGATCGAGTTGACGACCGACATCGTGAATTACTCCGCCGCAGTGGCCGCCGGAAGCGGCGCGAGCGCTGCCACCTCGAGCAAAGGGTCCGCAACCGGCGGAGGGTTGCGGTTTGGCGCAACCGCATCATCCTCGACCCGGGCGAGCTTCTCGCGCGCCTCCGCCGCTTCGCGTTGCCGGTTCCACATGCTGGCGTAGAGCCCGCCCTTGGCCAGCAACTGATGGTGCGCGCCGCGCTCCACGATGACGCCCTGGTCGAGCACGATGATCTCATCGGCACCGACGATGGTGGAAAGCCGGTGCGCAATCACCAGCGTCGTCCGGTTGCGCGACACGCGCTCCAGCGCATCCTGGATTTCCTGCTCGGTGTGGCTGTCGAGCGCCGAGGTGGCTTCATCGAGCACCAGGATCGGCGGTGCCTTGAGGATAGTGCGCGCGATCGCGACACGTTGCTTCTCGCCGCCAGAGAGCTTCAAGCCGCGCTCGCCAACCTCGGTTTCGTAGCCGTGCGGCGAATGACGAATGAAGCTGTCGATCTGCGCATGGCGCGCGGCCTCCTCCACCTCGTCGTCGGTCGCCTCCCAGCGGCCGTAGCGGATGTTGTAGCGGATGGTGTCGTTGAACAGCACGGTGTCCTGCGGGACCATGCCGAGCATGGCGCGCAGCGACACCTGCGTGACATCGCGCACGTCCTGTCCGTCGATCAGGATGCGTCCGCCGGTGACATCGTAGAAGCGAAACAGCAGCCGCGAAATGGTCGACTTGCCGGCGCCCGACGGACCGACGATCGCAACGGTGTGTCCGGCCGGCACTTCGAAGCTCACGCCCTTGAGGATCGGCCTCGCAGTCTCATAAGCGAACCTGACGTCGTCGAACCGGATCGCGCCCTGGCCTACCACGATCGGCTTGGCGTCCAGCTTGTCCACGATCTCGGCCGGCCGGTTGAGAATACCGAACATGATCTCGATATCGACCGTCGCCTGCTTGATCTCGCGATAGACCATGCCCATGAAATTCAGCGGCTGGTAGAGCTGGATCATCATGGCGTTGACCATCACGAAGTCGCCGACCGTGTTCTTGCCGCTCTGCACGCCCAATGCGCACATCACCATGACGGCCGCGAGACCCAGCGTGAAGATCGCCGCCTGCCCGGCGTTCAGCACGGCGAGCGAGGTGTAGGATTTCACGCTGGCGTTTTCGTAACGCTCCATCGAGCGGTCATAACGCCGCGTCTCGCGCGCCTCCGACGCGAAATACTTCACCGTTTCGTAGTTGAGCAGAGAGTCGATCGCCTTGGTGTTGGCGTCGCTGTCGCTTTCGTTCATCCGGCGGCGAATGCCGATGCGCCATTCGGTCGCGAAATACGTGAACCACATGTAAAGCGCGACGGTGGCAAGAATCACCGCCACATAGCGCCAGTCGAACTGATAGAGCAGCACTCCGACGATGAAGGCGAGCTCGACCACGGTCGGCGCGGCCTGCAGGATCACCATGCGAACGATGGTCTCGATGCCGTTGCGGCCACGCTCCAGCACGCGGGTCAGCCCGCCGGTCTTGCGCTCCAGATGAAAGCGCAGCGAGAGCTGGTGCATGTGCTCGAAGGTGATCAGCGCGAGCCGGCGCACCGCGTGCATCGCAACCTTGGCGAACACGCCGTCGCGCAGTTGCGTGAATCCCGCCATCAGGATGCGCATGCCGCCATAGGCGAGCGTCATCGCGATCGGCGCGGCGATCGCCCAGGCAAGCCAGTTATCGGTTGCGACCGGCGCGCTGCCCTGCCCGGTCAGCGCATCGACCGCCCATTTGAACGTGAACGGCACCGCGACGGTGGCAAGCTTTGCGGCGAACAGCAGCAGCGTCGCCCAGATCACGCGTTGCTTCAGGTCGGCACGGTCGGACGGCCAGATATAGGGCCACAGCCGGCGGAGCGTCTTGAACAGAGCGCCGCCGTCGGCCGAGACCTCATGTCTCATCGCATGCGGCGATCGCTGATGGGTGTCGCTCATCTCCAGCCCGGCAACTGGCGGGCCGCGGGACGCGGGACCGTCAGACGGCCCTCATATAAGAGATTTCAGGGAGCAAAACACTGGCGGCCTTGAGATTTCCCGCCAAAGTTTCGATATAGGATTTCATGGCAACCATTAAAAAAATCTGCGTTTACTGCGGGTCGGGGCCCGGCAGCGATCCGGCTTTCGTCGACACCGCACGCGCGTTCGGCAAGATCATGGGTGAGAACGGCATCGGCCTGGTGTTCGGCGGCGGCTCGGTCGGGCTGATGGGCGAGATCGCCGCTGCCGTGCTGGACCACGGCGGCGAGGCGGTCGGCGTCATTCCAAAATTCCTGGTCAATCGCGAGCACGCGATGCGGCGCGGCGAAATCGTGGTGACGCGCGACATGCACGAGCGCAAGCAGCTCATGTTCGAGCACGCCGATGCCTTCGTGGCGCTGCCGGGCGGCGTCGGCACGCTTGAAGAGGTGGTTGAGCAAATGACCTGGGCGCAGCTCGGCCGCCACAAGAAGCCGATCCTGCTTGCCAACATCAAAGGCTTCTGGGATCCGCTGTGCAAGCTGCTCGATCACATGGAGGCGCTGCAGTTCATCCGCCCCGGTCTTCAAGTGAATTATCTGGTGGCCGACAAGGCAGAAGACATCCTGCCGAAGCTTCAGGCTGTTGCGGCAGCGACGAGCGAATCCGAAAAAGAAATGAATACGGCGGACGTCGAGCAGATGTGACGGCGGCTATCGCTTCGCGTCGACGAACGTTACCGCTTCGATGCGGTTGCCGTCCGGATCGAGCACAAATGCCGCGTAGTAGCCCGGTGTGTATTCCGGACGCGGGCCCGGCGGACCGTCCGTCTTTCCTCCCGCCTTCAGCGCAGCGGCGTGGAAGGCATCGACCGCCGCCGCGTCGGGTGCGCGCAGACAGATGTGCACGCCGCCGTCCGGATCGGGCGTCGCCATGTTGGGGCGCAGGTTGACCCAGAAATCCGGATACTTCTTGCCGAAGCCGATGGTGGTCGCGCGCACGATCATCCTGCTGTAACCGAGCAGTGCGAGCACGGTTTCATAGAAACGCCCGGCAGCCTCGATGTCGCGCACCGCGATGGAAATATGATCGATCATGACCGCCTCGGCGCCCCGCCATCCGTTGCATCGGCACCGAAGTACATCCGGGCGATTTTCGCGTCATATGCAGCGGCCTCGCAGGCAGAGCACGGCCGCGAACTCGAATAGAGCAGGCAGCCCGAAAGATCGCGGCCGAGCCGCGCCTGCGCCTCACGGATCGCCTCGCGCTCGGCGTGGGCGGTCCAGTCTTTCTTGAGCACGACGCGGCTTGGACCAAAGCCTATGATGCCGCCATCCTTCACCACCACCGCACCATAGGCCTGATCGCCGGCCCGCACCGCGTCGTCGCGCATCTTGAACGCGGCGGTGATGAACTCGCGGTGCTGTTCGGCGGGAGCTGCCTTGGCGCGGGTTGCCAGCACGGCAGCCGCAGCCGCCATTAAGCCCAGCGCAGAACGGCGGCAACAGGTGTGGATACGCATGGCGCCGAGTTTACGCCGGCGCGCCCGCCCGCAACAGCTTGGTGACGATGGAATCCATCAAGGCTTGGAACGAAGCGTCGATGATGTTCGGCGAGACGCCGATCGTGGTCCAGCGCTCGCCGGTCTCGTCCTCGCTCTCGATCAGCACTCGCGTCACGGCTTCCGTGCCCGAGTTGAGGATACGCACCCGGTAGTCGGTGAGCTTGAGGCCCTCGATGTACTTCTGGTACTTGCCGAGGTCCTTGCGCAGCGCGACGTCAAGCGCATTCACCGGGCCGTTGCCCTCGGCGGCCGAGATCAGCGTCTCGTCGCCGACCTTCACCTTCACCACAGCCGTGGTCAGCGTCTCGCCACCGCTACCATTGCCGCGCTGCTCAACCTTCACATCGAAATACGTGACGTCGAAGAACTTCGGCACCGTGCCCAACATGCGCCGCGCTAACAGCTCGAATGAAGCATCCGCGGTCTCGTAGGCATAGCCGATCGCCTCGCGTTCCTTGACCACATCGAGCAGGCGGCCGATCCGCGGATCGTCCTTGTTCACCTTGAGTCCGACGCGTTCCAACTCAGCCAGCACGTTCGATTTGCCGGCCTGGTCGGACACCAGCACCTTGCGGCGGTTGCCCACGGTTTCTGGCATGATGTGTTCGTAGGTCGCCGGGTCCTTCACGATCGCGGACGCGTGGATGCCCGCTTTGGTCGCGAATGCACTCTCGCCGACATAAGGCGCGTGCCGGTTTGGCGCGCGGTTGAGCCGCTCGTCAAGCTGATGCGATGCCCGCGCCAACAGCTTAAGCTGCTCGTCCGACACGCCGATCTCGAACTTACCGGCGAACTCCGGTTTCAGCTTCAGCGTAGGGATGATGGAGACGAGATTGGCATTGCCGCACCGCTCGCCGAGGCCATTGAGCGTGCCCTGGATCTGCCGCACGCCGGCGCGCACCGCGGCGAGCGAATTCGCCACCGCCTGTTCGGTGTCGTTGTGGGCATGGATGCCGATGTGATCGCCGGGCACGACTTTGACCACCTCGCGCACGATCGCCTCGACCTCGTGAGGCAGCGTGCCGCCGTTGGTGTCGCACAGCACGACCCAGCGCGCGCCCTCCTCGTAGGCGGTTTTGGCGCAGGCCAGCGCGTAGGAAGGATTGGCCTTGTAGCCATCGAAGAAATGCTCGCAATCGAGCAATACCTCGCGGCCCTTGGCGATTGCGGCGCGCACGCTGTCGCGGATCGAAGCGAGATTTTCTTCAAGCGTGGTCTCGAGCGCGACCTTGACGTGATAGTCCCACGACTTGGCGACAAAGCAGATCGCCTCCGCCTTGGCTTCGAGCAGCGCGGCGAGCCCCGGATCATTTGACGTGGACCTGCCAGGCCGGCGCGTCATGCCGAACGCGGTGAAGGTTGTATTGAGGAGCCGCATCTCCGAGAACAACGCGGTGTCGATCGGATTGCCGCCGGGATAACCGGCTTCGACGTAGTCGATGCCGAGGCTGTCGAGCAGGCCGATGATGGCGAGCTTGTCGGACAGCGTGAAGTCGACGCCGTTGGTCTGCGCGCCGTCGCGCAGCGTGGTATCGAAGAGGTACAGGCGTTCGCGGGACATATCACTCACCACAGGTAATAATTCAGCGCCATCGCGACGGCGACCACCATGGTGATTGTGCCAAGGACGATGTGATGGGCCCGGAGCTTCATCATCATGCCGTCTCCTTCAGCTTCTTTTCCATGGTCGTGTTGGCAAGCCACTCGTCGCCACGCAGCACCGAGTTGCGCGTCTGCGCGACGAAGCCGCGATGCTGGAAGAAGCCGCTCGCGGTGTCGCTGGCTTGAACGACGAGCTTGGCGGCGCCGCGTGCGGCGGCGAGCTTCTCAAGCGCGTCAATCAGCATGGCGCCGACGCCCTGCCCCGCCACAGCGGGATGCACATAGAGCATGTCGATCTTGTCGGCGCCTTCGAGCGCGGCGAAGCCGACCGGCGAGCCTTCCAGCGTGGCAATAAGGGTAAGGCGCGAGGCGAGCCGCTCCGCGAATTCCGTGAGATCGTCGGCGGTGGCCGCCCAGGCCTCCTGCTGTTCCTGGGTGTAGTCGTCGCCGGTCAGTTCCTCGATGCTGGCGCGGAAGATGTCGGCAAGGAACGGCACGTCGGCGGGCAGATAGGGCCGCAGCGCGGTCTTGGGGTGCGCGGTCGCGTTCATCGCGCGACCGCTGACTTGCTGGCCGCTTGCGCCAATCTCTCCGTCACCTCCCCCCTTGCGGGGGAGGTCGGCGCGAAGCGCCGGGAGGGGGGTGATCGTTTGGATGCGCTGAACGACATCCACCCCCCTCCCCAACCCTCCCCCGCAAGGGGGGAGGGAGCAGAGCGAAGTGTGCCGCGCGATGCGTGCGTCCAACTCATCGCGCGATCTCCCAGGTGGTGACTATCTCGCCTGTTTTAGGGTCTTTGCTGTCCTTTAAGATGATGCCCATTGAAGCAAGTTCATCGCGAATACGATCGGCAACAGCAAAGTTCTTGCGTTTACGCTCGATCGACCGGGTATTGATAAAATCTTGGACGATCTGCTCTTTCGCAGCGCCGGAGAGACTGCCGACCATCGTCTTCACTGCAAGTCCAGCACTGTCCGCACCGCCAATTGGCAAATCAGGCAAACGTTCTATGCGCTCCCGTTGACCCGAGAAGCCAAAAAAACGCAGGGCCGCCAATAGCGCTGATAGATCCCTCTGCTTGCGCAGTTCATGAAGCATCGAGATCGCTGACGGAGTATTTAGTTCGTCACCGAGCGCGCCGATTACTGTTTCCGGCACAGTGGCAGATGCCTCTATGCCACCTAAGTCGCCATACCAACTCCAGAGGACGTTGTGGGCTTCATCAAGATTTTGATACGTCCAGTCGATTGGCTGCCGATAGTGAGTCCTCAGCATGTTGAAGCGCAAGGCCTCACCCGGCCAAGAATATCCGCCCCAGCTTGTCAGCAATTCCCTTATCGTCACAAAATTCCCGGCACTCTTCGCCATCTTCTCGCCTTCGACCTGCAAGAAGCCGTTGTGCATCCAGAAGTTCGCCATCACCTTGGTGTGGAAGGCGCAGCACGATTGCGCGATCTCGTTCTCGTGATGCGGAAAAACCAGGTCGATGCCGCCGCCGTGGATATCGAACATCTCGCCAAGGTGCTTCCACGACATCGCCGAGCATTCGATATGCCAGCCGGGACGGCCGGGCGTTGCGATTCCGGACGGCGACGGCCACGCCGGCTCGCCGGGCTTCGACGGCTTCCACAGCACGAAGTCCATCGCGTCGCGCTTGTACGGCGCGACATCGACACGGGCGCCGGCAATCATCTCGTCGAGCGGGCGCTTCGACAGCGCGCCGTAATTCTGCATTGACGGAACGCTGAACAGCACATGCTCCTCGGCGACGTAAGCGTTGCCGCTTGCGACCAGCCGCTCGATCAGCGTCTTCATCTCCTCGATGTGCTCGGTGGCGCGCGGCTCGACGTCCGGCGGCAGGCAGCCGAGCGCCGCGACGTCTTCCTTGAAATTCTTGTAGGTCTCTTCGGTCAGATCGCGGATCGAGATGCCGCGTTCGGCGGCGCGCGCGTTGATCTTGTCATCGACGTCGGTGATGTTGCGCACGTACGTGACATGGCTCTCGCCGTAGAGATGGCGCAGCAGCCGGTACAGCACGTCGAACACGATGACCGGCCGCGCATTGCCGATGTGGGCGAAGTCGTAGACCGTCGGGCCGCAGACGTACATACGCACGTGCTTGGGATCGAGCGGCTGGAACAGCCGCTTCTCGCGCGTGAGCGTATCGTAGAGCTTCAAATCCATACGGAACCCTGGGCCTGCTGGCCGGGCGTCCATTGGTCTCGATCGGAGAATAAAGACGGCCGCGCCAGCGTTTCGCTAGCGAATAATCTCCCGGCAAATGCCGCAGATATGGTTAAGGCCGTTCATGGGGGCGGACAATGGCCAAGGGCTGGCGGCCCGTCAAGGGCCGGGCGGTCCGGACGCGCGCGATCAGCAAAAGTGGGGACCGGTTTTGCGTTCGATCGCGCGCCAAACCTTAAGTTGGCGCATGGCCTTATCGGCGAACCGGTTTCCACTTCGCCGGGCCATGCGCCTTGCGGTTAACGCGACCTTAATGGGTTTGCACGCATTGTAAGCATTGTGGCCGACCCCGGCTGACGAACAGCGAGTCAGATCCATGCGTTTCGCACTCGCCATTGCCGCCCTCGTGCTGGCCGCCTCTTCGGTGCAGGCCGAGCGGCGCATTTTCATCATTGCCAACAACGGCGACGGCTACGGCGTCGACCGCTGCCTCGCCAACGGGGCGCCCTGCGGCGCCGCAGCGGCGGCCGCATATTGCAAGTCAAAGGATTTCCAGCAGGCCGTGTCGTTCCAGAAGGTCGACAAGGACGAGATCACCGGCGCGATCCCGACCTCCACATCGCAGACCTGCCGGGGCGGGACCTGCGATCAGTACGTCGCCATCGTCTGCTCGCGCTGAGCCGCAACCGCCTGTCGGAACGCGCCGCGAAGTTCCGTCGCCGATTGATCGTATTCCCATCCAATTGCCTTTTAGGCTAACTCGCTGCTTCGCGGATCGTCCTGACGTACCACCGGCTGCTTCAAAGCTTTCGCCAGATCCGTTCGGACTCGCGATGGAACTGGTTCCGTCTGGAACCAATGCGTGCGGCATGGGTTCTCTACCGCGCAGGGAGCATCGAAAGGGAGAAGTTCCATGTCTGCCGTCGCGGTCCGCGCCCTGTTCCGGTCTCATCCCGAAAAACCGTCAAACGCGGAGGCGATGAGCCGCTGTATCGATTCGTGCTTCAACTGCGTCGAAACCTGCACCGCCTGTGCCGATGCCTGCCTCGCCGAGCGCGATGTCGAGCAGCTGGTGGCCTGCGTGCGCCTCAACCTCGACTGCGCCGCCGTATGCAACGCCACTGGCAACATCATGTCGCGCGCCAACAAGGCGGGTCACCGGCAACTCCTGGAAGCGCTGCTGGCGAGTTGCATCGCGTTCTCCCGCGCCTGCTCCAGCGAATGCGCCCGTCACGCCGATCGTCACCGGCATTGTCAGGTGTGCGCGGAGGCCTGCACGGCCTGCGCGGCAGCGTGCAACGACATGCTCAACGCCATGCGGATGCCGGCCTGATTGACCGGCAGCAGCGCGGGCCCCGCGGAAACGCCTATAGCTCGCGGCCCATCTTCTCGTCGATCGATAGGTTGCCGCTGCCCCGCACCACGAACACCAACGCGACCACCAGCAGCAGGATCGAGAACTCGGAACCGCCGTTGGTCCAGAAGAATCCCTTGGCGGATGTGAACCACACCGCGTTGATCATAAAGATCGCGACCGCCAGCGCGGCGAAGCGGGTGAAGAAGCCAAACACCAGCATCAGGCCGCCGACCACCTCGGTCAACGCGACCACCGCAACCCAGAACGCGCCCGGCTTGTAGCCGAGCTTGTCGAACAGCGCGGCGAACTTCTCAAATCCCATTCCGCCGAACCAGCCGAACAGCTTCTGGCAGCCGTGGGGAATGAGAATCAGGCCAAGCGTGGCCCGCAACAACGGGAGCATGTAGGAATTGAACGCGGCGTAAACGTTCGAGAGCGCGGGAATGTAATACCGCGACCCTCCGGTACCGGACATCGACATGGCGCAACCCCCTAGTGCCCGCACGCTCGTTTAATGGCGGCGGGCACTGCAAGGCTAGCACAACGCAAACGGCGCGCCAGAGCATCCCGGGCGCGCTGCAGTGCCGAAAGGCGCTCGTCAGCCCTTTTTGATCGCCTCCCCGGCCTTGAGGAGGCAATTCTGGCACCGAACAGGATTCGCAGGCAACGCTGCACCGCACGCTAGCCGAAACGCACGATTTCCTGATCGATCGCGCCGAAGATCGAACGGCCTTGCGCATCGTTCATCTCGATGCGGACATGATCGCCGAACTTGAGATACGGCGTCTGCGGTTTGCCGGTCCGGATCGTTTCGACGCTGCGGATTTCCGCGATGCAGGAATAACCGACACCGCCCTCGCCCACCGGCCGGCCCGGACTGCCGTCCGGACCCTTGTTGGACACCGTGCCCGACCCGATGATGGTGCCGGCGCCGAGCGGCCGGGTCTTCGCCGCGTGCGTGATCAGCGCCGGGAAATCAAACGTGTTGTCGACGCCGGCGTTAGGACGGCCGAACGGCTTGCTATTGATCGCGGAGAGGAGCGGCAGATTAACCTTGCCGCCGTCCCAGGCTGCGCCGAGTTCGTCCGGAGTCACCGCGACCGGGGAGAACGCGGTCCATGGCTTGCCGTGAAAGAAGCCAAAACCCTTGTTGAGCTCCGGCGGGATCACATTGCGCAGGCTGACATCGTTGACCAGCATCAACAGCTTGATGTGTTGCGCGGCTTTCTCGCGCGGCGTCGCCATCGGCACGTCGCTGAGAATGACCGCGATCTCGGCCTCCAGGTCGATGCCCCAGGCTTCGTCGGCGAGCGCGACCGGGTCGGTCGCGCCGATAAAGCTGTCCGAGCCGCCCTGATAAATCAAAGGATCGGTCCAGAACGTGGCCGGAACCTCGGCGCCGCGCGCCTGGCGCACCAACGCGACGTGATTGACGAAAGCGGAGCCATCCGCCCATTGGTAGGCGCGCGGCAGCGGGGCGGCGCACTGCTTCGGATCGAACGGCATGTGCGCGATCTTGCCCGCCTCCAATGCGTCTGCGATTTCAGTGAGGCGAGGCACGGCCTGCGCCCAATCGTCGATCGCCTTTTGCAACGTCGGCGCAACCGCCGAAGCGTCAGCCGCGCGCGTGAGGTCGCGCGAAACCACCACCAGCCGCCCGTCGCGGCCGTGCTTGAGAGACGCCAGTTTCATTTTGGAATTCGCTTTTTCCGGTTGAAGTGCTTCTTCAGTCCCTTCCAGCAGTCGATGTAATCGTCCTGCCGGGTCGGCAACGTTGCCGCGTACTTCGTCACGCGCTGCCGATAGCGCGACTCGAACATAAAGGCCAACGTGTTGGTCAGCTTCACCGGCTTGAGCTCGGCATTGCTGGCGTGCTCAAACGCATCCGCGTCGGGACCGTGCGGCAGCATCTGATTGTGCAGGCTCATGCCACCGGGCACGAAGCCTTCGGGCTTCGCGTCATAGACGCCGTAAACCAGCCCCATGAACTCGGACATAATGTTGCGGTGATACCAGGGCGGGCGGAAGGTGTTCTCCGCCACCGCCCAGCGTTCCGGGAAGATCACGAAATCGACGTTCGCGGTCCCTGGCGTGTCCGATGGCGCCGTCATCACCGTATAGATCGACGGATCGGGATGGTCGTAGAGCAATGCGCCAACCGGTGAGAAGCGCCGCAGATCGTATTTATAGGGGTAATAGTTGCCGTGCCAGGCAACCACGTCGAGCGGCGAATGCGGCGCCTTGGTGCGGTAGAGTTCGCCGCCCCATTTCACGATCAGCGTGCAGGGCTTCTCGCTGTCTTCGTACGCGGCAACCGGCGCATAAAAATCCCGCGCGTTGGCGAGACAGTTCGCGCCGATCGGCCCGCGGTCCGGCAGTGCGAACGCGCCGCCGTAGTTCTCGCACATGTAGGCGCGCGCCGGGCCATTGATCAGTTCGCAGCGGAAGATGACGCCGCGCGGAATGACGCAGATTTCGCCGGGCTCGATCTCGATCACGCCGAACTCGGTGCGGAACCGCAGCTTGTTCTGCTGCGCCACGATCAGCATCTCGCCGTCGGAATTGAAGAAGTGCTCGCGCTCCATCGACTTGGTGATGAGGAGGATGTGCGCGCCCATGCCGGTCTGCGCCTCGGCATCGCCCGCGGTGGTGATGGTGTGCATGCCGGTGACGAAGGTTAGCCCCTTCTTAGGGACCGGCGTTGGGCTCCAGCGCAGTTGCCCGATCGGCAGGTCGGTGTCGTCACGCTCCGGCGCGGTACGGATCGCGCCGCGGTCGATCTTCTGGAAGCGGCCGGTATGCCGCACGGTTGCGCGGATGCGGTAAAGCCAGGTTCGTTCATTGGTCGATTGCGGCGCGGTGAACGGCGAGCCGGAAATCTGCTCGGCGTAGAGGCCGTAGTTCACCTTCTGCGGCGAGTTCCTCCCGATCGGCAGCGCACCAAGCAGCGCCTCGGTCTCGAAGGTGTTGCTGAAGCCGGACATGTATTTGGGCGAGGTCATACCAACTCCCTTGGGAGAACAAAATAGTTTCACTAGCAACTAAAAGCTAGAGGCCCTCAAGTCGAGTTCCGTGGCCGGGCCGCAAAATTATTCCCGCAATTTAGACCTAATCTAAACCCCCGTTGCACCCCTGCTCAACTTCAGCCAAGGTTTCGGGCTCGCGATAGGGCCTGACTATGGTCACGCGATCAAGCCCGACGGGGACGGGGACCGGTGACAGAGACCAGCACGGCCGACGACGCGGCCGACGAAGCGCCTATTGGGCGCGGCGATCAGGCGCCGCTGAAGCTCGAAGAGTTCCTGCCCTACCGCCTCAACGTGGTGGCGAGCGTGGTGTCGCAGGCGCTATCGCGGCTCTACGCCACGCGCTACGGCATCGGCGTGCCGGAATGGCGCGTGCTGGTGACGCTCGGCCAATACGGCATGATGACCGGCAAGGATGTCGGCGCCCACAGTCATATGCACAAGACCAAGGTGTCTCGGGCGGTGGCGCAACTTGAGAAACGCAAGCTGCTGACCAGACGCGCCAACCGGGCCGATTTGCGGGAATCCTTCCTGTCGCTGACGCCGGCGGGCCGCGCCATCTACGAGGACCTGGCGCCGGTCGCGCTCGACTTTGCCAAACGGCTCGCCGAGGTCATCGAGCCGGCGGACCGCGCCGCATTCGAGCGCGCCATCGATCGGCTCACCGAGGGCTCCTCCAGGCTTGCCGCCGAGGTCGCAAAGACGCGGCGCGAGGGATAAGCTCCGGCCAAAGAACCGCCGGGAGTCGCCGTGAAGCTCTACACCTATTTCCGCTCGTCCGCGGCCTATCGCGTCCGCATCGCGCTCAATCTCAAAGGCCTCGCCTACGAGGCTATCCCAATCCATCTGACCAAGGACGGCGGCGCGCAACATTCGGCGCAGTTCCGCGCCGTCAATCCGCAGGGCCGCGTGCCGGCGCTCGGGCTCGATGACGGCGATATTCTCACGCAATCGCTCGCCATCATTGAATACCTCGACGAGACGCATCCGAAGCCGCCGCTGCTGCCGGCCGACCCGGTCGGGCGCGCCAAGGTTCGCGCGCTCGCCGACCTGATCGCCTGCGACATCCACCCACTCAACAACCTGATCGCACTGCAGTACCTCAAGCGCGAGCTCAAGCACGAGCAGCCGGCGATCGACACCTGGTACCACCACTGGATCCTGCAGGGCTTCGCGGCGCTTGAGTCGATGCTCAAGCCGGGACCGTATTCGTTCGGCAAGGACCTGACGCTCGCCGATGTGTGCCTGGTGCCGCAGGTGTTCAACGCACGGCGCCTTAAAGTGCCGCTCGACAAATACCCCAACATCGTCGCGATCGACGCGGCTTGCCTCAAGCTGCCGGCGTTCGACAAGGCGCGGCCGGAAAACCAGCCAGATGCGGAGTAACCGCCCGCGGGCCACACGTTGCGCGCACACGATTTGTTCGCAAACGCCGTATCCCCGCATCCGGTTCATGCGCTAGAAGCATGATCCCGAAAAGTGGGAACCGGTTTTCGGACAAGATCATGCTCAAACAAGAAAGTAAGCGACGGGTCTGATTCAGCGGAGCTGAATCAGACCCTGCGCGCCTGACCTTCCCTCAACCGCAGATTTGAACCGTGGCGCAACAAAGACTTGGCCTGGTCGTGCTTTGGATGACCGGCGCGCTGCTCTCCTTCTCGGCGAGCGCCGTCGCCGTCCGCGAGCTTGGCAAGTATCTCACCACTTTCGAAATCCTATCGATCCGCTCCGGCTTCGGACTGATGGTGCTGCTGATCCTGATTGCGATGAGCGCCCGGCTTCGCAGAGAGCTCGCGTTCAAGCGCATGGGGCTGCACCTTGCGCGCAACAGCATCCATTTCGTCGGCACATTCCTCTGGACGCTCGCGGTCACGCTGTTGCCGTTCGCAATCGTATTCTCGCTCGAATTCACCATGCCGGCCTGGGTCGCGCTGCTTGCCATTCCGATGCTCGGCGAGCGCATGACCAGGAGCCGCGCCGGCAGCATCGTGCTGGGCTTTCTTGGCGTGCTGGTGATCGTGCGGCCCGGGCTTGCCAGCTTCCAGCCGGCGGCGCTGCTGGTGCTCGCGGCCGCGCTCGCCTTTGCCGTCTCGCTGATCCAGACCAAGATGCTGACCGCCTATGTCAGCACGTTCGCGATCATCTTCTGGATGAACGCCATGCAGCTGCCGATGGCGCTCGCCGGCAGCGATCCGCTGTTCCTCGGCAAGCTTGACGCCGGCGCGATCCTGCCCGCCCTGACGCTGGGCGCCGTCGGCCTGACCTCGCACTTCTGCCTCACCAACGCGTTTCGCGCAGGCGATGCCACCGTGGTGGTTCCTATCGACTTCCTGCGTATCCCGCTGATTGCGGCGGTTGGCTGGATGTTCTACGGCGAGAACGTCGACATCTTCGTGTTCGCCGGCGCCGCCCTGATCATCTGTGGCGTGCTATGGAACCTGCGCGCCGAATCAAAACGTCCCCCTACCGGACTGGGGCCGGAAAAGGCTGCTATTGCCGATGCTTGACTGTGCAATCACCCCTCTCCACATTTGCGCCACCATCGAGAATCACTTTCCGCCGCCGCCGGCCCCGTGCGCGAATCTCACCAGGGGGATGGGAATCGCAATGACACTGACATTGAGCAGCAGGCTGACCGCAGTTGTGCTGCCCGCCGTAATCTCCCTCGCCGCCGCAATGACCGCGCTGGCGCAGGGCCAGCCGCCGCTGCAGCAGCAGCAGCAGATGGCGCCGCAATCCCCGCAGCAAAGCAACAACGTGTGCACCCGGCTGGAGGCGCAGCTCCAGACGTTCGAGAGCAGCGGCCCCGACCAGGCCCGCCAGGAGCAAATCAAGAAATATGAAACCGCGGCCCAGCAGCAGCAGGCGCAGCTCGACCGTCTGAACGCGCAGGCCAAGAAGGCGGGCTGCGAAGGCGGCGGATTCTTCTCGATCTTTAGCAACCAGTCCGCGTCGTGCGGTCCGCTCAACGGCCAGATCCAGCAGATGAAGGGCAATCTGGACCGCATCAACGGCGATCTGGCGCGGCTTCAAGGCAGCGACCCAGCCCCCGAGCGCGAGGGTCAGCGCCGCGCGCTGATCGGCGCGCTGGCGCAGAACGACTGCGGCCCGCAGTACCGGCAGGCCGCCGCGCAGCCTCCGCAGCAGCGCGGAAATCTGTTCGAGTCGCTGTTCGGAGCGGGCAGCGTCGTGGGCAACACCACTGTGCAGGGCGAAAACACGCCGGCCGGCTCAGGCTATCGCACCGTCTGCGTTCGCATGTGCGACGGCTACTACTACCCGGTCTCGTATTCGGCCGGACCCAGCAAATTCCCGGAGGATGAGAAGACGTGCCAGGCTTCGTGCCCGGCAGCAGAGGCGCAGCTCTTCACCCACCGCAACCCCGGCGAAGACATCAACCAGGCCGTCTCGCAAGGCGGACAGCTCTACACCGCTATCCCGAACGCATTCCGTTATCGGCAGTCGTTCGACAACGCCTGCACCTGCAAGGGCGGAGGTGCATCCCAAGCGATGCGGCCCAGCCAGGACCCGACCGTGCAGCCAGGCGACGTCGTTGTGACCGAAGAGCGCGCCAAGCAGATGTCGCAGCCGCGCGTCGATGCGCAAGGCAAGCCGATCAAGCTCGAAATCCCGCCGCGCCCCGCCGCCAAGCCCGATCCGAAGGCCGCGGCCACGCCGGCCGCACCGGATGTCCCGGAAACCAAGGCAGACGACGCACCGGTCAAGGTGACGCGCGATCCGAACAAGCCGGTGCGCCAGGTCGGCCCGACCTTCATCGCGCGCTGATTTTTAAAGTATCGCCCTGCTTGTCCGAACCGATAGCCGGGACGGCAGCGGGCTCCCTTGTAACTCTCATCGCCGCGACTCGGATAGTTTCAGTGTCGCGGTGATGGGCGTCGCGACGGCGGCATCCTGCTGCTTGCCACTCTGTTCGGGATGTATCCGTTCTTGAAGAAGCTATTTGCCGACGGCGGCTATCAGGGACCGGAATTTGAGAAGGCTCTCGCGAGAATCATGCCTCACCTCAAAACTGAAATCGTCAAGCGTTCCGATCGCGCCAAAGGATTTGTGATACTCCCGCGCCGTTGGGTCGTCGAACGCACCATTGCTTGGCTCAACCGCTGCCGAAGGCTTGCCAAGGATTGGGAGAACCTCAATCGCAAAGCCCTCGCGTTCTTGCGCCTCGCATCAATCCGCCTCATGCTCCGAAAACTTTGTAATCCGGCCTGATGTTCCCGGACAGACTCTAAGGACGCTTGGTTAGCCACGTACAAGTTATTTGGTGCAGCGGGCCACCTTCAGCCGGTCTAGCGCCGCCCCTTGCTGGCCCAAATTGGTGCGCGGTGCGCGCAGCAAGAGCGATGCTGCAATGGTCAACGAGGTGCTGTGCAAGATCATCTGCCACAACATCTGCTGCCTGATTCAAGAGTTCGCACGAATTCGGAATACCTACTGACTTCCGAGCACGCCGGCAGACCCCCTAAAAATGGTGTCGTGTCATGTCCGCTATTCCCCCGGCCCGACCATTAGCGTGAACACCGCGTCGGCGTCGGCCTTGATGCCAGGAATGAACGGCCCGAAGTCCTTGGTGCCGAGCGGCGGCCAGATTTTTTGGATTACCTGTCCGCCGCAATCCTCGAACGCCTTCTGGAAGCCACCGGCCGACTCGTGGCCGAACGCGTAGTCGGCCGCGATCGTGACGATCTTCTTGTGCTTTTGCTCGCAGGCCCATGCGCCGAGCGCATGATGCGGCTGCGAACTGGTCCAGCCGGTACGAATGAAATAGGGATACTGCTTTAGGTCGCGTTGTGTGAGGTCGTCGGCCGCGGGGACCGATGCGATGTAGACGGTCTTGTCGGCGGTGCTGACCGGCGCCAGCGCGTAGCCCTCCGTGGCCAGCACGCCGCCGAGCAGGATATGTACCTTGTCCTGCAAGGTCAGCTTTTTCGCGCGCGTTACCGCGGTGTCGGGCTTGGCCTGGCTGTCCTCGACGATCACCCTCACCTTGGCGCCGGCGAATTCGCCCTTCACCTCTTCGAGGTACATGTTGAGGCCATCGAGCATGTCCTTGCCGACCTGCGCGAACGGCCCCGTCACCGGCGCGATGAAACCGATCCGAAGCTCCTCAGCCGCTCTTGTGCTTGGCGCCATCCCTGTCGCCAGCGCGGCGCCCGCGAGCAACGAAACCGCAATTCCGACCAACCGACCCGTCATTGCTTCCTCCTCATATCAGGCCTTTTCGGCCCGAATTCCGGGCGCTCTTAAAGCGCACTGCAACCTTCGGATGACCGCAACGCTAACACCCGGCCAAATTGGGCGGCAGCCCACATGGTTTGCATGTGGCCGGCCACGCGGCACTGCCGAGCCGACGCATCGGCTGCCGCTTAGCAATTGAACGGCAATGGAAATTCGGGGCTTGCGACCTATGTGTTCATGGGCATATCGAATCGTTCCGTCGCGCCGCCCCGGCGTGGTACAATCCGCGCAAATCGAACGTTGTCCCGCAGGAGAGCTGCGATGAGCTTGCAGACGCTGGGCTATATCGGCCTTCGCACCAAAAACCTGGAGGACTGGACGGCCTACGCCAGCCGTTTCCTGGGCATGCAACTGGTCGACAAGAGCCACGGCACCGCAACGTTCCGCATGGACGACCGCAAGCAACGTCTCGTGGTACAGGAAGATACGCTCGAAGCGCCCGGCTTCTACGGCTGGGAGGTCGCCGACGCCGCCGCGCTCGATGCGTTCGGCTCGCGTCTTGAGCGGCACAAGGTTTCCTTCGCGCGCGGCTCACGCGCGCTCGCCGAGGAGCGCAAGGTCAAGGACCTGATCGTGTTCAACGATCCGGTCGGCAACCGTCTTGAAGTCTCGCACGGCGCCGAGACCACCACCGATCCGTTCAAGCCCGGCCGCGCGATCTCCGGCTTCCGCACCGGTCCGCTCGGCATGGGACACGCGGTGCTCCATTGCGAGAAGATTGACGACGTGCTGCCGTTCTACCAGGACATCCTCGGCTTCCGGCTCAGCGACTATTTCACCAAGCCGTTCGCCGCGTACTTCTTCCACCTCAACCCGCGTCATCACAGCGTCGCCTTCATCGAGAGCGGCAAGAAGGGCATCCATCATCTGATGGTCGAGTGCTGCTACCTCGACGACGTCGGACAAGCCTACGATCTCGCGCAGTGCAAGCCGGAGATGATCGCCACCACGTTCGGCCGCCACTTCAACGACCAGGTCACCTCGTTCTACTCGTGGTCGCCGTCGGAGTTCATGTTCGAATACGGCTGGGGCGGCCGCTCGATCGACGTCGACAACTGGACGCCGCGCGTCGTCGTGGAAGGCCCGAGCCTGTGGGGCCACGAGCGTTACTGGACCACGCCCGAGCAACGCGAGGTCGCGCGGCAACTGCGCATCGACAACGCCGAAGCCGGCTTGCGCATTCCACTCAACGTGATGGACGGCAATTACCAGAAGGCGCGCGACGTCTGCCCGTGGTGGGACGCCACGGCGCCGGCTCGCAAGACTGGTTGATTGAATGCCCGCGGGGCGCTCGCTCTCTTCCGCTCATTCCCGCGCAAGCGGGAATCCAGGGCGGCACAGTCAAGTCGCTCTGTTTTGGCACTGGGTCCCCGCTTTCGCGGGGACGAGCGGTCGAAAGGTGCGCACGCCGTGAACGTCAACGTCATTGCAAACACTCCAGAGCCGATGGAATGGCCGGACGGCGAACTGACGCGCGTCCCCTACTGGATCTACCAGGCGCCGGAAATCTACGCGCTGGAGCAGAAGCGCATCTACGAAGGCCCGGTCTGGAACTATCTCTGCCTCGAGGCGGAGGTCGCGAACCCCGGCGACTACCGCACCACGTTCGTCGGCTCGATGCCGGTCGTAGTGGTGCGCGATTTCGACGAGGAAATCTACGCGTTCGAGAACCGCTGCGCGCACCGCGGCGCGCTGATCGCCCTCGATAGCGGCGGCAAGGCGCGCGACTTCACCTGCATCTATCACGCCTGGAACTACGACCTGAAAGGCAACCTCAAGGCGGTCGCGTTCGAGGACGGCGTCAACGGCAAGGGCGGCATGGCCAAGACCTTCTGCCGCTCCGACCACGGCCCACGCAAGCTGCGGATTGCGATCTTCGCCGGACTGGTGTTCGGCAGCCTGCGTGATGATGTGCCGCCGATCGAGGAATATCTCGGCGAGGAGATCGCGGCGAAGATCAAGCGCGTGCTGCACAAGCCTGTCGTGGTAACCGGCCGCTTCACGCAGTCGCTGCCGAACAACTGGAAGCTCTATTTCGAAAACGTGAAGGACACCTATCACGCTTCTCTGCTGCATACGTTTTTCACGACGTTCCGCATCAACCGCCTGTCACAGAAGGGCGGCATGCTGGTCTCGCCGTCCGGCGGACATCACACCAGCTTCTCGTACACGGACACGACCTCCACCGACCGCAACTACGCGGCGATGGGGCTGCGCTCCGACAACGAGGATTTCGCGCTCAAGGACACCAGCCTGCTCGACGTGGTCGATGAGTTCGGCGACGGCTGCAACATGCAGATCCTCACAGTGTTTCCGGGTCTCGTGGTGCAGCAGATCCAGAACGCGCTGGCGATCCGCCAGGTGCTGCCCAAGGGCCAATTCCAAACCGCGCTGAACTGGACCACCATCGGCTTTGCCGACGACACGCCGGAAATGAAAACGCTGCGGCTGAAGCAGAACAACCTCGCCGGTCCTGCCGGCTACGTCTCCATGGAGGACGGCGCGGTCGGCGGCTTCGTGCAGCGCGGGGTCACCACGGCCGGCGACGAACGCGCCGTGCTGGAGATGGGCGGCAGCGGCACCATGACCGAAGCTACGCGCGCCACGGAGGCCTCGGTGCGCGGCTTCTGGAAGTGCTACCGCGGCCTGATGGGCGTCTGACAATGGCCGGGATCACGCTCGACCGCATCGTCGCGGTGCAGGCGGCCTATATCCGCTGCATCGACAACAATGCACTCGAGGATTGGCCGGAGTTCTTCGCCGACGACTGCCTCTACAAGGTGACCACCGCGGAGAACCACAAGTCCGGATTCGAGGCCGGCATCATCTACGCCGACTCCAAGGACATGCTGACCGACCGCATTCTCGCGCTGCGCCAAGCCAACATTTTCGAGAAGCAGAGCTACCGGCACATCCTCGGCCTGCCGGTGATCGTCTCCAACGGCGGCGACGAGGCGGAGTGCGAGACACCCTTCATGGTGTTGCGCATCATGCACGACGGCCAGACCGACGTGTTCGCGACCGGGGTCTACATCGACAAGCTGCGCGCGCAAGGCAATCAGCTCAAATTCGCGTCTCGCATCGTGGTGTGCGATTCCTCTCGCGTCGACACCCTGATGGCGATCCCGCTGTAAATCTCACATGGCGTTCACGATCTCCGTCCAGAGCAAGGACATCAAATTTCCCTGCGAGCCGAACGAGACGCTGCTCGATGCGGCGCAACGCGCCGGCTACGAGGTGCCCTACTCCTGCCGCAAGGGCGTGTGCGGCTCGTGCAAGGGACAGATCGTGTCGGGCGAGGTGCGCGCCTTTGCGGGCGACACCTTGAGCAAGCAAGAGCAGACCGAGCGCCATGTGCTGTATTGCCAGACGAGGCCACGTTCCGATTTGGAGATCGCACCAAAAATGATCGAAAAGGCTGACCCCTTCGCGCGTAGGAATCTCAAGGCCCGCGTGTTCCGTATCTACAAGATGGCGGACGACGTGATGATGGTGCATTTGCGCTATCAGGCCGGCGAGCGGGTGCGCTTCAAGGCCGGGCAGTATGTCTCGATCCTGATGGAGAACGGCGAGAAGCGCGACTTCTCCATGGCCAACCCGCCGCGCGAGAGCGACGGCATCCAGCTTCACGTTCGCCTCATCAAGGACGGCGCGTTCACCACCTTCGTGTTCGAGAAGCTCAAGCACGGCGATTATCTCGACGTCGAGGCGCCGTTCGGCAATTTCACGCTGCGCGAAAGCGACAAGCCGATCATCTTCGTCGCCGGCTCGACAGGCTTCGCACCGATCAAGGCGATGATTGAGGACATGGCGACCAAAGGCATCGAGCGCGACATGACGCTCTATTGGGGCGCGCGGCAGCGTTCCGGCCTCTACTCCGATCTGCCCGAGAAGTGGGCGGCGCAAAATCCGCGGTTCAAATACATCCCGGTGATTTCCGACGCGGTCGAGCCGGGCATGCGGCACGGCTTCGTGCATCAGGCGGTGCTGGAGGACCACCCTTCGCTGGAGAACTTCCAGGCTTACGTCTGCGGCGTGCCGGCACTGTGCCGCGCGGCGCGCAAGGACTTCCGCGCCGCCGGATTGCCGGTGCGCGAATTCTTCATCGACACGTTTACCACCCAGGCCGACATCGCGGCGGCAAGGCCCAAGTAATCGCCCCAAATCCCTACAATTCAGCTCAATTTCGCGTTTCTTTGATTCACGGGCCTGAAACCTCTCTCAACTAGGCTGCCGACCGCACCGGGACGCCGCCTCATGAACCAGCATAAGCCGCTCGCCGCGCTCGAAATCCGCGGGTTGCAGAAAAATTTCGACCGGCCCGCCGTCGATCGGCTCGATCTGGTGGTGCGCAAGGGCGAGTTCTATTCGCTGCTCGGCCCGAACGGCGCTGGAAAAACGACCACGCTACGCATGGTTGCAGGCTTGCTGCGGCCGGATGCCGGCACGATCTCGATCGGCGGCATCGACGCGCTGGCCGATCCGGTCTCTGCCAAGCAGATCATGGCGTGGGTGTCCGACGAGCCGATGATCTACGACAAGCTGACGCCTTGCGAATATCTCGAATTCGTCGCCGGGCTGTGGCACATCGAGCCCAGCGTCGCGGAAGCCCGCTCCAACGAGCTGATCGGCTGGCTCGGTCTCGGCCCGCACGCTCACGAACGCTGCGAAGGCTTCTCCAAGGGCATGCGGCAGAAGGTGGCGCTGGCGGGCGCGCTGGTGCACGACCCGAGCCTCATCATCCTCGACGAGCCACTCACCGGGCTCGACGCCGGTTCGGCGCGGCAGGTCAAGACTGTGCTGCGCGAACGTGTCGCGGCGGGCGGTACGGTCATCATGACCACGCACATCCTCGAAGTGGCGGAACGTATGGCCGACCGGATCGGTGTCATCGCCGGCGGCCGCCTGGTCGCCGAAGGCACGCTCGACGAATTGCGCCGCCGCGCCGGCAAGGGCGACACCAGTCTCGAGGACACGTTCCTCGCGCTGGTCGCGGAAGAAGTGCAGGCCGCGTGACTGGCGCCGCATCCCTCGCGTGGCTCGCCCACCACGAGTTCCGCCTCGCCTGGCGGGACTGGCTCGCCATGCTCACCGCGGGCAAGCGGCGCCGTGCCCGCGTCGTTGCGCTCGCCTTCCTGGCATTCGCGGTATTCATGCACTTCGTCGCTTACTCGGTGGTGGCGCAGTTCGCCGAAATTGAGGTCGATACCGACCGCGGCACGCTGGTGGTGATCACCGGCTGCGCGCTCCTGGCCTGGTCGCTGATGATGTCGCAGGCGATGGAATCTGTGACGCGCGCATTCTATGCACGCTCCGACCTCGACCTGATCCTGTCGTCGCCGGTGATCGCGCAACGCGTGTTCGCCGTGCGGATCGCGACCACTGTACCGGTGGCTGACACGCCCAGACATTTGCGGACAAGAAACCGCAAGAAACGCCCATTCCATCGCATTAATCGTGCTATTGTGTCTATCTGTCCGTGACACTTGCGGACATACCAAGACAGCCCTACGGTGTTACCCGGACGTTACCCCTGGGAGAAACACCAGATGCCGCGCGCCCTCACAGCCCGCACCATCGAGACCATCAAACCGGGCCCCGACCGGAAAGAGATTCCCGACCGCCATTTGCCGGGCCTCTATCTTGTCGTGCAGCCGTCCGGGGCCCGCAGTTGGGCGGTTCGTTATCGGCTAAGCGGCCGCAGCCGCAAGCACACCATCGGCCCCTACCCTGCGTTCGATCTCAAGACCGCCCGCGAGCTTGCGGCGAAGTCGCTGCGGGCGGTAGCCGAGAACCGCGATCCCGGCCGGGAGAAGCAGCAGGCGCGCGGCGTGCAGCCCGACACCGTCGAGGCGGTGGCCCGATTGTTTGTCGAGCGGTATTGCCTGCGCTCCAACCGGGCGCGCACCGCGGAAGAGACGCAACGGCTGCTCAATCTGCATATCCTTCCACGCTGGCGCAGCCGACTGCTGCGCGATATTACGCGCCGCGACGTGCTCGACCTGCTCGACGGCATCGTGGAGAGCGGTCGGCCGGTCGCGGCCAATCGCGTGCTGGCCACGGTACGCAAACTGTTTAACTGGTCACTGGAGCGCGACATCGTCGCGGCGTCGCCGTGCGTCGGCGTCAAGCGGCCAACCGCCGAGCGCTCGCGGGACCGTGTCCTGACCGACGACGAGTTGCGTCTGGTCTGGCGCGGCGCCGATCAAGTGGTCGGCCCGTTCGCCGCGTTGGTCAAGTTGCTAATCTTGACCGCAGCGCGCCGCGACGAGATCGCGCGACTGAAGTTGGAGCGAGGTTGATCTGGATGCCCGGCTGCTAGCGCTGCCGCCTGATCGCGTGAAGAACGCCCGCGCGCACACCCTGCCGCTCAGCCGCGTCGCGGTCGACATCATCACCGGCCTGCCGCGTCTTGGCGACTTCGTGCTCACCACCAACGGCGCCACGCCGGCGTCCAGCTACGGCAGGCAAAAGCACCGCCTCGATGTCGCGATTGCGGAACTCAACGATGGCGTCCCGGTCGCGCCTTGGCGGCTGCACGACCTGCGGCGCACGGCGGCGTCGGGCATGGCGCGGCTCGGCGTCAACCTGCCGGTGATCGAGAAGGTTTTGAACCACTCGTCGGGATCGTTCGGCGGAATCGTCGGCGTCTATCAGCGCCACGATTACGGCGACGAGAAAAGGATCGCACTCGACCGCTGGGGCGCACATGTCGCTGATCTGATTTCGGGTCATCGCAGCCGGAACGTCGTCGATCTTGCGCGGCGTGGCTGATCGCCATGCCATGGCTCCCGCGCTGGAAGAGTGCATGGATGTCCTTGCGCGAGGCGGTGGAGCGCGCGGGTTCCCTGGACGCCCTGCTACCGCTTCTTGTGCAGGGGCTCATCCTGGCGCGTGCCACCCACTTTTTAGAGTGGCCCAGCGGCGCGCCAATAAAACTCCCCTCGCTCGACATCGGCCCGATCTGGTGGGGCACCGTGCGCACCATTGATCCGGACACCGGACGGGTTTGCTTCGCCACGGATTTTTTCGAGGTGATGGCGATCGGCGTTGCGCTCGAACGTGCGGCGGTCGAAGCGACGTGGCCGGCCGCTGTCGCTGTTCGCCATCCTGGGGGAAAGCCCCCCGACCATGCTTGGGAAGATGCGGCTCGTCATGTCGATAGCTGGGTCAAAGACCACGGACCCTTGCCGCGACACAAGTCCGGAAAGCAATCCGGAAGGCCGCTTGTCGCGCGCGCGGTTGAGCTGATGACCGAATACTTTGACAACAACGAGCCGGCGACACCTGAGCCTGAAAGCATCTATCGCTGGATCAGGGACAATCCACATCCGGACTGGTGGAAACCAAACTAGTTCAGTCAGGTTCGGTCAGGTTCGGTCAATAGAATTTCGTGAATTTTGCGCCCACGTTCTGTCGCGAAATGTCAGCGACGGAGCGCAAAAAGTGTCCACTTCAAAACCGCACCGACATCTTCTCGGTACCCGCGCCGTTGGCCAGCGCTACGGCGGGAAACACCCGCGCACGATTAAGCGGTGGGTGGACCAAGGCGTGATCCCTCCGCCGGCTCTGAACATCAAGAGCAGGGCGTATTGGTATGAAGACGTCCTCGAACAGCATGATCGCCAACTGGTCGCCGAGCGCGCCAGAAAATGAAAAACGCCCGCGGCGTTTTGGCCACCGCGGGCGCCTCTGTCTCTTTGGCCTCGATCAACACCAATGCCCGTTGAGAGCGGGCGAAAGGAGAAGTGAAGATGTGTTCTATCCAGACCTATGTCAACGTTTGCGCGCGCAATTACGGCGGGCAGCCCCCAAGGCAAAACCATGCTCTTCAGGCCTTCGTAGCGGCGCACATGCTGCGGCACGGCCTGTTGGGTATCGACACCATCACGGCCGCCGCGGTTTGCACAGGATCGTCAAGGGCGCTTGTCAAATCCGCGCTCGTAATTCTCCAGAGCGAGAACGCGAGCTTGGTGACCGACATCCTGGTCGGCCGCTGTACGCTGTTGAAGGCGGCCAAGAAGGTCGCAAACCGCGCGCAGCTGATTGAAAGTTTTAAGTCAGCGACACTCGAGGATCGCATCGCGTTCGGAAACGCGGTCGGTGTCGCGACGCTTTGGGATTCGACGATAGTCCCCGCGCTCTAGACACGTTTGAGGCGTCGGTCCCAAAGAGACCGACGCCTTTTCGAACAACACCATCGCCCATTCCAACATCGAGAAAAATGTCATGACCCAATTGTCTCCTCGCGTCGCTGCGCTGCTCAAAAAACGCAGGCCACACGCGGCGCGCCTGATCTTTGCGCTCGACGCGACCGCAAGTCGCGAGCGGACGTGGGACCTGGCCGCGCAGCTGCAGGCGTCCATGTTCGAAGAGGCGGCACAGGATCGGCGGCCTCGACAGTCCAACTCGCTCTACTACCGCGGCAGCGACGAGGTTCAGCCTTCTGCCTGGTTCTCCGATGCGCACGAGCTCATCAAGCGGATGAGCACAATCAGGTGCGAGGCCGGCGCCACCAAGATCGCGCGGGTGCTCCGGCATATCCGCACAGAGCACGAGCGCGAGAAGATCAGCGCGGCGATCTTCATCGGCGACGCGGTCGAAGAGTTGCCCAGCGAGCTCTACGACGCCGCGGCGGACCTGGGCGTGCCACGTTCCTGTTTCAGGAGGGCGACGGCTGGGCCGCGCCGTCAGCCCTTGATGCTCTCCGCCGCAGAAAGTCGAGCCGATCTTTCGCGAGCTCGCGCGGCTGACGGCGGCGCCTACGGCAAGTTTGATGCCGGGGCCGCAAAGCAGCTTGGCGAACTTCTGCGCGCCGTTGCCGCGTTTGCAGTCGGCGGAGTCAAGGCGCTCGCCAATCAGCACACCGACAGCGCGCGCAAGCTGCTCGGTCAGATGA
>CAWFCM010000010.1:0-94076 GCA_963814215.1 uncultured Alphaproteobacteria bacterium | reverse complement strand
GCTGGCTAACCGTCTGATGTCCGCTTTCGGGGTTAAGCAGACATCGCAACAACTCGAGGCGCTGCGTTCAATCGCAAGGACGCGGATGGTGCACGTAGAAGTCGTCTGGAATGTCAAAGGGCCCTGCCTGAACAGGCGTGACAAAGGCCAACGCTGCGAGCCAGAAAAACGCTGAAATCCAGATCCTCCTCATAGCGGCCTCCTCTGATGATCCCAGCTTGACCCCCCTGACCACAAATTGATGTGACGGCCGTCACATATCTGATGGTTTTGTTTCGCCTTGTGGCACATCGCGACATTTCGGACCCATGTCTTGAAAGGTCGCTATTGGAGGCACAGCGGACATTGGTCGGCACGGGGTCGGTAGCGAATGACCCATAGCGGACACGGGCAAGCATCTCATGTTGCAGTAGCGAAAACGCTCTCAGTATCTACCAAACTCCTTTCAGCCGCTACGATGCCTATTCTGTGCTCCGAGGGCCTGGCATGAGACGGCGCGAGTTCATCAGCCTTGTGGGCGGTGCTGTCGCGATACCGATTGCGGCGCAAGCACAGCCTGACCGGCTTCCACGCATCGCCCTATTCATGGGCATTGCGGACGATGCGGAAGGACGGCGGCGCGCAACTGCCTTTCGCCAAGCATTGCAGCAATTGGGTTGGAAAGAGGGTAGCAACGTTCGCATTGATGAACGTTGGGGCGTCGCCGACACCGAGGTGATCCGCGCTACAGCGATTGAGCTATTGCAGCTGAGGCCGGACGTGATTGTTGTCCAGGGAGCTCGGGCCGTGCCAGTCCTCCAGCAGGCCACAAAAACCATTCCGATTGTGTTTGTTTCAATCTCCGATCCGGTTGGTCGTGGGATCGTTACTAGCATGGCGCGACCAGGCGGCAACATTACTGGGTTTCAACTCTTTGAATTCCCAGTGGTCGGCAAATTGCTGGAGACCCTCAAGCAAATTGCGCCGAACGTCGCTCGGGTCGCGTTGCTATAAATCCCGACAACCCCGCCGCTGATTTCTTCGTGCGGTCCTTCGAGGCAGCGGCGCCATCACTCGCGTTAGAGCCGGTTATCACTCGCGTTCAAAATAGCGGCGACATCGTGGGCGCTATCGAACGTTTTGCGGATACATCGGCTGGCGGAATGTTGTTGCCGCCCGATGACACAACGATCGTTCATCGCAAGCTTGTCATTACCTTGGCGGCTCGATACAAATTACCAACGATCTACTCGTTCCGTATTTTTGTTGCGGACGGGGGCCTGATGTCCTATGCGGTCGACGTGGTTGACTTGTTTCACCGCTCCGCCGCTTATGTTGATCGTATCCTCAAAGGCGAGAAGCCTGGCGATCTGCCCGTTCAGGCGCCTACCAAGTTTGATCTGATCATCAACCTCAAAACGGCCAAGGAGCTGGGCCTCACCGTCCCCCCAACCCTGCTCGCGCGCGCCGACGAGGTGATCGAATGACGTCGGCCGCGGCGGTGAATCTATACGAGCGGAACGTAGTCGTATTCTCCAACCCCCTGCAGGACCAAAATGGTCATTGAGGTGTCGCCGGCATTTGTAACCAAGTGCGGGCGACCTGCTGCTACCGCGTAGCTTTCGCCGACGCCAAGCTGTACGTCCTGCTTCGGGTTCTGCAGGAAGAGACGAAGACGGCCCTCCAAGACATAAAAGGTATCGCTTACGTTGCTATGGCAGTGCCAGGGCACGGTTTGAGTCGGCGACAGTTGCAGCTCGCTAATTCGGAAGCCAGGACGCTGCAAGTGGTAGGCTCGACGCTCGACCTCGTAGAGATGGCTGGCGTCTTTCAAGCTCTCCTTCTTCGGTCTCGTCTTCATTTCGGGCAGTCCTCTGTTGCATCCTGAGATCGTCGCCGGATTGTAGGTAAATATCCACGGATCGGCGACGTCCGAATCTGGCACGTCGCGTCATTTCGGACCCATGCCTTGAAAGGTCGCTACTGGAGGTACAACGGGTCGGTACCGGGTCGGTCGCGATTGGACCCAGAGCGGACATCGGCTGCCCTTCCGGTATCCCTCGTTGACCCGCTACTATGCCGTCTCCTGAGCGTGGTGACTAAGATGAAGCGGCGCGAATTCATCGGTGCTCTCGGTGGCGCGGTGGCGATGCCGCTCGCGGCGCGCGCCCAGCAGCCTGAGCAGGTGCGTCGCATCGGCGTTCTCATGAGTCTCGCGGCGAACGACCCCGAAGGCCGGGGAATGAGCGCCGCGTTCGTCCAGGGCATGAGCCAACTGGGTTGGAACCAAGGATCGAACCTGCACATCGAATGGCGCTGGGCGGCGGGTGATGGCGAACGCCTGCGCACCTACGCGGCCGAACTTGCAACCCTCAGGCCGGATGTCATCCTTCTCAATGGAACGCCCGCACTGACCGCGGTCAGGCAGCACACCCAAACCACACCCATCGTTTTCGTCAACGTCGGCGACCCGGTCGGTAGCGGCTTGATCGCCAGCCTCGCGCGTCCCGGCGGTCAAATCACAGGGTTCACCAACTACGAATATTCAATGGGCGGAAAATGGTTGGAACTGCTGAAGGAGGTCACGCCGCGCGTAACTCGATGCCTGGCTGTTTTCAATTCGGAAAATGCTGCACACAAAGGCCTATTGCAGGCCGTTGAGGCCGTGGCGTCGTCGGTTGCCATCCGGTTGGCGCCGCTCGATATATCCAATCCCTCCAACATCGAGGCCGCAGTTGATAACTTTGCCAAGGAAGCAAACGGCGGCTTGATCGTGCTGCCCGATTTTCGAACCACCACGTATCGGGATCGCATCATCAACTCGGCGGCCCGCAACAACCTGCCGGGTGTATTCCCGTTTCGATCGTTCGCGATCAGCGGCGGTTTGTTGGTGTACGCGGTTCAACTCCTTCGAACTCTATCGGCGTGGAGCCGCATCTTACGCGGATCGTATCCTGCGGGGCAGCACACCCGGACAGTTGCCCGTGCAGGCGCCGACCAAATTCGAGTTGGTGATCAACCTCAAGACGGCCAAGGCGCTCGGCATCACGGTGCCAGCAACCCTGCTCGCCCGCGCCGACGAGGTGATCGAATAAAGCTGTAATATAATTTGCTGCGGTGCGAATGGTCGCTAATGGCACTTAGCCGACATCGAAGGGCTATCGCCGAATGTCCGCTTGCGGGGGTAAAGCAGACATCACCATCCGAGAGCGTTATCCGCTGACCCGAAGCGACCTCGGCTGTGTCCATAGTTGTGCCCGCGACTTTCAGCCGTGTATTATTCGCAGCATTCGGCGTACCTTCCTTTTTGGGGGACGGCTATGAAACGTCGCGATTTCATCAAAGCGGCCGGATTGGCGTTAGCATGGCCTCAGGCACGCGCGCAGGACCGTATACGCCGCGTTGGCGTGCTGACGAATTTCGCGGCTGATGATCCAAGGGTAAAGGCCCACCTTGAAAAATTCCGACGAGGTCTGGTCCAACTGGGTTGGAGTGAGGGACGCAACATCCAACTCGATATTCGATACGGTAACAGCAACCCGGATTTGTATCCAGTTCGTGCCAAAGAATTGGTCGCCTCCAAGCCCGAAGTGATCGTTGGAAATACGACCCCCGTAGTCGCCGCGCTAAGGCGGGAAACTCGCACGATCCCGGTTGTGTTTATCAGTGTCTCCGACCCCATCGGATCTGGCTTTATTGCGAGCCTGGCGCGACCTGGTGACAACACCACTGGTCTAATGCTGTATGAACCGGGGATCGTCGGCAAATGGTTGGCCATGCTCAAGGAAATCGCGCCGCAGCTTGTACGCGCTGCCCTGATGGCCAATCCAAAAACCACGCCGTTCGACTATTTTGTGCAATCGGCCAAAGCGACCGGCTCGTCGCTCGATATAGAAGCTGTGCCTACTCCGGTCGCAGGTGTCGCCGACATCGAGCGCACCATCAGCTCGTTTGCGATGGTGCCGAATGGCGGCCTAGTCATTCTTGCGAGCTCTACGCTCTCCGCGAACCAAGACCTTGTGGTGGGACTTGCCGCACGGTATCGGCTGCCGGCGGTCTACGCGGATCGCGACTTCGTCACCGCGGGTGGCCTTATGTCTTACAGCACTGAGATTTCCGATCTCAGCGGGCAGGCAGCATTCTATGTCGACCGCATCCTCAAGGGCGAGAAGCCAGCCGATCTGCCTGTTCAGGCTCCGACCAAGTATGAAACGACACTTAACCTCACGACTGCCAAGGCGCTCGGCCTCTCAGTGCCATCATCGCTGCTCGTCCGAGCTGATAAAGTGATTGAATAAAGGTTGGCATTTGCTGCGGTGCATATGGCAGCTATTGGCACTTAGATGGGGTAATCGGCCGGCAGCTTGTGGATAGCTGAAGATTTTGGGTGCTGCGCTTCAGGCTGATGGTGAAACGAGGTCCGCGTTGAGCGGCCTCAAGCATCAGAAGGAGAAGCGCAGCATGGACCATTTTGCGGGACTGGACGTTTCGGTCAAGGAGACCAGCGTCTGCATTGTGGATGACACGGGCAGGATCGTTCGTGAAGTGAAGGTGGCGAGCGAACCTGAAGCGCTGCTGGCGGTGCTGAAGAACCCCGCCTACCACTTCAAGCGGATCGGATTGGAAGCCGGACCGCTGTCGCAATGGCTGTTCAGTGCGCTGGCCGAAGCAGGCTTGCCGGTGATCTGTGTCGAGACGCGGCACATGCGAGCGGTATTGAAGGCGCAGATCAACAAGACGGACCGCAACGATGCGCGCGGCATGGCACAGATGATGCGGGTGGGGCTTTACCGCCCGGTGCATGTGAAGACGCTACGCAGTCAGAAACTGCGGATGCTGCTGACCCACCGCAAGCTGCTGCAGTCGAAGGCGATCGCCATCGATAACGACCTGCGCGGTACTCTGCGCAACTTCGGCCTCAAGGTTGGCATGGTTGGGACGGTGAGGTTCGAGGCTCGCATCAGGGAGCTTGTCGAGAACTTGCCCGACCTGGCGGCGCTGGTCGAACCGCTGCTCGTTGTCCGACGGACACTTCGCGAGCAGTTCTGCATCCTGCACCGCCGCCTGCTGGCCATCGTCCGGGATGACGAGGTATGCCGGCGCCTGATGACGACCCCTGGTGTCGGCCCCGTGGTGTCGCTGACCTATCGAGCCACTGTCGACGTGCCCGCTCGCTTCCGCAAATCCAAGTCCGTCGGGGCGGTGTTTGGACTGACGTGCGCCAAGTATCAATCGGGCGAGGTCGATTGGGACGGCAGAATATCGCGTTGTGGAGACGAGATGATGCGGGTCATGCTCTACGAAGCAGCTCAGAGCATGATGCGTTCCAAGAAATGGTCCTGGCTCAAGGCCTGGGCGATGCAGATCGCCAGGCGCCGCGGCATGAAGAAGGCGATCGTGGCGCTGGCGCGCCGGCTGGCCGTGATCCTGCACCGTATCTGGGTTGATGGCACCGAGTTCCGCTGGAGCCGGGAACAAGCCGCGGCCGCAGCATGACGTCGTGAAAGATCAAATTCGATAGGAGGACACTCGAGCTCCACCGTGCGGTGGAAAGATGTCCCTCGCGGGACGATGGATGAGGTGAGTTCGCATGTCCGCTTGGACCTGCCGTCCGTCTGACGGCAAGGCCGCCGAAAGATTGTTCCGCCTCGTCCTCGGATCCCATGATGGAAGGGCCTTGGTGCCGATTCCGAAGAGAAGCGCGAGCCCGTGAGCGACATCGACACTGCAGTGGTGGATAGCCTGAAAGTGCTTGACCCCAGACGGCCGATTAGAGAAGCGGACATCGCGACCTAGCCGTCCGATGTCCGCTATTGGGGGTAAAGCGGACATCGCAATTCAAGGGCCTGATGTCCGCTAATGACCCGAAGCGGACATCGGCCAGCATTTCATGTTGCAATTTCCACCCCTATTAAAGCACTCGTTTGAACCGCTATGATGCGGACTTCTCAGCGCTGACATGAGGCGACGGGAATTTTTTGGCGTTATCGGTGGTATGGCGGCGTGGCCGGCATTGGCCCCGAGCGCAATCGGGGACGCATTCGCCGATAGCACTTCGATGTCCGCTTTGTGCCAATAGCGGCCTCGTGCAGCGCAGCAAACAGCCAAATTCAAGGAGCCGGCGTGCCGATATTCCGCGATCGACACGATCTCACGGGCCTCAGCGCCGCGATATTGCAAAAGCTCACCGCAAGAAAATACCCCCCGTCGTCCTGATTCCGCACACACTTTTATCGACGATCCAACCACCTATTGTCGAGGTTGTTCGGGGTCACCCTTAGCAGCGGGCCACCAAGGTCAAATTCCTGCTTGAGCCATGCAATGAGTTCCTCCGCGCCTCGCATCCGTCTTCGCAACTTTTTCCAGGGCCCACTCCCTCATTATTTGGTGGGCTTTGCTGAGCATGTCACCTCCGGGCTTCTGGCGAAAACCAAGGACCAAGGTGCCAACAGCACGCCGAAAAGTAGCAGCCTCGCCGTTGCCGGGCGCAACAACTCGGGGCTTCTCATTATCAATCACAACCGCAAGGCACGTTTGAAATAAGTTCCCCGCCTTCGGGTCGGTGGCTCTTTCGCCAGCTCTCTTTTCTGGCATTTCCTTTTCCCAATCTCGGTACTGAAATGCGCTGTCGCCTTCCTCGTCGGCAAAATTAATGGCTTCCGCGTAGACTTCAGACAGGACGTCATCGCCAAAGCGCCAGAGGGCCGGATGCGGGTGATTGAACTGCATTCTTCTATTGTCTTCGATCTTTTCAGGCGCAGCCTCATGCCAGCCGACAAAAATCGGAAGCGGCCACGGCTTCTCACTTTCATTGAGCCGCATATGGAGTTCTTGCGATACTCCGGTTCGTCCAGTGTTCTCTTCGATATCTTGAAGGATATCGGCCAGATACTTTTGTATCGTTCCGAAATCGTCCAGCGTTATCCCACCTGGAATCGGACGCTTGTCAGACAATCTGCGGTTCCGATTAATTCTTCCGAGCGGTTCTTTTCTCCAATTGGGTTCGGCCATAGGCATTGCCCCCGTGTCGTGCGAACGAACTCAGCAATAGTCAAAACTTATCATCGAACCCGCCAGCTTCATAGCCCCGGGTTCGCGTGACGAGTACCCACGTTTCAAGCTGCACTTCGTTCCGAGATCGCGTGGCCGAACCTCGTTGGGCTCTTTCTTGCCGCGATCAAGAAACGCATTGGTCACGGCAAACATTGTCGAGACCAATTTTTCCGTTTTTCGAGAGTTCTACGCATTCAAGCGCAAAAGCGTGTGCGCGTCTACGGGGAGCGGAAAACCCTTCAGCGTCAAATTGCCTGCTGACTCGCTCTGCACGACGTCCTCAAGTAACGCCACGACGCGCTGGGAAGCCAATATTTGGTTATGGTTGGCTTCGCCGGCAAGGCCCGAAGCGAGATTGGTGACTGCGCCGATCGCGCCATAATCCATTTGCTCTTTGTAGCCTATGCTGCCAAGGGTGGCGTGACCGTGGGCGATGCCGACTCCGAAGCCAAGCTGATAACCGAGGCGAAGCCATTCACAAGACAAACCGTCCATTCGTTCGCGCATTGCGAAAGCCATTCGAACCGCACGTTCAGTCGGGTTTGCCATTTCCATTGGGTCATTGAAAAAGAGCATCATGCCGTCGCTGGCCAGGCGCTGAAGGGTCCCGCCGTATTCGATGACCAGCCGACCCATCTCGTGATGGTATTGCCGAAGCACGTTCATCACTTCTTCGGGCTCGAAATACGTAGTAAAAGCCGTGAAGCCCTTTAGGTCCAGATATACCACCGTTATCTCCCGACGGTGGAGCTCCAGAGGGTCCTTGCGGCCGCTCAAAATCATGTCGGCAAGGTGAGGAGAGAAAAAGCGCTTTAACTGTTCGAACCGCTCAAGCTGGGTAGATTGCTCGTTCACGCGCTTCTCCAGGTCGGTGGCGCGCGCTTGGACGGCCTCAAAGAGTTGCGCATTCGCAAGCGCCGTTCCGAGTTGGGAGCTGAAATCAAAAAGAAGACGCAGTTCGACGTCGGAGAATTGATGCAGCCGCTTGCTGCCAAGTGCGACAAATCCATGAACGTTTTCGTTGGAGGCGATAGGTATCATGGCCAAGGAGACGAGCCCTTCTCGTTCCATGGTGCGCGCTGTGAAGGCCGGGTCTTTGCGGATATCGGCGCTAATGTGGGGCTTTGCTGTCTTGAAAACCCTCTTGCCGAGAACGGGCTCAGACGAGTCCAAAGAATAAGAGCTGGTCAAAAACTCTGGCGACGACAAACCGCTGGCGACTCGAACAATTAGGTTCTTACCCTCCTTGTCCAGAGTGCGAACATAGCCCACATCAAGTCCGAGGATGTCCATAGACTTGCGCAGGGTGTCGCTTAGGATCCTTTCCGTCTCCAATGTCTGGGTTGCAGTTTTTGAGATTTCGAGCGACGCCGAAAGCTCGCGGCTCCGACCCCGTAACGTCTTTTCGTCCTCAGCCCTGTCAGCACTATCGTCATTTGGACTGAGGATCAAAGGATTTGGCGGACTACCGTTCACCTCGACGCTCCACCTGAGGTTACGTCATAGTGGCTAAGCCGGGGTTCCCCGGCACACGCTGACATCGAATAGTAGCGATTTTCCAAGAGATCCGAAAGGTTAGAAACGGCCTCGCGACGGCATGTCACGTTAACGGGATTTGCTTCCAAACTCGGCGCGTTAGCGAAGTAGTGTTTTCAATCACTTACCTCTCTTCGCCAAAACCCGAAAACACGTTACTGCACTTAACGTGACAATGCCGCAGGAGTGGCGTCGGACCTAAAGCAAGCCCGACGCCCGAAGCAAGTAAACGCGCGCCCCTACAGGGGAGTAACCGTGTATGGCGCGCTGCGAGTGTTGTTGCGGACACTCACCTCTTGTCCGCAGGTCGCGCCACGACGCGGACAATGATGGCTTCGCCTGTGAGCCTTTGCTACCGCGTGTGATCCGCGGATGATCGGCGCGGACGTGCGCCTTGAACGGGAGCGAGGTGCTGTTGCGGTTGCGCTAACGGGCGTGTCCTCATTAAACGCGCGATGTCCGCTATTGGGGGTAAAGCGGACATTCCAATCCAGGGGTGATGTCCGCTAATGACCCAGAGCGGACATCGGCCGTCATCTCATGTTGCAATAGCGAAGCCCTAGCCCCTATCAATGTAATCGTTTGAGCCGATACGATGCCTTGTCCTGAGGCTGAAAGCGAATATGAGGCGGCGGGATTTCCTCTGTGTTCTGGGTAGTGCGGTGGCGACTTGGCCGCTCCCCGCACATGCGCAACAGCCGGGTAGGACCTATCGGGTTGGCTTGCTCGTGACCGGCGGCGCGTTCGGACCCGGCGACGAACGCCGCAAGACCATTGTGGAGGGCTTGGCGGCGCGCGGCTTTGTCGATGGCCGCAATCTCGTATTCGATGTGCGATTGGGTGAAGGTCGGTATGAGCGGTTGTCAGAATCCGCGACCGCCCTGAAAGTCGCCAACACCGACGTCGTTGTCACGTTCGGCTATCCCGCTGCGCTGGCGGCGAAAACATTTGCACAAGGCGTGCCAATAGTGGTCACCGGGTCGGGCGATCCGGTCGCGACCGGCTTAGCCGACGGGCTGGCGCGGCCAGGTGGCTATCTGACTGGCATGACCGAATTATCGACCGAGCTCTCCGCCAAGCGCCTTGAAATTCTCAAGGATACGGTGCCGAACCTGCGGCGAGTGGCCATGCTGTGGAACGCCGCGGATCTCGGCATGACGATGCGAACCAAGGCCGCCGAGACCGCGGCCAAGGTTCTCGATGTTAGCGTTCAGACTTTGGGTGTACGCGAACCAAACGATTTCGACGATGCTTTCGCGTCCATGACACGGTCACCGCCAGACGCCATTCTCATGGTTTCCGATGCGCTCACCAACCTCAACCGCAGACGCGTCATTGATTTTGCCACCGCAAACCGGCTGCCGACGATCTACGAATTGAGCTCGCTGGTGCGCGATGGCGGCCTGATGTCGTATGGGCCAAACGCAGGCGCGATCGGTGAACGCGCGGCGGATTTCGTCGTTCGCATCCTGCGCGGCGCCAGGCCGGCGGACCTACCGCTCGAACAACCCACCAAATTCGATTTCGTGGTCAATCTCAAGACTGCGAAAGCACTCGGTCTCGTCTTGCCAGCGCAGTTGGTCGCCCGCGCCGACGAGGTGATCGAATAGCGGCGCAGTTTGCTGCTGCGCGAAGTGACGCTAATGGCACTTAGCCGACTTCCGGCATGTCCGCTATGAGGTCGGCTTTCAGGGGTAAAGCGGACTTCCTGCTTGCAGGCCGGAAACGACGCGAATGACCCAAAGCGGACATCGGCCAGCATCTCATGTTGCAGTAGCGAAGCTGTCTTCAGCCCTTCCAGACGTTAGTCTGAGCCGCTACGATGCTCGCTCCTGAGCCTAGGAGCGAACATGAGGCGACGGGAATTTCTCGCTGTTCTGGGCGGCGCGGCTGCGGCGTGGCCGCTCGCGGCGCGCGCGCAGCAGGCGCGAGCGGATGCGGCGGATCGGCGTGCTGATGAACGTGGCCGCGGACGATGCGGAAGGCCAGGCCCGCATCGCGGCGTTCCTGCAGGTGCTGCAGCAATTGGGCTGGACCGACGGCGCGCAACGTGCGGATCGACTACCGCTGGGCGCGGCGACGCCGGTCGCTTTCAGAGATATGCCGAGGAGCTTCTGGCGCTCGCGCCGGACGTCATTTTGGCCTCGGCCACCCCAAGCGTTCAAGCACTGCAGCAGGCGACCCGCACCGTGCCGATCGTGTTCGCGAACGTCGGCGACCCGGTCGGCATGGGCGTGGTCGACGAGCCTGGCGCGGCCGGGCGGGAACACCACCGGTTTTACCCCTAGAATTCGGCTTCGGCGCGAAGTGGCTGGAGCTGCTCAAAGAGATCGCACCTCGCGTGACGCGGGTGGCGGTGCTTCGGGATCTTACCATAGGGCCGGCTTTCTTGAGCGCGATCCAGGCTGTGGCGCCGTCGTTTAACGTGGAGTTGAGCGTGGTCGGCGTGCGCGACGCCAGCGAGATTGAGCGCAGCGTCACCGCATTCGCGCGCTCCTCGAATGGAGGCATGATCGTGACGGCGAGCACGTCGGCGTTGGTTCATCGCGATTTGATTACTATGCTCGCGGCTCGGCACCGATTGCCGGCGGTCTACGCCTTCCGCTACATGGTCACCGCTGGCGGCCTGATCTCCTACGGGCCTGATCCGATCGATTTGTTCCGCCGTGCGGCCGGCTACGTCGATCGCATCCTCAAGGGCGAGAAGCCGGCCGACTTGCCGGTGCAGGCGCCGACCAAGTACGAGCTGGTGATCAACCTCAAGACCGCCAAGGCGCTCGGCCTCGAAGTGCCGCCGACTGCTGCTCGCCCGCGCCGACGAGGTGATCGAATAGCGATGCTTTTTGCTGCGGTGCATTTGGTCGCTAATGGCACAAAGCGGACATCGCAGCCCAGCCGCCCGATGTCCGCTATTGGGGGTAAAGCGGACATGGCTTTGGCATGTGGGATGTGGCGTGCACGCAGCAATGACACACCCACCACGGCACGTTACATGCGCTGCGTGCGACGCGGCAGGTTGATCAGATCCGGATCGTCCTTCTCGCGGGCAAATTTCCACTTAGATCCCCATGGGGATAGATCGCTCAGACGGGCCCAGTAGTTGGCATTCATTCGCGCGATCGCCGGAGCCGCCGCCTCGAGGATCTTCGACAGCACGCCAGCTCGCTCCCATCGCTGGATCCGGGTGCGGATGCTCATGGCTTTCGGATACCCCGGCGGCAGGCTTTCAAGGGAACAGCGCGCAGCCTTCGCGTAACAAACAGCGCTCACAATTTCCCGATCATGGTGCGGCGGCGGCCCGGCCTTGGAACGCGGGATTTGCTTTGCGATCACGCGCCATTCGCGCTCGGTCACCATGGGCAGGACGTAAGTTTTCATCGATCACGCTCCGATTAAGCGCGGATGATCTAGCCGGAAAATTGCCCGGATTTTAGTCCGCCAGAATAAATTGACTGACTATGAACGTGCACGCGCGATTGCGGGACCGCTCGCCAGCCGAAACGCCTTTTATTTCGGAACCTCCCCCCGGGGCTGGTTCCACGGGTGCAGCGGGTCGAGCGGGTGACCATCGATGCCGGCACCAGCGGCCGCGTGTTTGCCATGGGCTCGGGTGTGGCAACTGACGCACAGCGCCCTCAAGTTCAGCGGCTCCAAGCCCAAGGCTGGCGCGCGTTTCAATTCTTTGACGTGGTGAACGTGCATGCCGCGCAGCAGCTGCGCCCTGCAGTCGGCACAGGTGAAGTTCGCCTCGAGGAGGACTCGTCGGCGGGTGCGGTCGCGCCAAGCACGCTGATGATAGAAGCCCATGCATTCAGCATAGCACCCAATGCGCGGTGTTACGTTTGCGTTACGCTTAGTCGCTGGCGATAGGCACGTTGTCGGCAGGCATCAGAACAGAACCGCGTGTCCGAACGCGGTGATTGGTAGGCCGCGCCACATTGCGAACAGCTGCGGCCGGGTGTTGTCGGTGGCGCCCCTTGCGTATGAAAGATCGGTTCGCCTTTATGGCGCACGTCGAAACGGTACCAACCATGGTTTTCTTTGCCGGTGTGTGGACTCCCGGGAATCCACCGCAGCCGGCCGATGGTGACGATGTCGCTGCAGTTGGTGAGATAGGGAATCGCCTGCTTGGTGGCGGCCCAGTCCAGCTCCAAGAGCAGCCAAGTCGGAGCGATGCGCTGGAAGTGGGCGATCAGCGCGTGCATGAGCGGGCCGCGTGTACGGCGGGTTGGTGATGATCGCATCGACCGGACCGTAGTCGGTCGAGCGGCAAGCGCGTCCTGACCGGTCGCGATGTCGCCAGCATAGACGCAGCGCAGCCCGGCGGATTCCAGATGGCGCACCAGCGCGCCGTCACCGCAGCACGGCTCGGCGAACGTGCGCACGCCCCGCAGGTACGGGATCAGCGGCGGCACCGCAGCGTGCGGTGTCGGGTAGAAGTCGACGCGGGATCCGCTCGAAGGTGGAACGCTTACCCATGATCGTGCTCGACTGCTCGTCAGTGCTTGATCGGCTGCTTGGTCTCCCTGCGCGGAAATTCCGGAAATGCCGAAAATTCGGATTTCCGGCATTTCCGGAATTTCCGCCGCCTCTAGTGAGTAGAGGAAAGCCGCGGGTTCACCTCCCACCGCCGTGCCGGGCGTCCCGGACCTTCCGCCTTCGCCGTCACCTCCCGCAGCCATCCAGCCCGCACCAGCTCATCGATGATCGTCTGCACCTGGTCGGCATCGAGCCGCCGCGTGAGCGCCTCGCGCGCGCACCTCCTCGCGCGACACCTCCTGGCGATTGCCGGCCTTCAGCCAGCGCAGGACCCGACGAGCTTCGGCGTGATGATCGGTCAGCCCAATCTGGCGCACGGCCGCGCGGGAGTGCGGCCACAGGTAATCTCGCCACAGCCGCACCGCGGCTTCGATGAACCGCGCCTCGACGGTCTGTGGTTCGGGACCGCCCTCCATGGCCCAGTCGAGATAGCAGAGCGTGCCGGCGAGGCGCAGAACCTGTGACGGACCCTTGGCCCACCATTCCCGCTCGCGGCCATCGAGCGCGTCCTTGCCGCGGTGCTGGAATTGCCGGAAATGCTCAAATTGGGTGCGGGCGTCGGCGGACAGGCGAACGTCACGCGGTGCGAATGCGTCATCCTCCTCACCGGCGGGAAGATCAACGATCCGGCAAAGCGCGTTCAGCAGCTCCGGCTCGATCTCCGTGACATCGTCGGTCAGGCTGTGGAAGGCCGGTTCCTCCGGCCAGGCGAACAGGACCCGGGCGTGCATCCCGTCGCTGTCACCCTCGAACGACCGCGCCAGCTTGTCGGGCTGGAAGCCGCCCGTCATCCCGATCAACAGGTGATCGATCGTGACCGGAGGCCGGCCCATGCGCTCGACCACATAGTGGTGTCCGTTCCATGCCTCGAGCCAGAACTCCTTGTCGGAACCGTTCGAATACCGGCCCATGTTCAGGAACAAGGACGCGAGTTCGTCGGACATCAACAGCATGCCGCGCGGCCTGGCCTGCAGCAGCACGGCGTGTCGCTCAATCGTGGCCTCCGAGACATAGAGGCGCGGGGTGACGAACAGGCCGGGGTCCATTGCCGCCACCGGCATCTGTGGTGGCGGCTGATTGGCCTTGACCGCTTCCTCGACTTTGTCCTTCCATGCCTTGGCCGCCGCCTTGGCGGTTTGCGACTTGGTGTCGTGCCGGCGCTGCAGCTCGGCGATCTGATCCTTCCGGGTGCTTTCGATCAGGGACAGCGCACGCTTCGTGACACTGATCCCGGGCGTCTTGCCGCTGCCGGAGAAGCCGACGATCGCGGTCCACAGCGTGAACGGTTCGGACCACGATCGTGATGGACGGATGCGGCGCGCCGTCCCGATCAAGCTGGCGACGGTTGCCAGCAACGGCACCGCGACATGACCATGGGTGACACCGGCGCCATGCGCAGCCCGTGCGAGCCACTCTTCCCATTTGTCGGACAGCACACCGGCAGGGAAATCAGGCAGGGTGCCACGCCGGTCATCCAGCAACGACCAGTCGGGATCATCCCATGTCGCATCCGTGGTCCCGGTGTCGTTTGCACTTTCCCATTTCGCATAACAGCGCTCGATCTCTTCGCGCAGCCGCCCGGCATACTTGGCAGCGATGCCGTTCGGATACTGGACCAGCCGTTCCTCGATCTGGTCGACGCTGTGCCCCATGCCGGCAAGCGACCAGATCACGCGATTGAAGTCCTGGCTGCGTTGGCCAACCGGCGATCCGTTCTTGATGATGTCGCGAATGGTCCGCTCACCACCGGCATGAGACCGGGCGTGTTCCGCCACCAGGCTGTCGAGCAGGTTGTCGATGTCCGGAAGCTCGTCGCAGGTGCCGATCTCCAGCCCGGACACCGTGATGTATCGGGTCGCCCGGCGGTAGAGCTCGACGGCCGCGCCGTCCTGGGCGTCCTTGATCTCGAATTTCCTGTGCAGCTCGGCGCCGGCGCCGCGGCCGATGATCCGGAGACCACACCCGGAGGCGGTGACTTCGGTATAGGCACCCGGGACCCGGCTGATGAGATCGGCCGCCCATTCGTCAATGGCGCCAGTCTCGGCATCACGGCAGTGGTCGAGGTCGATCGCAGCAATGTCGGAATTCGTAAGCGCAAACCCGATGCCGTCGGCGTGTCCGCCGGTCACGGCCTTCACGGCACTGGAGAAGCAGCTCCAGGTCTGTGGATCATCCGTGCGCGCCAGCCGCGCGGGATCGTCGGCACGATAGGGCGGCTTGGTCCACTTGCCGTTCTTGCGGACCCAGCGCCACACCACCCAATGAGGCTGTTCGATCAGCGGCAGCAGCACGGCTGGAAAGTTGGCGACATCGCCTATAAAGGTTTTCGGCATTGCTCGCTTCCGCCAGAAAAGAGCCGGCACGCCGTTGAAGGCGACGCGCCGGCTTGAAGAGTCAGAACGGGATCTCGTCGTCCAGCTCTTCGGCGGGAGCCGGTGCCGGCTTTGGTGCTGGCGCCGGCTTCGGTGCCGGCGCCGGTTTCGCCTGCGGGATACGCACCCGGATGGCGTCCGTGAGCTGTCCCTTGAAGGGGACCTTTGTCGGGTAGAGTTCGATGGGCTGACCAGCCCAATCGTCGGTCTCATCGCCGTAGGCGTCGGCGATCACGTCGTAGTTCGTGGCGTTGCACACGAAGCCTTTTTCTTTGCCACGAAAGTAAATGACCGGCTTTTGCTTGCCGTCGTCGCCCACGTCCTCGAGGGTGACGATCCTTCATGATGACGGTCTGAGGCCGGCCTTGCAGATCAGCATGGCGCAGGAAGCGAGACGGAAAGAGTTCAGAACGTTTCATATCGATCACCTGTCAGTTTGGTTGGTTTGGGAGGCGTCCCTGATGAGGAACGGCTCGTCCGGGACGCCGAACAGACGAACCGTTTCCGACAAGAAGTTTGTAATCGTGCGCGGCAGCCAGCCGCGATGACGATCACAGCCTGCACACCGCAAGCTTGCAGCGTGTGGGCCGGCGCCTTCGCCGATGACCACAACAGTCTCGCCGCACGTGACGCACGGTGTGTCGACCGTGCGCTCGAGCCGCACGCGCAGCCCGGTGAGTGGCGGTGTGGTCATGGCAGCCGTCCGTGTCGCAGATCATGCAGACAGTCGGCGGCGGCCCGGATCGCGTCCGCGATGTAATCAAGGTCGCCGCGATCAAGCGCCTGATCCGAACGCCCTCGACCGACCGTTCGATGTGGTCGGCAGATCGTTGTCGCGGACCAGCGCAAGGGGGTCGGTCGGAGGCGCGCTGCGACCGTTCCCTCGGCGGTGCTGTCGTTGATGGACGGCGGCGGTCATGACGCTTCAGGCTCCCGTTAAGAGAATGAAAGGTGCCGACCTCACAGCCGCCACCGTGATGTTTCAGACCAGCGGAGCGATCATCTGGTCCCAGATGACGGCAGGGCCGATGGTGCGCGCACACTCGAGCCATTCGACAGGAGTAGTCCGGGCGAAGTGTTCAGCGAGTGTTTCGGAAGTGTCCGCCCTGGCGGCATCCAGGACCGTGCAGTCGCCGTGGAGCACGGCCGTGCGTGCGGCTCTGTCATCGGCAATGCTGATCGCGGCTGCGACATACGGGACGCAGACGTGCCCCAGCCCGGCGCATTGCTTGACAGTGGGGCTTGTGAGCCTGAGTCGATTGAGGTGGAGATCAGCCATGAGCAACGCGCGCTCGTTGGCCGATAACTTGGTGTGCGCTAGATAGCGGCCCCTGATGATAGGGGCGGGCTCGTCTTGCCGAGCCGACGTTCCATGATATATAGCCTCTGATCTTTCCAACATTGACGCTACTCCGTTTGAGCCCGGCACCGCCTTTTCCACGGGGAAGGTGCCGGGGCTCTGTTGCTGCTGATAGATCACCGGCGGCGCAGCGAGCGCCGGATCAGGCGGCGTCGGTCTTCTGCTGATTGGTGGGATTGGTGATCTTCTGCGCGTGACGGGTGAGGCGGCGCTTGGACGCGATCAGGTTGCCGCCCTCGCCGCCGGTCTTGCCGATGGGCCAAGTACCGGCCCGCTTCAGGTAATAAACGTCGGTATCCTCGGGCATGCCGAGATGAACGAGGAAGGCGCGGATCGCGTCAGCGCCGACCAGCAAGTCGCCGGGGCGCGCGTCCTCCTCATTCTGTGTGGGATTTGTGTCCATCGCGAAACCTCCGTAGGTTTTCGCGACAGAACCACCGCATAAAGCATATGCCTAAAGCATATTTGTGCTTCGGCTTACTTGAAGGAATCGAGGGGCCAAATGCCCCAAGCGACCAGTTGATTTTCGAGGTAGCTCGCTCTGAGCGCGCGCCTGATCTGGCCGGTCTTCACGGCGTTCTCTGCTTCGGCTTCAAGCAGGCGGGCCAATCCCGACTTCTTCGTCCCCTTGGGGATCTTTTTCTCGGCCCGCAGTTTGCGGGTTGCGGCAGCAGCCCATTGGGCGCTGGCGCTCGTGGCCACCCCAGCGTCCATTGGCGACAAGACCTCGACGGCCTCGATGATTACGCCATCGCCGTCTCGCCAAAAGACGAACAGCTTGCGGTCGTCGCCGTAAATCTTCCCTATGGTCCAGTCCGGCTTGAGCGTATCGCCGCTCACGCCCCCTAGTCCTTGCACGTAGCCGCGAAAGGGCAGGAGCCGGTTCTCGATTTCATCTTCGATCCGCCCCTCTGACCAGCCGGGCACGTGGCACGCCTCATCGAGCGAGCGCCATGTCGCGTCCTTGTCGCGTCCAGTCACCGCCAGAAAATCCGAACCGTTGAAAACCAACACAAAATAGTTCAAACCAACACCAGAGACGAGTGCCTTGTCGCGGACCGGCAAAGGTGCGAGAAATGCCCATTCCATCGGGTTTTCTTACATTTCGGTGCAACATCAGACGCTCAAAATGATGCGGACTTCTGAACCGCCACACTAGTCTGGATGAACGAAGCCGGGAGGTCGCATGCGCAAGCATCTCAAGATTGGTCTGGTCGTGCCGTTTGCCACCGACAAGGTGCCGGTTGAAGGTCCGCTGATGTACCCGGACGTCACGTTCATCCCGCGCGGGGTCGGTGTGCGTGCGCTGACGCCGGAGGGCTATGACGCCGCCTGGAACGGCATCCTCCCGGCGGCCAAGGAGCTTGCCAAGCTCGACATCGACGCGATCATGGTGATCGGCACCTCGCTGACCTTCTATCGCGGTTACGAGGCGCACCAGCAGTTGCTCGAACAGCTTCGCAAGGAAACCGGCCTGCCGGTCAGCACCATGAGCGAGGCGGTGGTCGATGGCCTGCGCAGCATGGGCGCGAAGCGTGTCGCGGTCGCGACCGCTTATTCCGATCTGGTCAACGACCGGCTCGCCGACTTCCTGCGGCACTCCGGCTTCGAGGTGACGGCCATGAAGGGCTTCGGCATCACCGACTTCGGCGGCGCCGAGAAAATGACCGAGCAGGACATCATTGCACTGAGCGGCACTGCCATCGCCGAGGCCAAGGCGGCGGATGCGGTGCTGATCTCCTGCGGCGGCCTGATGACACTCGGCTGCGCCGTGCCGATCGAGCAGAAGCACGGCATCCCGGTCGTCACCAGCACGCAGTCGGCGTTTTGGAAGGCGCTACGGCTTGCCGGCGACAGCGGCCATGTACCGGACCGCGGCCGCATGCTGGGCCAATCGGAGCCGGCGCACGCCTGAAGAAGCTAATTTCCGGGTCATCCCGGGGCGCGAGCGCAGCGAGCGAACCCGGAATCCATAACCACCACCGGGAGTACGGATCCCGGGTCCCGCGCTTCGCGCGGTCCCGGAATGACGAAAATTCCCTCGGGAATTCGCTCGATTGTTGACGATCTGCAATTGCAGACAAGCGGAATCGTCGGTATCTCAACGGCAATGAAAGCCCGCGTCACCGTCACGCTGAAGTCCGGCGTCCTCGACCCACAGGGCAAGGCAATCGAAGGCGCGCTGAAATCGCTCGGCGTTTCAGGCGTCGCGAGCGTGCGCCAGGGCAAGGTGTTCGACATCGAGATCGAGGGCGGCGACAAGGCGCGCGCCGAGGCCGCGCTGAAGGACGCGGCCGAGAAGCTGCTCGCCAACACCGTGATCGAGAACTACCGCATCGAGGTGCTGAGCTAGCGATGAAATCCGCCGTCATCGTCTTCCCGGGCATCAATCGCGAGCGCGACATGGCGCGCACGCTGAAGCTGACCTCGGGCAGCGAGCCCGCGATGGTCTGGCACGCCGAGACATCGCTGCCCGCAGGCACCGATCTGGTGGTGATCCCCGGCGGGTTCTCCTACGGCGACTATCTGCGCTGCGGTGCCATTGCGGCCCGCGCGCCCATTATGGATGCGGTGCGTGCCCACGCCGAGCGCGGTGGGCTCGTACTTGCGGTGTGCAACGGGTTCCAGATTGCGTGCGAGGCGGGGCTGCTGCCTGGCGTGCTGATGCGCAACGCGCAGCTCAAGTTCATCTGCCGCGACATCTTCCTGAAAGTGGAACGCTCCGGCACGCCGTTTACCCGCGGCTACAACGCCGGCCAGGTGATCCGGGTGCCGACCGCGCACGGCGAGGGCAATTACGTGACCGACGCCGAAACCCTGGCGCGGCTGGAAGGCGAAGGGCGGGTGGCGTTCCGCTATACCGCGCCGGACGGCAGCGTCGATCCGCAGTGGAACTTCAACGGCTCGGCCAACGCCATCGCTGGCATTCTCAGCGAGCGCGGCAACGTGCTCGGCATGATGCCGCATCCTGAAAATCACGTTGAAGCCGTGATTGGCTCGACCGACGGGCGCGGCCTGTTCGCGGGGCTGTCGGACCATTTCCGGCAAGCGGCGTAGAGCGCATTTTCCGCCGAAAATAAACTTATCCCCGGTCTTGAATCCGGAATGTCGTCCAAGCCGTTGTTTTTTCGACGAAAGCGACTCCGTGCCAGCCGCGCCGTCCCCGCTTTCGTCCCCACCGCGAACGGGCGCGTGTCCCGTCCGTGTCCCGGCGCTTCCCTTGTCGCGTGCGGCTCGCTTGGCGTCGCACGGCTAACTTGGTCCTACTGGCGGGCGATGTACTTGAAGCGAAATATCAGCTCAGGCTCCCGCATCGATCCTGCCCTTGTTGCGCTCCTCTCGATGGCACAGCCAACATCTGGTCCTTGCGGCTTTCTGACGACGAAGTTTCCGCCAAATTTGATGCGGTCGCCTTTGTTCAATGAAGCAACGACCCCGAAAAGCTCCGTTCCTTTTTGGATGTTTGTAGGATTATCTAGCTCAGCGAAAGCAGTTCCGTAGGTTTCGAGCCAAATTCTGTCGCCTATTTCGACCGTCAAACTGGCGCTACCGCCAAGCCGCGTTTCTCGTATGTCGTAGACGCGACCGACCCAATCTTCTACATCACCAGTCGATCCCAGCGCGCAAAGTGCCCTGTGCCGACTCTCCCAAATAGCGTTCTGTTGGAAGTCGTTCGAGCCTGCGGCCTCATATGCGCCGCGCGCCTGCGAAAGTGTTCGGATCAAATCGGCTTGTTTTGGGGGTAGAGACGTATTGGTCGGCGTCAGGTTGCTGAGGAACACCAGTAGCACTGCAAACATCAGCAGGAAGCCGCCAAGGCGGATCAGATGGCCTTTCATGCCTGGTCCTGCACGCTCAGGCGCGCGCGGTTGCGCGGCAGGCTTCGGCGCATGCGGTTCGTATTCCGGTAATGAACTCATCGTTGATCCCTTCTTCAATTCTTGCGGTAGCTTTCGACGGTCGCAGCGACCAGCCGGTCGAGGTCTTCGTCGGAGCATTCCGGCGTCAGTGCCATCGCGACGCGGACGATGCGGAAGATTGCCGGGATGTCCGCGATGCCCACATGGACGCCGGAACAGGTCCGGCAGTAGGCCCGCGCGTCGATCGCGATGCTGGATGACGGAACGGGGTGCGGTGCCCCTCATATCGGGTGCCGCGTTGGAGCGCCGGGAGGCGCAGCGGCCTACGTCACTGGCCGCGCGCACTCCGATAGCGGCGATCCCCGGTAACGGGGATATCGCCGTGAGTGCGCAAGGCGGGCCGCGAGGTCCGCCCGGCAGGTCTCGTCAGCCTGCTGAATTGGGGCGGCGATCCGCCCTGGCGCCTCCCGGCGCTCCATCCCCTCGGGGAAACGGAAAAAGGGAAAACGACGCGCCGGACGTCGCTAAACAACCGGCAGGCGGAGCGTTGGCTTGGCTGCCGCAAATAAGACGTGGATGGCGCTTGGAAGTTCGATAACGGCGGATGAATTGTCACGACCAGTCAACTAAATACAGAAACGTGAGCCGCAACGAACCCAACATCACGCCCGAACTGGTCGCCGAGCACGGGCTCAAGCCCGACGAGTACCAGCGCATCCTCGAGCTGATCGGCCGCACGCCGAGCTTCACCGAGCTCGGCATCTTCTCGGCGATGTGGAACGAGCACTGCTCGTACAAGTCGTCCAAGATTCATCTGCGCGGTCTGCCGACCAAGGCGCCGTGGGTGATCCAGGGGCCCGGCGAGAACGCCGGCGTGATCGATATCGGCGACGGGCTTGCCGTCGTGTTCAAGATGGAGAGCCACAACCACCCGAGCTACATCGAGCCGTATCAGGGCGCGGCGACCGGCGTTGGCGGCATCCTGCGCGACGTGTTCACCATGGGCGCGCGGCCGATCGCGTGCCTGAACGCGCTGAGCTTCGGCGATCCGAAACACCCCAAGACGCGCCATCTGGTGTCCGGCGTGGTCGCCGGGGTCGGCGGCTACGGCAACAGCTTCGGGGTGCCGACGGTCGGCGGCCAGGTGCGCTTCCACGCCCGCTACAACGGCAACAATCTCGTGAATGCGATGGCGGTCGGGCTCGCCGACGCCGACAAGATTTTCTACGCGGCGGCGTCGGGCGTCGGCATGCCGATCGTCTATCTCGGCTCCAAGACCGGCCGTGACGGCATCCACGGCGCCAGCATGGCCTCGGCGGAGTTCGGCGAGGACGCCGAGGAGAAGCGTCCGACCGTGCAGGTCGGCGATCCGTTCTCCGAGAAACTCCTGCTCGAAGCGTGCCTGGAGATCATGGCGAAGGATTGCGTGATCGCGATCCAGGACATGGGCGCGGCAGGACTAACTTGCTCGGCCGTCGAGATGGGCGCGAAGGGCGATCTCGGCGTCGATCTCGAGCTCGACAAGGTGCCGACCCGCGAAACCGGCATGAGCGCCTATGAGATGATGCTCTCGGAAAGCCAGGAGCGCATGCTGATGGTGCTCAAGCCCGAGAAGGAGGCGGAGGCCGAAGCGATCTTTCGCAAGTGGGGCCTCGACTTCGCGATCGTCGGGCACACCACGCCGACCAAGCGGTTCGTCGTTAAGCACGGCGGCGACGTGATGGCGGACCTGCCGATCAAGGAATTGGGCGACGAGGCGCCGGTGTATCACCGGCCGTTCGTCATCGCCGCCAAGCTGCCTGCGATCAAGGCGGCGAGCGTCAAGCCGCCGATCTCGAACGCCGACGCGCTGGAAAAGCTGATCGGCTCGCCGGACCTGTGCTCGAAGCGCTGGGTCTGGGAGCAGTACGACCACATCATCCTCGGCAACACCGTGCAGCGGCCGGGCGGCGACGCCGCCGTGGTGCGGATCAACGACGGCCCGAAGGCGCTGGCGCTCACCGCCGACGTGACGCCGCGCTACTGCGAGGCCGACCCGTTCGAAGGTGGCAAGCAGGCGGTGGCGGAAGCCTGGCGCAATATCACTGCGGTCGGCGGCAAGCCGCTGGCGCTCACCGACAACCTCAACTTCGGCAACCCGGAGCGGCCGGAAATCATGGGCCAGTTCGTCGGCTGCGTGCGCGGCATCGCCGAGGCCTGCAAGGCGCTCGACTTCCCGGTCGTGTCCGGCAACGTGTCGCTCTACAACGAGACCAACGGCAGCGCGATCCTGCCGACGCCGACCATCGGCGGCGTCGGCGTGATCGGCGATTTCACCAAGTCGGCAACGCTCGCCTTCAGGACGGCGGGCGAGGCGATCCTGCTGATCGGCGAGACGCAGGGCTGGCTCGGCCAATCGCTGTATCTCCGCGACGTTTGCGGCCGCGAGGAGGGTGCCCCGCCGCCGGTCGATCTTCTCGAAGAGCGCGAGAACGGCGACGCGGTGCGCGCGCTGATCGCCGACGGGCTTGTCACCGCCGCCCACGACGTCTCGGATGGCGGCTTGCTGGTCGCGCTTGCCGAAATGGCGATGGCGTCCGGCATCGGCGCGCAGCTCGATGCGGCGCCGGAAGACACGCCGTCGCACGCCTACTGGTTCGGTGAGGACCAGGCTCGCTATGCCGTAACGGTGCCGGCGGCCGACGCCGGGAAGGTGCTCAAGCGCATCGCGGACGCAGGCGTGCTCGCGGCCCGCATCGGCATGACCGCTGGCGCGTCATTGCTGATCGCCGGCGAGCGGCCGATCGAGGTCGCCGCGCTCACCAAGCGTTTCGAGGGCTGGCTGCCGGCCTATATGGCCGGCGCCAGCTGACCTTTTCCGAAAGCCGGTAGCCACTTTTCGGGATCACGCGCTAACGCGCCGCCGACGCCCGAGCGCTCTTGATGGTCTGCCGGCAGAAGTCGGACCGGCAATTCTGCCGGATCGCGTTGATCTGGCTCTGGCTCGGCTGCGACAGCGCCGGCGCAGCCGTCAGGAAAAAGCCCAAGGACGCGAGGAGGGCCAATCCTGCCCGCCGGAAACCGCATCGACGCAGCCCCTCACTCATAAAACCTCCAATCCCAACAGCATTTGAAAATATTCTGCCATGTGGAATGGACTTCCCGCCGAGCCGCCAATTCTGATAAAGGCTGGCCGAGCATTTTCGGGGCGACTCCCTATGTATCAGGCGGGAGCAGGCCCGGACGGGCCTGCCGCGGGTGGAGACGGCATCCAATGCCGATGAACGCGAACGACATCGAGAAGTTGATCAAAACCCGCATTCCTGACGCGGAGGTGACGATTCGGGATCTAGCCGGCGACGGCGACCATTATGCCGCCACGGTGATCGCCGAGAGCTTTCGCGGCAAGTCGCGGGTCCAGCAGCACCAGCTTGTTTATGAGGCGCTGAAGGGCCAGATGGGCGGTGCGCTGCACGCGCTTGCCTTGCAGACTGGCATTCCGGAAGCGTAATTTCGGCCTAAGGCAGCGCGGGCCTGGTCCGCGCGAAAAGGAAAGACTCCATGGGCATCGAGCAGTTCATCGACAACGAAGTGAAGAGCAACGACGTGGTGCTGTTCATGAAGGGCACCCCGCAGGCGCCGATGTGCGGTTTCTCGGGCCAAGTGGTACAGATTCTCGACTACCTGGGCGTGCCCTACAAAGGACTCAACGTGCTGGAGTCGGACGATCTGCGCAACGGCATCAAGACGTACTCGAACTGGCCGACCGTCCCGCAGCTCTACGTGAAGGGCGAATTCGTCGGCGGCTGCGATATCGTGCGGGAAATGTTCCAGGCCGGTGAGTTGCAGTCGCTGATGAAGGACAACGGCGTGGCGGTGAAAACGCCCGCCTGACGCGTACGTTCGCGGCTAGGTTGACGATCTGCTCAGGCCGTCCCGCACGGGGCGGCCTTATACTTTCATGCGCTGCATCAGCAGATAGATGATCGCCAGGATGACGCCGATGCCGATCAGGCTCGGCGTGCCCATGCCGCTGGCGAATTTCGTCACGTTGTCGGCGACCGAACTGACATAGCCGCCTGACATGTCGCCCAACAGCAGATGAATCAGGATCAGCGATAGAACGGCCAGAAATCCCATCTCGACGAAGAGCCAGAGAAAGCGCCGAGCCTTTTCAAGGAACTCCACCATGGCCTGCTCCCGGTCCCCAGAGCATGATCCCGAAAAGTGGAAACCGGTTTTCGGAAAAGATCATGCTCAAACAAGAAAGTAAGCGACGAGTCTGATTCAGCGCAGCTGAATCAGCTCTACTAAGCATGATCGGGCGGGGAGTTTTTCTCCCCACCCGAGTAGAGTGCGGCCATTGCCGTGCTCGCCCGGTTCAGCGGCCGCCGCAAGTGGCGCAGCGTGGACTCAGCCCACGTTGCGGTTCGAGAACAGCCAGAGGATCACGCCGAGGGCGATCAAGCCGGCGAGGCCGTTTGAGCCCAGATCCTTCACGAAGGCGGTGATGTTGCCGGCCACGTTGCCGAAGAACGGCAGGTTGGAGCCGCCAACCAGCAGTGCAGCCACGATGCCCAGTGCGAGCAGCATCAAGCCGAGTTCGGTCAACGCACCAATCCAGGACTTCAACGTTTGTAGTCCGCTCATGAGCAAGTCTCCCCAGTTTCGTTTCCGAACGTTTGTTATGCGCTAGCGTACGTTCGCGCCAAAAAGGCTACGAATTGGCGCTACCAAAACAAGGGCATGACCGATTTCGGCCAACTATCGCGCGACGCGCCGATCAATCTGGCCAATGCTACTTTCGACTAGTAGCATGATTCGCCAAGCGAAAGGCCGCCCGGTTGGGCGGCCTTTGCTGCGTTGCAAACGCTCGTGTGATTAGCGTGAATAATATTCGACGACGAGATGCGGCTCCATCATCACCGCATAAGGAACGTCGGACAGCACAGGGATTCGCGCGAGCTTCGCGGTCATCTGGCCGTCGTTGACCTCGATGTAGTCCGGCACGTCGCGCTCGGCGAGGGCGCGCGCCTCGAGCACCAGCGCCATCTGCTTCGACTTGTCCTTGACCTCGACCGTATCGCCGACCTTGACGCGATAGCTCGCGATGTTGACGCGGCGGCCGTTCACCTTGACGTGGCCGTGGTTGACGAACTGGCGCGCGGCGAAAACCGTCGGCACGAACTTGGCGCGGAACACGATGGCGTCGAGCCGGCGCTCCAGGAGGCCAATCAGGTTAGCGCCGCTGTCGCCCTTCATGCGGATGGCTTCTTCGTAGATCCCCCGGAACTGCCGCTCGGAAATGTTGCCGTAGTAGCCGCGCAGTTTCTGCTTGGCCTTGAGCTGCACGCCGTAGTCGGAGAGCTTGCTCTTGCGCCGCTGGCCGTGCTGGCCGGGGCCGTACTCACGCTTGTTGACGGGGCTCTTTGGGCGGCCCCAGACGTTCTGGCCCATACGGCGGTCGATCTTGTACTTCGCCTCGTGGCGCTTGGTCATCGCGTCCTCATGCTTGCGTTAGGATTTGAGGATCGCGTCCTCCTCTGCTCCGGGCTTGCCGGAACCGACAGGTTCGAGCCTAAGCGTCGGCCCAAACCACGGATCGCGAAACACCGCGCGGGCCAAAAGGCCCGCGAGATGGCGGATATTTAGGGGGAAAATGGGGGCAAGTCAAACGCCGGCAGGGGCGATTTCGGCAATGCCAAAGCCCGCCAAAGCGGCCTTTAGAGAGGGGGAAGGCTCGCGGCCCGAGGTGTAGATGAAGCGGGTGGTCGCCGCGCGGGCGCCGGCCCACGGGCCCAGCAGATCGACCATCCGCCGCGCGATCGCGGGTGCCGGGTCGATAAATGCCACCGGCCAGGGCGCCAGGCGGTGCAGCCGGTCCAGCAGCAAAGGGTAATGGGTGCAGGCCAGCGCGATAGTGTCAGTCAGGGCGCCATTCCGCTCGATGAAGCATGGTGCGATCTCGGCCGCGATGTCGGCATCTGCCAATGTCTGGCCGTGCAACTCTGCCTCGGCAAGTTCGGCGAGCCGCGGCGAGCCGACGAGATGAATGGTGCAGCCGTCGGCGAAATCGCGGATCAGTGCGCGGGTGTATTCGCGCTGAACCGTTGCCTCGGTGCCGAGCACCGAAACAAACCTGGTCTTCGAAGCAGCGCAGGCGGGCTTGATTGCCGGGACGGTCCCGACGAACGGCACTTGGAATTTCGCCCGCAATTGCGGCAGCACCAATGTCGAAGCGGTGTTGCAGGCCACCACCACCAGGTCGGGACGGTGCGCCGCGATCAGCTCGCCCACGACCGTCAGCACGCGCTCGACCAGGTCTGCTTCGCGCTGTTTGCCATAGGGGAAGAACGCGTCGTCCGCGGCGTAGATGTAGCGTGCATCGGGCCGCACCCTCGTCAACTCGCGATGGACGGTGAGGCCGCCGAGACCGGAATCGAACACCAGGATTGTTGGCGTCATGGCTAGAGTGGTTGCGACGTTCAACTGACAGGGCCACCATGACCCGTCGGCGCACACTCCAATAGCTTTCTTTACGTTCGGTTCACATAGCCTTGGGGATGCAAGCCTCGGCGATGTAAACCGGACTAATGAGGCCGACGGCCGCTGCGCCGCTTTTCCAGCGATGCTTCGGCCTGTTCGGCGCGCTTGCGGTATTCCTCGTGCAGGGCTTCGAGGTCGGTGTCGCTCAAATCCTCGGCCATCGCCATGTTGTTGTGGGTGCCCCGCATGGCGATGATCACCTCGGCGAGCTTGATCTGCAGCGCCATGGTGTCCCGGTTCTGGGTATTCTGGATCAGGAACACCATCAGGAAGGTCACGATCGTCGTCGCGGTGTTGACGACCAGTTGCCAGGTATCACTGAAGCCAAACAGCGGTCCGGTTACGGCCCAGACGAGGATCAATGCGAGCGCGACCAGGAACGCTGCCGGCTTGCCGGACCAGCGCGCGGTGCTGTGCGCGAACCAGGTGAACCAGCCTTGTTCGGAGTGCTGTGGGTCGCAATGGAGCGCCTCCGCTGGGTTTGCCTTAACCTCGGATTTTGCCGGTGCGGATTTCGCGGCCTTGGCCTTCGCCGCACTGCTTCGTTTTGACATTTTTTCGCTCCGGCTCCAGCGTGCATCGCCGCCTGCCGCACAAACGCGGCAAACGAGCGCGGCGTTCCCGATGGGAACCCCAGCCGGAACCAATCCGCGGAACCGAGGTTGGTTCTGCGATTGCGGCTTCTCAGCCGCGCAATCTCGAGGAGTTCGTTATGCTCGGTTGGGCAGTTACCTTTCTTCTGGTCGCGCTGGTCGCCGCGTTTCTCGGCTTCGGCGGGATCGCAACTTTCGCCGTCGAAATCGCGAAGATCGTTTTCTTCGTTGCTATCGTGCTGTTCGTGATTTCGGCCGTGGTGATGCTGATCCGCGGCCGGTCGCCGACAATGCCGTAGCGGGCGCAGGTCCACCAGAAACACATCGCCCGGCGAAAGCCGGGCGATGTGTTTTGCAGCTTTCTGGCAAATCGGAAAATCTCAGGGGCGGTCGTTGCCCGCGAGCACTGAGCGTGTGGTGATATCGGGGCCGAAGTCGTCCGCCGTGTCGATCGACAACAGGGTGCTCAGCCGAGTGCGCGCGCGGTTGACGCGGCTCTTGATGGTGCCGACCGCGCAGCCGCAAATCTCCGCTGCTTCTTCATAGGAGAAGCCGGATGCGCCGACGAGAATGAGCGCCTCGCGCTGATCCTCCGGCAGCTTGTTCAGTGCGACGCGGAATTCCTCGAACTCTACGCGGCTGGTCTGCTCGGGCTGCGATTTCAGCGTCTCGGCATAGCTGCCGTCGGCGTCCTCGACCTCGCGGCGGCGCTTACGATACTCGGAACGGAACAGGTTGCGCAGAATGGTGAACAGCCAAGCCGACATGTTGGTGCCGGGCTGGAAAGACTCGATGTTGGCAAGGGCTCGCAGCAGCGTCTCCTGCACCAGGTCGTCGGCGCGGTCGACGTTGCCGCACAGCGAAATGCCGAACGCACGCAGGCTCGGGACGGCGGCCAGCATCGTGTCGCGTAGCGTAGGGTCGATGCCGCTCATTCGGCCGATCCCTTTCCGCCCGAGGACTTGTCCAGCTTTTGCAGCAGATCGACAAAGCGATCCGGAGTAGGCTCGATAAGATCGTCGTAATAGGCTCGCAGCTGCTGGCCGATCTTGGCCTGAACGTCCCGTCCCAAGCTGGCATCTTTGCGCCGGTGCGTCGGGGGCTTTGTTGAAATCGTATCCATGAGCTGGGGTTTTTCCGGTGGTTTACGGTCTGTCATGACGTACTCCGCGCCCCGACTGGCCCGCGGCTCCCCTTCGTTTTCTTGGTACCGGACGGCCCGCTTCCAGGCCGTCGAGTTCCAGCCCCCGCATCCGTTTGCAACGCGCTGAAAGTCCCATCGTTCCGTGCTATGGAACTTTTTTTGGGCTGAGGCATTGCCGCGGGTAGGGAACCTATCACCACCAAGCGGGAGGGTAAAAAGTGTCGACATCTCAAGCCGTTGCCCAGCATCTGCCGTTTCTGCGGCGCTATGCGCGCGCGCTGACCGGCAGTCAGCATTCGGGCGATGCCTATGTGGCGGCCGCCCTCGAGGCTCTGATTCAGGATCCCAGCGTCCTTAACGGGGCCAGCGGGCCGCGGGTGGCCCTCTATAAGCTTTTTACGAAAATCTGGAATTCGGTCGGGGTCAACGACGGCACCGAGCCGGGTTCTGGCGCCAAGCAACCGGTCGAGCAACGGCTCGGCCAGATCACGGCGTTACCCCGCCAGGCCTTTCTGCTGGTGGCACTGGAAGGCTTCTCCGAGGAGGACGCCGCCGACATTCTTGATGTCCAGGTGCCTGCACTGCGGACGCTGGTCGAGGAATCCGGCCGTGAGCTCGCGGCCGAGATCGCCACCGATGTGCTCATCATCGAAGACGAAACCTTCATCGCCATGGACCTGGAGGGCCTGGTCGAGGGTCTCGGCCATCGCGTGATCGGCGTCGCGCGCACGCACGCCGCGGCGGTCACGCTCGCCAAGGCGAAACGGCCCGGCCTGATCCTCGCCGATATCCAGCTCGCCGACGGCAGCTCGGGTCTCGATGCGGTGAACGAGCTTCTGAAGTCGTTCGAAGTGCCGGTCATCTTCATCACCGCCTATCCGGAACGCTTCCTCACCGGCGAGCGCCCGGAGCCGGCCTTCCTGATCGCCAAGCCGTTCCAGCCCGCAACGGTGTCCGCCGTCATCAGCCAGGCTCTGTTCTTCGAGCGTAAGGCGCGCCGGCCGGAACGCCGCACTGCATAATTCGAACAACAGAAGGCGCAAACAGCAAAGCCCGGTCCGCAAGGACCGGGCTTTGAAATTCCCTGAATGAAGTAGTCTAGCGCCGCCGCGCCATCGAATATCCGAGCAGAACCGCCTCGACGATCATAGCGAGCTGCGCGAATTGCGCCGTGCGCTGCGTCGTCTGCGCCTGCGCCTGAAGCGGCATCTGCGGAGCTGCGGCGGCTGGCCGGCTGGAGAGCCGCAGGGCGAAAACGATTCCGAGCACCATAAAGGCGAATGCGCCTGCCAGGATCAGCCGGGCGTACACCACGCCGACGTGCGGTTCGAGCGCAAGGACAGATGCCGACGCCGCGAACACGACGGCGGCCAAGGCGCAGAATGCGCAAAGCGAATAAAGGATGGCGTTGCGGCGCAACCGAGTGGTGGCACCGTTCAGCTTTGTGAAAGCTCCGTCAAACGCCGACGCCACGATGTCGTTGAGCCGCATGGCGGGGCCTGTCAGTGGCGACGGCCTGCCATCCCAGCCAGGAAGCCGATCCCCGCTGCGATCGCAAGCGTGAGCAAAGGGCGCTGACCGACCTCGTCTTCGATCTTGCGAAGCGTATCGGTGCCCAGCCGCGTCGCCTCATCGGTCACGGCGTGAGCGCCGTTGCGCAGCCGCTCCGCCGTGTAGGACAGCGTCTCCGAGACATAGTCGCTCGCCTCGCTCGCCGCGTGGGACGCGCCCTTGCGGGTCAGCGAGCCGGCCGACGCGGTTCTCGAGATCGTGCATCAGTCCGGCGATTTCGCGCTCGATGTCGGCGATGTCGTCGGAAATACTGCGTGTTTGCGGGCCATTATCATTCGTCGTACCATATCACCACTCGTCGAGTTCCATTTGCGTAGTTTTCTCCCTGCGCCGGTGCAGCAAAACAAGAAGGCGTAGCCGACAAGTCGGCTACGCCTTGGTCTTGCCGGCCGAGCACGAGGGGAGGGGGAATCGCGGCCGGTCGGCCAAATAATCCGCCCGCCTCACGTTGGTTCCTGAACGCGGTCCGGAATCTTCTAAAATCGTATCTTTGCATGCCGTCGCCGCCAGCGGAACCTTTCCGTTTTCGGGCGTTGTCAACGAGTTAGAACGGAAACTTTTCGGCGTTGCTGCGTTGCAGAAGTGCGGTGTTCAGAAGACGGAGTTCGGGTCCGTCGGAGTTCTTTTGCACCATGTCATTTCCGCTCTCGTTCATTCACTCGCTGTCCGATGCGATTATCGCGATCAGCTTCGTCACCATCGCGATTGGCATCGTATGGTACATGCAGCATCGCTTCGGCCTGCTGCGGGAATATCGGACTGTCGCGTGGATGTTCTCCGGTTTCATCGTTGCGGCGGGCCTGGGTCACCTGCTCAGCCTGATATCTATGCGCTATCCGATCTATGAGCTGCACGGCGCCGTGAAACTCATTACCGCGTTGTTCGCAGCCGCCGCCGTGATCGTGATCTGGCCACTGTTGTCGAGGCTCACCGCGCTGCCGTCTTCGGGGGAGTTGGCTGCGGTGAACGAGCGGCTGCGCCGCGAGGCCAAGGCGCACGAGTCGACACTGCGCGAGTTGGAGCTGTCGCGCGGCGAATTGGAAACGCGGGTCGAAGAGCGCACCAGCGAGTTGAGCCGGGTCAAGGCGCGATTCGAGACCGCGCTGCACGGTGCCAAGGTCCACGTGTTCTCGCAGGACAGGGACCTCAAATATACTTGGATGTACGGTCCATTCGATGAGGCGGTGAGCGCCGGGATCATCGGCCGCACCGATCATGAGCTGCTGCGCCAGCCGGAGCGCGACGCGGTGATCGCGCTCAAGCGTCGGGTGCTATCGACCGGCGAGCCTGCGGATTGCGAGGTGTCGACCATATTGCCAGACCGCCGTGCGCTTTATGCACTGCATGTCGACCCGACGTTCGGCAAGGACGGTGAAGTCGACGGCATCATGTGCGCGGCGATCGACATCAGCCGCATCCGCTCGCTGGAAAGCGAGCAGCGGCGGCTTACTGACGAGCTCGCAACCGCCCTGCAACGCTACGAAACGGCGCTGCGCGGTTCGCACGTCACGGTCTATACGCAGGATCGCGACCTCCGTTACACCACGGTCAGTAGTGGGATGTTCGGCCGCGAAGCGGACGAACTGGTTGGCTGTGACGACCGTAGCATCATGCCGCCGGACAGCAGCGCGTCGATCGTCGCGCTCAAGCGGAGCGTGCTGCAGAGCGGTCAGTCCAGGGACAGCGAATTCCGCGTCGAGCACGACGGCAACGTGCACTGGTACGATTCGCACATCGAGGCGCTGCGCGACACCGACGGCGAGATCGTGGGTCTGACCTGCGCGGCCGTCGACATTACGAGCCGCAAGGCCGGCGAGGCGCACCTGCGCGACATCATGCGTGAGCTGACGCACCGGTCGAAGAACCTGCTTGCCGTAATTCAGGCGATGGCCCGTCAGACCGCGCGGCATACGGTGACAACCGAGGCATTTCTCGATCAGTTCAATGCGCGGGTGCAGGCGCTTGCCGCTTCGCACGATTTGCTGGTGCAGGAGAGCTGGCATGGCGCTTCGCTTTCGGAGTTGGTCCGTTCCCAGCTTGGACACTATCTTGATCGTGAGGCGTCGCAAGTGGTGGTCGATGGGCCGGCGTTGCTGCTGAAGCCGGAAGCGGCGCAGGGCCTGAGCCTCGCGATCCACGAGTTGGCCACCAACGCTGCGAAATACGGCGGGTTGTCGCGTCCGAGCGGACGGGTCGCGATCACTTGGCGCCGGCGGCCGGTCGTAGAGGGTGACGGCATCGAAATCGTCTGGGTGGAGTCCGGTGGCCCACGCGTGGCGCCGCCGGAGCGGCGCGGGTTCGGCAGCCTGGTGATCGAGCGCAATCTCGCCCGCTCGCTCGACGCCGAAATCAAGCTGGAGTTCCCGCCCGACGGCGCGCGCTGCCGCATGCTGATCCCCGCAGCCAATCTCGCCACCGGGCACTAAGGAACTTGCAAGGAGTCCGAACGTTGATGCGCTGAAACCGGCCGCTCGTATCGGTTGCGGCTTTGACATTCAGGAAGCATCCCATGCAGATCGTTCCATATCTGGTCGGTGGCCTGACCGCATTCCTGGTCGCGGATATTGTTCCCATCCCGTCACCCAGCCAGCAATTCGGTGCGGTCCGGGCGGCCATCTCGGCGCCGGCGCCGTTGCTTGGCACGCTCGGATCCAGCATCAATCGCGCCGCCAAGGCTGACCGCGGCGGGCTGCCGCGTCCCGCGCAAGCGGCGGCGCGCATTGCCACTGTCGAGGTTGTCGGCTTGCGCGACGCAGCCATCGTCTATCGCGACCGTGACGGCAATGAGCTGTTCCGCACCGATCCACTGAACAACGTGACCATCGTCACCAAGGGATTGCGGTTGCCGGAAGTGACCGTGCGGCAATACAGCAGCAGTGTCGTAAAGCCGGTTCCGATCAACGAGATCCAGGAGCAGGTGCGCGATGAGAAGCCGCGCGCTCCACGCGGGCCGAAGGTGCCGGTCGGCTGCGAGCCGTCGTTCAGCCCGGTTGCCGCGCCATCGCTGGCGCATCACACTGGACGCTGCGTCGCCAGTTTTGAAACGGCATGGAGGGCGGGCTGAGTACTGCAAATCTCCCACGCGAAAAGGCCCGCGTGAGCGGGCCTTTTTCGCGGTCGCGACAGCCGCTAGAGCCGGCCTAGCAGAAGCAAGATGAGCACGATAACCAAAATCGTGCCGACGCCGCCTGCCGGGTAGTAGCCCCAGCCGCTGCTGTGCGGCCAGGTCGGGATCACGCCGACCAGAATCAAGATCAGCACGATCAGCAGAATCGTCCAAGCGTCATGTTCAAACCCAAGGTTTTGGAAAGCGATACTCCAATTCCCCTTGCTGAATATGCTGTTCCGGTTGAGCCAAGGCCGACTGGGCCTCGGGCGCCGCAATTGCTGCGCGTCGCGACAACGTCGCTTTGGCGACCGTGTTCCATCACGGCAAGGACCGATTTCCTGTTCGGTTATCCCGTCACGGACTTTGCGTTGGCACGAAATTCGCTACAGTTCTGCCTTGGGATTGGGGGGAATCGGAATGATCATCGCAGCGCTTGTCGCCGCTTCAATTGTTCTTCCCGCGGCGACGGATACCGGTGGCGCGTGGCCACCTGCGGGCAACGGCCTACGGCACATGTCGGCGCAACAGAAACTCGCTGTGATCCGGCCGCTGGTGGAAACCGCGAACGAGTGCATCGCGCGCCGGGTAACCGGCGATCCGCGCTTCACCACGCTGGCGCAGGCGGGCGAGATCAACGGGCTGATCGTGGATTCGGTGCCGTCGTGCGTTGAAGCAATGCGCGCGCTGATCGACGCGCACGACCGCTTGTTCGGCGAAGGCGCCGGCGAGAGCTATTTCATGGGCCCGTATCTCGATGCGTTGCCGGGCGCGGTCCAGAACTTCTTGAATCGCGCGCGCTAGTCATCGCCACCCACACAAAGGCGGCGGTCTCGGACGGCCGCTTTTGTTTTGCGAGTGGTTAAGAAATTAGTGCGCCGGACGGCTTCTGTCGGGGGAGGGGGAATACCGTCCGGCGCCGCCGCGACCGACGGGAGCGGCCGCGTCTGCTTGAAAAACAAACCAGCGGCGCGATGGTTCCGGTCTTTACGACCAAATACCGAGCAGCATCGCGCCGAAGATTGTCGCGATCAGCAACGTACTCACCGTGAGCACGACCAGCACAGGACGGTCGAGGAACCCGCCGCGCGCCTCGACTCCGGTCACGGTTTCTCCGGTGGCGGTTCTGCGTCGAAAGAAGGCCATGGTCAGATCCTCGGTGGAAAGGCGTCACGCCCGTAGGACCATTCCGGGTGGAAATGCCCGTTCAATCCCATCAGGCACACTTCGGCGTTGGCGCCGCGCTCGCCCTGCTTCTGTGCCGCCTCGATGGCAAACAGCATCGCTTCGGACTGGCTCTGGTACGGGCCAAACTGCTTGTTTTCGAACCTGATCATCCATTTGCCGTCAACATCGCGAACGACGAAATAGCGGGATCGCGGCATGACACCCTCATGGTTGATGCGAAACTCAACGCGGGGACAGCGGGTGGGTTCCGACCAAGATCATCGCACGGCATTGCGCCTATGTCTTTCCATGCGAATTCGCGTTGCGCGTTGTCGGCGCCGGCCGGGTGTAACTCGATTCAAATGCCGGTCATGACACTAAATCGCCCGAAAGCCGCCTCGATTGATGCTGCGCCGGCGGTGACTTTCAATGAACGCACGCTACCGGTCGCTCATACCGTGATGAGCGATTCGCGGAAGAAGCCGATGGGACGCGTGAATGATCACTTGCCCCGTCACGGGCAAGGCGGTGTCCGACGGGCATCGAGACCGAATTCGCGACGACACCGCAGCAGGCGGTGCCGTTTGTCTCCTCGGCGCGTTGCGCGGCATGTGGCGCGCAGCACCAGTGGTCGCACTCCGATGTCTGGGTTTGCGAAACGATGCCGTTTGAGCGGCCGAGTGCCTTCTGATTGGGCTGCCTGCCCGTGCATCTCGATGCAACCCATTGCCGCGTTGAGCGTTATCCCGTGGGGAGGTTGCCCCATAGACGGCTTTGGCGCGTTCGCAGCCTTGCGGCGCACCGGAGGCGTCGATATTGATTTGAATTCCAACATGATTGGAAATCCCGCGTGCCGCTGGACCCCCTCGATCTTCGCGATTTCGCCGTTCTGCTCGATGTCGACGGCACGATTCTCGACATCGCGGCGACGCCGCACGCCGTCCATGTGCCTGAAACGCTGCTGCGAACGCTCTCGCTTGTCGGAGAGCGGACCCACGGCGCCATCGCGCTCGTCAGCGGCCGGCCGATCGCCAATCTCGATCTGATTTTCGCGCCGCTTCGTTTGCCGGCGATCGGCGGCCACGGCGCGGAGATCAGGCCCGACCCCAAGCAGGACAGTTACGAGCAACGCGCCACCGCGCTTGATCGCTCCCTCAAGCAGAATCTGATGGACATCGCCAAGCGATACGAGGGCGTTGCTACGGAGGACAAGGGCTACTCGCTCGCGCTGCACTATCGCTTGGCGCTGGATTTGGGCCTCAATGTTGTCGACGACGTTTTTCGCGTTTGCAAAGCCTATCCGCCTGAATCGTTCGAACTGCTCACCGGCAAGGCCGTGATCGAGGTCAAATCGGTCGGGTTCAACAAGGGCAGCGCCGTGCGCGAACTGATGACGCACACGCCATTCGCAGGCCGCGCGCCCATTTTCATCGGCGATGACGTCACCGACGAGGCCGCGTTCGAGGCGGTGCCGGAGTTTAACGGCTTCGCCATCTCGGTTGGCCGCAAAGTGCCAGGCGTCAACGCCGTGTTCCACTCGCCGGCCGATGTGCGCCGCTGGCTTGACAAGATCTCGCAACCCGTAGCCGTGGCGTCATGAACGATCAAAGCCTGCCAGCACGCGCGCATGCGGTCGCGACCGATCACGGTCTGGACCTTGCCATCATCGGAAACGGGCGCACCGCTGCGTTGGTCGATCCGGCCGGCCGCCTGGTCTGGTGGTGCTATCCGCGTTTCGACGGCGATCCGATCTTCTGCCGGTTGGTGGCCGGCGACGAAGAGAAGGGTTTCTCCGATGTTGTGCTCGACGGGTTGGTCGAATATCAATCCGAATACCAACGCAACACCGCGACCGTCATCACGACGCTCACCGACAGCCGCGGCGGCAAGGTGCGGATCACTGACTTTGCGCCGCGGTATCCCAATTTCGGCCGCATGTACCGGCCGCCGCAACTGGTCAGGATGATCGAGCCCGTCGCCGGCTTGCCGCGTATCACCATCCGGGTACGCCCGACCCACAACTACGGCATGCCGATCACGCAGCGCTCATCCGGCAGCAATCACATCCGATACTGGGCTGGCGACACCATCATCCGCCTCACCACCGACGCGCCGCTGTCCTACATCGAGCGGGAGGCGCCATTCGTGCTGACGCGCGGCATCAATCTGGTGCTCGGCAACGACGAGCCGTTTCCTGCCGAGCTTGCGACCGCGTGCCGTGAGTTCTGCGACCGCACGCGCGACCATTGGATGGACTGGGTGCGGCGCCTGTTCCTGTCTTACGACTGGCAAGAGCCGATCATCCGCGCCGCGATCTCGCTCAAGCTGTCCAATTTCGAGGAAACCGGCGCGATCATCGCCGCGCACACCACGTCGATCCCCGAAGCGCCGGGTTCCGGCCGCACCTGGGATTACCGCTTCTGTTGGCTGCGCGATGCCTATTTCGTCGTGAAGGCGCTCAACCGGATCGGCGCGACGCAGACGATGGAAGACTTCATCTCCTACATCGTCGGGATCGCGGCGAACAACAGCGACGCGATGCGGCCGGTGTACGGTATCGTGCCGTCGGACTCTCTTGAGGAGCAGATCGCGCCGCACCTTAAGGGCTACCGAGGCGACGGGCCGGTGCGGATCGGCAACGCCGCCGCGCTGCAGGATCAGCACGACACCTATGGCAGCGTCATCCTCGCGGCAATGCCGATGTTCTTCGACCACCGGTTGCCGCGGCCCGGCGACGAGGCGCTGTTCCGCGTGATCGAGCCGCTCGGCGCCAAGGCGGTGGAGCTGGCGCTCAAGCCGGATGCGGGAATCTGGGAATTCCGCGGCAGGCGCAGCGTCCACACGCATTCCGCAGCGATGTGCTGGGCCGGCATCAACCGCCTTGCCGCGATCGCCGCGCGGCTTAATCTGCACGACCGCGCCACCTACTGGAATGAGCAGGCGGACAAGCTCCAGGCTGCGTTGCTCGAGCAGTCCTGGAATCCGAAGCGCAAGGCGTTCACCGCCGCGCTCGGCACCGACGACACTGACGCCAGCGTTCTCCTGCTGCCGGAGCTCGGGCTGATCGAGGCGAGCGATCCGCGTTTCGTGTCGACCGTCGAGGCGGTGCAGCACGATCTGCTGCGCGAGAAGCACGTCATGCGTTATGCGAATTCCGACGACTTCGGCATGCCGGAGACGGCGTTCCTGATCTGCCGGTTCTGGCTGATCGACGCGTGGTGGCACCTTGGCCGCAAGGACGAGGCGCGCGAGCTGTTCCTCGACGCGCTGCGCCACCGCAACCGCTACGGCCTGCTCTCCGAAGACATTCACCCGCAGTCGGGCGCGCTGTGGGGCAACTTCCCGCAGACCTATTCCATGGCTGGTCTGATCGTGACGGCGATGCGCCTGTCCAGGAGCTGGGAGGATCGATATTGGCGCGGATAGTGGTGGTGTCCAATCGCGTTTCCGTCCCGACCACGGACGGTGGAACGCGCGCCGGCGGCCTTGAGGTCGCGATCCGCTCCTATCTCAAGCGGCATCGCGGGCTGTGGTTCGGCTGGAGCGGGAAGGTCGCGGCCAAGTCCGACGTCGCGGTCCGCGAGATCGAAAGCGGCGGGGTGACCTATATCACCACCGATCTGACACGCGCCGACTACCAGGAATACTACAACGGCTTTGCCAACCGCATGCTGTGGCCGATCCTGCACTACCGGCTCGACCTGACGGAGTATTCGAGTCTCGATCTCACCGGCTACATGCGCGTCAACGATCACTTCGCGGAGCAGTTGCACAAGGTGCTGGAACCGGACGACGTCATCTGGGTACACGACTATCATCTTCTGCCGCTCGCCAAGGCGCTGCGCGACCGCGGTCGCGAGAATCGCATCGGTTTCTTCCTCCACGTGCCATTTCCGCCGGTTGAGCTGATCGCCGCGCTGCCCAAGCACGAGCGGGTCATCCTGTCGCTTTGTCACTACGACCTGGTCGGCTTCCAGACCGACAAGGACGCGAACAACTTCGCACGCTATCTCAAGGACGAGTGCCGGATGCCGAACCGCGGTCCGCGCACGTTCATCGCCGGTCAGCGCACCGTACAGATCGGTATCTTCCCAGTGGGGGTGGAGACGGTGGAATTCGAGCGCCTGGCGCGGCGCAGCGTGCGCTCGCCGTTCGTGCAGGAGGTGAACGAAAGTCTGGCCGGCCGCGCAATGATCATCGGCGTCGACCGGCTCGACTATTCGAAGGGTATCGCGATGCGCATGAAGGCGTTCGAGCGTCTGCTCGAAGACCATCCGTCGCGGCGCGGCGCGGTGACCTATCTCCAGATCACGCCGCGCAGCCGTTCCGAGATCAAGGAGTACTCCGAGATGGAGCGCCACATCTCGGAGGCGGTCGGTCACGTCAACGGCCGTTACGGCGAGCCGTCGTGGACGCCGATCCGCTATGTGAACAAGCCGTACAGCCGCTCAGCGTTGGCGGGTCTTTATCGTTCGTCGCGCGCGGCGCTGGTGACGCCGCTTCGCGACGGCATGAATCTCGTCGCCAAGGAGTATGTGGCGGCGCAGGATCCGGACGATCCGGGCGTGCTGATCCTGTCGCGCTTCGCCGGCGCGGCGGTGGAGTGTGCAACGGCGCTGCTCGTCAATCCCTATGACGCGGAGGCGGTCGGCAACGCGATCGATCAGGCGTTGTCGATGCCGCTCGAGGAACGGCAGGGCCGTCACGCTGAAATTCTCAAGGTTCTGATGAAGAACGACATTAAGTGCTGGGGTGAGCGCTTTGTGGAAACGCTGTGCCAGCGGGTCAACGTGGACGCAGCGGCGTAACTGCCTAGATCGTGAAATCCACCACCACCTTGATGTCGCCGGCGCGATGCTCCAGCGCCTCGTGCCAGCGTGCGAGCGGCACGCGCCGCGAGATCATCCGGCGAAGCCAGGCTCTGTCGGCGCTTATCAGCGCGTGCGCCGCCATCTCGTAGTGGACGCGGTTGGCATTGACCGCGCCGAACACGACGTCGTTGTCGAGCACCGCGACGCGATTGAAGCGCCCGATGTCGAATATCGTCTTGAAGTCGCTTCCGATGCCAGCGAGACATACGATGCCGCTCGGCGCCGAGCGGCCGAGCACGCCGGCGATCACCGGCGGCGCGCCGGTGCATTCGACGATGACATCGGGCGCGATGCCGAGGTCATCGATAGACCCGGCATGATGGCTGGCGCCGAGGTCGCGGATCATCGCGACCTTGGACTGATCGCGGCCGCGATCGAACACGTGAACCTCGTAACCGCGCTGCAGCCCGAGCAGCGCGGCGAGCAGGCCGATCGGGCCGGAGCCGGTCACGATCAATGTTTTCGGTTGCCACGAATTGAAACGGCGTCCAATCCGCTCAATGTGATCCCACGCTTTCGCGACGATGCTCGCGGGCTCTATCAGCACGCCCAGATCGCCGAGCGCCGGCTCAATCTTCACCGTGAACTCCGGCTCGATGCGAAATCGCTCGGCGCCGAAGCCGTGACGCGCCTTGATGCCGCGCTCGGTGTATTGGCCGTTGCGGCACATGTCCCACTCGCCGGACGCGCAGGCCGGGCAGGGCACCGGATCGGGCCGCCGCACGATGCCGACCACGAGATCGCCCGGCGCAAACCCGCTCGACGGTGGCGCCTCGATCACTGTGCCGAACGATTCATGGCCAAGCACCAAGCGTTCGTTGCCGGGTGGCGCGTTGCCGTAGTCACCGGCGACGATCTCGCGGTCGGTGCCGCACACGCCGAGCGCCAGCGTCCGCACCAGGATCGCGCCGTCGTCGAGCGGCGGCTCGGCGATGTCGTCGAGCCGCGCTGAGTTGGGAACTCCTGGAAGCACTGTGATCGCGCGCAGAGGTCCAATCCTTAAGCAATCGAAAAGTCTTTGTGATCAATGGCTTTGCGCCTGACTGGATGACGCGACGCGAGCCAAAAAGTTCCCCTCGGCGCAACTCGTCAGATTGGGGGACCGCTAGTGCGGCCATTTGGGTTGGACTAAAATCGTTCTGCAAAATCGTTGCGGGCGGGCCGCGCCGCCAAGACAGCGGCAAGACAATTCGATTCAGGGAGAGCGACATGGCGCGCAAGGATTCGGCCACGAAAGTCGATCGCCGCAGATTTCTCGCCGGAGTTGCGATTACCGGCGCTGCCGCGTCCGCGGTGACGACGTCGGTGAACGTCGCCACCGCAACAGCTCAAGCGAAGCGTCTGCCCTCGTCGTTGCCGCCGTCGGTGCAGGCCATCGCGGCCGAGACTGGCACGCCGCAGGCGCTTGCCCGTGCGACACGCCCCGACGGATCCGACTTCATGGTCGATGTCATCAAGACGCTCGACATCGAATACCTGCCGTCAAACGCGGCTTCGAGTTTCCGCGGCCTTCACGAGTCGCTGATCAATTATGGTCACAACAAGAAGCCCGAATTCCTTACCGTCAATCACGAGGAAATCGGCGTTGCCATGGCGCATGGCTATTTCAAGGTCACCGGCAAGCCGCTGATGACGCTGGCGCACGGTTCGGTCGGTTTCCAGCATGCGGCGATGGCGGTTTACAACGCGTGGTGCGACCGCGTTCCGGTTATCGTCGTCGGCGGCAATCATCTCGAAGCCTCGATGCGCCCGCCGGGCGTTCCGACCTTCCACTCGGCGCAGGACATCAACGCACTGCTGCGCGACTTCACCAAGTGGGATGACACGCCGCTTTCGCTGCAGCACTTCGCGCAATCGTTCGTGCGCGCCTACAAGATCGCGATGACGCCGCCCTATGGGCCGGTCGCGATCGCGCTCGACGCGGACTTGCAGCAGGAACCGATCAAAGGCAACGGCGAGCGGCTGACGATCCCGCGCTATGTCGCGACTGCGCCGCCGCAAGGCGATGCCGGCGCCGTAAAGGAAACCGCGCGGCTGCTGGCCGATGCCGAACGCCCGGTGATCGTCGCCGACCGCGCGGCGCGCTCGCCGAACGGCGTCAAGCTCCTGATCGAACTCGCAGAGCTGCTGCAATGCCCGGTCGTCAACCAAGGCGCGCGAATGAATTTCCCGAACACCCATCACCTGAGCCGCGCGCCCGGCGTGATTGCCCAGGCCGACGTGGTGCTTGGCCTCGAGCTGTCCGACTTCTGGGGCACCGTGAACGCCTGGATCGACAACGGCGAGGGCGGTCATGGGATTCAGGAACCCCGCATCAAGGACGACACCAAGCTGATCAGTATCGGCACCATCGAGTTACGCGGCAAATCGAACTACCAGGACTTCCAGCGCTTCCAGGTCACCGATGTGTCGATGGCGGCGGACGCGGAAGCGACGCTTCCCGCGCTGATCGAGGCCGTGAAGGCCGCGATTCCAGCGGGCAAGAGGGCCGCGATCGAGCGGCGTGGCGAAGCCTCGCGCAAGGCCAAGGCCGAGGCGCGCGAGCGCAATCTCGCCGCCATGGCGGTCGGCTGGGACGCAAGCCCGATCTCGACCGCGCGTCTGACCATGGAAGTCTGGGCCCAGATCAAGGATCTCGACTGGTCGATGGTCGGCTCCGACCGGCAGATGAGCGGCTGGCCGTCGCGTATCTGGCCCATGGAAAAGTACTATCATCACCTCGGCCATTCCGGCGGCGCCGGGCTCGGCTACAACATTTCCGCGGCCGTCGGCGCGGCGCTGGCCAACCGGCCGCTCGGCCGCTTCTCGCTCAACTTCCAGCCCGACGGCGATCTGATGTATTCGCCCGGCGCGCTGTGGACCTCGGCGCATCACAACATCCCGATGCTGACCGTGATGCACAACAACCGCGGCTACCATCAGGAGGTGATGCACGTGCAGCGCCTCTCCAATCGCCGCAACCGCGTCGCCGCGCTGGGCAAGACCATGGGCCCGATTGGCACCTCGATCGAGGCGCCGGACATCGACTACGGCAAGCTGGCGTCATCGATGGGCGTGCAGGGCTTCGGCCCGATCAAGGATCCGAAAGATCTTGCGCCGACACTCAAGCGCGCCGTCGAGGTCGTCAAACGCGGCGAGCCCGCGCTGGTCGATGTCTGGACGCAGCCGCGATAAAGGAGAGGTGCGATGCGTAGCGTTGGTGTTGCACTGATCGCGTTGGTGCTAGGCGGCGGAGCGGCGCTCGCGGCGTCCGCCGAGAACGGCAAGAAGGTGTACATGGCGGTCGGCTGCTGGGGCTGTCACGGCACGCTCGGCCAGGGCGGCGTGACCGGCCCGAAACTCGGCCCCGATCCGCTGCCGCTTGAGACGTTCGTGTCGTACATTCGCACGACCAACCGTGCGATGCCGCCCTATCGCGAGCCCGTGCTGTCGAACGGCGATATCGCGGACATCCATGCCTACCTGGCTTCGGTGCCGAAGCCGGCGGACTACAAGACTATTCCGCTGCTCAATCAGTGACGCGGGTCATCGCGTCGCCGCCAGCTTCTCTTTGTCGAAGCCAGCGATGCGCTGATAGCGGTTGAGCAGCCCGGCGAGCTCGGCTTGGCTGATCACGTCGTCGATGTGGCGGAACGGCTTGTCGCCGGTGCGCTTCCACACCTCTTGCAGGATCGCGTCGGGCGGCGTGTTGCGGTTGGTCAGCACCACCTGGCTGGTCGGCGGCAGCCGACGGTCTTCGTATGCCTTTAGCGCCGCCACCGGATCGGCAACGCGCGCGAGACAATCCGCCAGCGCGCCGCAATCCACGATCGCCTGCGCGCCGCCGTTCGCGCCGCGCGGCTGCATCGGGTGCGCGGCGTCGCCGAGCAGCGTGACACGGCCGTGCGACCAGCGCGGCAGCGGATCCTGATCGACCATCGGATATTCCAGGATCTGGTCCGCCGCGCGGCACATCGCCGGCACGTCGAGCCAGGGGAAGCGCCAGTCCTCGATCGCGCCGATGAAATCCTCGAGCTTGCCCTGCCGGTTCCAGTCGCGCTGTTGGATCGGTGTCTCTTGTTCGATGTCGCACACCCAGTTGATGAGCTGGCGGCCTTCGCCGTCGATGTTGTCGCGGATCGGATAGATCAGAACCTTCGCTGGCTGGTGCCAGCCGACGCGCACGAAGGTCGCGCCGTCGAGGAACGGCTTCCAGCGCGTCACGCCGCGCCACATGTTGATGCCGGCGTAGCGCGGCGGCCCTTCATCCGGGAAGAACTGCTTGCGGATCACGGAGTGCATGCCGTCGCAGGCGACCACCACGCTGCCGCGTTGCGAGGGCAGCTTCGCGCCGGTCGCTGTATGCTCGAAATGCACGGTGGCGCCGCTATCGTCCTGCTCGCCTCCGGTGCAGCGGTGGCTAGTCACAACGCAATCGGCGCCGGCGCGCTCGATGAACGCCGCGAGCAGCACCATCTGCAGGTCGCCGCGGTGAATCGAGAACATCGGCCATTCGTAACCGCCGTAGCGGCCGCACGGGTCGTTGTAGATCAATTGGCCGAAGCGGTTGTAGTAGCCGATCTTGGTGGTGGTGATCGCGACCTTGGCGAGCGCATCCTGCAAGCCGAGCTCGGTCAGTTCCTTGCTGGCATGCGGCAGCAGGTTGATGCCGACGCCGAGCGGCTTGATCTCGGGTGCGGCCTCATAGATGCGGCAGGGGATGCCGGCCTGATGCAGGCGGAGCCCGAGTGTCAGCCCGCCGATGCCGGCGCCAACGATGACAACGTCCATTCGGTTCCTCGTTCCCATCGCGACGATGCGCTGCCGTTCTTGTTGCAAGCAATTCCAAGGATCAATCTTTTTCCATCGTGTAAATGGAGGGCGGTGGCCATTGCGATGGCACAATGTAACAATATAACAATGGCGCCGGGAGCAGGCGGCTGGCGCCCAGTAGCGTGGAAAACCGTATGAATCGCAAAGAGTTAAATAGAGGCTTCAGTGCTCCGGCATGGTCCGCGCCGATCATATGGGGGATGGCGGTCGCCGTGCTTGTTGCGGGCACGGCCTTCGCGCAGGGGACGCTGGAGGAGCCCTTGCAACCGGCGCAAGCCACCGCGAACGCCGCGCTGCCGCGCGACCTCTCGCCTTGGGGCATGTTCATCAACGCCGACATCGTCGTGAAGGCGATCATGATCGGCCTCATGTTCGCCTCTCTCGTCACCTGGACGGTGTGGCTCGCCAAGAGCATCGAGCTCGCGTCGGCGAAACGGCTGGCCCGCGCCGGGTTGCTCAAACTTCAGGAGGCGCGCTCGCTGCCGGAAGCCGAGCGCAAGTTCGGCGATGCCGACGACACCGTCGCCAGATTGGTGCGCACGGCCAGCGCCGAAGTGGCGTTGTCCGGTCACACCAGCAGTGAGGGGCTAAAAGAGCGCGTGGCCTGGCTATTGGAGCGGCTCGAGGTGGCGGCCGGCCGGCGTATCGGCCGGGGCATGGGCGTACTGGCGAGCATCGGCGCGACCGCGCCGTTCGTTGGTCTGCTCGGCACTGTCTGGGGCATCATGAACAGTTTCATCGGCATCTCCACCGCACACACCACCAATCTCGCGGTGGTTGCGCCGGGCATCGCCGAGGCGCTGCTGGCGACGGCACTCGGTCTCTTCGCGGCGATCCCCGCGGTCGTCATCTACAACGTGTTCGCGCGCTCGGCGGCCGGCTATCGCATGCTGATCGCCGACGCGGGTGCGCTGGTGCTGCGGTTGGTCAGCCGCGACAGCGAACGTGGCGCGATGCCGCTCTCGCGCGCCGCGGAGTAACGCCCGTGTCCATCCGTCTCACCCGTGAAGACGACGAATTCGCCGAAACGCACGAGATCAATGTCACGCCGTTCATCGACGTGATCCTGGTGCTGCTGATCATCTTCATGATCGCTGCGCCGCTCGCGACCGTGGACATCGGCGTTGACCTGCCGGCCTCCACGGCCGAGCAGCAGCAGCGGCCCGACAAGTCGGTCTTCCTCACCGTCAAGGGCGATCTTTCGCTCGCAGTCGGCGAGGATACGGTGCCCCGCGACTCGCTGGGCGGAGCGCTGGCGCTTGCGACCAAGGGCAACAAGGACGAGCGCATCTTTCTGCGCGCCGACCGTGCCGTGAGCTACGGCGACGTCATGGAAGTCATGAACATGCTGCGCAACGCCGGCTATCTGAAGGTGGCGCTGGTCGGGCTGGAGAGCCGGGACGCCAAATGACCGCGCGTGCGATCGTGCTGCTGCATCGCGAGGACGACGCCGATCTGAAGCGCTGGACAATGGCCGCGGCGATCGTGGTGGCGGCGCATCTCGGTCTGATGGCGACCTATTTCCTGGCTTTTCCGTACGTGCTAACCGGCGCGCCGGCCCCGATCATCATCGACATGGTGCCGATGGCGGTGTCGCCGGCGTCGCCGGTCGATGTCGCGCCGGGTCCGGAGATGCAGGAGGCGCCGCCGCCGCCCGTGCCCGATATCGTCGAGCCAGTGCCGCCCGAGCCGCTGATCGAGCCGCCTCCTCCCATGATCGAGCCGCTGGTGGCGCTGCCCGAGCCGCCGAAGGAACCGCCGCCTCCTCCGGAGGTGAAGGAAGAGCCCAGGATCAAGCCGCCCGAGGTCAAGCGCGTCGAACGCAAGAAGCCGGCGCCGCGCACCACCGCCGCGCCGCGATCGGAGCGCGCTACCGCCGACACACCGGCCGCACCGAGTCCCGGCGCCGCGAGCGCGTCCGCGGCGCCAGCGTCATGGCGCGACCAGGTGGTCGCGCAACTGCAGCGCGCCAAGCGCTACCCAAGCGGCGCTCAGTCGCGGCGCGAGCAGGGCGTGGTTACGCTCAACTTCACCCTCAGCCGCGGCGGTTCGGTGCTGGTGCGAAGCATCGCGCGTAGTTCCGGCAATTCCGAGCTCGATCAGGAGGTGATGGCGATGGTCGCGCGCGCCTCGCCGTTCCCGCAATTTCCGCCGGGCATGACGCAGTCGAGTGTCAACCTCAGCGTCCCGGTGCGTTTCTCACTGCGCTGAGCCCTGCGCGCTGTTGTGCGCGGCGGGCTGCCGCTAAACTGTCGCCGCGATGGACGAGTCGAACGTTATTATCACGCTGCCGCTGTTCGCGGACCTGTTCCTGATTTGGAGCAAGGCCGTCATCACCGCGGCCATCGCCATCGTCATCCCGCCCTAGCATTAGCAGCGCGCGCAAAATAGATATCGCGAAGGCTGCGGCGGTTTCATTCCGACGGATATCGCTAGCGCGCTGCAGCGGTGGCGCCGCCACCCTTGGAAAGTTGCATCGTCACCGAGGAGATCTGGCTGCCGGGGGAATTCAGTGCGATCGACTGCGTGTTGCCGGTGGTGCGCAGCGACAGGTGCGCGGAGAAATACGGGCCGGTGGCACGGGCGGAGATCGTGCCGCTCTTTACGGTGCCGGCGATTTCGCCCGCGGCGCCATGCGCGGATTCGCTCCAGGTGCCGTTGAGGTTTCCGTTGATCGCATTCACGCCGCCCATCAGATTGAACTTGTAGCTGTCGCTCGCGCAGCGGATCTGGAGGTCGACAGTCGTTCCGCCGTTGCTGACGTTGTAGTTCGCCCGGCAGCGCAATTTTTCTCGGTTGTTGTTGACTGCGATGGTCCCGGTCCCGGACCAGGCTCCGGCCATGCCGTTGAATTCGGTGGCCCGGCTCTCGGACACAGGGAGCAGCAGTGCGGCGGCCAAGGCAGCGCCCGAAGCGGCGCGAACAAGCAGGTTTGCGAAACGCCCGAACATAGACATGCGACCTCTGTGGATTTGCTGAAATGCCGGCTTCGGTGACCTCAAGCAGGCCGATATTACCGTGCCAATCGCCGCTGAGAAGCACCTCTTGAGGGTAGACGGCGATCAACGATCCTTCATTTGGCGTCCGGCGCCGCCACGCGGTTCACAGCCTGGTCATGCAGCCCGCACCCAACAGCCATTGCCGTGGCGCGTATCGGGCCTATCTAGCCATACAAGCCTGCTCGCTAAACCATTGAAATTGCTACCCGCGGTCTTTGACAAATTCGTCAAAAAGGCCATAAACAGCGGCGAATTGACCCTCAAACCTTTCCAATGGTTTGGTGATTGTCTATCGTGGGTGCGAAAGGGCTGCTGGGTTCCGCGCGGGCCATTCGCGTCTTAAACCAAGGACTTGTCTAACAAAGACTTGCCCCTTTATCGCCGTTTGATCGCCACTCAGTAGGCCCATGCGCTGAGTTGCTTACCAGCAGACTGGACGTGCAATGCTTGATGCCATCAAAGACCCGAGTGATCTGCGCAAGTGTGATCCGGCGGACCTCCGACAGATTGCCGATGAACTGCGGCAGGAGACCATCAACGCGGTCTCGGTGACAGGCGGCCATTTGGGCGCCGGGCTCGGCGTGGTCGAGTTGACTGTTGCATTGCACTATGTGTTCGACACGCCCCGCGACCGGCTGGTCTGGGACGTTGGCCATCAAGCGTACCCCCACAAGATTCTTACCAGACGCCGCGACCGCATCCGCACGCTTCGCATGGGCGGCGGCCTGTCCGGTTTCACCAAGCGTGCGGAGAGCGAGTACGACCCGTTCGGCGCGGCGCACGCGTCGACGTCGATCTCGGCTGGCCTTGGCATGGCGGTGGCGCGCGATCTCGACGGCAAGACCAACAACGTCATCGCGGTGATCGGCGACGGCTCATTGTCGGCCGGCATGGCCTACGAGGCGATGAACAACGCAGGCGCGATGAACTCCCGCCTGATCGTCATCCTCAACGACAACGACATGTCGATCGCGCCCCCGGTTGGCGCGATGTCCGCATATCTGTCGCGTCTGCTCTCCGGCGGCACCTATCGAAAGCTGCGCGACATCGGCAAGCAGCTTGCCGGCCATCTGCCGAAGGCGCTCGAGCAGAAGGCGCTGCGCGCCGAGGAATACGCGCGCGGCTTTCTCACCGGCGGCACGATGTTCGAGGAACTCGGCTTCTACTACGTCGGCCCGATCGACGGTCACAACCTCGACCACCTCCTGCCGGTGCTCAAGAATGTGCGCGACGCCAAGGACGGGCCGATCCTGATCCATGTCGTGACGCAGAAGGGCAAGGGCTACGCGCCGGCCGAAGCGTCCAGCGACAAGTACCACGGCGTCGTCAAGTTCGATGTCGCGACGGGGCAGCAGGCCAAGGCGAAGGCCAACGCGCCGTCCTACACCAAGGTGTTCGGCGAGAGCCTCGTCAAGGAAGCCCGCAAGGACGATCGCATCGTCGCGGTGACAGCGGCGATGCCGTCCGGCACCGGCGTCGATATCTTCGAGAAGGCGTTCCCGCATCGTTCCTTCGACGTCGGCATCGCCGAGCAGCACGCGGTGACGTTTGCCGCCGGTCTTGCCACCGAGGGCTACAAGCCGTTCTGCGCGATCTATTCGACCTTCCTGCAGCGCGGCTACGACCAGGTGGTGCACGACGTTGCCATTCAGGGTCTTCCGGTGCGCTTTGCGATGGACCGCGCCGGTCTGGTCGGCGCCGACGGTCCGACCCATGCCGGGTCGTTCGACGTCGCCTATCTCGGCTGTCTGCCCGGCTTCGTGCTGATGGCCGCGGCCGACGAGGCGGAGCTCGTTCATATGGTGGCGACCGCCGTGGCGATCGACGACCGGCCCAGCGCATTCCGCTATCCGCGCGGCGACGGAGTCGGCGTCGAGATGCCGGAGTTCGGCGTGCCGCTCGAGATCGGCAAGGGCCGCATCGTTTCCGAGGGCACCAAGGTTGCACTGCTGTCGTTCGGCACCCGTCTGGCTGAGTGCAGCAAGGCGGCGCGCGAACTGGCGACGTTTGGCCTCTCGACCACGGTGGCCGACGCGCGCTTCGCCAAGCCGCTCGACGTCGATCTGGTGCTGCGGCTCGCCCGCGAGCACGAGGTCCTCATCACGGTGGAAGAGGGCTCGATCGGCGGCTTCGGTTCCTACGTCCTTCAGGCGCTCGCCGATCACGGCGCGCTCGACAGTGGCCTGAAGGTTCGCTCCATGGTGCTGCCTGACATCTTCATTGATCAGGACAGCCCGGTCGCGATGTATGCGAAGGCAGGGCTCGATTCTGCTGGGATTGTTGCAAAGGTGTTCGACGCACTCGGCCGGGATGCGCGGACCGAAGCGGCAAGGCGTGGCTGATAGTGAACAAACTTGGCGGCTGGTTCGTTGACGTTTCGACAGCCGGACGCCAGGGAAACAAAACTTTGGCCTGCTGAGCTGGCGGCGGTCTGAAAGAAAGATAAGAGATGGCCATCCCGTTTTTTAAAGAGATCAAGATCGGCGCCTACCTGCTCAAGCAGAAGCTGCAGGGCCGCGAACGCTATCCGCTGGTGATGATGCTGGAACCGCTGTTCCGCTGCAATCTCGCCTGCGTCGGCTGCGGCAAGATCGACTATCCGGATCCGATCCTCAACAAGCGCATGTCGGTGCAGGAGTGCCTCGACGCGGTCGACGAGTGCGGCGCGCCGATGGTCGCGGTCCCGGGCGGCGAGCCGCTGATCCACCGCGAAATTGGCGAGATCGTCAAAGGCATCGTGGCCCGCAAGAAATTCGTCTCGCTGTGTACCAACGCGCTGCTGCTGGAAAAGAAGCTGCACCTGTTCGAGCCGTCGCCGTACCTGTTCTTCTCCGTCCACCTCGATGGGATGAAGGAGCATCACGACAAGGCGGTGTCGCAGGAGGGCGTGTTCGAGAAGGCGGTGTCGGCCATCAAGGCGGCGCAGGCCAAGGGCTTCACCGTCAACGTCAACGCGACGATCTTCGACGGCCATTCTGCTGAGGACATCGCCAAGTATCTCGATTTCGCGCAGAGCATGGGCGTCGGAGTCTCGATCTCACCCGGCTACGCCTATGAGCGCGCGCCCGACCAGGAGCACTTTCTGGCGCGCCGCAAGACCAAGGAGCTGTTCCGCAAGGTGTTCGCGCTCGGCAAGGGCAAGAATTGGAGGCTGATGCACTCCGGCCTGTTCCTCGACTTCCTGGCCGGCAATCGCGAATTCCACTGCACGCCATGGGGCATGCCGACCCGCAACATCTTTGGCTGGCAGAAGCCCTGCTATCTGCTCGGCGAAGGCTACGTGAAGACCTTCAAGGAGCTGATGGAGACCACGGATTGGGATTCATACGGCACCGGCCGCTATGAAAAGTGCGCCGACTGCATGGCGCACTGCGGTTACGAGCCGACCGCCGCTCATGCCTCCGTCAGCAATCCGCTTGCGGCGATGTGGACCGCGATCCGCGGCGTGCGGACCCAGGGGCCGATGGCGCCGGAAATCGCCATGAACACGCAGCGGCCGGCCCAGTTCGTGTTTTCCCGTCACGTGCAGGAAATGATGAGCGGAATCCACGCAGAAAAGGCCAAGCCAAAAGCGGCGCCGGCCAATCAAATCGCCGCCGAGGCCCGGGCGGCCAAGCCCAAAGTGACAGCCGCGGCGCGCTAAGGCCCTGTCTTCGCCCGAATTCGGCGCTTCAAATCACCGCGGTGATGGAACGCTGCCGGATCGGCGTTGTTTTCGTTATTGAAGTGTTCGTGCGTCGGTGTGAAGCGCGTACGATCTGTTTCCAGGATATATTTCAAAAATCATGCTGACTTCCACCATCGTCAATATCATCGAATTCTGCACCCGCCATGCTTGGCGCGTCATCGCCGCGGGACTGGTTCTGGCGTTGCTGTGCGGTGTGTATGCGGCGCGCAATTTCGCCATCACGTCCGATATCAACGCGCTACTGTCGCCCAATCTGGAATGGCGCAAGCGCGAGCTTGCCTTCGAGAAGGCGTTCGGCCGTTTTGAGATGATCGTCGTGGTGGTGGATGCGCCGACACCGGAGCTTGTCGGCGAAGCAGCGGCTAAGCTCGCGGACAAGCTGGCGCAGAACAAGGAGCGCTTTCGCGCCGTCACGCGGACGGGCGAGTTCTTCGCGCGCACTGGGCTGCTGTTCCAGAACGTCGACCAGCTCAAGAGCAGCCTCGACGGCCTGAACAAGGCAGAGCCGATGATCCGCGATCTCGCCACCGACCAGAGCCTGCGCGGCCTCACCACCGGGGTCGACAATGCGCTCATGGCGGTGCGTTCCAAGTACCTGACGCTCGACGACCTCGCCAGTTCGTTCAACATGGTGTCGGACACTCTGGAGAAGATCGTCGCTGGGCAGCCGGCGAGCTTCTCCTGGCGCGTGCTGGCGCAGCGCAAGCCGGCGGAGAAGAACGAGCTGCGCGGCTTCATCGAGGTGCGGCCAGTGCTCGACTACGGCGCACTGGAGCCGGGACACGCCGCGATCGCGGCGATCCGCGCCGCTGCGGCCGAGATCGCCCCGCAGTATCAGGCGACCGTCCGGCTTACCGGGCCGGTGCCGATGGCAGACGAGGAATTCGCAACGCTGAAGGAAAACGCCGAGCTCAACGGCGTCATCACGCTGGGCATCGTGCTGCTTATCCTGTGGCTCGCGCTGCGCTCGAAGCGGCTCATCCTGGCGGTGTTCATCAACCTGTTCGTCGGCTTGGCGATGACGGCAGCCGTCGGCCTTTTCATGGTTGGCGCATTCAATCTGATCTCAGTGTCGTTTGCGGTGCTGTTTGTCGGCATCGGCGTCGACTTCGGCATCCAGTACGCGGTGCGTTACCGGCATGAGCGCCATGAGGTCGACAATCTGCCTGGCGCGATCCGTGATGCCGGCAAATATGTCGGCGCGCCGCTTACGCTGGCGGCCGGCGCGACCGCGGCGGGCTTCCTGTCGTTCCTGCCGACCGCCTATCGCGGCGTTTCCGAGCTGGGCCTGATCGCTGGCTGCGGCATGCTGATCGCGTTCGCCACCAGCATCACGCTGCTGCCGGCGCTGATCCGCGTGCTCAATCCGCCGGGGGAGCCGGAGGCGCTGGGCTACAAGTCGCTGGCGCCGGTCGATGCCTTCATGGAGCGCAATCGCGTGCCAATCATTGCGACGACCGCCGTGCTGGTCGTCGCCGGTCTGCCGCTCCTCTACTGGCTGCGGTTCGACTTCAACCCGGTCAACCTGCGCAGCCCCCACGTTGAGTTGGTCGCAACCTATCTCGAGCTCAGCCGCGAGCCGGAATCCAACACCAACACGATCGGCGTATTGGCTCCATCGCTCAAGGAGGCCGACGCGGTTGCCGCGCGGCTTGCCAAGGTGCCGGAGGTCTCGCGCGTCATGACGTTGTCGAGCTTCGTGCCGGAAGGGCAGAACGAGAAACTGCCGCTGATCTACGCGGTGCGGACGAATCTAGCGTCGGCGCTCGACCCCAAGGAGGCAGCGGACCCGCCGACCGACAAGGAGAACGTCGAGGCGTTCAACGAGACCGCCGAGCAGCTCAACAAGTTCGCCGCCAGCCAGCCGGGCAAGGGTGCCGACGCCTCGCGCCGGCTCGCCACGGCGCTCTCCACCATCGCGAAGGGCGACCAGACGCTGCGCAAGCGGACCGAGGACGTGTTCCTGCCGCCGCTGAAGGCGTCGCTCGGCGGTCTGGCGATGGCGCTCGCCGCGGAGCCGGTGACGCTGCAATCGCTGCCGGCCGATCTTGCGCGCGATTGGGTTGCGCCGGACGGTCGCGCACGCGCGGCTGTCGCGCCGAAGGGCGACCCAAGCGACAACGAGCAGATGCGGAAGTTCGCGCGCGCTGTGCTCGCGGTCGAGCCGGCCGCGATCGAAGGCCCGATCTCGGTGCTCGAAGCCGGCGACACCGTGGTGCGCGCCTTCATCGAGGCCGGCATCTGGGCGATGCTGTCGATCGGCCTCCTGCTGTGGATCGTGCTGCGGCGGGTCGGCGACGTCTTGTTGACCTTGATCCCGCTGCTGCTTGCGGGCGTGGTCACGCTGCAAATCTGCGTATTGATCGGGATGCCGCTCAATTTCGCGAACATCATCGCGCTGCCGCTGCTGCTCGGCGTCGGCGTCGCGTTCAAGATTTATTACATCATGGCGTGGCGCGACGGCCAGACCAACCTGTTGCAGACGAGCCTCACCCGCGCCGTGTTCTACAGCGCTCTTACCACGGCCACCGCGTTCGGCAGCCTGTGGTTCTCCAGCCATCCCGGCACGTCGAGCATGGGGCGCCTGCTGGCGCTCTCGCTGGTCTGCACGCTCGCGGCCGCGGTGCTGTTCCAGCCGGTGCTGATGGGCAAGCCCCGCGAAGCCACGGGCGACGACGAACCTAAACGTGATCGCGACAGCGAGCTTAAGCGCGATAACGAACTGGAAAACGACAAGGGGGCAGAAAGCCCTGCGCAGGTGACCGCGCCAATTCGCAATGTCACGGCTCGAAAACGGAGAAAAGCCCAATGAAAATTCGCATGGCATTCATGTCCGCATTCCTGGTCGCCGCCACGTCGGCCGTGCTGGCGCAGGAGACGCCCAGCGCCGGCACGCGCGACGAACAGGCGGCGTGCCGTTCCGATTCCCGCCGATTTTGCCGCACGGTCGACCCGGATTCGGGAACTCATGGCATTCTCGCTTGTTTGAAACAGAATCGCTCAAAATTGAGCCGTGCGTGTCGAGGCGTGTTGGAGAGTCATGGCCAATAGTCTTCACATTGGTGCGCCGCTTGCACCGTGAAAACACCACATTGCGGTCCGATGCAGGTGAATGAAGCAAGGGAATGAATCCATGCGTTTGCTCTTGCGATACTCCGCTGTAGTAGGCGTTCTGTTTGCGATGTCGGTTGCGACGGGCACTGCTCAACAACAGCAGCAGCAGCAGCGTCCGGCGTCGACCGTTGAGGGAGTGTGGGAGCAGGTCAACGACGACGGCAAGGTCGGAAGCTGGTTCCACATCTACGAGCGCGGCAACGGCATCTACGAAGGCAAGATCGTCAAGATGTTCCTGCGGCCGGGCGAGAAGCCCAATCCGGTCTGTACCAAGTGCACGGGCGAGCAGAAGAACCAGCCGACGCTCGGCCTGACGCTGATCAAGGGTATGCAGCGCAAGGGCCGCAACTACGAGAACGGCACCATCATGGATCCGCGCGACGGCTCGGTCTATAATGCGCGGATGGAGCTGAGCCCGGATGGGCAGAAGCTGATGGTCCGCGGCTATCTCGGCATCGACCTGTTCGGCCAGAGCCAGATCTGGCGCCGGCTGCCGGACACCGTGTTGAACGAGATTACTGGCACCGCGACGCCGCAGGCGGCATCGACCACGCAAGCGCCTCCTGCTGGGAAGCCGACCACCAAACGCTAAAGCGAGCCACTGCGGGTTTACGCCGCCGCGGCCTGCCGCTGCGCGTCGCCGCGCTCGTGGGTCGAGTAGAACGAAGCGTTCTGCTGGCCGCGCAGCGCTTCGCGGGTGAAGCGGATCAGGTGGTAGGACACAAAGCCCATCCCCATCACGGCGTCGATCTGGCCGTGCTTGATGGCGTGCTTGGCGGCGCGCCAGAAGTGCCGGCGGTAATCCGATTTGATGCCGACCTTGAACAAGAGCCGCCACGCCAGCACGGCGCCCATGCGGAGATTGGCGTAGGTGAGCTTGCCGCGGCCGGACGGATTGGTGCGGTTGACATATGTCCGTTCGACCTGGTGCCAGAAGCGGTCGAACAGCCGCTCCGGATCGTAGGCGTGCGCGATAGCGAGCCGCCATGACGCAACCACATCGTCGTAGGGCCGCAGGAAGCGTACGTTCGACTCCAGCGTCGGGTCGTCGGCGATGCGGTGGGCGCGCGTCAGGCGGTCCCATAGCGGCGTCTTCGGCAGCGCGTGCAGCAGGTTGATGGTGAGAACCGGGATTTTTGACTGCTCGATGAACTCGATCAGCCGGTCGGCGGACGTTTCCGTGTCCGTATCCAGACCCATGATGATGCCCGACGTCACCTCCATGCCGTAGCTGTTCAGCGTGCGGATCGAGTCCATCATCGGCAGGGTCGCGTTCTGCTCCTTGCGCATGTGCTTGAGCGCGTCGACATCCGGCGTCTCGATGCCGGCGAAGATGTTCACGAACGATGCCGCCTGCATCAGCCTGAGGATTTCGGTCTGCTTGGCGATGTTGAGCGTCGCCTCGCAGGCGAACGCCAGCGGGTACTTGCGTTTCTTCTGCCATTCGACCAGGTGCGGCAGCAGATCGCGCGTTGCCTTGCGGTTACCGATGAAGTTATCGTCGACGAAATAGATCGTCTGTGGATGCGAGGGCTGCGCCAGCATGCACTCCAGTTCGGCGATGATCTGTTCCGGCGTCTTGAGGCGCGGCACGCGGCCGTAGAGGCCCGGGATGTCGCAGAATTCGCATTGATAGGGGCAGCCGCTGGAGAACTGGATGCTGCCGATCAGGTATTGACCGAGCTTAATCAGCCCGTATGCCGGGATCGGGAAATTGCCAAGCGGCAATCGCTCCTTGGTCTTGAACTGCACTTGCTTCGGCGGAACCGACACGTCGGCAGCGAGCCGCTCGATCATCGCGTCGGTCGCGTCGCCCATCTCGCCGATGTGGAGATATTCGATGTCGGGATACATCTCCGGCGCCGCCGACACAGACGGGCCGCCGAGCGCCATCGGCTTGCCGGCCGCCCTGGACCGCGCATGGATGTCGCGGATCTGCGGCGCCTGCACGTGCATGCCACTGGCCATCACCGCGTCGGCCCACGCAAAGTCCTCGGGCTTGGCGCGCGCGATATTCTCGTCGACGAAGCGGATCGGCCAATGCTCCGGCAGATAGGATGCCAGCACCAGCAGCCCCTGCGGCGGCATGAACGCTTTGACGTCATAGAGCAGGGGGAAGGCGTGCGCGAAGGTGCCGAACGCCGGCGTGTAGGCGGGAAAGACGCAAAGAATCTTGCGGGTGGTCGTGGCCGCGACGGGACTACGCAAGGGAACGCTCCGTGCTTTCCCGCACAGAGTGGAACGAATTTCGTGAAAGTTCAACGACTTGCTTGAAAGCGCAGGAATCGCTTGGGTTCCCGCGTGTTACTCCGCCGGCGCAGCCACAGTCTGCGTCGCAATCGCAGGCACGGGAACTTCGCCGAGCCCGAAGCCCGGACCGAGCATCCGCCGTGCGCGCACCAGCGCGGCGCGCGCGGTGCGCGTATCGAGCCCGACACGGACCAGCGCCCTGATCTGTTGCGGGCGGCGCATCACCGAGCGCATCACCGCGGGCGTGTCCGGCCTGCCGCCGGGGAGGAGATTGATCTGCGCGGCCGGGGGCAGGGCACGGTGGCTGGGATCGGCCACCACCCGGATGGCTGCGAACGGCAGGCCATGCGCCTTTGCGGTCGTTGCACAGAGCAGCGATTCCATGTCCACCGCGACCGAATTGGTGACACGGCCAAGCGCAAGCTTGTCAGCCGGGGTGCACACCGGGGCGCTGACGCCCGCGATGTCGGCATGGATCGCGCCGGGAATGTTCTGCAGCAGGTGGCTCGCCCATTCCAGATGGGATTCGTGGCGCTCGGTCGGTGTCACGATCGACCGAGAGACGATGCAGGCGCCGGGTTCCAGGTGGCCCGACAGCCCGCCGGCGATCCCGAACGACACGATTCCGCGGCAGCCGCGCGCGAGCGTTTGGACGAGTTCGGCCTCGAGCCGTTCCAGATGTCCGCCGCCGCAGACCGTGACGACGCCTGGGCCGGCGGCGATCCGTGCTTCGAAGGCGAGGCCGGTGACTGCAATCACCGGCAATTGCGAATGTGGCGGCATCTACATCCCAAACGCCGCCGAATGGCCGGCCCGGAGATGACTGTAGCGCGCCAGCGCCCAAAGCGGAAAGAATTTCGGATAGCCGTGGTAGCGAAGGTAGAACACCCGTGGAAAACCGGTCGCGGTGTAGCGTTCCTCGGTCCAGAGACCGTCGGTTTCCTGCGTTCGGATCAAGTAATCGATCCCCCTGGCGACCGCGGGATGGTCGGCGGCGCCCGCTGCCATCAGGCCGATCAGTGCCCATGCGGTCTGTGACGCGGTGCTGGCCGCATTCTCGTAGCCGCGATAGTCGAGCCTGTAGCTGGCTCCGTCCTCGCCCCAGCCGCCATCTTCATTTTGAATCGAAATGAGCCAGTCGCTGGCCTTCTTCATTTCGGGCGCGTCGGGCGGCAGGCCGGCGGCCTTCAGCGCGCACAGCACTGACCAGGTGCCGTAGATGTAGTTCATGCCCCAGCGGCCGTACCAGCTTCCTTCGGAGAGCTGCGTGCGGCGCAGATAGTCGATGCCGTCGCGCACCTGCATGGTGGATGCTTCGCCAAGCTGCGCCAGCATCGATACGCAACGGCCGGTGACGTCCTCGGTCGGCGGATCGAGCAGCGCGCCGTGATCTGCGAACGGGATGTTGTTGAGATAGAGATACTCGTTGTCGGCGTCGAACGCGCCCCAGCCGCCGTTCTGGCTTTGCAATCCGCAAATCCATTCGCGGCCGCGGTCGATCGCGCCCTGGAAATTCTTGTTGTTGCGCAGCTTCTGCGCGCGGTCCATCGCCATCACGACGACGGCGGTATCGTCGAGATCGGGGTAGTGCGGATTGGCGTATTGGAACGCCCAGCCGCCGGGCCGCACGTCAGGCCGCCGCGCGATCCAGTCGCCGCGCACGTCGAGCACCTGCAAGGGCACCAGCCAGTTCAATCCGGCAATCGACGCGTTCATAGCGCGCTCGGTGCCGACTTCGAGCAGCGTGTGGCAGACCAGAGCGGTGTCCCATACTGGCGACACGCACGGCTGGCAATACGCTTCGTTGTCCTTGACGATCAGGAGCTTGTCGACCGAGGTGCGGGCCGCGATGTAATCCGGATGCTGACTCGGATAGCCCAGCACATGGTACATCATCGCCGAATTGGCCATCGCCGGAAAAATCGCGCCAAGCCCGTCCTCGCCGTTCAGGCGTTCGGTAACGAACTTCACGGCCCTGTCGATCGCGCGCTGCCGCGATTTCTTGGGAAACATCGGCTCGACCACGCGCAAAACCGCGTCGAGCGCCTGGAAGGTCAGAAACCAGCTCCACTTCTGGTGCGGCGCCTTCGACTTCGGCCCGATGCTCTTCGGGTCTTTCAGGAACAGCTCGTCGATTGTGATGCCCTTCGGGTTCTTCGCCCTGGGCTTGAGCGCCTGCAGCACCAAAAGCGGCACGATCACCGTGCGCGCCCAGTATGAAATCTTGTCGATGTGGAACGGAAACCACTTCGGCAGCAGCATAATCTCGACCGGCATCACCGGCACGGACCGCCAATTGGTGACGCCGAACAGCGAGAGCAGCACGCGGGTGAATACGTTGCTCTGCTCGGCACCGCCGCGCGAGCGGATCGCGTCGCGCGCGCGTCGCATATGAGGAGCCTCGATATCCTCGCCGATCGTCTTCAGCGCGAAATACGCCTTCACGCTGGCGCTCATGTCGAAGCCGCCGTCGTGGAACAGTGGCCAGCCGCCGTGCTCGCCCTGGATGCGGCGCAGGTAAACGCCGATCTTGCGCTCGAGCTCGGCGTCGACCGGCTCGGCGAAGTAATGGCGCAGCAGCACGTACTCGGCCGGGATGGTGCAATCGGCCTCGAGTTCGAACATCCAATGTCCATCTTGGCGCTGGCGCGTGAGCAGCGCCTCGGTCGCGGCGGAGATGGCGCGGTCGAGCGCGGCGGCTTTGGGTTCGGTCACGATGTTCAAAATTCAGCCGTCTCTGTTGCTAAGTTTTGCTCGCGATGTGTTCCGCCGCACGCTGCCCCGAACGGATCGCCCCCTCGATGGTGGCCGGCAGCCCGGTCGCGGTCCAATCGCCCGCGAGTGCGAGGTTACGGAAGCGCGTGGCGGCGCCGGGCCGTTTGGCATTTTCTTGCGGCGTGGCGGCAAAGGTCGCCCGCCGTTCGCGCACGATTTGCCACGGGGGCAGTTCATCCGCAATGCCCGCGATTTGGGCCACATCCTGCCAGATTTGGGCCGCTAGTTCCTCGCGAGGCACGTTCAGCAGCCGGTCGGCGCCGCTGATGGTGACCGAGAGCCGGCTCGGAAACGTGAACAGCCATTCCACGGTGCCGCCGATCGCGCCGGTAACGGCTGGCAGGCCCGGCGGCGGATCGATCTTGAAATGCGCGTTGACGATGGCGCGGAACGCGGTCGGCGTCTCGAGGCCGGGGACGAGCGATGCTGCGGTCCAGGGCGGCACCGCGATCACGACCGCATCGTCTCGGCCGACCGGCACCTGTGTGCTGCCGAAATCCAATGCTGTGATGCGATCGCCGTCAAACGTAAGCCCGCGAAGCTGCCACTCGAATGCGACTGTGCCATCATTTTTGGTAATGTGCGCCACGCCCGGTTCGATGAACGCGGTCGACAGCCCCTCGCGCGCGATCAGCGGATGATAGTTGCGCCCGCCAGCCAGCAGCGTCTCGCTGACCACGGCGGCGGCGAGCGCGGCGGAGCCTTCCGGCGGATCGATGTTGAGCGCGGCGAGCAGGAACGGCCCGAGGAGCCGATCGTAGAGCGGGCCTTCGCATTTCATCACGTCGCCGACCCTGGCATCCGGTGAGGCCCGCAACAGGTTGAGCAGTGAAAGATAGGAGAGGGTGCTGGTTCCCGGCACGCGACGGTTCGGATGAAAAATCCACCAAGGCACAACGCCGTCGTTCGCGCGCAAGGTCCAGCGCTCGCCGGTCTTGAGATCGACGAACGGCGCACTGGCCTCGCTCGGCCCGATCAGCAGGTGCCGCGCGCCGATCGCGTCGAGATACGCCAGCGCGGCGCGGTTGCCCGACAGCAGCAGGTGGTTGCCGTTGTCGATGGTCATGCCGATGGTGAGGTCGTGATACGAACGGCAGCGCCCGCCAGCCTGCGCGGTGGCTTCGTAAACATGCACGCGCTCACCGCGGCCAATAAGCCGGACCGCAGCGGAAAGGCCGGCGAGCCCGGCGCCGATGATGTGGACCGAGCGCGGCATCACACGATGGCGTAGCGCAGAAGGATCCAGAGGAATTGCAACCGGCTCAGGCTGACGCGCTCGCGCGGAGCGTGCCAGCCGCGCTCGACCATCAGCGCAAGCCGAGGCCGATAGGCTGCCGCCATGATGCGCGGCGCCTTCACGGCGCGGCGCGGGCTGCGCGCCATGATCTTGTCCGCCTCCTCGAAATGCTTTTCCGCCCGCCCGACGATCTGCGCGCACGCCTTGCCGAGCACCGGACTCGCCAGCACCTGCAAAGGATTGGTTGAGATGATGCCTGCCTCCTGCAACGCCTCCTTCGGCAGATAAAGCCGTCCGATCGCGGCATCCTCGTCGAGATCGCGCAGGATGTTGGTGAGCTGCAGCGCCCGGCCGAGATGGTGGGCGAGTGCGAGCCCGTCGTTTCGTTCCATGCCGAACACGCGCACGCTCAGGCGGCCGACCGCGCTCGCCACGCGGTCGCAGTAGAGATCGAGCTTGGCGAGGTCGGGCGCGCGGATGGTTTCCGTTACGTCCATTTCCATGCCGTCAATCACGGCAAGAAAATCCTCGCGCTGGAGATTGAAGGTGCGTACCGCTTCCGCGAGCCCGCGCATGTTCGGCGGCGCCTTGCCGGCATAGATCGCAGCGATGTCGTCGCGCCAGCGCTGCAAGTCTTTGAGCCGCTCGGGCGTTTTGCCGCCTTCATCGGCAATGTCGTCGACCGCGCGGCAGAACGAGTAAATCTCGAACATTGCCTCGCGCTGTCCGCGCGGCATGATGCGCATAGCCGTATAAAACGACGAGCCGGAAGCGCGCTGTCCGGCGGCGGAGGCGGTTTGGGCGCTCACGTCATTCACCGGGCTGCGCCGAGACGGCAGGTCTCGGCCCGAGCCGGCGCAGCATGCCCTTGAGCATAGCGGCGATAGCAATGCCGGCTGCGCCAAGCTTGCCGACGTGGACGTTCTCGCTGAGCGGGTCGCGCGCCATCAGCATGTCGGCGATGCGGTCCGCCAGCGCCACGATCACCGAGATTTCGAGACCGAGCCGCCGGTCTTCGACCATCACCGGCAGCGCGTCGCCCTCGTGCAGCAGCGCCTTGGTGCGTTTGGCGAGACCGGCGATGCAGCGCCGCAGTTCGGGCGACGCTTTTGCTGCGCCGAGCGCCTCGACGTTCGTGCCGGCTGCAAAGAGTGCATCGAGCGGCACGTAGACGCGGTTGAGATTGCGGTAGTCATTGGCGCAGTCCTGCAGATGATTGTTGATCTGCAGCGCTGCGCAGATCGCGTCCGACGCCGGCCAGGTCGAGCGACTCTCACCGTGTACGTCGAGCACATAGCGCCCGACCGGCATGGCGGAATACGCGCAATAGCCGATCAGGTCGTCCCAGTTCTCGTAGCGCAGCTTGGTGGCGTCGAGCCGGAACGCCTTGAGCAGGTCCTGGGCGTGGCGCGGCGACAGGGAGCGCTCGGCGAGCACGGTGCGAAGCCTCACCGCGACGGGATTGCCGCCGCGCGTGCCGGTGAGATCGGCCTCAAGGGCGTCGAGCATCTCGACCTTTTTCTGCGCCGTAAGCTCCGCGTGGTCGGCGATGTCATCGGCGGTGCGGACGAACTCGTAGAAGGCGAGGATCGGAGCGCGGTGACGCGCCTGGATCAGCCGCGACGCAACGGGAAAGTTCTCGTCGCGGTGGCCCTTTCCTGATCGCAGGTCTTCGGCATTTGTCATCGGATCTCGGTCGCGTTGGCCTGCACGCGGCCCTTCCAGAGGCCGCCTTGCCCACGGGTATTTTGATAGGCGGAGTCGAGCGTAAAGGCCATATAGGCCAGCGCAATCGCGGGCAGCAAAGGCCCCCAAAACGGCGGCAATTTGTAGAATTTCAGCGCCGGCTGGAACGCAATCGCCATGCCGGTCCAGACCAGCAGCCCTGCCGCCTGGGCAAAGCCGTGGCCGAACAGCGCGAGCCACACCGGCGCCAAATAGATGACAGCCATGCCCGTCACGGTTCCGGCCAGCAGCACCGGCGAATATTGCAGTTGCGCGTAGGCCGAGCGGGCCACCATGCGCCGGATGTCGTCGAACCCCGGATAGGCGCGCGTGCTGCGCGCCCGTTCGGTGAGGCCAAGCCAGATCGGACCCTGTTGCTTCATCCGTTCCGCCAGCGCGCAATCGTCGATCAGCGCGCCACGGATGCTCTCGATACCGCCGGCCGCGGTCAGCGCATCGTGCCGCGCCAGCATGCAGCCGCCGGCCGCAGCCGCCGTCCGGCGGTCGCGCCGCCGCACCCAGTCGAACGGGTAGAGCATCTCGAAGAAGAAGATGAAGGCGGGAATGAGCGCGCGCTCGGCAAAACTCTCGCAGCGCAGCTTCACCATCCAGGAGGCGAGAGCGAGCTTGTCGCGCTGCGCCTTCGCAACCAGGCGGGACAGCGCGTCGGTGTCATAGACAATGTCAGCATCGGTGAACAGCAGATACACCGGCTCGCCTGCCGCAGCATCGTCGATACCCTGCTTCATCGCCCACAGCTTGCCGGTCCACCCGGCAGGCAATTCCGCGCCGGACAGCACCGTGAGCCGGTCCGCGGCCGATGCTTCTTCCGCCGCGCGCCGCGCAACGTCCGCGGTGCCGTCGGTGCTCTGATCGTCTACCAGTACGATGGAGAAGGTGCCGGGATAGTCCTGCTGCAGCAGCGAGCCGATCGTCTCACCGACGCCGTCGGCCTCATCACGCGCCGGAATCACCGCGGTCACTTTGGGCCAGCTCAGGGGCCGGGGCCCGCCTTCGTCGCGCACCGCCGCCATCCAGAATCCGCCGCGGGCGGTCAGGAGATAAATCCAGACGATTAGCGCAGCGCAGGCGAGGAGATTGACCATCGTCGGATCGGAATTCGGCTCGATTGCGGGATCGGCGGGGCCCGTCCAAGTGACAGTGTCGCGATCATATTGTATGCCGGGCCGGGTGCGATTTTCCAAGGCCCGGGCTGTGTGCTCGGAGCGGCCAGGCGGGATGAGCAGCGGCGATCGAGTGTTGGTGACCGGAGCCAGCGGCTTCGTCGGGTCGGCCGTGGCCAAGACCCTGACCGAGGCCGGCTTCAACGTGCGCGCGCTGGTCCGCAAGACCTCGCCACGCGGTCATCTCAACGGCGTGCCGGTCGAGTTCGCCGATGGTGACCTGCGCGACGCGGAATCGGTGCGCCGCGCCATGGCGGGCGTGCGCCACGTCTTCCACGTCGCCGCCGACTATCGGTTGTGGGCGCGCGATCCGCGCGAGATTTCCGAGGTCAACGTCGAGGGCACCCGCACCATCATGACCGAGGCGCTGCGCGCGGGCGTCGAGCGCGTCGTCTACACCAGCAGCGTCGCGACGCTGACGCTCAACGCCGAGGGCAAGCCGGTTGACGAAACATTGCCGTTGACGGAGGCCGCCGCGATCGGCGCCTATAAGCGCAGCAAGGTCGCTGCCGAACGGCTGGTCGAAGCGATGATCGCCAGCGACAAGCTCCCGGCGATCATCGTCAACCCATCGACGCCAATCGGTCCGCGCGACGTCAAGCCGACGCCAACCGGCCGCATCATCGTCGAGGCGGCGACCGGCCGCGTGCCGGGCTTCGTCGACACCGGGCTCAACCTCGTCCACGTCGACGATGTCGCCGCCGGCCATCTCGCGGCGCTTCGGAACGGCAAGATCGGCGAGCGCTACATCCTCGGCGGCGAGAACGTCGCGCTCTGCGACATGCTATCGGACATCTGCGCGATCGTCGGCCGCAAGCCGCCGCGCTGGCGTTTTCCTATTCCGATGGTGATGCCGGTCGCCTACGCGGCCGAGGGCTGGGCGCGCATCAGCGGCCGCGAACCGTTCGTGACGCGCGATGGGCTGCGGATGGCGCGCTACCGCATGTTTTTCAGCGCCGCCAAAGCCGAGCGCGAGCTTGGCTACCGCGCCAGACCCTATCGCGAGGGCCTCGCGGATGCGGTTAAATGGTTTGGCCAGGCCGGCTACTTGAAGTAGGCCTGCGATCTGAAATAAGGCCAGCCGGCAACTTAGAAACGCGGGGATGAACGTTGTCCACGGAGAGTTTTCAATCTCAGCTCACCAGCGTTGCGGCGGAGACCGAGCGGCTGCTCACCAGCCTTTTGGCGGCGCAGCCCGCCGCCGGCGAGCTGGCGCGCCCGAACCGCCTGCTCGAGGCGATGCGCTATGCCACGCTGAACGGCGGCAAGCGCTTCCGCCCCTTTCTGGTCGCTGCCAGCTCGGCGCTGTTTGACGTGCCGCGTCAGCGCGCGCTCCTGGTCGGCGCGGCGCTCGAATGCGTGCACTGCTATTCGCTGGTGCATGACGACCTGCCGGCGATGGACGACGACGACCTGCGGCGCGGCCAGCCGACCGCGCACAAGAAATACGACGAGGCGACCGCGATCCTGGCCGGCGACGGCCTGCTCACCTTCGCGTTCGACATCCTGGCGCGGCCGGAGGTGCATCCCGACGCCACGGTGCGCATGGAACTGGTGATGGCGCTCGCCCGCGGCTCGGGCCTGGGCGGCATGGTCGGCGGCCAGATGCTCGACCTCGCGGCGGAGGGCCGCTTCGACAGCGGCAAGCGCCAGTCGCTCGACGAGCAGGGCGTCGCCACCTTGCAGGCGATGAAGACCGGCGCGCTGCTGCGCTTCGGCTGCGTCGCCGGCGGCATCCTGGGGCAGGCGAGCGGCGAGCAGCGCATCGCGCTCGACCGCTACGGCGACATCGTCGGCAAGGCGTTCCAGATCGCCGACGATCTGCTCGACGTCGAGGGCGACAGCGCGACGCTCGGCAAGGCCGCCGGCAAGGACGCCGAGGCCGGCAAGGCGACGCTGGTCGCGGCGCTCGGCATCGACAAGGCGAAGGCGCGGCTCAAAACGCTGGTCGCCGACGCCGAAGCCTCGCTCAAGCCGTTCGGTGCCCGCGCCGCCGTGCTGGCCGAGGCGGCGCGGTTCGTTGCGGAGCGCAAGGCCTGATGATCCGCATCGGCCTTGCCCTCGCCGCCTGGCTCGCGACCGCGAACGCCGCCTCGGCGGCCTATTGCGCGATGTACACCAACGGCAGCCGCGCCTGCGGAATTCCGTCCCTGGAGATGTGCGTGCAAACGGTCACCGGCGTCGGCGGCTCTTGCCAGCAGGACTTCACCGACCAGATTCCGCCGAACTTCGTGCAGCGGTTGCGCAGCGACTCTCAATCGCTACAGCGGGGGCGATCGCCGGCTGCGCGAGGGCGAGCAGCACCCTTGCGCCCGATCACGACGTCGCCGTGCATGTCGCTGTCCGGCGACACCTGTTCGAACTATCTCCATTGAGGCCGGCGGCGAACGACTGCGGCGCCGCTTTCCGAAACGTCAGTGCAATCCCGCTTCGTCGAACCGCTGGCGTTCGAATACGCCGGGCGAACGCGGTTTGCCGTCGCGGCAGGGAAGGCGGCGCTTGCGATGACTGTCAGGTCGCGCGGCGGGGCAGTGCGTCGAAATCCGCCAGGATGCGTTCGCCCGAACGCTGCAGCGCCGACATTTTCTCCGGCAGTCCGGCCGTCAGCAGTTTGCCGCCCTGCTTGACGATGCGGCCGGCGATTATGACGGTATCGACGTTCGCGGTGGCAGCCTGCATCACCGCGCAACCCACAAGATCGTGCATCGGCGTCATGTTGAGCGTGTCAGTGCGAAGCATCACGAGGTCCGCTTGCTTGCCCGGCGTGAGCGAACCGATGCGGTCGTCGAGGCCGGCGATCTTCGCGGCGCCGGTCGTCACCCAGGACAGCGCGTGGCGGCAGGTGATCTGCGAGCTCTGCGGCCGGCTGCTGGACTTGTTCAGCGCTTCGATGATGCCGCGGTTGCGCTCATGCTGCAGCGTCAATCGCATGCAGGTGAAAAGGTCGCTGCCGACGGCGGGCTCGACGTCGGTGCCGATCGAGATCGGCGCTTTCTTCGCATGAAGAATGCCGGTGAGAGGATCGCCATAGCCCATTTGCAATTCGATCTCGGCCGTGACCGTGAACGTGCCACCGCGGTCGGCGATCTGGCGCACCTTATCGGGCGCGATGTCGTTGCCGTGCACGACGGTGAGGTGTTCGTCGACGAGATTGTCTTTGAGCAGCCGCTCGAAGCAGTCCGGCACGAGACCGGTGCCGCCGCCGACGTGCATGCTGGCGAACAGATCGAACTCGCGGGCGAGCGCGAGGTCCGCTTTGGTCACGTCGTAGGTCGAATAGTACGGACCGAGGATGGCCAGACCGAAGGTGAGCAGCCCGTTGTCGCTTGCGAACCGTCCCTTGCGGAAGCGTTCGACCTCGCCGCGCGGCATCGGGACTTCGCTGAAATGCTTCTGGCCGGGCTTCGGGTCCGGCTTTGGCGAGCCGTGCAGGAACAACGCGCGGATGCCGGATTCATCGAGGCCGCGGATCGCAGCGTCAGTGTGCTCCGGCGTCGGATTGTTGTGGCACCAGTCGACCAGGGTGGTCGCGCCATTGTTGATCTGGTTCAGCGCGCCCATCAGGTTGGCGATGTGGATGTCCTCAGGCCTGAACAGCGTGGCGAGGCCGCGGTGCATCGCCTGCATGTATTCGGCGACCGTCCAGTCGGCGGCGAGCCCGCGCAGGCCGGTCTGCCAGGTATGCAGGTGGCCGTTGATGAGCCCGGGCAGCACAAGCATGTGCGATCCGTCGATCACGGCCGCATCGCTGGCGGCGACATTTGGCGCCACGGCGGCGATCCGGTCGCGGTCTATGAGGATGTCGCCCTTACGCAGGTCTCCGATTGCCGGATCCATGCTGACGATGGCGGCGTCTTTAATCAGCGTGAGGCCCATGCCGGCTCCTTAATGCGCATTCCACAACGTTATTTTCGATTCCCGATACACTTGCGGGTAGCAGCCTCTGGCAACTCGCGCCACCACGGGCCGATTGGCATGGCTGGCCCACCTGGACGGAGTTCGCTACATTCTCGGCAGACAAGATAGCCAAGGAAACGTCCCATGCCTCGTTTGAATCGCCGCACCCTCGTGAAGGGCGCCGCAGCCACCGGCGCGGTTGCACTCGTCTCGCCGTCCGCCTTCGCGCAGCAGAACCCGATCAAGATCGGTTTTGCGATGTCGCTGACCGGCGGTCTCGCCGGCGGCGGCAAGCAGTCGCTGCTCGGCTTCGAAATCTGGCGCGACGAGATCAACGCCAAGGGCGGTCTGCTCGGCCGGCCCGTGCAGCTCATCCATTTCGACGATCAGAGCAACCCGGCCAACGTGCCCGGCCTCTACGCCAAGCTGATCGACGTGGACAAGGTCGATCTTGTGGTGTCGCCGTATGCGACCAACCAGATCACGCCGGCAATGCCCGTCGTGATGCAGAAGAACATGGTCTACATGGCCCTGTTCGGCACCGACGTGAATTCCAAGTTCAACTACGACCGCTATTTCGCGACCATCCCGAATGGCCCGGACGGCAGGCGCGCGCCGACGCTCGGCTTCCTGGAGATTGCGGCGGGCATGAACCCCAAGCCGCAGACCATCGCGCTGGTCGCGGCCGACGCCGAATACGCGCAGACCGTGATCGCAGGCGCGCGCGAGACCGTGGCGAAGCTCGGCTTCAAGACCGTCTATGACCGCAGCTATCCGCCGAACACCGTGGACTACACGCCGATCGTGCGCGCGGTGAACGCGGCCAACCCGGACATCATCTGCATCGCGTCCTATCCGCCGGACTCGGTCGGACTGATCCGCGCGTCGAACGAGATCGGCATCAAGCCGCGCCTGTTCGGCGGCGCGATGATCGGCCTCGGCTTCACGCCGATCAAGGCGCAGCTCGGGCCGCTGCTCAACGGCATCGTCAATTACGAAACCTACGTGCCCGAGCCGACCATGAAATTCCCCGGAGTCGATGCGTTCCTGAAAACCTATCAGGAGAAGGCGCCGGGGGCTGGCGTCGACCTGCATGGCTTCTTCCTGCCGCCGTTTGCCTATGCGCAGATGCAGGTGCTGGCGCAGGCCGTGACCACGGCGGGCGCGATCGACCATGCCAAGATTGCCGACGCGCTGCGCAAGGGTACGTTCAACACCATTGTCGGCGAGATCAAGTACGGCCCGGGCGGCGAGTGGCAGAAGAACCGCACGCTCACCGTCCAGTTCCAGGGCGTGAAGCCCGGTGACGTGAACCAGTTCAAGGAAGCGGGCCGGGCGGTGATCCTGCATCCCAACGAGTTGAAGTCGGGCAGCTTGATCGAGCCGTATGCGAAGGCGAAGGGCTAGGCCCCGCCTATCGTTGCTGTGAAATGACAGGCGGCGGAGGGACTGCTCCGCCGCCTTTTGCGCGCCGTCGTCCGTGCTACAGGCTGCCGCACTTTCCTGTCGCGGTCTTGTAACAGAGCGCGACATGCGCACGAGGCGGCGGAGACGACGGGCCGATCTCACGTGGAGACCTTGGCGGGTCCGGGGTGAGATCGACGAAGTGCCTCTGCGCCGGGCGCGCGGGAGGCTCCTCGCGTTTGGCGGGAGGTTCCTCGCGCTTGGTTGCGTCGACCGGAGGCATGCCGGCGCCCATGACCGGGGCGGGCGTCCCGGTGGCGCCCACTGGCGCGCTGGCGGCCATTGGTGCGCCGGCCGCGGCCGGGCCATTCGGCGGCCGGATGGCGACGCCGGGCGTTACAAAAAAATGAGGTCTCGCGAGACTGTCGTTGCGGGCGGCGACCGGAGCCGGCTTCGCCGCGGCGGCGGGCGCTGCCTTCGCCGTGGGTATCGAAAGACGAATGCGCCGTGCGTGGCTGGGGTCGATGCCGAAGGCAGTGACCGCAACGACCAGGGCGATCAACACTGGGAGCTTGTTCTTCACGTCGCCTCTCATTCGGATTGGTGGCGTGACGTTCTATTCAATGATGATTATCGGCGTGTTGATGCCCGAAGAGCTGAATGGCTCAGCCTTAATGAACGCTTGCGACGAACGGAAGAGCTTTAATCAAGCGGCCCGTTGAGCCTTATTTTGCATTCTTTTGACCAGCCAGGAGCAGACCAGGCCTTTGACGATGAACCACCACCAGATCGGCTGAGACAGGTCGAACCATGCTCCGATGGTCGGCGCGCCCAATGCCCGCCCGGCGAGCCCGGTGAACCACGGCCTCATGACAAGCATTTCCGCCAGCCAATCGAGCAAGGCCAATACCAAACCGCCGAACATCACGCCGAGCAGCAAGGCGCGGAAATCGACTTCGATGTTGAAGCGCACGGCGGCGCCTTCCGTCAAACTGGCGGCAGGCAAAAACAGAGCCCAGATGCACAGCACGAACAGCACCGGGCCGAGGAGTATGAAAACGAGAAAACGCTTCATGCCCTCTCAGGGTCGAGATGCAACGAATTGTCGGTCATCGAACGAGAAAGTTCAAGGGGCGCTGAGTTTATTGCTGCTCCGCCGCCTTCTGTCCGCCCGCGCCGTACCGCTTCTCGATGGTGTCGATCACGATCTGCTTGAAGGCCGCTGCCACGGTCGCGTCGCGCAGCGTCACCGCCTTCTTGCCGTCGAGAAGGCCGGCGCCGGTGCTACTCGGTTTTTGATGTATGTCAACGCCGCGGGTAGGGCAGGCAGCACAGTAGTTATGACAGCAGTGCGAACCGAATGGCCCCAAGGTCTATTCAATGGCCACGCAATCTGAAATAATTCTATTGCAGGCTGGGGGCGATCGTTGGCCGGTGCGATGAGCTCAGACAACTTTAGTTCTCAAGATCGTGCTGCGCCGCGCAATACCCGGCGCGAGGAACTGTTCGCGTTCATCGTTCTCGCGGTCCTGATTTGGCCTGTGGTAGCGGTGGGCGTGGTCGGCGGCTACGGTTTTTCCGTCTGGATGTACCAGATCGTAGCCGGCCCTCCAGGACCCCCGCGTCATTAAGTGAGGCAAACCATGGAAGCGCCGCGCAATCCGACCAGACGGAATGTTCTGTCGGGGCGTCTTCCAACCGTCCATATTTCGAGCGCGGTCGTGTCGGTGCTGCCGGTGTATCGCGAGAATGTGGTCCGCCTGCTGTCGGACATGGATGGCGTCGAAGTCCACCATCAGTCCCCATCGAAAATCATCATCGTCCTCGAAGGACCGGAGAGTGGCGTGCTCGGCGCGAGGCTGGCCGAGATCGCGTCGTTCGAGGGCGTGCTCTCGGCCAACATGGTGTTCGAGCAGATCGAACGTCTGGCGGACCTTGGAGAATAGAAATGAGCCTTTCACGCCGTGACGTATTGAAGGCCCATGCCGCCGCGGTTGCCGCCGCTGCAGCCAACATCAGCGTGCCCGCGGTGGCCCAGCCGGTCGCCGGCGGCATCGGCGCGCTCGAAATCAAATGGTCGAAGGCGCCGTGCCGGTTCTGCGGCACCGGGTGCGGTGTGATGGTCGGCGTCAAGGAAGGCAAGGTGGTCGCCACCCACGGTGACACGCTGGCGGAGGTGAACCGCGGCCTCAACTGCATCAAAGGCTATTTCCTCTCCAAGATCATGTACGGCGGCGACCGGCTCACCACGCCCCTCCTGCGCAAGAAGAATGGCGTCTTTGACAAGAACGGCGAGTTCACGCCGGTGAGCTGGGACGAGGCGTTCGACATCATGGCTGTCCGCGCCAAGCAGACTCTGAAAGAGAAGGGACCGACGGCTGTCGGCATGTTCGGTTCGGGCCAGTGGACCGTGTGGGAAGGCTACGCCGCCACCAAGCTGATGCGCGCCGGCTTCCGCTCCAACAACCTCGATCCCAACGCGCGCCACTGCATGGCGTCGGCGGCATTCGCATTCATGCGGACCTTCGGCATGGACGAGCCGATGGGCTGCTACGACGATTTCGAGGCGGCCGACGCGTTCGTGCTCTGGGGCTCGAACATGGCGGAGATGCATCCGATCCTGTGGACGCGTCTGACCGACCGGCGCCTCAGCCACCCCCACGTCAAGGTCGCGGTGCTGTCCACGTTCACCAATCGCAGCTCCGATCTTGCTGATATCCCGATTGTGTTCAAGCCCGGGACGGACCTGGTGATCCTCAACTACATCGCCAACCACATCATCTCCACCGGCCGGGTGAACCAGGACTTCATCAAGAACCATACGAGCTTCGTAAAAGGCACAACCGACATCGGCTACGGCCTGCGATCGGACCATCCGCTGGAGAAGAAAGCGAAAGGCGCGGCCACTGCCGCAGCGACGCAGCCGATCGACTTCGATGCCTACGCCAGGTTCGTGAAGGAGTACACGCTCGAAAAGGCATCCGAAATAAGCGGTGTCGAGCGCGGCTTTCTGCAGGAGCTCGCCGAGCTTTACGCCGATCCGAAGCGCAAGGTCATGTCGCTATGGACCATGGGCTTCAACCAGCATGTGCGCGGCGTGTGGGCGAACCAGCTCGTCTACAATCTCCACCTGCTGACGGGAAAGATTTCCGAGCCGGGCAATTCGCCGTTCTCGCTGACCGGGCAGCCCTCGGCGTGCGGCACCGCACGCGAGGTCGGCACGTTCGCGCACCGGCTGCCGGCCGACATGACGGTGACGAATCCCGAACATCGCAAGCATGTCGAGGAAATCTGGCGCGTGCCGCACGGTCTCATTCCGGAGAAGCCCGGCTATCACGCGGTGGAGCAGGACCGCATGCTCCATGACGGCAAGCTCAATTTCTATTGGGTCATGGTCAACAACAACCTGCAGGCCGCGCCCAACAATTCGCGCGAGACTTATCCGGGCTATCGTAACCCTGACAACTTCATCGTGGTGTCCGACGCCTATCCGACCGTCACAGCCATGGCGGCGGATCTGATCCTGCCTGCCGCCATGTGGGTGGAAAAGGAGGGCGCTTACGGCAACGCCGAGCGGCGCACGCACTTCTGGCGGCAGCTCGTCAACGCGCCCGGGGAAGCCCGCTCCGACCTCTGGCAGCTCATGGAATTCTCCAAGCGCTTCACCACCGACGAAGTGTGGCCGGCCGAGATGCTCGCGGCGAATCCGAACTATCGCGGCAAGACGCTGTTCGACGTGCTGTTCCGCAACGGCAATGTCGACAAGTTCCCGGTCACCGAGATTCCGGCGCAATACGAGAACCGCGAATCCAAAGCCTTCGGCTTCTACGTGCAGAAAGGCTTGTTCGAGGAATACGCCGCATTCGGACGGGGACACGGTCACGATCTGGCGCCGTTCGACGTCTATCACGAAAACCGCGGTCTGCGCTGGCCTGTCGTCAACGGCAAGGAGACGAAGTGGCGCTATCCGCGAAGGGCTCGACCCTTACGTCAAGCCAGGCAAAGGCGTCGAGTTCTACGGCAACGCCGACGGCCGGGCCAAGATCATCGCGGTGCCCTACGAGCCGCCGGCGGAATCGCCTGACAAGGAATTCGACATCTGGCTGGTGACGGGCCGCGTGCTGGAGCACTGGCACTCCGGTTCCATGACGATGCGGGTGCCGGAACTCTACAAGGCGTTCCCGGGCGCGGTCTGCTTACATGCATGCGGAGGACGCACGCGCGAGGGGGATCAATCAGGGCGCCGAGGTCCGGGTGATTTCGCGCCGCGGTGAGATGCGAACCCGCGCTCACGTCCGCGGCCGCAACCGGATGCCGCGCGGCGTGGTGTTCGTGCCGTGGTTCGACGCCAGTCAGCTCATCAACAAGGCAACGCTCGACGCGACCGATCCGATATCCAAACAGACGGATTTCAAGAAATGCGCGGTCAGAATCGTTCCCGCCTGAGCGCGTTGCGCTTGGCTGTCGGCGGCGCCGTGCTGGGCGGCGCGCTCGTCTTCGCCGTCGGCGCCTTCTCGGCCGACAGCCCTCCCAAGGTCGTGCCGCGCGTCACCGGTGGCGCGCAGCCCATGCAGGAGATTCCGGCGCCGGCGCTCGCGCGCCCGGTCACCGACGACAAGCGCAAGATGCGCAACTACCCGGAGCAGCCGCCCGTCATTCCCCATTCGATCGACGGCTATCAGTTGACGCTAAGGACCAACCGCTGCCTCGATTGCCATCGCCGCCAGTACACCGAAGGGTCGGGCGCGCCGATGATCAGCGTCACCCACTTCATGGACCGCGACAACCAGGTGCTGGCCGACGTCACTCCGCGCCGTTATTTCTGCAACGCCTGCCACGTGCCCCAAACCGACGCGCAGCCGCTTGTCCCGAATACGTTCGAGGACATGGTGCTCGTAAAACCGAAGCCGTGAGCATGGTCCGATGAAAGGCTTGTGGGCGCGCGCGAAGGCTCTCGTAATCTGGTTCTGGGGGCTTGTCAGCCGGCCCAGCGTCCATCTAAGCTTGGGGTTTCTGACGCTCGGCGGCTTCGTCTGCGGCGTTCTGTTCTGGGGCGCTTTCAACACAGCGCTGGAGCTGACCAACACCGAGAAGTTCTGCATTTCCTGTCACGAGATGCACGACAACGTGTATCAGGAGCTGCAGCGGACGGTGCACTTTTCCAACCGGTCTGGCGTGCGCGCGACTTGCCCGGATTGCCACGTGCCGCACGAGTGGACAGCCAAGATCGCCCGCAAGATGCAGGCGTCAAAGGAGGTCTGGGGCAAGCTCTTCGGCACCATTGCAACGCGCCAGAAGTTCCTCGACATGCGCCTGGAGCTTGCCAAGCACGAGTGGGCGCGATTGAAGGCCAACGACTCGCTCGAATGCCGCAACTGCCATTCCTCCATGGCGATGGACTTCACCAAGCAGACGCGCCGCGCCGCGGAAATCCATTCGCGTTATCTCATCACCGGAGAGCGCACCTGCATCGATTGCCACAAGGGCATTGCTCACGAGCTGCCCGACATGACTGGCATCGAACCCGGCTGGCGCGCGCCGCCTGAGATGCGTGGCGAGCGCTCTTCGTGGCATGACGATCGCGAAGCGCTGCGCAGCTATGTCGCCGATATGAGCCGGTAGCTGAGACCGGAAGCCCGCCCCAAACAGGCTACGCTTGCTTGTAGGTTGGGTTGAGCGAAGCGAAACCCAACGTGCAGGCCAGGAACGTCGATGGGTTTCGCTTCGCTCAACCCATCCTGCGCTCGCTGTCCGCCACGCTTGCTACTTGAGCCGCACGCCCGCGATATCGACGATCTGCGAGTAGACCGGGATGTCCTTGCGAATGGTGGCGAGCGCCTCTTCCGGCGTTGTGCCGAGCGCGTCGATGCCCAGCTTGTTGAAGGTCTCGACGATCTGCGGCTCGCGGGTGATCGGCAGCAGCACTTCGGCGAGACGCTTCTTGACCTCCTCCGGCACGCCGCCCGGCACGGCATAGCCGTTCCAGGCGATGTAGTCGTAGCCCGGGTAGGTTTCGGCGACGGCCGGGACATCCGGCAGTTGCGGCATGCGCTTCGGGGTCGAGACGGCGATCGCGCGGACCGCGCCGCCCTTGGCCGGTTCGATCAGGTCGGACGAATTGCCGAACAGCATATCGACCGACTTCGACATCACGGCCGTCAGCGCGGGCTGGCCGCCCTTGAACGGCACATGCACCATGTCGAGCTTTTCCCTGCCGGCGAAATAGGCGGTCGCCAGGTGATTGTTGGTGGCCGGCCCGCCGCTCGAATAGGTGATCTTGCCGGGATTCTTCCGCGCGTACTCCACGAACTCCTTCAGCGTCGTGAAGGGCGAATCCTTCGGCACAACCATCACCATGCCGTTGGTGCCGGTGATGCTGACCGGAATGAGGTCCTTCAACGGCTCGTAATTCACCTTCTGCGCCAGCGGGAGCACGGTAAAGAGCGTGCTGCCGACGAACAGGATGGTGTAGCCGTCGCGCGGCAGGCTCATCGCATAGTCGATGCCGATCGCGCCACCGGCGCCGACCTTGTTCTCGATGACGAAAGACTGGCCCAGCGCCTTGGTCAGCCGGTCTGCGGTGAGGCGCGCCATGGTGTCGGTGACGCCGCCGGCGCCGTAGGGAACCACAACCTTCACCGGACGGCTCGGCCACTGCTGACTGAATGCCTGTGTTGCCGAAGCGGCCAGCGCCGCGCACGCGGCGACAATTGTCGCTAGTTGCTTCAAGTTCATCATCGTCTCCTGATCGTCTCTTGCGCTCGCGCGTGTGCGGCTTTCACCGCTGGACAAAGCAATATCGGGACCAAAGATAATTGTGGCTGGTTCTATTCCGGAATGTACACCCACAGGTCGACCTGCAACCGCGCGTCGGGCACGGGAAGCCACGGCACTTCGATGGGGGAAAGCGGCAGAGGCATTCCGTCGAGCGCCTCCGTCCACATTTCGAGCGTCGCGGGCAAGTCCGTGAGGCTCGAATGGAATTGCTGAATGCGCACCGTGTTGTTGAGGCTCGTGCCCGCCGCCTGGCAGATCGCTTTTGCCTGCGCAAGGATTTCGCGCAGCTCAGCCTTCGCAGGAATGGCATAGAACGGTTGCGCCGGATCGGCCTTCGCCTGCGGCACCAGCGCGCCGCCGCGCACCGCCATCAGCCCCGAGATGAACAAGAGGTCGCCGGCGCGCACCGCGGCCGATGCGCCTGTGAATAGTGGCGGCACGGAAGCGACGACGTCCTTCTTCGTCCTGCCGTCCTTGGCGAGCGCGATGACGTTAATCTCGATGCGCGAGTCCGGCATGATGAAGCCGGGCGTCTCGGTCGCGATGATGGTGGTCGCGGGCTCGACCGGGAAATGCTTGGCCCAGACCTCGCGGAAATTCGGGACGTCCTCCTGGTCGCGCAGGTACACCTGCGCCTTCACGACGGTGTCGAGGTCCGCGCCGACGGCCTGCAGCGTCGGCTGCGTCTTGCGCCGGATGATGAAATCGGTTTCGAGCTTGATCGGGATTCCCTTCCACAAGCCGCGGCCGCGCCGCGCCTCGGGATCGACGCCCGGCTCGTGCTCGTCGCGCGCTTCGGCGGTCTGCCCGGGAACGAAGCGGAAGTCGCCGGCGCTCAACGCCGGGCTGTAGCCGGAGCTTGAGTGGATCGCGTACGCGGCGGCAACGGCTTCGTGGCGCGCTCCGAAATCCGGCCCCAGCACGGCCGCCATCACCTGCACCTCCATCGACTGCTGCGCACGTGAAAATCGGCGATGCAGATTCGATGTCGACGGCGGAATCTTGCCCTTGAAGTATTCCCGGCGGTTCTCATGGTACGCGGGGACCACGTCCGGCGAGGTGTAGTATTGATCGACCCGCACCACGTTGGCCGCGTTCGACCCGCCCGCGGCAAGGACCTCATCGATGTTCCGGAACAACCGCCGCGCCTCCCGGTGCGCTTTCGATGGTCCGTCGAACGGGTGGCCGGATTGCAGCACGTCCGGCGCGACACCGTGGACGTAGTCGGTGCCTGCCTGTCCGGTGGCGAACAGCCATCGGCCGGCCCGGATGCCGCGCGCCATGCGGCATTGTGTGCCCGGTATGTCCACCGGCAAGACGGCTTGAGATTTCTTCGTTGACGGCGGCATGCTGACTTCCGGCGTGTATCCTGAGTGTCCCCGAAACCCGGAGTGGTCGTAAAGCCCTTGGGATGCAAGACGTCCATGCGTTGCTAGAGTGATCGGTTCAAAGTTCAATTGTCAGCGGCAAGCAGAGGAATGCGAATGAGCACGATTGAAGACAAAGTCCGAAAGATGGGATTCACGCTGCCCGCTCCCTTCAAGTTTCCCAATCCCAACCGGACCGGTTGCGTGGTGGTTGGTCCGATCGTATTCGTCTCGGGTCACGGCCGCGATCTGCCGGCGCTTCCCGGCGTGAAGCACGCCGGCAAGCTCGGCAAGGACGTCACCATCGAAGAAGGTTACGCGACCTCTCGTGCCGCCGCGCTGTCGATTCTCGCCAGCCTCAAGGCCGAACTGAGCGATCTCGACCGGATCAAGCGGCTGGTGCGGCTGTTCGGAATGGTCAACGTGGCGCCCGGCTTCGACCGCATGCCGCAAGTCATCGACGGAGCATCCGATTTTTTCTACGAGTTGCTCGGACCTAAAATGGGCCAGCATGCGCGCTCGGCCGTCGGTCTCGCCGAGTTACCGCATGGGATTCCCGTCGAGATCAATGGCGAGTTCGAAATCCATACTTGAGCCAGAACGATCTGGTTCAATTCGCGGCCGCTGCCTTCCGTGCCGCCCGCGCCGTAATGGCGCATAGTTGAGGTAGGTGCGGCGTGTGTTGAACGAGCGCCAGAGGCCGGTTGCGATTTAATGCTGCTACGCTTGCTTATCTAGAACCTCTCGTTTTGCGGGGGAGCGCGGTGGCGGGCGATGGGTGGTCGCCTGCGCTAGGTGCAGCCCGAGAGACACGTTTCTCTTTGTTCGACGCATTTCCACCCTTGTTGTTCGACCTTCCAAGGTACCAGGCCGGCTTGAGCCGCCGTCCAATTCGCCTTTGCACAGTCGTGGTAGCGTTTCGCGCATTTCGCCTTACAAGAGACGGCCGAACCCGCCGGCTTCTCGCGGGTGAGTTTCTTGGTGGAGGCTGAACCCGCCGGGTTGGGTAACGGCGGCCGTTGGAGACTCTGCTCCCGCAACGTCGGTTTGATGGGTGACGAAGGCTGCACTTGATGTTGCCCGCTTGCGATTGTGGTCCAAAGGCAAAGAGCAGAAAACGTCACAGTGCAAATTTGCAGCTTGCGTTTCATCAAAGCCCTCGCGTTGTGGCAGCGGCAGTTCATTCCCCGATACAAGTGGTTCACGCTTAGGATTAGCAATGCTGGGGCTTGTGTGGCAAGCACGTAGCTCAAGGGCGGATGAGGCGAAGCCGTAATCCGCCGATGAATTGAGAATGGGGATTGCGGTCTACGCTAAGTCGCCAATCTACAAATCTTCTCTTACTCCGCCGCCTTCTGCCCGCCCGCCCCGTACCGCTTCTCGATGGTATCGATCACGATCTGCTGGAAGTCGGCCGACACGGTCGGGCCGCGCAGCGTCATCGCCTTCTTGCCGTCGATGAAGACCGGCGCGGCCGGCGCCTCGCCGGTGCCGGGCAGCGAGATGCCCAGGTCTTGTCGTCCCATGTCGGCGTGCTTGCTCTCGCCCGGGCCGTTGACGATGCAGCCCATCACCGCGACGTTGAGGCCCCTCGACGCCGGGATAGCGCTTCTTCCACTCCGGCATCGGTCGATGATGAACTTCTGGATGCCGCCGGCGAGCTCCTGGAACGTGGTCGAGGTGGTGCGGCCGCAGCCGGGGCAGGCCGCGACCAGCGGTACGAAGGTGCGAAAGCCCATGGTCTGCAGGATTTCCTGCGCGACCTTCACCTCGAGCGTCGGTCGCCGCCGGGCTCGGGCGTCAGCGAGACGCGGATGGTGTCGCCGATGCCCTCCTGCAGCAGGATGCCGAGCGCAGCGGAGAGGCCACGATGCCCTTCGATTCCATACCGGCTTCGGTGAGGCCTCTTGCGTTTTCCGGATTGTGGGCTACATTGTAGCCCACAGGAGTGCCAAAATGCCCGAAAATTCAGTGGTTCGCGCCCGGATCGACGAGCGCGTTAAGGATGAAGCCGCTGCCGTGCTGGCGGCCATGGGGCTGACCGTGTCCGACGCCTTCCGGCTCATGATGGTGCGGATCGCCAAGGACAAGGCGCTGCCGTTCGAGCCGCTGGTGCCGAACGCCGAAACCATCGAAGCGATCAAGGCCGCACGGCGCGGCGAGCTTGTAACCGTCGGTTCGACGGACGAGTTGCTCGCGAGCCTGAATGCGGACGATTAGATACACCAACCGCTTCAAGCGCGACTACAAGCGGGAGAAGGCGGGCCGGCACGGCAAGACGCTCGATACCGATCTCGCACAAGCCATCGACATGTTAAGCGCCGACGCGCCATTGCCGCGCCGGTATTCGATCATCCGCTGTCCGTCGATGAAGACGGGCGCGGCCGGCGCCACGCCGGTGCCGGGCAGCGAGATGCCCAAATCTTGTCGCCCAGCGTCGGCGTGCTTGCTCTCGCCAGGCCGGTTGACGATGCAGCTTCCCAAGACGGGCCAGGGCCCCGGGAAAATTTCAGTACCAGCGCCCACGGCCGTACCAGCCGCCGCCGCCTAGCAAAAGGACAACGAGAAGGATGATAAGGAGAGTGGTAGTGTCCATGACCCTAGCTCCAAGTCGGCGAAATGCCAGCAAGGCAACAGCTCACACCCCAATATGGTTCCTGATAGAGCGCCAAGCGCGGGGAGCCGTTCCACGTCTGGCCATGTTGGAGCATGAGAAAGCCCGGTTTCCCGGGGCTTTCTCAAAGCATCGATTCAACGATATAGCGTCCGCTCCTTGCGAACTTGATCAGCTGTGTAGGGCGAGCCCGCCGGATCGAATGATTTCCAACCGGCGTCTCGATACGCCGTAGCACGATCAGAAATCGGAACCGATGAACGATCCATCACAGCCTGAAGCCTGGACGCATCGGCGTCCGCCACGCGGGCACTGACCACAGCGCCACCGCGGCGGAGACCTTCGGCATAGACGTCGGCATCATCCTTGGAGACCCCTGCCTGAGTAAGTGCGCCAAGGACACTGCCCGTAGCGGCGCCAGCTGCTGCGCCGGCCAAGGTAGCCACCAGCCAACCAGCGGCGACGACAGGCCCGACACCCGGAATAGCCATCAGACCCAACCCGGTCGCGGCACCGACGGCACCACCAGCGGCAGCACCAAGGCCGGCGCCCGCGCCGGCAGCCTCTGCGCGGTCATCCTTCCCATCGAGGTCGCGATCGGGAAAATTATGCTTCTTGGCGTCGTACCATTCATCGGCGTTGCTTGCGATGATGCTGATATCGCCATGTTTGACGCCGGCTGCTTCAAGCGCATTCACCGCGTCTTGGGCTGCCGGATACGAGTTATAGAGACGTGAAATAGTGACGGTCATTATCTTTTCCTGTTCCTGTTGTTTACTGGTTCAGCGAGGCGTGACGTTGCCTTGAAAGTCGACGCTCACATCGACGGACTGACCGCCCTTCATGGCTTTGCCGCGCCACACGCCTTGTGAGTCCTTCGCAAGGCCGCTCACATTCGCAAAGCCATTCGTCTCAATGCGGGACTTGGCTTGGCTTTCTGTGAAGCTGTTAGCGCCAGCTGCCGGAGCCCCTGGATTCGGCGGGCTGTTCGGCGTGTTGACGGCCGGCGTGTTCGCGTTCGGATTAGCTGGTTGTTGTTGTGCGTGCGATGCGGTGAGCAACATCGTGGTGACAGCAAGTGCCAGAATCATTCTCATTTGATTTTTCCTTAGGGGTTGGATCGCAACGCCAATCCCCCAACGATGAGAATGTTCCGAACAACGATTGCGCCGCGATGCGTCGAAAGACACAGCAAATAAACATCAGGACGGGGTGTGAAAGCTGAAGGCGATCTCTACCTAGAGATCGTAGCTGCATTCATACTTTGAAAGAGAGTTCCCATGAGCAATCAAGATCAGAATCAGAAGCAAGGCGGACAGCAGAACCAAGGTGGCCAAGGCGGCGGTCAACAGGGTGGCCAGCCGAACCAGAAGCCGGGACAGCAGAACCAGACTCCGGGTCAAGACAAGCCAGGTCAGGCCGGTCAGCAGGGCGGCAACGCAAACCCGCAGAACCAGAAGTAAACTGTCGTTCTGAAAATAGAGCCCCGCTTTCGGCGGGGCTCTTTATTTTTGGAACGATCAAACCAGCCAAGCTTTGAACAACATGTATTCAAGAGGAGTCTGACAATGCCCAAGACGAAGATGCTGAACGACTTGTTCCACGACACGCTGAAGGACATCTACTATGCGGAGAAGAAAGTACTCTCCGCACTGCCAAAGATGGCGAAGGCGGCGCAGAACCCCGACTTGAAGGCGGCTTTCGAGAAGCACCATGGCGAGACCGAAGAGCAGGTCGCGCGTCTCGATCAGGTGTTCGCCTCGATCGACGCGAAGCCGCAAGGCAAGAAGTGCGCTGCCATCGAAGGCATCTTGGACGAAGGCAAGGAAATCATGGACGAATACAAGGGCTCCCCAGCCCTCGATGCCGGCCTGATCTCCGCTGCCCAGGCGGTCGAGCACTACGAAATCACCCGCTATGGAACGCTTGCGACCTGGGCCGACGAACTCGGCAACACCGAAGGTGCGAAGCTTCTCAAGGAAACCTTGGCCGAGGAAGAGGACACCGACGAAGCTCTGAGCGAACTGGCTGAGTCCGTGGTCAACCAGGCAGCGCAGCAAGAAGCCGCCGAGTAACGGGGCGGAACCGATTGCTGAGAATTTCCTATCCGTCCACTGTTGATGGTGGTTTGGCGTGATCTAAAGAAGAACCCCGGCCGAAGCCGGGGTTCTTTCGTTATCGCAGTATCATCAGCAGGATGATGAGGCTGAGCGGCACGCCCAGCAGCCACAGGATGACTGGCATCATTACCTCCCTTGTTTGTCAAAACGTAGCGGTGCGCTTCCAGCCGGGCTCGTACCAGCGTTCATCGCGATAGACCCCGCCTTCGAGCGCGGCGAGGCTGGCGGCCAACGCTCCCGCAAGCATCGAGGCTGCGAGTCAGAGCGAGAGCTTCATGGCGCCCTTGCGGGCCTCATCGGCGGCGGCCTTGGCCCGGGCCGACACTTCAGTAACGTGGCGCCGCCTTCTTGCCGTCGATGAAGACCGGCGCGGCCGGCGCCTCGCCGGTGCGGTCGCCGCCGGGCTCGGGCGTCAGCGAGACGCGGATGGTGTCGCCGATGCCTTCCTGCAGCAGGATGCCGAGCGCGGCGGAGGAGGCGACGATACCCTTGCTCCCCATGCCGGCTTCGGTGAGGCAGAGGTGGATGGCGTAGTCGGAGCGGCGGCCGAGGTCCTGATAGACCGCGATCAGGTCCTGCACTGATGCCCATTGCCATATCGTAATGACAATGTCATTACGATAGGCTAAGCTAAAACGCCACCGGAGAAACCCCCCATGGGCCAAGTTCGCACCAGCAAACGCGAAACCCTCAACCTTCGGATCAAGCCCGCCGATCGCGGCCTGATCGACCGCGCCGCGCAAAGCCTCGGCAAGACCCGCACCGATTTCGTGCTGGATGCCGCGCGCCGCGCGGCGGAGGAGTCGCTGCTCGACCGCGCCATGCTGACCGTGAGCCCGAAGGCGTATGCCGACTTCCTGGCCCGCCTCGACGCACCGCCGCGTCCCAACGCGCGCCTGCGCAAGACGATTAAGACGCCGGCGCTCTGGGACTAGCTGTGGCGCTTTCGGCCCCCGAGCCGCTGGGCAGCCGCCATCAGCTTGCGGATTTCAATTCGGGCGTAGCTGCGCTTGACGATTGGCTCCGCCGGCGCGCCATCGCCAATCAGGCGAGCGGCGCGTCCGAGTGTTCGTGGTCTGCGAGGCGCAGTGCGTGGCCGGCTATTACGCCCTGGCGCCGGGGGCCGTCGCGATCGCTGCTCCGTCGGGCCGCTTCCGGCGCAACCTGCCCTAGCCGATCCCGGGCGCAACAGCGTTGCCTCAAGCTCACCCTCGATCATCCCCTGGATGAAATCGCGGACCCGCTCGCGCACAGCCGCCTCGATCGGATCAAACCAGTCGTCGAAAAGATGGGTCGAGCTCTCAGCTTCAGCATGCGGTATCGTCGAAGGCGTGATATCGCTCGTCATGGCGTGGTCTCCAATCCGGCGCACCAACGCCGGATGATTCGAGGTTGAACACCCCGGAGACTACGCCACCCTAAATTCCAACCAATCCCGCGACGGCACCGAAGCCCTGACAGAACAGATATCCAGCGTCACCTCGTTTGCGAGAACGTGCCTCTCCTGCGTGTCGTGGAGGAGTTGCTGGTGAAGATGCGGATCACCGGCACGACGGACTTCTAGCGAAACACCGGGCTGCTATTGCAGATTAGCAAGGCCCTTGAGGCCAATCCCAATGAGGTCTGCACTATCTATAGAATGAGTGGCGGACGACGCAGAGAGCGCGGCGTGGATGAGGATGGGGAGATGAGCACCAATCTCTATCAGGGTGCTGCGCCAGTCTATCCAAAGGAATTGCGAGGGACAGTTTATCCCGGTGACCTTTTGATTAGAGATCAAGACAACATAACAATCCAAATTCATGCACTCAATCTTACTCGCAACGACGCAGTCGTCGTGGAGAACGTGCCGGTTCTCGCCGTCTGGGTTCCAGCACGTCTTGCGCGTGCTTGGATCGCGCAAGAGCCACAGGTGCGGTCTTGAGATGCCGCTAGCGCTAGGGCCTCTGTTCGAAGGTTTGCCCGTCCCGAGCGCAGATCGTCTGCTCTACTCGGTTGCTAATATCCCTGGCTATCCCGCGTACTTCATTGGCAAGGACAACAACGCCCACGCCTGTCTCCTTATTGCTGCGCCCGACAAGGAATTGCGACGGCACGTTCCAATTCGGCTCGAAAGCCTTGAGGTCACGTTTGACACTCCGTCGGTCGTAAGGCGGGCGGCGAGAATCTCGGAAGGTGCGTTCACGGTTGTGCGTTGCCGCACGGACGATGCCGAGATCGTGCGCTATTTCTTGTCTGTCTGCGAGACGTTGCTGCGAATTCTAGGCCCCAACCCCAACCGAGTTGCAATCAGCGACGCGATCACCAGGCTCGCTCACATTTTCCAGCGCATGCAGAGTCCGCCAACGCGGTCTGTTAACGGCCTCTTTGGCGAGCTCTTTCTGATAAGTCAGAGCCACAACCCGTTCCGAGCACTCGCAGCATGGCGGACACAAGATACATCACGCTTCGACTTCAACACAGGTAGCGTTCGCATCGATGTAAAAACAACTGCAGGTCGGCAGCGCATTCACACGTTTTCTTACGATCAATGCAGCCCCCCTTCTGGGACAACTGCCATCGCCGCGTCTCTGTTTGTTGAGCAAGTTGCCGGAGGAATTTCACTCCGCGAGATTATTCGCGAAATTGAAGAACTCGTCGCGACCAACACTAAGTATTTGCTAAAGCTGCACGACACTGTGGCTGAGACACTGGGGCGATCGTTGCACGAAGCGCTGAACATTCATTTTGATCGTCGCCTCTCGACTACTTCTCTGCAATTCTACGATCTCCGATCGATTCCAGCGATTCGCACCGAGCCACCTCCTGGCGTCAGTGACATTCATTTCCGCTCCGATCTGTCCAGCGCGCCACAAGTTGATATGAGAAGGCTTCTTGAACGCGAGCCGTCAATAGTAGATTTCTTGCCTGAAATTTGAAGACGTTATGGACCAGAATTCACCGTCCTTGTTGAAACGTCTTCTCCAAATATCCACGCAACGAGTGGCGAGCGGCGCGCTGATGAGTGATCTCGGCTTCATAACCGGCCAAATCGGCCGCGTCTCGAAGGTTGAGCTTGTTCTTGAGGACGTTCGTGCCGGGATAGCAATATCGGTCGTCCTCGACGTTGTACATTCGAACCGATCAGGCCTTCCGATAAGCACGAATGATGGCGCGGCGGCGTTCTTCCGCCGACAAGCCTTGTCTGTCGAATTCAGCAATCCGAGAACGCATTTGCCGGGTCAGGACGATGCCTTCCACAGCGCTGATCTTGGCAAAGCGATCCTGGCCAAGAGTAAACTGTCCCGCCTTGGAATTGCGGCTTTTCGCGCTCTGGCTGCCGGTCTTCTTCATCTGAGAATCCAGTCGCTAACCCGGAAAGGAATTACTCCGCCGCCTTCTGCCCGCCGGCACCGTATCGCTTCTCAATATAATCGATCACGATCTGCTTGAAATCCTGCGACACGGTAGGTCCCCGCAGCGTCACCGCCTTCTTGCCGTCGATGAAGACGGGCGCGGCCGGCGCCTCGCCGGTGCCGGGCAGCGAGATGCCGATGTCGGCGTGCTTGCTCTCGCCCGGGCCGTTGACGATGCAGCCCATAACCGCGACGTTGAGGCCCTCGACGCCGGGATAGCGCTTCTTCCATTCCGGCATCGACTCGATGATGAACCTCTGGATGCCACCGGCGAGCTCCTGGAACGTCGTCGAGGTGGTGCGCCCGCAGCCGGGGCAGGCCGCGACCAGCGGCACGAAGGTGCGAAAGCCCATGGTCTGCAGGATTTCCTGCGCGACCTTCACCTCGAGGGTGCGGTCGCCGCCGGGCTCGGGCGTCAGCGAGACGCGGATGGTGTCGCCGATGCCCTCCTGCAGCAGGATGCCGAGCGCGGCGGAGGAGGCGACGATGCCCTTCGATCCCATGCCGGCTTCGGTGAGGCCGAGGTGGATGGCGTAGTCGGAGCGGCGGCCGAGATCCTGATAGACCGCGATCAGGTCCTGCACCGCGGAGACCTTGGCCGACAGGATGATCTTGTTGCGCGGCAGCCCGATCTCCTCGGCGCGCTGCGCCGAGAGCAGCGCGGACTGGATCATCGCCTCGCGGGTGATCGCGCGCGCGTCCTGCGGGTTCGGCGACTTGGTGTTCTCGTCCATCAGGTGGGTGAGCAATTCCTGGTCGAGCGAGCCCCAGTTGGCGCCGATGCGCACCGGCTTGTCGTGCTTGATCGCCATCTCGACGATGGCCGAGAACTGCCTGTCCTTCTTGTCCTTGAAGCCGACGTTGCCGGGATTGATGCGGTACTTGTCGAGCGCCTCGGCGCAGCCGGGATGGTCGGCGAGCAGCTTGTGGCCGATGTAGTGGAAGTCGCCGACGATCGGCACGTCGACGCCCATCTTCAGGAGCCGCTCCTTGATCCTGGGCACGGCCGCGGCGGCCTCGTCGCGGTCGACGGTGATGCGCACGATCTCGGAGCCGGCCTGGGCGAGGGCCGCGACCTGGCGCACGGTGGCGTCGACGTCCGCGGTGTCGGTGTTGGTCATCGACTGCACCACGATCGGCGCGCCGCCGCCGACCGTCACATTGCCGACCTGGACCGGCACGCAGGTGCGCCGGTCGCTGGGGGCCGCCGATGCCGAACCCGAAGCCGCACCCAAACCGGACATTGAAATTTCCTTCTCCAAAACAGGGCCGTCGGGAACACGCCCGGAACAACTCGGAAAAAAGCCCGGAGGAAGAGCGGAATATAGCCATGAGGTGACGAGGAACCAAGAACAACGGGTGTTCTCAAAAAGGCGTGAAACAGGGCGGTTTGGGGAGAAAATCCTGCTCTCCTTGCGGGGGCGGCCGGAAATAGTTATGCGTTGACTTGGGCTTGGCCCTGGGATTTGGCGCCGGAGCGCCGGAGCGGAATTCGGAGATTTTGGCGTGTCCGGCGGAATGTCCGACGACCCATTGCGGTCGCAGCCCTGGCATAAGCAGCTTGCGCTCGGAATCGAGCGTATCGGGCTTATTTCCCTCGTTGCCCCACGCGTTTCCGCGCTCATTCTCGTTGTTCTGATGGTGCTCGCGGCGTTCGGTTCGCTCCGCCTCAAGGTCGACGATTCGCTGAGCCAGCTGTTCCGCTCCGACACCCCGGAATTCAAGCAATTTGAAGAGGTTACGCGCCGCTTCCCGTCGGCGGAGTACGACGTGCTGATCGTCATCGAGGGCAAGGACCTGCTGGCGCGGGAGAATCTCGAGCGGTTGCGCAATCTCGTGACCGAGGTTCAGTTGATCGACGGCACCCGCGGCATCATCTCGCTCTTCTCCGCCCGCCAGCCGCCCGAGGGCAATCAGCTTCCCGCGCCGCTGTTTCCCGCCGAATTGCCGGAAGGCGCGGAATACCAGGCGCTGGTGAAGCGTATCCTTTCCAACGAGATCATCCGCGGAAAGCTGCTGTCGGAGGATGGCGAACTCGCTCTGGTCGTGCTCGCGCTCAATCCGGCAATCGTCCAAACCCGCGGGCTGAACGACACCATCGGCGAAATCCGCAAGACCATGGCGGAAACCCTCGAAGGTTCGGGGCTGCGCAACCAGCTCGCCGGCGTTCCGGTGATGCAGCTCGAAATTCGCAATGCGGTCGAGCGCGACCGGCTGCTTTATAACGCGTTCGGTTTCGCTGCCGGCTGTTTGATCGCCATTCTGTTCTTCCGCCGCGTCTCGTTCATGATCATCGCGGCGGCGCCGCCGCTGGTGGCGATCCTGCTGTCGCTCGGCTTCCTCGGCTGGCTCGATTTCCGCCTCAACATGTTCCTGAACGTGATGACGCCGCTCATCATGGTGATCAGCTTCGCCGACAGCATGCAGCTCACGTTTGCGGCGCGTGACCGGCTGATCGCGGGGATGAACAAGTACGACGCATTCCGCGACGCGCTGCTGGTGGTCGGTCCAGCCTGCGTGCTGACGCATGGCACCGCGGCGATTTCGTTCATCGCGCTGATGTTCTCGAGTTCCGAGCTGATCCGCACGTTCGGCGAAGCAGGTCTCGCGGCGACGGTGATCGCGCTGCTCGGCGTCCTCATGCTGGTGCCGTTGCTCGGGGTTCTCCTGATCCGCAACGAGGAGAAGTTCACCGCTACGTTGCAGACCAAAGACACCGGCGTGACCGCGCTGCGCCGCTTCTGCAGCTGGATTGCGGTGCGCATGGTGAGCCATCCGGGGCTTTACAGCTTAATCGCCGTTGCTGTGGTTGCCGGTCTTTCGATCATCTATGCGAGTCTTGAGCCGAGGTACCGCCTTGCGGATCAGGTGCCTGACAAGCAGCAGGCGGTAGAGGCGAGCGGCCGGCTCGACGCCAAGCTGACCGGCGCCAATCCGATCGACATTCTGGTTGAATTTCCCAAGGGCGCATCGCTTTACGCGCCCGAGACGTTGTCGACCATTGCCGACGTGCACACGGTGGTCGAGAAGCAGGCCGGCGTTGGTAATGTGTGGTCGGTCGAGTCGCTGCGCCGCTGGCTTGCCGAAAAGGCGGGCAAGAGCGATGTCGCCACGCTCAAGCAATACATCGAGATGCTGCCTGAATACCTGACGCGCCGCTTCGTCTCGGTGGAGCAGGACGCGGTTGTGGTGGCCGGACGTATTCCGGACATCGACGCCAGCCAGCTCCTGCCGGTGGTCGAGCAGCTCGACAAGGCGCTCGGCACCGTTCGGCAGGCGCATCCGGGCTACCGCATCTCGGTCACGGGTCTGTCGGCAATTGCCGCGCGCAACAGCGCCAGCATGATCGGCAAGCTCAACATGGCGCTGACGGTGGAGATCGTGTTCGTTGCGGCCTTCATCGGCCTCGCGTTCCGCTCAATCACCGTGATGTTTGCCAGCGTCCTGCCCGGCATCTTCCCGGTGGTGCTGGCCGGTACGGTACTGTGGATCATGGGTGAAGGATTGCAATTCGCCAGCGTGGTGGCGCTGGTGGTGTCGTTCGGACTTGGATTGAGTGCGACCATTCACTTCCTCAACCGGCTTCGGCTGGAGGATCGCCCTGACGCCGATCCCGGCGTGGGCGTGGAGCGTGCCACTATCCTGGTCGGCCCAGCGCTGATTCTGACCTCGGTGGTTCTGGCGTGCGGCTTGGCGGTGACCGTGTTCTCCGACCTGCCGTCGCTGCGTCTGTTTGGTTGGTTGAGCGCCTTTGCGATGCTGGCGGCGCTGACCGCCGATATGTTGATCCTGCGGCCGACGGCCATGTTCCTTAACCAGATCGCCCGGCGAATGAAGGCCCGGCGTGGCCAACCCGCCGCAACGGTGTAAAGTCAAGGTGGGAATGCCGAATAGGCTGCGACAATCGGGTCCGGCGCGTTAGTCTAGGGCCGCCGCTATTATTGTTGCCGCCTAGCAAGGAAACGGAATCAAAACCCAAAGGCTGACCGACGCATGGGGCACGACATCGCCGGGTTGTTTGCCGAACGCGAGGCTGACCGCTACCAGCTGCACAGCCGCCATCTCAATGAACAGATGGTGCGAGTTCTGCGGACGATCGGCTACGACGTCGGATTCTGCAAAGGGCAGGGACAGTATCTCTACGATCGCGCGGGCAGTCGCTATCTTGATTTGCTCAGTGGGTTCGGCGTGTTCGCGATCGGGCGCAATCATCCGATTGTGCGCGACGCGCTGAAGAGCGCGCTTGATGCCGATTTGCCGAATCTCGTGCAGCTTGACGTGCCGACCCTCGCTGGCGTGCTCGCTGAAAAACTGCTGGCGCACACCCCCTACCTCGAAAAGGTTTTCTTCGCGAACTCCGGCGCGGAGGCTGTCGAGGCCGCGATCAAGTTTGCGCGCGGTGCGACCGGCCGGCAGGGCATCGTCCATTGCGATCACGCGTTCCACGGCCTGACTTACGGCGCCCTGTCGCTGAACGGCGACGACATGTTCCGCGCCGGCTTCGGCCCGCTGCTGCCCGATTGCGTCAGCGTTCCGTTCGACGACCTGGCCGCGCTGGAGCAGGCGCTGTCGTCGCGCAATGTTGCAGCCTTCATCGTCGAGCCGATCCAGGGCAAGGGCGTCAACCTGCCGTCCGACGGCTATCTGAAATCTGCCGCGGAGCTGTGCCGCAAATACGGTGCGTTGTTTGTCGCTGACGAAATCCAGACCGGGCTCGGCCGCACCGGACGTTTCCTTGCCATTGAGCACTGGGGCGTCGAGCCCGACATGGTGCTGCTCGCCAAGGGCCTCTCCGGCGGACAGGTGCCGATCGGCGCCGTGCTGACCCGCAAGCACATCTTCGAAAAAATCTTCAACCGGATGGACCGCGCCGTGGTGCATGGCTCGACCTTCTCCAAAAACGACCTTGCTATGGTAGCCGGCATCGCCACGCTCGACGTGATCGAGTCCGAGCGGCTGATTCAAGGCGCCGCGCAGAAGGGTGAGCGGATCATGAAGGCGCTGGCAGCGATGATTCCGCGCTACGAGCTGCTCCATGACGTGCGTGGCAAGGGGCTGATGATCGGCGTCGAATTTGGGCCGCCAAAGTCGCTGACGCTAAAGGCGTCGTGGAACATCGTCGAAACCGCGAGCAGTGGCCTGTTCTGCCAGCTGATTGCGATTCCGCTATTCAAGGATCACAAGATTCTCACCCAGGTCGCCGGCCACGCCAGTCACACCATCAAGCTGTTGCCGCCGCTCACCATCACGGAACAAGACTGCGACTGGATCATCAACTCGTTCGATGCGGTGATTGCCGCAAGCCACCGCGTCCCCGGCGCGGTCTGGTCGCTCGGCAAGACTTTGGTTGGACACGCGCTGCGCGCACGCGCCTGAGTATGTAGGCGCAGGGTGATGGTGGCAAACCTGACCCCGCTCATCACGCTGGACGCAATCGTCATCGACACCGAAACCACCGGCCTCGATCCGGCGAAGGCGCGCATTGTCGAGATTGCGGGGCTCCGCCTCGTGGTCGGGGAGATCGACAACGTCGCCTCGTTTCGGAGCTTGGTGCGGCCGGACCAGCCGATCCCGGCAACCGCGACGCAGGTTCATGGCATCGATAATGTCGCGGTCGCGAATGCGCCATCGTTCGCGGCAGTTTGGCCGCAGTTCAAGTCCTATTCGGACGGCTCGGTGCTGATCGGACATAGCATCGGATTCGACATCGCCGTGCTCAAGCGCGAATGCGAGCGCATCGGTGCGGGATGGCAGCCAGGCGTGACGCTTGATACTCAATTGCTGGCGCAAGTGGTCAACCCTAGCATGGCCACGCCCTCGCTCGAACACCTTGCCGTCTGGCTTAATGTTGAAATCATCGGCCGGCACTCCGCGTTGGGTGACGCGGCTGCCGCCGCCCGCATTTTCCTTGCGCTCATTCCGCGGCTGCGCGCGCGGGGCATCAGGACGCTGGCCGAAGCGCTGCGTGCGTCGTCTCAGTTGACCGGTGCGCTCGATTCCCAGCGCGCAGCAGGCTGGTCGCTGCCGGAGAGTGCGGTGCCCGCGATGGCGCCTGCTCCCGTCCGCATCGATTCCTATCCTTACCGTCATCGCGCCGGCGCGATAATGAGTGCGCCGCCCAAGTTCGTCGGCCGAGACGCGCCGCTGGCGGCGGCGCTCGATGTGATGGCACGCGAGCGAATTTCCTCGGTGCTGGTCGCGGACGGCGCGCCGATCCCCGACCGCACTGGCATCATCACCGAACGCGATCTGCTGTGCGCGCTGAGCGCGCATGGCGCTTCGGCGCTGACACTGCCGGTTGCTCGCGTGATGAGCACTCCGCTCGTCACAGTGCCTGCCGATGCCTTTGCATATCTCGCCATCGGCCGGATGAATCGGAAGAAGATCAGACACCTCGGCGTTACCGATATGTCAGGCCGGGTCGTCGGCGTGTTGTCGGCACGGGGATTGCTGCAATTGCGCGGCGAAAGCGGCATCGAGCTGGGTGACGAGATCGAGCAGGCCGCCGACGCACGTGGCTTGGCGCGAGCTTGGGCGAGACTGCCGCTCGTCGCACGCGATCTTTACGGCGACGCCGTGACGGCGCGCGAGGTCGCCGCCGTGATATCGCATCAGCTCTGCGAGACGACGCACCGCGCTGTCGCCTTAGCCGAAGCGTCGATGAAGTCGGAAGGCAGGGGCGATCCGCCGTGTCGCTACGCTTTTGTGGTGCTGGGATCGGCGGGCCGCGGCGAAAGCCTGCTGGCGATGGACCAGGACAACGCGTTGATTTTCGAGGATGGCGCGCCCGCGGGGGTCGACTGCTGGTTCGAGGAGCTCGGCGTCCGCACCGCCGATATCCTCCACGAGGCTGGCGTTCCCTACTGCCCCGGTGGCGTGATGGCGAAAAATCCGCAATGGCGCGGCTCGCTGAGGACGTGGCGCGCCCGTGTGGCGGATTGGATCGCGCGCTCCAGCCCGCAGGACCTGCTGGCGGTCGATATCTTCTTCGATCTTGATGGCGTCCATGGCGACACTGCGCTGGCGGAGACGCTATGGCGCGACGCACTTGATGCCGCAGAGGGTCAGGCCGGTTTCGCCAAAATGCTGATCGAGGCCCGCGGCTTCGTGCCGAGCGGCCTCAATTGGTTTGGCGGCCTGCGCGCCGAACAAGGCCGCATCGACCTGAAGAAGACGGGGCTGTTCGGCATTGTCACCTCGGCCCGCGCGCTGGCGATTTGTCACCACGTCACCGAACGATCGACGCCCGCGCGGCTCGCCGGGATCAAGGCACTGGGCCTCGGGATGGAATCCGACCTCGACGCGCTCGACGAGGCGCAAGCGGTGTTCCTTGACTTCATTCTGGCCCAGCAGCTTCTGGACATTGAGCAAGGCCGGCCGCCGAGCAATGCAGTGGAGGTGCGGCGGCTGACCCGCCGTCAGCGCGAGCGGCTGCGCACGGCGCTTCGCGCCGTCGAGCCGTTGGAGGCTGTCACGCGCGACCTGCTGTTCCGCTCCTGACACTCATCCGGCCAAACCTGTTGCGCCGGCTCCGCTATGGCGATTAGGATTCCGCCCGTTACTTTGGAGATCGCTGCGTGAAAATTGCAATTCCGGATGACTATCAGGACGTCGTCGACAACCTCGCCTGCTTCTCCCTGATTAAGCATCATGAGGTGACGCGTTACCGGGAGCCGGCGAGCGACCTTGATCAATTGGTCGAGCGCCTGCGCGAGGCCGAGGTGGTCGTGTCGATCCGCGAGCGCGTCGAATTTTCCCGCGCGCTATTGGAGAAATTGCCGAAGCTCAAGCTGCTGGCGCTTGTCGGGCGGGGCGCCGGCACCATCGACTTTAAGGCCTGCACCGACCTCGGTATTCCGGTCTCGACCGGGAAAAGCAATTCGCCAGATGCGCCGGCCGAGCTGACCGTTGCCCTGATCGTGACGTCACGGCGCAACATCGCCCTGGAAGCCGAACGGATGAAGCGCGGCGACTGGCCGTGCACGCTGTCGCACCGGTTAAACGGCTCAATCCTAGGTATTTACGGCCTCGGCTTCATCGGCCAACTGGTGGCCAAGTCCATGGCCGGCATGGGGATGAAGGTGCTGGTCTGGGGCCAGGAGAAGTCGCAGCAGAGGGCGCGTGAACTGGGCTACGAGGTCGCCAAGAACAAGGACGACCTGTTCGAGCGTTCCGACGTTCTGTCGCTTCACGTCCGGCTGCGGCCGGAAACCCGTGGCATCGTCGGTCCGGAGGATCTGGCCCGGATGAAGCCGACCGCGCTGATCGTCAACACGGCGCGGGCTGAATTGATCAAGCCGGGCGCTCTGGAAGAGGCGCTTCGCAAGGGCCGGCCCGGCTACGCGGCCGTTGACGTCTATGAGAAAGAGCCGGTGACTGGCGGCAATCATCCATTGCTCAAGATGCCTAACGCATTGTGTGTGCCGCATCTCGGCTGGGCAGAGTGGGACAATTTCGAGCTCTATTTCCGCGAGTGCTTCGAACAGATCGTCGCCTACGAGAAAGGCGGGCCACTGCGCCTCGCCAATCCTGACGTGAAGCGGCGCTGATCCGCCAACTGCCATTTGTGTCGGGCACTGAACGATGGGCGGCGTAATCGCTACCCCAATCACTAACGCGTTATTTCGCTGTTGACCCCTCAACAGGTTTCTCTTCTCTCTACGACGGCTATCGTCGACCTCGAAACCACCGACATCGCTGCGCTGTCCACCGCGCAGGTGAATGCGTTGACCTCGGCACAGGTCAACGCGATGGAGACGACCGATCTCCAGTACCTGGTGACCACGCAGGTCGCCGCGCTTTCGACCAACGTCATCAAGTCGCTGCTCACGCTGCAGATGGAAGCGCTGACCAACACCCAGGTCGCGCAGCTTACGGCGACTCCGATCGGCGTGATGACGACGACGGGCATTGGGACTAACGCTGGTGGAACGGAAAGCGGTGGCTTAGGGGTTGGCTGGGGGACTAGCACCCACATTCAGCCAATAAATGCATATTTTTCAATGCGATAGGTCGGTATGAATAACCAAGATACCGACAAA
>CAWFCM010000009.1:0-68898 GCA_963814215.1 uncultured Alphaproteobacteria bacterium | reverse complement strand
AAAGCGCAGCAACAAGAGCTGCGCGCTCGTTGGGAAACGGAAAAACAGGCGATCCAGCGTTTGCGCAGTTTCAAAGAAGAGATCGAAAAAGTTAAGCAAGCCATCGAGCAAGCCCAACGAGAGTATGATTTGAATCGAGCGGCTGAGCTCAAATACGGCAAGCTCGCCCAGCTGGAACGCCAGTTGGCCGATGAAGAGAAGCGCTTGCGTGAGCAGGGCAACATGCAACTGGTCAAAGAAGAGGTGGACGAGGATGACATAGCAGCGGTGGTGGCGCGCTGGACCGGTATTCCGGTTTCGCGGCTGCTTGAAGGCGAGAAGGACAAACTGCTGCGCTTGGCGGAGCACCTGCACAAACGCGTTGTCGGCCAAGATGAAGCGGTCGATGCTGTGGCGGACGCGGTGATTCGCGCCCGCTCGGGACTCAAAGATCCCAATCGGCCGATCGGATCATTCATCTTCCTGGGGCCGACCGGCGTCGGCAAAACAGAGCTGGCGCGCGCGCTGGCGGAGTTCATGTTCGACGATGAGAAGAACATGATTCGCATCGACATGTCGGAGTACCAGGAACGGCATACGGTGGCTCGGCTGATCGGCGCACCTCCAGGATACGTCGGTTACGACGAAGGCGGCCAACTTACCGAAGCGGTCCGACGGCGGCCGTACTCGGTCATCCTGTTCGATGAAATCGAAAAAGCACATGGGGATGTTTTCAATGTCATGCTGCAGATCCTTGATGATGGCCGGCTCACTGATGGCCATGGCCGCACAGTCGATTTCAAGAACACTGTCGTCATCATGACATCCAACGTCGGCAGCCACCTGATTCTCGCCTACCGCGGCGGCGACGATCCGGAGTCTTTCGAGGAGATGAAAAAAGAGGTGCTGGGTGTGCTACGCCAGCAGTTCCGGCCCGAGTTTCTCAACCGGGTTGACGAGATCGTCGTTTTCCATAGTTTGTCGCGCGAGCAATTGAAGCAGATCGTGGAGATCCAGCTCGAACGGTTGCGCGCACGCCTCGCCGAACGCCACATCGTTCTCGATCTCACGGATGAAGCGCGCGAGTATCTGGCAGCCGTCGGATACGACCCTCAATACGGCGCCCGTCCGCTGAAGCGGGCGATCCAAAAGGAGCTCGAGACTCCGCTGGGCAAGCTCTTGCTGAAGGGGAAAGTTAGTGACGGGCAAAAAGTGCTCGTCGACCGAGAAGGGGCGCGCGGCGCGCTCAAGTTTGTTGTCGAGCCGGGCGAAGGAGCAAATCGTGACGCGGCAGCCGCGGCATGATCGAGAGGGATTGGAACGATGGAGTGATCGAGGCTGATCGGTCCTCCGTCCACACGACCATCGCCTACATCTATAAGACCATCGAGGGAAACAGCTTTTACGGCCGAGATAGAAAGAGGGGGCCTTAATTCCGATACGTGACACTATTCCGTCAAAGAAAACTCCGGTAGCCACCTGGAGTCTTATCCTGGCCAACAGCATCGTCTTCATCTTCGAGTTGATGATGCCCGAGCCGGTGCTGCAGGCGTTCTTCTATTATTTCGGGATCGTCCCGGCGCGCTACACACACCCAGAATTGGGTCGGCCTCCCGCTCGACGATTATTTGCCGTTCCTGACCAGCATGTTTCTACACGGTGGTTGGCTCCACATCATCGGCAACATGTGGACCTTGTGGATCTTCGGCGACAATGTCGAAGACCGCATGGGGACGATGCGGTTCGTGATCTTCTACATTCTTTGCGGTCTGGCCGCGGGACTGGTTCACTATTTCACCAATCCAAACTCCACTATACCCACTGTCGGAGCCTCTGGCGCTATTGCCGGAGTGCTGGGTGCCTACTTTCTGCTTTTTCCAAATTCCCGCGTAATCACGCTCATTCCGTTGTTTTTCTTACCGCTGTTCGTCGAGGTTCCAGCAGTTACCTACTTGGGGTTTTGGATTATCAGTCAGATTTTCAGCGGTGTCTTTTCTCTCGGTCTACCTGAGGACGTCGGAGGTGTGGCGTTTTGGGCTCACGTTGGCGGCTTTATCGCCGGCGCGGTGCTGCATTGGCTGTTTGTCAAAGACCGGCGGAATATCCGCACCTTGGCACCGGATGAATTGGGGATGGAGGGAACTTGGCGGCCGCTTAGAACTCATAGCCTATGGAGGAGTCTATAATGGGACCTGGTGATATTTTTTGGTTTTTTTTAATGCTCTCCGCCTTTCAACCGGTGATCACACGGCGGCTAATGGAGTATTCGCGCCAACGCATGATCGCGAAAATCGAACGTGACCGCGGCTCGCGCGTCATCCTGTTGGTCCATCGTCAGGAAACCATGAACTTCTTGGGGTTCCCGTTGGTTCGGTATATCGACGTGGACGACTCGGAAGAAGTGATCCGCGCCATTCACATGACCGACAAGGACGTGCCGATCGATATAATCCTGCACACACCCGGGGGACTGGTGCTTTGCCTCACTACAGATTGCCGACGCCATCAGAAAACACCAAGGAAAAGTGACCGCGATCGTGCCGCACTACGCGATGTCGGGAGGAACGCTGATTTCCTTGGCGGCGAGTGAAATCGTTATGTCGGAGCATGCCGTGCTCGGGCCGGTCGATCCTCAGCTCGGCAAATATCCGGCGGCCTCAGTGCTAAAGGTGATCAAGCGAAAACCGGTAGTCGAAATCGACGATGAGACCTTGATTCTGGCCGACCAAGCGGAGAAGGCGCTCATTCAGTTGCGCGAATCGGTCATAGAGTTATTAGAGGGAAAGCCGACCAACGGCAGGCGGCCAGACGAGCTGGCGCGGCTTCTCTCCGAGGGCACTTGGACGCATGATTATCCGATTACTTATGAGCGGGCCAAGGCATTGGGCCTTCGCGTACGCTCGGATATTCCCGACGATGTGCTAAAACTTATGAGCTTGTATCCGCAACCTACCCGCACCCAGCCGTCCGTAGAGTATTTGCCAGGGCCTCGGACCCGCCGGCCAGCGGTGGATGCGCCGGCGGCCAACGCAGGTCCCTGAGCATTTCGCCCCGAGTAGATTTTGAGCGATTTAAGTCAATGCCGGCGCAGCAAGAGTTCTGGACGGGTGGAATAGTTTGGAGAAAAGCAGCTCAACAAATTACCCATCGCGGGCATTCCGCGGCTCGTACTATCACTGGAGAATGGCAGTTTTAAAAGCCTGCGGCCGTTATCTGCGTTCAGCTTCGAAGATATAAATCACATAAGACCACAAACCACGAGAACTCCACTAGCCGGCGAATAACGCATAAGTTGGCATTCGCCAGAGCTTTTTTCGTGAATGGTTGAGCGCATCAGCCCTCGGCTCAGTTCATGAGAGCATGGATGGTGCGATTACGATCTGGAATGATTTTGTCCAACTCCTTCCCCACTTTCATCGAAGCCGCCGATAGATAAACCCGATAAGCAATCAGCTTTGATTTAACAGGCATAGCTGTCGTGTGATGGCCGCGACAGAACCATGCAGAACCTGCAAAGTCCTCCCGAAATTGTCGCCTCGATCAAACAGATAAGGGCACAACCGTTGCTCATCAGTCGTTGACGGATCGGAAGAAGAGCCGGCTGTCATTACAGAATGGATCTTCTAGGATTGTCTAAAATTACCGTGCGGCTCACACGACGTGAAGCAATCGTAATAACCCTATTTTTTCTAATGATGTGGTTTGCCGGGTATAAGGCCGGAGCCGAAGTCACCCGCATTTGGGAGAAGAGTGGGGTTATTCACGATTGTATCTTCGTACCAGCACCTGAAAACAGCAGCCGAGTCTAAAGTAAGAGATAGCATCAACGGAACAGCCAGCTCTTGGAGGTGGTCATGAGCGATGAGAAAAGCATAAGCAAACCCAAAGCTGGTGTCTGTACCAACTACAGCCCAGGTGGTTACAAGAAGCCGGTAAAGCCGGAACCAGAAGAGGACCGGGAAACGAATGAAGGAACAGTTGATTCGCCTGTAGCAGCGAAGCCCTGACCGACAAAAAGTTGGACGTGTGAACTGGCTAGAAATTCCCGGTCATAGGCAGCGTGGCAGAACTGGCAGTGCTGTTGTATCGAGGTGCCCGTATCGTTGTGGTAAGTAGCTTGAGCTTTGCTGCGGAAAACGGCGTGCCGAGCGGCGTGAGCAAGACCGGCTTCAGCATGAGATAAGAGGGATGCTACCGCATCGGCGAGACACGATGCTAGCATTATCCTAAACTGCAACCGGATTCACGGCGAAACTTACCTGTTGGGAAATTACGGGTGTATCCAACATTGCGCCATCATCGGCGGTGTCAATGAAAGTTCTACTCGTAGAGGACGAGTATAATCTTGGTTTACTCCCGGTGGTTCCGGGTACTAAGCACAAGGCGTATCGGTGAATCAAGTCTGGTTGCGTTCACCCTACTGACACCGCAGCGTCTCAGCATAGCCGCTTTTTTCCACCCGCTGTGCGTGGTGTGCTAAAATGCGCCGCTATGGCTGTCCTGCACATCACCTACAACCACAATCGACAGTCTCCCAAAGCAGGTTATGATGGTTTCTGTAAAGCAATGACAAGCTACCAATACCGAAGGCTGTCAACATCGCATTGGACGATCAACACGGAGGAGTCGCCGCAAAGTGTCTGGCAGAAACTCAAACAATACATCGACCCGAGTGACTATTTCCTCATGATACCGCTTGATCCGAGTTGTTTCTCTGCACAGGACCGGACGGTTCTTAGTTGGTTAGCGGCGGGGCCATAGGTCCCGTGCGAAGGCAGCCCGGACAGCCGCAAAAATCGTCAGCACTCCCGACCAGTTGGATCAGACCAACTGATGTTCAATCAGTGAGGCTGCAGGCCCGCTGAACGAAATCTTTCCGGTTGATGTCTGGCAGCACGGATTGCTGTTCGGTTATCGCTCCTCCGAGCGGAAACCGCCGCTGATCATGAGCGGGCGTTTCAGAATCTAATGCTGCCGCCGCGGATGCGTTTGCAAATCGCGGTCTGCAGATCGACGAATCACATCCTCAAGACCGCCGGTATATTTAGCGAGTCAACGGCCGATACGCAAACCGTACTCGCCAAGCTTTCCCGATCACCTGTTTAGGGCATTGCGCTCTATCGCTCGTTGCTTACCGGTCCCTGCTGAAGCGGCTTTACAACAATCGATTCCTTCGTGCTTTCCACGATAGCTTTTAATTCATCCTGCTCTTCCTGTGGAACTTCGAACTTGTCGAGCGTTTGTTGAACGTCAGACATAAAAGCCGCCCACTCTTCCTCATTGATCATGAGGTGGCGATGGGAATCACCCATCGAGCGTCCGGAATACTTTTGCGGGCCGCCACTTGCCCAGCAAACCATTTCTGTCACCAGATACTTGAAGCCGGCCGATGAGACTCTATGGTGCGCTTCATCAACCCGAGGATTCGCATTCAACCTTGGATCAACCATGACTCTATCGATCAGGTCGTCGACTACCGTAGCAATGTTATAGACGCCGCCAAGGCGATCATATAGTGAGGGTCTTTCGGGAACCTGCATGACACATCCTCCTTCTTACGCTCTGCTTGAGATAAGAGGTTAGCCCTAAAGCGTCAGCCGATCACCGCGGCGAATTGTGCCAACCCGCACGACAGCCGCATACACGCCAACATGGCCCATATTTTCTTGGACCGCCGTACGCAAAATACCACTATCCTTCGGGAGCTCTCGTTGGGCCAAGGTCGTCATCACACAGCGACCGCAGGGCCCCGTGATGCTCAGGCGAACGTCGTCGCCGATGGTCAGCGTCTGGCCAGTCCAGCCATTTTCAATCAAGCCAGTCTCGCTCAGGGTGGCCTCGACCACCATGTTCGGACGAAACCGCCGGACCTCGAAGCGGCCTTGCGGATAACGCTGTTGCAGCCGAGCGAGTGTGGCCGTGCTCAACAAATGAACCATGGCACAGTCGAAGAATGTTTCTTCTGGTAGAGTAAAATCGATGACCGTCATCCCGGTGATCAAGGCCTTCCATGTCCGGCCAATACTCTTCGGCGTTAACGGTCCCGCGCTGGGCTGCACGAAGTGTCACCTGGCGGTTGAGTGCCTTCGAGAGGATCTGGTCGAGATCGACCTGATCACTCGTGACGGTGGAACCATTGGGAAGCATTATTCGCACTGAAGGCAGTTTTCCGGTCACCCGCGCCGGCTCAACGAAGGTCGCACTGAAATCAAAGAGACGCGGCCATTTTCGCGGGTTCTTAGCAGTGGCGACTTTGCCGTCGGTGCTGTCGATCAGCGCATACGCACGATCACCAAGCAGCCCACGTTCCGTAAGCTCAATTGCGTTCAGCTCCTGTCCCATCATGGACTTCACGGGATAGTGCCAGAGAGAAAGCACCGAACCAAGGTGAGTCGACATATTCCACCTCTTGCGTTTGTTTAAGGAGAGTTATTGTCGCCCAAGGCTGGCTACCCGCCTTCCATATCTCGGGGCCTGCAGATAATGCAAGGGGTAAAACACGAAAACGAGAAAGCAGAAACCCTACACGGCTGCAGTGAGGGTTTCGGAACAGGGGGAAAAAAAACTGCTGCAGCCAAGAACAAAGACTCGTCATGAGAGACCTTCTGATCAGCAATCAAATGAGCCTACCGAGCTGCTTGTTGTGGCAGCAGAAATTCAAGGCCGTCCGTGAATTGTCCTTGACTGACTCGATCGCGCGACCAGGAGAGTCATTCAACCTGCTCAGTGCTTGGTTTGGACAGAAGGTGTTCAGTTCAATCCTACTGGTGAAATAGTGTGGCGTCAGAGAAATGACGCAGCCGGACTGAGCCCTTGTATTCCCCGAACCTACGCCGTGGCACTCATTGGTAGTGTAAAAGTAAACATCGAGCCTTTGCCCGGTTCGCTCTCCAGCCCAGAATCTTTCCCCCATGCAGCTCGACAAACTTCTTTGGCAGGGTTAATCCCAGTCCGGTCCCCTCGACCTTGTGCAAATAATCGGAGCCTACCTGGCGAACTCCTCAAAGATCTTCGGCTGGTCCTCAGGTGCAATGCCGACCCCAGTATCAGTTACCGAGATCTCTACCGAACCAAGCCAAGCTCGCGCAAGCCCTGGCGGAATGCCTCAGTGCGAGGAAGTTAAACGCTTGCGTAAGCTGGCAAGCAAAGGGTGATCAAATTCAGTTTCTCAAAAACGCGCTAGAGACATTTTCTCATTTTGAACAGGCAGAAATGGCTGGCATTGAATACTCAAAGAATTGGATTGATAACAAGCTATCCCTATCGGGTCTGCCTTAGCTATTTACATTAGAGTGAGTGGAATGAAATTGAAAAAAATCTACAAGAGTTTTGAAATTGAAATCAACTGCAAGAAAGCAAATGGCGAGTGGCAAGCAGAGATTCGGATAATTCCTAAAGCTAGAGGCATAGATTCAATTGTGCCGATATTCGGTTATAGCTCAGAAAGCGAATGCAGATCGGCTGCGTTCAGAATTGGCAAAGGAACATATCGACAGAATAACAACCCTGAAAGGCGACTATCTGAGATAGAAACTAAATAACTCTGGTGATCCGAATTTGCGGGTCTGAAGTTAATTTTGTGAATACGGAAGAAGGAAATGTTAGCGTGTATCCGGCATGCCGTTTTCGATCCATCTCTTTTACAAGCAATACGCCTTCCCCTTCAGCCTCTTCTTTCGTTTGAAAGTGCGAGCCGTCATAACTAAATCGCTTTACGGCTTGGCTTGCGCCGTCAGGCACGAACACTAAAGCCCTGAAGGTCCACTGGCTATGAACTTCATCCGTGAGGATTTCAATTGTGCGCCCGTTATAGTCCGTTTCCATTTAGCCTCGGTTTCTAAGTGCGGTCAGGAACAGAAGATCCGCTGGCCAATTCAATTAACGCCAGCCAGCGCGAGTCAGCTCGGCGAAAGAAGATCTTAGCCGATCGGCAAAGCGATAACCACGTTAAAGAATCAATGCAATCGGATCGAGATTCAGTTGGAGGAACTGCGGCGATTATCAGCTGAGCCAGTTCGCGGAAGAAAAAAAGGTCCCCCTTTTAGAGGGACCTTCGTGACCGCCAGGAGAGGCGGTTATAAAAGCCGGCCTGAGATCAGGCTGCTTTGTTTCCTATTTGCTTGTTATCTTTTTGGTCGATCTGAATCGGGATCTTCCGTCCAGTAAGCTGCGCTGGTAGCGGCACACGGATTTCAAGAACCCCATGTTCACAGTGGGCCGCAATCTTGTCCGTCTCTACACCTCGCGGCAAAGTTACCGTCCGCTCAAACTTGCCGAAAGAAGTTTCTCGATAATCCTGCCCCTTCTCCTCTGTCTTTCGTTCCCCGGAAATCGACAGAACATTGCCTTCCGCATGGACCTGAACGTCCTTGGGATCAACACCCGGGAGATCAAGTCGAACAACGTACTCATTGTCCTTGCGGTATGTTTCAATCCGAGGCACCCAGCCACCCAGAGAAGTCTCAGGACGTTCGAAGAAGCGACTAAACAGATTGTCGATATCACGGTGCCAGCTGGACAATTCTTGAGACGGATTCCATCTCATCAATTCACCGAACATAACTTAGTCCTCCTTTCATCATTAGTTCGATTTCCGATTAAAATTTAATCCTGATGAGGGACCTGTCAAGACCATTCGGCAGTAACCGGCTGGTAATGAAGCCAAAGCCAGCGAGCCTGCCGATCATCAGAGCTGTGGAGAGGAATACCGGCTGAGCTTTGGTCGCACGTTATCTTTTGGTTCCGGCTCCCCTTCAGATCATCATCCTGTTCTGAGTATATTAGTTCAGGACAGTCGCCCTGATTACTGTCCAAAGGAGATGGGCCATCAAAAGAACTTCATTTACGGCGGCGAGTCACAAAACAAATGGATAAGCATGACTTCAGTTACGTCTTGTTTACCGCAGCCTTGGGTTCGTTGGGTGTGTTTCTGATAGCCGGACTAGCTCTAGAAGATCAAGTCTTATTAATCTTCAGTGGCCTCTGTCTAGGTTTGGCACTTATCGCTTCTATTATTTATGTGCTTCATCTCGCTTGCGGTCCGAAATATGAGCCGAGACTCAATGAAAACGGCGACATTATTTCCATCTGGTGTTTAAAGTGTATGAAAAGCAACGATCCAAAACGTAGCCACTGCAAGGGCTGCGGTCGTCCTATCAAATAACGGAATGCGACTCAGCGCCTCGTTGCTGCATTTGGCGCAATCTCTTGCGGAGAGGCGGTATTTAAAAGGGCGATGGCTGTTCTGAGCATTTAACCTGGAAGACTGGTCTACGTGAGCCAAGGTCGTCGTTGACAGCAAAACCGATTGTGATAACAAAACCCTCCTTTTTGGCGTTAATGCCGAGGGTTGCTGCATAATCGACATTAGGGTGGCTCCGTTGACGGCTTCGGCGTCGAGTGCTTCACTCTGCTATTTCAAATGAAAATCTTTTTCGGTACGATGGTGTCTCTAACGATTCCGTTTGATAGCGCACCTGAAAGTTATAGTAGCGCACCGTCAATTTGGTTTCGGTTATGAAATGGCTAGACATCCCTACTCATAGAGTACTTGAGGTCGAGCGTAACGAACTGATGAACGAGTTCAATATTTATGACGAGGCTGGCGAGCTGTGCAGCGGCGGCAGAGCATACCTCTTGTTCCGTAAGAAAGACGGCAGACGGTTTAAGTTCGCTCAATTCGGTGATCTCGACGGCGCTGTTAGACGCAAGTGCGTCTATCTGGAAGAGGTTTGAAGCATTATCGATTTGACTCGACAGCCTCATTTTTAGGTTGAATCCGGTGAGGCACAAAATCTTTCCGATTTCGCGGGCAGGTAGAGCGGCCTATAGTTAGCAACACTCAACGGCAGTCATGGGTTAAGAGGTTGCTAAGAGAAGACAAGCAAAGAAGCTGGCTCGCTGCTCATGACTGTGACCCGTTGTCAAGCTTTTTCCCCTCGTTAATAGGCGATGAACGTTGGCCACGTTGCCGCGGCGGCATTGCATCAGCTTTAAAGCTTCGCTTCAGAAAACCCTCGGACAAGAAAGTATCCCGGCATCGTTGGCATTCCCATAACACATCCTTGGATATCACCTTCAGCTTGTGGCCACGAATTCGACAGACGAATTTCTGCAAGCGATGAATCAGCGTACGGCCCACAGTGCACTCCCAAGCGTTAAAGCAAAAGTTCGCTCTAGCACTCTTGACGGAGCCGGAAGATTGAATTTACGTTGTTTCGAGATGTGGTTAAAAGCTAGGAAAAGATTTAAACAACGTGTGAGAGCTAGGATCAATATACATCAATTCCGCCACTAGGAAGAAGGTCGCTTCAGTGCAATTGGACCAATACCATTCAGAATCACCAGAGACCCGAACTGTAGCGGTCCTGTGATAATCGCCCTTTGCTAAGTTCATCTCCGCGACCGCAGATGAGAAGTTGATAACGCTCACTCGGAGGAACTATTGGAACTCGAACCGAAAGCTCAGGATATTTTCGACCGGATAAAACCGTTTGCGCCAGAGACTGCATATGAGAAGGACTAATCTCAGCCGAAGAAAGGGATTATTTCGTCAATCTTCTGGCGGAAAGAAAATGGGCGCGGAACAATAAGGCATCCGATCAGTAGGCTTTGTATGTCGAGATCACCTATTTAGGTAAGTCCAGCCGGGCCAAGTATGTCGGCGCTACCGCTTGGAGAATGAACGGTCGGTCTCGTTTTTGATGACCCAGTAACATTCACAAGTGCGCTTCTTTGTTGCGCTGGGTAAGCATCGTTGACTCTGGTAGCGCTAGGGTGCGGATCAATATGCAGCGTCCCCGGGTTGTCTGGCGTGTAGCCGCCGACGACGAACGCCTGGCCGTCTCACTTTATACTTGAGCCATGCACCGCTACGCTTGCCGAGCTCATAGCATGGATCGAGGGCACGTTATTCAAAACAACAGAAGAAGCAGGGGCACACGGGTTAGAACTGGCGCGAAGTCTGGCTGGACATAAGAAGTGCCTGGAGGATGCCAACCTGAGGAGTCCGTGGGCACGGTTTTAGTTGGCACAAACATGATGGAAAAAGATGTTCGGAACTCTCAGGTGACAGCCTTGGAGAAGGCCAAAGCGGAGAAGGAAACCCACGGGGAATTCGAAAGTGAATGTCCGGGGTATTGTGGAGCTCAGGATACTTTCTATGTCGGCACTCTCAAAGGAGTGGGGCGGATCTATCAGCAGACCTTTATCGACACCTACAGCAAGGTGGCGTTTGCCAAACTGTAATGATCGAAAGACGCCTCTGAGCGCAGCCGAATTACTCAACGACCGGGTGTTGCCGTTCTTTGAACAGCATGAAATTTCTTTGCACAGAATGTTGATCGATCGGGGCACGGAGTATTGCGGCAATCCGGAGGACCATGAGTATGAGCTGTACCTAGCCTTGAAGGATATCGATCACACGCGCACCAAGACCCAGAGTCCGCAGACCAACGGGACCTGTGAGCGGTTTCATAAAACGGTGCTCAACGAGTTTTCCGGGTGACGTTTCGAAAGAAGCTCTACAAGAGCATCGACGAGTTGCAAGCAGATCTCGATCAATGGCTCAAACAGTACAACGAAGAACGAACCCGTCAGGGCAGATGGTGCTACGGTAAAAGCCGATGCAGACCTTTATCGACAGCGTCCCGTTGGCCAAAGAGAAAATGTTGGCGGCGTGAGCGGAGGATCAACAATGGCTGATAACGAGGACCTTTGCCATGACCGTCAGATCAGATGTTGACTTATACAACTTATACAGCCGAAGCAGCCGCTAAGCCCATCGTATCGGTCGTCTTTACCGAACGGGATCGTTAAGCATCCACGCCAGCCGCACTCCCGCTTGCGCTAAGCGAATCCGAATCACAGCGCGTGCCGGTTCGATGTCACTTGCATTGATCTCACGCGACTCGGATAGCCGATACACCTGCGTCCTCACTATCACCAGCGATTCAAGTGCCCACTCTGCCGGTGTGCCTTGCTCTAGTTAACCTTTCGTTCAGGCCCTTCACCGCATGTATGATGGCTGCGCATCCGATGGCCACGGTGGCAATTAGAAATCCCATTCCAGCGAGTATCTCATGAGTAGCGCTCTCTGATCCCGTAAGAACCGTCGATGCGAATGCTCCCGCTACAACACCCCACAGAGTTAGTATGATTGCCATAACGTCTCCAGTTGCGCACGTCCTCCAAATTTGAATGGCGCCGCCATTTCTTTGTCTACCGGCTGTCCTGGTAACTCTTTAGAACCCCGCCTTCGAAATACAAATAACTGCTGCCGTAAACCCACTGTTCGTATATTCCCCACGACCCAACACTGTGATTTATCTTTGAGGGTTTGCCCCAAGCCATAGTTACCTGCTCGGCGGTCATGCCGATTCTCCGCAGTGTTATAGGGGAAATGGTATGCTTCTGGAATCGTAAGTTGGAGAGGTCTGCTTGATTAACGGGTTCGTAGCAAGCTTCTTCCCCTCTGAATTTCATCCCCTCTCTGGCTTCTTCCCCCCCGCGCATCGCGCTTAAAACCTCCCTTAGGGTTTCGATGCGATAGCGCAGGAGCCGATTGCAGTCCTCTACTCCACAGGTACAGTGATTGTTCATAGGTGTCACGAAAACAGCATGTTCTGCTAAAAGCATACCAAGTTGTCTTGCTAGATTTTTAGGGGAGTACGGTGATGCGAGTATCGCCGCTCGGCTACACCAGCCGAAAGCTGCTTTGATTAATGAGTGAAAGAGAAAGGGGTTTTTGCTATCGCCGGACAGTGATAGCTTTGTTCGCTCATAGACTGGGTTGGACGCAAATCGGAACGGGCCGCACTATTGTCAGCTAGTGTCGACTGTCAATCGCCTAGTCAAGATCCTTAGAAACTCGAATAGCAGGAACCGGACAATTCGAGTGATGTTTGTTAGCCGACACTGCACCGCGATAAGTGCAGTAAGGCAAAGTCAAAGCAGGTTTGGATTCTTGTCACTCACCGTAGCTTCACTCGAACCTTGCCCGCCAGCTCAGGAATGTTCGCCTCTTATAAACCGCCGCAGCTTCAAGCATAGCTGCTCTTCAACCGGCAGCCGATCTTCACCTTCGTGCAGGTTGCGCTCATGTTGTGCTATTTCGGCGCCCAGCTCTAATCATCAACGTCTTTTTTGATCGAGGCCTTTAGCGTTTCTTCTAACTTGTCCAGTTCCTTTGTGTCTTTAGCAGCCAGCTTTGGTATGTGCTTGAGATCTCTCGCTATGGTCCGAATCGCATCTAATCTCTCAACGATAGTTCTCAATTCGAGTCTAAGCCATGAAGCTCTTCGGGTGGTCATTCCGTGATGTGTTACCAGCTCTTCTAACGCTCTCAGTTGCTGCATAATTGAAGTTACAGATGTGTCCATTCAAGCGGACCTTGTAGGCTGAGTTTTCCTATATGCAAACGAAGCTTTTGCAGCAAGTCAAGTAAACGTGCCAGCGGCGACCAGGGCGTGAGCGCTTCTTCTTGGGTTCTACGTTAGCCAATATGGCACTTCTGTCCATCGCTGCTTAGCGCGAAGTAGTCGTACCATTTCGCAAAATGACCATTTCTGCTTTATTTGGCTATGGCTTATCCGTTGCTCTTATCTTCTTTTATAGGGCCGACCGACGACAGACTTTCCTGGACTGACGCGCACATCTAGATCAACGCTCGGATCTGTTACGAGAACGTCAAATTGCGGTAAACGAACCGACACGGAGTTCGTCTAAACCTAATTCAGGACAAACTTCGCCATATCTCGCCTACTAGAATTTTTTATGAAGAATCCTTTACCTTTAACCTCTCCGGTTACAGCTCCATCCAACTCGCTTATTCCACACATTCTGGTCGTCGATGATGATCCGGAATTGCGCAATCTACTTGTCCGCTTCTATTCGGAAGAGGGGTATACCGCTGTCTCTGTCGGATCCGGTGAAGAGGCGTTGGCGCAATTGGCCCAGGGACACATCGATTTCATCCTTACCGATATTCAACTGCCGGGCATGAGTGGAACCGAGCTAGTAGCTAAGATGAAGGAACATTATCCTGATGTTCCCGTCATGGTAATTACCGGATACTCAGACATCAATATAGCTATCGATGTTCTCAAAAACGGCGCCTGTGATTTCATAGTGAAACCCTGCAATCTCATCTCCTTGCACGAATCGACTCGCATCGCACTCGAAAAGACTCGAGTCGAGATGGAAATGCGCCATCTACGACGATCTCTGAAGGAGGGTTACCGATTTGGGGGAATGCTCAGCAAGACGCCTGAGATGCACCGCATCTTCGAAATAGTTCGTGCCGTAGCCCCCACGGATATGACGGTTTCAATAGAAGGGGAGACCGGAACCGGTAAGGAATTACTCGCCAGTGCTGTTCATAGCCATAGTAGCCGGCGCGATAAACCTTTCGTGACGATTAATTGCGCAGGGTTTCCCGAGTCTCTTCTAGAGAGCGAACTGTTCGGTTACGAAAAAGGCGCATTCACCGGAGCGTTTCAATCAAAAGCGGGTAAGATCGAACTAGCTGACGGTGGCACTCTTTTCTTGGACGAAATTGAAAGCATGTCGTTGGTGATGCAAGGGAAACTGCTCCGAGTCCTGGAGGAGCAACATGTGCAGCGTCTAGGTGGCCATACCAGCATTCACGTCGATATGCGCGTGATCACCGCCACCAATGTGCCGTTGAAAGAGCTGGTCGCCGCTGGCAAGATGCGCTCTGACTTCTACTATCGTATTAGCGTCATTCCTATCCATCTGATTCCGTTACGGCAGCGGAAAGTAGATATTCCCTTACTGGCGCATCACTTTTTGCTCCGTCACGGCGTTGGAAAACAGAAAGGCATCAAATCCATTTCGAGGAAAGCCCTTCGACTCTTGTTGGAGTATCCTTGGCCGGGGAATATTCGGGAGCTTCAAAATGTGCTCCAACGGGCTCTGGTGATGACCGCCGGAGACACCATTCACCACGTCGATTTACCTGATAATACGAATGACAAGCCTCGTGAATTGGAGAATGATGTTTCGATCCCATTAAAGCAATGGCTTGTGGAGAAGGAAAAGCAATATCTCGCGCAGAAATTGAATGATCTGGATGGCAACGTCGGATTAACTGCGAAGAGTTGCCGGATCGGCGTCAGAACGCTTTCCCGGAAAATGCATCAATACGGGTTAGACAAAGCTGTTTTTAAGCAAAAGTAGTGGGCAAGCGAATTGACCGGACATGATTATCTGAGCAGCTCTAACAGGTAGTTCAAGTGACCTCATAGAGTCTCGTCATATCTGCTGAGGCTGGCAACTCTCGCGGGCTCCATATTAGGACGACTACTGTGTCAGCGTAATTGATCTTGACCTAAGACAATGGAGCTGACGTTGAAGTAACTAGCAAAAAGGGATCACTTGATTGTACCGCCGAAGTCGTTTCGATCGAGCGGGATAAAAGGGGGAACAATGCGTGGCTTGTTCAATTTAGTTGTGACGGTCGCTATGGTCCGAATCGAATCTATTCTCCAACGATAGTTCTCAATTCGAGTTCTAACCGGATCTCTTCAGCCGTCATTCCGCCACCGGTTACGAGCCCTTCTAAGGTTCTCAGTTGCTGCAGAATTGAAGTTACAGATATGTCCATTGAAGTGCCCCCTTGTAGCTGAGTTTTCTCTATATGCAAACGAAGCTTTTGCAGCAAGTCAACTAATGTGATCGATCAGGCGCCGATCGGTGCACTGGAGATGATGGATTACTGCTTGACGGCATACCAAGTGCACTCACGTCCTCGCGACTGCGATCAGCCTCATTAGCACAAACATGCAGTGATCGAACGCTTTATACAATGTTAAGCACTGCGCCAAGAAATTTTTTGCTACGGAATTTTTTTCTTGACAATCGTTTACACCCGCTCTAGGAACGTCTGCAGTCGTTTTGAGCTTCACTCTTAGTTTTGCGTCATGAGCTGGTTAACTCAGCTTGCATAATCACTCTCAGGCTCAATCTAGATTTAATGACGGTCAGCATTCTGCGGCTTTGTAAGTATCACGAGTTGTCAGACAATGTTCTATGCAGATAGGTGTGGAGATCATCTCCGGAACGAAGCCGTATGTGAACTCTCGGAGAAGTTTTTCGTAGAAAATACCGCTCTGCAAACTAAACGATCTAGAAGCAACACAGGACATCTGCTGTGCAGACGCCCGTACGAACATGCTCCGAGTCTGCGTATCAAATCTATGGATCTCAGGGAGGGATGCCATGTTTCGAAAGCGCTTCATTTGCCTGCTGAGCCTCGTGCTTTGTCTTAGCATTCCTGCCAGCGCAGCAACCACAAAAGTCGATTTTAACGGAGATGGCCGCGCTGATTTCTTTCTGCAAAATATCTTCACCGGTGATATTTCTGTTTGGCTTATCAACGGCGGTCAAGTTCTCGGAAGGATTTCTCTTGGAACGCTCGCCCCGAGTACCGGATGGACACCGATTGGCATTAAAGATGTCAACGGTGATGGGCATACCGATTTGTTCTGGTACAACCCGACTAGTGGAGCTGTTTCAGCGTGGCTTATAAACGGCGGAAGGTTTACTCAAAGTGTGTTGTATGGCGCAATGCCTGTGGGACAGGGTTGGATTCCGGCAGGATTCGAAGATTTCAACGGCGATGGGCGTGCCGATTTGCTCTGGTACAACGCGTACACCGGTGCTATCGCGGTGTGGCTCCTTAGCGGCGGCAGTGTTCTCCAATCTACGCAATTAGGCAGTTTGGCTCCGAGCACGGGATGGACGCCAGTTGGCATTAAAGATGTCAATGGTGATGGCCGCGCCGATTTATTCTGGTACAACACCAATGATGGCGCCCTGGCCGCCTGGCTTATAAATGGCGGCAGTGTTCTTCAAGTCGTATCCTACGGCGCAATGCCGATTGCTGATGGTTGGATTCCGGCAGGATTCGAAGATTTCAACGGCGATGGGCGTGCCGATTTGCTCTGGTACAATGGCTATACGGGCTTCGTCGGAAGCTGGCTCCTCAGTGGTGGGACTGTTCTACAATCTACTCAGTATGGCAGTGCCGTACCGAACTCGGGATGGAGTCCTATTGGGCTTAAAGATGTTAACGGCGACGGCCGCGCCGATTTGCTCTGGTACAACAGCAATGACGGAGCCGTCTCATCCTGGCTTATAAATGGCGGCGGTGTTTTCCAAACCGGGGTCTACGGAGCTCTAGCACCATCCAGCGGGTGGGCTCTGTTAGGTGTCGATGATTTTAATGGCGATGGCCGCGTGGATCTGCTTTGGCAGAACGTTTTTAGCAACAGCGTTGGAGCTTGGTTTCTGAACGGCACGGGCGTCCTTCAGACTGCAGATCATGGCTCCGTACCACCGAGTTCTGTATGGCAGGTAAAGGTGCCGCGTTGATTAACCATCTACCGGAGGGTGTAAGCGAACCGATCAATTCCGCGGTTCTAACAAGAAGTCATGAATAAACAAATAAGTCAGCCGAGAAATATCAGGTCGTCCTACAAAGTAGTCATTGCATTTCTGAGTGGTGTTGCTGCGACAACTATCGTTTTTCTGTATCAACGATCGAAGCGCTTTATCCGTACATCGAGCGCGAGCTCCAGCGCGGCGCGCGGCTGCATTCCATCACCCGGCATCTGCATGGCGCATTCCATGCGGTGCCCGGCGCGCGCGCCTATCGCCGGCATCTGGCGACGCAGGCGGTAAAGCCGGATGCCAGCGTTGCGGTGCTTGCAGAGGCGCTCGCCATGGTCCTGGACAGGCCCGCCGAATTGGCGCACACCGCCGCGGCCTAGAGCACGATCCCGAAAAGTGGGAACCGGTTTTCGGGAAAGATCGTGCTTCTCGTCAAATGAGCCGTCCATCCGGACCGGCTCTCTTGGAGAAATGCGATGTTCGGTGTCCCGCTCGGCGAACTCGCCGTGCTCGCGGCCGCGATCGTCATCGGCGGCGCGATCACCGGGCTGCTGGCCGGACTGTTCGGCGTCGGCGGCGGGGCGGTCATCGTCCCGGTGCTCTACGAGATTTTTCGCGTGCTCGGACGTGCCGGAAGAGGTGCGGATGCAGCTTTGCGTCGGCACGTCGCTCGCCATCATCGTGCCGACCTCGCTGCGCTCGTTCCTGGCGCATCGCGCCAAGGGCAACCTGCCGGTCGAGATCATCCGGCGCTGGGCGCCGTCGGTCATCGCCGGCATCGTAGCCGGCGGCGTGATCGCGGCCTTCGCGCCAAGCTGGGTGTTCAAGCTCGCCTTCGTGGTCGTCACGTCGCTGATCGCCATGCGCATGCTGTTCGGCAACGAGAGCTGGCGGCTCGGCGACACGCTGCCCGGCCCCGCATTGATGGCGGTCTATGGCTTCATCATCGGCTTCTATTCGGCGGTGATGGGCGTCGGCGGCGGCTCGGTTTCGACGCTCGTCCTGATGCTCTACGGCACCGCCGATCCACGTGGCGGTCGGCATTTCCGCCGGGATCGGCGTGCTGATCTCCATCCTCGGCACCATCGGCTTCATGATTCGCCGGCTGGCCGCAGCAGGCGCTGATGCCGCCGTTCTCGATCGGCTACGTCTCGCTGATCGGCGTGGTGCTGATGGCGCCGATCGCCGCCCTATCGCGCCGTTCGGCGCGCGGCTCGCGCACAGCATGCCGAAGCGGCGGCTCGAGATTGCGTTCGGCCTGTTCCTGATTGCGGTCGCGGTGCGGTTCCTGATCAGCCTGCTGTAGACAGTCAGCGATAGCCGCGCATGATCAGCTTGTCGCCGCGCACCTCCCAGCTTTCCAGCCGGTTGAGGAAGCTCATGCCGAGCAGGTTGGTCCGCAGTTGGCCCGGCTGCGCGATCAGCGCCGGCACCGAGCGCTCGACGATGTCGCCGACCGCGAGCCGATCGAGCGTGACCGCGGCGGCGCGGGTGCGGCCGTTGGCGGTATCGACGTTGACGGTGTAGGCCAGAACCTCGAGCGGCAGGCCCGCCGCCTTGGCCGCCTCCTGGGTGAGCACGACGGCGCTGGCGCCGGTGTCCAGCACCATGTTGGACCGTGCGCCGTTGACCTGCGCGGAAACCTGAAAATCGCCGGCGCGTCCGCGCACGATCTCGACGGTGCGCACCCCGCGGCTCACGGCGCGCCCCGGCACGAATTCGGCCAGAACCCGGTTGCCGACGTCGCGCAGTTCCATGCGGTAGGTGTAGCCGAGCGCCAGCACCAGCCCGACCGCCACCCAGAACAGCGCCGCTTCCAGCGCCTGCGAGAAGCGCTCGCGGAACAGCACCAGCACCGTGCCGCCGAGAAACACGATGAGCGCGAGATTGTAGGCGAGCGAGCCGAAGTCGTCGGTCGACATGTTCAAGGACGGCATGCCGATGGTGCCGGCGTCATTGCGCGCGATCAGAACGACCAGCGTGAGCGCGAGGCCGATCAGCAGGATCCAGAGCAGGCGGCGGGGCACGGGGTCAGGCCCTCACGATGCGCTGGCTTCGGCGGCTTGCCGGCGCATGCTTTCCATGCGCTGCGGCAGTTCGGCCATGATGCGCGAACGCTCGCCGTCGGTGAAAGCGGTCCAGTTCGCGATTTCGCCGAGCGTGCGGCCGCAACCGAGGCAAAGCCCGGAATGGTGTTCGACGATGCACACCTTGATGCAGGGGGTCTCGATCGCGGCCATGACGGGAATCAGCGTGTTTGCCCCAAAATAGGGGACGCGGCGGGGAACGCAATCGCGGAAGGCGCGAAAGGCTTCAGGCGCGCATCCGGAACAGCGAACGCGTGTCGCCGTCGGCCCGCTTTTCTTCCGGTTGAGCGTGCCGGTGCCGGCTCGGCGATCGGCGGCAGCGCGGCCATGACGCGCTCCGGCGGGAAGGTCGCGATCAACTCGGTGCCGATGCGCACCTTGGATTTGAGCGTGAAGGTGCCGCCATGCATGTCGACCAGGCTCTTGGCGATCGGCAGGCCGAGGCCGGCGCCTTGTTCGGCGGACTTGATCGCGTTCGAGCCTTGGCCGAACGACGACAGCACGACCGGAATTTCCTCCTCGGGAATGCCCGGGCCGGTGTCCTTGCAGCTCATGTATTGGCCGCCGGCTGCGGTCCAGCCGACCTTGAGCCAGATTTCGCCGCCCGGCGGCGTGAACTTGATCGCGTTGGAGAGGAGATTGAGGCAGATCTGGCGCAACGCGCGCTCGTCCGCCCACATGCGCGGCAGATCGGCTTCGAACACGTTGTGGACGGTGATGCCGCGGTTCTGGGCGCGCAGCTTGAGCAGATGGTGGCAATCCTCCACCACCGTGGTGAGCATCACCGGCTCCTCGTTGAGCTCGTAGCGGCCGGCCTCGATGCGCGACAGATCGAGGATTTCGTTGATCAGGCCGAGCAGGTGCTGGCCGGAATTGTGGATGTCGTTCGAGTATTCCTTGTAGGCCGGCACCGCGTGCGGCCCGAAAATCTCGCCCTTCATCACCTCGGAGAAGCCGAGGATGGCGTTGAGCGGCGTGCGCAGCTCGTGGCTCATCTGCGCGAGGAACTGCGACTTCGCGATGTTGGAGCCTTCGGCGCGGCGGCGCGCCTCGTCGGAGATCGCCTTCGACTGTTCGAGCTCGCCGATCAGCGCGTCCTTTTCGGCGCGCGCCACCAGCGTCGCAAGGCCTGACGAATAGAGCCGGTAGGCGAGGAGGGTGAAGTAGCCCTGCGCGGCCACCGCCATGATGCCGAGGATGGTGTTGTGCAGGTCGCCTTGCAGCGCGAAGTTGAGCGCCACCGCGGCCGAAACCGGAATGGTCGCCGCGAGCACCGCCATCGGCAGGCTCGACGCGAGCATGCTCGACACCGCGACCACCATCAGCATGACGAACAGCATGAAGGTGCTCGAGCCTTCGTCCTGGCCGAGCGGATGGACCAGGTTGTACATCCAGGCGAGGCCGTAGAAGAGATCGAGGACGATGAAGCGCAGCCGCCAGGCGCGCAGGTTCATCCCGTTGGGATTCTCGCTGAGGAACTGCCGGCACTTGGTGATGATCACCGCATGGATGACCAGCACCGCCGCGGTCCAGGCGCCGGCCATCACCGCGCCGGTCCACAGGCTCGACAGGAAGCCGACCGTGCCGACCAGCAGCAGGATCACCAGCGATGCCGACAGGCGGTTTTCGGCGAACTGGCGCAGCAACTCGTAGTCGAAGGCGACGCGCGTGCCGGTGGTCGATGTGAGCATGTCGCGCGCTTCGCGGACACGCTGCGCGGCCAGCCGTCGGCGCTTGGCCAGCGGCTTTTCGCTGGGCATCGGAATGTCGTTTTCGGTTACGCTCACACAAGTACGCCACAGGTCGCGAAAAAGCGCGTCAAAGTCGCCCAAAAACCTTAAGACCTGGCTTAAACCGGCTATAAATCCCATGGTTAACGGCGGATGATTCATGAAGCTCTATGACGGCGGCAGGGCGCCCAATCCTCGGCGGGTGCAGGGTGTTTTTGGCGGAAAAAGGCATCACGGTGCCGACCGAGCCGGTCGATCTGGGTGCGTTGGCGCCACAAGTCGGCATCCTTCACCGCGATCAATCCGCTGCAGCGGGTGCCGGCCCTGGTGCTGGACGACGGCACCGTGATCACGGAATCGATCGCGATCTGCCGCTATTTCGAGTTGCTGCACCCGAATCCGCCGCTGTTCGGTACTGAGCCCAAAGAGGTAGCGACGATCGAAATGTGGCAGCGGCGGATGGAGCTTCATCTGCATGCTTCAGGTTGGGCACGTGTTCCGCAACACGCATCCCGCCATGAAGGAAATGGAAGTGCCGCAGGTGCCGGCCTGGGCGGAGGCGAACAAGCCGCGCGTCATGGATTTTCTCCACGTGCTCGACAGGGAGCTGAAGGACCGCCCGTTCGCGGCCGGCGACCGCTACAGCGTCGCCGACATCACCGGCATGATTGGCATCGATTTCATGAAGCCGGCGAAGCTCGCGGTGCCTGAGGAACTCGTCAACGTGAAGCGCTGGCACGCCGACGTTTCGGCGCGGCCGAGCGCCAAGGCCTGATCATGCGGCTGACGGTGATCGGTTGCAGCGACGCGTTCGGCTCCGGCGGGCGCTTCAACACCTGCTTCATGGTGCAGGGTGCCAAGAGCACCGTCCTGCTCGACTGCGGCGCCTCCACTCCGGTTGCGCTGAAGGTGCGAGGAGTCGACTTCAATTCGATCGACGGCATCGTGCTCAGTCATCTGCATGGCGATCATTTCGGCGCGTTGCCGTTCCTGCTGCTGGAATTGCAATTCCACCTGCATCGCGACAAGCCGTTGACGGTGGTCGGGCCGCCCGGAGCACGCGCGAGCGCGTCACCGCGGCGTTGGAGGTGTTCTTTCCCGGCGTCAAGCAAGAACGCCTGGCGGTTTCCGTTCGAGGTTGGCGAGATCGACGCCCGGACATACCGGACGAAGTGCTTGGCTTCGCGGTTCGGACCGCGGAGGTCGTGCACTATTCTGGCGCGCCATCGACCGCGGTACGGTTGACGCAAGGCGGCAAGACGTTATCGTATTCCGGCGACACCGAATGGACCGACGCGCTGCATGCCGATCGCCGACGGGGCCGACCTCTTCATCGTCGAGTGCTACGACTACGACCGCAGCCTGCCCGGCCACACCAGTTTCGCTACGATCGCAGGAGAAACGTGCGTTGTTGAAGGCCAAGCGCATCATGATCACGCACATGAATCCGACCATGCTCGAGCGCCAGGACGAGGCGCGGGCCGCCGGACTGATCGTGGCTGAAGACGGATTGGCGCTCGACGTCTGACCGTCAGCCGGCCTGCTTGCCGGGCGGACCGGCATGCGGCGCACCGCTCGGCAGGTTGAACTGGTTCGCCGGGAGGGTGTCGAAGAACTCAAGCACCTCCGAGGTTTTCACGACGTCGGCATACTTCGCATTCATGTCGCACAGGTTGATGGCGTGGCTGGCCTGACTGCGGTCGAAGCAGCCTTCCTCGGCCAGGCTGATGCGGTAGTTCAGGCTGAAGGCGTCAAGCACCGTGGCGCGCACGCAGCCCGATGTGGTGGTGCCGGTGACGATCACGCTGTCGCAGCCGAGCAGGGTGAGATAGCTCGTCATGTTGGTGCCGAAGAAGCCGGACGGCTTCTGCTTGTAAATCACGATGTCTTTCGGCCCGGGCGCGATTTCGGCAACGATCTCGTTGCCGTCGATGTTGGTGCCGACCGGGTTGGAGCGATCTTCGTTGGAGCGGTTGTTCTTCCAGCTCCAGCTTCCGTTGTCCCAGTTGTCGGTGCGCCGCACGCCGGTCGTGTAGATCACCGGAACGCCTTTCTCGCGCGCCTTTTCGATCAACGACTTGAGATAGGGCATCGCCACCCAGGCGTCCTCGCCACAGGAGTTTCGCCAGCGCTTGATCGACTCCAGGATCGGCATCGGCCGCTCGTCGCAGAACGCGTAGTTCACGTCGATGATGAGCAGCGCAGGACGCTTGCCGAAGCCCTGGCGGGCGCCGTAGCCGGAGTTGCCGAACACCGCTTTGTCGCGCTCCGTGAGGAACTTGTTCCAGATCGGTTCCGACATGGCAGCCTCCTGCGTTTCGCTGCGGCGAGTTTAAGGATCAGCGATCAAGTCTGGCAAGCAGACTCGACGTGTCCCAGCGGCTGCCGCCCATCTTCTGCACCTCGGCGTAGAACTGGTCGACCAGCGCGGCGATCGGCAGGTTGGCGCCGTTCTTGCGCGCCTCGCCGATGCAGATCGAGAGGTCCTTGCGCATCCAGTCGACCGCGAAGCCGAAATCGTACTTGCCGGCCGCCATGGTCTTGTAGCGGTTCTCCATCTGCCAGGACTGCGCCGCGCCCTTGGAGATGGTTGCGATCAGCTTCTCGATGTCGAGGCCGGCCTTCTTGGCGAAGTGGATGCCTTCGGCGAGGCCCTGCACCAGGCCGGCGATGCAGATCTGGTTGACCATCTTGGCGAGCTGGCCGGAGCCCGGCGTGCCCATCAGATTGCAGGCACGTGCGTAGGCAGCGATCACCTTCTCGGCGCGGGCGAACGGCTCGGCGTCGCCGCCGCACATCACGGTGAGCACGCCGTTCTCGGCGCCGGCCTGGCCGCCCGACACCGGCGCATCGACGAAGTCGAAGCCGCGCTTCTTCGCCTCGGCATAAAGCTCGCGCGCGATCTCGGCGGAAGCGGTGGTGTGATCGACGAACACTGTGCCCTTCTTCATGCCCGCCGAATGCGCCATTGGTGCCGAGCGCGACCTCGCGCACGTCGTTGTCGTTGCCGACGCACATCATCACGAAGTCCTGGCCCTCGGCGGCCTCTTTCGGTGTCTTGGCGGCCTTGCCGCCGAACTGGCTGGCCCACTTTTCCGCCTTGGCATGGGTGCGGTTGTAGACGGTGACCTCGTGGCCGCCCTTGTTCTTGAGATGCCCGGCCATGGGGTAGCCCATGACGCCAAGACCGAGAAACGCCACCTTCGCCATCGTCTCCTCCTTGTGCGCGGTTGGCGCATCAATATCTTGCGCCTGCGGCGTTGACCAGGGTGCGGGCGGCTCTATGGTGCGCCCGCAAACACGTCAGGAAACGCAGGATGGCGGTGACCAAGGAACAGGTGCTGGACGCGCTCGGCAAAGTCGCCGCGCCTGACGGCACGCCGCTGCCCAAGACCGGAACGCTGTCAGAAATCGTGGCGGGCGAGAAGGTGTTCTTCTCGATCAACGTGGACGCCGCCGTGGCGCAGGCCTGGGAGCCGGTTCGCAAGAGCGCCGAAGCGGCGGTGAAGGCGATGCCCGGCGTGCAGTCCGTGATGGTGGCGCTGACCGCGGAACGAAAGGGTGGCGCGCCCGGCGCCCGCCCGCCGCAAGGCGCACCGGCGCGTGGCGCTGCGCCGCGCGGCGAGCAGGGCCCGCAGGGTGTGCCGGGCGTGACGTCGATCATCGCGGTCGCGTCCGGCAAGGGCGGCGTCGGCAAGTCCACCACTGCGGTCAACCTCGCGCTCGGGCTGCGCGACCTTGGCATGAAGGTCGGCATCCTCGACGCCGACATTTACGGACCGTCATTGCCGAAGCTGCTCGCCATCAGGGAGAAGCCGCAGACCGTCGGCGGCACGCGGCTCAAGCCGATCGAGCGCCACGGTCTCACCGTGATGTCGATCGGTTTCCTGATCGAGGAAGAGACGCCGATGATCTGGCGCGGGCCGATGGTGATGTCGGCGCTCACGCAAATGCTGCGCGAGGTGGAGTGGGGCACGCTCGACATCATGGTGGTCGACATGCCGCCCGGCACCGGCGACGCGCAGCTCACCATGGCGCAGCAGGTGCCGCTCAAGGGCTCGGTGATCGTCTCGACGCCGCAGGATCTCGCCCTGATCGACGCGCGGCGCGGCATCGCGATGTTCAAGCGCGTCAACGTGCCGGTGCTCGGCATCGTCGAGAACATGAGCACCTTCATCTGCCCGAAGTGCGGTGAGCGCTCCGACATCTTCGGCCACGGTGGCGCGCGGCGCGAAGCCGAGCGGCTCGGCGTGCCGTTTCTCGGTGAAGTGCCGCTCGACATGGCGATCCGCGAGACCTCCGACGCCGGCCTGCCGATCGTGGCGACCCAGCCCGACGGCCCTCATGCGAAGGCCTATCGCGCCATCGCTCAAAATGTCCGCGTCCAGTTGGACACCGGGGGTGCTGCCAAACCGGCGCCCAAGATCGTGATCGAGGCATAGCGCCGCGCGGCGTTCGTTGCGCCGGCTACGACTTTCGTCTTGCCCACAAAACCAGCGTCCTGGGGCGCTATTGCCCTGCGAAGCGGCGGCTGGCCGCGTTGCGCCTGTGTCATACGCCAGTTACAGTTGATGATCGCGTTTCTACCTCGGAGGGGAGGGTTTAGATGTTGAAATTCAAAGGCGGATTGTCGTTTGTCGTCGCCACCGCTGCGGCGATGTGCATTGCCGCACCGGCAAGTGCGCAGCAGACAAGAACGCTCAAGATGCAATCGACTTGGCCTGCCAGCTTGACGCTGCAGGACAATTTCAGAATGGTTGCCGAGCGGATCGGCATGCTGACGAGCGGCCAGATCAAGATCGAGGCGCTCGCGGCTGGCCAGGTCGTGCCGCCGTTCGAAATCCTCGACGCCACCCATAAGAAGGTGATCGATGGCGGCCACGGCGTCGCCTACTACTGGGTCGGCAAGAACAAGACCGCCACGCTGTTCTCCGCCACGCCCGCGGGTCCGTTCGGCATGGACCACTTCGACTTCCTTGGCTGGCTCTACGAAGGCGGCGGGATGGAGCTCTATTGGGAGTTCTACCGCGACATCATCAAGCTCGACGTCGTGGCGTTCCCGGTCGGCGGCTCGAGCCCGCAGGCGTTCGGCTGGTTCAAGCGGCCGATCAACAACATGGCCGATCTCAAGGGCCTGAAGTGCCGGCAGACCGGCATCGTGAACGAAATCTACACCCGCATGGGCATGACCACCGTCAACCTGCCGGGCGGCGAAATCATTCCTGCCGCGCAGCGCGGCGTGATCGATTGCGCCGAATGGGTCGGCGGCGTCGAGGATCTGCGCCTCGGTCTGCCGACGGTGTTCAAGTATCACTACACACCGGGCATGCACGAGAGCAACTCGATGCTCGAGCTCATCATCAACAGCGATGTCTGGAAGAGCTTCACGCCGCAGCAGCAGGACGCTGTGCGCTCCGCGACGTTCGACACCTTCATCCGTTGGGGCATCAGGTGGCAGAAGCAGAACGCCGACGCCATCGAAGAGATGCGCGACAAGCACCAGGTGCAGCTCTTGCGCACGCCGCCGGACATCCTGATCGAGTTCATGAAGACCTGGGACATTATGGCCGCTGAAGAATCGGCGAAGGATCCGTTCTTCAAGAAGGTCTATGAGTCGCAGCGCGCGTACGCCGGGAAGGTCGTGCCCGCGAAGCGCTTCATGTTCCCGCCGTACTCGTTCGCGGCGAACTATTATTGGCCGGAAAAGAAGTGATCTCGGCGGATTCGTCCGCTGAATAGATCGATCCAGCAACGAAGAGAACGGGGGCATTGGATGTCCCCGTTCTCGACGCCGTATTTCTAGGCGAGTTCGAATGCAAATCTTTTCTCCAAGAGTTGTGTCGCTCACCGCGAAGATCGACCGCTTTTCGGATGCTGTGGGTCTTGCCGTCGCCTGGCTGAACGTGCCGCTGGTTCTGGCAGTGGCCTACGAAGTGATCGCCCGCTATTTCTTTAACGCACCGACGATCTGGGCTTACGACGTCACGTACATGCTTTACGCCGCGATCTTCATGCTTGGCGCTGCCTACGCGCTGCACAAAGGCGCGCACATTCGGACCGATTTTTTCTTTGAGAGCTGGTCAACCCGTACCAAGGGGCTGATCGATTCGATCGCTTATATAGGCTTGTTTTTTCCGTCGCTGGTCGTGTTCTTGTTCGTCAGCGCCGATGACGCTTGGTACGCATTCGTGCTTGGCGAGACCTCCGAACAGACGCCATGGCGTCCGCTGCTATGGCCCTTCAAAACCATTATTCCGCTCACCTGCCTGCTGCTGATCATCCAAGGCGTCTCCGAGGTGATCAAAAGCCTGCACGCCGCGCTGACCGGCATCGAGCTCGAGCACAAAGAGAAGGTCGAGGTCTAGGGCAATGACCGGTCAAGAAGCCCTCGGCATGGTCATGCTCACCGTGATGATCGGTGCAATCTTCATCGGATTCCCGATCAGCTTCACCATGCTGTTCCTGGCCTTCGTGTTCGGCTACTTCGGGCTGGGCAAGGTGGTGTTCGATCTGGCCTACTTCCAGACTCTCGGGCTGATGAAGGAGGAGGTGTTCGCGGCGGTGCCGCTGTTCATCTTCATGGGCTTCATCACCGAACAGGCCGGCTTGATGGAGCGCCTGTTCCGCGCCTTCCGCAATCTGCTGGCGCCGATCCGCGGCTCGCTCTACGCGGTGGTCATTCTGACTTCGACCGTGTTCGCCATGGCGACCGGCATCGTCGGCGCCGCCGTCACGGTGCTTGGCATCATGGCCGGCCCGATGATGATCAAGTCCGGCTACGACGCGAAGCTGTCGGCGGGCGCAATCACGGCCGGTGGCACGCTCGGCATTCTGATTCCGCCATCCGTGATGCTGATCGTGATGGGGCCGGTACTCGGAGTTTCGGTGGGTGACCTTTACTCCGCCGCCTTCGGCCCGGGGTTCATGCTGGCCGCCATCTATCTGGCCTATCTGCTGACTCGCTCGTTCATCAAACCGGAGCTCGGACCGCCGGTGCCGCACGAAGAGCGCATTCATAGCATTGCGCAACTTCTTTGGGAGGTTGTGGTCGGTGTGGTGCCGCTGTTCTTGCTGATCACGGCGACGCTTGGTTCGATCCTCATGGGACTCGCGACGCCGACCGAGGCGGCGGCGGTTGGCGCGCTTGGCGCCTTTATCTTGGCCGTTTGCTATGGGCGCGTCACCTACGCCAGCGCGAGACAGGCGGTGCTTTCGACCACGGCGACCTCCAGCATGGTGCTGCTGCTGGCGGTGACATCAAACATTTTCGGCGCGGTGTTCTCGCGGCTGGGCACGGCCGAATGGGTCACCAAGTGGATGCTGAGCTTGCCGCTTTCGCCGGTGATGATGCTGGTCTTCGTGGTGATCCTGCTGTTTCTGCTGGGTTGGCCGTTCGAATGGCCGGCGATCATCCTGGTGTTCCTGCCGATCTTCTATCCGATCATCGAAGCCCTGCGGCCGCAGCTCGGGCAAACCTTGGGCATTCATCCCGACTCGGTCATGCTGTGGTTCGGCGCGGTGGTGGCCTTGACCATGCAGACCGCCTATCTGTCGCCGCCCGTCGCGATGTCGGCCTATTACCTCAAGCAAGTGGTGAAGGACTGGTCGCTCGGCACGATCTACAAGGGGATGTTCGAATTCATGGTGTTGCAATGCATTGCCATCACGATGCTGGTGACATTCCCCGCGATCGCGACGTGGTTCCCAGAGCACCAAAGACACGAGGCTTCGAAGGTGAAATACGAAAAGGTCGACGACAGCAAGAACGTCCTTGAGGAGGACCCGTTCGAAGCTTATCGCAAGCAGCAGAAACAACAGCAGCCCAACCCAGGCAACTGATTGCTTTGCCGCTACTGCGCCGTCGTCGCTTTCGCCGTGATTTCGCGACGGCCCACCGCCTCGCGGTGCAGTGCGTATAGGCCGCTGCCCACGATCAGCACGGCCCCGAGCGCCGACCAGCCGTCGGGCAGTTCGTTGAAGACGAGGTAGCCCGCGATCGCGGAAGTGATGAGGTAGCTGTAGCGGAACGGGGCCACCACCGAGAGGTCGACGCCCCGGAACGCCAACGCAATCGAATAAGTCGCGATGCCGACGAAAACCGCCGCGCCCGCGAGGGTGGCAAGATCGTGGGACGGGATCGCGCGCCACTCGCCAGTTGCCGCGAACAGCGCTCCCGCCACGAGAATTCCGATCGATCCCATGAATGCAATGACGACCGTCGGCACGCTACGGTCGATCCGCCGGGTCAGCATTTCGCGCAAAGCCGAGGATGTTGCGGCGGCGATCGCCACCACCGCCCAGATGTCGAAGGCCGCCGGTGTCGGCTTCACGACGAACATTGCGCCGGCGAAGCCCACCAGGATCGCCGTCCAGCGGCGCCAGCCCACCAGCTCGCGGTAGAACAGCACCGAGAGCGCGGTCAGGATCAGCGGCGAGACCTGAAGCATGGCCGCGAGGTCGGCGAGCTTCATGTGCACCAGCGCGGCGATGAAGCAAGCGGTCGACAGCCCGTCGAACACCGAACGAACCAGTATTGGCTTGTCGGCAGCGTGACGGAGCTCTCGGGCATGGCCGAGCGCCAGCACCGCTGCGCCGATCAGCGCCGCGGTCATCAGTCCACGGACGAAGACGACCTCGCCGATCGGATATTTGTAGGCGATCGACTTCACCATCGCGTCGTTGATGGTGTAGGCGACCATGCCGCAGATCAGCGCAAGGATGCCGCGTTGATTGGCGGAAAGCGCCACGGATTTTGGCGACGGGCGGCCTCAGCCGCCGGTCACGCTCATGTGGCGCGACAGCGCCGGACGTTTGTGCCGGCGGTCGATGACGAAGTCGTGTCCTTTCGGCTTGCGCAGGATCGCCTCGTCGATCGCGGCATAGAGCAGGTCGTTGGCCTCGGAAGCGCGCAGCGGCGCGCGCAGGTCCGCCGCATCCTCCTGGCCCAGGCACATGAACAGCGTGCCGGTGCAGGTGATCCGCACGCGGTTGCAGGATTCGCAGAAGTTGTGCGTCATCGGCGTGATGAAGCCGAGCCGGCCGCCGGTTTCCTTGACGCGCACGTAGCGCGCCGGCCCGCCGGTCATGTAGTCGATCTCGTCCATGCTGAAGCGTTCGGCGAGCCGCGCCCGCACCATCGACAGCGGAAGGTACTGGTCGAGCCTGTCGCCGCCGATTTCGCCGAGCGGCATCACTTCAATCAGCGTGATATCCATGCCGCGGCCGTGCGCCCATGCCACGAGGTCTGCAAGCTCGTCTTCGTTGACGCCCTTGAGCGCGACGGCGTTGATCTTGACCTTGAGGCCGGCCGCCTGCGCGGCGTCGATGCCGGCGGTCACCTTATCGAGTTCGCCCCAGCGGGTGATGGCGCGGAACTTGTCGGGATCGAGCGTGTCGAGCGATACGTTGATGCGCTCGACGCCGTGGGATTTGAGCTCGGAGGAATACTTCACGAGTTGCGAGCCGTTGGTGGTCAAAGTGAGCTCGTCCAGCGCCCCGGTCCTGAGGTGTCGCGACAGCGACGAGACCAGCGTCATGATGCCGCGCCGGACCAGAGGTTCGCCGCCGGTCAGCCGAACTTTGCGGACGCCCTTGGCGACGAAGGCCGAGCAAAGCCGATCAAGCTCTTCGAGAGTGAGCAAATCGGCCTTGGGCAGGAAGCTCATGTGCTCCGACATGCAGTATACGCAGCGGAAGTCACAGCGGTCCGTCACCGATACGCGCAGGTACGTGATGGCGCGCGCAAACGGGTCGACCAGCGGCCGCACCGGGCGGTCGGCAGGGCGGTCAAGTTCGAGCGTGGAAGTCGAAAAACTCATGTTTTTTCCAAGGATTGGCCCGATTGTGACGGATCGGGGGTCGGGCGTCCAGGGTGCTATATATAGGGTGGAATCCGGCCGGTTGGAGACAAGAATGGCTGCCCCCGAGACGCGTCCCTGGCCGACCGAACTCCGGCTCGCCAAGGACCGCAAGGCGCTCACGGTGAGCTTCGATAACGGCGAGCGCTTCTCGCTCGACGCGGAATATCTACGGGTCCACAGCCCGAGCGCCGAGGTTCAAGGCCATTCGCCGGACGAGCGCAAGACCGTGCCCGGCAAGCGTGACGTCGCGATCCTCGAAGTGCAGCCGGTCGGCAATTACGCCGTGCGCCTCGTGTTCGACGACCTGCACTCGACCGGCATCTTCAGTTGGGACTACCTGTCGGAGCTTGGCCGTGATCGCGACCGCAAATGGCAGGACTATCTCGACGAGCTTGCCGGGAAGGGCCTTTCGCGCGATCCGCTGAAGCGGCATTAGATCGCGCGAAAGACAGTGCGCTATTGCACGATCACCTTGGTGCCGATCCGCACCCTGTCGTAAAGATCGACCACGTCGTCGTTGGTCATGCGGAAGCACCCTGACGACACCGCCTGGCCGATCGTCTCCGGCTCATTGGAGCCGTGGATGCGGTAGAGCGTGGAGCCGAGGTACATCGCGCGCGCGCCAAGCGGATTGTCGACGCCGCCCACCATGTGTCGCGGCAGGTCGGGACGGCGCTTGAGCATCTGCGGCGGCGGCGTCCAGGCAGGCCACTCCTTTTTCAGGGTGACCGTCTTCACGCCCTTCCAGGTGAAGCCGACGCGGCCAACCCCGATGCCGTAGCGCATCGCGCGGCCTTCACCGAGGACGTAGTACAGGCGCCGTTCGGCCGTGTTGATGATGATCGTTCCCGGCCGCTCTGTGCCGCCATAGCTTACCGTCGTCTTCGAGATCGCGTCGTTCCAGCCGCCGAAGAAGCCGAAGGTCCGGCTGCGCGGCGCGCCGCCCATCAGCATCTGCCGGCCCTCGTCCATTTCGTAGCTCTGCGCGGCTGCCGGACGGACATCGGTGGCGAGCACCGCTGCGACGAGGGTCGACGCGGCAGCTAGACGTAGGATCATGGAATGGGCTCCCGTAGGCTGCGACAAATCGAGGCAAAAATGGCGGGCGCAGTAAGTATGAACCTACGACCTCTCCCGTGTGAAGGCAAAGACCTGTCTGACGTTTGTAACGGGTTAACGTGGCTGGATATGAGAAGTCCACGGATTTTTCACGGAACTGACGTGTGGTTTTTACCCCCGCTCCATCGTAGATTTTGGCGCATCCCCTTTGTCGAGGCGCGCAGTACAACATCCGGAGGATGCCATGGCCAAGAAAGCACGGGGAGGCGTCTACAGGGTCGTCGACGTCGTCGGCGTTAGCAAGCAATCATGGGAGGACGCCGGCCGGCGCGCGGTCGAGACTGCGGCCTCATCGCTGCGTGATTTGCGTATCGCCGAGGTGACCAAGATGGATATGACCGTCGAGAACGGCAAGGTTTCCTCGTTCCGAACCCGCGTTGCGCTGTCGTTCAAATACGATCCTGAATAGAGCCGTCCGGTACGCCTTCATGAAGGGAGTGCTGTGGCCACGGCAGAACGGAATCGGAGAGGCGCATCATGATGCATACAGAAATAGCATTCGCAAACGACCGTGCGATCATCGCCAATATGTTGATCGACCTCCTGACCAACGTCCGGCTGACCTACCTTCCCGACCTCGAACCGGCAGACGCCCATGAGTTGCTGCTCACGGGGGCCCACGTTCTGATCGCACAATTGGGGAGCCAGCCGACGACGGCGTCCGAGATCAGCCGTGTGATCGGCCGCCCGCGCGAGGTTGTCACGCAACGGCTGGAGGAACTGATCGAACGCGGCTACGTCGAGCACCGCGGCAACCGGTATAAAATGACCGAGAAATTCAACGTGCCGAACCTGCAGCGCCACATGCGAAGCAATGTCAGTATTATTCAGGCGGCCGCCAAGCAGCTGGGCGCCGCGCACTCACCGCTCGCGCGACCGGGTCAACGCTCCTCGCCCGTTCAAGCGAAGTGATTGAGGGGCCGGCGTTCCGTTACTGGCGCTTTTCGGACATCCGGCGATGTCCGCGATTTGGTAGCGATGGGGTGAATAGCGGACGTCGCCCGGACAGGCCAATATCGACGCGAATGACCCGAATGTATGGGCATTGGCCCCGAAACAATGTGTCTGCCACGCGACGGCGCGCACTCGTTCGCGCGCCCATGGTTCGCGTCTCCGCGGCCCCCGCGGCCCGCGGTATGGCGACCTCGGCGGAAAACGTGTCTGCCGGGCAACGGGGCATCACACGTGCTCAGTGGTGGTGGGCCGAAACGCTCTTCATGCATTCAATCAGCAGACCGTCCGGTGCCGAATGGCTGACATCGCCTAGACTGAGAATGCCGACCATCCGCTTGCTCTTGTTCATGACCGGCAGCCGGCGGACTTTGAGCTCCTCCATGTGCTGAATTGCTTTGGCGAGGTCATCGTCCTCCCGGCAGCAATGAATACCTGGAGTCATGACATTGCGTGCCGTCGCGCGGCTGGCATCGAAATTATTACCTGCCAGCCCGCGACAGACGATGTCGCGATCCGTCACCATGCCGATCAGCTGATCGTTCTCTCCAATGGGGATGGCGCCGATATCATGACCACACATCAATTTTGCGAGCTCGATCACCGGAGTATCTGGACTGACCCACTCGACGCCTTTATGCATCGCGTCTTTAACTTTCATCGTGGACCTCCGTGACTAGAGTTGAGCGAACATTGTTCTCCCTATTTCAGGGCTTGCCGAGCAGCCGCGCTCAGGCAGCATTTTTGTAAGACTTCGCAAAGCCCGTTTTGAGTGGCTCCGTCACCTTCTGAGCGAGTTCCGCGAGTTGCTTGGCCTGCTCGGCCACTGTCTCAAGCTGATAGCGCCCATGCTCAGTTGAAACTTCGACGAATTCCGAGGGCGACTTGACGTGTGCCAGCTTTTGGACAAATTCGACATAGGACGCGGTGTTGGCGCGTGCAAATTCGAGAACCTTGCTATTGTAGTCTTGCATCCCTTTAAGTGCCGTTGAACAGCAAGTTGTCATTACCTCAGCCGCTTCAGTTGTGGCGGCGCCAATTGTTTCGAAAACTTCCTTGGATCGTTCAGCACTGGCGTCAGTCACGTCGCGAAACTGTTGCGTGACGTGGGCGGATTTTGGCTTGGCGGTCGTGTTCATGGGCTTTTCCTCCGGAGAGCGCGCTGGCAGAATTTCTGGGCTTGACGATCTGGGTGCGTGATCGCTGGATGTGATTTAGTATGCGAATTGCACACGACAAGCACACGACAATCCGTATTTGGAGTTCGACACAAAATGTGATTGGGGGTGGCTCTCGTGTCGTCGGTGCACAACACGTCTGCTTTACTGTCCTAATTTGTAATGTTCGTTGGCGCCGCATGGCCGGGATGTCGAATTGAGCCGCCACCTTCTGGCAATGGGCCTTACATTTCCCATCATATTCACGACTGGGTCAGATGATCCGATTGTGCGAAGACAGGCGATGCAGTTTAGGTGCGTCGCCTATTCACCGAGGCGATTGGCTAAACACAAAGGCGGTTCAGTTTCCTGAGCCGATACAGTTGGCATCAGCTTGCAGCTCGGCGGTTTCGCGAGGCGCCGCACAGCGGGTCGCTGGACGCGCGGGCGGGGGGCAAACCGCGGGCCGCCCGGCACGCCCTCCGCCTCCAGCGCGCAACCAGCGGGTTCGAGGAACCTTGGATGGATGACAGACGTTTCCGGCCTGCAGAAAGGTTCCATCAGGTAAGAAGCCGGACTGGTACTGACGCTTGTGGCGATTTTGAATCTGGGTCTGTTTCTGAATTGGGTGGCTCGACGTCCGATCCGAAAAACTAAAAACAAAGCGCCCTGGGCCTGAACCCGTGGCGAGAACGTTCGCAGAGGTGGATGGTCTCTATGCGCCGCTTACTGACTATTGTCTTGCTCACCATCGGGGCGATCGCCGGTGCTAATGCCGCGGAGCCGCGCGAAGAGACGGGGTTCGGGTCAAATCCCGGCAACCTACGCATGTTTAGCTACGTGCCGGGAAGCGTGAAGCCGTCAGCTCCGCTGATCGTCGTATTGCATGGCTGCAAACAAAAAGCAGGCGCGTTCGCGCGCGATGCTGGATGGCTTGCACTGGCCGACACCGCCGAACTGGCACTGTTGATGCCAGAGCAGAAGGGTCTGCCAAGTTTTCTTTATGACTACTATGTTTTTTCGTGGGTGACCGCGATGTGGGGCGCCAATAATCAAAACGCCTGTTTCAACTGGTTCGAACCGGAAGACACAAGGCGCGACCACGGCGAAGCGCTTTCCATCCGACAAATGATCGATGCTATGGTGCAACGCTATTCTATCGACACAAGACGCGTCTATATCGCAGGCCTCTCAGCCGGCGGCGCAATGGCTGTGGTTATGCTAGCGAGCTATCCTGAGCTATTCACGGGTGGCGCTATCGTCGCCGGTGTGCCCTACGGCTGCGCCGACACGGTGTCCAAGGCGCTTCAGTGCATGAATCCTGGTCTCGATTTGACCCCCGACGTTTGGCGAGCTCGCGTGCGCGAGGCGACTGGAGGCGAAGGGTCAGTTCCGATTATCTCAATCTGGCACGGAACGGCCGACACACGAGTTCTTCCGCGCAATCAACAAGAGCTGGTCGAACAATGGACTGCAATTCACGGCATTCCAGAGACTTCAGTACGCAGTGAGCGCAGCGGACGGATTACGCGGAAGAGCTATCCAGGCGGTGCAGCGGCCCCGCGAGTTGAAAGCGTTTCGATCGAAGGTTACGGGCACGCGTTTCCTATTGACGGAACTCCCACGTGCGGCCAGCAAGGGGACTTCGTGGTCTCGGCCGGGGTTTGCGCCGCGAGGGAAATCGCGCGCTTCTGGAGTCTGATCAAACATCATTGAAACGAGTGGCCGGAACGTGAGACGTCTCAAGTTCCGCTAAAGTGAGACTGACGAGGAGCGTTCGCTCCGATTTCACCTTTTGGCACTTTTCAGACATCCAGCGATGTCAGCTGTCGCGATGGGGTGAATAGCGGACGTGGCCCGGATAGGCCAAAATCGACGCGAATGACCGATTAGACATGGAACCAGCCACGAACATAGGCCTGCATCTCATGTGGCAGTAGCGAAGCCCCTTCACCCCCTTTCAAAGAACTCGTTTGAGCCGATACGATGGCTGCTCCTGAGCTTGGAGGTAAGCGGGCAGATTGAAAGAGAGACAACGGCGCAGGCCTGTCCGCGTCACCGACCAGCCGGTGATGGAGAAACTCGGATTCCTCCGCGAAGGCAAATCCGCGTACTGATGCGCATCCGGGCGGCGCTCGGACTAATTCTGGGCGTTCTGTCGGTACTGCCTGCTTTCGCGCAGGACGGCCCTCGCGAAGAACCGCCAGCGGTGGCCGGGCCGGATAAGCCGGGCGAACCCGGCGACGCACAGAAATCGGTGTGCCTGCTAATCGAGTCGGCGGCGCGCGCCAACAGCCTGCCGGTGGAGTTCTTTGCCCGCGTGATCTGGCAGGAAAGCCGATTTCGCTCCGACGCTGTCGGTCCGGTCACCCGCAGCGGCCAGCGCGCGCTCGGCATTGCGCAGTTCATGCCGGGCACGGCCGCGGAGCGGAAACTGCTCAATCCGCTCGATCCGATTCAGGCGCTGCCAAAGTCCGCGGAGTTCCTGCATGAACTGCGGAGAGAGTTCGGCAACCTTGGCCTTGCCGCTGCTGCCTACAACGCCGGGCCAAGGCGCATTCGCGAGTGGATGAACGGCTCGGGAGCGATGCCAACGGAGACGCGCAACTATGTGCTGGCCATTACCGGCGCTCCTGTCGAGCAATGGTCCAAGGTCGGTCCCGACGCTGACCGAAAGCAAGAGCAGGGGCTGGGCTGCGGCGAATTGATGGCGCTGCTCAGGCGCGCGCCCAACCGGTTCGTTGCAGCGCTTGAGCAACGCATCGTCGCTGGCGTGATGCAGCCGTGGGGCGTCATCCTCGGTGCCGATAGGTCACGTCCGCGCGTGCTGAGCAAATACGCGGAGCTTCAACAGCGTCACGCCGCAGTATTGGCCGGACGAGACCCTATCCTGCTTGAGCGCGGTCGCGGCCCGCTGCCGCGCTATCAGGTTAGGATCGGCGCGGAAACGCGCGCGGACGCGAATGCGCTTTGCGTTCGCATTCACAAGAGTGGGGGCGACTGCGTCGTGCTGCGAAATCCTGGCTGACGGGCCCCTTCTTTTCCGTGAAAGACGGCGCGAGGTGTCAGCGAGAGATCGTTGGCAGAGACGCGCGAATGCGCTGCGAGAAATCGGGCGCGCCGTCGGCCGCCTGTACGGCTTCGTTGATCAGGGAGCGTCGCCGCAATTCGTCAAACGGCAGCGTCGTGTCGATCCGGCCCGAGTGGTAGAGGTAGCTGTCGACGAGGCCGTTGAGGATGTGGCGGATGTCGATCCGGCCCTCCCGGCCGGCGGCGTTCGCGTAACGGACGATGTTGATCGTGCAGCTGTTGGTCAGCAGGTGATAGAATTCCGGCCGGTCGGCGAGTTCGTTGATCCGCTCCAGGTAGACCAGGAGCAGCCGGCGCGCATCGTCGGCCGAGGTATTGAGGCGATAGAGGTACACCGGCTCCTGCCGGTGGTTGGCGCGCACGCCCACGAGATCGCGTTCGTCACCCACCACGTAGATCAACTCGAATTGCTTGAACATCGAGGCGACGGGCGCAAAGCCCTCGCCCACCTCCGGCCGTGTCTCGATGGAGATACTCAGCGGCGGCGCGTTGTCGAAGATGAAACTCACGAACGTGTGTCCGACCGGTCCCTCCATGAAGTAGGACACGTAGAAATCGAGGGCGGTCAGGTGCGATAGCTGCACCTCGCGCTCCTCATAGCGCACCGTGAAATCATTCCGGCTCCGGTAGTCGAAGTTGCGCACGCCGGTGAGGCGCACGCGGTCGCCGTCGATGACCGCCCGCGGCATCACCGCGACCTCCGGCCGCCAATTGCGATCGTGCGAGGGGAGGAATGGATATCCACCACGCGACCACGCAGAGAAACAGCACGACGAAGCCGCGGTCATCCGCCGGCGGCGCGACAGCCAGAGCGCCCAGATCGCGAACGCCGCAAAGGCAATCGCCAACCCCAGACGCAGCCCGGCCCACGGCAAGTTCGAATAGTAGATCGCCAGGGTGGCCCACGCGATGAGCAGCGGCCTGGCACAGAAACCAGATTCCCGCGATCAGCCAGCCGAGAGACCGCTGGACAGAAATCCGAAAAGGCGGCGCAGTCGGTGCCTCACTTGGGCAGCGTGTTCTTGTAGATCGTGCCATCCTTCATGATGATTTTGAAGTTCTTGGCGGGGTCGGCGATCAGGTTGATGTTGTCCAGCGGATTGCCGTCGACCAGCAGCAGGTCCGCGAGCGCACCCTGTTCCACGACGCCGAGCTTGCCCGGATAGGGATTGCGCTTGCCGGACAGCGCCAGCAGTTCGGCGTTTGTCGACGTCGCCATGACCAGCGCTTCGGCGGGGGTGTACCAGCGGGTAAGCGAGGCCAGAATTGCCCCTTGTTGCTGCGCCAGCGCGCGGGAGAACAGCACATCGGTGCCCCACGCCGTCTTGATCTTGTACTTCTTCGCCAACTCGTAGGTCCTGGCTATGCCGGGCCAGACCTCATCCGCCTTGGCGCGCTGGACCGAACCCACCGGAAAGCCCAGCCTCAAGTCCTCGGGGAGCGGCTGCATGCTCAGCCAAATGCCCTTCTCGGCCATCAGCTTGGCGGTTGCTTCGTCCATCAGCATGCCGTGTTCGATACACTTCACGCCGGCGGCAATGGACCGCCGGATCGCAGCCGGCGTAAAGGCATGCGCGGCGACGTACGTGCCCCAGTTCTCGGCCGCTTCAACCGCGGCGCGCAGTTCGGCCTCGGTGAAGGTGGTCACGTCGATCGGGCTGAAGGGTGACGACACGCCGCCGCCCGCCGTCAACTTGATCTGGGAGGCGCCCTGCATGAGCTGTTCGCGCGCGCGCACGCGCACCTCGTCAGGGCTGTCCGCGACCATGGCGCCGCCGAGCTGCTCCATGCGGGTGAGCATGCCGCCGATCGTCCGCGGCAGATCGGTGAGCTGGCGGAAATCCCCGTGCCCGCTCGTGACAGTGATCACGGCGCCGGACGGATAGATGCGCGGGCCCTTGACGATGCCCTCGTCGATGGCGCGCTTGAGACCGAACACCGGTCCGCCCACGTCGCGAACGGTGGTGAAGCCGCGCATCAGCGTGTCTGTCGCCTCGGCGCCAGCCTGCAGATTGTTGTAGCCGACGTCACCGAACGACTGTGCCGGAGTCACCCGCACCAGCATCGCGTGCCAATGATTGTCGATCAGGCCGGGCATCAGCGTGCGCCCGCCGCCGTCGATGATGCGCGTGTCGGCCCGGCGGTCGACCGGGATGGGCTGGGTCGAGATCGTCTCAATCTTGTTGCCGCGCACCAGAACGTTGGAGGGCGCGGAGAGCGTGGCGCTCTTGCCATCGAAGATGCGCACGTTCTCGAACAACGTGACAGCGCCGCTCGCCGGGGCGGAAGCCGAGGCCTGGGCCCAGACGTTGCGGTGCGGTTCCAGCGCCGCGGCGCAGACGAGCGCCGCTGCGCCCGCCAGGATGGCGCGGCGGCCGATGCCTGAGTGCTGCGTCCTCTGCAAAACGATGTCGAGCAACGGTGCAAGTGGATTCGTGTGCATAGCGATCAGATCGATTAAAATAAGAGTGTATTCATATTTTGGACAAGGCGGAAGGCGGCGTTCGCCATTCGGCCGCGGGAGACGTTGCGATTTGAGACCCCAGCAGAGGGATTTAACGCCTGTGTTGCGCCGATCGGTTGAGCTGGCAGTCATGCATTTTCTTTCTGCGGCAATTTTACCAGCATGACGTCGGTCCATCCGACCATGCATGTGGTGAAAGGGGGGCGACCTGAAGTTGCCCCAATGAACAGCGATCCTGCTTTCGGCACTCGTTTGCCCGGTACGAACAATCCTTGATGCCAGGCGCGTGAAAACGTGCGCAGCCAAGAGCCTTCAGCAGTCAAGAGCCTTCAAGAGCCTTACGGTCTGCGCGAGGAGCTTTTGTGTATTTGCCCAGGAAGCAGCCCTAGCTGGTCAAGTTCGTCGGGGCCAAGGCCGCCAAGGATACGAATTTCTTTGTACTGTGCATCTGGACCAGCTGCATCCCGCGCAGCTTGAAGTGCGCGATCAGGGTCGGCCAGCGCTACGTGCCACACGTCCGCGGCCAGTGGTCCTCCGACGCGAACGATATATCCCATCGTCATGTCGTAATTATCGCGCTGACTGGCTCAGCCCGCTAGGTTGCGTTGCGGCCAATTGGTGCGAGGATGAAGGAGTGCTCAGCGCGTCATGTCGTATTTGAATACATTGTTGAGTACACGACACGAAAGTACACAACCCGACCACACAACCCCGAGTATACAAAACCAATTCCCGCGGTCGAAAACACCAGTTAGATCAATGGTCGTGAAGGCCACGTCCTGGGCCTGCTGGCCGGAAGGCCGCGCGGCGATTGCGAGGCGCGAACTGCGATCACCGCAACATAACGCGCCACGGGCCGTCTGCGGTCTTCGCGCTATGGTGCCGCGCGCCTTGCTTCCGGTTGCATGTGTGTCACGCGATGAAAGGGGAGCGGGAAAGATGGCCGAGAACACCAATGCGTTGGGCGTGGTTGATAGCACCGCCAACCGTTTCCAATGCCGCATTTTTCTTTGGGTGATAGGAACGCGCAGCTCCCGACCATGTTCTGTTGATATGGAACAAAACGAAGGGGTGTGTGATGTGCGATTATAGTTTGGAGAGAACCGCTACCCGACCAGCTCAGGTGGGTGATCAGCTTCTGGTTCAGAAATTTCAGAACACTACCACTCGTGGTTTCGCCGATACCCATGATCGGAATACCGCCGTTTGCCTGCGGCCCGGAACCGAACTGGCCTTCGAGTCGGCCGTACGTTACGAACCGTGGTCCTTTTGGCCTTGGCGGACTAAGACAGCCCCAAGCCACCTAGCTCGCTTTCGGCAGATCGATCCAGAGAACCCGCATAGACACCATGACGCGCTGGAACTAGCGGACGGAACTATGGTCTTGGTGAACATACTGGCCTTGGGGCAACGGGCCGTGGTTCTGCAACTACCTCGCGAGCAGTCAATTATTCCTGATCAAGACGTGCGCGCATCAGTTGGTCAGAAGGTTGAAGAAAAAACCGCGCTATAGATGAAGGTTGCGCGGCACTTTTCAGTGTGGGACTCACAGCATCGGCCTTGTTCCGAAGCGTCTATTGTTTGTTGGGTGGCGGTTCTTTGGTCTCTTCGCGCGCGGCCATCGCTAACCAATCCCGGGCTACAATAAGCCACGCGCGGCGCGATTCTTCTCTGTCGGCCTCGCGGGCTTTGCGCGCGCACTTCTCGGCAAGCTCTCGGAACAAAGCTGCTCGTGACACAACAAATGGACCAGCGGCATCCGCCCCACCTAGACTAGTTTCCTATATAATAATTGAATCGGCGCAGCGAGCCGATTCTCACTTGTGCGCTACGCGGAGGCCAACGCGACCTTTGAGTGCATTCGATACGAAGGGCCAGGTGATTTGCGCTTAATACCAACGGCGCCAGCGGCGGGAATACCGACGCCCGCGGCGATAAGCGCGGCGATAAACCCGACGCCGACGGCCGTACCAATACTGAGCATTCTCGACAAAATCTTCCATCGCCTTGGGAAGGTTCTTGTCGGCTGGCACAGGCGCCGCTTCGGTTACGCTTGGAAGCAGCGTGACACCCGCGGTCGCTGCCATGGTAGCAATGGTAACAACTGAGGCGCCGCCAACCATGCGGCGCAAAAATCCGCGGCGATTTATGGCTTCCATGATTTTCCTCCGGTGCCCCACCCATCGAGTTCAACCAGGAAAGCCGACGCAAGTTCCCCAGGAAGCATTGGGCGACCCGACAGCAACACGCCGCCGGGAGGGCGTCGGGCAGCCTCATATGTCAGTTAGACAACGGAAGCTCAAAGCCGCGTTCCAAAAGCACGAGGGCGATGCGCCGGGCTGCCCTCGACGGCCTCATACTTGCGCTTGATGAGGTCGGCGATGATTTTCCTTAGGTCGGCAAGGGTGTCGTCTTCGATGTAGGGGTCTATATCCATCCGCGATCCGAAAACCCAGCGCCGTGCTGATGACGAAAATGGGGCTTGGCGATCTCGGCAGAAACATCGCGTGATGTTAATAAGCTGCCCTCGGATAGCGGCGCAATAAAACCTCAAGCGGCGCCGCCGTGGCGCTTGCCCGTCGCGGCAGGTTCTATCTTGATAGAACGCTCCCTCCGGCCGCATAGCGCAAGACGCTGCCTACACGCGGGAAATGCGGCGGTATTCTGCGACCGTGGCGCCGCAACGTTTTGTCAACCATCGCACCTCTAGCGTTTCACCTTCAACCAGGTTTTTATCTTGCCGGACCTGTACGGCGAGTTGATGCGCTTCGACACGATGTCCTCTAAACCAAGCTTGCAAGCTGCAGGAAGGCGAGCGGCCGTCGCCTTCCAGGTGTTCGGAGATGGATGCCGGACCGCGCATGGCTTTTCGCGCTGCGCCGCGCAGTTTCCTGGATCGTCGCGCCAGCAGCGCGAGGCCGAGGTGATGGGCGACCTGCTCGCCATCGAACACGACGAGGCGGCTCTTGTTTGGACGGCGTTCGCGCAAAATCTGCCGGTGTTCCACCGCAGCGACTGTTCACCGCTCGCCATCCTGCAATGCAGGTTGGTCGCGGCACCAGCGGTCAGCGCATCGCCGGGAACGTCACCGGGGCCCAGCTTCGGCTTGCAACGGTGACGGAATGCGCGATGTCTCAGATAGGCAGCGGTGCCATGGCTGAGATGTCCGCCCTGGTGACCGTCTCGCAGATCCCGGCTTGGCTCAACAGTTGGACCTGCCGGCCCAGACGGTGTAGTTTCGTAGGCGCTGAGAAGCCTTGAAGCGCCGGGAGTTGCCCCCCGGAAATGGCCCGCGAGCCTTGATTTGTGGCTGGCTGAAGCAAGGCACCCCGCCGGGGTCGGGATGGGACACTCAGACGCAACAACATGATCGAGTTGTCGCCAACCCGAGGGCACCATCATGTCGAATGGTTGCGCTGCGCGCCGCGACTTACAGTTTGAGCGTTGGTGCTGGCGTTAGTCCGCCGCGGGAGCCGGCGATCAACATTTCGATCAACCAGGTCGCCGGATTTTGCATCGACTTAAGCGAAGGGAACGATCACACCGTGATCACGTCGGCGTCGTCGCCGTCCGCGCCCTCCGCGCCGGCGCCGATGAAAACGATCGCGGCGATCGAGGACGGCGAGGTGATCGAGGACGGCGACGACTGATCGAGCGAGCGGTTTGTCCCTCATGTGGGACAGCGGCGAGCCTAGATCACACCAAGTCATTCCTTGGCCGCGAGGGCGCGCCTTATACCGAGACGGAAATCATCGTCGCCACAGCGATCAGTGCGACCGCTGCGGCTGCGGTAATCGGCAACTCCAGCCAATCTAGTCGCCCGTAGTATCTCATTGCTTCATCGGAGAGAGAGGTGGTCCCGGTTGTCTGAACAGATTTTCCGCCTCGATAAGTGGAGCCTCTGCCGGGGTTAGGCTGCCAAGCGGATTGGCAGCGGGTTGAAGTAGGCTTGATCGGGCGTGGCATCGTCAAGGCTCGAATGCGGCCGTCGGCGATTGTAGAAGTCGAAGTAGCGGCCGATCGAAGTGCGGGCCTCGCTGACGCTGTCGTAGGCCCGCAGATACACCTCCTCGTATTTGACGCTGCGCCACAGCCGCTCGACGAACACGTTGTCGCGCCAGGCGCCCTTGCCGTCCATGCTGATCGCAACGTCGTTGTTGGCGAGCACACCGGTGAAGGCCTGGCTCGTGAACTGCGAACCCTGATCGGTATTGAAGATGTCCGGTTTGCCGTGACGAGCCAAAGCATCCTCCAGCGTTTCGACGCAGAACGCCGCCTCCATGGTGATCGACAGCCGCCACGACAGCACGCGGCGGCTGAACCAGTCGAGCACGACAGCCAGATAGACAAAGCCGCGCGCCATCGGAATGTAAGTGATGTCCATCGCCCACACCTGGTTCGGCCGCGTGATCGCCATCCCGCGCAGCAGATACGGATAAATCTTGTGGCCGGGCTCGGGCTTGGTCGTGCGCGGACGGCGATAGAGCGCTTCTATCCCCATCCGCCGCATCAGCGTCTTCACATGCCGACGGCCGATCCGGCACCCCTCGGCAGCCAGCAGGCCTCGCAACATCCGCGAGCCGGCGAAGGGGAACTCCAGATGCAGCTCGTCGATCCGCCGCATGATCGCAAGGTCCGCGGCGGACACCGGCCGCGGCAGGTAGTAGACGCTGCCACGGCTGATGTTCAGCGCCTTGGCTTGCTTGGTGATCGGCAGATCGTGTTCGCGGTCGATCATCGCTTTGCGCTCAGCAAACCGGCTTTGGTGAGCGCTCCTTCCAAAAAATCGTTCTCCAGCGTCAGCGCTCCGATCTTGGCATGCAGCGACTTCACGTCGATGGCCGGGAGCTGCGCCGCTGCATTGCCGCCGGGACCGAAGACATCGGCAGCCGCACCCTCAAGCTGAGCCTTCCACGATGTGACCTGATTGGGGTGGACGTCGAACTGCTCCGCAAGCTGGGCCATCGTTCGGTCGCCCTTGATAGCGGCAAGCGCCACCTTCGCCTTGAAGGCCGGTGTGTGGTTCCGGCGCGGTCGTCTGCTCATGGTCTCTCCTGATTCGCAGGCCACAGCGTGCCCGCCGTCAGGCAGAAACTCCACTTATCGTCCTGTGCAGATTTCCGGGACCGGCTCTACAACGTGGTGGACGTTAGTGCTGTGCGCGATCTTTATGGGACGATGCTGAACGAAGGGGCCGCACGCGGGATACTCGTTACCACCAGCAGATATGGCCGCGATGCGCATGAATTTTCAGCCAACAAACCGATTACGCTCATAGATGGCCAAAACTTATTGTCGCTGCTCGCTAAGCATGGCTACAAATTCAAGATCGAATTGACTTGAGGCTTTGGAGTTGGGAGGCCAATTCAGGATCGCTCCTGATTTTACCGGCCACCTTCGTGCACGGGCAGCACCGCGGCCGTCGCGCTCGTTCTGTGGATTGTCAGCCCGTAGCGCGCCGGGGCGGCTCGCCCCGCGCCGCTCTCGGTCTTTGGGGCCCCAGATCAACGCTTAGCCCCTATCACAGCACTCGTTTGAACCGCTACGATCCTTCGTCCTGAGTCGCGTCGCTGGGTACGGGCGTCTTCCCGATTACCGTCAACCCAAAGGAACTTTTCAAATTCCTCGAGAGGTGATGGAGAAGCATCATGGAAGATCAGCACATAGGTTGGATCGCAGCAATCGTTATTGGAGGCATAGCGGGGTGGCTGGCTGAGCAGTTCATGCGGAGCAACATGGGCCTACTCATGAACATATTGCTCGGTGTGATCGGCGCCGCCGTCGCCAGTTGGCTGTTCGGAATGCTTGGCATGAGCTTTGGTGGATGGCTTGGATATTTGATCGCCGGTTTCATCGGAGCTTGTATTCTAATCTTGATCGTCCGTGCGGTGCGAGGTTCAACCGCATAGAGCGGTAGATTTCAAAGGCGCGGTCTGCGCTGCGCTCGGCGTGGCGAGGCTTGGGCCTGCGAAATGATGATCGAGCAACGCGGCGGCTTCGTTCGGGCCCGCATGGGCCTGATCGCGGCCGTCGCGCTCGTTCTGTGCCCCGAGGCTTGCGCGGGGCCAGACATGCGATAGGCTGGCCCTGATCGGGGATGTTTTCTAGGCGGAACGCTAGAAAATGTCTGACGTAACAATCCCCAAGGCCCGCGTCTGGCCCAAGCCAGACGGAACGCTTCGATTTAATCAATGGGAAGGCGCGCGCAGGCCCGACGATGACGGCTGGTGGGATGACGTATTGCGCGATCCTCGCGCCAAGGCGCCCACCGACACCTACATCAGCAACGAACACCACGCGCGCTGGCAGCTAGACCGGAGGACGAATGGATCGAGTGCGCCTGTCCGTGTGGCGAGTATCATTCGATGGATCGCGACAAGCTGATCAACGAGGTCGGCGGCAACATGAACGTTGCCTATTTGGTTCGCGAGTGGATGCCCTGCCGGGAACGGAACAAGATGGCCAACTACTGCCGGGCCTATGTGGTCCGGCTCGGAAAGTAGTTGCACAAAATTCAATGCCGCTAACCGAGGCTGTGCCCTTGGACGCTTACGCCTTCGCTCTTGGCCTCGTTCGCGCTTCATCGTTTCGTTCTTTAACTACGTTTCGGGAGACTTGGGTCTCCGCCGTCCATGGGCGGCTCCAATGAGCGCTGTCCGATCGCTTAAGGTTATTCTGAAATCCGAAGCGGTCGTACTCAGGTATCGGTGGCTTGGGAAGCGCCTTGCTGTCGCTTTTACTCATGACCACCCCTCCAACGAGGGGAGATCCTAACAAACGCGCGATTGTAATAATCCGAAATAGTGCGTGCTGTGGATCATCTGCCAATGAGAGAAACGCACTCGCTCATCGCACGCCCGCGAACGTGAGGAAACAGACGTGGAACATCGTCGACGAGCTGTCGACGAGTCCTTGTGCCGAGTAGTGCCGGCTTATTCCGGTTAGTGCCGAGTGGGGCGTTAAAAACCCCAGTAAAATGGTGGGCGCTGTAGGGATTGAACCTACGACCTCTCCCGTGTGAAGGGAACGCTCTCCCGCTGAGCTAAGCGCCCGACCGTTGGGGCGGATTTACGGTGCGGGGTCCGGCCAAGTCAAGAAAAGGCGGCGACTACCGGCTGGGCGGCGGCGGCCACGCGGCGGCCGGCGCGGGTGCCGGGGCGGCAGGGGCTGGCTGCTGCGGTTGCGGGGCCGGGCGCTGCTGCTGCGCCACGGGCTGCTGGCGCGGCTTGGGAGGTGCAGTGCGCCGGCGGGCTGCCGGCGGCGGAGGATTGGCCTGGAGTTCCGCGAACACCGGATTGGGCACCAGACGCGGAGCAGGGGCGGTGCCGGTGTTCGGGTCGACCGCCTCCGTCGAGGCGGAAATCTGGACCGGGATGGTCTGGGACTGGAAGCCCGCCAATCCGAACGTCACCGTGAACTCGGAACTCGTGACCGCCAGCGAGCAGGGGGTCCGGCAGGTCTGGCCGGTCGAGGTGCGCGCTTCCGCGCCTGCCGGCTCCGATTCAAACTGAACCGTGGTGGTCGCCGGCCCGAACCCCGGAAAGGAGAAACTCGGCATGCTGGGCATGCCGACGCCCGAGCATCCGGCCAGACTCAAGCCGCAGACCGCGATGGCGACGGTTCGGTTCATAGTCGCATCCGTCTCGTGCTGCGGCCCGCGGGCCGCGTCAGTCGCGCCGAAGCGCATCGCAGATAAAGTTCTACTCAAATGTGCCCAGACCAGAGTAAAGGGCCCGTTAATAGGCCGATTAAGGGCAGTCAATCACCGAATTTGGCCCATTTCAGGCCGGCCCGCCAAGGCGGACACCGCCGCCGGAAGATCGGCGAAATGGCTGATAACGCGATCCGCGCCGAGCTCCGTGACCGGGACGTCAGTGTAGCCAAAATCGACGGCCACCACAGGCACTTTGGCGGCCCGCGCGGTATCTATATCGGTGGCTGAATCGCCCGCCATGACGGCCTGCGCCACGCTGCCCCCGGCCTGCGCGATGGTCCGCTGCAGGATGAGCGGGTCCGGCTTCTGCACGCCGAACGTGTCCTGGCCGCAGATCGCGAAGAAGCGCGGGCTAAGGCCGAGCGCGTCGAGGAGCAGCCGCGACAGGCCCTCGATCTTATTGGTGCAGACCGCGAGAATGCAGTTCTGAGCGGCTAAATGGTCGAGAACCTCGATCAGCCCGGGAAACGGCCTCGACCTGTCCGCGATGTGTTCGGCGTAGTAGGCGATGAAATCCTTGAACAGCGGGTCGATATCCGCAGCAGTGAACTCTCGTTTTTCGAACGTCAGCGCCGCCTCGATCATGCGGCGGGCGCCGCCGCCGATCATGGTCCGGGCCTTGGCATAGGGAACGGGAGCCAATCCTCCACGCGCAAGGATGACGTTCAACGTATCGGCCAGGTCGGGTGCGGTATCGACCAGCGTGCCGTCGAGATTAAAGACAACGGTCAGGGGAGGCATATTTTCGGCTATGCTTCATGACGGAAGGGCACTAGATAGGCGCACAATTTGACAACGACGCCGCCGGCCTCATGGACATCGAAGCGCAGAAACGTCAAGCCGCCGCTCGTGCGCTTGACTGGGTGCGACCGGGAATGCGCTTGGGATTGGGCACGGGCTCGACCGCCAAGCACTTTGTGGAGTTGCTCGGTGAGCGTGTACGGAGTGGTCTTGATGTCATCACGGTGCCGACGTCGGAAGCAACCCGTGCCCAGGCCGCCGGGCTGAACATCCCGCTCTCGACTCTGGATGAGACGCCTGTGCTCGATCTCACCGTCGACGGCGCCGACGAGATCAGTCCGGACCTGACGCTTCTAAAGGGGGGTGGCGGCGCGCTGCTGCGTGAGAAGATCGTCGCCACGGCCTCGGCATCGATGATCGTGATTGCCGACGATAGCAAATGGGTTCCGGTGCTTGGCCGGTTTGCCCTGCCGGTGGAAGTGGTGCCGTTCGGGTTTGCCGCCACGCAGCGCGCGATCAATGCGGCCGCTGTAGCGGCTGGGGCGCCGGGCCCGTCAAAGCTTCGCCGAGATAAAAACGGCCACGTTTTCGTCACGGACGGCGGCCACTGGATAGTGGATGCCGCGCTGGGCCGGATTTCCGAGCCTCGGGCGCTCGCCGGCGCGCTTTCCACCATCCCGGGGGTGGTGGAACACGGTCTCTTTATCGGACTTGTGCATGCCGTCATACTGGCCGGGAACACTGGCATCCGCGTCATCGAACGATCCTAATTCAATGGAGCTTCTTATATGATCGCCTCCCACCTCACGCGTACGCTGTGTGCCGCAGCGATTGCATGTTTGGCATTCGCGCAGGACGCGCGCGCGCAAGCACAGCCGTCGGCGGCAGCCGTGGCATTGGGCCGCGAGGTGGTCGAGGCAAAGGGCGCACTCAACATGTTCGATTCCGTGATTGTCGGCGTGATCGAATATCACAAAGGTGTGCTGCTGCAGTCCAATCCGAACTTGCAGAAGGATTTGAACGACGTCGCAGCCAGGCTGAGCACTGAGTTCGCGCCACGCCGTGCGAATGTACAGACTGAAATCGCACGTGCCTATGCGAGCCGCTTCACTGAACAGGAACTCAAAGAAATTTTGGCTTTCTACAAAACGCCGCTAGGCAAGAAGCTGATCGTGGAAGAGCCCAAAGGCGTGGATGACGCCACCAAGCGCGTCGATGAATGGGCCAACAAGTTTGCCGAAGAAGTCCTGGTCAGGATCCGTGCTGAGATGAAAAAGAAGGGCCACAACCTTTAGCCGGTTGCTGGCACCCAAGAGAGAAGCATGCCGCAGGAAGTCGATCTTTTCGTCATCGGAGCAGGCTCCGGTGGTGTCCGCGCCGCGCGCGTTGCGTCCAGCCACGGCGCCAAGGTGATGGTCGCCGAGGAGTACCGTGTAGGCGGCACCTGCGTGATCCGCGGCTGCGTTCCAAAAAAGCTTCTAGTCTTGGCATCGCGATTTGCCGACGAGTTCGAGCACGCCACCGGCTATGGCTGGACCGTGCCGCAGCCGTCGTTCGATTGGCCGACACTGATAGCCAACAAGGATCGCGAGATTGCGCGGCTTGAGGCTGCCTACACGGCCAATCTGGAACGAGCCAAGGTCGCGATCGTCAAAAGCCGGGCCGTGCTGCTCGATCCGCACACCGTCAAGCTTGCCGCGACGGGTGATACCATACGTGCCAAGCACATCTTGATCGCGACAGGAGGTGCGCCATCACTTGGCAAGGAGATCGAGGGCTACGAGCACATCATCTCGTCGAACGAAGCCTTTCATTTGAAAGAATTGCCGAAGCGGATTCTGATCCAAGGCGGCGGCTATATCGCAGTGGAATTTGCTGGCATCTTCAATGGCCTTGGATCCGAGGTGACGTTGGTTTACCGCGGCGAAAACATTCTGCGTGGGTTTGACGACGATGTACGAAACCATTTGCGCGCCGAACTGGAGAAGCGCGGCATCAAAGTTCTCACGAAGAAGATCGTTGAGGGCATCGAGAAGGTCGACCACGGCCTTTGCGTCATGTTGTCCGATCATGAGGACATCGTTGTCGACAGTGTTATGTTCGCCACCGGCCGCCGCCCGAACGTGGCGGATCTTGGGCTCGATGCGGCTGGCGTGAAGCTGGACAAGAAAGGCGCGGTTGAGGTCAACGAGTTCTCGCAGACCTCGGTGCCGCATATCTACGCCGTCGGCGACGTCACCGATCGCATTGCCCTGACACCGGTCGCTATCCGCGAAGGGCACGCTTTCGCCGACAGCGTGTTCGGCGGCAAGCCGACACGCGTCGACCATCGAAACGTTGCGACTGCGGTGTTCTCGGAGCCCGAGGTGGGCGTTATCGGCCTGACCGAGGCGGAGGCTTGCGAACAGTTCGACAAGGTCGATATCTACAAGACGTCGTTTCGGCCGATGAAGGCGACGCTCGCAGGCCGCGACACGCGCATGTTCATGAAGCTGGTGGTCGACGGCGTGACCGACCGCGTGCTGGGCTGCCATATCGTGGGGCACGAGGCGGGGGAGATGATCCAGCTCATCGGAATTGCCGTGAAAATGAAGGCCACCAAGGCCGATTTCGACGCCACCATGGCCGTTCATCCGACCGCGGCCGAGGAATTGGTGACCATGCGGGAGAAGGCGGTCAGCCACGTGCGGCGTCCCGCGGCGGCCGAATAGGGTTTGTTTTTCAGCGACTTGGCATGTATAAGGCCGGCATTCCAGTCAAGGAGTGTGTGCGGTGGCCGAGCGTTGGACCCGCGAGAATTGGCGCAAGAAGCCGATCGTGCAGGTGCCGGAATACCCGGACCAGGCGGCTTTGTCGGCGGTCGAAGGCCAGTTGTCGGCCTATCCTCCGCTGGTGTTCGCCGGAGAAGCGCGCAACCTCCGGGCCCAGCTTGGCCGTGTCGCGCAGGGCGAGGGTTTCCTGCTGCAAGGCGGGGATTGCGCCGAGAGCTTCACCGACCCGAGCGCCAACAACATCAGCGCCAACAACATCCGCGACTTCCTCCGCATCTTCCTGCAGATGGCGGTGGTGCTCACTTACGCCGCCTCGGTGCCGGTGGTGAAGGTCGGCCGCATCGCCGGTCAGTTCGCCAAACCACGCTCCTCGCCGACCGAAAAGAAGAACGGCCAGGAGCTGCCGAGCTATCGCGGCGACATCATCAACGGGCCGGAATTCTCCGCCGCGGCGCGCACGCCCGACCCGGCGCGGCTGATCGAGGCGTATCGTCATTCCGCTTCGACGCTGAACCTCGTTCGCGCGCTTACGCACGGCGGCTACGCCAGTCTCGGCCGCGTCCACCAGTGGATGCTCGAGGTCGATCCCCGCAGCGCGCAGCGCTACCTCGAACTCGCCGACCGCATCTCTGAGGCGCTCGCCTTCATGCAGGCCTGCGGCCTCGACCTCGAAAGGCATCCTGAGCTTAAGACCACGGATTTCTACACCAGCCACGAAGCGCTTCTGCTCGGCTTCGAGCAGGCGCTCACCCGTGAGGACTCGACGCATCCCGGCACCTGGTGCGCGACCTCGGCGCACATGGTCTGGATCGGTGACCGCACCCGGCAGCCCGACCACGCCCACGTCGAATTCTGCCGCGGCATCATGAATCCGCTCGGCCTCAAGTGCGGGCCGTCCAGCAAGATCGACGAAATGCTGCGCCTGATCGACATCCTCAATCCCGAGAACGAGCCCGGCCGGCTGACGCTGATCGTGCGGCTCGGCGCCGACAAGGTCGGCGACATGCTGCCGGCGATGGTTCGCGCGGTGAAGCGCGAGGGCAAGTCGGTGGTGTGGTCGTGCGATCCGATGCACGGCAACACGATCACGGCGAAGAGCGGCTACAAGACCCGCCCGTTCGATTTGATCCTGAAAGAAGTGAAGTCGTTCTTCTCCGTGCACACGGCGGAGGGCACTCACGCCGGTGGCGTTCATCTCGAAATGACCGGCCAGCACGTCACCGAATGCACCGGCGGCGCCCACGCCATCACCGACGACGGCCTCAATGCGCGCTATCACACGCTGTGCGATCCGCGGCTCAACGCCGAGCAGGCGATCGAGCTCGCTTTCCTGATGGCCGACCTGCTCAAGCAGGAGCGCGCCGCCAAGGCCAAGCCGCTGCCCGCGGTGTCCGGGCTTTAGCACTACTTTGGCAGATTTTTACGGGTGATCGGCGGCGCAGGATTCCCAAATCAGTTTTTCAATGATTCATGGGTGGTCGGCTTTTGGAGAGTCGACCATGGTGGGCACGACGTCGGATTGGAAAGATCAGCTTGGACGCTGGCTCAAGCCGTTCCTGGATTGCTTGGGTCACAAGGCGCGGCGACGGATGTGTCCGCTCTATGTGGCGGGCTTGATCGGTCCCGGCGATCGCAAGAGCGTACAGCCGATGGCAAGCGGCTTGCGCCGGACGATTATGATCAACTGCACCATTTTGTTTCTGCGGGCGTCTGGGGTGCTGCGGCGCTGGAGACGGAACGGCTCATCCAGGCCGACAAGCTTGTCGGCGGCTGCGATGCGGTACTGGTGATCGACGACACCGCGGTGCCGAAGAAGGGCCAACACTCGGTCGGTGTCGCTCCGCAATATGCTTCGGCGCTTGGCAAGACCGCCAACTGCCAAACGCTGGTGTCGCTGACGCTTGCCCGAGGCGAAGTGCCCGTGATGGTGGCGTTGCGCCTTTTCCTTCCCGAGGGCTGGACGAGCGATCCGGCGCGATTGGAGCGAGCTGGCGTTCCGGCTGAATATCGAACTGCGCGGACGAAGCCGGAGATCGCCCTGGCCGAGATCGATCGCATGATCGCAGCCGGTGTCCGGTTCGGCTGTGTGCTGGCGGATGCGGGTTATGGGTTGAGCGCGCCGTTCCGCCAGGGGCTCACGGCTCGCAAGCTGGCCTGGGCCGTCGGTATCCCGCGTCACCTCAAGGTCTACCCCGTCGGGCCGTCGCGGATCGGCTAAGGCTGGCTTGCTGGTGTTCTTTCAGCACCCACCGCGGAAAGATGAGCTTTCGCCGCCTCCATTCGCTTATCTTCACTACGGAAGTGGTGAAGAACAAACAGGCGGATCGCCGAGGAGAGATTGCCCTGTTCGCGCGTACCGTCGATCTTAGTGACCAGTTCCGACAGCGTCGTTTGCTGGGTATGCGCGATTTTTTTCAGGTCAACCCAAAAGGGATCTTCAAGGCTGACGCTGGTCTTGTGTCCATTAATTACGACGGAACGTTTGACGACCGAGGATTTCATTAGGGCCCCCGAAGCCCCCCTTCCCCGTTACCGTTATAAAGCAGATTCGGAATTAGGCTGAAGTAGTCCATTACCGTCGCCGCGCGCGAATGCGTCTTTTCGTGATGCCCGTCACAGCGACATCCTTTACAACGTGTTACCTCCCCGCCCATACGAAGGGGGATGTCATGAACACCGACAAACAAGATGTCGCTACGCTCATCGAGCTCTTGAAAATGGCAGCCGAACGATGGCTGCGTTCTGAAGCTGACCAGGTTTCCCAGAGCGAATTATTCCGCGAAGATCACTCCTTGCTTGAGATGTGGCCGGAAGCCTGCCGACGCACCGGGGGCGGAAGACGTGAATTTCCGCCTGGAGTAATCAAACTCTGGAAACAAAGCATGGGCAGGGCGAATTGAAAGGTTTTCGCGGCGGCGCTCCGGTGCAGCCACACTCCCGCCGCCATGAGGGTGCCGGCATCCGGCCAGCACCGCGGGATGAATCGATCCGACCAACCCGCCGTTCGGTTCATACCCAACGCAATTCAGCTGGGGCGGCGCGGGGCGTCGCGTTGCTCCTCCGGCGGCTTGATGTGGCGGAACGAGTACAGCAGCGCCACGTCGTAGACGATCTTCAGAACGCCGCACACCACAAACGGCAGGCCGGAGAACGCCGTTGTCAGCAGCACGCCGGCCATCGCCGGACTAATGGAGGAGGCGAGGCTGCGCGGCACCGCCGTGACGCTTGCCGCCGCGGTGCGTTCGGCCGGCGTCACTACCGCCATTACGTATGAGGTTCGCGTCGGCACGTCCATCTGCGACAGGGCGGAGCGCAGCAGCAGCAGCGCGAGCGTCAAGTACAGGTTGGGCGAAAACGCCGCCAGGATCAGGAATACGCTGGAGGGGATGTGCGTATAGACCATCGTATTGATCAGCCCGATCCGCTTGGAGAGCCAGGCGGCGACCGGATACGAGAACGCGCTCAGCACACCGGTCCAGAAGAAGAACAGGCTCGCCGCGGACAGCGACAGATCGAACCGCTCGAACAGCCACAGCGCGACGAGCGATTGCACCACGAAGCCGCCGGCGAAGGCATCCAGGCTGAACAGCGCGGCAAGCTTGTAGACGACGCCGCGCGACGGCCCGAGCGGTGCTGCGGGCTTGTCCTGTTGCGGCTTCATGTGCGGCAGGCGGGCGTAGAGGGCGGCCCCGACCAAGCCGAGCGCCGCGTAGGCGTAGAACAGCAGCCGGAACGCGCTTATCCGCTCGATTCCAAGCGGCGCCAGCAGGTCAGGCGTCGCGGCTGCCAGCGAGCCCACCGCCGCGGATAGCGCGCCGATCAGGCTATAGCGGGCGAACGTGCGCGTTCGCTCGTCGTCAGCGACGTTTTGCGCGAGCATGGCGTGCTCCAGGGGCACCAGCACGCCGGAATCGCCTGCTGAAGGGTTAATGGTACCGAGGAATCCGACCAGCAGGATGAACGCGATGTGTTCGGCCTGCGGAAATGCGAGGCCGGTGGCCACCATCAACCCTGCACCGGCGAGCAGCAGGTTGCGCATGTCGAAGCGCGGCGCGACGAAGCCGATCGCCAGCGTCATCAGCGAGGTGCCGAGCAGCGCGGCCGTGGCGATGACCCCGATCTGCACCGGTGTCATGCCGATCGCCGACAGATAGGCCGGCAGGATGATGATCGCGAAGCCGTCGCCGAAGCCGCGAATGCCCCGCGCGGCGTAGAGCAGGAGAACGTTGGAATTCATTCCGGCAAGGGGCTTGTGTCCATCCATGCGCAATCTCCTCGAAATTCGAGTGTTGCGCAGAGCTTGAACGGCGCGCCCGTTTGAAGGGGAGCCTGCGTTTTCCCCATGAATAAGGTTATTTCGTTGTGCCGCTTGAAACAACAGGCAAGAAACCCGGATACAGCCTTGCTGTCATTTCGATGTTAGGGTGCGAAGCCAAAGGCTGCCGGATACCAGATGACCCACCTCGATCATTTCCTCCACGCCATTCGCAACAGTTGGCGTGGATTGGTGGCGATCACCAAAAGCGAAAAGGCGTTTCAGCAGGAGCTCGTGGCTCTGGCGATCGGCATCCCGCTCGCCTTCGTCATTGCCGCCGACGCGTGGCGGTGCGTCGTGTTGATTGCGGTGCTGATGCTGCTGCTGATCGTCGAGCTGCTCAACACCGGGCTTGAGAAGCTCGCCGACGTCATCACCCGCGACCACCATCCGGGTATCGGATGGGTCAAGGACATGGGCTCGGCGGCGGTGGGATTGTCGCTGCTGCTGGCCGGCCTGGTGTGGCTGGTCGCGCTCGCCGAGTGGATGCGGCTGATCTAGACGACTCGCAGCATCGCTTTAGCCGTCATTCCGTATGCGTCGGTTCAGAACAAGGACAGCCACCTGCTGCGGCAGAGCTTTGCGGACCTCGGACCCGCGCCGAACGTGATTGCCGACAGCAGGTATGCAGTCGGCGGGTAAGCCGAGTTGATGCTCAATTATGCCGTCACGTCCAATATCGAGCTCGGAGTTGGTGGCCGCTACTGGAGTTTGACGGCCCGCAGGGGCGAAGTAATCTTCGGGCCTGCCTTCGACAGCTTCAACAACAGCAGCTCGCTGAACCGGTTCGATCAGTAGCGCTACGGCGTGCTGCTCCAGGCCAAGGGCAAGTTCTGAACGCAGGGATGCATGGCGCGCATTGCGGGAATATGTCCCGTCGCGCTACATGAGCCTATGGCTCCTCGACCCGCCGACACCCTCAATATCGCGCTGGCGCAGCTCAATCCGACGGTCGGCGACGTGGCCGGCAATGCGGAGAAGGTGCGGCGCGCCCGCGATCAGGCGGCGGCGCTCGGCGCCGATCTGGTCGCTTTTCCCGAGCTGTTCCTGGCCGGCTATCCGCCGGAGGACCTGGTGCTCAAGCGCGCGTTCCAGGCGGCATGCCGCACCGCGGTCGAGGCGCTGGCGCGCGAGAGCGCCAAGGGCCCTGCCGTTCTGGTCGGCACGCCGTGGGTCGAGGGTGGCAAGCTCTACAACGCCTATGTGCTGCTCAACCGCGGCGTGATCGAGGCGGTGCGGTTCAAGGTCGACCTGCCGAACTATGGTGTGTTCGACGAGAAGCGCGTGTTCGAGCCGGGCCCGATGCCCGGCCCGGTCATCGTCAAGGGCGTGCGGATCGGCATTCCGATCTGCGAAGACATCTGGGGGCCCGAGGTCGTCGAATGTCTCAGCGAGACCGGCGGCGAGATCCTGCTGGTGCCGAACGGCTCGCCGTACTGGCGCGGCAAGACCGAGCACAGGCTCAACATCGCCGTCGCGCGCGTCGTCGATTCTAGGCTGCCGCTGATCTACCTCAACATGGTGGGCGGCCAGGACGAGCTGGTGTTCGATGGCGCATCTTTCGTGCTGAACGCCGATCGCATCGTGGGTGCGCAGCTCCCGGCATTCCGCGAAGAGGTCGCGCTGACGCGCTGGCGGCGCGACGCCGGCGGCTGGCACTGTGCTGGGGAGCAGGCTGCCGCACAGGTGCAGGAGGGCGACAAGGCGGACTACGCTGCCTGCATGATGGGACTTCGCGATTACGTCGACAAGAACGGCTTCAAGGGCGTGGTGCTCGGGCTTTCTGGCGGGATCGACTCCGCACTCTGCGCGGCGATGGCGACCGATGCGCTGGGCGCCAAGCGCGTGCGCTGCATCATGCTGCCGTATCGCTACACCTCGCAGGAGTCGCTCGACGATGCCGCCCGCGTCGCCAAGGCGCTCGGCGTCACTTACGATATTCTTCCGATTGAGCAGGCGGTGCTCGGACTGGAGGCCGCGCTGAAGCCCGCATTCGAGGGCCAGAAGCGCGACGTCACCGAGGAGAACCTGCAGGCGCGCGCCCGCGGCACGATCCTGATGGGCATCTCCAACAAGTTCGGCCTGATGGTGGTCACGACCGGCAACAAGTCGGAAATGTCGGTTGGCTATGCCACGCTCTACGGCGACATGAACGGCGGCTTCAACCCGATCAAGGATCTCTACAAGACCGAGGTGTTCCGGTTGTCGCGTCTGCGCAATGTCTGGAAACCCGAAGGCGCGCTCGGGCCATCAGGAGAGGTGATCCCGGACAACATCGTCACCAAGCCGCCGACCGCGGAACTGCGCGAGAACCAGAAGGATCAGGACACGCTGCCGCCGTACGACGATCTCGACCAGATGCTGGAACGTCTGGTCGAGAAGGAGGAGCCGGTCGCTTCGATCGTCGCGGCGGGCTTCGACCGCGACACGGTGATGCGTGTCGAGCGCATGCTCAACCTTGCCGAATACAAGCGCCGGCAGGCCGCGCCGGGCGTGAAGGTGACATTGAAGAATTTCGGCCGCGATCGCCGCTATCCGATCGTCAACCGGTTCCGCGATCCCGGCACGCCGCTGCCGGAGCCGGACAAGTCGCTGCTCAAGAACGGTGGCGCGGCGAAGACCGAAGCGTTCGATTTCTGACTGTCATACCAACGGCATTAGATAGTAACCGATGCCCAGGGGCGGGTCGTAATTGATTGGATGCGGCCCGGTTCAGCGGTGAGTGCATTCCAAGCATCGCAGCAGGCGTCGACGATGGCATCGTAGCCGTCGAAGACGCGGTTGCTGAGCTGGTTCTGGCGCAAGTATTGCCAGACGTTCTCGACCGGATTGAGTTCGGGCGAATAGGCCGGCAGTTTGAGCAAGCTGATGTTGTCCGGCACCTTGAGTTTGCCGCCGGTCTGATGCCAGCCGGCACCGTCGAGCAGCACGACGGCATGGCTGCCGGGCGTGACGTTGCGGCTGATCTCGGCGAGATGCAGGTTCATCGTCTCGCCGTCGGCGACCGGCAGCACAAGCGCGGCGCCGGCATCGCGCGCGGGACAGACTGCACCGAACAGATAGGCCCAATCGTAGCGCTGGTCGCGCGGGGCCCGCGGCCGGCTGCCGCGCTCGGCCCAAATCCTCGTCAACGTGCCCTGCTGGCCGACGCGGGCCTCGTCTTGCCACCAAAGCTCGATCGGCTTGTCGCGCGCATGCGCGGGGATGGCGGCAGCGACCAGATCGGGAAAGTTTTTTTATGCGCCTCCTGGATCGCGGCGTCCTGTTCGGGACATCGTGGCCGCACCGAGATACGCCGAAAGCCGAGACGACGAAGCAAATCGCCAACCGATCGTTCGGCCAGCTTGACCCCATAGCGTTGCTCGATCACGTGCGCGAGGTCGATCCGCCGCCAACGGATAACGCCATGCTCGGCCAAATCCGGCCCGTTACGAACCAGCTCGGCCACCTCCCGTTCCTGCTCGGGAGAGAGCCTCGGCTTCGCTCCCGGCGCAGTTCGATTCCGAAGACCCACAAGGCCTTCCGCATTGTAGCGGTGCACCCAGTCGCACAGGATTTGCCGGTCCATGCCGCACGATATCGCAGCCTCGCCGCGCGACTTGCCCTCCAGCACCAGCGCCAAGGCCAGCATTCGCCGTGCCACGTCCGCATCATCCGTACGCTTCGCCTCACGTCGAAGCTCGGACGCGCTGTAGTCCAGGTGCGTGATCGAAACCGCTGCCGGCATTCTGGCCTCCTCCTCGAATCAAGAAGGCCAGCGAATCATGCCGCCGACCCAACCGGTATCCCCTATGAGTTAGAATTCATCACCGCTGGTATCAGATGGTTGGTCAAAGCGTTGCGGCGCACTCGGTTCACCTCTCCCATAGGGAGAGGTCGCGAGCCATCAGCGCGTTCACGCGCGTCTTCGACGCGCTATGGCGAGCGGGTGAGGGGTTACGCTCTCTCGATAGACCTAGCAGTCTGCTGAAAAACGTAGAAATTGAAGCATTGTTCTCTCTTGAGGGTCCGTGGCTGTGCTGATGTGTACGCTCATTTGAGACGCTTTTTTGTGGTTTGAACGCCCGTTCGCCTAAGCCGCGATCAATTTGGGAATGCGGATCAGGTTGTAGGCGATCAGATTGAGCATGAAGTCGGCGGCGACGCCGCAGATGCCGCGATGTTTGGTCTTGCGCATGGTGCCGTGCTGCTTGCCCCAACCGAAGATGCATTCGATCATCGCGCGGCGCGATTGCGACATGCCATAGCCTTCATGCTGCGTGGTGCGTCCGTCGATGGCGCTTTTCCGCCGCTTGCCGGTCTTGGTCGGGCTATCGTTCTGCGTCACATGCGGCGTGATGTTGCTGGCGCGAAGATTGGCCACATGATCGGCCGTGTCATAGGCCTTGTCCTCGCCGGCGGTGATGCGGTGGCCGGCGGCTTTGCTCCTGGCCTTGAGCATGATCTCCGAGGCGCGGCGCTCGGCGGTGCCATTGGCGTGCGTGACCATGCCGGCCACCGCCAGCCCATGCCGGGCGCCGCCATCTCCGTCGCCGCTGCCGTCCTTGGGGCGAAAGCTCTTCTGTGAAGCCCAGGCCTCGATCAGCGTACCGTCCACCGAAAAATGCTCGTCCGACAACAGGGGTTTGACCTGCGGATGGTTCAGAAGCTTGCTCATGAACTTTGCAAACACGTCGCCGTTCTGCAGCCGGTCCCGGTTCTTCGTAAACGTGGTCGGGTCCCAGACCGGGTCGTCGGGCGAAAGCCCCACGAACCAGCGGTACAAAAGATTGTAGTCCAATTGTTCCATCAACTGCCGTTCCGACCGGATGCCGTAGAACACCTGCAGCAGCAATGCGCTCAGCAATTGCTCCGGAGGGATCGAGGGGCGCCCTTCGCTCGCGTACAGCTTCCCGAGGCTACGGCTCAGCTCGCCAAGCACCTCCCGGACAAGCTCACGGACCTTCCTCAACGGATGGGTCGTCGGCACCCGCGCCTCGGGCGAGATGTACGAGAACAGTCCGCCTTGATCAAAAAATGCCCCCCGCATCCTCGCCTCCACCGATTCGTGATACAAAACTGAATCAGTAAACCCTCGTCATGGCGAGTGGGTTTTTCAGCAGACTGCTAGTTTGACTGTGTCATGAATTTCTGCGCGGCGACGGTGTTGCGATTGCAGCGTTGCAGCACGGACATCGCGGCAGGCTTCTGACGAGCGCGACGATCAATCGCCGGCGCATGGTTGCGACGGAGTTCGGGATGTGGCGTTCAGGCCGCAAGGGCGGAGCCCCTGGGTCGGTAACCGTCGGGTACGGCAAGTTCCGGGAACAGCGTGGCGGGACGAGGTCCTGAGGGGGGAATCGTCTCCCGCTCGGAGATCAGAAATCCGTAAGCCGCGATGCACAGCGTGGCGTGATGATGGAAGCCGCGCCACCCGCGCCCTTCAAAGTGGCCGAGCCCGACCTCCTGTTTGAGGTCCTGATAGTCGCGCTCGATGCGCCAACGCAGTTTGGCGATGTCAACCAATCGGTGGAAGGGGATGTTCTTGGGAAGGGTCGAAAGCCAATATTTGGTCGGCTCGTTCTCGCCCTTTGGCCACTCGATCAGCAGCCACTCTTCCGGCCGGCCTTCGGTGAGATTGTAATCGCGATGCGCCACACGAACGCGCATGCGCGCAAAGCGCGAGGACAGGTGCTCGGCCGCACCCTCCCGCCACTTGACCGTGCGCCAAGCGCGCTTTGGCAGGCCGAGGGCGAGTTGCTTGACTGAGATCGGTTGATGCTTGCCGTCCCGGCGGGTGAGCTTTGGCGGTCGCCCGCGGCCCGACCACTTTTCCGGCGGCAGCGGCCCCGTGCCCGATGCCCATACAGACGTCTGCGGCAAGATGCCGGCGACATAGCTCAGCGCGAGCGCGCTGACGCCAGCGCGCAAATCTGTGTTGCAGCCATAACCCGCGTCCATCAGCACCACGCCGCGAGGAAGGCCGGCCGCACAGGCCCAGCGCAGCTGCTCGATCGCGATCTCCGGCTTGGTCTTGAAGCCGATGTCCTCAGGAACGCCCGCTTTGCGCCGGCGTTGGCGGTCCTTCGCCCAGTCTTGCGGCAGATACAGGCGATAGGCCACCGGCAGGCTTGCGTGGTGATTGGCAATCGACAGCGAGACCGCAACCTGACAATTGTCCTGTTTGCCGAGCTGGCCGCAATATTGCCGCGCCACGCCAACCGAGTGCAGCCCCTGCTTGGGAAAGCCGGTGTCGTCGATGATCCAAGCCTCGATCGACCCGTGGCGCTCCATCTCCGGGAGCACCATCTCCCGCACCTTCGCCAACACCTTCTCGTCCGACCACTGTCCTTCGCCGACAAAATGCAGCAGCGATTGATGCTGGGCTGCCACCCGCGAAGGCGCCGTCACCGCCGCCATAGGCTCCACGCTCTTGCGCGCGCACGGCAACATCAGCCCCACGCAATAGTCCCGTAGCGGCTTGGCGCGGTCCGCGTGCCCGATCACGCTCACAAGCCCCTCGACATACGCCGCAAACCGCGATTCATTGTCATCCGCTCTTCGGAGATCCATCTCAGCCTCCACATGCTGATGTCTGAATCTCGGCCAATACTTGATTCTGCGGTGGTTGCCCCGCGACTTTCTGACTCAGTCAAACTAGACCCCCTCACCCCAGGTGCCGTCGCGGGATTGGTTGGAATTTAGGGTGGCGTAGTCTCCGGGGTGTTCAACCTCGAATCATCCGGCGTTGGTGCGCCGAATTGGAGACCACGCCATGACGAGCGATATCACGCCTTCGACGATACCGCATGCTGAAGCTGAGAGCTCGACCCATCTTTTCGACGACTGGTTTGATCCGATCGAGGCGGCTGTGCGCGAGCGGGTCCGCGATTTCATCCAGGGGATGATCGAGGGTGAGCTTGAGGCAACGCTGTTGCGCCCGCGTTATGGAAGGTTGCCCAAGACCGCCGCGACGGAGGCAGGCCGCGGTCGGCCACCGCCACGGTCAGCGATCACGTACACTCCTTGGAACTTTCGGTCGGGTTGAGATTGCGATGCCGCGCGCACGGCTGAGCACGCCGGACGGCAAGACCACCGAGTGGCAGAGCAAGGTGCTACCGGCCTATCAGCGACGCACGCAGACTGCCGACGCGCTGATCGCCGGCGCCGACTTGGCGGGCACCAATACGCGACGGGTCCGCCGGGCGCTCGGAGCCCTGTTCGAGGGGGCGGTGGGCAAGGACGTGGTGAGCCGGGTATGGCGCAAGGTGCAAACCGATTGGGCGGCCTGGAACGCACGCTCGCTTGCCGACCAACCGATTGTTCGGCTGATCCTCGACGGCACGGTGGTCCGGGTGCGGCTTGACCGCAAGGCCACGGCGATCTCGCTGCTGGTGATCATCGGCGTGCGTACTGACGGCCAGAAGGTTCTGCTGGCGATCAAGAGCATGGGCGGGGAGAGTACCGAGGCTTGGCGCGCCGTGCTCGACGATCTGATCGGGCGCGGCCTGCGGCGGCCGGAGTTCCTGATCGTCGACGGGGCACCGGGACTGGGAAAGGGCAATCGCCGCGGTGTGGGACGGCGTGCCGGTGCAGCGCTGCACGGTGCACAAGCTTCGCAACCTGCTGGCGCACGCGCCCGAACGGCTGCGCGAGGAGATCATGGAGCGTAGAAAGGCGTTCGTCCGCAAATGGCGGCTCAAGCATTGGGCCGTGGCCAACAGCCTGGAGGAAGCCGGCGACCGGCTCTTCACCTTCACCGCCCTGCCGCCGATGCAATGGCGCAGCGCCCGAACCACGAACGCGATCGAACGGCTGCACGAGGAGTTCAAGCGACGGATCAAGACGCAGACCGTGCTGCCATCGGCCGAAACCGCCGCCATGTTGTTCTGGGCCTTGCTCGCCTCAGGTCAGATCACCATGCGCAAGGTCGATGGCTGGCAAACCCTCTCCCTCGGCACTATCGGTCAACCGATTGACCTCGCTGCCTGAGCCGATACCCTGATGTCACCGAAGACCGCGCCACGCCGAATTCCAACACAATCCGCGACGGCACCAGATTGCACGAGCCTGCCTTACCCCGGCTTCCAATCCGTCTTCCACGCCGGCGGGACCTGCGAGTCGATCAGCACGAAGCAGATCCGGCACGGCTTGCCCGACGTATTGACCCAGGCGTGGTTGGTGGCCTGCTGCACCATAATGTCGCCGGCCTTCATGTGGACCTGCGTGTCGTCGAGCAGCATGTCGATCTCACCTTCCAGCACGATCGCATAGTCGATCGAACGGGTGCGATGCGTGAACGCGTGACGCTGGTAGCCTTGCGTCGCCGGGTCGATCCCCATCTGCTTGAGGATTTCGTGGTGATCGACGCCCTTCACCTCGGCGCTAGCCTGCGGCGCGAAGTCGACTACGCGCAACGTCGAGCCGTTCGGAAGCGGCGGCACGCCGGTCTTCTGGTTGGCGCCGTCGCGCGTGTGCGACAGGTCGGCGGGTGTTTCGTTGGTGAGCCAAAGCAGTTGCACCACGTTGCCTTCGCCGCGCTGGTTGACGTAAGGCGTCGGCCCGTCCATCAGGACGACGGCCTTGCCCTGTTCGTCGTGGCCGGTGACGACGCGCCGGACTGGTCGCTTTTCCATTTGTTTCCTCGCGTATTTTGTCGGGCGACATCCTTCGGCCCGGCAGCGGCGTTGTCAATGCGCCTCAGGGCTTGAGCAGCACCTTGCCGATCACTTCGCGGGCTTCGAGCATCTCGTGAGCGCGGCGGGCGTTCTCGAGCGGCAGCCGTGCGTGGATCAGCGGCCGGATGTCGCCGACGACGAGGCGCTCGATGAGATACTTCATCGACTCTGCGCGGTACTCCGGCTTGTCGTCGAACGTGTGCATGGTGAAAAAGCGAATGGCGGGGCTGCCGAGATAGCCCGGCCCGCGGTCCAGCGCGGCGAGCAGGCTGTCTTCGAGCGGCGCCTGCAATTTTCCATACGATACCGCGAGGCCGAACGGCGCCAGCATGGCGACCTGCTGGTTCAGGCTCTCACCGCCCGCGGCATTGAGAACAAGATCGACGCCGTGTCCGCCAGTCACGTCCGCGACACGGGCTGCAACGTCCTCGGTGCGATGGTTGATGGCGTGGTCGGCGCCGTAGGCTTTGAGCGCGCGCGCCTTCTTATCGCTGCCGACCAGCCCGATCGTTGTCATGCCGGCGAGCTTGGCAAGCTGCACGGCGGCGCTGCCCAGTCCACCGGACGCGACATCGATCAACACAGTCTTGCCCGGTGTGCCGCGCGTCGCGGTGTGCAACACGTGATAAGCGACTTGATAGTTGGACAGGCACGCCGCGGCTTCCAGGTCGACGTGCGGCGGCAATGGGCGCAGCGCGCGGTCCGGCACCGAAATGTATTCCGCATAGCAGCCGGCGCGCTGCGGCAGCTCGCGCGCACTGACATAGACCTTCTGGCCGAATTGAAAGCCGGTCGTATCCGCGCCGAGTTCGGCCACCGTTCCGGCCATCTCGATGCCGGGAATGGTCGGCAGCGGCGGCATCCATTTGTAGGTGCCGGCTCGCACCAGCAGTTCCGGCCGGCTGACGCCAATGGTGTCGGCCTTGACCAGCACCTCGCCGGCTTTCGGCTGCGGCGTCGGCACATCGACATAGTCGAGGACGGACGGATCGCCGGTGCGCGTGAGCAGGATGGCTTTCATCGCAAGGCTATTCGATCACTTCGTCGGCGCTTGTCAGCATGGAGGAGGGGACCGTGATGCCCAGCATCCTGGCGGTCTCGGCGTTGATGACCAGTTCGAACTTCGTCGCCTGCACCATCGGGAGGTCTGACGGCTTCGCGCCCTTGAGGATGCGGCCGGTGTAAACGCCAACCTGGCGAAATGCCTCTTTGGCGTCGGCTCCGTAGCTCATCAGCCCGCCGATTTCAGGATAGTAGCGCTGCGGGTATACAGCGGGAATGGCGTGGCGCGCCGCCAATTGAACCAACTGAACCCGCCGGTTGGCGAAAAAGATATCGTTGCCGATGAAAAGCGCGTCTGGGCGCTCATGCCCCATCGATGCGAAGGCCGCATTGATATCCCGGCTTGTGCTGACGTTGAAGGTGTGGACCTGCAATCCCAGGATGCTGGCGGCAGCCAGCACGTCCCGCAACATGGACTCGGCACGCGATGCAAAGGCGGGATTGATGAGCAAGGCCACGCGAGCGGCAGTCGGCACCAGTTCGCGCAACAGTTCCATCCGCTTGGCCACCAGCTCTGCGTTGACGAAATTAGCTCCTGTGAGGTTGTTGCCGGTTCGGGCGAGGCTGGCGACAAGACCAATCCTGACCGGGTCTTCGGCGACAGCGAATACGATGGGGATCGTTTTGGTTGCGGCCTTGGCCGCGGCTGCGCCACTTGAGTGCGTCGCGATCACGGCGACCTTTCGGCGAACCAACTCGGCGGTGAGTGCGGGCAGCCGGTCGATTTGGTTTTCAGCGTATCGGTGGATGATCGTTATGTTGTCGCCCTCGACATATCCGGCGTCCTTCAGGCCTTGGCGGAGCGCGCGCAGATTGTCGTCGATAGTTTCAAGCGACGTCGGGCTGAGAAAGCCGATCACCGGCATCGTCGGTTGTTGCGCCTGCGCGGCAAGTGAATAAGCCGCCGTACCGGACAGGCCGAGGATGAAATCGCGTCGCCTCACATTCGTCCCCCAACGCCGGATCGCTTGGCGGGCGAAAGATAGCACGAGGGTCCAGCCGGCAGGGCGCTACTTTGCAATCTCCGTCACCACCTTCACCATCTGCTCGCCAAACGCCCTGGTGCCGAGCGGACCACCGAGGTCGGCGGTGCGCCATTCCGGCTTCTCGATCGTCTTTTCGAGCGCGCGCTCGATCAGCCTGGCCGCCTGCGTGAGACTGGCTGCGTTGCGCCGCTCGCCGAGCCAGGCGAGCAGCATCGCCACCGAGCCGATCAGCGACGCCGATTGGCCTTGTCCTGACCCTCGATGTCGGGCACCGAGCCGTGCTGCGCCTGCGCCACGCCATGCTCGTCGCCGTGATTGATCGAGGCGGCAAGGCCGAGGCTGCCCGCGATCTCGGACGCCTCGTCGGACAGGATGTCGCCGAACGCGTTGGTGGTGACGATGACGTCGAAGCGGCTGGCGTCGCGCACCAGCAGCGCCGCCATCGCGTCCATGATCTGCTCCTCGCATTCGACCTGGGGATAGCGCGCCGCGACCGCGCGCGTGCATTCCAGGAACAGCCCGTCCGACAGGCGCAGCACGTTGGCCTTGTGCACCACGGTGACCTTCCTGCGCGGGCGTTGCATGGCCAGCTTGAAGCCGGCCTCTGCGATCCGGATCGAGCCGTTGCGGGTGATCTTGCGCACCGCGAGCGCGACATCCGGCGTCGGCATGAACTCGCCGTTGCCCATGAACATGTTGCGGTCGGCGTAGAAGCCCTCGGTATTCTCGCGCATGACGATCAGGTCGACCGGCTTGCCGGGGATGCGCGGCGTCATGCCGGGCGGCGTCTTGGCGGGCCGCACGTTGGCGTAGAGGTCGAGCCGCTTGCGCAGCGCCCCTGACGGGTTGATGCCGCCCTTGTCGGCCGGCGGATAGACGTTGTGGGAGACCGGCCCGAGGATCACCCCGTCGGCCTTCTTGGCGGCCTCGAACGCCGGCTCGGGCAGGGTGGTGCCTTGCGCCTTGAGGGCGGCCAGGCCGATGGTCTGCTCCTCGAAGCTCAGGCCGAGCTTGAGCAGCCGGTCAACCTTCCGGAGCACCTGGAGCGTGGCGGCGGTGATTTCGGGCCCGATTCCGTCGCCCGGCATGACGACAAGGTGGGTACGGTTGGACTGCGCGGGATTGGCCATGCCGGGAGGGCATCATTCCCGGATAGCGGTGTCAAACCACTGGCCGCTTGTGATGAGGATCACACAAATGCGGGTTTGCCCGGGATCCTTAGAACCTTTTCGGCCCTTGCCGCGTCTCACCATTAGCAAGGCCATTCTGGCCCGCAGGTAAAAACGGGAAGACGATCATGAACACCAAGACTTTCACCGCCGCTTTGACCGCCCTGACGATCGCCGCGACCTTCGCGCTGCCGTCGAATGAAGCCCAGGCCCGTGGCCGCGGCTGGGCCATTGGAGCCGGCATCCTGGGTGCCGCCGTCATCGGTGGTGCAATCGCTGCCAGCGCCCAGCCGGTCTACGTCGAAGGCTATCGGAGCTGCCGCTGGGTCGCCAACTATGACCGGTTCGGCAACTTCCTCGGAAATAGCAAGGTGTGCCGCTACTACTAGGACCTAGCGCATAGGAACTGCGGTCGGCGCGTACGCCCCGCCTTCCCCCGCGCCGATTTGCTGGACCCGTCCGGACTCCCTCCGGACGGGTCGTCCTTTTTAAGGGTCTAGCTGATCTTGCGAGGGCTGATAGCGCGAGCACCGGCAAGGATGCCGAGCGCGATGACGGCGGTGATCGCGGCCTGCGACTTCCCCGACGCGGCAAGGCCTGCGGTCGCTGCCCAGGCAATCGAGGAGAATGCTTCCGCGAAGGTTGCGACGCGCGACGACGTCTGGCGGCGGCGGAAGTGCTTGCGCCGCGCCTGGGTTCGGAACCAGAGCTGGATCAGCGTCGAGGACAGCACCGCAGCGGCAATGCCGGCGGCGGCGGCCAAGGCGTCGCGCGGCGAGGCGATCATCACTGCCAGCACGAACGGCGCGAAGAACACGGCGACGCCGCCCGCGACCGCCTCGAACTTGGCACGCACGATCCAGTGCGCGGGGACCGGGGCGGTCTGCACCAGGTCGGGTGCGTCTTCACCGGAAATCGCGAGCCAGGCGAGACCGCCCGCGAGTTGACCCGCCGCCATCACCAGCACCGGCACCAGCAGCACCAGGTCGTCGACGCCCCGGCCGAACGCCTGCCACAGCATCAGCGCCGGCGGCAGCAGATACAGAAGCTGCATCAGCGTCTGCGAGGCGAGCCAGGGATCGCGGATCAGCAGCGTCCATTCCTTGCGCCGCAATATTTTCTTCGGCGAGGCGGCGCGGAAAGCGCGCGACCGGCGGCGATGCCCGGTGCTTCCTTCCGACACTCCGGCGGCGGCAACGGCGTGCTCGCCGAACCGTGCTGAGAAGATGACAATCGCCGCGCCGAGTATCGTGAAAGTCGCGGCGACAACGGCGAGCAGCGCCTGCATGTCGCCGAGAATGGCGCGTGCCGGCCACCATACGGTGCTCTCGATCGCCGGAACCACCGCCACCAGCGCTTCCGATTTCAGGAATGTTATCTGCGAAATCGTGCCGTAGGAGACGATCGCCGCCATCTGCAAGCCGATCACGAAAATCGCGCCGATCACCGCGGCGACGATCTGCGCCGCCAGCCGTGTGCGCCGCGGCCCGATGGTGCGAAAGAGCGCAACCGTCAGTGTGACCGACATCGCGGCAGCAATCGCGCCGATGGCGAGCACCACGCCGTAGGCGGCGAGCCAGCGCGTACCGCCACGCCAGATGAGCACGTTGATGAACGGCACTGCGATCAGCGCC
>CAWFCM010000008.1:0-76236 GCA_963814215.1 uncultured Alphaproteobacteria bacterium | reverse complement strand
AGCAGACATCCAGCAATGTCCGCTGTTCGGTCGCGATGGGGTGAATAGCGGACGTGGCCTGGATAGGCCAAAATCCCTTTGGCCACGCGGCCGCCTTATAAAAAAATGACGTCCTTCAAACTGCGCCCTGGTAATTTCGAGTTAACGTTGCACTTGATAACAGTGTGGTCGCGGACCGTTTCGAACACTTGGTTTCCTTGAAAATACGCACGCGACTAGCTGCCATATAGCTACTACTTACGGCGAGCAATGAGCGGGCAGCGGCACCCAGCCGGACCGATCCAAATGTGCGACCTGCACCCATAGGCCGTTGTCCGTCCGAATTCACTACACCGAGCAGACCCCCTAAATGAGTGATGATCGGTCCAAGGCCCGGCGGGCCGCCCGCTCCCCGCCGCTCCTTCGCTGTGGTCGATCAAGAAAAACTACGTAGGTACTAGCTATAAGGCAGCTAGTTGAACTGCGCTTCCAAGGATGCAGTCATAACCGCTCGCGCGGATCCCAACATAGCGACAATGTGATTGGGCGCGGTTTAGGCTCGCCATTTTTTGATTTCTGCCCGGCCGCACAGCAAGGTTGCTGCATCGGGCCCCCCTCGATCAAATCTGCCCACGCAGCCTAAGCCCGAAAAGATAATCGCCAAAGGTAAATTTGCCGTAGGTATTGTCATCACCGACCCAGTTGAGGCTTGTGTCATATGTGCCGATCTGCGCTGTCATCGTGCTTACGACACCAGCCACGGCATTCGCTAAGTCGTCGTGGGCATTTGGAGGATGCTCAATCGTGTCCTTGCCGCTTCGGGCGGTGCGCCTTCTAGGCTCACCAGTTGTTGTAATAAACGTGGATTGTCCAGCAGGCGAACCTGTTGCGAATTCAGTGCTGGAAGCAAGTCCCGATACAGTTCTGACTTCGATTTACTTGCTGGCTCGTAATCAATTCCGTGTTTCCGGAATTGCTCCCGGGGCCATTCGCCGCCGTAGTGATCACCGAGCACCTTGGAGACTCTGAATCTTTTAAGTGTTTCGCAAAATTCAACTACTACCTGTTCAGGCGAGAAAGGTGGCTTGGTCTCGCGGACCGCATCGACGATAACCAAGCCCTTCGATTTGTGAGCAACAGCCAGGGTAAAGCTGTCGGCGGAACCGCCCGAAGGGTCGCAGAAGGCAAAATACCTGTTGCAATATTCCGGTACTCGCTCAAACACGCCAGCGTCTATACAGCTTCCTACCACCTCCCTAGGCACGAAGGATTCGATGTCCGTACGAAATTGAGCAAGATATTCAGCGGACGCACTAGCTGGATCCCGCTCGATAGCACGGTCGACAACGCGCTGCGGTAGAGTGGGATTAAATTTACGGGAGGGACCCTGCGCGACCAGGATCAACGGATCCCCTTCCGCTCTGTAGTGACGCCGATATGTTTCATAGATTTCCCCTCGGCGAGCATAAGGCGAACTGATCACGATCAGGGGCCCGCCTGTCGTAGCCAACCCGGGACGGACGGCAGCCAGGATTTCGGTATCGGGATTTGCCGAATCATCAGAATGCCAAAACGCTGCTTCGTCTGCGATTACAGCGATATAAGTTGGGCCTCGCAGTGTACGGAAACTTGCTGCACGAACTTCTATCTTCACCCTGTTGCGGAGTGTGATGCTATCGGCCGTCTTGCTTGCCATCAGCTGCCGCATCATGGGCGTGGCTTCGAACAAGGCGGATATGTAGTTGAGACAGACGGCCGCTTGCCGTTGATCTGGAGCGATAATTAGAAGCAGGGGCTAGGGTATCGCTATGATCGCAGAGTCCGGCAATGTACGCAGCTGCGGTTGCTGTGCCGCGCGATTTTCCACCCCGTCGGCCGACGATGGCCCATAATTCTTCGACCTGCCGGCCTGGTTCGCGCTCCCGGCCAGTGACCTCCTTGAAAATCTTTCTTTCGGCCGGTTTGAGTTCGCCCCCGAAAGCTCCAATAAACAGGGCACCCCATGTTTTCCAACTGGGGCCACCGAGCGCGGTACCCAATAATTGAAGGTCAGAAATCGCGGCGCGGAATGACAGTTTGGGTTTCATCGCTAGCCCGCCTCTTGCTTGGCTTCCAGATAATCTGTGAGGCTCGGGATAACCGCGCGCGCACGTTGGTCCAACCCGAGCCGTTGGGCTATTCGCACAAGCGTGGATGAAAGGAGGGCGTGATCGGTAAGGCTGATTTCCTCGCCATTGACAAACTTGGACTCGAGATCCTCCGCTAGGACCGCACAGGCCGAAAATCGCCGGATCAACTGCCGTCGCACCTCGCTTAAAGCAGCGGGGCCGCCTTGATCAGCTATCAAGGCTTCCATCACATCCCGATATCGCCGTGCCAACGAACTACGACCATCCACGCCTTTGAGAAGGTCCTTGCCATTACTGACTGCCGATTTGGCAACACCCTTATTTGCGAGTTCTTGTTTTTTCTTTTTCACCATTCGATGCTCCAAGAGCGCGCGTGGCAAACGAACTTTTAGCCACGCTTGATCACGGCCATGGGCAAATTGTCCAAGATTGCGTCGAGGACTTCGAAGTCGACCAACGTGGTGAAGCCCGATTTTCTGAAGAGCCCCGGATTGTTGGCCGCGAGTTCATAAAGCTTGCTGCGGCCGATGCCGCTGTATTGCATGGCAGTGGGAATTTTGCCGAAGCGCGGGCGGGCGGTGCGAGATGGTAGCGCAACGCTGGCTGCCAAGGGCTCGTCGGACATCTGCGCCTCCGTGGGGAACGTCACGGACCAGAGCACGTTTAGGCGCCATCCGACGAACTAAAGAAATCTTGGATTTCTTTAGTACACTTCGAGCGGGTCTTTCATACTAGCGTAGGCAGCAAAGCGCTTTCAAATGACTCGCCAGGTTGAAGCAGTTGCTCGATCATTCTCCTTTGGCCCCAAATTGCCGCTATCGAGCTTTCTGTCGCTTGCACTCCGAGCCGACCAAGCGCTTTCGCCACCACTGCACAGGCGGAAATGTCATCGGTAGCAGAATTTATCGTTGGCGAGAGGCCCTTGCGGCTAACCCACACCACCATTTCGATGATGTATGAACCGCGATCAAAATGGATTCTCTTATCGCCGCCGCGCTTCCTGGAGGCAGGTCGTTTCTGCTTTAGCACGTTATCTATGAAGGAAAATAGCTGCGGCGGAATCGCAAATTCTGGTTTTTGCGAAAACCGCTTCAAATACTTTCGGGCTGTGGTTCGGAGCACGTCGTCGGCGTCAAGGTCTCCTTCGCTCGCGAGGGATACGAGCTTCGAATGGTCGAGCAGTCCGGCTCGAAGGTCGTCTTGGTATTTGCAAAGCTTCAGGTATGACCTGCTGTCATTCCTAGGATTAAAGGCACCAAGAAGAGCGTGTCCTAGCATGCGCTCAGTCAATTGTTTTATGAGTGATTCGATCTGATCAGGGGTTTTTCGAGGGGCGGCCATGACATGGAATCCGCATGTACTGCCTCCACTATACATTATTTATTCGCTGATCGGGGTGGCGGTGAATGTGTCAGTGGTTTCCCGACCGGAAAGGAAAAGACTTTAGATTACGGCGTTTGCCTTAAGCATTCGAATCCCTCCCTCTCCGCCAAAGCATCATGAAATCGTTGACGAATTAGACCACTTTGTTTCACAATCCCCGTTGCGAGTTACGGCGTGGCGGCAAAAACAACGCGAGAAAACGGCTCTGAGCCGCAGCATTCCGCTTAGCGATCAGGGGCCGAAACTTGTAAGAACGGCTCCATGTCGAGCCCACCGAGCGGTCAGCGATTTTCTCACGTCTATCTGCGACGCGGCGAACCCGTGCAGGACAGCGTCCGCATGCGGCGGCGATTGGCATCGCTAGTTTATAGTTTTCCCGACCTCAGCGACTTTAGCATCGTCGTGTCTCGCGAACTTGGCGTCGATGTTCCGTACAGCATAGTCAGTGACTGGCCGACCTTCTTTCGCACCTGCGAGCTTCAAGATGTGCTTGATGTGGCCACGGTCGGCTATCGATACCTCGAAGGAAAAACGCGCACCGGCATAAAGGACATTTCTGCCCCTAAAAAATGGTGCACCGAGTTCCAAAGGATTTTTACGGAGGAGCATGTTCAGTACCGAGTAGATGCACAAGGCGGCGTTCACTTCCATTTCGATGACGAATTCGCTCGAAACCAGGCCGCTACAATCGCGAGCCTTCAATCTCCTCGGTACAGTAACGCGCTCAGCGGGTTCCAGACGGCGATGGCTGATTTGAGTAAGGCTCCGCCAGATAGCAAATCGGCAATCCGGAATACGTTCGCCTCTGCCGAAGGTCTGTTCCGTCTTATGTTCACCAAGTCGCCACGTTTGACGGCGCAGGAAGCGCAAAAACTAGAAGCTATAATTCAAGCAGCATACGCAAGAGACCCAGTGGCTAGCGCGGCAGCTATTAAACTTCTCGGCAGCTTTAAGGATTGGATCGACGCGGCCCATTTCTATCGTCACGAGGCCGGGCGTGAAGAACGGTGCAGCCGCCCCTCGCGCTCGCCGTGCAGATGGTGAGCGTCGGAGCCTGCTTAGTTCGCTGGCTAGCGGAATTGGACGCACAGCAGGTTGTTGCCGGAGCGACGAAACCATGATCCCAGATTATCAAAGTGTGATGCTACCCTTGTTGCGCTACGTCGAGGACGGCAAGGAGTATCGCATTGGTGATGTAGTTGAGCCCCTCGGAAAACAGCTTGGATTGACCGAGAAGGAAATGACCGAACTGCTCCCGAGCGGCCGGCAGTCGATCTTCGCGAACCGTGTTCACTGGGCGAAGACATACATGGCTCAAGCCAAGCTCGTTGAGATCACACGCCGCGCCCACTTCCGCATAGCCGAACGTGGGCGTGAAGTGCTGCGAGAAAAGCCCGCTCGGATCGGCGTTCAGTTTTTGGAGCGGTTTCCAGAGTTCAATGAATTTCGCGAGCGCCGTCGCGCCGTGGCCGATGAGGCCGCACCGTCTGCGCTCGATATCAGCCCTGAGCCGACCGTCAAATTATCGACGCCAGATGAGTTGCTTCGAACGACAATTGCCGATCTAGACGCGGCGCTTTCGAGCGAGCTATTGGACCGCATTCTCGCCGCGCCGCCCGCGTTCTTTGAGAGCCTGATCGTCACCCTACTGCTCAATATGGGCTATGGCGGATCACGAGAGGATGCCGGAAGGGCTATCGGCAAGAGCGGCGACGGCGGCATTGATGGTGTAATCGACCAAGACCCGCTAGGACTGGACCGTGTCTATTTGCAAGCCAAGCGGTACAGCGCAAATGTTGCGGTCAGCGAGCCAGAGATACGAGGATTTAGCGGGAGCTTGGGCGCTGCGAAAGCTAACAAGGGCGTATTCGTAACCACATCCTACTTTACCAAACCAGCGCTGGACTTCGCGGAACGCCATCCGTTCAAGATGGTTCTGATAGACGGCAAACAGCTCACCTCTTTAATGCTACGACACAACGTTGGTGTGCGAGTGGCAGAGACGTTGCACTTAAAAAAGGTGGACGAGGATTTCTTTGGCGAAGAGTAAGAAAATTCCCGGTGACCGATTGCGCTTGCCGATGCGGTCGAGCTGGCGGATGTAACTCACGCAACACCGAAAGATGATCGCGGCGGGCGGGCTTGGTCTCGCCCTTGACTGCGAGCTATAGATGCCTCATGCGGCGGTGGTTGACCCTCCATCCTCACTCGCGCTGCCTTGCAGTGAGTCAAATTGAAGTAGCGATTGAGCGTCCCAACGCCGATAGCTTGGTGTTGACCTATATCGTGACCGGCAAGATTAGCGATATCCTCATGCCCCCTGTTACCGCAGCCGCTCGCAGTGACAAGCTTTGGCGGCATACTTGCTTCGAAGCGTTCGTGCGCCCGTCCTCGGGGCCCGAATACTACGAGTTCAACTTCGCTCCTTCGACCCAATGGGCAGCATATCGGTTCGCAAGCTACCGCACGGGGTGCGTAGCTGCCGACGTCTCACCGGTACAAATCACAACGCAATCAAGCTCCGGCTCCTGCGCAATGCAGGCCTCGTTGGAATTAGCTCGTCTGCCAGGCTTGCCCCGTAACGCCGTGTGCCACCTCGCCTTGTCGGCGGTGATTGAAGACACATCCGGCCGCAAGTCATATTGGGCATTGGCGCACCCGCCTGGTAAGCCGGATTTCCATCACCCGGACTGTTTTAGACAAGAGCTGCCTTCGAGCGGGCATACATGAAATTCGGCCTTGATCGACTTGTCACCGAACCCGTTTTACGGGCGCCCCTTGCGGGTAAACGCGTTGCGCTGCTCGCGCATCCCGCTTCTGTCACGGAAGACCTAACCCACGCCCTGGATGCGCTGGTTGCATGTGGCGACATGAAAATCAGCGCAGCCTTTGGCCCGCAACATGGCCTCCGTGGCGACAAACAAGACAACATGATCGAGTCGCCGAACTTCAACGATCCGGTGCATGGCATTCCGGTCTTCAGCCTGTATGGCGAGGTGCGCAAGCCTACGGACGCAATGATGGATGCATTCGATGTGATGCTCGTCGATCTGCAAGATTTGGGTTGTCGAATCTATACCTTCATCACGACGCTGCGGTACATCCTCGAGGCAGCCTCGCATCATCGCAAGACTGTTTGGGTGCTCGATCGGCCCAACCCTGCGGGCCGGCCGATCGAAGGTTTGACGCTACGCACCGGTTGGGAAAGCTTTGTCGGCGCAGGACCGTTGCCGATGCGCCACGGGCTTACACTCGGGGAACTGGGTTTATGGTTCGTCAGGACGCTTAAGCTCGATATCGAATATCAGATCATCGAGATGCAGGATTGGCGACCCGAAGCTGCGCCAGGATTCGGCTGGCCAATAGGCGAGCGCACATGGATCAATCCCAGCCCCAACGCACCGAACTTGTGGATGGCACGCGCGTATGCGGGAACGGTAATGCTCGAGGGCACAACGCTCTCGGAAGGACGCGGTACAACTCGACCGCTCGAATTGTTCGGCGCGCCTGACATCGATGCGCGAGCAGTCATGAAAGAGATGGAGCACCTCGCTCCGCGATGGCTCGATGGTTGCCGTCTGCGCGAATGCTGGTTCGAGCCGACGTTTCACAAACATGCGGGCCGACTTTGCCACGGGGTGCAGATACACACAGAAGGCCCCGGGTACGACCACCGGATTTTCAAGCCATGGCGTGTCCAAGCGCTCGCCTTCAAGGCCATTCGTCGGTTGTACCCAGACTACCACATTTGGCGTGACTTCCCTTACGAGTATGAACACAACAAGCTCGCCATCGATGTCATCAACGGCGGGCCCCTGCTGCGCGAATGGGTCGACGATGCATCGGCAAGACCGCCGGATCTGGATCTACTGACGCAACCGGACGAGCAAGCCTGGTCCAGCCAGCGTCAACAATACCTGCGCTACCAAAAGCCTTAGAGGCGGCAACGAGTTGTTTCAGTGCTACTGCTCACTTTTCACATCATCAGCACTGCCGTCGATCCAAGTTCCGATCACCTCCAACTCCCGGTTTAAAGCAACGAAGTCAGCGCGGGCGCCTGGAAATAGCGCTCCGCGCTCGTTGTCCAAGCCAAGGAATTTTGCGGGCGTCAACGACGCGGCGCATAACGCATTTTCCAGTGTCAATTGCGCCAGCCTAACCGCATTGCGTACCGCGGAGGCCATGTCCAGGTGCGCCCCAGCCAAGGTCCCCTCGTCCGTGGTCAGTCGCCCGTCAATCAACTTGACCGTTCGGCCAGCCAGTTCGAACCGATCCAGCGATGATCCGACTGTCGGCATGGCATCCGTGACCAGCGCAATTCGATCGGGGCCTTTCGCCGCAAACGCAGTCCGGATTGAAACAGGATCGACATGAATGCCGTCCACGATGAGACCCGCCGTCAGGCGGTGTTCAGCAAGCGCTGCTCCGACGATTCCAGGAGCGCGTCCGGTGAACGGCGGCATGGCATTGAATAGATGTGTCACGCCGGTTGCACCATCGGCAACGGCCTGCCCTACAACGGACGCCGAAGCCTCGCTGTGCCCGATCGAAACCCGTAGACCAGAAGACACCAGGTCTCGGACAAAGCCAGCTGGGACACATTCGGGCGCCAGCGTGACCAACGATCGGCCGGCGCCGGCGAGCTCGCACAATTCCTCCAGGTCACCTTTTTCCGGTCGTGAGATCCCGGTGAGAGGATGGACACCAGGACGCCTCGGACTAATAAAGGGGCCTTCCAAGTGCAGCCCGATGATCCCGTCCTGGCCGCAGACCGAGCGAGCCGCCGCAATTGCAGTCAGCCGCTTTTCGCGGGTGTCCGTAATTAGAGTTGGAAGGCATGCCGTGGTGCCATGGCGACGATGTGTCCGGGAAATGGCGCGCATGCCGTCGGCCGTCGGCTGATCGTTGAGAAGGATGCCGCCGCCCCCGTTCACCTGCAGATCTATGAAGCCAGGGGCTAGAAGGCCCCCGACCGGGAGCCTTGCCTTTGGCCAATCCAGAGGTACGTCGCTCCATTGTCCAAGTCCCAGAATGCGACCGCCGCGAATCAGCACCGCGGCTTCGGGATGCCAGCCGTGACCGTCAAAAATGCGGTCCGCCAGGATGGCGTGTCCACCGACCATTGAACGATTGTTTTGACCCGGGCTCATCTTTTTCAAGGCGGACTGGATTGGTAACGCAACAAACCCAATCTAAGTTAAACGACGACGAATACCCAGGGCATTGAGCTAAGGACGCTGCTACGCGAAGCAACGCCGGTGTCCCTTTGCTGATCGCTCAGGTGACGGAAGAGAAACAGCGAAGAGAAGCGGCATGGATCGGTTGGTCATTCGCGGCGGCAGACGCGTCGAAGGCTCTGTCCAGATTTGCGGCGCCAAGAACGCGGCACTGCCCCAGATCGCCGCGGCGCTACTCGGCTCAGGACGGCTGGAGTTAGCAAATGTTCCCGACGTCACGGACGTCAATACCATGCTCGCACTTATGGAAGAATTTGGCGTGGTTGCGACCCGTGGCCCTGGGAGGATCCTAGCGCTGGACGCCTCCGGAGCCCGAAACGCTCAGGCGTCTTACGACTTGGTCCGCCGCATGCGCGCCGGCATCCTTGTCTTAGCGCCCCTGCTGGCCCGTTTCGGTTCTGCTCGCGTGTCTCTGCCCGGCGGCTGCGCGATCGGCGCGCGTCCGATCGACCTCCATCTTAAAGTATTGACAGCACTCGGAGCCGATGTGGACGTCGCCTCCGGTTACATTCAGGCCCGTACCAAAGGTGACGGGCTGCGGGGCTGCCGCATCGTGCTGTCTTCGCCGTCAGTGGGAGCGACCGAAACGGCACTGATGGCGGCGGCCCTCGCACGGGGCGAAACCGAAATCCTGAACGCAGCGCGCGATCCCGAAGTCGGCGACCTCGCGCTCTGTCTCGCGGCGATGGGGGCGCGCATCGAAGGTGCCGGGACGCATCGGATTTTGCTGCAGGGGATCGACGTTCTTCATCCCGCCCGCCACGATCTGATCACCGACCGCATCGAAGCTGGAACTTACGCCATTGCCGCTGCGATCACCGGCGGCCATCTCGAAATTCTTGGCGCACATCTCGAGCACCTCGGGTCGGTCGGTGCGACGCTGGAAAGTGCCGGAGCTCAGATCTGGCCGACCGACCGTGGCCTGATGGTTGTCCGCTCGGGGCCATTGCAGGCCATTGACGTAGCGACGGAGCCTTATCCGGGGTTTCCGACGGACCTGCAGGCGCAATTCATGGCCTTGATGACCATCGCACCGGGTGCGTCGGTCATCCGAGAGACGGTGTTCGAGAGCCGGTTCATGCACGTTCCCGAACTTGGACGGCTCGGTGCCAACATTTCGCTGCAAGGGTCTACGGCTCTGGTGCGTGGCGTCGAACGGCTGCACGGCGCGGAAGTAATGGCCACCGACTTGCGTGCATCGGTATGTCTCGTTCTCGCCGCACTGGTCGCCGAAGGCGAAACGACCGTCAATCGCGTCTACCATCTCGACCGCGGGTATGAGGCGCTCGACCGAAAATTGGTGCAGTGCGGTGCAGATATCCAACGGGTCGCAGGATGACGACCGCCTCATACCCCACCCCGCTGTTCGTCGGCGTTGACGGTGGCGGCACGGGATGCCGCGCTCGCATCGAGGACGCGGAGGGATGCTTGCTCGGTACCGGCATTGCGGGTCCAGCTGCGCTCCGATTAGGGATCGACCGTGCGCTTGTCGAGGTGGAAAAGGCTTGTCACGCAGCCATCGAGGAAGCTGGGCTCGACGCCAACGTGTTGAGCTCTGTGCACGCCGCCGTCGGGCTTGCCGGAGTCGGCCGCAAAGGAGCGCTCGAGCGACTGACGCAACGGCAGCATCCCTTCCGTTCTATCGTTTACGTCAATGACGCCACAATCGCCTGCATCGGGGCGCATGGCGCTAGAGATGGAGGCATTGTCGTCGTCGGAACGGGCAGTGTCGGGTTTGCCGTCGTTGGCGGGCGCGAAATAAGGGTTGGGGGCTATGGCTTTCCGATCTCCGACGAGGGTAGCGGGGCTGATCTCGGGCTGCATGCAATCCGTCTGGCGTTGCGCGCATACGACGAACGCGCCGTAGCCACCAGTCTCACGCGTGACGTGATGATGCGCTTTCACAACGATCCGTTTGAGGCCGTGGCTTGGATGGATCAAGCGACGGCCACCGACTATGCGACCTTCGCGCCCTTGGTGATGCGACATGCGGACGCCGGGGATTCTGTTGCGCGTCGAGTCGTCAGGGACGCTGCGGAGCAGATCGACGAATTGGTGCGGCGGCTGTCTGAATGCGGCGCTTCCCGTGTAGCGCTGCTCGGCGGGCTCGCGTCTTCTATGACGCCGTGGTTGGCGCCAGATGTCCAGCGACGGCTGGTTCCAATCGAAGGCGATGCGGTGGATGGTGCCTTGCGTCTCGCCCGGCGTACCGTCATCAATGGCTAATTAGTGCCGACGTACTTGCATGGAGCGAATGCAGCCGCGGTTGCGGCGTAAACCGAGATAAGCCATGCCTACCGAGCAAATCGACCCACGCTACATCGAGCTCGATTCCTGGTCAGCAGTTGAGATGATAGCCGCGATGTACGAGGGGCAGCTTGCTGCGGCCGCTGCGGTTCGCGGCGCCCTCGGCCCGATCGCGGCGGCCGTCGAGGACGCGGTACCGGCGCTGCAACGAGGCGGACGGATTGTCTATGCTGGGGCTGGCACGTCGGGGCGCATTGGAGTCCAGGACGGAACCGAGCTGACGCCAACCTTTGACTGGCCCCCCGACCGTCTGGTGTTTGCCATGGCGGGGGGAATTGGGGCGCTCGTCCGGAGTGCCGAGCAGGCAGAGGACAACGAGGCCGCCGGCGCCGAGGCCATGCTGAGCGCGTCGATTGGAGCCAGCGATGTCGTCATTGGCATCGCGGCAAGTGGCGCGACACCCTTTACGATTGGCGCCTTAAGAGCGGCGAGTAGCTCAGGCGCGGTCACGATCGCCATCGCCAATAACCCCGGAGCTCCGCTCTTTGACGTCGCGCGCCATCGCATCCTGGCTGACACGGGGAGCGAGGTCATTGCCGGATCCACTCGCATGAAGGCCGGCACTGCACAGAAAATCGTTCTCAACCTTTTTTCGACTGCTGTGATGGTGAGGATGGGCCGTGTTTATCGCGGGCTGATGGTGGACATGCGAGCGCGGAACGCGAAATTGCGCCGCCGCGCGGAAAGCATGGTCAGCGAAATCGTCCGCTGTCCAGAAGGCGACGCCGCGCGCTACCTGGAACAAGCCAACGGAGACGTGAAGACAGCGGTCTTGCTGGGGTTCGGACTAAGCCGCAGCGAGGCCGATCAACTGCTGCAGCGCCACAATGGAAATTTGCGATCCGCCATAAATGAATCCGCCCGCGACCATGGCTGAACTGCAGAGCGGCAGTGCAATGGCATGCGAGATCGCCGAAATCCCGGCGGCGGCCGAACGTCTCTTGGCGCGCACCGATATGTTCGCACCGATTAGAGCACGGATAGAGCGGGCCAAACCTCGTGTGGTCGTTTTCTGCGGACGCGGAAGCTCCGGTCATGTCGGCGTTTATCTGCGCTACCTTTTCGAAGCGCGTCTCGGCCTGTTGGTATCAGCCGCCGCACCTTCCGTCGTAACGGCCTATCAGCGTCCTCCGGATATGCGCGACGCGCTGTGGATCGTAGTGTCACAGTCCGGCCGTAGTCCCGACCTTGTCACTGCCACGCAGGCGGCGCGCAAGTTTGGCGCGCTGACGCTTGCTATCGTCAATGACGAAAACTCTCCCGCAGCCGCTGCGTCTGAGCTGATCCTGCCGATTGGAGCAGGGAAGGAAAATTCCGTGGCGGCGACCAAGACCGTTGCTCTGTCGATGATCGCCGGGGCCCAATTGGTGGCGGCGCTGGCCGGAGACGAAGACCTCAGCGACGGCCTCCGACGTTTGCCGCTCCGACTGTCGCGCGCCATGGCGTGCGACTGGTCGGTCTGGGCAGATTGTGCGGCGGGCGCAGCGGCAGCCTTTGTCGTGGGACGCGGATATGGCCTCGGTAGCGTGCGCGAGATAGCGCTGAAGGTCGCTGAAATCTTGCGCGTCCCGACTCTTGGCTACAGCGCGGCAGAGCTGCGGCACGGGCCGCGTGCGTCGATCACGCCAGCAACGCCCGTTCTGGCGCTACGACAAAGCGACCAAGCTACTGCTGCGGTCGACGACCTTGTCCGTGACCTGAATGCTGCCGGCGAAAGAGTGTTTACCGCCGGAGGCGCCGACGGAACGCTACCCTGGATCGGCGAAGGTCACCCCGCTTGCGACCCGGTCGTCATGCTAATTCCGGCCTATCGCGCCATCGAAGAGGCGGCACGTCGGCGAGGCTTCGATCCCGACAATCCACCCCACTTGAGCAAGGTGACACGTACTTTGTGACGCGGGAGCGGAGCAAAATCGGAGCAAAAAAAGTTTGCCAAATCCCAGCAGAGCCAGATTGGCGTAACGGGTCGTGGACCGACGTCCGCTTTCATCAAAAACCGGACATCACCGAAGCTGCGGCGCATTCGTTGTCGCGCCGCATCGTATCCGGGACATGAGCGTGTGCCGACCGCTTATTCAGGATCGTACTTGAACGACAGAGCAACTCGGGTTCGGTAAGCGGAAACCTCGCGGGCGGCACTGACCCCGGCCAATCCGCCGGCGTGCGCCTAGACGCTGTGACGCGCCATTGCGGCGCGCTACTTCCTAGCTGCCGCCGACGCGTCCAATGGCAAGCTTATGACCGTCGCTTCGCTACGATAGCGGGGGAGATGATCCTCGAGCGAGTAGAAAACGCACAATGCAAGGCTGGCCCAGACCGCCGCACTGAAATAGAGCGACATCCAAGCAATCTCGCCCTTCCACTCAGCAGGGTCGTGCGTCACAACCCAACGCGTGCTGACATCACGGAGACCCTCAAGGGGTCTCAGAAGCTTGCTGCCCGCGGCAACGTCGGCCCGCCATCGGCTCAGGTACATCGGGACATCGATGGTCATGAGAAACGCCAGATAGCAGGCAATCCCGATGATCGCGACGGCGAGGACCACGCGAGCCGGACCATCGAACTCCGGCAGCAACCGGCACAGGCCAATCCCAACGACGAAGAAGGCAACGGCCCATATCGAATTTTCGATCGCATGACCCAAATAGTTTTTGGTCAGCACCGCCTGCCATGAGAAGCATTGCGCAATGAGGATCAACGGCACGATCACCCGCGCGGCGTTCAAGGTGGTGTCCGCTCCCGTCATCGTGCCCAGCTGGTGCAGGATAATCGCCCACTGCACCGCGAAGCAGACCTCGGCCACGGTTGCTACCGACCGGCCGACGGCAACGCTCGACAGCCACGTGTCGAACAAGCAGATCCGCTGAACATCCGCGCGCGGAAGAAACGACCTGAATGCGCAGCCAAAAACATAGGCCGCACAGAGGAGCAGCATAAGCTCGGTGCCGGACGTGCTGCCGGGGCTGCCTGTCCGCTGTTCCTGGAGCTGGTGGAAGAGCAAGAACCAAACCGCGATATTTGCTCCGCTGACCAGCGTCAACACGCCCCACCACAGGGCCAGGGGATTTGACAATGCCAGAAAACTTGACCGCCCCCGCCATTCCAAACTCATGGACCGCTCCGCGTGAAACCGAACTGACATCTAATCGTAGTATTTCTGTCACAATCAACGGCCATCGCGACAAAAAATGTTCGTACGGCAGCTTGCGGCGGTAAGTGATTGCGGAGTGACAGCGAGCGGCCCGGGACAAGCCAAGCCCTTGAAACCATCACAGTTCCGAGCAATTCGGCATGGAAGCCGCGAACCTCGCCGCCGCCCATCTGCACGATCCCGCCGAACAGAAATTAGGCGAAGCATTCAGGAGGCACGCGGCGTTTCAGAGGAAGGCCGCGCCGCAACGTAAGGACGGGAAGCGCCGCTTTCGCCGGCACGGGCATCGCGGACTGAACCAAATCGCACCGCTCAAGACGGCGTTGGCGGCAACAGACTTCGCTCTACGGTGAATTTCAACGCTCGCTGCGGCACAGAATGGTCTTGCTCGCCCCACATCGCGCGCATTCGAAGGTGCGGACATCCTGACCGGGCTGGGATGGCTTGATATCCAGCAGCCACATGTCGAGTTGGCACTCCTCACATTTCGGACGTTCGACGACCGGTGGCGCGACGGCTGATGTCTTGAAGGTGAAGCGGTACTCCGACAACGCACCCTCCAGCACTCGACGGGAACCCAACGGGACATTAGCTTTCTGCAGATTGGAATTCTATCGGAAAAGCGAGCTGCGTCGATTGCAAACGACGCAACTCTGCGCTCCTTGGGGTGAAGACGCTGGATTTGGCCGCAGCCTTGTCTACTTGCGCTTACAGCGCCCCCGCCGCTCGACGCTGGTCCGAAGCATCGGCCGTTACCGGAGATTGTGAAAACATGGTCTGCAACACGTCGCGCTTGATAGGTTTCTGTAGAACGCGAACGTTGGCGTAGCGCCGATCGATGCTCTCGCTGCCGTAGCCGGTCACGAACACGAATGGCACGTTGTTCGCCATCAGCCTGTCCGCGAGCGGATAGACCAGTTCGCCCGCCAGGTTGATGTCGAGCAGCGCCACGTTGACGGGGTTGTCCTTGAGCGCCGCGATCGCCTGGCCAACTCTGCCGAACGGGCCGATCACGATCATGCCCAACTCGGCCATCAGTTCGCTCATTGCCATCGCCACAAGCGGCTCGTCTTCGACGATCATCACACGGTCGCCCGGCATTGCGACGCCGGTCTCGAACGGTGCGTCGCGCTGGATACGCTCGTGATGGCTAAATTCAGCGGCGTCGGGATGCGCGAGCCTGTCGCTCAGCGGCACGCATAGAGTGCACTTGAGGCCCTCGGAACGCCAGTCGAACAGCACCTTGCCGCCCAATTGTCCCTCGACACTGGCAAGTATCAGTCGTGTGCCGAAGCCTTGCGAGGCGGGTTTGCAGGCCGGGGGGCCGCCGGCTTCGTTCCAGGAGATGACCAGCGTGCCAGCTTCGACCGCCCACGACAGCTCCACCGTTCCTGTGCCCCGGGACAGCGCGCCGTATTTCGCCGCGTTGGTGGCAAGCTCGTGGAGTGCCAGAGCAAGCGTCTGCGCCGGCGTCGGTTGCAGCAGCACGCGCGGGCCTTGAAGCGATATCTGACTGATATCGCCGGTGCGGAATGGCGCCACCTCCTCTTCCACCAGCCCGCCGAGGTCCGCGCCTTGCCAGCGAGATTGCGCGAGTACGGTGTGAGCACGCGACAGCGCCTGGATGCGTCCTTCGACCGCCGCAGTGTAGGCGGCGACGCTGCCTGCCCGCGTCAGCCGGATGATCGACTGCACCAGCGCCAAGGCATTCTTGGCGCGATGGTCGACTTCGCGCGACAGCAGCGCCTGCCGCTCCTCGGCCTCCTTGCGGTCGGTGATGTCGACTGTCACGCCGCTGATGCGCATCACGTTGCCGGCTTCGTCGACGGTCGGTGCGGCGGAGCCGAAGCACCACCGCACTTCGCCATTTGGGCGCCGCACGCGGAACTCACCTTGATAGGCTTGGCGATTTTCCAGAAGTTTGTTGGTGGCGGCTTGCAGATTGTTCCAGTCGTCGGGATGCAATAGGACACGCATGTTTTCCGGCGTGACCGCAAACGATTCACGCTCCACGCCGAAAATCCGGCACTGGCCGTCGTCCCAAAGGCAGTCCCCGTTGACGCGGTCCCAGTCCCAAGCGCCCATATTGCCTGCGGCGAGGGCGAGGGAGCGGCGCTGCTCGCTTTGCAATAAACGGCCGGTCGAAGCCTGCAATTCAGCGGTCCGCGCGGCGACGCGCTGCTCTAGCTCGGCATTGAGCTTCTCTAGCTCTCGTGTCTTTCGGTATAGCTCTGCGAACACCTTGACCTTGGCACGCAGCACCTCGGGGATCACCGGAACCGGGACATAGTCCACCGCACCCATCTCGTAGCCGCGCAGCCGGTCCATGTCCGACAGGTGGATAGCCGAGATGAAGATCATCGCCGTCTTCTTGAAACGCGGATGCTCGCGGATCATCGCGGCGAGCTGGAACCCGTCAAGATCTGGCATGCAGACGTCGACCAGAACGACGGCGATCTCCGTCTTCAGCAGGTATTCCAGTGCCTCGCGGCCGGACGACGCCTTGATGAGGTTCTCGCCGAGTTGCCTCAGGATCACCTCGTAGCTCAGCAGTTTCCCTGCCTGATCGTCGACCAGCAGAATGTTGATCTTGTCGTCTGCGGACATCGTTCGTGCCTCAACTCTAGCGGTGCAGCCACATGCGCAACGCTGTCAGCAGTTGTTCGGTGTTCACCGGCTTTGCCAGATAGTCGGAGGCGCCGGCCTCGAGGCACTTCTCGCGGTCGCCTTTCATCGCTTTCGCGGTCAGCGCGATGATCGGCAGGCGGCGGAATGCCGGCTTCTGGCGTATCAGCTCCATCGTCTGGTAGCCGTCCATTTCCGGCATCATGATGTCCATCAGGACGATCGCGAGGTCAGGAGTTGATTCGACCAGCGTGATCGCTTCGCTGCCGGTTGTCGCCGTGAGCACATGCATGCCGCGGCGCTCCAGCACGCTGGAGAGCGCAAAGATGTTGCGTGCGTCATCGTCGACCAGCAGCGCGGTGCGGCCCACCAGATCCTCGTCGGAGCTGTTGAGGCGTTCCAGCATGCGCTGTTTCTCGGCCGGCAGGTCGGTCACCACGCGATGCAGGAACAGCGCGGTCTCGTCGAGCAGACGCTCCGGAGATTCCACGCCCTTGACCACGATGCTGCGCGCCATGGTGTGAAGTTGCGCGTCTTCTTCCGCCGACAGCTCGCGTCCGGTGAACACGATCACCGGGACTTCAGACAGCGAGACGTCTTCGCGGATCTTCTCCAGCACTTCGAAGCCGGACATGTCGGGCAGCCGGAGATCGAGCACGACGCAGTCGCACGGGTCGTTACGCAATGTGGACAGTGCGTCGCCGCCGGTGCCCACCGTAACGATCTCGATGTCATCGTGGCCGAGCAGCTCGGTGATGCTCACCCGCTCCGCGGCGTTGTCCTCCACCACCAGCAGGCGCTTGCGGCGCGGCTGCGCGTATTCCTTGATGCGCGACAACGCGGCATCGACGCCTTCGGTCGTGGTCGGCTTGGTGACGAACGAGAAGGCGCCGCTGGCCAAAGCGTGCTGCCTGTCCTCGTCGAGCGTGATGATCTGGACCGGGATGTGCCGGGTCAGAGGGTTCTGCTTGAGCTGGCTCAGCACTGACCAGCCGAGCATGTCGGGCAGGAATACGTCGAGCGAAACCGCCGAAGGCTGGAACTGCTTGGCGAGGTCGAGCGCGTCGGCGCCCCGCGTCGAAACCAGAACCTTGAAGCCCTTCTCGCGGGCGAGATCCATGATCACCCGCGCGTAGTGCGGGTCGTCCTCGACGATCAGCAGGATGCTGTCGCCGGGTTCGATCTCCAGCCTGTCGTCCGGGATTTGCTCGATGACGCGCTCCGGCACGCTCGCCACGAGCGCGGGAACTGTCGGCGACCTGTGCTGGGACGGTTCGTTTTGCGCACGCTGCGACGCGGTGGAGCCGACATACTTAAGCGGCAGATACATCGTGAACGTGCTGCCCGAGCCGGGGGTGCTGTGCAGTTGGATCTCGCCGCCGAGCAGTTGCGACAGCTCGCGGCTGATCGCGAGGCCTAGGCCGGTACCGCCGTATTTGCGGCTCGTGCTGGCGTCGGCCTGCTGGAACGCCTCGAAGATTATCTTTTGCTTCTCCAGCGGAATGCCGATGCCGGAGTCCGACACCTGGAAAGCAACGACCGCCGGCGACTGGCTTAGCACCGGATGCTCGGCGCTCCAGCCGCTGACCACGGCCGACACTTTGAGGCGGACGCCGCCTTGCTCTGTGAACTTGAAGGCGTTGGACAGCAGGTTCTTGAGGATCTGCTGCAAACGCTTGGTGTCGGTGTGGATGCTGCGGCCGAGATGCGGATCAATCTCGACGTCGAACGCGAGCTGGCGGTTGTCCGCCTCGTGGCGGAACGGACGCGCGATCGCTTCGACCAGGTTGGTAACGTACACCTCCTGGACGTCGACCGTGACGGTGCCGGACTCGATCTTCGACAGGTCGAGAATGTCGCTGATTAGGTTGAGCAGGTCGGTGCCGGCGCCGTGGATGGTGCGGGCGAATTCCACCTGCTTGGCCGACAGGTTGCCGTCCGGATTTTCGGTAAGCTGTTGACCCAGAATAAGAATCGAGTTGAGTGGGGTGCGCAGCTCGTGGGACATGTTCGCCAGGAATTCGGACTTGTACTTCGATGTCAGCGCCAATTCCGAGGCCTTCTCCTCGACCGCTCGGCGTGCCTGCTCGATTTCCTGGTTCTTCCTTTCAACTTCCACGTTGCGTTCGGCGAGCTGTTGCGCCTTCTGCTCGACCTGCTCGTTAGTCTGCTGCAGCTCTTTCTGCTGAGTCTGAAGCTCGCCGGCGAGCTGCTGAGATTGCTTCAGCAGGCCTTCGGTCTGCATCGTGGCCTCGATGCTGTTCAGCACGATGCCGATGCTGTCGGTGAGTTGCTCCAGGAACATTGTTTGCAGCGTGGTAAAAGCGGATACCGAGGCGAGCTCGATGACGGCCTTAACCTCGCCCTCGAACAACACCGGCAGCACGATAATGTTGCGTGGAACCACCTTGAACAGCGCCGAACCGATTGGCACCGCGTTGGTCGGCATTTCCGTGATCAGGAGATGTCGCTTGTCCACCGCGCATTGTCCGATCAAGCCTTCGCCGAATTGGAGCCGCTGCGGATGGCCGGTCACGCCGTCGTCCGCATAGCCGGACAATAGCCGCAGGCTGTCGGTGCCTTCCACCTGGTAGATGACGCCGAGCTGCGCGTTGACGAGCGGGGTCAGTTCGTGCAGCAGCAGCCGGCCGACGGTCCCCATGTCGCGTTGGCCTTGGAGCATGTTGGTGAACTTGGCAAGGTTCGTCTTCAGCCAGTCCTGCTCGGTGTTGCGGTCGGTGGTGAGCCGCAGGTTGTCGATCATCGTGTTGATGTTGTCTTTGAGCTCGGCCACCTCGCCGCGCGCCTCGGCCTGAATTGATCGCGTCAGGTCACCCTTGGTGACTGCGGTCGCCACCTCGGCGATGGCGCGCACCTGCGTGGTCAGGTTCGTCGCCAGCAGGTTCACGTTACCGGTCAAGTCCTTCCAGGTGCCGGCCGCGCCGGGCACGTTGGCCTGGCCGCCGAGCCGGCCTTCCACGCCGACCTCGCGCGCCACCGACGTCACCTGATCGGCGAAGGTCGCCAGCGTGTCGGTCATGTTGTTGATGGTATCGGCGAGCGCGGCCACTTCACCCTTCGACTTCACGGTGAGGTTCTGCTTGAGGTCGCCGTTTGCGACCGCGGTCACGACCTTCACGATGCCGCGCACCTGTTCGGTGAGGTTGGCGGCCATGACGTTCACCGTGTCGGTCAAGTCTTTCCACGTGCCGGCGACGCCGGGCACCGCGGCCTGGCCGCCGAGCAGGCCTTCGGTGCCGACCTCGCGCGCGACGCGGGTCACTTCGCCGGCGAAGGCGTTGAGCTGGTCCACCATCGTGTTGATGGTGTTCTTGAGCTCCAGAATTTCGCCCTTCACGTCCACCGAGATCTTGCGCGAAAGGTCGCCGCGCGCGACGGCGGTGGTCACTTCGGCGATGTTGCGGACCTGCGTGGTGAGGTTTGCGGCCAGCAGGTTGACGTTGTCGGTGAGATCCTTCCACGTGCCGGCCGCGCCGGGCACCACCGCCTGACCGCCGAGCCGGCCTTCGGTGCCGACCTCGCGCGCGACGCGGGTCACTTCGGCGGCGAACGAGCGGAGCTGCTCCGTCGTGGTGTTGAGCGTGTCCTTGAGCAACAGGAGCTCGCCGCGCACGTCGACGGTGATCTTCTTGGACAGGTCGCCGCCGGCGATGGCGGTCGCGACCTCGGCGATGTTGCGGACCTGGGCGGTGAGGTTCGACGCCATGAAGTTGACGTTGTCGGTCAAGTCTTTCCAGGTGCCTGCGACTTCCGGCACTTGCGCCTGGCCGCCGAGCTTGCCTTCGGTGCCGACCTCGCGTGCAACGCGCGTCACTTCGGAGGCGAACGAGTTGAGCTGGTCCACCATGGTGTTGATGGTGTTCTTGAGCTCGAGAATTTCGCCCTTCACGTCGACGGTGATCTTGCGCGACAGGTCGCCGCGCGCCACGGCGGTCGTTACTTCGGCGATGTTGCGGACTTGGGCGGTCAGGTTGCCGGCCATCGAATTGACGCTGTCGGTCAGGTCCTTCCAGGTGCCCGCGACACCCGGCACGTTGGCCTGGCCGCCAAGACGTCCTTCTGTGCCGACCTCGCGCGCGACGCGCGTCACTTCGCCGGCGAACCGGTTGAGCTGGTCCACCATCGTGTTCAGCGTTTCCTTGAGCTGAAGGATTTCGCCGCGCACGTCGACCGTGATCTTGCGCGACAGGTCGCCGCCGGCGATGGCGGTTGCCACCTCGGCGATGTTGCGGACCTGGCCGGTCAGGTTGCCGGCCATCGAGTTGACGCTGTCGGTCAAATCCTTCCAGGTGCCGGCGACGCCCGGCACCGCGGCCTGGCCGCCGAGCCTGCCTTCTGTGCCGACCTCGCGCGCGACGCGGGTCACTTCGCCGGCGAAGGCGTTGAGCTGGTCCACCATGGTGTTGAGCGTTTCCTTGAGCTGAAGGATTTCGCCCGACACGTTCACGGTGATCTTCTTCGACAGGTCGCCCAGCGCGACCGCGGTCGCCACTTCGGCGATGTTGCGGACCTGACCGGTGAGGTTCGAGGCCATTGAGTTCACCGAGTCGGTCAAATCCTTCCAGGTGCCAGCCACGCCGCGCACCAGCGCCTGGCCGCCGAGCTTGCCTTCGGTGCCGACTTCGCGCGCCACGCGCGTCACTTCGCCGGCGAAGGCGTTGAGCTGGTCCACCATGGTGTTGATGGTGTCCTTGAGCTCGGCGATTTCGCCGCGCACGTCGACTGTGATCTTTTTCGACAGGTCGCCGCCGGCGACGGCCGTCGTCACTTCCGCGATGTTTCGGACCTGGGCGGTCAGGTTCGAGGCCATCGAGTTGACCGAGTCGGTCAAATCCTTCCAGGTGCCGGCGACGCCGAGCACGTTGGCCTGGCCGCCCAGCCGGCCTTCGGTGCCGACCTCGCGCGCGACGCGCGTTACTTCGCCGGCGAAGGCGTTGAGCTGATCCACCATCGTGTTGACGGTTTCCTTGAGTTGCAGGATTTCGCCGCTGGCTGTCACGGTAATCTTCTTCGACAAATCGCCGCCGGCGATAGCGGTCGCCACGTCCGCGATGTTGCGGACTTGCGATGTCAAGTTGCCGGCCATGAAGTTCACGCTGTCGGTCAGATCCTTCCAGGTGCCGGCCACGCCGGGCACCGCGGCCTGGCCGCCGAGTTTGCCTTCAGTTCCGACCTCGCGGGCGACGCGAGTCACTTCCGAGGCGAAGCCGTTGAGCTGGTCCACCATCGTGTTAATGGTGTCCTTCAATTCCAGCACTTCACCTTTCACGTCCACCGTGATCTTGCGCGACAGGTCGCCGCGCGCGACGGCGGTCGTCACCTGCGCGATATTGCGGACCTGCGTGGTCAGATTGCCCGCCAGCAGGTTGACGTTGTCGGTCAGATCCTTCCAGGTTCCGGCGACGCCGGGCACGATCGCCTGACCGCCGAGTTTGCCGTCGGTGCCGACCTCGCGCGCGACGCGCGTCACTTCCGAGGCGAACGAACGGAGTTGGTCCACCATCGTGTTGATGGCTTCTTTGAGTTGCAGGATTTCACCGCGCACGTCCACGGTGATTTTCTTCGACAAATCGCCATTCGCCACTGCGATCGTTACCTCGGCTAGATTGCGCACCTGACCGGTCAAGTTCGACGCCATCGAGTTGACGCTCTCGGTGAGGTCTTTCCACACGCCTGTCACCTCCGGCACCTGCGCCTGGCCGCCGAGCTTGCCTTCGGTGCCCACTTCGCGCGCGACGCGGGTCACTTCGGAGGTGAACACGCCGAGTTGCCGGATCATGGTGTTGACGATGGTCGCTGATTGCAAGAACTCGCCCTGCAGCGGCCGGCCGTCGACGTCGAGCCGGACAGTCTGAATAAGATCGCCCTGCGCCACCGCGGCGACCGCGCGGGTCACTTCGCGGGTCGGCCAGAGCAGATCATCGATCAGCGTGTTGACGGAGCCTTCCATCTCGCCCCAGGCGCCTTGCGACAGGCTGAACTTGACGCGGTCCTTCGCTTTGCCTTCGCGGCCGACGCGCTGCCCGACGCGCTCAAGCTGCTGCGCCATGCGCTGGTTAGCGGCGGCGATTTCGTTGAAGGTGTCGGCGATTTTGCCTTCGATGCCGAGCCGGTCGCCCGCCATTCGGACCGAGAAGTCGCCGCTGCGCATCGCCTGCAGCGCGGCAAGAAGTTCGTGCGGATGGAACGCTGTTTCACCGTTCATGGCGGGCTGGGTCGGCACTGCAAGACGTGCGCCCCGGCTTCCTTTTGGCCTGACTTCTTCGGTGCTCGACATAGCGGTCTCCCATCCGCGCCGTGGGCGCGGAATCCTCTCTTCAGCAAGCGGATGTAAGGCGTAGAAATGGCGGGACGGCGCAGACAGAGTCGCTGGGATTGCGCGGCGACCGCGCAACCCCGTATAACGACAGGCCATCCACCATTTGAAACCCCCCGGTCGATCCGGTTGAAGGTCAGCTCGAACTACAACCCAAGCAGACAATTCCTGCCAGCGGTTCGGGTTCCGCGCCGCAGCGGAAATTTTGGCGATCTTGTGTCCATCGACACAGTGTCGTCTAATTTTGCGCTGCACAAAATTCCGGCGCGCTGCGCCGATAGCAGGCACATGCTGCGCAGCACGACCTGGCGCGGCATTGCGTATAATACGTTGTTTTTATTGTAGAATTTGCCTCAACCAGATCATTGGCACGCTGCTTGATGATTGGTCAGCGGCCCATGGATCCTACGTTCAAAATTGTCATTGTCGACGAGAACCCGGTGCGGGCCGCCATCCTGGAGGAGGGGCTGCGCGAGGCCGGTCATGTTCATGTCGTTCGTATTGATGAAGTGTCGCACCTGCTGGCGCGCATCTACGCCATCGACCCCGACGTCATCCTGATCGACCTCGAGAACCCGAGCCGCGACGTGCTCGAGCAGATGTTCCAGGTCAGCCGCGCGGTGAAACGGCCGATTGCGATGTTCGTCGACCAGAGCGACACCGCCTCGATCCAGGCCTCGGTCGATGCCGGCGTATCGGCCTACATCGTCGGCAACCTGCAGAAAGAGCGCATCAAGACCATCCTCGATCTGTGCATCTCCCGCTTCAACGCCTTCTCGCGCCTGCAGAACGAACTCGATCGCACCCGCTCCGCGCTGGAGGAACGCAAGGTGATCGACCGCGCCAAGGGCATTCTCATGAAAGCAAAAAACCTGTCGGAGGACGCAGCCTATGCGCTGCTGCGCAAGACCGCGATGAACGAGAACAAGAAGATCGCCGAGGTCGCGCAATCGGTCATCACCGCCGCGGAGCTGTTCAAATGAGCGACAAGCGCCTGCGCATAGGTTTCATCCCGTTGTGCGACGCGACTGCGCTGATCGTCGCGGCCGACAAGGGTTTCGCCGCGGCCCAGGGGCTCGATGTCGAGTTGGTGCGCGAAGTGTCGTGGTCCAACGTGCGCGACAAGCTCAACATCGGACTGTTCGACGCTGCGCACCTGATTGCGCCGGTGGCGATCGCATCGAGCCTTGGGCTCGGTCACGTCAAGGTGCCAATCGTGGCGCCATTCGGTCTCGGCGTGAACGGCAACGCCATCACCGTGTCGCCGGAACTCTATGCAGCGCTTGCCGCCGCGGCCGACGGCAATATCGCCGATCCCGTCGTGTCAGGCCGCGCGCTCGCCCGCGTGGCGGCGAACCGCAAGGCGAGGGGGCAGGACCCGCTCACCTTCGGTATGACCTTCCCGTTCTCGACCCACAACTATCATCTACGGTTCTGGATGGCGGCGGGCGGCGTCGATCCGGATGAGGACGTGCGCATGATCGTGCTGCCGCCGCCCTACATGGTGGAAAGCCTGGCAAACAAGCACGTCGATGGGTTCTGCGTCGGCGCGCCGTGGAACTCGGTCGCGGTCGATCTCGGCATTGGCTACATCCTTCACTTCGTGTCCGAGATTCTCTCTCGCGCCGCCGAGAAGGTGCTCGCCGTCCGCGCGAACTGGTCGGCTGAAAATCCCGACAAGCTGCGGCGGCTCGTCCGCGCGCTCGGTCGTGCCGCCGCCTTTGTCGAGAACCCGGCCAACCGCGACGACGTGACAGCAATCCTCGCGGCGCCGAACCGGATCGGCGCTTCCGCGGAAGTCATCCGCAGGACGCTTGATGGCCGCTTGAAGGTGACGCCCGACGGCACCATGCGCACCAGCGACCGCTATCTGCTGGTTGGCCGCAAGGCAGCAGGGCGGCCCGAACCGACCCAAGCGGCCTGGCTCTACGCACAGATGGTGCGCTGGGGTCAAGCGCCGTATTCGAGCGAGATGCTCGCGGCCGCGAAGTCGGTGTTTCGCCCCGATCTCTACGACGCGGCGCTGCCGGGCGAGGCTCTCGATATGGCGGGCGAACCGGTCGACGGCGTCGGTGCGTTCACCGGACCGCCGTTCGATCCGAACGACATTGACAGTCACATTGCGGCGTTGCGGATCCGGCGATAGTAGATTGCCTGTTTTTTGCGCTGCACAAAATATCCGCAGGGTGCGGCCACGATGGGCATGGCGGTATCAATTTATGATTCGTTAACGGTTTCTGATTTCCGCATAAGCCTCTGCCGTATCTCAATAAAATTACCGAACGGCGATCTGGCACGAAGCTTGAATTGATCTGATCTAAACCGAGACGGGGCCGTCAGTGACGGCATCGCGGTCCAACGACGGGCCGACAAGCAACGCCGCTGACCTGGAGGGAGGCCAATGAAGGCCCACTGCAGGCTGCGGCTTTTTTGCTGGCGGAACGAAACCAGAGACCAGAGAGGACAAACACAATGACGACGAAGGACATCGGACGGAAGTCGATCGACCGCCGCAAATTCCTCAAGGGCACCGCCAGCACCGCTGCACTGCTCGGCGCGGTGCAGACGCAATTTCCCGGCGGCGCGTTCGCGCAAGGCGCCGGTCCCGAGGTCAAGGGCGCCAAGCTCGGCTTTATCGCGCTCACCGATGCCGGTGCTCTGTTCGTCGCCAAGGACAAGGGCTTCTTCGCCAAGCATGGCATGCCCGACACCGAAGTTCTCAAGCAGGCGTCGTGGGGTGCGACGCGCGACAATCTCGTGCTCGGCTCGGAAGGCAACGGCATCGATGGCGCGCACATCCTGACGCCGATGCCGTACCTGATCTCGGCCGGCAAGGTGACGCAGAACAACGTACCGACGCCGATGTACATCCTGGCGCGCCTCAATCTCGACAGCCAGAGCATCTCGGTCGCCAAGGAATACGCGGACCTTCGCATCGGCCTCGACACCAAGCCGTTCAAGGAGGCGCTGGAAAAGAAGAAAGCCTCGGGCAAGGCGGTGAAGGCCGCCAACACATTCCCGGGTGGCACGCACGACCTCTGGATCCGCTACTGGCTCGCCGCCGGCGGCATCGATCCCGATAAGGACATCGAGACCATCACCGTTCCGCCTCCGCAGATGGTGGCGAACATGAAGGTCGGCACCATGGATTGCTTCTGCGTTTGCGAGCCGTGGAACCTGCAGCTTGTCAACCAGAACATCGGTTACACCGCGATCACCACGGGCGAGCTCTGGAACAAGCATCCGGAGAAGTCGCTCGGCATGCGCGCCGCTTGGGTCGACAAATATCCGAATGCATCGAAAGCGATGCTGATGGCGGTGATGGAAGCGCAGCAATGGGCCGACAAGCCCGAGAACCACGAAGAGCTCGCGCGCATCATGTCCAAGCGTCAATGGATCAACGCGCCGTACGAGGACATCATCGATCGCACCAAGGGCAAGTTCAACTACGGCATTCCCGACAAGGTGGTCGAAAACTCGCCGCACATCATGAAGTACTGGATGAACCACGCATCGTATCCGTTCCAGAGCCACGACCTCTGGTTCATCATGGAAGACATCCGCTGGGCCAAGTTCGAGGCGACGGTCGACGCCAAGGGCCTGATCAAGAAGGTCAACCGCGAAGACATCTGGCGCGAGTCGGCGAAGACGCTCGGCGTCAAGGCTTCCGACATCCCGGCATCGACCTCTCGCGGCAAGGAAACGTTCTTCGACGGCAAGGTGTTCGATCCTGAAAATCCGGCCGCCTACCTCAAGAGCCTCGCGATCAAGCGCGCGGAAATCGGCTGACCTCAGCGGGTCGCCTTCGGGCGGCCCGCTCCCTTCCACTGGAGCAAATCGCAATGAACATGCCGCTTCGCACAACCGAGACCGTGATGGCGCTGCCCGCAAGCAGTGCCACGGTGGTGGCGATCCCGACCAAGCAGGTGCCTTTCGGGACACGGCTTCGCACACACGCGCAGAATATCGCGGTCAACGTCATTCCGCCCGTGCTGGTCATCGCGCTCGTTCTGGTGGTCTGGCAGGTGCTGTGCAGCAAACCCGGCGCTTCGTTGCCGCCGCCCCTGAAGGTGCTCGACGACACGTGGGAATTGATCATCGATCCGTTCTTCGACCGCGGCGGCCTCGACAAGGGGTTGTTCTGGCACATGTCGGCGAGCTTGCAGCGCGTGGCGTTTGGCTATGCTCTTGCGGCCATCGCTGGCGTCGCGCTCGGCACGCTGGTCGGCCAGTCGACCTGGGCGATGCGCGGTCTCGATCCGATCTTCCAGGTGCTGCGCACCGTGCCGCCGCTCGCCTGGCTGCCGTTGTCGCTCGCGGCGTTCCGCAACGGTCAGCCGTCGGCGATCTTCGTGATCTTCATTACCGCGATCTGGCCGATCATCATCAACACCGCGGTCGGCATCCGCAACATCCCGCAGGACTATCGCAACGTCGCGCAAGTGCTGCGGCTCAACCATCTCGAGTTCTTCTTCAAGATCATGGTGCCCGCCGCAGCGCCTTACATCTTCACCGGCCTGCGTATCGGCATCGGCCTGTCGTGGCTCGCCATCGTCGCAGCCGAGATGTTGATCGGCGGCGTCGGCATCGGCTTCTTCATCTGGGATGCGTGGAATTCCTCACGCATCAGCGAAATCATCCTGGCGCTGGTTTACGTCGGCCTGGTCGGCTTCATCCTCGACCGCATTGTCGCCGCTGCCGCCACGATCGTCACCCGCGGCACCGCGGCGAACTGAGGAGAACGGTGATGCACTATCCGTATTTGAAGATCGACCACGTCGATAAGTCGTTTATCCGCGGCACCACCGAGACCGAAGTCCTCAAGGACATCACGCTCGGCATCGAGAAGGGCGAATATGTCTCGATCATCGGCCATTCCGGCTGCGGTAAGAGCACGCTGCTTAATCTCGTCGCCGGGCTGCTGCCGGTGTCGGCGGGCTGCGTGCTCTTGGAGAACAAGGAGGTCAACGATCCGGGCCCGGATCGCGCCGTCGTGTTCCAGAACCATTCGCTGCTGCCGTGGCTCACCGTCTACAACAACGTCCGGCTTGCCGTGGACAAGGTGTTCTCCGGCACCAAGTCGCGCGCCGAGCGCCATGCCTGGGTCATGAACAATCTCGATCTGGTGCAGATGGGCCACGCCAAGGACAAGCGGCCGGCGGAGATTTCCGGCGGCATGAAGCAGCGCGTCGGCCTGGCCCGCGCGCTTGCCATGGAACCCAAGGTGCTGCTGCTCGACGAGCCGTTTGGCGCGCTCGATGCGCTGACCCGGGCGCATTTGCAGGACTCGGTGATGCAGATTCACAGCAAGCTCGGCAACACCGTGCTGATGATCACGCATGACGTGGACGAGGCGGTGCTGCTGTCCGACCGCATCGTGATGATGACCAACGGGCCGGCGGCGCGGATCGGCGAAGTGCTCGACGTGCCGCTGGTGCGGCCGCGCAAGCGGCTCGCGCTCGCGGCCGATCCCATCTACCTCAAGTGCCGCCAGCGCGTGCTCGAATTCCTCTATGAACGGCACCGCTTTGTCGAAGCGGCGTAGGAGGCGGTCATGACTCCCGCCGACGTCGCGTTGGTGAAATCGTCGTTCGAGAAGGTGAAGCCGATCGCTGCCGACGCGGCCGCGCTGTTTTACGGGCGGTTGTTCGAGATCGCGCCGGAGGTGAAGCCGCTGTTCAAGGGCGACATCAAGGAGCAGGGCAAGAAGCTGATGACGACGTTGGCCGCGGTGGTGAACGGGCTCGACAACCTGCCGTCGATCCTGCCGGCGGCGAGCGCGCTCGCGAAGAAGCACGTCAGCTACGGCGTAAAGCCCGGCCATTACGCGCCTGTCGGCGCGGCGCTGCTCTGGACCCTGGAGCGCGGGCTTGGGGCCACCTGGACGCCGCAGCTCGCGGCGGCATGGACGGGCGCCTACACGACGCTGTCCGGTTTCATGATTGGCGAAGCCTACGGTTCTCCGGTGGCTGCAGAATAACGGAATAGCAATGTCCAGCGACTTCACGCCCGAGCAGAAACGCTATCTGGAAGGCTTTAGCTCCGGCCTTCAGATTGCGCGGCTCGGGCGTGGACCCACTGCGCCGGCCAAGCCGAACGGACCCGACGCCGAGCACATCGCGGCGCAGGATCGCGTGCTCGCGGCCGGCAAGAAACTGTCCGACCAGGAAAAGTTCAAGCGCGACGAACATCCGTTCGATGCCTACCATCGCCTGCAGGATCAGGCGGCGCAGAACGAGTTTCCAAAGCCCGCGGACAACTTCCGCTGGCGTTACTACGGCCTGTTCTATGTCGCGCCGGCGCAGAACTCCTACATGTGCCGGCTGCGCATCCCGAACGGCATCGTCAAGCACTGGCAACTCACGGGGCTTGCGGACCTCGCCGAGCGCTACGGCGGTGGCTACTCGCACGTCACCACACGAGCGAATTTCCAGATCCGCGAGATCGAGCCGAAGAGCGCAATCAGCCTGCTGGAAGCGATCGTTGATCTGGGCCTCTGCTCGAAGGGCACCGGCGCCGACAACATCCGAAACGTCACCGGGGCGCCGACCGCTGGCATCGACCCGCAGGAATTGCTCGACACGCGGCCGTATGCGCGGGCGTGGCACCACCACATCCTCAACGAGCGCGCGCTGTACGGCCTGCCGCGCAAGTTCAACGTCGCGTTTGACGGGGCGGGGCGCATCGCCGCGCTGGAGGACACCAACGACATCGGCTTCCAGGCGGTCGAGGTGAAGCACGGTTTCGGCGTCGAGCCGGGCGTCTGGTTCCGTCTCGCGCTCGGCGGCATCACCGGCCACAGGGATTTCGCGCGCGACACCGGCGTGGTGCTCAAACCCGCGGACGCAACCAAGGTCGCGGACGCCATCGTGCGCGTGTTCACCGCGCATGGCGACCGCACCGACCGCAACAAGGCGCGTTTGAAATACGTGCTCGATGCGATGGGCTTCGAGAAGTTCCTGGGGTTGGTGGAGGAGAAACTCGGTGCAAAACTCATTCGCGTACCGGCTGAAGCGGTTGCAGCGCGCCTGAAGGTGGATCGCGCCGCTCACATCGGCGTGCATGCGCAGAAACAGGAGGGTTTGAACTGGATCGGCGTGGTGTTGCCGGTCGGCAAGCTGACCGGCGACCAGATGCGCGGGTTGGCCAAGGTCGCGCAGGACCTGGGCGACGGCGATATCCGGCTCACGGTGTGGCAGAACCTGCTGATCTCCGGCGTGCCGGCGGACAAGGTTGCGCTGGCCGAAGCGGCGATCGAGGCGCTCGGACTCGCGACCAGGGCGAGCGCGATCCGTACCGGACTGGTGGCCTGCACCGGCAACACCGGCTGCCGCTTTGCGGCGTCCAACACCAAGGGTCATGCCGAACAGATCGCGCAATGGTGCGAGGCTCGCGTCGAGCTGGACACCCCGGTGAATATCCACCTCACCGGCTGCCATCATTCGTGCGCGCAGCACTACATCGGCGACATCGGCCTGATCGCCTGCAAGGTGCCAGTGTCGGAAGAGGATACGGTCGAGGGCTATCACATCCTGGTCGGCGGCGGCTCCGGTCCGGAGGCAACGCTGGCGCGCGAGTTGTTCCGCGACGTCAAGGCCGACGACGCGCCGCACATTGTTGAGAACATGCTCAAGACGTATCTCTCGCGCCGTGCCGCGCCGGAGGAGACATTCCACGTCTTCACCAAGCGTCACGACGATGCTGCGCTCAACACATTGTTCGCGGAGTGTCGCTCATGAACTCGCCGCTGCGCACGCCGTTTGCCTCGATCGTGCCGGAGAACGCGCCGTTCACCCCGGATCAGCGCGTCTGGCTGAACGGGTTTTTCGCCGGGCTGCTTGATGGCGACGTGTCGGCGCTGTCGCCGCAGGATGCGTCGGCGCTGATGCCGGGCGTCAACGTCGGCGGCGCGGCCGACGACGGCGCGCCGTGGCACGATCAGACGCTGCCGCTTGCCGATCGCATGAAGCTCGCGGACGGAAAACCCTTACGCCGCAAGATGATGGCGGCGATGGGCCAGCAGGATTGCGGGCAGTGCGGCTACAACTGCGAGCAATACGCCAACGCGCTGTGCGAAAAAAAAGAAGAGCGACTCAACCTCTGCGTGCCGGGCGGCAAGGATACAGCCCGGATGCTCAAGCTCCTCAGCACCTCTTCCGACGTTTCTTCTGGGGCTATTCCGGCGACCTTCCCCCTTGCCGCTGTTTCCTCGCCGAAGGGCGAGGCCGGCCGCAGCCGCGACAACCCAGTCGAGGCGGTTTTCGTGTCCCGCACCCTGCTCAACAAGCCGGGCTCGGAAAAGCAGACCTGGCACATCGAGTTCGATCTCACCGAATGCGCGCTCGACTACAATGTCGGCGATGCGTTCGGTCTCTATCCGACCAACGATCCGGTTCTCGTCGATGCGATCCTGAAGGCGCTCGACGCGCCCGCCGAATTCCCGATCGGCGGCCGCATGCTTCGCGATGTGCTCACCGACGGCGTGTCGCTGTCTCCCGCGCCGGACATGCTGTTCCAGCTCTACTCCTACATCACCGGTGGTGAGCGCAGGAAGAAAGCCAAAGCGCTCGGCAACGGCGAGGATCCGGACGGCGACGCAGCGACCCTCGACGTGCTCGCCGCGATCGAGAAGTTCCCCGGCGTGCGGCCCGATCCGGAAGCGTTCATCGAGGCGCTCGATCCGCTGCAGCCGCGGCTCTATTCGATCTCGTCGTCGCCGAAGGTCAACATCGGCCGTGTCTCGCTGACCGTCGATGCCGTGCGCTACGCGATCAACAAGCGTGCGCGGTCCGGCGTTGCCTCCACGTTCCTCGCCGACCGCGTCAAGCTGGGCGACAAGATCAGGGTCTATGTCCAGAAGGCGCACGCCTTCGGTCTTCCGGCCGATCCCGCCGTGCCGATCATCATGGTCGGCCCCGGCACCGGCGTTGCGCCGTTCCGCGCCTTTCTGCACGAGCGCATGGCGACCAAGGCGCCGGGCCGCAACTGGCTGTTCTTCGGCCATCAGCGTCGCGATTGCGACTTCTTCTATGAGGACGAACTCACCGGCATGAAGGCGACCGGCCTGCTGACGCGCCTCTCGCTCGCCTGGTCGCGCGATGGCCACGAGAAGTTCTACGTGCAGAACCGCATGGCCGAGGTCGGCCGCGATCTGTGGTCGTGGATCGCCGACGGCGCGCACATCTATGTCTGCGGCGACGCGCAGCGCATGGCGAAGGACGTCGAGCGCGCGCTGGTCGACATTGTCGCCATACATGGCGCGCGCTCGGTCAACGAGGCGGTCACGTTTGTCGCCGACCTGAAGAAGGCGGGCCGCTACCAGACCGATGTGTATTGAGATGCGGCGATGAACGCGCCCGCCCACATCCCGGCAGCCGTGCGGTCCGCTTGCCCGTACTGCGGTGTTGGCTGCGGCGTGCTGGCGCGGCCGAATGCCGAGGGCGGCGCGATCGTCACCGGCGATCCCGATCATCCGGCGAATTTCGGCAGGCTGTGCTCCAAGGGTTTCGCGCTCGGCGAGACGCTGGGTCTGGAGAACCGGCTGCTCTATCCCATGCTGCGCCAGACGAACGGCTCGCACGCGCGCACCGATTGGGACACCGCGCTCGGCGTGGTGGCGGACGGCTTCAAGCGTATCGCCAAGCAGCATGGGCCGGCCAGCATCGCGTTCTACCTCTCGGGACAGTTGCTGACCGAGGACTACTACGTCGCCAACAAGCTGATGAAGGGCTTCCTCGGCTCGGCGAACGTCGATACCAACTCGCGGCTCTGCATGGCGTCGAGCGTGGCGGGGCACCGCCGCGCGTTCGGCGAGGACATCGTGCCGGGCAACTACGAGGACCTCGATCTCGCCGATCTCGTCGTGCTGGTCGGCTCGAACGCCGCGTGGTGCCATCCGATCCTGTTCCAGCGCGCGATCCGCAACCGGCGCGACCGCGGCGCCAAGCTCGTCGTCATCGATCCTCGCCGCACCGCGACGGCTGACGACGCCGATCTCTTTCTTCCCATCGCGCCCGGCACCGACACGGCGCTGTTCAGCGGCTTGCTGGTGCATCTGGCCGATACCGGCCGGCTCGATAGCACGTATATCGAAATGAACACCACGGGCTTTGCCGAAGCCCTCGCACGTGCGCGGCAGATCGCGCCAGACATCGCGGCGACCGCCGCCGCGACCGGCCTCACCGAGGCCGATGTCGCGCAATTCTTCAATCTGTTTGTTGCGAAGCCGCGCAGCGTCACGTGTTATTCGCAGGGCGTGAACCAGTCGGCGCAGGGCACCGACAAGGTCAACGCCATCATCAACGTCCATCTTGCGACCAGCCGGATCGGCAAGCCCGGCATGGGGCCGCTGTCGCTGACCGGCCAGCCCAACGCGATGGGCGGGCGTGAGGTGGGTGGTCTCGCCAATCAACTTGCCGCGCACATGTATTTCCTGCCGGTCGAGATCGACCGCGTGCGCCGGTTCTGGAACGCGCCGGACATGGCGCAGCGCGAGGGCCTCAAGGCCGTGCAGATGTTCGAGGCGATCGAGCGCGGGGAGATCAAGGCGCTGTGGGTGATGGCGACCAATCCGGCGACCTCGCTGCCGCGCGCCGCCGCGATGCGCGCGGCGCTGAAAAAGCTGAAGCTGTTCGTCGTCTCTGACAACGTGCTCTCCAACGATACCATTGGCGCCGGCCCGCATGTGCTGTTGCCGGCTGCGGCCTGGGGCGAGAAGGACGGCACCGTCACCAATTCGGAGCGTCGCATCTCGCGGCAGCGCAAATTCCTGCCCCTGCCGGGCGAGGTGCGGCCGGACTGGCGGATCGTCGCCGACGTGGCGCAGCGCATGGGATTTGCCGAAGCATTCGCCTATCGCACGGTCGCCGACGTATTCCGCGAGCATGCCGCTCTGTCCGCGTTCGAGAACGATGGCGCGCGCGCGTTCGATCTTGGCGCGCTGGCAGCGATCCCGGATCGCGACTACGAGGTGCTGGAGCCGGTACAATGGCCGCAACGGGCCGCAGCCCTACCTCCCCCTGAAATGCGCCGGGCGGGGGTCAATAGTTCAGCGGAGTTCGGACCCCCACCCCAACCCTCCCCCTTGCAGGGGGAGGGAGCACACCACCCGAATGGCGATAGCTCACAACGCCTCCTGGGCGATGGCCGCTTCTATACTCCCGACCGCAAGGCGCGCTTCGTCGCGCCGGAACCTCCCAAGCTGGCGGAGCCGGTTAGCGAGGGATTTCCGCTGCGCCTCAACACCGGGCGGCTGCGCGATCAGTGGCACACCATGACGCGATCGGGCCTCAGTCCGACGCTCGGAGCGCACAGGCCCGAGCCGTTCGTCGAAGTTCATCCGGCCGACGCCGAAACGTACAATCTCCGCCACAATGGCTTCGCCAACGTCAGCACGGCCCACGGCAGTTGCATCCTCAAGGTTGTGGTGACAGCCGCGCAGCGGCGCGACTCGATCTTCGCGCCGATCCATTGGAGCGGTCTCAACGCCTCGTCGGCGCGCATCGGCGATCTGGTGTCGCCCGCCACCGATCCGTTCTCCGGCCAGCCCGAAGCGAAAGCGACACCGGCCGCGATCGCGCCTGTCGATCTCGCCTGGCGCGGCTTCGCGCTGTCGCGCCGTCCGCTTGCTCTGCCGTCCGGCACCTGGTGGGCGCGGGTCGCGATCCCGGACGCCTCCGGCTGCACATTTGCCAGCAACGAAAACCTGATGAGCTGGCACGACCTCGCGCCGCAACTGTTCCCCGATGCAGTGTTGACCGAATATGTCGACCGGCGGCGCGGCATCTATCGCGTCGCGGCATTCATCGAGGATCGGCTGGACGGCGCGCTGTTCGTCGGCTCCTCGGATGCGCCGCCACAATGGAGCGATCTCGGCGCCGTGGCCGGCAAGCCGGGCATCGCATTCAGCGGTCCCGTGGTCTGCGCCTGCTTCGGCGTCGGCATCGACGCGATCCGCGAGGCGCTGACCTCGCGCAAGGCGGCGAGCGCCGAGGAGATCGGTCTCGCGCTGCGCGCCGGAACCAAATGTGGAAGCTGCCTGCCGGAATTGAGGAGCATGGTCCATGAATCTCACGCCGGTTGAAACGCGAAGCCCTTCGGAAGTCCGCTCGCCGCGCATGGGCGCACTGGCGCGATTGCCGGTGTTCCTCGCGCTCGAGGGCAAGCGCGTGCTGGTGGCGGGCGGCACGCCGGCCGCGGCATGGAAGGTGGAATTGCTGCTGGCGGCGGGCGCGAATGTCGATGTTTATGCCGCCGAGCCGTCGCCGGACCTGCTTGCCGTCATCGAGGAGGGGCAGCGCGGCAGCGCAACACTCTATCGCCGCGAATGGCGCAACGCCGACTGCATCGGTGCGGCCATCGCGGTTGGCGCTTTCGACGATAATGCCCAAGCGACGTGCTTTGCCGGCGCGGCGCGCGCCGCCGGCGCTTCCGTCAACGTGATCGACAAACCGAAGTTCTGCGACTTCAACTTCGGCGCCATTGTCAACCGCTCGCCGCTGGTGATCGGGATTTCGACCGATGGGGCGGCGCCGATCTTCGGGCAGATGATCCGCGCCAAGTTGGAAGCGATGATCCCGCGCGGTTTCTCTGCGTGGGTCGACGCGGCACGGCGCTGGCGCGATAGCGTGAAAGCCTCCGGCCTGTCGTTCAACGGACGGCGGCGGTTCTGGCAGCTTTTGACCAACGACGCGGTGCGCCACCCGGATCGTGAGCCGGACGACTCCGACCTCAGCCGTTTGCTGGAGACGGCGAGGGCGGAAGGGCCCGACGTGGAGCAGGGCTCGGTCACGCTGGTCGGCGCCGGGCCGGGCGACGCCGAGTTGCTGACGCTCCGTGCAGTGCGCGCCTTGCAATCCGCCGACATCATCCTGTTCGACGACCTGGTTTCATCGGAGGTGCTCGACTTCGCCCGCCGCGAGGCCAGGAAGATGCTGGTCGGCAAGACCGGACACGGGCCGTCCTGCAAGCAATCAGACATCAACGTGTTGACCGTCGAGCTGGCGCGCTCCGGCAAGCGCGTGGTGCGGCTCAAGGGGGGCGACCCGATGATCTTCGGCCGTGCCGGCGAGGAGATCGAAGCTTGCCGCAAGGCGGGCATCGCGATCGAGGTGGTGCCCGGCATCACGGCGGCGCAGGGCGCGGCCAGCCGGCTCGGCGTTTCGCTAACGCAGCGGCGCGACGCGCGGCGCGTGCAATATGTCACGGGCCATGCCGGCGACGGCGAGCTGCCGCACGATCTGGACTGGCGCAGCCTGGCCGACCCGTCGGCCACCACCGTGGTTTACATGCCGGTGAAGACGCTCGACGCCCTGATCGCGAGGGCCATCGAACACGGGCTCGATCCGGCGACGCCGGCGGTCGCGGTGTCGCGAGCGACCCGCGCCGACCAGGCTTCGATCAGCGCGCCGGTTTCGCTGCTGGCGGCGCGGGTGGAGGTGGCGGAATTGCCGGGCCCGGTGCTGGTCATGATCGGCAAGGTGTTCAAAGCTGTCGAGGAGCGGGCGGTCACCGCGCAAGCAGACACGAACGCTGACGCCCGCGCCAACTAGCAAAAACGCTGGACGTCTTCGACTGGCGTGCTGCATTGGCCTGCACTAGCATCCTCCGAAAATAGCCGGAGGAATGCCATGAGCGTCGCCGAAACGCGGTCAGCCGCGTCCGTGGCCATCCCCAGCGCCGACGATCTCATTGCACGAGCCCGCGCGCTGGCGCCGAAGCTGCGAGAGCGCGCGACCAAGGCGGAGCGCGACCGCAACATTCCGCGCGAGTTGGTCGACGAGTACATCGCGGCAGGGCTCATCCACACGCTGCAGCCCAAACGCTGGGGCGGCTACGAGCATGACCATGAGACGATGTTCAACATCGCGATCGAGCTGGGGAAATCGACCTGCGGCTCGTCGGCTTGGTGCCTGAACTATCTCGGCGACCACGCCTGCATCCTGGCGCACTTTCCCGAAGAAGCGCAGCATGACGTCTGGAGCCGCGACACGGCGGCCTGCATCGCGACGTCAGCGGCGCCGACCGGCAAGTCGGCGGTGGCGTCCGGCGGCTACCGGCTCGACGGCCGCTGGTCGTGGTGCAGCGGGCTGCGGCATTCGCAATGGATCGTGATCGGCGGACTGGTGTTCCGCGGCGGCGATCATCATCCCGACATGCGGCTCCATCTGGTTCCGACCTCCGAGGTGAAGCAGGAGGACACCTGGTTCTGCGCCGGCCTGAGCGCTACCGGCTCGAACACGGTGGCGCTCGACGATGTTTTCGTGCCAGAGCACCGCAGCGTGTCGTTCTCGACGCTGCGCGACGCGCATTCGCCGGGTTCGAAGATCAACACCAATCCGATCTACCGCACGCCGTTCATTGCGGTGCATTCCTATGCCTTGTTCGGTCCGGCGCTCGGCCTCGCGCGTGGTGCCTATGCCGAATTCGTGCAGTGGACCAAGCAGCGATACCTGACCTATACGCAACTCGCGATCGCGCAGCACGTCCCGGTGCAGATCCGGCTCGCCGAGATCGGTGCGCAGATCGATGCGGCGGAACTGCTGGCGCGGCGTTGCCTTGCCACCGCGCGGCAGGACTACACCGGCATGACGCTTGAGACGCGCGCGCTGCTGCGGCGCGACTGGACCTATGCGATGAAGCTGCTTCGCGACGCGATGGACGCGCTGATCAAGATCAGCGGCTCAAGCGGCTTGATGCAGTCCAATCCGGTGCAACGCTGCTGGCGCGACGTGCACGCTATTTCATCGCATGTGGTGATGAACTGGGACGTGCCGGCGGAGAATTTCGGCCGGATGGAGTTCGGCCTCGGGCTGAACCCGGCTTATCCGGCGTTCTGAGGGCGGAACCGCCGGCCCAGCGCGCGGCGGAAAATCGTTACCTGCTGGTGGATTAGTCCACGCCCAACCCTGGCGGCGCGCCCGCCGGTGGGCCGTCATCACATTTCTTCGATCAGCCTGAGCCCGCCTTGTCGCTACATCGGAAAAGGCGCAGCATTTTAGAACTGGAATATGTCCAGAGAAGAAGCCCGTGCCGACTTCGGCTCCAACGGGCCCATAGGCCAACGAGGCCGTCCTGACGACGGCATAGGCGAGCAAAGCGACGCCGTTCTTCGAACGGCTATAGGGAGGAAAGCAATGGCCACCAACTTCACTGTCAATGGCAAGGCCGCATCGACGGATGCACCGCCTGCCACACCCTTGCTGTGGGTGATCCGCGAGGGCCTCAAGCTCACCGGCACCAAGTTCGGCTGCGGCACCGGATTGTGCGGCGCCTGCATGATTCACATCGACGGCAAGCGCGCGTACTCGTGTCAGACCCAGGTTTCCGAGGTCGCCGGCAAGTCGATCACCACGATCGAAGGGCTGTCGCCCGATTCAAGCCATCCGCTGCAGAAGGCGTGGCTGGCCGAGGGCGTGCCGCAATGCGGCTACTGCCAGTCCGGCCAGATCATGAGCGCGGCCGATCTGCTCAAGCAGAAGCCGAAGCCGACCCGCGCCGAGATCGTCGAGCACATGAACACCAACATCTGCCGCTGCGGCACCTATCAGCGCATCGTGCGCGCGGTCGAGCGCGCGGCGCAGGAGGCGTGACATGAACAAGCCTCTCAAGCATCTCGAAGCGAACGTTTCCCGCCGTCAGGTGATGATCGGCGCCGCCGGTCTCTCGTTCGCGATCGCGCTTGGCGGCCGCGCCGGCGCCGCGGTGCTGGCAAGCGTCCGCACCGGCAAGGCGCTCAGTCCGTGGGTTAGCATCGCGCAGCGACGGCACCATCATCATCATGTCGGCGGCGACCGAGATGGGGCAGGGGTCGATGACCTCGCTGCCGCTGATCCTCGCCGAGGAGCTCGATGCCGACTGGTCGAAGGTGAAGATCGTGACGGCGCCGCCGATCGAGGCGATCTACGGCAATCCTGGCTTCCAGGGCATGATGTACACCGCCGGCTCCAACGCGGTGACGAGCTACTACACGCCACTTGCGCATCTTCGGTGCGCAGGTGCGACGCGTGCTGCTCGACAACGCGGCGAAGACGCTGGGCGTGCCGGTCGACGAACTCACCACCGAGCCGAGCGTGGTGGTGCACGCGAAATCCGGCCGAAAGCTGAGCTACGGCGAGATCGCCGCCATCGCGGAAGTGCCGGCCAAGGCGCCGGAGATCAAGCCCGATCAGCTCAAGAAGGCAAAAGACTTCCGGCTGATCACCAAGGACGTGATGCGCGTCGAGCTGCCGGGCAAGGTCAACGGCACCGCCCGCTACAGCATCGACGTGCAGGTGCCGAACATGCTGTACGGCACCGTGCTGCGTGCGCCGGTGGAAGGCTCGGTCCCCGACAAGATCGACGAGGCCAAGGCCAAGGCGATTGGCGGGGTGGTTCGCGTGGTGCGCCTGCCGTATGGCGTCGGCGTGCTTGGCCGACACGCCGTGGGCGGCGTTCGACGCGCGCCGGGCGCTCACGCAATCGGTGACCTGGAGCAGAACCGGCACGGCCTGGGGCTTCGACAGCGACAAGGGCATCGAGCGGTTTGCCGCCGACGCCAAGAACCCGCATGCGCATGTCCACCGAGTGGAGCCGGATCGGCGATCCCCGCGCGCAAATGCCGAAGGCGGCTTCCAGCATGGAGGCGGAATACCGCTGCGACTATGCCTATCACGCGCAGATGGAGCCGCTGAACGCCATCGCGTCGGTGTCACCGGCGGGCGATGCGGTCGAAATCTGGGCTGGCACGCAAAGCCAGACCACCGCGACCGAGGCGCCTGCCAAGATCCTCGGCATCCCGAAGGACAAGGTGAAGCTCAACGACATGCTGATGGGCGGCGGCTTCGGCCGGCGCGGCAACCGCGACGTCGATTTCATCATCGACGCGGTGCTGATGTCGAAGGAAGCCGGCCGGCCGGTGAAGGTGATGTGGACGCGTGAGGACGACTTCGCCAACGGCCGGTTCCGTCCGATCTCCGCCCATGCTCTGAAGGCGGGGTTCGACCACTCCGGCAAGCTCACCACCTGGCAGCACCGCATCGCCGTCGACCGTGTCGGGGCCTATATGGACCCGGTGCGCTACCAGGCGGCGGGCGGCAAGGACTTCATCGCCATGCTGGGTGCCGACCTGCGCGGCTACGACGTGCCGCATCAACTGGTGGAGCAGCTCTATCGCGACACCGGGGTGCGCACCAATCCGCTGCGCGGCATCAGCTTCATCGCCAACCGGTTTGCCACCGAATCGTTCGTCGACGAGATCGCGCGCAAACAGGGCAAGGACCCGCTCGCCTACCATCTCGAACTCCTGAAGGGCACACCACGCGCCATCAAGGTGGTCGAGCGAGTGGCGCAGATGGCCGAATGGGGCAGGAAGCGCGACGGCCGTGCGCTCGGCTTCGCCTATCTCGACTACTCCGGCTCGCAGGTTGCCGGCATCGCCGAGATTTCGCTCAACCGCTCCAGCGGCGAGATCAAGGTGCATAACTTCTGGTGCACCATCGACTGCGGCGTGGCGGTGCAGCCCGACAACGTGATCGCGCAGCAGGAGAGCAGCATCGTCTACGGCCTGGGCGTGGCCCTGACCGAGCTCATCACCGTCAAGAACGGCGTGGTCGAGCAGAGCAACTTCTACGACTACCACGTGCCGCGCATGAAGGACGTGCCGCCGATGCACATCGAGGTGATCCAGACCGACAACCACCCGACCGGCGCCGGTCAGATGGCGACACCGCTGGTTGCGCCTGCCATCGCGGGCGCGGTGGCGGAGCTCACCGGCGTGCGGCTGCGTCATACGCCGTTCTTGCCTGATCGGGTAAAGAAGGCGCTGGGTTAGGCCCGCTCGAAGAATATTGCGGGCGCGCCGGTGACGGCGCGCCCGTTTTTCTGATGAGTTGGCTGCTGTCATGGCCGGGCATGATGGCTGATAGCCTGGGGCGCGTACTCATACATCGGATTCTGTCATCGCGGCTCGCTGAATGTCCGCTGTGCCTCCAATAGCGACCTTTCAAGGCATGGGTCCGAAATGACGCGAAGTGCCATGTGTGGACGGCTCCGAGTTGGCAAGAGCTTTCTTCACGTTTTACAGCATTGGTCGGTGCAGCCATGTGTTCGGCCTTTAGATGCGGTTCACATGACCGCTGGCCATAATGCCCTCCGCGGATCAGGTCCCGGTCAAAAGCACGCATTCGATAACAATGCGATGGCACATGTGGGTTGTCCTGACCGCCGGATCGACCGGCTCTGCATTACGTGCTGTTCGCCCCTCCCAACCTTCACATCACGCCGGGTGTCCGGCGCGATCTCGTTACGCCGCCAACGCGACGGGATTCCTGTAGCGCTCACCCCTCGCCATCATGGCCCAGGCCATCCGCGCGAGCTTGTTGGCAAGCGCGATGGCCGCAACCTTGGTTGGCTTTCGAGCCAGCAGTGCCGTGAGCCAGGGCCGATGCTTGGTGCCGTGGATCTTGGCATAGCGGATGACCGCGAGCGCGCCGGCCACGAACAGGCCGCGCAGATAGCGGTCACCCTTTTTGCTGATACTGCCGAGCCTGTCCTTGCCCCCACTCGAATGCTGTTTCGGCACGAGCCCGATCCAGGCCGAGAAATTGCGACCGGATCGGAAGGTCTTGGGGTCGGCAACACTCGCAACCAGGGCGGTTGCCAGCATCGGACCAACCCCAGGAATGTAACGAAGCCGTTTGCTCGTCTCGTCGGACCGATGCCAAGCCATGATCATCCGGTCGAACTCCCCAATCTGCTCCTTGAGGCTGAGCAGTTGAGTGCCGAGCGCGGCAAGGCACGCGCGGGCAACCTCCGGCACCCGTTTGTCGCTCGGGTCGGCAACAACATGCAGAAGCTCCGTGACCCCTTTGCGCCCGACTGGAGCAACAATGCCCAACTCGGCAAGGTGAGCCCGGATCGAATTAATCACGGCAGTCTGCTGGCGGATGAATAGATGGCGTGTGCGGTGAAGCATCAGGCAACTCTGCTGCTCAGGCGTCTTGGTTGGTACGAACCGCATGTTGGCTCTGGTGACGGCTTCGCAAATCGCCTCAGCGTCAGCCATGTCGTTCTTCTGCCGTTTGACGTAGGGCTTCACGTAAGCCGGCGGCATCAGCCGAACGGTATGGCCGAGTGCCTGGAGCTCGCGCGACCAGTAGTGCGACGAGGCGCAGGCCTCGATGCCAACCAGACATGGTGACAGCTTCTGGAAGAACGCCAGGACGGCGCGACGCTTCAACTGGCGGCGGATAACCACCTGGTCGGCGGCATCAACGCCGTGCACCTGGAAGACTGACTTGGCGATGTCGAGACCGATTGTCGTGACTGTCTGCATGGGGAGCTCCTCTCAATCGTGGGAGCCTTAACAGCGCCCACATCCATGGCACTCACGTGCCGGGTGGAGGAGCCGTCCACAGCATCAATAGCCGACATGCAGGATGTGGGCTTTGTGCCAGGAGCACTGGCCGTCACTGGGCACGAGATCGCGCAACACCCGAGCCGCTTGAAGCAGGGGCTCACACCGACCGCACAAAGGTTCAAGATAGGGGATCAGCGCGGCGCGATTGGCGCCTTCGCAAAACCCGTCTTGAGTGGCTCGACGGCATCTAGGGTGACTTGCTGGGCGAGCGCGGCAAGCTGCTTGCTCTGCTCGGCCAGCGTCTTCAGTTGATATCGCGTATGGCTAGTTGACAACTCGACGAATTCCGAAGGCGACTTCACGCCAGCCAGCTTTTGGACAAATTCGACGTACGATTTGATATTTGCCTGAGTGAATTCGGCGACCTTACCGCTATAATCTTGCATTCCCTTGAGCGCAGTCGAGCAGCAGTCTTGCACGGCGTGCGCCGCTTCATTCGTAGCAGTGCTGAATGTTCCAAGCGCTTCCTTGGAGCGCTCGGCGCCAGCTTCTATCGTGTCGCGGAACTGTACCGTGTGGCTGGTGGATTTTGGTTTGGTGCTCGTAGTCATGGGCCTTCCTTCCGACACTTTGTTGCAGGGGTTGGGACGACAACCGACGTGAACTGATATTCCGGATCGCAGTCGTTGGCTGGAGGCGCAGTGCGGCTCGGTTCGCTACTCGTTGTCTTGGTGGCTGATCGGCTTTCGCTTGTCGCGAACGGTGCGCTTCTTGGAAGCGTGGAGCTCCAATTCGCCGTAAAACAGCATCGGCGGAAGCCGGAGCAGCGTCCGTAATTCTCCGGCCTCACTATCGTTGAATCGGCCAACAGGGCCAGCGGGATATTCCGGCACGCCCCTAGGTGTCTTCATTGCGCGCAGCATCGCGCGCAAAGCGAACTCGGGTTTAATTCTCATCGGCAGAAGCCTTTCACTAAGGCAACAACCTCAAGGCTCATTCGTTCAATCACAGGCCAAAGACGCGCCACGCCAAGCTCATTCCTGTGGCTTTGGTAGGCTTTACCCCCAATAGGACGTAAAATTCAATAAGATCTAGCAGTCGTCGGGTCGCAACGCGCTGCGACAAGCCCGGGCCAACGACCTCGCCTTCATCAGGCTTGCATCAAGCCGGCTTTGGCTGCGCGTCCATGAGTCCACGCCCTAATCCATCACCGCTTCAGGTTTCTTCTCGGAGAGGTACCGTTCCGCGGTCATCGGCGAACCCTCGACCGGCGGCTTCTTGATCTCGACGCCGGCAAAGTTTGTCGCTTCTTCGACCCAGCTCCTCGGCGCTGGCAGGCCCCACAGATTGGAATTGGCGTTGGCATTCACCGGGCACATCACCGGCGCTTCGTCGATGTCGATGAGCTGGATGCCGGGCAGCAGTAGCTCGGTGCGGTGGCCGTCGGGGTCGCGGACATAGAGATAGTAGGAGTGCTGGTGGCCGTGGCGGCCGGGGCCGTGCTCGATGCGGTCGCTGAAGCCGAGGTTCCCCGCGACGTCGCAAGCCCGCACGATGTCCTCGAACGCCTCGACCACGTAGCCGCCATGATGGAAGCGCGGGCCAGAGCGCGTCAGGAACACGATGTCCCACGGGTTGTTCTTGCGGTGTAGGAAGGTGCCGACCACGACACCGGCAGCTTCGACATAAAGGTAGTCGGAAATGCGGAAGCCGAGGTCCATCCAGAACCTGGCATTGGCCAGCACGTCCGGCACCAGCACCTGGTAGTGATCCATCCGCAGCGCGCCGGCGCCCTTGTGCTGATGGATCTTGGTGTACATACGCGGCTTGGTCGGCATGGTGGCGACCAATTCGATCGGCGTGCCGGCAGGATCGTTGAAGTGCAGCGTGCGGCCCTGGCGCGGCACCTCGACGAACGCGGCTTTGATGCCGGTGCGGTCGAAGTGCGCCTTGGCCTTGTCCAGCTCCTCATCGGTGAAGACACGCATTCCGACGCGCTCGCACATCGGCTGGTCGGTGGTGCGCTTCAATGTGAGGCTGTGATGGCCGATCTCCTCGACGCCACGCAGCCAGATGGTATCGGCGTCCTCGTCGCTGACGATCAGGCCCAACACCTCGGTGTAGAACTCGCGGCTGCGGGCGAGATCGCGCGCGGTGAAGATCAGGTGGCTGGCGCGGGTGATGTTGAACGGCGGATTGAAGTTGGTCTTCGGTAGTTGAGCTTGGGGCAGTTCGGTCACGTCTTCACCTGCACGCCGGTTTCTTTGACGATCGCGCCCCATTGCGCCAGTTCGCGGTCGATCATTGCGCCGTATTGCTCCACCGAGATCATGCCCGGGTCGTAAGATGCGTTGACCAGCGTGTCGCGGATTTTTCCGCTGGTGTTGAGCTTCACCATCTCGCGGTTGATCGCCTGAATGATGCCCGGTGGTGTTCCAACAGGTGCCAGAAGTCCGTTGGCGACGTGGAGATCGTCGAAGCCGTCATAGCCGAGCTCGCGGAAGGTCGGCACCTCTGGCGCGGAGATCGAACGCTTCGCTCCGGTCACCGCCAGCGCGATCACCTTGCCGGCCTCGCGCACGCCTTTCGAATTGCCGGGTGTGTCAAACGTGAACTGCAACGTGCCCGCCGCGGCGGCCATGAGCTGCTGCGTGGTTCCGGGGTACGGAATGTGCTGGCCCTGGATTCCGGTGCGCTTGAGCAGCAGCTCCGTCACCAGGTGCCCGCCGGTGCCGACGCCCGGCGAGCCCCAGTTGAGCTGGCCCGGCCGCGCCTTCGCATAGTCGACCAGCTCCTTCAGCGTCTTGGGCCCAAGCTCGGCGTTGACGACCAGCAGGAACGGGAACGTGAACATCAGCGCGATCGGGGCGAAGTCGCGCTTTACGTTGACCGGCGAGCCGGTCAGCACCAGCGGCGCCAGCACGATGTGGCTGTTGGAGGCGAGCAGCAGGGTGTGACCGTCCGGCGCCGAGCGCGCGACCGCCATGCAGCCGACCGAGCCGGAGCCGCCCGGCATGTTCTCGAGCACGAAGTTCTGGCCGAAGGCGTCTTTCATGACGTCGGCGTACATGCGGAAATTCTGGCCCGGCCCGCCGGTCGCGGTCGGCGAGATCACGCGCACGGGGCGTGACGGCCAGTCGCCGATCCGGGTCTGCGCGCGGGCCGGCGCCAGGCCGGTCGCGGCCGCAGCCGCGACGCTTGCGATGAATTGCCGCCGCGTGGCCATGAAATCCTCCCTGCCGGTTTATTCGTTGTGGCGCTTTTCCTGCGCCTTGAAAGCATGCTTGATGTCGTCCAACAGGTTCAAGTCCTATCGTGAGATCAAGCCGAGGAGCTTGGCATGGCGGACCCATTGCTTCCGACCACCGTTGTGGGCAGCTACCCACAACCGGACTGGCTGGTCGATCGCGAGTTGCTCAAGACCATGGTGCCGCGCGTGCGCGTGCACGAACTGTGGCGCGTCGCAGAGCCCTATCTCGCGCAGGCGCAGGACGACGCCACCATCCTGGCGATCCGCGACATGGAGCGCGCCGGCATCGACATCATCACCGACGGTGAGATGCGCCGCGAAAGCTATTCCAACCGCTTCGCCACCGCGCTCGACGGCGTCGACAACGAAAATCCGGCCACCATCACCAACCGTGCCGGCCGCTCGGTCAGCGTGCCGCGCGTGGTCGGCAGGATCGCACGCAAAGGTCCGGTCGAAGTCGAGGATATGAAATTCCTGCGCCGCAATACCGAGCGCAAGGCGAAGATCACGTTGCCCGGGCCCTTCACCATGGCGCAGCAGGCGCACAACGAATTCTACAAGGACAACGACGAGATGGTGATGGACTTCGCCGCCGCGGTGAACGAGGAGGTGCGCGACCTCGAAGCGGCCGGCGCCGATGTCATCCAGCTCGACGATCCCTGGCTGCGCAACGATCCGGATGCGGCCAAGCGCATCGCGGTGCCGGCGCTCAACCGCGCGCTGCAAGGCTTGAAGGTGCCGACCGTGGTGCACCTGTGCTTCGGCTATGCGGCGGTGGTGCCGGGCCAGAAGCCGTTGGGTTACGCGTTCCTGCCGCAGCTCGCCGACAGCACGGCGGATCAGATTTCCATCGAGGCGGCGCAGCCCAAGCTCGACCTCGGCATGCTGAAGGATCTTTCCGGCAAGACCATCGTGCTCGGCGTGATTGATCTCGGCGACCGCACGGTGGAAACGGCGGACACGGTGGCGGAGCGCATCCGCGCGGCGCTGGAGCACGTGCCGGCCGAGCGGCTTGTTCCGGCGCCGGATTGCGGCATGAAATACCTGTCGCGCGAAGTGGCATACGGCAAGCTCTTGGCGCTCGCCGCCGGGGCTGCCATCGTGCGCCGGGAGTTGACGTAGCCGACAATGATCATCGATATCTTCAATCACTTCATGCCGAAGGCGTATTTCGATCGCCTGGGCGATTTCATTCCCGGCCACCCGGTGCTCACAGCGTTTCCGCGGCTGCAGCCCTTGGTGGATCTTGAGGCACGGCTGCGGCTGATGGACGAGTTCGGCGAGATGCAGCACGTCATCTCGCTGGCCAATCCGCCGCCGGAGTTGATCGCAGGACCGGACAAGTCGCCGGATTTGGTGCGGTTCGCCAACGACGCGCTGGCCGAGGTCTGCCGCAAGCATCCCGACCGGTTTCCGGCGTTCATCGCGTCGCTGCCGATGAACAATGTCGAGGCCTCGCTCGCCGAGATCGACCGCGCGGTGAAGACGCTTGGCGCCCGCGGTGTTCAGATGTTCACCAATGTCGCGGGCAAGCCGTTGTCGACGCCGGAGTATCGGCCGTTGTTCGCGCGCATGGTGCAGCACGACCTGCCGGTCTGGGTGCATCCGATGCGGGCGGCGCAGTTCTCGGACTACGCCACCGAGAAGGAATCGCAGAACGAAATCTGGTTCAGCTTCGGCTGGCCCTATGAGACCACCGCCTGCATGACACGGCTGATCTACTCCGGGATTTTCGACGAGATGCCGGCGCTGAAGATCGTCAGCCATCACATGGGCGGCATGATCCCGTATTTCACCGGCAAGATTCAGCTCGGCTTCCGGCAGATTTTCTTCGGCGCGCCGGAGAAGAATCCGGTCGCGGCCGAGGCCGGACTGAAGAAGCCGCCGGTCGAGTATTTCAAGATGCTCTACGCCGACACCGCGCTGGGCGAGGTCGCGCCGACGCGCTGCGGCCACGCATTCTTCGGTACCAAGCAATGCCTGTTTGCCAGCGACGCGCCGTTCGATTCCGAGCAGGGCAGGGGCTTGTTGCGGCGTAGCATCGCGGCGGTCGAAGCGCTGGAGATATCGCAGGATGAGAAGCGGCAGATTTTCGAGGGGAATGCGAGGACGTTGTTGAAGTTGTAGAGGGGCAGGAATGCGAACCGAAAACATCCGCGTGAAGCTGCGCGACGGCGAGATGGGCGCCTACATCGCCTATCCCGACAAGACACCGGCAGGTGCGATCATCGCGATCATGGAAATCTGGGGCGTCAACGACACCATGCGCCACCACGCGCACGAGTTCGCGGAGGCCGGCTTCATCTGCCTGGTGCCTGACCTGTTCTGGCGGCAGGAGCCGGGCGTCGAACTGTCCGACAAGAATCCGGCCGACATCCCGAAGGCGTTCGATCTCTACTACGAGTTCGACTACGACCTCGGCGTGCGCGACATGGAGGACACCTGGCACTACCTGCAAACGTTGCCGGGCTGCAACGGCAAGGTCGGTGCGGTCGGTTACTGCCTCGGCGGCAAGCTCTGCTACCTGATGTGCTGCCGCACCGACATCGACTGCGCGGTGGCCTACTACGGCACCTACATCGAGCACCGCATCAAGGAGGTGAAGAACCTGCACCGGCCGTTCGTGCTGCACATGGCGATGAAGGATCGCTGGGTGCAGGCCGAGGTGAACGACATGCTGGAGCGGCGGCTGTCACCCAATCCGCTGGTGACGATCCACAAATATCCCGGCGCCGACCACGCCTTCGCACGCCACGGCGGGCGGACCTATTCGAAGCCGGAGGCCGACCGCGCGCTGGGGCTGACGGTGGATTTCTTCAAAAAGCACCTCGGTTCGTCGTAGGCTTGGCGCTGCAAGCCCATTGAGGGCATTAGCGCATGATGAAGCTTGGCCTCTTCCTGCATGGACCCGGGCACAACATCGCCGCCTGGCGCGATCCGGCGGTCGATCCGGCCGCGGGCCAGAAGCTCGGCCACTACGTGCACCTCGCGCAGCTCGCCGAGCGTGGGCTGTTCGATTTCGTGTTCAACGCCGACACCCAGGCCACCTTCGGTCCCGACGACATCGACGTCTGGAAGCGCACCACGGTGGCGCACCGTATCGAGCCGATCACCCTGCTCGGCGCGCTCGCCGCCGTCACGCAACACATCGGCCTGGTCGCAACCGCGACCACGACCTATCTCGAGCCGTTTCATGTGGCGCGCATGTTCGCGTCGCTCGACCAGCTCAGCGAAGGCCGCACCGGCTGGAATGTCGTCACCTCGTCGGCTGCCTGCCGAGGCGCTCAACTTCAGCCATGCCGCGCATGCGCCGCACGGCGAGCGTTACGAGCGCGCGGCCGAGTTCGTGCAGGTCGTGCTCGGACTATGGGACACCTGGGAAGACGACGCCTTCGTGCTGGACAAGGCGGAAGGGCTGTTCTTCGACCCGGCCAAGCTGCACATGCTCAATCACAAGGGCAAGCACTTCTCGGTGCGCGGTCCGCTGATGATCCAGCGCTCGCCGCAGGGCCGCCCGGTGATCGTCCACGCCGGCCAATCGGAGGCGGGGCGCTCGCTCGCCGCGCAGGCCGCCGATGTGGTGTTCTCGGTCGAGCAGGACATCGAGAAGGCGCGCGAATTCTACGCCGATATGAAGAGCCGTGCCGCCAAGCACGGCCGCCCGCCGGACTCGATCAAGATCATGCCGGGCGTGCTGGCCGTGATCGGACGCAGCAAGGCCGAAGCCGAAGACAAGTACGACCAGATCCAGTCGCTTATCCATCCCGAGCTTGGCGTGGCGTATCTGTCCGAGATGGTGGCGATGGATCTTTCGCCGTATCCGCTCGACGGACCGATGCCGGACGTGCCGCTGACCAATTCGCAACAAGGCCGGCAGAAGGTCATCGTCGAGATGGCGCGGCGCGAGGGCCTGACGATCCGGCAGCTTTACCGGAAGGTGGCGGGAACGCGGGCGCACCGCGCGGTCTATGGCACCGCCAGCGACATCGCCGACTCGCTTGAGCATTGGTACAAGAGCGGCGCCGCCGACGGCTTCAACATCCTGACGCCGACGCTGCCTGATGGCTTCGAAGCCTTTGTCGAGCAGGTCGTGCCGGAACTGCAACGCCGCGGCCTGTTTCGCACGCAGTACGAAGGCCGCACGCTGCGTGAAAATCTCGGGCTGGCGCGTCCGGAGAATCTCCAGGCCGCCGCTGCCGCGGAGATCGGCCGGCGCAAGGCGTCGGGGTAAGGCGTGGGCTTATAAGCGCGCAGCCAAAAGCCGACCTGCCTCATCCATTCGTCCGACGTCCGCTTCAGAGAAACCAGATGTGAACTAAAAGCCGCACGGCCGTTTCTGCCCCGAGGTAGACCAACAGCGACCCACACCCGCGCTACCCCTGAGGCCCCAATTTCGGCGAGACCGAGAGTTGCCCATCAACTACACAACTTTGGAGCGGGCCTGCGCAAACGTCGCGATGTCCCTTTGCCCAGAGCGAAGGAAATCCAGAAAATCGATACCTCGGTACTTGCAACTCTCTGAAACGCTTAGGAGCGTGAGATATTCTTCAATGCCTTTCTTCGTAGAAGACCCTGCAATGACGTCTCGAAGCCTTGCGAACGACTTGATAGCATGTTCAGCATTGTTATTGTTCCAAGGCACTCCATCGTAGCGGAGGAAGGTGAATAGCTTCTCTCAATTCTTCTCAAATCGTTGCTTGAGTTTGTCGGCGACTTCGCTCCCAAAGTTACTCTTGCCGAGAAAGCCGAAGAACTTGTCAACTTCTCTCAAATGCTTCCGAAGGAAATGTGCCTTCAGTCCACGACGATCGATGGTATTCACAATGGACCTAAGCAAAGCGGCGAATTGAAGAGCTATCGACTTCGCCTCATCATCAAACGGATTATTCAAGATTTCGTCGTTCAAATCTCGCATCAAATGTATAAGGCATTTCTGTTGAGGGCATTCGATCAATTCGTAAGCGGCGTAGAAATCCGTCACAAGCACTCCTCTAAATCCTTTCAGCAATTGTTGAACTGTTTCGCCCTCACGGCTCTCAGTGAGAATGTAGACAACATCCGTCAGATTCGTCAAAACCCACACGTAGCCTAGGTGCCCCTTGATGTTAGCATTGGTCTCGTCTGCGTGAATTACACTTCCGTCAATGATCCGCTTTAATATCTCTTCCCTAGTGTCACAATAGATTCTAGATGCCCTAGCCTTGAATTCATTCAGTGAGCTTCGAACCAGATGTCCACCAAACAGCCGATTGATACTATGCTGCAATGTGAGCTGCGGAATGCACAACTCGATGACGTTGTAAACAAAATAAGAAACGATGTTCCAGCCCCAATTTCGACCGTGCAAACGCAAATCGCTCAGACCCCATTCATGTCCGCAGCTCCGGCAGATGTATGTTTGAGTTTCGTACTGAATGACCCTTCGCTTGATACTGTCCCTACCAAAAATCAAATCGTGTACGGTCCTCGATAGTAAGCGGCCCTTCTTACGCCACACCTTCTGACAGCAGGGGCAAGCGGTCGGTGTATGCAGAAAAACGACCTTTTGAGCTCTCTTGGCTTGCACGCGCCGCGTTGATTGCTGCGCTATCCGCCGCCGTGCCGCTGCGGACCGCACGAAGACGCGATCCCTCTGATAATCCCAACGAGCTGCTGAGTTGATTTTCTCCATGTCCAAAATCGGACTCTTAAACGGCCGCCACTTCGCACGAGGTCGGATCGTATCTGTACAGACAACGTCAGTCCTGGATAGTCGTGTTTCGTTCGAGCAAGCGTCCTCAGATAATTGACCAATCGCGCGAGTCATCACACTAAGGGCGGCACAGTCCTCTTTGTTGTACGTGATCAATTTTTCACGGACGTCCGGGTCGGACGACTCTTCCCACAAATGGCGCCCGGCAATCGCCTGAAGTCCATCTGCGGTCTTGTCGCTCCATTCAAAACCCAGAAAGCGTGCATTCTCTTTGAGGCCGTTTGAATAGGACGGAAAATACACCCTCGCAAATATGCAGGACAGCAGGTTAAGAGGCGAAGCTATCGCTCCCGCCGCAATCGATCCGTCGGGCGGCGAACCATGGCGGGCGCACATCTTCTTCAGAAACTTCGCTTCGAAACTGCCGTAGTGAATGAGGACCGGCCTGTCGATGGCCGACAGTACTGCAAGGAACTCGTTCCAAATCATCCGCTCGTCCGAAAGTGAGTTCGCCCAAAAACTGTGAAACGTGTAATGCCCGTTGACCTCGATACGAACGCCAATCAAATAATAGAAATCTCGGTCGGGAAGTGACTCCACGTCGAAGAAGACAGGCGTTCCATCAACTGTAAGCTGCAACTGCCCAACGAGGTGTATCTTTCTCTCACGAATCGCAAGGGCTCGCAGTGAGTGATGATATTTTTCGGGCCCGGCCGCGAGCCGCTTCGGGCGTCGGCGCGGTCGAAATGTGTGGGAGAGTTGGTTTACAGTGAAAATGCCCCTCCGATTTAGCCTGGCTCGTTCTTTGTCGCTCAAACCTGCGAGGAGGCTCAGATCATCTTTTTCGATTGCCTTGGCTCGACAGCGATCACGATATTCGCACGCTGGGCAATGCCGATTCAGCACCAACTCTGGTGGAGTCGCCGCAGCCAAGGACTTTTTCAGCTTTTTAATAACTCCTGTAAGCTCACGAAGGTGAGCTACGAACTGGACTTTCATGGTTGCGCAGGAATCACCATAGATAATTTTTGCGTAAGGAATACCCTGACGCGTAGCCTTTGAGAGTACGAGTGCGTCGAAGGCAGCTATCATTCGATCTGAACGAGATGGCCTATTCGAATGAACAAACCGAATGGGTGTGACTTCTGGCGACCCTGCTTTCGATGTAACTCGCTCGACAGCATGAATACTGGCCGAGAGCCCATCCGCTTCGAACGCTTGATCGTAGGCAAGTTGCCTTCGCGCCGTCTTCAATTGCCGCGGTTCGATTTGACCATCTGCCAACGCGCGCGAAAAGACCGTTGTCAATCTCCTGATTCCAGCACGACGGTACGAGTCATTTTTCGTCCGGTACCAATCTGCATATTTGTTTTCCGAGCATTTCTCTCCAGTCGATTGCAGGTAACATTTCATAGGGCATGCTAAATACGCTTCAAGCAATTCGGAAATAGTCACACGCGCCTCCAACGAGTTGCGGGCTGACAAAAAGCTATATCGGAAAGCGGCAGAAGATTGCCCGCGAGGTTCGCCAGTCGAGAGACTACGAACCGACCATCGCACCGGTCGTCAGCATTGGTCGCCCGCCAACGATCCTCACCGACGCGTCCGCCGCTAGCCTTTTGGGCCCAATGGGAGTAAGTCCGCTGCTGGGCACTAAACGGACATCGAAAGGTTGCCGCTGAATGTCTTTTGGGCGCGTAGCGGACATAAAGCCCATGTGCCGATTGCGTGTTTATGAGTACACGCCTGGCTCAGGCCGGATCAAGCCCGATCTTGCGCAGCAGCGGCGCCTTGTCCGGCGCGGTGAGGAATTTCACCAGTGCCTCCGCGGTCGCCCAGTCCTTGGCGTTCACCGGCCGCGTGATGCCGTACACGATCACGGTCTGCAACTCCTTCGGCAGTGGACCGACGTAGTCGATGCCCCTGATCGGCAGCAGCTCGCCGATCTGTTGCACGCCGATTTCGGCCTTGCCGTCAGCCACCAGCGTGCCGACCCGCACGCCGAGGTCCGGCTGGATCATCTTGGCCTTGACCTGATCGGCGATGCCGATCTTAGCCATCGCATTCAGCAGATGCACGCCGCTCGGTCCGCGGCTGACGCCGATCGACCTGGCGGCGAGGAGCGCGGTCTTCAACGTCTCCGGCGTGCTGATGTTGGGCTTCGGCGCGCCGCTTTTCACCGCGATGCCGACGCGGGCGTGGACGAAATCGACGCGCGTGCCCGCGATCAGCCTACCGTCCTTTGTCAGCGCGTCGATGTTGTCCGGCGTGGTCATCACCAGGTCCGAGGGCGATCCCTCCCTGACCTTGATCATCAGCGTGGCGGCCGGAAAGAGCGTCATTGTCACCTTGTGACCGGTCGCCTTTTCGAACATCGGGATCAGCTCTTCGAGCGGCTCGCGCATCGCGGTCGAGCCCAGCAGCGTGATGTCAGCGGCGTGAACAGCGGTGCTCATCATGAGCGCGCTCAGTGCGCCCAGCAGCGTTGTCGTAATTTTCCTATAAGTCGTCATCGTCTTCCCCTTGCCCGGTCAGAATAGCCGCTTCGACGCGATCCGTGCGCCCTCGACCATGGCGCGCAGCTTGGCCCATGCCACGTCCGGGTGCACCTCGTCGCCCGCGCCCGAAGTGCCGAAGCCGCAATCGGTGCCGGCGATGACGCGCTCGCGCCCAACGACATCGGCGAAGCGGATGATGCGTTGCGCCACCAGTTCCGGATGCTCCACGAGATGGACGCAGTGCGAGACCACGCCGGGTATGACGATCTTGTCGTCCGGCAGCTTCACGTCCTGCCACACCGCCCACTCGTGCTCGTGGCGCGGGTTGGCGGCCTCGATCAGGTAGGCCGCGGCGCGGACCTGAAGCATGAGATCGGCGAAGTGCTTCAGCTCGAAATCGTGCACCCGTGGCGCGATGTTGGTGCTGTAGCAGGTGTGGAAGCGGATTTTCTCCTCCGGGATGCCGCGCAGCGCATGGTTGAGCGCTTCGACACGCAGCGTGATGAACTTCGCGGCAGTTCTCGATCGTCGCGTCGGTGGCGCGGTTGTAGTGCGTCGCCATGCGCGGATCGTCGATCTGCAGCAGAAAACCAGCCTCGATGATCGCGAGATATTCCACCCGCATCGCTTCGCCGAGCGCTTCGAGGTACTCCTCGTCAGAACCGTAGTGCCGGTTCTCGTAATAGAGCTCCAGATTGGAAGGTGAAATCGCGGTGATGAAGGCTTCCTCGAAGTTCTTCCCCGCTATCGATCTCTTCAGATTTTCGATATCGGCGCGGAGTTCGTCATGCCCGACGTATTTGATCGGTCCCGCGCACACCAGCGCCTTTGGCCGCGCGGTGCGCTTGGCGACCAGCCCGCCGGAGCGCGCGGCGTGCATGATCTTCAGGTCTTCGTAGGCGCCGGCAAATTCGATCGAGTCGCGGGTTGCGCCGCGAAACCGCACCGGACTGTCGATCTCCTCCAGCCCGGTGAGGCGCGCCCGTGCATAGGCCATCCAGTTGAACTTGCTGTGCTCGCCGTCGCCGACGACGTCGATCTTGGTGTCGACCTGCTGCTGGACCACCTCGGAGACGGCCCGGCTGACACGCGCCGCGAACGCCTTGGCGTCGTAGGGTTCACCCAATTCCTTGGCGTTGAGCATCGCGACGAGATCGCCGGGCCGCGGCAGGCTGCCGGTGTGGGTGGTGAGGATCCGGCGCGTGCTGCGCTGCATTCGTTTGGTCCGTTGTTCTCCGGCGCCAGGCAGCCGGGGCAAAACGATAGCAACTTTTCCAGATTGCTCGGAAGTGTGAGACGGTAAGATACAGACGCTGCCCACTTGCCCACTGCGGCGGTCTAAAACGCTGTCAGCGTCTTCAAGGGAGGGAACGGCGTGCGCCGACGCGATGTCCTTGGCTTTATTCCCGCCGCCGCCGCGGCGTCTTTCATGCCGCGCTTCGCGCGGGCGCAATCGGCCTGGCCGTCCGCGAACATCACCGTCGTCGTGCCGTTCACGCCGGGCGGACTGACCGACATCCTGGCGCGCTCGGTCGGAGAAAAGATCGCGCCTGGCCTCGGCCGGCCTGTGATCGTCGACAATCGGCCGGGGGCCGGCGGCGGCATCGGCGCGACCACTGTCGCGCGCTCCGCACCAGACGGCCACACGCTTCTGCTCGGCCACATCGGCATCCTGGCGGTCAATCCGAGCCTCTACGCCAACCTGCAATACGATCCGCTGGCGTTCTCCTACATCGCGCCGCTCGCGATCGTGCCCAACGTGATCGTGGTCAATCCTTCGGTGCCGGTGCAGTCCATCAAGGAGTTGATCGATTACGCCAAGGCCAACCCCGGCAAGCTGAACTTCAGCAGCGCCGGCACCGGCGGCGCCGCGCACATCGCGATGGCGGCGTTCAACGTCGCCTCCGGCACCGTCATGACACACGTGCCCTATCGCGGCACGCCACAATCGGTCGGCGACGTGATCTCGGGACAGGTCCAAGCCACGTTCACCAGTGGCGTATCGCTGCTGCCGCACGTGCGCGCCGGCACGCTGCGCGCGCTCGGCGTCTCGACCAAAAGTCGGCTGTCGATCGCGCCGGATATTCCGGCGATCGCCGAGACCTTGCCTGGCTTCGATCTGTCGGCGTGGTACGGCATCGTCGGTCCTGCCGGCTTGCCGGAACCGGTCGTGCGGCGGCTGCACGACGAAATCCGCACGGCGATGGCATCGCCCGACATCGGCAAGCGCCTGAACACCGAGGGCGCGGTTCACTGGGACGTTTCGCCGGAGGAATTCCGCGGTTATGTCGTGGCGGAAACGAAACGCTGGAAGACCGTGATCGAGGCGGCAAAGATCAAGATCGAGTGAGGGTCGCTTAGGGCGCGCGCTCATAAATTCCATTCAGCAAGGGCGGCTTGCTCAATGTCCGCTTCGCTCCCAAAGCGACCGAATTGCTGCGTTGCCGCGTAATGACGCGATGTGCCAATAACGACATCGGGACTATTCCACCACCTTGTCGGCGCGAGCGAGTAGCGTCGGCGGCAGGACACGAGCCTCGGTCCAATACGTACCGGCAAACAGAAGAATCTAACTTCTTAGCTGACGCGATATCCGCATGACCGCTATTGTCATTGTCTTTGCCGTGATTCAGGCTTCCCAAACTTCACGACGGCTTGGTGAGGTTCGGCAGCATCGTCACCAGGCTCGGGAACATCACCAGGATCACCATGCCAAGCACGATTAACCAGACGAACGGCCAGGAGGCGCGGTAGATTTCCGTGGTCGGCAGGTCGGGCGCCGCACTCTTGAGGGCAAATAGAACGTAGCCGAACGGCGGTGTCAGCCCGCCTACGGTCGCCACGATCAGGAACAAGGTCCAGAACCAGATCGGGTCGAAGGCGTAGAGCTTGAGCAGCGGCTGGTAGATCGGGATCAGCACCAGCATCAGCGCGAGCTGGTCCAGGAACATGAACAGCACGAACGGCAGCGCCAGCATGCAGAACAGCATGGCGATGGCCGGCAGATTGAGACCAGCGACGACCTCGGCGACCGCGCGTGTCGCACCGGTGAAAGTCAGGAGCTGGCTGAACATCACCGCGCAGCACATGATGACCAGCAGCAGCGCCGACACCGTCGCCGCGGTGGTGAAGGCATCGACCAGCATCCGCCACGAGAATTTGCGGTAGATCAGCGCCACGACGATCGCTCCGGCCACGCCCGTCGCCGCCGCTTCCGTGGGCGTGGCGACGCCGAACATGATCAGACCCATCACCATGAAGAACACGAAGGCGCAGGGCAGGATGCGAAGCACCGCGAATGCGACATTGGTTTTCGTCTTACCCACGTCGGTGTCGGCCGCAATGTCGGGCGCAAGCGACGGATTGCGCCAGACCCGGTAGAGCACATAGACCAGGAACAGGCTCATCAGCAGAAGGCCGGGGATGATGCCAGCAATCAGCAGCCCCGCCGTCGAGATTTCCGCGAGTGTCGCAATCAGAATGGCAAGCACGCTCGGCGGAATGATCGGGTCGAGGCAGGCGCCGCCGAGTATCGTGCCGGCGGAGAGCCGCGTGTCGTAGCCGCGCCGGCGCATCTCGGGAAACAGTGAGCGTCCGAGCAGACCGGCGACCGCCATGGCGGCGCCCGACAGCGCACCGAGGATTGCCGACAGCAGAATGCACAGCACGTATTGGCGTCCTCTGATCCGGCCCACCAAACGGTCGAGCGAATCGAACACCGCTTCCATGGCTCCGGAGCGGAACAGAATTTCGCCCATCACGATGAATAGCGGCACGGTGGCGAGCGCGGTGATGGTCGCGGTGGTGAAGATGCTGTTGGCGAACAGGCCGAAGCCGGCAGGACCCATCAGCACCAAAATGCCAGCCACGTTGAGCAGCAGGAACGCCACGAACACTGGGATGCCGAGAAACAGTAGCGCCAGCAGAAGGCCGATACCGCCTGACAGTGCGACCCACCAGGTCATCATGGCATCAGACTCGCAGGGCCGCGCACAGTTTCGTCGGCGATGAGGTCACGCAGGAAGTAGAGGCCCGCGCTCAGCATCCCGTAAGGAATGAAGATCGATACCCACCACTTCGGCACTGGATAAGCCGAGATCGTATCGATGCCGAGGTTGATCTGCTCCAGCGTGGCATTGGCGGTGATCCAAGTTGCCAGCAGGCAGGCCACGGCGCCGGCGGCGCGGATCAGGCGCGTGAGTGCGAGCGCCGGCCTGGTCGGCAATCGCTCAAGCAGAAGGTTGATCGCGACGTGAACGCGCCGCCGCGTCAGCTCCGGGACAGCGAGGAAGATCGCGGCGCATAGGAAGTACGAAACGAAAGCGTTGGCCCAGCTTGTCGGCGCGGCGAAGAAATAGCGCGCTACGACTTCGTAACAGAACGAGAATGCGATCGCGGCCAGCACGGCGGCAGAGCCGGCGAAGCTTGCCGCCGTGAGCTTGTCGTGCAAATCGGCGAGCGTCCGCCAGAGCCGTCGCATGACGGAAGCCACAGGGGTCAGGCGTGCGCTAGTCGGTCAGGCCTTTGCTCTTGAGCATCGCGCGCAGGTCCTTGGCCTCCTGGCCGTTCTTCTTCTCGGCGAGTTCCCATTGCGAGCTTGCCCACGCCGCTTGCAGCTTTTCCCTCTGCGCCGGTCCCATTTCGCTGATCTGCATGCCGCGCTTGATCAACTCGACCTCTTCCTCAGCAACCATCCGATCGTACTCTTTGAACCAGATATCTTCGACCTTGCGGCCCTCGGCGAGGAAAATGTTGCGCTCGGCTTCAGTGAGACGATTCCAGGCGTTGAGGTTCATCAGGAACAAATAGTGGCTGAGCCCGAACGTCGGCCGCAGCATGTGCTTGGCAACCTCGTACCAACGCATACCGAGCACGCCGGACGCCGGCCATGAGGCGCCGTCGACCACGCCTTTCTCCAGCGCGGCATAGACCTCACCGCCCGGCAGGACGACGGGCGACGCGCCGAGCATATTGATCACATTGTGATAGGTCGGCGTGCCACGGATCTTGCGGCCCTGCAGGTCGCCTGCAGGACTGACCGGCGCGCGCAGCACCATGTGGTAGCCCTTGGTCGCCGAGATCGCGATCGCGACGACCTTCAGGCCAAGCTTGTTGTAGTGCTTGTCGATCGCCTCGTACATTCCCGACTTGCGACGCGCTTCTATATCGCCGCGCGTGGCGTCCATCGGGATCGCCATGCCGGTTGTGCCATAGTGATAGACACCGTGGGTGAACAGCATCTGGAAGACGCCGGACGCTACCGGCTGCAACTGCTCGAACGGCGGAACGGTCTCCGGACCGCTGACGATGAACTTGGTATTGCCCTTCGTCGCTGTCTCCACGCCCTTGGTGAAGTTATCGGCGAGCGCGGCGACCGCGGGATTGGTCTTGTCCCAACTCGACAGCAAGCGCACGTCAGCCGCGTTTGCGCCGGACACAAAGGCCAGCGACGTAGCAAAAACGAAAGCCAGTTGTGGTCGTGACATGCGTGCCTCCCCACCCAATGAATAGCTTGGTTTCAGCATAGCCTATCGCCGCGTTCGGAAATTGACAAACCAGGCGAAGCTCTGAACGATGAACGGGGAGACGCCGCACTTGCCGACCACCACGATCAAGATCGGAGAAATCGACCTCGAATTGTTCGAGGCGGGAAGCGGCGCTCCGCTGATCTGGTTGCATGGCGGACAGGGATTCAACCCGGCCCAGCCGTTCGTTTCGTTGCTTGCCGCGAAGCGCCGGCTGATCGTGCCGCTGCATCCTGGCTTCGGCAAATCGAGCTTGCCGGACTGGCTCGACCGCATGGACGATGTCGCGCACGTCTATCTGGAGTTGCTCGACCGGCTCGATCTTGGCGGCGCGGCGGACATCGTCGGCGCCTCGATCGGCGGCTGGATCGCCGCTGAGCTGGCGACCATGGTGCCGGAGCGCATCCGCCGGCTGGTTATGATCGGGCCGGTTGGCGTGAAGGTTGGCGGCCCCGACAAACTCGATATTCCCGACATTTTCGCCATGTCGCAGGACGACGCCGCGAAGCTTCTGTTCCACGATCCTGAGAAAATGAAGCCCGACATCACGAAAATGTCGGACGAGGAGCTAGCCGCGCTGTTTCGCAGCCGCGAGACGCTGGCGCTGATGGTTTGGGAGCCGTGGATGCACAATCCCAAGCTCAAGCATCGGCTCCATCGAGCCCGGATGCCGTCGCTGTTCGTGCGCGGCGAGAGCGACGGCCTGGTGTCGGCGGACTATCTGCAGGCCTATGCCAAACTGCTGCCGAACGCGCGCACCGTCGTTATCCCGGCCGCCGGACACGCGCCGCATCTCGAGCAGCCGCAGGCGCTGGTCAAGGTAGTCCTCGAATTCCTGGACGGAGACGCGACATGAGAGCCTGGCACTTCAGTGAGACGGCGTATCCGTACTTGCCGCCAGCCGAAACCTATCCATCGATCCGCGTCTCGCTGCCCAACCGCATCTACGATCCGGAAAAGGGCGCCACGCTCTACGATCGCTACATCGACGAATGGCTGATCGCCGAGGACGAGGGCGTCGAGATCATGCTCAACGAGCATCATCAGACCGCGACCTGCGTCGATCCGGCGGCGCCGCTGATGCTGGCGGCGCTGGCGCGCCTCTCCAAGAAGGCGCGGCTCCTGATCCTCGGCAACCCGATCGCCAACCGCCGCCAGCCGGTGCGCGTCGCCGAGGAGATGGCGATGATCGACGTGCTGTCGCACGGGCGGCTGGAGGCCGGCTTCGTGCGCGGCGTACCGTACGAAATCCTGCCTGCCAACAGCAATCCGGTGCGGATGAACGAGCGGCATTGGGAGGCGCTCGACCTGATCGTCAAAGCGTGGACCACGCACGACGGGCCGTTCAGCCACGAGGGCCGGTTCTTCCATCACCGCGCCATCAACATCTGGCCGCGCTGCTACCAGCAGCCCCACCCGCCGGTGTGGGTGAGCACCACGAGCCCGGGCGGCGCCGCCGAGGTCGGCAGGCGCGGCTTTATCCAGGCCACGTTCCTGACCGGCTTCGACGCCACCAAGCGGGTCTATGAAGGTTATCGCCGCGGCTGGCGCGAGGCCGGTCGTGGCGACAACGTGCCGATCGACCGACTGGCCTATGCGGCGCTGATCTATGTGGGCGACAACGAAGCGCGGGCGCGCGCCGGCGCCGAGAAGCTCTTGTGGTACGTCACCTCGAACAAGGTGCCGCCGCATTTTGCCAACCCGCCCGGCTATGTACCGGTCGCCGCCAACGTGCAGATGCTGCGCGGCGCGGAAAATCCGCTCAGTGCGTTCCGGCGTGGCGGCATGAACGTCGATGTCGCGATCGAGAGCGGCATCATGTTCGCCGGCACGCCCGACCAGGTGTTGGTGCAGATCAAGAAGCACTACGATCACGTCGGCGGTTACGGCCAACTGCTGATCATGGGCCAGGCCGGCTTCCTCGAGCACGACGACACGGTGCACGGCATTCGCATGTTCGCACGCGAGGTCTATCCACGGCTCAAGGAGTTCTACCCCGACACGCTGGTCTCGGGCGCGAGCGATCGGGCCGCTGCCACAGCGGCACGCTGAGCAACAAGTCAGGCAAACAGCCGCTTCGATGCGATCCGTGCGCCTTCGCTCAGGCTCTTGAGCTTGGTCCACACCACATCACCGGCGACGCGGCCCCAGCCCGCCGAGGTGTCGAAGCCGCAGTCGGTGCCGGCCTGCACACGGGATGGATCGCCGACCACGGCGGCAACCCGCTCGATGCGGTCCGCCACCACCTCCGGGTGCTCGACAAAATTGGTCAGGCTGTCGATCACGCCGGCGACAAGGATCTGATCGTCGTCGAGTGGCATCTTCCCGAACAGCTTGAACTCGTGGGCATGGCGCGGATTGGCGAACGGCAGCACGAAGCCACCGACCTTGGCCTTGCGCAGGATCGGCAGGATGTCCTCAAGCGGCACGTCGCGGTCGTGCGGCGATTCCGAATTGCCCCAGCAGACATGCAGGCGGACGCGGTCGCGCGGCACGTTGGCCAGCGCGGTATTGATCGTCGCGATCGTCTTCTCCACGAAATCCTGGAACGCCGACACCGGCTGGTCCTTGTAGGTGATGTGCCGCTCCAGCGCGAGATCGGGCGCATCGATCTGCAACAGATAGCCGTGCTTAACGATGGCGTCGTACTCGACCTGCAAGGCGCGGCCGAGCGCGGCGAGGTAATTGTCGAGCGTGTCGTAATGCTCGTTCTTGCAAGCGAGCGCGACGATGCCCGGTGAGGGCGCACACATGAAGGGCTCGGCGAACTTGTGTGGCGCGCTGTCGAGCACCGACTTGAAGTGCCGGCACTCGTCGTTGATCGCGGCGTCGTCGAGATAGCTGATGGCGCCGATTGTTTTCGGGATTCCCATCAGGTTGGAAACACCGACCGTACCGCCATATTGCCTGGCCCACAGCTTCTGGAATTCGGGGTAGCGATCGACGTCGCCGCGAGTCGGCCGCGTCCAGCTTCCGCCGAGGCCGGACAGCCGCGAGCGCAGATAGAGAAAGAACGAGTCGCGCTGCTGCTCGCCGTTGTTGCCGATGTCGATGCCGGCCTCGCGCTGCCTGGCGACGACGTCACGCACCGCGTCGCGGCCGATCCGCTCGATCTCTGCCTCGTTGACCGGCTCGCCGCGCGAGCGCTTGACGTAAAGCTGCGTCAGCGCCTCCGGCCGCGGCAGGCTGCCGGTGTGGGTGGTCAGGATGCGGTCGGTGTCGCGGTGCATGAGCGCAAAGCGTGCCCAGAACGCCGCCCCAAAAGCAAGACGGGCGGCCCAAGTGCCGCCCGTCGCAACACGCGAGACCGAAGCGGTTAGGCCGCGGCGTTGCCGAACTTGATCAGGTTCTCTTTCTGCTTCGCGTTGCGCGGATTGAGCTTGAACAGCCGCGCTGCGGTGCCGCCGAGAATGTTGTGCTTGCCCTTCTCGGACAGGAACTTCAGATCCGTGATCGTCGCCGGCAGGTCGAAGTCCCAGTGCGGATAGTCCGAGGAGTACATGAGCTGGGTTTCCGCGTTGATCATGCGGAACGTCGTCTCCAGCGCTCCCATGTCCTGGATCTCCATCGGCTGCGACGAGTAGTACATGTCGCGCATATAGTCCGACGGCTTCTTCTTCAGCAGCGGCGCCTCCGACGGGCGCAGCATGTACTCGTGGTCGAGCTTCTGCATCAGGAACGGGACCCACGCGAGGCCGGACTCGATCCACACCACCGGCAGCTTCGGGAAGCGCTCGCCCATGCCGTTGATGACCCAGTTCGACAGGTTGACGATGTTGTACCAGGTGAAGCCGAGCGCATGCGCGGTGAGGAAGCGGTTGCAGCTCTTGAAGATCGGCTCGCCCCAGTTCGGACCGGAGTGGAACGACAGCACCAGGCCGCGCTCCTCGATCGCGCGATAGACCTTCATGTAGCGGTTGTCGTTGACCGCCAGGTTGTTACGGACGGTCGTGACCATGAAGCCGCCGACGTGCTTGCGGTGGCCGAACTCCTCCACCGCGCGCAGGCAGGCATCGGGATCGGAGAACGGCAGCGTCAGCATCGAGAAAAAGCGGCCCGCCGAATCCGGCAGCACCTTCTCGGTGAGCCAGCGGTTGTAGGCCCAGCACAGCTCGACCTCCATCTCGGCCTGCGGGTGCAGGCCGATTGAAAGCATGCCGGTCGGGAACAGGCACGAGTAGTCGACGCTCATCGCGTCCATCCAGCGGTGACCGAGCTCGACGTCGCGGAACTTGCCGTCCGGCGTCTTCTCGGTGCCGCGCATTGGATAGCGCGTCACGCGGCCGCCCATGTCCTGGTAGCCCATGGTCTGCGGCGTGATGGCGCCGCGTCCCCGGGTCTTGCTGGTGCCCGACATGGCGAGCTGCTTGAAGACATCGTTCTCCATGAACGGCAGGATTTCGCCGAAGTGCTCGTTCTCGTAGTGGTGGGCGTCGACGTCGACGATCAGCATGTCGTCGAGCTTGCGCTGCACCGCCTGTTTGCGCGCGTGTGCGAGCAGCTGGCTGGTGTTCAGTTCCTCAACTGTTACGCGCCGGCCGCGATCAGCAATAAGGTCCATGACGTCATCTCCCGAAATCCGATTTCTCGAACGACGCTCTTAGCGCCCAGTCCAGCTTTGCCACATCCCCAATTCGAACACTGCAAGATTGGCGGCGCGCAACAATCCGCTCGCCGTCAGCATCACGCCGGTCGGGCTCACCACTTGCCCTTCCGGAATCGGTGTGTGATTGGCGCCGTTCTCGACCTGCGCGGCGTAAACCCGGCACAGCGCGGTCATCAGCTTTTGCATCGCATCCGGCGACAGCGCCTGATCGTTCTTGGCGAACTCGCGCTCGATGTCGGCGGCGAGACGAATTGCATCGGCCGATACGCCGCTGTTGCTGGCGACGACCCGAGGCTTGCTGAGAGAAGCCTTGATGGCGACAGGCTTTGCAACGGCAGGCTTGCCCTTCGGCTTCGCGCTCGAAGCGGGGCGTGCCTTGGCGGCTGCGGCCTTACGCGACGACATAAATTTCGTCTCCCTTTTCGAGCACCTTGTAGCTGCGCAGCTTCATCTTGCGGTCGCTGACACACTCGCCGGTCTTCATGTCGTATTCCATGCCGTGCCAGGGGCAGACGAAATGCATCTCGGTTTCCGAGAAGTATAAGCCCTGGGAAGTCTGGTCGGGGCGCAGGCGCTCCTCGACCGCAGCGATGGTCAAGCCTTCGCACGCCGGGCCGCCCTGGTGCAGGCAAAAATTGCTGTAGGCGTAGATCTGGCCTTCGTGGCGGAACACGCCAATCTCATGCTCACCGATGAACACGATACGGCGGTCGCCGTCCTTGAATTCCGAGGCTTTCGCGACGAATTTTTCGGCCATGCAGTGCCTTTCGACGGCCCAAGCGGGCCACTCCCTGGAATTGGCCGGTTTAGACCGGCTCTGAAATGTGAATTTGCCTTCTCCGGGTTGCTAAAGCAACCGGCGGGTGCGGCGTGTCAGGAATGCGTGGGCGGCGCGGTTCGAGCGTTTGCCGTCGGCAAATCTGCGCTAAACTGCCTGCAACATCGGCGGAACCGCCGGCCGATGCTATAAGACGGCGGATTGTCCTGCTTCGTGGAGGCGACCCATGACCACCCCCCGGATCAACGGCCTGCGCAGCATCGAACTGGGCGTCCATGACCTGAAAAAATCGGCCGATTTCTACCGCAAGGTCTGGGCGCTGGAGGATGTCGCCGGCGATGGCGACACGCTGCATATGCGCGGCACCGGCCGCGATCATCACGTGCTGACCTTGCGCGCCCGCCCGCGCGCGGCGTTGCTTGGCGTGCACCTGTCGGCGCCTGACCGCGCTACCGTCGACGCCTTGCACGCTCAGGCCGTCGCGCTCGGCGCCAAGGTGGTGCACGCCCCACAGGCGCTGGAAAAGAGTGCAGGCGGCGGCTATGGCTTCCGCGTCAGCTCGCCGGAAGGCCATCCGATCGCTATCTCGGCCGACGTCGCCGAGTACGCCGATGCGGTCGACGATGCCACCCGCCCGACCAAGCTCACCCACGTCGTCATCAACAGCGCCGAGGTCGAGAAGCAGACCGCGTTCTTCCTCGACGTGCTCGGTTTCAAGTGGAGCGACAGCACGGTGATGATGGACTTCGTGCGCTGCTGCACGGACCATCACAGCGTTGCGATCGCGCGCGGCAACGGTCCCTGCCTCAACCACATGGCCTACGAGATGCCGAACATCGACGGCCTGATGCGGGGCGCGGGCCGCGTGCGCGGTAATGGCTACGAGCTCATGTGGGGCGTCGGCCGGCACGGTCCCGGCAACAACGTGTTCTCCTATTTCATCGAGCCGAACGGTTTTGTCACCGAGTACACCACCGAAGTCGATCAGGTCGACGACTCGTATGTCGCGCACGATGCGCAATGGTGGCTGGAGACCAAGCTGTTCCCGTGCCGCTGGAAGATGGCGGGCGCACCGTCCGAGCTCGCTCGCAAGGCGATGAGCGGCGAGCTGGTCGACGAAGAGAACCTGCGCTGCGAGCAGGTGATGGCGCGCGCGCTGGCCCGCTGAGGAAAATCTCTCAATGTCATTCCGGCCGAGCGCGAAGCGCGAGAGCCGGAATCCATACTCCCGGTGGTGGTTATGGATTCCGGGTTCGCGCCTTCGGCGCGCCCCGGAATGACAATCGAACACGGGGAATGCCATGACCGAACTCAATGGAAAAAAGCTGACCGGCCGCATCGCCGCCGAGCGCATCCGCATGACCTCGACGCCGAAGCCGCCCGGGGGCGCGGTGGAGCGATTCATCGCGCTCGGCGAATGCACCAGCCTCATTTCGGATGTGATGGACGAGCTCGGCATCGCCGAGGGCGCGATCGGCGCGCATGTGCTGAAACCCACACTGCCTGGCAAGATGGTGGTTGGCCCGGCGCTTACGGTGCGCAACATCCGGCGGCGCGACGATCCGCGCGTCGCCGCGCAGCAGAACAAGAACGGCATGGCAGAGTTCGAGGCGCACAACCTCGCCGAGGACGGCGACGTGCTTGTGATTTCCGGCGTGTCGGGTGTGTCCAACATGGGCGGGATTTCAGCCTACACGGCGCAGCGTCAGGGCGAGCGCGGCGCGATCGTGATGGGTGGCGTGCGCGACGTGCGGCACTCGCGCTCGATCGGCTATCCGGTGTGGGCGAGCGAGATCACGCCGATCACCGGCAAGTGGCGACTGCAAACGGTCGAGATCAACGGCGAGATCCAGATGGGTGACGTGCGTGTCAATCCGGGCGATCTGGTGGTGGCCGACGACACCGGCGTGGTGTTTATCCCGCGCGAAAGCATCATGGCGGTGCTAGAGATGTGCGAGAAAAAGAAGAAGGGCGAGGACGAGCGCGTCGAGGCGATCTCGAAGGGCGTTCCGGTGTCGGTGTTTTACGGCAAGGGGTAGTAACAGCGAAGCTGTCATTCCGGGGCGCGCCTACGCCTGCTCCGCCTCATCCTGAGAGGCTGTGAATCTTCCGCGAAGGTAGCGGATAGCGGGTCAATCATGATTCCCTACGATGGCCGAGTTGCGGGAGGGAGCTATGACTGAGGACGAACTGTTTGGTGAACTTCCAGCCTCGCAGCCGCAATCCGAGAGGTCTCCGCAGGGCGCGCCCCGCTTGCGCGAGCCCAGGCGCGATCAGATCGAACTGCGGGCGGTGGATATCGAGAGCCTGGTCGGGGAGGACCATCCGGTCCGAGTGATCTGGACCTATGTGGCCGGACTTGATCTGAGCGAACTTGAAGATCGGATCAAGGCGCGGGAGGACAGGCCCGGACATCCGGCTATTTCGCCGCGGCTGCTGCTGGCGCTGTGGCTTGTCGCCACCAGTGAGGGCGTCGGCAGTGCGCGCGCTCTTGAGCGGCTGTGCAACAGCCACGATGTCTATCGCTGGCTGTGCGGAGGCGTGTCGGTGAACTACCACACGCTGGCGGACTTTCGGGTCGGCTGCGCCGATCTGCTCGACCGGCTGCTCGCCGAGCATCTGGCAGCGCTGGCCAAGGCCAAGCTGATCGATTTCGATACGCTTTCGCAGGACGGCGTGCGGATCCGGGCGAGTGCGGGGGCCTCGTCGTTCCGGCGTGGGGCGACGCTTGACCGGCATCTGGCGACCGCCCAGGCCGTGGTGGATGAGCTCAAGCGCGAGGTCGATGTGCGTTCGGATGCCAGCAACCAGCGCATCAAGGCCGCCCGCGAACGAGCCGCGCGCGAGCGCAGCGAACGGGTCAAGGCGGCACAGCAAGCGCTCGAAGAGATCAAGCAGCAGCGCAAAGAGCGCGATCAAAAGCGCAGCAACGGGAAGCCTCAGAAAGAGCCGCGCGCCTCCACCTCCGACCCCCAAGCGCGTGTCATGAAGATGGCCGATGGCGGCTTCCGCCCGGCCTATAATGTGCAGGTGGCCAGCGTTGCAGACGAGCAGATCGTGATCGCGGTCGAGGTCTGCAACACCGGCTCCGACCGTGGCCTGATGCGGCCGATGTTAGAGCGGTTGGGCGGGCGCATCGGTCAGTTTCCAGGACGCCATCTGGCCGATGGCGGTTTTACCAGCGCCCAAGACATCGAATGGGCGCATGACAACGGGATCGAGGTCTACTGTCCTCCGACCCAGTCCAAGCACGGGACCGACCCCTATCGACCGCGCCCCGGCGACGGCCCCGGCATATTGGCCTGGCGCGCCCGGATGGGCAGCGAAGCGGGTCAGGCGCAATACAAATCCCGCTCGATCTGCGAATGCATCCATGCCCGCTGGCGCAATTGGGGCTTCCGACAATTGCTCGTACGCGGCATCGAAAAGGTCCGTGCTGTCACGCTCCTCTACGCCCTCACCAACAATATCCTGCAAGGACATCGGCTTGCCAGTGCGTAAACACAAAGGCAAAGCTCTCGGCAGACGGACGTTCAGACAAGCGCGGCCAACCCCGCCCCGCGCGAGCCTAAAGCTTCACAAGCTCTGAGGAGCGGTCCATCAGCGCGTTTACGCGCGTCTTTGACGCGCTATGGCCCGCGTCTCGAAGGATGGGGGGCGGCCTCGTGCTTCGAGACGCCCGCCTGCGCTGCGCTTGGCGGGCTCCTCAGCATGAGGCCGATTGAGAGTTTTTGTGCAGGCTGGTAGTATTGCGCTTCCCGCCTTTGCCCACCCTGCGATTGCTTCCAATGTGCTAGTTTGAACCGGGCGATACCCCGCCCGGGGCAGACATGAAGCGGCGCACGTTCATTACTTTGCTTGCCGGGGTGGCGGCGACGTGGCCGCTTGTTGCACGTGCGCAGCAGGGCGAGCGCATGCGGCGCATCGGCATACTTCTGCCCGCCGCCGCCGACGACCCGGAATTTCACGCCCGCATCGGGGCGTTCCTGCAGGGGCTGGGGCAATCGGGCTGGACCATTGGCCGCAACGTGCGGATCGATACGCGCTGGGCCACGGCCAGTGCCGCCGAGATTCGCAGACACGCGGCGGAATTGGCCGCGCTCGCGCCGGACGTCATTCTGGCCCATGGCGCCTCGGCCGTGGGGGCGATGCTGCAGGCGACCCGCACCGTGCCGATCGTGTTCCCGGTCGCCAGCGATCCGGTCGGCGCCGGCTTCGTCGACAGCTTGGCGCGGCCGGGCGGCAACGTCACCGGTTTCATGTCGTTCGAATACAGCCTGGCCGGGAAACGGCTGGAACTGCTCAAGCAGATCGCGCCGGCGTGACGCGAGCGGCGGTCCTTCGGGATCCCACCCAAGGCTCCGGAACCAGCGAGTTTGCCGTCATCCAGGCCGTGGCGCCGTCGCTGCGGGTGGAGGTGAACCCGGTCAACGTGCGCGACGCCGGCGAGATCGAGCGCGCCGTCGCGGCCTTCGCGCGCACTCCGAATGGCGGTCTGATCGTGACGGCGAGCGGGGCCACGACGCTTCATCGCGATCTGATCATCACGCTGGCGGCGCGGCACAAGCTGCCCGCGGTCTACACCGACCGCTCCTTCGTCGCCGCCGCCGGCTTGATCTCCTACGGGCCTGATTACATCGACCAGTTCCGGAAGGCAGCCGGGTACGTCGATCGCATCCTCAAGGGCGAGAAGCCGGCCGACCTGCCGGTGCAGGCGCCGACCAAGTACGGGCTCGCGATCAACCTCAAGACCGCCAAGGCGCTCGGCCTCGACATCCCGGCGACCGTGCTTGCCCGCGCCGACGAGGTGATCGAATGACCATCCTCCGTCATTCCGGGGCGCGAGCCATAAGCGCGTGTACGCGCGTCCATAGCCCGTCGAAGACGGGCGTAAACGCCCTGAAGGACGCGCTATGGCGAGCGAACCCGGAACCCATAACCACCACCGGGAGTATCGATTCCGGGTCCGCGCTTCGCGCGTCCCGGAATGACAAATCGCGGCGGGAGTTCATCGCGGGGCTTGGCGGTGTGGCGGCGCTTTCCGTTCCTTGGCCGAGCGGCGCGCGCGCGCAGCAAGGCGAGCGTGTGCGGCCCCGGCGGATCGGCATCCTCAATACACTTGCAGCCGAAGACGCGCATGGACAGGAACGCATCGGCGTGTTCCTGCAAGAGCTCAAGCAGGCCGGATGGACCCTCGGAGGCAACCTGCGGATCGATCAGCGCTGGTGGGCGGGCGGCGATCCCGACATCATGCGCAAGCAAGCCGCCGAATTGGTCGCGCTTGGGCCGGATGCGCTGCTGGCGACCGGAGGCGTTGCGATCAGGCCACTGTTGTTGGCAACCCGCACCGTGCCGATCGTATTTTGCAATGCGCCCGACCCGGTTGGCGCCGGATACGTGGACAGCCTGGCGCGGCCCGGCGGCAACGTTACCGGGTTTACTCAATTCGAGTACGGCACCAGCGTTAAATGGATCGAGCTGTTGAAGCAGATCGCGCCCGGCGTTACACGCGTGGCAGTGTTGCGCGATCCAAACACGCCATCAGGCATCGGTCAGTTCGGCGCGATGCAAGGCGCTGCCACCAGCTTTGGCGTCGAGTTGATCCCGCTCGGCGTGGACGGCGAGGACGAAATCAAGCGCGCAGTTGCGAGTTTTGCGCGCAATCCCAACGGCGGACTGATCGTGACGGCCGGCCAGCGAACGTCGCACCATCGCGAATTGATCGCCGGGGTAACAACGCAGCACAGGTTGCCTGCTGTATATCCTGCTTACTTCTTTGTTGCTGCCGGTGGCCTAATCTCGTACGGGCCCGATCGCGTCGATCCCTACCGGCAAGCCGCCGGATATGTTGATCGCATCCTTAAGGGCGAGAAGCCAGCCGACCTGCCGGTGCAGGCGGCGACCAAGTTGGAATTGGCGATCAACCTCAAGACCGCCAAAGCACAAGGCATCACCGTGCCGCCGACGCTGCTCGCCCGCGCCGACGAGGTAATCGAATGAAGCGGCGCGAATTCATCGCAGGGCTTGGCGGCGCGGCGGCATCTTCGGTTGCTTGGCCGTTCGCTGCGCGCGCGCAGGAACGGGTGCGCCGCGTCGGCGTGCTGATGCACCTTCCGGCCGACGATCCGGAAGGACAGGCCTGGATGGCGGCGTTCCTACAAGGGCTGCAGGGGGCGGGCTGGGAGGTCGGCGGCAATGTGCGGGTGGAAACTCGTTGGAGCGCCGGCGACGTCGCGCGCCTGCGCAAGAATGCGGCCGAGCTGGTCGCGCTCAATCCGGACGTTGTCCTGGCCGGTGCCGGCCCGACCATGCCGGCGCTGCTGCAGGCGAGCCGCACCGTTCCGGTCGTATTCGCGCAGGCCATCGATCCGGTCGGCGCCGGTTTTGTCGATAGTCTGTCGCGGCCGGGCGGCAACGCCACTGGCTTCCTCCAGTTCGACTACGACCTGAGCGCAAAATGGCTTGAGCTGCTCAAGGAGGTCGCGCCGCAGGTCAAGCGCGTCGGCGTGATACGGACAGCCGCCAGCAGCGGCGGGGCGGGGCAATGGGCTGTCATCCAAGCCTTCTCGCGTGCGGCCGGGGTGGAGTTGAGCCCCATTGATCCGCACACCGCGGCCGACATCGAGCGCGGCGTGACGGCGCTCGCGCGCTCGCCGAACAGCGGCCTGATCGTGGTGGTGAGCGCGCAGGTGATGATTCACCGCGAGCTGATCATCTCGCTCGCAGCGCGGCATAGTTGGCCCGCGGTTTATCCCTACCGCTCCTTCGTCGCCGCCGGCGGCCTAATCTCTTATGGCCCCGAACTGATCGGCCAGTACCGACTTGCCGCCGGCTACGTCGACCGCATCCTCAAAAGCGAGAAGCCCGCTAACCTGCCGGTGCAGGCGCCGACCAAGTACGAGTTGGCGATCAATCTGAAGACCGCCAAGGCGCTCGGCATCACCGTGCCGCCAACCCTGCTCGCCCGTGCCGACGAGGTGATCGAGTAAGGCTTGGTTTTGGGCTTGACTTTATTCCCAAGGACTATATTCTTAGTCCCATCCCACCCACCCGAGGGCGTTGTCATGAGACGCATGAAAGCGGGGCGGGATGCGGCGCCTGCGGGTTCAGCCTCGTCAGCCGGGCTCCCGGGAGGCCTCGGGGCCCCGCCCTACGGACACTACGATCCGTGCGCAGGGAGCCTGCTGGACTGCCGGACAAGTTTCCGGTTCGCAAGCGCGGCCCGAGCGCCAGTGCGGACAAGCGTAACGCCCCGCACGAAAACGCCGCGGTGAAGCGCCGATAGGCGCGCCGGCCCGCGTCATGGGCCGGCGGTCCCTCCCGGTGAAGGGATCGGCCCATCCGCAAGGCGGGCCACGGGGTGCGGCGATCCGCACCAGCGCCTGTCGGCGCTTCACCCCCTCGGACTTTGTCCGAGGGGAAGAGGACTGAAGGCGTCCGCGCGCCTGCCTCAAAAACGCGGACGATTTTGCTTGGCTGTTTGAAATTTGAATCGGACGCTACACAATTGCGCATCCAGAAACATATTGGACGCTTCCGCCGTGCGTCTGGATTCCGGGCCTGCGCCTATCGGCGCGTCCCGGAACGACAGTGCGTCAGTCCGCCGGCTGGATCTTCGCCGCCTTGCCGACCTCGGTCCATTTGTCGATTTCGTTCTTCACGAACACCGCGAAATCGGCCGGCTTGCTGGCAACGGGCTCGGCGCCTTCGCCGGCGATCCGCGTCTTGGCTTCGGGCGTGGCGAACATCGCCTCGGCCTCGGCGTGCAGGCGGTCGATGATCGGCGTGGGTGTACCCGCAGGCGCAAAAAGCCCGAACCAGTTGAGCACCTCGTAGCCTTTCACTCCGGCTTCCGAAACCGAAGGCGTGTTGGGGAGCGCGGGCGCACGGTTGCTTGACGTCACCGCGAGCGCACGAAGCTTGCCCGATTCCACGTGCGCCTTCGCGGAGGCGACGTTCGACACCATCGACATGACGTGTCCGGCGAGCGTATCGGACATCGCGGGGCCGACACCCTTGTAAGGGACGTGCACCACGTCGATGCCGGTCATGGTCTTGAGCAGCTCCATCGACAGATGAAGGTTGCTGCCGACGCCGGCCGACGCAAAGTTGATCGTGCCAGGCTTCGCCTTGGCTGCGGCGATGTAATCGGCCAACGAATTGAACGGCTGGGAGGGATGCACCACCAGGACGTTCGGCACCGAGACCATCTGGGTGACCGGAGTGAAGTCCTTGATCACATCGTAGGGCAGCTTCTTGTACACCACGTGGTTCATGGTGATGGTGCCGGCGCCAAGCAGCAGCGTGTAGCCGTCGGCCGGTGAACGGGCCACGGATTCGATCCCCAGCGTGTTGCCGGCGCCGCCCCGGTTTTCGATGTAGAACTGCTGGCCAAGCACCTTGCTCAGGTGCGCGGCGTACATGCGCGCGAGCGTGTCGGCCATGCCGCCGGCCGCGGTCGGCACCAGGATTTTCACCGGCTTGTTCGGCCAAGACTGGGCTTGAGACGACTGAGCTTGCACACCGCCCGCGATCAGGCAGGCAACGGCAACGCCCGCGAATGCAGCCTTGAGCATCGAACTCTCCCTATTTCGCGGCCTTGGCCGTCTGCGCGACCTTCGCCCACTTTTCCAATTCGGATTTCACCTGCGCGCTGAACTCGGTCGGCGAGTTGCCGACCGCTTCCGCGCCGTCCGCCGCCATGCGCTTCTGCATCTCCGGCGTTTTCAGCGCGGCGGCGATCTCCTTGTGCAGCTTTGCAATGATCGGAGCCGGGGTGCCCGCGGGCGCAAAGAGTCCATACCACTGGATCGCCTCGTAGCCCGGCACCTGCTCGGCGATCGCGGGGATGTCCGGCATGATCGCGGAGCGCGCCGCGCTGGAGATGCCGAGGCCACGCACGTTGCCGGCGTCGATCTGCGATTTCGCCGTCAGCGGGTTGATCATGATGGCAGAGACCTGGTTCGCGATCACGGCATTCAAGGCGGGAGCGATCCCCTTATAAGGAATGTGCTGCATGTCGAGCCCGGCCATGGTGCGGAACAATTCAAACGCCATGTGCGGCTGAGTGCCGACGCCGGCCGAGCCGAAGTTGAATTCGCCGGGCTTCGCTTTCACGCCCGCGACGAAGTCCTTGAGCGTGACGAGCGGCAGCTTGGCCGGCGTCACCAGCATGCTCGGCGACGACACGAGCTGGCTGACCGGCGCGAAGTCGCGCAGGATGTCGAACTTCACGTTGGGGTTGGTGGCGGGCAGGATGGTGATCGCGGCGGCTGCCACCAGCAGCGTGTAGCCGTCGTTCGGCGAGCGCGCCACCTGTTCGGTGCCGATCATCTGCCCGGCGCCGGGCCGGTTCTCGATCACGAATTGCTGGCCCATCGATTGCGACAGCTTCTCGGCCAGGATGCGCGCGCTGATGTCGGTGCCGCCGCCGGGCTCCGACGGCACGACGATCCGTACCGGCCGCGATGGATAGTCCGCTTGCGCGTGTGCGGCGCCGAAGGCGCCAATCAGCAGCAGGGCGGAAAGAACCACGCGCATCAGGGAATTCCTTGCTTGGACACCAACAACAGGACCGTGCTGAAATTCCAGCATGACGACAGACAGGTGTCCATGCCAGGCAGCCGTGACAAAGAGGCCGCGGTCCGTCACACTTGTTGTCACGTCAGTTTGTAGCCCGGATGAGCGAAGCGAAATCCGGGTCAACAGTGGGGCCACCCCGGATTTCGCTGCGCTCATCCGGGCTACACGTGTTTGTGGGCGCAACAAGAAGCCAGGATGAAGGCATGTCGCGTCCTTCGCAGCGCACCAAGAAATCTCCGACGGTGCTGACGCCGTTCGCCGGCTATCAGTTGTTGAACGACCACCTGCTCAACAAAGGCACTGCGTTCACCGACGAAGAGCGCACCGAGTTTGAGTTGCACGGGCTGCTGCCGCCAACCGTGGCGACGCTCGACCAGCAGGTCAGCCGCCGGCTCGCCGCGTTGCGCGGCTTCGCCACCGACCTGGAGCGCTACGCCTTCCTGCGCGACCTGCAGGACACCAACGAAACGCTGTTCCACGCCTTGCTGGTCCAACACATCGAGGAATTGCTGCCGATCGTCTATACGCCGACGGTCGGCGCCGGGTGCCAGCACTTCAGCCGGCTGTTCCGCAAGCCGCGCGGACTATTCCTGAGCTTGCCGCATCGCGCCCGCGTGCGCGGCATCCTGGCCAATCCGCAGTTCGACCGTACCGAGGTGATCGTCATCACCGACGGCGAGCGCATCCTCGGGCTCGGCGATCAGGGCGCCGGCGGCATGGGCATCCCGATCGGCAAGCTTGCGCTCTACACCGCCTGCGGCGGCATCGCGCCCGACACCGCGCTGCCGATCATCCTCGACGTCGGCACCGACAACCAGGACCGGCTCGCCGATCCGCTCTACATCGGCTGGCACCACGCGCGCGTGCAGGGTCAGGAGTATGACGATTTCGTCGAGGAGGTGGTGAGTGCCATCGCCGAGCGCTGGCCGCACGTGCTGCTGCAATGGGAGGACTTCGCCAAGCACAACGCGACGCGGTTGCTGGAGCGCTACCGCGACCGGCTCTGCACCTTCAACGACGATATCCAGGGCACAGCGGCGGTTGCGACCGGTGCGCTGCTCGCCGCCATCAACGTGACCGGCGTGCCGCTGACCGAGCAGCGCATCGCGATCCTCGGCGCCGGCTCGGCGGGCTGCGGCATCGCGGGCCTGCTGCTGGAGGCGATGATCGAGGCCGGGCTCGACGCCCGCGCGGCGGCGCGGCGGTTCTTCCTGGTCGATCAGGACGGCCTGCTGGTCGACAGCATGAACTCGATGGCGCCATTCCAGGCGCGCTTCGCGCAGGATACGGCACTGCTGCAATCGTGGACGCTGGAACAGCCGGGTCGCGCCAGCCTGCTCGACGTGGTGCACAACGCCAAGCCGACCGCGCTGATCGGCGTGTCGGGCCAGCCCGGCGCGTTCTCGCACAGCGTGGTGCGCGAGATGGCGGCGCACAATGTGCGGGCGGTGATCTTCCCGCTGTCCAATCCGACCTCGCGTGCCGAGGCGACGCCGGCCGATCTCGACACCTGGACCGAAGGCCGCGCCATCATCGGCACCGGCAGTCCGTTTCCGCCGCTCGTTCGAGACGGCAAGCATTTCACCGTCGACCAGACCAACAACTCCTACATCTTCCCCGGCGTCGGACTCGGCGCCATCGCGGTGCAAGCGCGGCGCATTACCGATACGATGTTCATGGCGGCAGCCAAGGCGTTGGCCGAACTGTCGCCTGCGCGCAACGATCCGCGCGGCCACCTGCTGCCGCCCGTGACCGCGCTGCGGGAGATCTCGGTCGCGGTGGCGCGCGCCGTTGCGCGGCAGGCGATCAAGGAGGGGCTGG
>CAWFCM010000007.1:0-698934 GCA_963814215.1 uncultured Alphaproteobacteria bacterium | reverse complement strand
GTCCGTAATGGAAAACCAGTACTTGATCACGATGGTCCCGGACCGCACGAGCATACGCTCAAATTCCGGCACAGAGCGAAAAAATTCCTCGCACTCTAACTCGGTGCAGAATTCCATCACGCGTTCGACGCCTGCGCGATTGTACCACGAGCGATCGAACAACACCATTTCGCCTCCGGCAGGAAGATGCGCCACATAACGCTGGAAGTACCATTGCGTACGCTCGCGCTCGCTTGGTGCGGGTAGCGCGACGACGCGACAAATCCGTGGATTAAGGCGCTGGGTGATGCGTTTGATTACGCCACCCTTACCAGCGGCGTCACGCCCCTCAAAGATTACGATTACCTTTAGCTTTTTGTGTTGAATCCAATCCTGCATCTTGACCAGCTCGCCCTGTAATCTGAACAGTTCTTTAAAATAAACGTTGCGATCAATTGACGTACCCTTGGGATGGTCATCTGTCTCGGCCAAAATCTTATCCAACCGATTGTCGTCGATCTCGATTTCTAACTCTTCATCGAAGCTGTCTTCTATTTCGCTCTTAATGCGACTTCGCAGTAGATCGCCGTTAGTGTCGGGCCTCGTCATGTCCTATCTCCGGTACGAAGTTATCCAAGCCTCAATGCGATAACTTGCCCCGCCATGCTCTTAAGTCGCTCTGTAATTCACTGAGTTCCATTGAGTTGAACGTGAGTGGTGGCAGGACGTTCCCGCCGAGGGATGGTGCCGCCACCCGATCCACGACGCGTGGGGTTCCGGACGGAACATCGGCTTCGCTGTTGGGGGAGGCGGCTTTCGCGGACGGTTCGGCATGATGACACTTGTGGCGGGGCGACCTTGCGATGCAGATTGCTTTCGAAAACAGCATCCTGCTTTCTGGTGGTGGTGGCTTACGTGCGGATTTCCCGCCTTCACGGCTGTGCTGGTAATTTCTGGCTGATGATTGCCGCTGTCGAACTCTTTCCAGCCGGCATAAATAAGGTCAGCCCCCGGCGTTTGGTTTGATTAGCCCGCCTTTTTGTCGAACACCATCACCTTGGACACGAAGGCCTTGGTGTCGCGCCGATGCGTGAGCCCGCAGCCGCGCGCGACGGCGGGAAAATCCTCGCTCGAGATAGCTCTCGATAATACGGCTCGTGATAGTGCTGCGGAAACCGTTCCAGCATGCCGTCGTAGTCGGGCTCGTCGCCGCGCTGGAGCGAATCGACCAGGACCAGCCGCCCGCCCGGCTTGAGCACGCGGGCCGCCTCGCCGATCACGGTGCGGCGCACCTCCGGCGGCAATTCGTGCAGCATGAAGATGCTCGTCACCGCGTCGCAGCTATTGTCCGGCGCGGGGATCGCTTCGGCGTTGGCGACGACGAGATTGAGGCGCGACCAGCGCTTCAGATGACGCCGCGCATGCGCGATGTAGGCCTCCGACAGGTCGAGCCCGAGCGCCGGCAGTCGCGGCCATGCTTGCTTGACGAAATCGAGAAAGCGCCCGGTGCCGCAGCCGATATCGATCAGCCGCAATTTGCGCTGATCGCGACCGGCGAACGCTTCCGCAAGCGGCGGCAGCGCCTGCCGCCGCATGGCATTGGCGGTGCCCTTGAACAGCACCTCGACCTGCGTGTCGTAGCGGTCGGCGGAATCCTCCGTGAGCCAGCCGCCCGACTGGAAGTGGAAATTCTGCAGATAGTAATCCGGGCGGCTGGCCGCGGGTCTTCGCGGTCAGCACCTCGTGCGTGGCGTTGCGCTTGCGGCGGCGGTGGACGTCGGGCAGGTCGCGCGAAGAACAGCCGCGAGCGGTCGAGCAGCGTGAGCAACGAGCCGTCGTGATCCGCGGGAAGCGGATAGATGCCGGCCTCGACATTGGCGAGATCCTGCTCGAGCAGCGCCGCCATGTCGGCGTTCAGCCGCCGATCGATGCGTTCATCGGATCGCGACTTCGCTCGCGCGGTCTCGCCCTCCCGGCGGTGTACCTGTTCGCAAGCCGCCGCACGACGTAGAGGTGCCCGGCATACCAGGCCATGCGCGGGCACTTGCCTCGAAGCATAGGCGACGCGCGTCGCCAGACGTGAAAGCGGGTGGCTCATGCGCGATACATTGGGCTCGCATTTCCCCTGCGCAAGCTTCGAATTCGAAGCCAGAAACCCCCTCATTTGCATTTAGAGGGGAACACATGAGTTGGCACGTCCGGTTTTAACCGCCGTTAAATGGCCGGTTCAGCAAACGCTTCCGCAGCACCGTCCGATCCATTCCAATTCCCTGCCCACGATCGGCAGTTAAGCCAACCAAGTAGCGCGGGGTGACCGCGGCATCATCGACGACAACGCCGGCGGCCTTCATACCTGCCTTCGCAGCTTGGTATGATCCGCTTTTCGACGTTGTCTACAGCGCAAGGCCGAATTGGGAACTTAAATAGCGGCGCACTGTTCCTCTTGATCCCATGAGGGTGAATGCAATGAGCCGCAGCCTAACAAACATCGCTGCGATAGCCGGGCGGAGGTGTAGACTCGAGTGGATGGAGGCCTAGATGTTTCCAGTGCCGATGAGCTTCTTACTAGCGGTGTAGGTGTCCACCGGGAGCGGCTAACGGCATTTGAGCTTGCCTTGCGCGATGCAGATATCAAACGACAAAATATTGTCAGCGTATCGTCCATTCTTCCCCCTGGATGCGAACAGATCGAAAGGGAAAGCGGCGTCGGTACGATGCGACCCGGCGAGATTACGTTTTGCGTCATGGCGCGGACCGAAACTGACGAACCTGGTCGTCGCATCCACTCGAGCATAGGACTAGCACGGCCCGCGGACGTCGCGATGTATGGATACATCTCAGAGCATCATGGGTATGGCATGACGCGCGAGGAAAGTGGGGAATATGCTGAGGATCTTGCTGCAACCATGTTAGCATCCACGCTCGGAATTGAGTTTGATCCGGATGCTGCGTGGGACGAACGCAAGCGCGTGTATCAAATGACTAATCTCATTGTAGGCAGCACGTCATTGACAGCTGCGGCTCAAGGTGACGCTGCGGGGCGCTGGACGTGTGCCATCGCGGCAGCGGTTTTCCGGCTTTCCAGATAACAATAATGGCGACCATACCCACCTTCGCGCTATCGCCTACTTTTCTCGCCATTGCGCGTCAAGCGACTGACGCCTCGATGTGCGTCGCTGGTGTACCATTTGATATGGGACCACCAACCGCGGCGGCGCGCGCTTTGGGCCCGCCGCAATCCGGCAAGCGAGCCGGATGTTGGTGGATGGCGACCACCCCCACTGGAGGCTTGACCCAGCAGCAATGTCAGTGGCCGACGTCGGCGACTTCCGTATCTCGCTCGGCGACATTAAGGGAAGCTTGGCGCTCATAGAGGAACAGGCATCGGCCATTCGTCACCTTGTCGCGCTCGGCGGCGATCACACTGTGACCCTTCCGCTGCTGCGTGCTGCCGCCAAAAGGCACGGTGGACCGCTCGCTCTGGTGCATTTCAACCGCCACGTTGACACTGACGATAATCGGCATTGCTCACGGCTCTGTTTTCGTCCGTATCGAAGAGCGTTTAGTTGATCCGCATCACATGGTGCAAATTGGCATTCGCTCGCCAGTGTCGAACGAGGTCTACGACTGGACGATCGCCAAGGGCGTAACGATCCTTACTGCGCAGACGTTCATGAATTTGGCCCAAAGCCATTGCTGAACGAGCAGCAGCGATCGTTGGCGACGCCTCCGCTTACCTTAGCTTCGATATCGACGCGCTCGACCCAGCCTACGCGCCAGGCACCGGAACGCCGGAAATCGGTGGTATAGCAAGCTGGCAAATGCAGGCAATCTTACGCCAGCTTAGCAGCGCCAATTTCATTGGTATGGATGTCGTAGAGGTAGCCCCGCCTTATGACGTCGCTGAGATTACCTCGCTTGCGGCAGCGACAGTCGTCTGGGAATACATCGCACTCAACAATTCTGCGATTCCCTAAATCGTCAGACACCGCATGCATCGCCGCGTTGTTCCGAGACGGCCTTTGCAGCGCGGTCTAAACACCGCCCCGACCCGCTTTGGAGAGCGATGTCGGCTTTTATGTCGGCTATTGGAGTGCGCCCCAGACAGGTTGAGGTTCGTGAGTTGACAGGGTGAGCTGGGCGGCGCGTTGCTGAAAAAACGAAGGTATCCGCCAGAAGCAACAAGTCCTTAGGAAGAGAGCGCCCATTACTTTTACGGTCCTTTGGTTGGCACAACCGACTGACGTCGGAGTGCCGCATTCTCCGCCTCAAAGTCAGCTCTTCGACTTGAATAGCAAAAGTCAGGACACCGGGGCGAGCTGACGTTAGTGATTCCGTCAACCAACCAATACGGATGAGGTTTCGGCTCACATAGCTTAGAGTTTCATTCCATGCGTGCACATGTCGTCATCATTGGCGCCGGCATTTCCGGCCTGACCGCTGCGATCACCATTGGAGAAGGCGTCGATGCGCTCGTCGCTGCCGGCAGGGCAATTGCACGTCCTCAGATGACTGTCCTTGAAGCCGCGGACTGGATTGGCGGGCGGGCGCGCACTGATGAGCTATCCTCGGGCGTGAAGGTCGATGCCGGATCGCACTGGTTTCATGGCGGCGCCAGGAACCCGTTCTACAGGTGGGCTTGCGATCGACGTTACGACCTTGGGCCAATCAGCATCGATACCGCCACACGGCGCTTTAATGCGTCTGTCGATGGCGCGATGGCGTCGGAACAGCGCGAATGGGCGATGAACCGGATGTATGAGATGTATGCGATTTGGAAGGCGCAACATCCGGATGAAGATATTTCTCTGCGGCAACTGGCCGAGATGTCCAAATCGCGCGTGATTGTCGCCGTGGCCGAGGAACGCGCAAACAACTGGATGGCGGTCGACAGCGCCGCAAAAGTTTCAAGCGATGAGTTCTGGGGTGATGATGCGGGTTCCGGCGGCCTGCAGTTAAAGGAGGGGATTGCAAAGCTGATTGCTGCCATGACCGATGAGGCTCGGTATTGCAAGGCGGACATCCAGCGCCGCCGTGTCGTGCAGGCGGTCAAGCGAGCCGGAAACCACCTTGAAATCGTCACCGCGACGGAGACGATCGAAGCTGACTACGTGCTCAGCACGCTTTCCGTCGGCGCCCTGAAATCGAACGGCGTACAATTCGAAAAAAGCGTGCGCGCGCAGCTGGATCCGCTTCTGGCGGGGATGACGGCGGCCAGGATGACCAAGATTTTCGTGCCGCTGCGGCCCGAGTTTTTCATCGAACGCAGCATCGAACCCGACACCTTTGTGACGCTCTACGATCAGCATCATGCCTGGCTTTTGCATCTTCGCACCGACGGCAAACCGGTTATGACGATCTTTGCTTCGGGGGCAATGTCGGATCTGGTTGAAAAATCGCACTACGCAGACGTTGAAAGCCAGATGCTCGATCTGCTCGATCGCGTGGGCGAGCCGGACCTGAGCGATGCGCGCAACAATCTAGAAGGCCGCATCCACATGTCAGACTGGACAACCAACCCGAATTTTCTGGGCGCCTATTCGGCGATGCTGCCCGGCGTCAAACGCCGCAATCCGCTGGTCGTCGGCAACCTGGTGTTCGCCGGCGAGGCGTTTGTGCAAAACCTGAAGCTGAGTCCCAGTCAAATGACCGGTGCCTGGGCCTCCGGCCGCATTGCGGGCCAGAAGATCTTGCGCAAACTGGCGCTTAAGAAGAACTGATCTCTCAAGAACGACATCCGGCGCATGACCGCCGTCGAGGTTACCTCCCTCGTGCGGGCAGGGAAGGAGCCCAACCGTGGCTGGGGCACTATTCAACTCGCCGCCGAAACACCGGGCCAGCCCGTCCAGCGCATCCAGACCCGTCAGCTGCTGCTGTCGGGGACCGAAACGAGCCGTGTCCGGCGTAGCCCAAAGTGTAGCCCACAGCACCGACGCGCTGCCGACGGTCACCATCGATTTCAACACAAGCCCTTCATTCAGTGGGCATATCCGGCGCAACCCGAAAATCTCTTCAACTTTCAAACAGCCAACGCTCCGCCCGCCGGTTGTTTAGAGACGTTCGGCGCCCGTCTTTCCCTTATTCCGTTTCCCCGAGGGGATGGAGCGCCGGGAGGCGCCAGGGCGGATCGCCGCCCTTGAGCAGCAGGCTGACGAGGCCTGCCGGGTGGACCTTGCGGTCCACCAAGCGCATCCACGGCGATGTCCCCGTTACCGGGGGTCGCCGCTTTCGGGATGCGCGCGGCCAGTGACGTAGGCCGCTGCGCCTCCCGGCGCTCCATTCGGCCTCCAATATGAGGAAGGCCGGCCCCGCTCCGTCATCCAGCATCGCGATCGACGACGCCCTCGATTGAACGGGACGAGATAGCTATATATTCCTATAGGAATTAAGTCAATGGCGAAAATGCCGCCGCGAATCCCCTCTCCCGCTTGCGGGAGAGGGGAAGAACGGTGAGAGCGAGCGCGGGGTTGGCGTCGTTGAGCGCAGCTACGCCTTCCACAAATTGGCGTATTGCGTCGCCACCACGTCCTCGTATTTGCCAACACCCTTGGTCAGGCCGACGGTCTGCGCAAACTTGCACATGCTGTCGAACGCGCCCTTGGATATCGCCGGGTCGTAATACGGCAGATCGCGCTCGACCAACTTCGCAATCAGGCTTGCCTCGAAAGCCGGGAACCACTTCTCGCCGACCTTGGTCGCGCGTTTCGCGTCTTCCTTCAGCGCCTTCTGGGTCTTGACCAGCGCGCGCACCGCGGCCGCCGCCTTCTCCGGCTGCTTGTCGACCCAATCGGCGCGCGCCGCCAGAACGCCAAAGGTGTAGCCGCGAAGGTTCGCAGGCCCGTCGCCGCGCCGCGCGTCGAGCACCAGCGTGCCAAGGCCGCGCTGGACTGCAACTTCCGCTCCCATGCCGTTGGCCCAGAAGCCGTCGATTTTTCCGTCAGCCATCGCCTGCGCGGCGTTGACTCCGAACGAAACGTTGGGAGTTGCGGGCATCGGCGGCGGCGCGATCTGCACGCCGTCACGCTTGGGATCGATGCCGCTTTCCTTGAGCAGTTCGATCAGCCCGATGTCGATCAGCGGCGCCGCGCCGATCCTCTTGCCTTTGACGGAGGAGATATCGCCGCGCTGCACCTTGAGGTCCGCGCGCATGATCAGGAACCAGTAGGTGTGCTGGGCAAGTGCGCCGAGAAACTTCACGCCCTGCCATTCCGGGAACGCCGTCGGCGCCGAATGCGACGAGCCGCCGACGAAGTCGGCCTTGCCGTCGCGCAGCGCGTCATAGCACTTGCCGACCGGATAGATCAGCTCGAGCTCCGCATCGAGGCCTTCCTGTTTGAAAAAACCCATCTCCACCGCCGCGATGGCGGGGAAATACGAGTTGGAGACGAGATCGGGGATGACGACTTTCATGTGATGTTCCTCTGAATATTTCGGTTGTCATTCCGGGACGCGCGCAGCGCGGACCCGGAATCCATACTCCGCAGCCGTGGTTATGGATTCCGGGTTCGCGGGCTTTGCCCGCGCCCCGGAATGACGCGGATAGATTTTACCCTTCATCCGGCAGCGACACGATCCGATAGCTGTGCGTCAATTTCCGCCCCAGCACCGGGTCGTCCAGCTCCATGTCGAACGTCCCGGCCGACGAAATGCCGCCATGCACCGCGAACGTGCCGCAGAACATGGCGGTGCCGGGCGCGAGCTTGTCGCCGCCGGCGTAGAGTTTGATCAGCTCCTCGGGCGAGCGCATGTTGGTGACCGGCCCCTCCTGGTAGAGCCGCCGGGCGCCCTCGCCCGGCACGAACGAGCGCAACGTCAGCTTGTCCCAGTGTGGCTTGACCTCGTCGTAGCGCCACAACGTAGGCCCGACCGGCTTGCCGCACATCTGCTTCGACAGCGTGACGTTGATGGTCTCGGCCTTGCGGTCGGTGTGGTCGGAGCCGACGCCGACCCACAGGCCGTCGGCCAGCGAATAGAGCACGAACTCGACCTCGCCGCTCGACTTGTCGCCCACCACCTGGATCGTGTCCGCTGTGGTGAGCAGCGACACCGCGTTGCGATAGAAGATCGGGACGCTCTTCGGCCGTTTCACACCGAGAGCCTCGAGCTCCTTGATATGCGCTTCGAGCGCATCAGTGTTGCGGCCGGTCCAGCCGGCCACCACCAGGTTCCTGATGGCGACAAGATCAAGCTGTCGTACGGCCGGCACGTTGCGCTCCTACTGGTCAATTCGAGCTTTTCACTTTACAGACTAGGCCTCCACAAACGCAACGAACCCTACCGCAGAACACGTATCCCGGAGTACCCGCCGATGAGCAGCCGCAGCTACGCCGCCAACAAGATCAAGGGCCAGGAGCACTGGACCAAAAAGGGCAGCGACGTAAACCTGTTCATGTGGGAGAAGCGCGCGCCGGGCGGCGCCAAGAACGGCACCGTGCTGTTCGTGCACGGCTCCTCGATGGCCTCGCAGCCGGTGTTCGACCTGCACGTCGAGGGCATGCCGAACTCCTCCGCGATGGAGTATTTCTGCGAGCGCGGCTTCGACACCTGGTGCATCGACGTCGAGGGCTACGGCCGCTCCACCAAGGACCGCGGCACCGAGGCCTTCATCTCCGAAGGCGCCGACGACCTCGCCGCCGGCTCCGAATACATTCAGAAGATCCGCAACAGCGGCCCGCTGATGGTGTACGGTATTTCCTCCGGCGCGCTGCGCGCCGCGGCGTTCGCGCAGCGCCACCCCGAGCGCGTCAAGCGCCTCGCGCTCGATGCCCACGTCTGGACCGGCGAAGGCTCGCCGACGCTGGCGCTGCGCAAGAAGAAGCTGCCGGAGTATCTCAAGACCAAGCGCCGCCCGATCGACAAGGCGTTCGTGCGCTCGATCTTCGAGCGCGACCACCCCGGCACCGCCGACGACAGGACGATCCAGGCGTTCGCGGACTACATCCTGGAGCTCGACTCGTCGATCCCGAATGGGACCTACATCGACATGTGCAACAACCTGCCGGTGGTCGACCCGACCAAGATCGTGGTGCCGACCATCATCATGCGCGGCGAATACGACGGCATCGCTGCGCTGCCCGACCTGATCAAGTTCTTCGAGCTGCTGCCGAACCCCGACAAGCAGTTCGCCATCATGCCGGGTATCGCGCACGCGTCATTGCAGCAGAAGAACTACATGATCGCGCTGCACATCATGCACGCGTTCTTCACGCAGCCGGAGCCGGTTTACAGGACGTATAAGGGATAGCGCGCTGCGCCTCCGCAGGCTGCCTGCCGTTGCAGTCTAGCGGCCGCGCAGAACGGGCGTAGGCGCTCGATGCGCGTCCGCCACCTCGGACCCTCCGATCGCGTGCGGCAGCATGCGCTGCAGCACGTGGTCGCCGCGGATGAAGTAATGATAAAGCGCGGCGCTGACGTGCGTCAGCACCAACACGATCAGAAGATAGCCGACCCAGCGATGGAGCGTGAACAGCTGCGTCGCCAGCGCCTCGTCCTTTTCCACGATCGACGGCATGGTGAACAACCCGAAGAACGAGGGCGGCGCTCCGTAGGCCGAGGTGGCGACGTAGCCGACGATAGGCATCGCGATCAGCAAGACGTAGAACAACGTGTGCACGATCGACGAAGTTACCTTCTGCCAACGTTCGATTCCGGGTTCAGCAATCGGCGCGCCCACTGCCAGCCGATTGATAAGACGCAGCATCATCAGCACCAGGATCAGGACCCCGATCGATTTGTGGAAGGCGTAGAGCGCGTCCTGGGTCGCTCCCTGGTCCACCCGGGTCATCGCAATCGCCACCGGCGCCGTTGTGAGGACGCAGGCTGCAACCAACCAATGCAGCAATTTCGAGGTTGCCGGGTAATGATCGGTCCTGGTGCCGTACGTCATCGCTTCCTCCTGTCGTCGGCCCGATTGGCCTGGGACAACGCGAAGGTACGGCAGATTGTTCAAGCCGATCGCGGGTTCCCGCAACACACGGATATCGCCGGCCCGGCGCTCATCGCGCCTCGCCCGCGAACACCTGCCGCAGCGCAGCGAGCCGCTCGAGCGCGGCCGGCGGCAGCGGACCTTTTTCGACGGCTGCGAGCGCAGCTTCGAATTGCTCTAGCGTGGCGACACCGACCAGGAGGGTGCCGATCGCCAGATGCGAGAGGACAAACCGCGTGGCGGCCTCGCTCAGGCTCGCGGCAAATCCCTCCATCACCAGCGGCATGAGACGGCGGGCGCGCTCGATATCGACGTCGTAGTTTTTTGCCGAACCGATCGGCTCGGGCGGCGGACTTGCGATCGGGTGACGCTCGGGCGATCCGGACAGCGCGCCTCCGGCCAGCACACGAATGCCGACCACGCCGACGCCGGCCGCCTTGGTACGGTCGAACAACCGTCCGTAGTCCTGCGCCGGATAGTTCGCCGGCAGCGCCTCGGCCGCGGACGGATTGAGCATGTTGTAAGCCACCTGGGCGCTGTGGAAGGCGCCAGAATCGATTACCTGATGCAGCACCGCGGTGTCGCCAACCGCCGTGATACCGAGGAAACGCGTCTTGCCCTGCTGACGCAGCCGCTCGAACGCCGGCACCACCTCGTCAAGCACCTGCCGAACGCTGAGCGCCGGGCCGCCACCCGTCTCCGTGATCGAATTGTGCAGATGAAAAATGTCGATCCGATCGAGCTGCAGCCGCGCGAGACTGGCCTCAAGCGATTTGGCGATCGCGTCGCCGATGCGGCCGCGGTCCTCGACCGGCAGCCGGACCTTGGTGCCGACCACCACGCCGGCGGGCTTAAGCTTTTGCAGGACTCGGCCGAGGTTCTTTTCCGACTCGCCGTTGCCGTATTGCACCGCGGTGTCGAAGTAATTCACGCCGGCCGCGAGCGCTCTCGCGATGGCGCGGTCCTGGTCGGCCGGGTCGCCGCGCACCATCAGTCCGCCGACCGCGCCGCAGCCGAAGCCCAGCACCGAGAGCCGCATCCCGGTGCGTCCGAAGTCCCGCATCTCCATCGCTATTCCTTCGCCTGAGCGTCGACGCGCACGTGGTTGCACTAACCCTTACGCCCGCGGCGGGCGGCGGCGCTCGCTGAACCAGGCGCGGTACTTCGTCATCTTGGCCCGCTGCGCCGACGGCGCCTGCCGCTTGCAGGTTGCCGCCTCGTCGCTCCCGGCCCGCGCGCCCCAGCGCAATTCGACGCAATCGTTCGGGTTGTAAGCCATTTCGAGATCGCCGGCGCGTTCGATCACGTCCTTTAGCGCCAGCGTCCATTGCGAGCCGTCGCTGCGCGGATAGGAGAATTTGCGAGCCGCAAGCTCGGAGGCAAGCACGCGCTGCAGCTCGGCCTTCACGTCGGCGACGCCCCGCCCCACCGGCATGGCGTAGCGCTCGGGCCGCCGCGCGACGCGATCCGGAAAGGTGCGCACCACGTCGATCGCGATCAACAGGCGCAGGTCGCGCGACGGCGTCGAGAAATCCTCCCACGAGCCGATCGTCTCGAAGATCGCCGGGCCGTCCGGCATGGTGGCTTCGCCCTTGCCGCTGTTCTGGAACTTGCGTCCGTTCTCGACCGAAGTGACGCGCGTCTTCACTTGCTCCTCGAGCGAGGTGATCGCCTCTTTCATGGCGCGCAGCGGATCGAGCGGCGAGGGCGACATCACGTCGTCCATCCGGTCGTAGAACTCCTCGACACCGAGCTTGCCCTGCTCAAGCGAGAAGTCGGCGTATTGCGGGTTCTTCGCAATCTGTTCGCTGGTCAACCGCCGCAGCACGCCATCCGTGCCGCGCACGATCGGGCGGAAGCGCTTGAAGCCGGGGCCGCCGAGCGCCGGGTCCTGCGCAAACAAGAAGTTGCCGCGCCAGAAACGCTTGCGGGCGACGGTGCCGTCAGGTTGGCCGTCGACCGCGAGGAAGACCCCGGCGCCTTGCTCGGTTTGCGGCACACGCTTCACCAGCACCAGGATGTGCCCGTACGGATCGGCGTAGACACCGCCTGGCCGCAGCGTCTCCTGGCTGAGCGACACGGGGTAGTAGTCGGTGTTGTTGTCGGCGAGCGCGGTTCGCGCTGAGCCGGAATGGACCGTATCGCCGATGGCCTTGGCGTATTGCCCGAACGCCGAGGTCAAACTCTGCGGGCGGGGCGGTGTCGCGATCGGCGTCGCCTGCGCGGATGGCGCAGTGCCCGGCGGCGGCAATGGTTCGGCTTGCCGTATGGAATCCTGAATGCTGGTGAAGCCGACGCAGGATGGCCCGCGTCCGCCGCCGCCGCGTGTGCACTTCGAAAAGCCAGCCGGCAGTCCGAGCTTGAATGCGAAGTAGGCGCGCAGGAAATACGGCAGGTCCGCGCAGTCGGGGCGCAGCACCATCTTGATCTCGTCTTCGCCGAGACCGAGATGGTTGAACAGGTAGTTGCGCGACCTGTCGCGCAGTCCGACGTGCAGAGCAGGCCACGACAGCTCTTCGCCGATCGGCGCTTCGAACAGCCGCTCGATCCACGCGGAATAGAGATTCTCCGTCGCGCGATTCCAGGAACCGCGCAGCGGCCAGACACTTCCCGCCGCCGTACCGGGGCGCGGCGGCTGCTCGGCACGCACAACGATCTCGCGCGTGATAGTTCCGCAGCGCGACGTGTTCAACGACGCGCGCCAGGTGCCCGGAGCGGGCGAAGGGATATCGGCGAGCCAGAAATATGGCGGTCCGCCGCGGCGTTCGCGCGAGCGAGTCGCGACGCTGCCATCCGGCGCGATCAGCGAGAGCTCGCCGTCGAGCGCTTTCTCCACGGTGAAGATGACGCGCAGCGGCGCACCACGCCACGGCGTCAGCGGAGACGGCAGCACCGCAATGTCGGCCGCATCGTCACAGGCGGCTCCCTGGGCGCGAGATTCCGTTGGCGAGAAAAGGAGCAGGAACAATGCGCCTGCCATCGGCAGCAATGATGCCGTGACAACAGCGAGACTCCGGCGCGCTGGGATCAATTGAGCCTCCTCTCTCCCTCGACCGCGGCCCGATAACGGTAGCGAAAGCTCAGGCTGAATCATGGCATAATCTATCGATCGGCGCAGCCACACGCGACACCGCGCCTCACCTCAATTGCAGCAGGACGAACCATTTCCTGTCGTTCAGCGAGCATTTGACATGACCCGCCGCGTGTGCCGCCTGGCCCGCCGGTTGCGGCAGGGTCCATTGGCCCGCGCCGCCGCAGTGGCCCTTTTGCGCGGCGGCGAACCTTAGGCCCCGCTTGAGGTTCATCTTCCTGGCGCTGACCGCCTGATTGACGTTGCCGCCGATGCTGTAAACCTTGCGCGCCCGCGCATCGACATACGCGACCACGTCGCAGTGAGTGCGCCGGACCGTGCGCGCGTCGGCGCTGCTTGCGAGTTCCGTGCGGATGCGCTCGCGCACCGCCGCATCGCTCGCATCGGCGAGCGCCGTCTCGCGCTGATGGCAGATCAGGTCGCCGGCGCGGGGCCGGGTGCCGATCGGACACGCCCGATAGAGCCGCTCGCCGGGCTCGTTGGCCAATTCGGCCGCGCTGGTTGCGAATGCGTCGTAGATATAGACGCGATGGGCGTTGGCGAACCGGAACGCGTTCGGCGCGACACCCGGCTGCCGGACCACATAACTGATGAACGCCGCCGACCATGAGGTATCGACGATGGCGGCGCGGATGGCCGCTTCGCGCAGGATTTCGCGCTCGGCGGGATCGGTCACGCCGTCAGCAAGGCGAAGCAGCCGCTCGGCCGATGACCGCAACAGCGCCGTGGCCTGTGTATCCTGCGTGGCGGTCGAGGCGTCGCGATAGCCGAGCACCTCAAGCTTGTCCGTTGTGCTGTCGTTGCCGAACAGCGCCCGCCAGTACTTCATCACCTGCCACCAGCCAAGATGGCCGACGCTGGTCTGCCGGCTGCCGCCGTCATCCTCCTCGTGCTCCGCCTCGGTCAGGCCGAAGCGGAACAGCCGGCCGTTGGCATCGATCCGGTGACCGCCGAAGCTGGTGAACTCGTCGATCGCAGCCTGCGCGATACGCTTGCCGAGGTCGCTCGGAGGCTTGGCGGCGGTGGCATCGCAAGTGGCCTGCACTTTTTTCCAGAACGCCGCCGCGGTGCGGTCGGCTTGCGCAAAGGCAGGGGACGCGAGGAGGCAGATCGCCGCAACGAAGGCGCAGACGACCGCACGCATGATGTCTCCTGGGCAGGTGAATCGCACGCCGCAGTATAGCCCGGCGAGCACCGTCAAAAGCAGATGCAATTGATGAATCCGCCGCTACTGGCGCCTTTATGCGGCCTCGGCCATCGCCGTCAAGGTTGCTTTACGCATTCCGTTGCACGGCTTCGGCACTGCGGCCACTCTTTCCCTCTCTCTGATGCCCGCGTCCGCAAACGCCATGACGGCCGGGACCGTATCGGGCATCCAGCAAGGCCTCGCCAAAACCGGATTGGTCGAGCAGGCCCGCACGGTTTGCCGCGACGATCCGGCCACCGGACGCCGCGTTTGCCGGATCGACCGCAGCCAGCCGCCGACGGTGTGTCATTGGGTTCGTGACAGAAACGGAAACCTCGTCCGGGACTGCTACTAGCAGAGCGAACGTTTGTCGCGTGCTGCCGGGCGGCGTCTTTGCTTGAGCATGATCTTTTCCGAAAACCGCCACACACTTTTCGGGATCATGCTTTAATGCAGCCGTTGTTCGGCTTCGGTCAAGTCCTCTGACGCTTTCGCCAGCAACAGCCAGGTTTGTGCGACCTTCTTGAGGTGTTCGCGCTCTTCGGGGCGTTTTTGCGCCATCCGCTCGCATTCCGCCGCACGCTGCCGGTAAAGCTCGCTGGTCTGCATTGGCCACCTCCGCACACAACGACGCGGACTAAATGCCGGGGCGGAGGAATCGTTCCCCGAACGCACGACCGTTCCGCGTATCAGGGCGCGGCCGGCCTCACGCCTGCGGTGGGGACCGTGCCGTCCCGCCCCCTGCCCCACAACCTGTGGTGCAGCCGGTCGAGCATCAGATAGATCACCGGCGTCGTGTATAGCGTCAGGATTTGCGACACCAATAGCCCGCCAATGATGGTGATGCCGAGCGGACGCCGCAGCTCGGAGCCCGGACCGGTCGCCAACACCAGTGGCAGCGCACCGAGCATGGCGGCGAGCGTTGTCATCATGATCGGCCGAAAGCGTTCGCGGCAGGCCTCACGGATCGCCTGATCCGGAGCGAGCGCGTGCTGGCGCTCGGCCGACAGCGCGAAGTCCACCATCATGATGCCGTTCTTCTTGACGATGCCGATCAGCAGGATGATTCCGATGAAGGCGATCACGGTCAGCTCGGTGTTGAACACCATCAGCGCGAGCAGCGCGCCGAGCCCGGCGGGTGGCAGCGTGGAGATGATGGTCAGCGGGTGCGCCAGGCTTTCGTACAGCACGCCCAGGATGATGTAGACCGCGAGGATCGCCGCCAGGATCACCAGCGGCTGCGAACCGCCGGAGAGCCGCGCCAGCCGCGCGTCGCCGGCCGGCTCGGCACGGATCGACTCCGGCAGGTGCAGTTCGGCGACCGCGCGGTCAATGGCGGCCTGCGCCTGGGACAGCGTGATATTCGGCGCGAGGTTGTAGGTGACGGTGACGGACGGGAACGAGCCCTGGTGGTTGATCACCAGCGGCGCGAGTCCGCGCTCGATCCGCGCCACGCTGGACAGCGGCACCTGCACGCCGTTGGCGCCGGCGACATAGACCCGCGTGAGGTCCGAAGGGTCGCGCTGGAACAGCGGGTCGACCTCGAGGATGACGCGGTACTGGTTGCGCGCGGAATAAATCGTTGAAATCTGGCGCTGCGAGAACGCGTTGTTGAGCGCATTGTCGATATCCTGGATCTTGACGCCGTAACGCGCCGCGTCCTGGCGGTCGATCACCACATTGGCCTGCAGGCCGTTCTGCTCGCGGTCGGTGGTGACGTCGACCAGCTCGGGCAATGTCTGCACCTTGGCGACGACCTTCGGCACATTCGCCAACAACTCGTCGAGGTTCGGGCTCCATAGCGTGTACTGGTACGCCGACGAGGACTGCCGGCCGCCGCCGCGCAGGTCTTGCGCCGGAAACATGAAGACCCGCATGCCGCCGACGTCGAGCAGCTTGGGCCGCAGACGGTTGATCACGGCTTGCGAGGTGACGCCGGGACGCTCGGACGGCGGTTTGAGGCTGATGAACAGCCGGCCGTTGTTGACCGAGGCGTTCCAGCCAGACGCGCCGACCGAGGAGCCGACCGCCTTCACTGCCGGATCGGACAGCACGATCTGCGTCGCGCGCTGCTGCAGCTCCTTCATCGCCTCGAACGAGATGTCAGGCGCCGCACGCGTGCCGCCGAAGATCAGGCCGGTGTCGTCCTGCGGGAAGTAGCCCTTCGGCATCTTGATGTAGAGGCCGACGGTGAGCGCGATGGTGGCGATGAAGACGAGCAGGGTCAGGAAGCGGAAGCGCATCACCACATCGAGGCTGCGCATATAGGCCGAGACGGTGCGGCTGAGCACGCCCTCCACCGCGCGATCGAGCCTGGTGGCGTCCCGGCTCGGCCCCGCGCGCACGAAGTGCGCGCAGATCATCGGCGTGACCGAGAGCGACACCGCCGTCGAGATCACGATGGCGAAGGCCAGCGTCATGGAGAATTCGGTGAACAGGCGGCCGACCACGCCGCCCATGAAGAACAACGGGATGAACGCCGCGATCAGCGACGCGCTGATGGAGATGACGGTGAAGCCGATCTGGCGAGCGCCCTCGATCGTTGCGCGAAGCGGCGTCATGCCCTGCTCGAGATTGCGGAACACGTTCTCGATCATGACGATGGCGTCGTCGACCACGAAGCCAACCGCGACCGCGAGCGCCATCAGCGAGATGTTGTCGATCGAGAAGCCGGCAACCCACATCAGCGCGAAGGTACCGGCGAGCGCGAGCGGCACCGTGACCCCGGCGGCGATGGTCGCCGCCAGACGGCGCAGGAACAGGAACACCACCATCATCACCAGCGCGATGGTCGCAACCAGCGTGAGCTGCATGTCGAGCACGCTGGCGCGGATCGTCAGGGTACGGTCGGACAGCACCTGGATTTCGGTGTCTGCCGGGATCCAGCGCTTCAGTTCCGGCAGCAGCTCGTTGATGCGATCGACCGTGTCGATCACGTTGGCATCGGCCTGCTTGGTGATGACCAGCAGCACCGACGGCTGCAGGTTGAACCAGGCGGCCGAGCGGCTGTTGCGAACGCCTGCCTCGACCGAGGCGATGGCGCCGAGCCGCACGACGGTGCCGTCGGGACTGGCCTTGACCACGATCGCGCGGTACTGGCTCGGCGAGCGAAGCTGGTCGTTGCTGGCGATGGTGCGGGCCAGGTCCGGCCCGTCGAAGGTGCCGAGCGGGCTCGCCGAATTGGCGTTGGCGACGGCGGTGCGCACGTCCTCCATGCTGACGCCCATCGAGGCGATCGCCACCGGGTTGACGCGGATGCGGATCGCCGGCTGCTCGGCGCCGCTGACCGTGACCTCGGCAACGCCGTCGATCTGCGCGATCCGTTGCGCGATGATCGAGTCGGCGACGTCGTAGAGATAGCTCGGCAGCGTGTTCTTCGAGGTCAGCGCCAGAATCAGGATCGGCGTCGCCGACGGATTGACCTTGCGGAAGGTCGGCAGCGTCGGCAGGTCGCCGGGCAGGTCGGTGAGCGCGGCATTGAGCGCCGCCTGCACGTCGCGCGCCGCGCCGTCGATCTTGCGATTGAGGTCGAACTGGATCGTGATGTTGGTGTTGCCGAGCGAACTGGTCGAGGTGGTCTCGGTGACGCCGGCGATCTCGCCGAGGCGGCGCTCCAGCGGCGCGGCGACCGTCGCTGCCATGATCGCCGGATCGGCGCCGGGCCGGCTCGCCGACACGCGGATGGTCGGGAACTCGATGGTCGGCATGCTCGCCACCGGCAGGAAGTGGTAGGCGACGATGCCGATGAGCAGCAGGCCAAGAGCCAAGAGTGTGGTGCCGACCGGCCTGCGGATGAACGGGTAGGAGAAATTCATGGTTGAACCCTCCTATGCGAATGCGATGTCAGCCGTTGCGAAGGCTGGTGCCGCAGCGTCCCCTCCCCCGCCTGCGGGGGAGGGTTAGGGAGGGGGAAACTGCGCACGTTGCTTTCGTGGCCCGCCCCCTCCCCAGCCCTCCCCCGCAAGCGGGAGAGGGAGCAGACCGCCGATGCCGTGCCGCTGAATGCAGATCGACACATGACCTACTCCGCGGGACCGGGCGCCGGCGAGCGCCGTTCCGGCGGCACAAAGCCGCGCGGCCGGCTCCAACGCTGCTTCAGGCGCTCCATCTGCAGATAGATCACCGGTGTGGTGTAGAGCGTCAGCATCTGGCTGAGCAGCAGTCCGCCGATGATGGTGATGCCGAGCGGATTGCGCAGTTCCGAGCCGGTGCCGCTTTCGACCGCGAGCGGGATGGCGCCGAACAGCGCGGCGAGCGTGGTCATCATGATCGGCCGGAAGCGCAAGAGCGCCGCCTGCACGATGGAATCGCGCGGCGACATGCCCAGCCCGCGCTCGGCCTCCAGCGCGAAGTCGATCATCATGATCGCGTTTTTCTTCACGATGCCCATCAGCAGGATGATGCCGATCAGCGCGATGACCGAGAGGTCGTAGCCGAACAGCATCAACGCGAGCAACGCGCCGACGCCGGCCGACGGCAGCGTGGTGAGGATGGTGAACGGGTGAATGAAACTCTCGTACAGCACGCCGAGCACGATGTAGATCGCGACCGCGGCGGCGAGCAGAAGCCACGGTTGGCCGGCCAGCGACTTGGCGAACTCGGCGGCATCGCCGGAGAACGTGCCGGTGATCGACGAGGGCATTTCGATGTAGCGCTCGGCGGCGGCAACCTCGCGCACCGCGTCGCTGAGCGCGGCGTGCGGCGCGAGGTTGAAGCTGATCGTCACCGAGGGGAATTGCTCCTGGTGTGCGACGGAGAGCGGCGCCGTCACATGTTCGAACCGCGCGATCGAGCCGAGCGGAACCTGCACGCCGTTGGCGCCGGGGACGTAAAGCTTGTTCAGCGATGACGGGTCCTGCTGATAGGCCGGCAAGGCCTCCAGAATGACGCGGTACTGGTTGGCCTGGCCGTAGATCGTCGACACCTGGCGCTGGCCGAACGCGCTGTTGAGCGCGTCGTTCACCGCTTGCATGGAGACGCCGAGCCGGCCTGCGGTATCGCGGTCGACATGGACCATCATGCGGAGGCCGTTCTCCTGCGCCTCGGAAGCAACGTCGCGCAGCAACGGATCGGTGCTGAGGCGGTCCGTCAGCCGCTCCGACCACATGATGACGTCGGCAGCGTTGGTGCCGACCAGCGTGTACTGATACTGCGCGCGGCTCGCCCGCGTGCTGATCTGGATGTCCTGCACCGGCTGGAAATAAACCGTGACGCCGGGGATCGGCGCGACTGCATGCTTGAGCCGCTCGACGATCTGGTCGACGCCGGCGCGGCGCTCGCCTCGCGGGCGCAAGGTGATGGCAAGCCGGCCGGCGTTGGGCGTCGCGTTCATCCGGCTGACGCCGAGAATCGACACCACGCCGACGACGTCCGGGTCGGTTTTGATCGCGGTCTCGACCTGCGCCTGCAACCGCTGCATCTGCGCGAACGATACCTCGACACCGGCCTCGGACACGCCGAGGATCAAGCCGGTGTCCTGCGGCGGCAGGAAGCCCTTGGGGATGATGATGTAGAGCCAGACGGTGGCGACCAGCGTCGCCAGTGTGGTGAGCAGCGTCAGCGTCTGGCGGCGCAGCACCCATTCCAGGCTGACGCGGTACTTCTCGACGGTCCAGTCCACCGCTTCGTTGAAAAACCGGGTCGGCGCGTTGCCCTTGCTCTCGGCCTGGTGGCGCAGGATTCGGCTGCACATCATCGGCGTAAGCGTCAGCGAGACGATCGCGGACACCACCACCGCGATCGTCAGCGTCAGCGCGAACTCGCGGAACATGCGGCCGACCAAGCCGGTCATGAATAGCAGCGGGATGAACACCGCGATCAGCGACAACGTGAGCGAGATGACGGTGAAGCCGATCTCACGCGCGCCGCGTAGGGCGGCATCGAACGCGGATTCGCCCCGCTCGATGTGGCGGACGATGTTCTCGATCATGACAATGGCGTCGTCGACCACGAAGCCGGTGCCGATCGTCAGCGCCATCAGCGACAGGTTGTCGAGCGAGAATCCGGCAAACCACATCACCCCGAAGGTCGCGATCAGCGACAACGGCAGGGCCACGCCGGCAATGATGGTGGCGCGCACGGTGCGCAGAAACAGCAGAACGACCAGGACGACCAGCACCACGCTCAGCACCAGCGTGAACTGCACGTCGCGGATCGAGGCGCGGATCGTGGTGGTGCGGTCATGGACGACGGTCAGCTCGATGCCGACCGGCATGGCGCGCTGCAAACGCGGCAGCTCGTGCTTGATGCGGGCAACGGTGTCGATGACGTTGGCGCCCGGCTGGCGCTGGATGTCGATGACGACGGCCGGCGTGCCCTGGTACCAGCCGCCCACCTTGGCGTTCTCCAGCCCGTCGACCACTGTCGCGACCTCGCCGAGCAAGACCGGCGCGTTGTTGCGGTAGGCGACGATCAGCTCGCGGTAAGCCGCGGCGCTGGCAAGCTGGTCGTTGGTGGCGATGGTGTAGGACTGGTGTGCGCCGTCGAGCGCGCCCTTCGGCCCCGACACGTTGGCGCCGACGATGGCGAGACGCAGATCTTCGAGGCCAAGTCCATAGCCGGCGAGGCGCGCGAGATCGGCCTGGACCCGCACCGCCGGGCGAATGCCGCCCTGGATCGAGACGCGCCCGACGCCGCCGATTTCGCTCAATCGCTGCGCCATCAGCGTGTCGGCAAGATCGCTGAGTTGACGTAGCGCAATGGTCTCGGAGGTGAGCGCCAGCGTGATGATCGGCGCGTCCGCCGGGTTCACCTTGGCGTAGGTCGGCGGATACGGAAGATTGCGCGGCAGTGTCGAGCCGGCGGCGTTGATGGCTTGCTGCACGTCCTGCGCGGCGCCGTCGATGTCGCGGTTGAGGTCGAACTGCAGCGTGACCTGGCTGATGCCGAACGAACTCGACGAGGTCATCACCGACAGCGACGGAATCTGGCCGAACTGCCGCTCCAGCGGAGAAGTCACCAGCGCGGCCATGGTGTCGGGGCTGGCGCCGGGAAGCTGGGTGGTGACCTGGATGGTCGGGAAGTCGACCTGCGGCAGCGACGAGACCGGGAGATTCCAGTAGCCGAGCACGCCGCCCAGCATGGTCGCGAAGCCGAGCAGCGAAGTTGCAATGGGACGCCGAATGAACGGTGTCGATACGCTCATAGCTGCGCGTCGTTCGACGACACGTGCGAACGCCTTTCGCGGCGCTCCCCTGCCGGCCGCCGGTCGCGCCGCGGCGCGGCCACCGGCTCACTGCCGGGCGCCGGCACCTGCTCCGCATTGGTGACGACAACGTCGCTACCGGCGGTCAGACGGGCAAAACCGGTGGTAACGACGCGCTCGCCTTCTTTCAGCCCGGTCGCAATCACCGCCTGGGTTTCGGTCTGCTGAGCAACCGTCACCGGCCGCACGGCGACGGTGTTGTCCGGCTGCACGACGAACACGAAGATACCGTTCGGGCCGCGCTGCACCGCCGCGGTCGGCGCGACCACCACCTGCTGTAGCGTATCGACCAGCAAACGAACGTTGATGAACTGGCCGGGCCAAAGCTGGAGGTCCTTGTTCGGGAACTCGGCCTTAAGCTTCACCGTGCCGGTGGTCTGATCGACCTGGTTGTCGACCACTTGCAACGTGCCACGGTCGATCACCGTCTTGTTGTCGGCGCCGAACACTTCGACGGTCGGTAAACCCTTCGCCATCGCGCGAGTGACGTCGGAGAGCTGCTGCTGCGGCAGCGTGAACAGCACCGACATTGGCCGAAGCTGCGTGAGCACGACGATGCCGGTCGCGTCCGAGCCGCGCACGATGTTGCCTTCGTCGACCTGGCGGATGCCGGTGCGGCCGTCGAGCGGCGCCACGATGGTGGTGTATTGCAGGATGGCTCGCGCGTTGTCGATCGCCGCCTGGTCGAGCTTCACCTGCGCTTGGAGCTGTGCAACGACGGCTTGCTGCGTATCGAGCTGCTGACGCGCAACGGAATTCGACGCAACCAGCCGGGTGTAGCGATCGAGGTCGATCCTGGCGTTGGCCAGCGTCGCCTCGTCCTGCGCCTTCTTGGCGATCGCCTGATCGAGCTGAGCCTGGAACGTGGTGGGGTCGATCCGCGCCAGCACCTGGCCCCGCTTGACGTCCTGGCCTTCCTTGAACGCGACCTCCATCAGCTTGCCTTCGACCTGCGCGCGCACCGTGACGGTGTTGAGCGCCCGCACGGTCCCGACGCCATCAAGATGGACCGGCACGTCGGCTCGAGAGGTGGCGGCGGCGATCACCGGCACCGGCCCGTCGCCGGCGAAGCCGCCACGTCCGGGCCGGATCTGCTGCGGCCGCTGGATCTGCGACCAAACGGCTGCGGCGCCGCCGACCACGACGATGGCAACCAAGGCAATCGCCAGAAACCGCCGTTTGCTCATCCGAACCGGCCAGAATCGTCCACCACTTAAACTAACGGCGCGGGCGGCCGATTCACAGTACGTTACGGAGATTTCATGCGGTCTGTCTGGGGGTTAGGCACCTCGGCGAGCCGCTTCGGCGGCTGCGGCCAGCCCCCGCCCAAAGCCACGAACAGGCTGACAACGGCCTGCAAACGGGCCAACCGGGCCTGATGCAGGTTGTCGTCGGCCACGAATAGGGACTGCTGGGTGTTCAGCACCGTAATCAGGTCGACCGCACCTTCCCGCAGCCGGGTTTCGGAAATCTCGAACGCGCGCCGGGAGCTTCGCACCACTTCGCGCTGAAGCTGTTCACGGCGGGCAGTTTGCTGCACCGCAATGAGGGCGCGTTCGACATCGCCGAACGCGCTGACCACGGCCTTGCGGTAGAGTTGTAGCAACTCCTCCTGGCGACCCCGCTCGAAATCGAACTGGCCCTGCAATCGCCAGCCGTCGAGCAACGGCTGGATCACGCCGCCGGCGAGCGTGAAGAACGCGGACTCCGGCCGGATCAGGGTGCGCAGCGCCGCGCTTGCCCAGCCACCCTCGCCGGTCAGCACGATGCTCGGCAGCATCGCCGCGCGCGCCGACTCGACGTTGGCGTTTGCGGCCGCGAGCCGGGCTTCGGCATCGCGGATGTCGGGCCGCTGCGTCAGCAGGTCGGACGGCAAGCCCGGCGTCACCGGCGGAATCGCGATCGGACCCATGCCGGTCACGCGAACCTTGACGTTCGTAGGGGCGCGGCCGATTAGCACCGCGAGCGTGGCGATGTTCTCGCGCAACTGCTGCTCGAGCAGCGGCAGCGCAGCGCGCAGGTTGTTCGCGAGGCTTTCCTGCTGCGCGGTGTCGAGCGCGGAGGCGGTGCCGGCGTTGAAGCGCTCCTCGACCAGCTTGAGCACGCGGGTCGCCGCGTCCAGGTTGTTCTGTGCGGTCCGCAGCCGGTCATGCGCCGACTGCACCAGGAAGTAGGCATTCGCCACCGACGCGACCGTGGTCAGCGCCACCACCTCGCGGTCGAACCGGCTCGCCACCGCGAGCTCCTCGGCGGCGCGCAGCGCGGCGCGGTTTTTGCCCCAGAAGTCGATCTCATAGCTGGCGCTCAGCGACATACTGTAATTGGTGCGCTCGGCTGACCCAACTACAGTGCCACCGCCGGTGGTTCGCGATCCGCGCGAGCGCGTGGCGTTGGCGTTGAAGTCGATCGCCGGGACGAGCGGCGCGCCGGCAATGCGGGACGTGGCGTCGGCCTGCAGGATGCGAGCGACCGCGGCGGCAATGTCGAGATTGGAGGTGAGCCCCTCCTCGATCAGCGCGATGAGTTGCTTGTCACGAAAGCCGCGCCACCAGATCACCGAAGGGAGCGCCGCATCCTGGTCGTGCGGCGCCATGCGGTAGCGCGCCGGAACATCGAGCGCAGCATCGGGCTTCTCGGTGCCGAGCAGACAGCCGCTCAACCCCGGCGCAAGACCGAGGCAAAGCAGCATGGCCGCGGCGGAACGGACGCGCCTCGACAACGCAGAACGCTGCGACTCTGACCGACGCATACTGTTTGGACGCGACCCGACCACCACGCGACCTGGATCGGCCGCGCACGAGCCAAAAAGGCTATCAACCAATCCGCGACGGACCCAACTAAATAAACGGCAATGTATGACCTGTGGAAAGATTGCGGCGCGGCGCACCGATGCCGGTACCGCCGCGCCGCTCCCAAAGCCGCATCAATGGGTTAGCGATCCACTTTATTTGGAAGGGCTGTAGACAATGTCGATCATGCCTTCGACATCCTTCGCCGTCTTCGGCGACGGAATGAACTTGTAGTCGAGTGCGTCCTTGAGCGTACGCTCCAGGTCGCGGATCTCGCCCATCTGCATCGCCGCCTTGGGGTAGTACTCGTCGACGCCCTGCTTCGCGACTGCAACCGGAACTTTCATGTTCTTGGCGAACATCTCGATCGCTTGCGGATTGGAATAGGCCCAATCGATCGACTTGGCATAGACCTCCATGAACTTGGCGATGGTGGCGCGCTTGGTCTTGAGGATCTCGGAATTGACGATGTTGACGCGGATGGTCTGGTTGCGCATCTCCACCACTTCATTCGCGCGCGCAACGATCCTGCGCTTGCCCTCCTGAACGTCCTGCAGGCCGAGCGGCACCACCGACCAGCCGACATCGATCTGCCCGGTCATGACCTGCGTTGTGGTGCCCGGCACGCCACCGGTCGCGACTGGCTTCGCTTTCGAGCCGGTCTGCCGCAGCAACGCCAGCAGGATCAGATTCGATGAGGAGCCTGGCGACGAGAAAGCAATCGTCTTGCCCTCCGGCACGTCCTTGAGCGTCTGATACGGGCTGTCGGACTTGACCCACCAGAACAGCTCGGTGGCGCCGGTCATTTCAGCGGAGATCACCTTGATCGGGGCCCCCTTCACGTAGGCGCCAACCACGCCGAGGAAGCCGTTGGAGAGCGCAATGTCCACGCTGCCCGATACCGCCGCGGTGAGCGTCTGCGCGCCGCCATCGGTCCAAAAGATTTCGACCTCGAGGCCGGCTTGCTTGAACAGGCCGGCAGCTTGGCCGAAGTCGACCCAGGAAGAATCCCAGAAGCCGCGCTGCGGGATCGCGACCTTGAGCTTTTCCTGCGCGAAGCCCGTGCTTGTCGCCGCCATCCAAACGGCTAGCGCGGCCAGGATCGACTTCATCATTGAATTCCTCCCTGCGGCGGCATCCGACCGGCCCTCATTGCCGATTATTGCCCACCAGCCTGCCGGGGCACAATCGCCGCAACCGAAGCAGCGTGCGGCGGCTGGCCGCGCTCGGCGGACTAGCGTTCGTCGACGATCCGCGTGCGCAGAATGCCGATGCCCCTGATCTCGACCTCCAGCACGTCGCCGGCTTCATCCAGAGCGGCGGCTTGCGGCCGTGGCCAACGCCCTCCGGCGTGCCGGTGGCGATGACGTCGCCGGGATGGAGCGGCGTGAACTGCGAGCAGAACGAGATGATCTGCGGCATGGAGTAGATCATCTGGTCGGTACCGGAGCGCTGCACCTGTTGGCCGTTGAGCCGCGTCGTCAGCGTGAGCTTGGCCGGATCGGGGATTTCGTCAGTGGTGACGAGCCACGGCCCCAACGGACCGGTGCCCGGCCAGTTCTTGCCGGAGGTGACGGAGAACTTCTGGTAGTCGCGCACGCTGCCGTCGACGAAGCAGGTGTAGCCGGCGACGTGATCGAGTGCGCGCTCGATCGGAATATCGCGTCCGCCCTTGCCGATCACCGCGGTGAACTCGCCCTCGAAATCGAAATTGTCGGATAGCTTCGGGCGGATCATCTCGCCGTCGTGGCCGACCAGCGTGTCGGTGAAGCGGACAAACATGCTCGGCTGCTTCGGCAGTTCGCGGCCGACTTCGGCGGCGTGCGCGCGGTAGTTGATGCCGGCACAAAGAATTTTTTGCGGATCGGGAATGACCGGGAGGAACTTGACGTGGGCGAGCTTGTGATCGGGCTTCGCAGTTTTGGCCGCCGCACGGATTTCATCGAGCGCGTTCGCGGCCAGCGCCTCGCGCAGCGTCGTTGCGCCGCACGCGAGGCGACCGGTCATCACGATGACGCTATCGCCCGTCACCAAGCCGAACACCGCTTTACCGCCGGCCACAAAACTTGCCAATTTCATGTCAATTGATCCTATTGCCTGCTTCAGCCGGCAGTGTAACAGGCGACCGATGCGGCGAAAGCCGTCCTGAAATCAGAGGGATGGCCGCGCGTATCCACAGGTTTCACACAATCCACAGCCCAAAGATGCGGCTGCGGAACCGGACACGGCATTGTCGCATTCACGTCTTACGTGACCCCTACCGTGGTGGGGCGACTACAGGAGCAAGTTTATGGATCGGTCCCACTATTACGTGTTGTTCGACGGCGGCGCCTGGAAGATCCAGTGCGACGGCGAGAACTCAGAGCCCTATTCGCGACGTCACGATGCTTTCAAGGACGCGGTCGCGCTTGCCCACCTGGACGAAACCAACGGCCGCGAGGCCGCCGTGATCGTGCAGGGCGAGGACGCCATGTTCCGTCCGGTTTGGAATTCCGGCAAAGACGTCTATCCGCCGCCGCTGGTTCCCGAGCTCTGAGGGGTAAGCCGCCCGTGCGGCGGCGCGATGCGCCTGCTGACGGACGCACCCGGAATTGTTACAGTATGACGAAACCCAAACAGGGCTTTCGTCATGACCCCAGCTTCGCAGGCCGTGGCCGCCCCGCGCAAACAGGCCGACGGCCTTCGCGTGGTGATCGTCGAAGACGAATTATTGGTGGCGTGGCATCTGGAATCTCTGGTGCGCGATCAGCACCATGAGGTCTGTGCGCTGGTGCCGGATGGCGAAGGCGCCATCGAGCAGGCCGGCGACCTCGACGCCGATCTTGTTCTGATGGACATCCGTCTCGCCGGCCGCATGGACGGCATCGAGGCGGCGCGGCGTATCCGCGAGAGTCACGGCACGCCGATCATCTTCATCACCGCGCACGGCGATCCGGAAACCCGCAAGCACATCGAGCGCGTGGTACCCGGAGCGCCTGTACTGGCGAAGCCGGTCACCGGCGACAAGCTGCGCGACGCGATCGCCGCGGTGCGACGGAGTTAGCTCACCGCCACCGGCGCCAGCGCGTCGATATCGGTGACGACGTCGATCACGGCCGGACGGTTAGCGGCGAGCGCCTGCGCCAGCGCGCTCTCGATCCCGCTCGGATGCTCGACGCGGATACCGAGCGCGCCCATTTCCTGGGCGATGCGTGCAAAGTTCGTCTTGCGGAACGTCCATAGCTCGCGCGCCTGCTCGGTCTGCGTGCCGCCATAGACGCGGTCGAAGCCACGCTTGCTCTGATTGCCGCCGCCGTTGTTGTTGACGACAGTGACCGCGTTGATCTTCCAGCGCACCGCCGTCTCGATGTCGCCGATGTGGTACCAGAAGCCGGCGTCGCCGGTGAACGTGACCACCGGCCGCTCCGGCGCGCCGCACTTCGCCCCGAGCCCGGCGGGAAACGCCCAGCCGAGATGGCCGGCGCTTCGCATGTAGCTCTGGCCTGGATCTTTAAGATCGTACATGCCGCCCATCCACATGCCGGCGTGACCGGTGTCGACCACGACGATGGCATCGTCGGGCACATGCTTTGACAGCTCGTGGCAGATGCGCTCGGGACGGATCGGCACCGCGTCGGACTCCAGCGCGCTTTTGTACTTGCCGTACCATTCCTTGCAAACCGACTGCACCTGCTCGACCCACGTCTTGCGCTTTGAAGCGGTCGACTTGTCGCAAGTCGCCAGCATCTTGGTGAGCGCCACCTTGGCATCGCCCTGCACGCGCGCCTGCAGCGGATAGTTCATGCCGAGCGCCTCCGGATCGATGTCGATCTGGATCGACGGCGTGCCGATCTTCGGCACCGCCCAGAAATGCGTGGTCATGCCGCCGGTCGTGGTGCCGATGAAGCAAATAAGATCGGCGGCGTTCACGACCTTGTTCGCGCTCTCGCGCGAATAGGTGCCGACCACGCCGCATGACAGCGGATGACTGGCGGTGATCGTGTCCTTGCCGTTCAGCGAGGTGACGACCGGAATCTGCAGCGCCTCGGCGAGCGCGACGAGCTCGCGCGCCGCGCCCGAGTGACGCACGCCGCCACCAGCGACGATCACCGGCCGCTGCGCCTCCTGCAACACTTTCACGGCCGCGGCCACGCTCGCCTGATCCGGCTCCGGCCGGAACGGCAGCACGCGCGCGAACTCCGGCTCGATCAGCGGCTCCATCTCGCCTTCCTCGCCGTCGACCTGGCCCTCGTTGCCGCGGAATTGCAGATGCACGGGGCCGGGGCGGCCTGACGTCGCGACGCGAAACGCCTGGCGCACCATGTCGGGGAATCGGTTCACGTCGTCGACCGTGGCGTTCCACTTGGTGACCGGCTCGAACGCCGGCACGTCATCGACCTCCTGGTACACCTGCCGGAACTTGGTCTTCGGCTCGCGGCCGCCGGTGAAGGCGATCACCGGCGAATGCGCCAGCCAGGCGTCGCGCAGGCCGGCGGCGAGATTGAGCGCGCCGATCACCTGCGCCATGCAGATGCCGGGCTTGCCGGTCGCGCGCGCGTATCCGTCAGCCATGTAGGCCGCGGTGGCTTCGCTGTGCACGTGCAGCCGCTTGATCGAAGTGCGGCTCTCCATCACCGCGAAGGTCTTACGCAGCACCGCGGGCACGTGAAACACGTGCGTCACGCCGTAGGCCTGCAGCATATCGGCCATGCACTCGGCGCCGAGCATTTTTCTGTTGTGTCCCAGAGTCGTCATTTCATTGGTCCTGTTTGCGGGCGGAGGATGGCATGGGGGAGAGAGCGGGCAAAGAGCCGCCCGCCCACGTGTTCTAGGCGGGCTTTCTTCCCCAAACCTGCGCCACCATGAATGACGTGGTCACCGTTCCAGGGTCCCGCAGATGGCGACGGCATTGTTCGAGCAAAGATGGCATCTCAGCTTCAGCGAGCAAACCCAGCCGTAACACTGTTGCGCGGATTGACTCCACGGTGGACGGCAGATGATCGACCATCGGATCGGTTGAGCGGATGCCAAACAGAAACGGACGGTAATGCACGTCCGTCAGACCAGCTTGACGAAACAACGAGTACAGCCGCCGCGCCAGGTAGATGTCAGATCCGACACCCGCGAAGGTCCCGAGCGTGGCCGCCATCAATCGATCCCACGCCGGATGCGGCGGGTGGCATTTGAACGTTTCGACATCAGGTTCTTGCAGCGCGACGATGCCGCCGGCGCGACTAAGGCGCTTCGCCTCCTGCAGTAAACCTTCAGGATTGCCGGCCGTGCTGGCAACAAAGCGCATATGGACCAGATCGAAGGCGTCAGCCGGCAGACCGGATGAATAGGCGTCGCCGTACCGAAAATCGACATTGGAAGGCGCGCGGGAACGCGCATACGCCAGAAATTCCTGATCCTTATCGAGGCCGACCACGCGTCCGCCCGGCCCAACGCGCTCGCTCAACAAATCGGTGATGCCGCGCGGCCCGCATCCAATGTCGAGGCATGCCCATCCCGGCTGCACGCCGATGCGGTCCAGCATTACCCGCGCATCAGGCGCAACAGCCTCGGCCTGAATGTGCAGCCGCTCGATCTCGCCTTTGCGATGCTCGATCGGATAGTGACCTGCGAAGCTGGTGGACATCATGCTATGCGTCGAGCGTGAGTTGACACACTACGCGCAATCACGGTCCCGCTACAACGTAATGCGGGCCGTGGCGTTAGCCCGGTTCGACCATTGTGATCGGCGTGCTTCGCACGCTACCCTCAAGATCAGGAACACCGGGAGGATCGCGTGGCCAAGAAGAAAATCGCCATCGTCGGAGCGGGCGCGGTCGGCGGCTATGCCGGCGCCCATATGGTGCAGGCCGGCGAGGACGTGACGTTCATCGATCCCTGGCCCGCGCATGTCGAGCACATGCGAAAACACGGGCTGCGCGTCACCCACGCCATGACCGAACCGGAGTTCACCGTGCCGGTGCGCGCGCTGCACGTCACCGACGCGCAGCAGTTCGCCAAGGAGAAGCCGGTCGACATCGCCTTCGTGTGCATGAAGTCGTACGACACCGCCTGGGCGGCCATGATGATCAAGCAGTATCTGGCGCCGGACGGCTACATGGTCTCGCTGCAGAACTGCCTGAACGAAGAGACCATCGCGGGCGTGGTCGGCTGGGGCAAGACGCTCGGCTGCATCGCCTCGTCGATCACGGTGAACCTGCCGGAGCCCGGCCTGATCCATCGCGGCGCCGCCAAGCACCGCGGCGCGCACACCGTATTCCGCGCCGGCGAGGTGCACGGCCGCATCACGCCGCGCGCCGAGGAGGTCTGCCGGCTGGTCGCCTATGCCGACAGCGCCAAGGTGACCAACAACCTGTGGGGCGAGCGCTGGTCCAAGCTGGTCGCCAACTCGATGGCAAACGGGCTTTCCGCCTGCACCGGCCTCGGCGGCGGCGACATGCTGAAGAACGATCCGATCCGCCGCTTCTCGACGCGGCTCGGCAGCGAGGCGATCCGCGTCGGCCAGGCGCTCGGCTACCAGCTCGAGGAGATCTTGCATCTCGATCCCGAGACGATCGCGCGCGCCGGCGAAGGCGACGAAGCCGCGGCGAAAGCCTGCGACGAGCAGCGCTTCAAGGACTCGGGCCGCACCGCGGCCGGGCAGAAGCCCTCGATGGGTCAGGATATGCAGAAGGGCCGCCGCACCGAGATCGAATTCCTCAACGGCCTGGTGGCGCGCGAAGGCGAGCGGCTCGGCGTGCCGTGCAAGGCCAACGCGACGCTGACGGACATCGTCAAGCGTGTGGAGCGTGGCGAGCTCAAGCCCGACCCGAAGCACATTACAGAATTGCGGTTGAACTGATGTCTCGCCCCCCCTTCAAAGCCGATACGGTCGGAAGCCTGCTGCGGCCCAAGCGGCTGCTCGACGCGCGCGACGAGCACAAGGCGGGCAAATTGCCCGATGCAGCGCTACGCCAGATCGAGGACGACGAGATCAAGCAGGCCGTCGCGCTGCACAAGGAATGCGGCTTCAAGCACACCACCGACGGCGATTTCCGGCGGCGGCACTGGTTCATGGATTTCATCGAGCGGATCGACGGGCTCCGGTTCGGCGAGCCGCTGGCGGTCCGCTTCAAGAGCGCGGATGGCAGCGTGTCATTCTCGCCGCCACGCATGGAGCTTTATGGACGGCTCAGGCGCACGCAGAGCCTGACGCGCACGGACTTCGCTTTGCTGAAGCCCGTCGCCGACGCGGCCGGGCTTGTCGCCAAGGAATGCATCCCCTCGCCGACGCTGCTGCACTTCCGCTCGACCCGCTCGCGAATGCACAGCAAGGTCTATCCCGACGTCGATCAACTCTACGAGGACATCGCGCAGGTCTATCGCGAGGAGATCGCTGCGCTCTACGCCGCCGGCTGCCGTTATCTGCAGATCGACGAGACCAATATTCCAGGCCATCTGTCGGACCCAACGCTACGTGACGCGGCGAAAAAAGAGGGCGAAGATCCGGACGAACTGGTGGCGCGTTATGCAAAGCTGATCAACGACTCGGTGCGCGACACGCCGGACGACATGACGGTGTGCGTCCACATGTGCCGCGGCAACCACGCCGGCGGCTGGTTCGCCGAGGGCGGCTACGATCCCGTTGCGGTATCGTTCCGCGAGATCGACGTGGACGGCTTCTTCCTCGAATACGACACGCCGCGGGCGGGATCGTTCGCGCCGCTGGCCCATCTCGGCAAGGGCAAGGTGGCGGTGCTCGGGCTGGTGACGACCAAGTCGCCAAAGCTGGAGAGCAAGGACGAACTGAAGCGCCGTATCGATGAGGCGGCGAAATACGTGCCGCCCGAGTATCTCGCGCTGAGCCCGCAATGCGGCTTCGCCTCGACGATCGAGGGCAATCCGCTGACCCAGGACGACCAGAAGCGCAAGCTGCAGCTTGTCGCCGAGACGGCGCGGGAAATGTGGGGGTCGTGATGAGCGCGCGCGGCCTGATAGCGGTCGACAAGATGGGCGGCAAGGTGCTGTTCCTGAACCCGTCGACTTACGAAACGGAAATCGTGATCGATGGATTCCCGCGCACCGTCCACGAATTGCTGGTGGTGTCTGAGACAAGCCGCGCCTATGTGCCGATCTTCGGCGACGGCATCCACGGCCGCAATCCGAACCCGCAGCACCTGCTCTGCGTGTTCGATCTGGAGAAGCGTGCACACATCGACACCATCGACCTGCGGCCCTACATTGCGCCGCACACGCTCAAGCTCGGGCCCGACGGCCTGATCTACATCACCTGCGAGAACAGCGCGGTGGTCGCGGCGATCGATCCCAAAACCAACAAGGTGGTTGGAGCGATCGATTCCGGCTCGACCAACGGGCACCGGCTGATCATCGCGCCGGACGGCCAGCGGCTCTACACCGAGAATGAGGAGGATGCGGCGATCTCGGTGATCGACCTGCCGAAGCGCAAGCTCATCGGCAAGATCAAGACGCCGCGGCCGCTCGCCGGCATCGCGATCTCGGACGATGGCCGCACCGTGGTGGCAGTGGACGACGCTGAGCCCAAGCTGATCCTGATCGACACCGATGCGGGCAGCGTGCGCAAAGAGGTGACGCTCAAGGATGTGCCCAAGGCCGCGCAGATCGCGCGCTACGCACCCGACAACAGCCTGCTCGGGGTCACCAGCCTCAACAGCAACATGGTAAGCTTGATCGACCCGTCATTCCGCGAGCAGACCGCGATCGAGGTCGGCAATCAGCCGATGGACATGGCGTTCCACGGCGACGAGTTGTTCGTTGCATGCCAAGGCGACGGCTCCGTCCATGTGATCGACATCCCGGCCCGGAAGCACAAGACGAGCTTCCAGGCCGGGGTTGGTTGCGAGTCGTTGGGATTCTTTTAGCGCCCGTAGCGCAGCGTCAGGCCTTCGCCGCCCAGCGCGACACCGAGACCCACGCTGCCTTCCACGCTCAGCGGCTGCAACGCGACCGAGTTGGCCGAACCGCCGACCAGCACATTGGCGCCGGCGCCAAGACCGACCGCCACGGCGGCGCTGCCGCCAATATATGTGCCCGACAGATCGCCAGGGCGAATCACGGCGGTCGGCGCGAACACCGCCCAGACGAGCTGCGTGCCGGCGGAAACGCCGATGTCGACGCCCACGCGTCCAACGGTGGCGTTGTAGAACTGGTGCGGCCCGGGGCCCGACGGCCGGAATACGCAAGTGAAGCGCCTGACCGAGCCGAGGATCAACCCAACCGAGGGACCCGAACGGCACGACAGCACCCCGGCCTGGACGGCGGCCTGAGCCGGCACGGCGGACATCAGGCCGACGAACGCGAACGACGCCGCGAGAACGTATGATCGAAACGAATTCATGATGAGCCCCCTGGCCGGTTCAAAAAAATAGAACGACAGCGAATCATCGCGCCGGTGCGTCGTTATACAGGATTGAGTTCGATCGGACACCGCGCGGGGCTACCGTACTCCACCCGATCCGATCGTAACCGGCGGGGACAATTGCGCCGGATGCGGAATCGTTGCACCCTGCCGAACGGTCGCCTTGTCGTCCATTTGCGGACTGCCCTGATAATTATACGCGAGCAGGCCGAGCACGACCGCCGCGAGCACCAGCGTGGCCATCACGTAAGTACCGGTGACCGGGTCGTATTCGAATCGACCAAACTTTCGTCGAATTTTCACCGGTTCGGCCATGGTGCGTCCCGTGGGCGTTTCTCCTGGGAAGAATCAACGCCCTCGCCGCACCTGTGTTCCTTCGGTCTATTCCACCTTGATGCCGGCACGCTTGACCACCTCGGCCCACTTGGCGATCTCGGCCTTCACGAATGGATCGATCTCCTTGCGCGACATGGTGGCCGTCTCGCCCGCGCCGGCCGCTATCTTCTGGCGGATGCCCGGATCGGCGAGCGCCTTCTTCACTTCGGCATCGAGCTTGTCGATCACCGCCTGTGGCGTCCCCTTCGGCGCCCAGAATCCGAACCAAGTGTGATACTCGTAGCCCGGCACCCCGGATTCATCGACGGTCGGCAGTTCGGGCATCAGCGGCGAACGCTTCTTCGACGTGATCGCGAGAGCGCGCACCTTGCCTTCCTTGGCAAGGCTCATCGCCGTCGACATGTTGTCGAAGAACACCGGAACGCGACCCGCGATCACATCCAGGTAGGCGGGCTGCGCGCCTTTGTAGTGGATCGCCTTCATGTCGGTGCCGGTTGCCATCTTGAACAGTTCAGGAGCGAGATGCTGCCCGGTGCCGTTGCCGGCCGACGCGTAGTCGACCTTCCCGGCATTCGCCTTCAGGTATGCGACCAGTTCCTTGACCGACTTCACCGGCAGGTCGTTGTTCACCACCACGAGGAACGGGTAGTTCGCCAGCATCGCGACCGGCACGAAGTCACCAAGCGGATCGTATGGCAATCTGGCGAACAGGCTGGGATTGACCGACATGTTGCCGGTCAGCCCGACTAGCAGCGTGTAGCCGTCCGGCGCAGCCTTCGCGACCGCCGTGGTGCCGACCAGCATGCCCGCGCCGGTGCGGTTCTCGACCACGAAGCCCTGGCCGAGCTGCTTGGAGAGCTGATCGCCGATCAGCCGTGCGATGGTGTCGGTGCCGCCGCCGGCGGCCGAGGGAACGACCAGCGTCACCGAGCGGGCCGGATAGGTTTGCGCGTGAAGCGCCTGCGGCAGCCCGATGGCTGCCGCGACAGCCGCCGCTGCGATGATGCAGAAATGCGCGGTCATGTTGTCCTCCCTGTTGCGTCTTGGCTGCCAGTCTAATTCAATTCAGCACGAATGCGATCGTATTCCTGACGCACCTCGTCCTTGCCGTAGGCGCGCTCCAGCCGGCGTACGGTGAAGTGGCCGCGTGCGACATCCTGGAAATGATCGATGAATGCGTAGTTGACCACCGCGCCGCCGAACGCGCCGATTACTGGCACCATCTGCGCGGCGAACTTCTGCGTCACCACCACGCCGAACCGCGCTGCGATCTGTGTCAGGAAACGCACCAGCAGCGGCGCGCTTTCTTCTACGATGCCGCGCTCGGCGATGTAGCGCACCGCCTCTGCGGTGGACTTCGCCAGAATGCCGCGCATCACGAAATACGTGCTCTCGGCCGCGTCATCGCCCGGCGCGCCGCCGCCCAGCGCGAACACCTGCAAGCATGACAATGCGGTGTCCGGATCTTGCAGGCTCTCGCCCTCCGACCGTGCGATGTCGGCGATCGAGCGCAGCATGATGATGGTGGAAACCGGCAGCTCGATCGGTAGCGTGGTCAAGCCGAACGCGCCGCCGAACGCACCCGACGCGACCGCGAGGCTCTTGTGCAGGAGCCGCGAGCCCTCGCCCGGCGCATCCTTCATGGTCAGCACCGCGACCTTGAGCGCGGCTTCGAGGCCCTTGTGGGTGGCGGCCGAGATGACCTGCGTCGCGCCGGGAGGCAGCGCCATCGCCAGCAGATCAAGCGGCTTGCCGACCATGCCGGCAAGCCGCGCCGGCAGTCCCGGATGCTCCAGCAGCCGGACCGCGGCGCGCAACGCCTGCAGATCTTTGGCGGAGAGCGGCACCGTCAGGCGGGCTGGAATTTCAGCGCGATGCCGTTGATGCAATAGCGCAGGCCGGTCGGCGGCGGGCCGTCTTCGAACACATGGCCGAGATGGCTGCCACAGCGGCTGCAGTGCACTTCGTCGCGCATCATGCCGTAACTATTGTCGGCCGACTTCTCGACCGAACCTCCCACCGGATCGTTGAAGCTCGGCCAGCCGGTGCCGCTCTCGAATTTCATCTTGGCGGCGAACAGCGGCTGGTCGCAGCCGACGCAGGAAAACGTACCGGCGCGCTTTTCATGGAGCAATGCGCAGCTTCCCGGCCGCTCGGTGCCATGCTGGCGCATGATGTCGTACTGCTCCGGGGTGAGCAGCTTGCGCCATTCGGCGTCGGTGCGGGTGACCGGGTAGGTCTTGGTGTCCATCGGACTCTCCATATCGTGCCGCGCCGGCGCGCCCGCAAGGGAGCCGCGCGGGCTCCGCAGGAACAGCGACGCAATAAACTCGCCGATCGTCATTTAATGGCGAGCGGATTCACCGGCGAGCCCACCGCCCCCGTGATCGGAATGGCCGGCGCGACGAACAGGAACTCATAGACCTTGTCCGCCGCGCAGTCCTCGCCCAGTTCCTTCAGCTCGAAAATTTCGCCCATGGTCATGCCCATGATCGGGATGGTGATCCAGTGCCAGGGCTGGTTGATGCCCTCTTCGGTCTCGTTCGGGCGCACCTCGCAGCCCCACGTATCGGACGCGAGCGCCGCGAGCTCGACGCGCTTGATCCATTCCAGCGTCTCGAACGCAAAGCCCGGCGCGTCGCCGCCCGGATAGCCGTCCCAACTTCCGAGCTTCTGGCAGCGCTGCATCATGCCGGTGCGCACGATGACGTAGTCGCCGCGCTTCATCTCGACCTTCTGCGCCTTGGCGCAATCGTCGAGGTCCTTGCAGGTGATGCCGTAGCCGTCGTCGAGCGACTCGACGCCCTTGAAGCGCGCCACGTCGAGCAGCACGCCGCGGCCGACCATCTTGCTTTTGGTCTTCTCGATACCGCACTTCTGCGCGCCGGCGGTGGTCACCTCGCGGCAGTCGTAGCCGTTCCACATGGAGTTCTCATAGAACACGTGGCCAAGCCCGTCCCATTGCGTGCCGCATTGCAGCGGCATCACCACCATGTCGTCGGCGGCGCGGATGCCGCGCTTGTCGAGCACCCCGGAGTAGGCGTCGGTGCCGGTGCGCAGCATGGTGTGGATCGGGTTGGTGCGGCCCATCGACGGATATTTGCTCTTGGCGCCCTGCGGTCCGGTGTGATCGAAGTTAAGCGCCAGCGAGATCACCTTGCCCTTCTTCACCAGCCGCGCCGCCGCAACGATGTCCTCGGCGGTTGTGAAATTGAGCGTGCCGATCTCGTCGTTCGGACCCCACTTGCCCCAGTTCTTGTATTTCTCCGCGGCGTCGCGAAGGTCCTGACGCGTGTACTTTTTGGCCATAGCATTTCCTCTATTGAGACAGGTAATCACAGACTGTCATCATCCGCGAAAGCGGATGATCCAGTAACCGCGGGCGGTCGCGCTAGGCACGATTCTCGTGCCATCGCAAAGCTCCGCGATTACTGGATGCCCGCTTTTGCGGGCATGACAAAGGAAAGTTCATTCGATCACCTCGTCGGCGCGGGCGAGCACGGACGGCGGCACGGCGATGCCGAGCGCCTTGGCGGTTCCGAGATTGATTACAAGCTCGAACTTGGTTGCGCGGTCGACAGGCAGGTCGGCCGGCCTGGCGCCCTTGAGAATGCGGCCGGCAAGGACTCCGACGCGTCGATAGGAATCGGTCACTCTGTTGCCGTAGCTAATCAAGCCGCCAGCCACCGGCAGGTCCCGAACCGCCGAGATTATCGGAAGGCCATGTCGCGCCGCCAGTACAGCGAGCTGCCGAGCCCGCGTCGGGTAGAATGGATCAGCGCCGACAATCACGGCATTCGCCCGTTGCTCAGCAAGCGACGCAAACGCCACGTCGATTTCGTCAGCCGTGCCGGCCTTGAGAACAAGCAACCGCCTTCCGAACGCGCGCGCGCCTTCCTGTACGGATTTCTCGTAGAATCCCCCTTCCGGATTGTTCGGATTAACCAGGAGTGCAATCAGCGCGGCTTGGGGAACGAGCTCCTGCAGCACCTCGACGTGCTTTTGCCCGAGCTCGACCGTGAACCAGCTCACCCCGGTCACATTCGCTTCCGGCCGGTTGAGGCTTGCGATGAGCCCCGCCTTTACGGGATCGAGGCCGCTGTGAAGACGATCGGTATGGTCGAGGTCAGCGACTTGGCAACCAAGCCTGTATTGTTTCCCCCGACCGCCGCGATGACGGCGACCTTGCGTTCGATCAAATCGGTTGCCAGTGGCCGCAACCGGTTCATTTGATTGTCCGCGTAGCGATACTCGATCGTGACATTGCGGCCCTCGGCGTAACCGGTCTCGTGCAAGCCCTGCCGAAACGCCTCGGTATAGTGAGCGCGGTCGCCGGCAGAAATGCTGCTCAGATAACCTATCACTGGCGTCGGCTGCTGCGCGCGTGCGGCAAGCGGCCAAGCCGCCGCACCGCCGACAAGACCGATGAACTCCCGCCGTCTCATTGTGGTCCTCAGTTCCGGGGTGCGACCGCAAAGCCCATGCTTTCGAGTTTACTGCGGCCCAGCCAAGGGCAATGATAGCACCAACAAAACGGCCGCGAGCAAGGCCGGGCCAGGAGGGGTGACGACAGGGAGACTGCTCAAATGAAAACCGTTGCGCGATGGGCCGCGTTCGGCGCGGTATTTCTCATGTGCGGCGCGGCGAACGCGCAGCAATATCCGACCAAGTCGGTCAAGATCATCATTCCGTTTCCGGCCGCCGGCGTCACCGATATTGCCACCCGGCTGATCGCGCAGAAGCTCTCGGAGCGCAACGGCCAGCAGTTCTACGTCGAGAACATCCCCGGCGCCGGCGGCAACACCGGCACCGGCAACGCGGCGCGCCAGCCGGGCGACGGCTACACCATCCTGATCACGTCTTCGGCGATCGTGGTGAACCCGAACCTTTATGCCAAGGTGCCCTACGATCTGGACAAGGACTTCATCCCGATCACCAAGGCCGGCGGCACTCCGAACTCGTGGGTGGTCAACGCGAACCATCCGGCAAACACGATGAAGGAGCTGATCGACCTCATCAAGAAGGAGCCAGGCAAGCACAGCGTCGGCTCGCCCGGCACCGGCACCACGCCGTCGCTGTCGATCGAAATGCTCAAGCACGCGCTCAAGCTCGATTTCGTCACCGTTCCGTTCGCGGGCGGCGGCCCGATGACGACGGCGCTGCTCGGCGGACATACGCCGATCGTGTGCTCGGCGCTCGGCAACTACGTCAACCTGCTCAAGGAGGGCAAGCTGCGCGGCCTAGCGGTCACCGCCAAGAAGCGCTCGGCGGCGATGCCGGACATCCCGACGCTGGAAAGTTTCGGCGTCATGGGTCAGGAGGCCGAAACCATGACCGGCGTTTTCGTGCCGGCCGGCACGCCAAAGCCGATCGTCGACAAGCTGCACAGCGAGTTCGTCGCGGTGGTGAACGATCCCGACATCAAGGCCAAGCTGCTCCAGGCGGGCGTCGAGGCGGAGGGCAACTCGCAGGCCGACTTCGCCGCTTACATCAAGGTCGAGGTCGCCAAGTGGAAGAAGGCAATCGAAGACGCAAACATCAAGAAGATCGGAAGTTGAAGAGCCTGCACGCCATCATGCCCCGCGAAAGCATGGCATCCGGCCCGCAGAATCCGGCCTCCTAAACCGGCAGGATATGCCCTAGAGTTCGCGCGCCGCGGTGAAAGCGGCGCGCGAATTCGTTTGGGAGGGATGGGAATGAAACTGCTCTTCGGGATCGTCGCGGGCGCACTCGCGCTCGCCGGCGCGGCACACGCGCAGGGCTCGGGCCCCGGCGGCTATCCCAACAAGCCGGTCAAGATCATCGTGCCGTTCGCACCGGCAGGCCCGACCGACATCGCGGCGCGCTTGATCGCGACGAAACTCACCGACTCGCTGAAGCAGCAGTTCTTCGTCGAGAACGTGGCCGGCGCCGGCGGCAACATCGGCATGGGCCAGGCCGCCAAGTCCGCGCCCGACGGCTACACCATCCTGTTCGTGTCATCGAGCTACGTCGTCAACCCGAGTCTCTATGACAAGGTGCCGTACGATCCCTACAAGGACTTCCGGCCGCTGACCGTCGCCGCCACTGCGGCGAACGTGCTGCTGGTCAACCCGAAGGTGATCCAGGTCGACTCGCCCAAGGCACTCGCCGACCACGTCAAGGCCAATCCAGGCAAATACACGTTTGCTTCAGCCGGCACCGGCACCACGCCGCACCTGTCCGGCGAAATCTTCAAGCTGACCTTCAAGCTCGACACCGTGCACGTGCCGTTCGGCGGCGCCGGTCCGGCGATCCAGTCGATCATCGCCGGCCACACGCCGCTCGCCTTCACCTCGCTGCCGCCCGCGGTGCCCCACATCAAGGCGGGCACGCTGCGCGCCTTGGCGGTCGCCAACAACAAGCGGGTCGGGATTCTGCCGGAGGTTCCGACGCTCGCCGAGGCCGGCATTCCAGGTCAGGAGGCGGACACGTTCCAGGCCGTTCTGGTGCCGGCGGGCGTGCCGAAGGAAGTCGCCGACTTTCTCTATCAGGAGGTCGTGAAGGCGGTGAAGTCGCCGGACGTCACCGCCAAGATGGAGCAGCTTGGCCTCGAGATCATCTGCAACACGCCGGAGCAGTTCACACAGCAGATCAAGAACGAGATCGCCAAGTGGGGCAAGGTGATCAAGGACGCGAACATCAAGCAGCAGTGAGTCATTCCGGGGCGCCCGCCTCAGCGGGCGAACCCGGAATCCAGACGCTCGGCAGGTGCGTACCGCTGGATTCCGGGCCCCGCGCCATAGCGCGTCGAAGACGCGCGTGAACGCGCTCATGGCGCGGTCCCGGAATGACGACGGAGAGTGAGTAGATGCGTATCGCCGATATCCGCGAAACCGCGATCCCGCTGAAGTCGAACCTGCGCAACTCCGGGTTCGACTTCTCCGAAATGACGACGTCGGTGGTGGCGGTCATCACCGACGTGAAGCGCGGCGGCAAGCCGGTGACCGGCTTCGCCTTCAACTCGACCGGCCGCTACGCCTGCGGCGCGCAGATGCGCGACCGCTTCATCCCGCGGCTCCTCAAGGCGCCGCCGGACTCGTTGCTCGACGAGCGTGGCATCCTCGATCCGGCCAAAGCGCTTGCCTGCATGATGCAGCGGGAGAAAGCGGGCGGCCATACCGAGCGTTCGGTCGGGATCGGCACCATCGAGACGGCGCTGTGGGACGCCGTCGCCAAGATCGAGGACAAGCCGCTGCACCGCGTGCTGGCCGACCGTTACAACGGCGGTAAGCTCGCCGACAAGATCTTCTGCTACGTCGGGGGCGGCTGGTATCTGCCGGGCGAAACGCACCAGACCGTGCAGGACGAAATGCGCCGCCACATGGATGCTGGCTACACCATGCTAAAGATGAAAGTCGGCGGCCTGCCGCTCGCGGACGACATGAAGCGCGTCGAAGCGGTGAAGTCGATCCTTCCTCCCGGCACACAACTCGCCGTCGATGCCAACTGCAAATTCACGCGCGACGAGGCCATCGCCTATGCCAGGGCGCTGGCGCCGTTCAAGCTGCGCTGGTTCGAGGAACCATGCGATCCGCTCGACTATGCGACGCTGGCCCAGATCGGCTCCGTCTATGACGGCGCGCTGTCGACCGGCGAGAACCTGTTCTCGACGCAGGACGTGGAAAACCTGGTGCGGTTCGGCGGCCTCAAGGCCGCGCGCAACGACGTGATCCAGATCGATCCGCCGCAGGCCTACGGCATCGCGCAGTACGCGCGTACCATCGACATGCTCGCGCGGCACCAGTGGCCGCGCAGCGGCCTGTTCCCGCACGGCGGCAACCTAATGTCGCTCGCGATCGCCGCCGGTTTCGGGCTCGGCGGCGCCGAGTCCTATCCCGGCGTGTTCGGCGCATTCGCCGGCTACGCCGACGACCACCGGGTCGAGGATGGTTACCTGAAGTTGAACGATCGGCCCGGCATCGGGTTTGAAGGCCAATCCGCGCTTTATACGATCATGCGCGAGCTTGTTCAGTAGATAGACGCCGCGCCGCAAAGCCCGCTATTGTTCTGCCATGAGCGGGGGAAACGTCACCTGGAAGACGCTGCTTGAGCGCGAGAAGCCGCTGCTACTGCCAGGCGCTTACGACGCGCTGTCGGCGCGGCTGATCGAACGCGCAGGCTTTGCCGCCTTCACGGTTGGCGGGTATGCGCTGGTCGGCTCGCGCTACGCCATCCCGGACATCGGGCTTGCCGCGTTCGGCGAAATCAGCGCCGGCATCCGCGACATCATGGGCGCGACGCAGCTCCCGATCCTGGTCGATTGCGACACCGGCTACGGCGATGTGAAGAACGTCACGCGCACCATCCGGGGCTACGAGCGCATGGGCGTGTCGGCGATCTTCATGGAAGACCAGGTCGCGCCAAAACGCTGCGGCCACATGGCCGGCAAGGACGTGATCCCCGCCGACGAGATGGTGCGAAAGATCCGCGCCGCGTCCGCCGCTCGCGACAGCCGCGACTTCTACATCATCGCGCGCACCGACGCGCGCGCTGTGCACGGCCTCGACGACGCACTCAAGCGTGGCGAGATGTATCTCGAAGCCGGCGCCGACGGCCTGTTCATCGAGGCGCCCGAGACCGTGCAGGAGTTGGAGAAGGTCGGCAGATCGTTCCAGGGCGTCGGCCAGATGGCCAACATGGTCGAAGGCGGCGGACAGACGCCGGTGCTGCCGCCAGATGAGCTCTACCGACTCGGCTTCAACATGGTCGCCTATCCGACCACGCTGATCTTCCGCGTCGCGCGCGCCGTCGAGAAAGCGCTGGCCGACATGAAATCCGGCAAGCCCGCCGCGGACAACGAAGCCGTGAATTTCACCGACTTCAAGGACATCACCGGCTTCGCCGAATGGGCGAAGGTCGACGAAACCTACGGTACGGGCCGGAGCAAGTCATGATCCGCGCCGCCTGGCTCGGACTGGTGCTGGCGCTGCTCGGCTCGGCGGCGAGCGCGCAGACCAATGTGCGGCTCGCAGTCGGCGGCAAGGCGGCGCTGTTCTACCTGCCGCTCACGGTCACCGAGCGGCTCGGCTACTTCAAGGCCGAGGGCCTCAACGTCGAGATTTCCGACTTTGCCGGCGGCGGCCGCGCGCTGCAGGCGCTGATCGGCGGCAGCGCCGACGTCGTTACCGGCGCATTCGATCACACCATCCAGATGCACGCGAAAGGCCAGCCGATCGTCGCGGTGACGGAGCTCGGCCACTACCCAGGTTTTGTGCTCGGCGTGCTGTCGTCCAAGGCCGCGATGTATCGCGGCCCGGCCGACCTCAAGGGTATGAAGATCGGCATTACCGCACCGGGCTCGAGCACGCATTTCATGCTGCGCTACCTGATGGCGCAGCACGGCCTCAAGGCGGAGGACGCATCGTTCATCGGCATCGGCACCGGCCAGACCGCGGTCGCGGCAGTGAAGCGCGGCGAGATCGACGCGCTGGTCAACGCCGATCCGGTGATCAGCACGCTGGAGGCCGACGGATCGATCAAGGTGGTAATCGACACCCGCACCGCTGCGGGCACGCGCCAGGTTTACGGCGGCGCCTATCCGGCCGCCGTGCTCTACGCCACGCCGGCCTACATCGTCGGCAACCCCAAGACCGTGCAGTCGCTGACCAATGCGTTCGTGCGCTCGCTGCGCTGGATCGCGGCCACCCCGGCGGAAAAGATCGCCGACCTGATGCCGCCGGAATACGCGCTGGGCAACAGGGAGACCTACATCCGCGCGATCCGGTCCAGCATCCCGATGTATTCGCCGGACGGCATGATCGAACGCGAAGCCGCCGAGACGGCGCACAAGGTGCTGCGCCAGTTCGATCCGGATGTGCAGAAAGCCAACATCGATCTGGCGGCGACCTACACCAACGGCTTCGTGGCCAAAGTGCCGCGCTAGAGCTCACGTCATTTCGCGCACGGACGTCACGCAATGGCCCGACTTCTGATCCTGCTCACGCTGCCGCCCGACGTTACCGTGCAATACCGCGCGCGGCTCAGCACGCTATTCCCGGAGCTGGACATCGACGTTGTATCGCAGCGCGAGCAGGCGGAGGCAGCGCTCGCCAAGGCGGACATCCTGCTCACCTTCGGGCAGATGATGAAGAACCTGAAGCTCGGGCTTGAAGGCGCGAACAATCTCAAGTGGGTGCAGGCTCTAGGCACCGGGCTCGACGGCATCACCGACCAGCCGGCACTCAGACCTTCGGTCATGGTCACCAGCCTGCACGGCGTGCATGGGCCCCCGGTGTCGGAGGCGGCACTGGCGGGGATGCTCGCGTTATCCCGCGACATCCCGCGGTTCGCGCGCAACCAGGACACGCGGACCTGGGGCCGCTGGCCCGCGAAGCTGTTGCACGAAAAGACCGTCGGCATCCTCGGCATCGGCGTGATCGCCGAGGCGCTGGCGCCGAAGTGCAAGGCGTTCGGCATGAAAGTGGTCGGCCTGACCTCCGTGAAGCGCAACGTACCCCGATTCGACAGCGTGCACGGCATGGACGAGTTGCACGACGTGCTGCCGCACCTCGACTACCTGGTGCTGCTGACGCCCTACTCTGCCGCGACCCACCACATGATCGACGCCCGGGTGTTCGCTGCGATGAAGCCGACGAGCTATCTGATCAACGTAGCGCGCGGCGGGGTAGTGGACGAAAACGCGATGGTCGTGGCGCTGCGCGAGAAGCAGATCGCAGGCGCGGCGCTCGACGTGTTCGAGCACGAGCCGCTTCCGCCCGACCATCCGCTGTGGACGTTTCCGAACGCCATCATCACCACTCATCAGGGCGGCTTCTGCGACACCTACGTCGATCTCGCGATGCCGATCCTGGAGCGCAACATGCGCTGCTTCCTGAAGGGCGACCTCAAGGGGATGGTCAACGTGGCGCGGGCGGCGTCTTGATTGTATGGAGTCATTAAGATGGCCAACCCAGATTGGAGCAGCTTCCCGCCAGTCCGCCGCGTCGTGACGGGGCACGACGGCAACAACGCCGCCAAAGTCCTGATCGATGGCGCTGCCACCAACCACAAGGGTGCCGAGGGGCGCTCCACCCTGATGTGGATCACCGACCGGAACCCCGCCGATATCGCTATCGGCGAAAATATCGAGGACATGGGTGCGCGCATCGTCGGTACGCCGCCACCCGCCAACGGCACGCGGTTCTGCGTGATCGACTTTCCGCCCGGCAACCATCCGCACATGCATCGCACCGAGACGGTGGACTACGTCATCGTCATCGAAGGCGAGATCGAGATGGACATGGACATGGACAACTCGACGGTGAAGCTGAAGGCTGGCGACATCATGGTCCAGCGCGGCACCAATCACGCCTGGGCGAACCGCAGCAGGGCGCGGGCGCGCGTCGCCTTCGTGCTGGTGGACGCGCAGCCGCTGGGTATCGGCAAGCCGGTGCTCGGCATGGCCAGCGCCCGATGAAGGAGGCGACGATGCCGGTTCGCACGTTTGGACTTCTGCTGACTGTATTCATCCTCGCCTGCGGCGCCGCACGCGCACAGACCTATCCGAACGCCCAAGTGCGGCTGATCGTGCCGACCTCGCCCGGCGGCGTCACCGACACGATGGCGCGCATCGTCGCGCAGCGGCTGAGCGAATCCCTCAATCAAACGGTGATCGTCGACAATCGGCCCGGCGGGAACAGCACGATCGGCGCGCAGGCGGTGGCGCGCTCGCCGGCCGACGGGCTGACGCTGCTGGTCACATCGGACGCCACCGTCACCGCCAACCCGCATCTCTCCAAGCTGCCTTACAGCGCCAAGGATTTCACGCCGATCATCGTGCTGTGCCGCGGCACGCCTATGCTGGTGGTGAACGCCTCGGTGCCCGCCAACAATCCGAAAGATCTGATCGCGCTCGCCAGGTCGCAACCCGGGAAGTTGAACTATGGCTCTTACGGCGTCGGCACCTATGCGCACCTCAGCATGGAAGATTTGAAACAGCGGACCGGCACGGACATCGTGCACATCCCCTATCGCGGTGCGGCGCCGGCGGCACAGGCGCTGCTGGCGGGCGACATCTCCATTCTGCTGCTTAACCTCTCCAGCATCGAGGCGCACGAGAAGACCGGAAAGGTGAAAATCCTGGCGAGCGCCAGCGACAAGCGCGCGCAGGCACGGCCCGACCTGCCAACCATCGCGGAAGCCGGCGTGCCGGGCTTCTCGACCTCGGTGTGGTTCGCGCTGCTTGGCCCGGCCAACATGCCACCGGACCTGACGGCGAAGATTCACGCCGACGTCGGCAAGGTGCTGGACCTGCCACAGACGAAAGAGTTCTTCCAGAAGAACAGCTTCGAGCGGGTCGACATCTCGCCCGCGCAGTTCGGCAAGCTGATCGAAGACGACTCCCGGCACTGGGGCGCGCTGATCAAATCGGTCGGCGCCAAGCTCGACTGAATGCAATAACGAAAGCCCCTGGGAATAGCAGACCAAGCCGCGCGCAAGGCCACAACAATTCAGTTCAGCGCGGCAACCACACCCTTCGCCTCCGGCACCACGTCGTACGCGTAGAGGTGCTTGCGGAAGTTGGCGTGCGCAGCGAGCTCCGCGTCACGAATGGTGAGGTCCGCATATTGAGAATCGACCCGCAGCCCGTTCTGGCGCGCGCCAAGCTGAACATCGGCGACGCGCTCGCGGCGCAGCTTCTCATAGGCAAGCAGCGCCGCCGGAACTGCGGGCGGATCCACTTCCGCCAAGATCGTCGCCAGCGCCATGCCGTCCTCGATCGACTGGTTGGCGCCCTGGCCAAGATGCGGCAGCATCGGATGCGCGGCATCGCCAAGCAGCGTTAGCCGACCCTTGCTCCAGGTCGGCAGCGGCTCGCGGTCATACAGCGCCCAGCGGAAGCAATGGTCCACCTGCTTCAGCACCGAACCGATACGAGGATCCCAACCTTCGAACTCGGCGCGCAATTTGTCGGGATCGCCCGGTGCGGACCACGACTCCTTCATCTCCTCGTCGGCCGGAACGAAGCCGACGTAATTGACCATCGTTCCGTGGCGCACGGGGAAAACGAGGAAGTGCTTGGACGGTCCAGCCCACATCTCCCAGCGGTCTATCGGCCAATCCGGCAGCCGCTCGCGCGAGACCAGACCACGGTAGGAAATGGTGCCGTGAAAAACCGGCTTGGACGGCGGGAAGACATACGGCCGCAGTTCTGAATGGATGCCGTCCGCTGCGACGATAACATCGGCCTCCGCGGTCGCGCCGTTGGCAAATGTCACGCTCGCACCATTGCCATCCTGCTCGAAGCCGGTGGCGCGGCGACCGCAATGAACGACGCCTGGCGGCAGCGCCGCCGCAAGAAAATCGACGAGGTCGGCGCGATGCATGCCAAACAACGCGTTCCAGCCGAACGCATCCTTCACCTGCACCGGCGCGATCGGGCTGCCGTCGTGGCGGAGATAGCGCGAGTCGGTTCCAAGCCGCGCACCCCATTTCTCGACGGCGGGCTCCAACCCGACACGCTTCAGATGGCGCACGCTGTTGGGTGTCAGCATGACCCCGGCGCCTATCTCACCCAGCGCGGGCGCCTGCTCGAAGACCGACACACGCAGTCCGTGCGCAAGCAGCGCGTTGGCGGCGAACAAGCCTCCAATGCCGCCTCCCACGATCGCAATGCTGGGCCCTGACCTCGCCATCGACACACCTCTCCCGGCATTTTGCATATACGATCGGTGCGGGCAACGGAGCGGACTGCGCGATGAGCAATGGGAATGCCGGTTATGAAGTGATCGTGATCGGCGGCGGCATCGCCGGGATGGTCGCCGCGAACCGCGCCGCAGAGCTCGGCAAGCGCGTCGCCGTGCTGGAGAAGGGCACCGCCGAAAAATACATCTGCAACACGCGCTACACCTACGGGACGTTTCACATCAACTTCACCGACGTTATGTCCGGCGAGGACCGGCTTCACGATCGGATCATCGCCTGCACCGGCGGCTTCGCCCGCAAGGATCTGGCGCGCACCGTGGCGATCTATGGCGCGCGGCTGATGGGATGGCTGCGCAACGAGGGCATCGAACTGACCGATCTCGGCCAGTATCACACCAATGTGCTGTCGCCGGTCTGGCGCAGCGGCGCCGGTTTCAAGTGGGACGGCTATGCCGGCGACGTGGCGCTCCAGAAACTGGAGGCGAACCTGGCCAAGCGCGGCGGCGCGGTGCTGCGCGCGACGCATGCCCATGCGCTCAAGCTTGCAGGGTCCGGCATCGAAATCCAGGCGGCGCAGCCGGAAGGCGCGGCGACGTTTACCGCACGGGCGGTGGTGATCGCCGACGGCGGCTTCCAGGCCAACATGGAAATGGTGAGACAATACATCTCCCCTGCACCCGAGAAGCTGCTGCCGCGCCATGGCGGCACTGCGATGGGCGACGGATTGCGCATGGCGCAGACGCTCGGCGCGGCGACCACGGGCATGGCGAACTTCTACGGCCACCTGCACAGCCGCGACGCCATGAGCAATCCGCTGCTCTGGCCGCGCCCGCAGACCGACGACCTCGCCGCGGCGGGCATCGTCGTCGATGCGCAAGGCTGCCGCGTCGCCGACGAAGGGCTCGGCGGCATCTATCTGTCGAACGCCATCGCACGGCTCGACGATCCGCTCGGCACCACCGCGATCTTCGACCACGCGATCTGGGACGGACCGCCAGGGCGCGGCCATGTGCAGCCGCCCAATCCGCTGCTGCCGGAAGTCGGCGGTACACTGCATCGGGCGAATACGATTGCGGAGCTGGCCGCGCTGAACGGGATGCCGCAGTTGAAGGAAACCGTCGACCGGTACAACGCCGCGATCGACGCTGGCACGCTGGCGCAACTCACGCCGCCGCGGCGCGGACCGGCGAAGGCCTGGCCGATCCGCACAGCGCCGTTCTACGCCGTGCCGCTCTGCGCCGCGATCACCAACACCATGGGCGGTATCGTCGTGAACGGCGACGGCGCGGTGCTCGATAACAGCGACAGGCCGATCCCCGGCCTCTATGCGGCAGGCTCCACGATCGGCGGGCTCAACGGCGGGCCCACGTCCGGCTACGTCGGCGGGCTGATCAACGCCACCATCGGTTTGCGCGCGGCGGAAAGGATTTCCGGAATGTAGGCTTGCGTCCCTTCCCCAATCCCAATACAGGCGGTTACGATGCCGCCTCCTGAGATAATGTTGTTGCGGGCATGAAACGGCGCGATTTCATCACGGTCCTCGGAGGTGCGGCGGTTGGATGGCGCAGCGCTCAAGCACAGCAGCCGACCCCAATCGTCGGCTTTCTCAGCGGCGCGTTGGCATGGGAATTCAAGCATCTGGCCAACGCTTTTCGTCAGGGTCTTGGCGTTGCCGGCTACGTCGAAGGCCGCAACATGTCTATCGAGTACCGCTGGGCTGAGGGCCACTACGATCGATTGTCAACGCTGGCAACCGATCTTGTTGGGCGACGGGTGGCTGTGCTCGCCGCGACCGGGGGCATATCGTCGGTGTTGGCGGCCAAAGCTTCAACCGTGACGATTCCAATCGTCTTCACGAGCGGAACTGACCCTGTCAAAATGGGCGTTGTAAACAGTCTCAATCGTCCCGGCGGCAATATTACCGGCGTTGTATTCTTCAACAACGTACTGGGATCAAAACGCCTGCAAGTGCTGCGCGAACTGGCACCCCGGGTCACCGTGGTCGGCATGATCGCGAACCCGGACAATCCAAATACCAAATCAGATCTCCAGGACATGCAGTTGGCAGCTCAGCCCCTCGGAGTTCAAATCCTAGTCGCAAATGCAAACAACGAACGTGAACTCCATACGGCCTTTGCCAGTCTGGTCGATCAACGGGCCGGAGCGCTTATTGTCAGTCCCGATCCTTTCTTCAGCAGCCGACGGGAGCAACTTGTGGCGCTGGCAGCACACCATGCAGTCCCAACGATTTACGAGTTTCGCGAATTCGTCGCAGCCGGCGGGCTTGTCAGCTATGGCACCGACATCACCGAAGCGTATCGCCAGGCCGGTGTCTATGCCGGCCGAATTCTCAGCGGCGAAAAGCCCGGCGATCTCCCGGTCCAGCAGTCAACCAAGTTCGAGCTGGTTATCAACCTGAAGACCGCCAGGACGCTAGGTATCGGCATTCCACCCACTCTCCTCGCCCTCGCCGACGAAGTGATCGAATAGCGCGGCTGGAGGCCGGTTCTGGCGCAAGCAGACATCCAATCCGACATGACAGGGCTCGCCTGGTTGCACCATACTATCGCCCGGCGCTAGGTTCGCGCACCGCGAGGAAGCGCATCATGCCCAGGCCCAAAGCCCAGCTCCGGCTCGGCGCCTTTTTCAATCCCACCGGCCATCATGTCGCGTCGTGGCGCCATCCCGATGCGCAAGCCGACGCCAACGTCAATTTCCAGCACTACGTCGAGATCGCGCGGACCGCCGAGCGCGGCAAGTTCGACATGGTGTTCCTGGCCGACAACCTGGCGATGCGCGAAGCCAGCATGGAGGCGCTGTCGCGTTCGGCGCAATACATCTCCAATCTCGAGCCGATGACGCTGATCGCCGCGCTGTCGGCGGTGACAAGCCGGATCGGCCTCGTCTGTACGGCGACCACGAGCTACTACGAGCCGTATCACGTCGCCCGCAAGTTCGCGACGATGGACCACATCAGCGGCGGCCGTGTCGGCTGGAACCTCGTCACGTCAGGCACGTTCGCCGAGGCCTATAACTTCAATCGCGACGCGCACTACGGCCACGCCGAGCGCTACGACCGCGCCCGTGAATTCGCCGAGATCGTGGTTGGCTTGTGGGATAGCTGGGATGACGACGCCTTTGTGCGCGACAAGGAGGCCGGACTCTATTTCGATCCGGCGAAGCTGCACACGCTCAACCACATCGGCAAGCACTTCAAGGTGCAGGGCCCGCTCAACACGCCGCGGCCGCCGCAGGGACATCCCGTCATCGTGCAGGCCGGCACGTCCGAGGACGGCATGGACATCTCGGCGCGGTTCGCCGAGGTCATCTTCAGCGCGCACTGGTCGATCGAAGCTTGCAAGAAGTATTCAAAAGAGGTGAAGACCCGCGCCGCCGACAAGTTCGGCCGCAATCCTGATCATCTCAAGGTGATGCCTGGCCTCTCCTGCTTCGTCGCCAAAGCCGAGAGCGAGGCGAACGAGAAATACGAATACATGCAGTCGCTGATCCATCCGATCGTGGCGCGCGAGATCCTTTCCACCATCTTCGGTGGCTTCGACCTCTCCAAGTTCCCGTTCGACGGTCCGCTGCCCGATATCCCGCTGACCGGCGGCAGCCAAAGCACCATGCAACCGGCCATCGACATGGCGCGCAAGGAAAACCTCTCAATCCGCCAGGTTGCGATGCGCATTGCCGGCGCGCGCGGCAAGAGCGTCATCAAGGGCACGCCGGCGCAGATCGCCGACCACATCCAGCACTGGTTCGAGGAGGAAGCGGCGGACGGCTTCAATGTAATGCCGCCGTTCCTGCCGGGTGGGCTTGACGACTTCGTCACCATGGTGATCCCGGAACTGCAGCGCCGCGGGTTGTTCCGCACCGAATACACCGGAAAGATGCTACGCGAGCACCTTGGCCTGCCGCGGCCACGCAGCGTGTTCGAGAAGCGCGCGGACGAAGCCGCCGAATAGCCGCATGTCCGACACGCCCCTGATCGTTCCTGCGCTCGGCGCGCTCTATCAGGCGCTCGCGCCATGGGGGGAAGCGCTACTGCGCTTCGTGGTCGGCGCCGCGATGGTTCCGCATGGACTGCGAATGTGCCTCGGCTATTTCAAGGGCACCGGCGGGCCGGTCGACAGCGTGCCGAAGGTCGCGGCGTTCTACGACAAGCGCGGCTACAAGCCAGGCTGGCTGTGGGCCTACGGCACGGTGCTGGCGCAGTTCGTCGCCGCGCCTTGCGTCGCGCTGGGACTGTTCACGCGGCCGATGGCGCTGGTGCTGTTCCTGCTGCTGGCAGCGTCGGCCTACGACCACGCGAAATACGACGGCTATTTCTGGAACAAGATCGGACTCGAATATCCCGCCATGTGGGCGGTCGGCGTGCTGTATTTCGTGATCCACGGCGGCGGGCCGATTTCGTTCGACCATTTGATCGGATGGCAATTCTGACAACGAAGGGAGCCAACTATGGCTGACGCACTCGCAAACGCGCGGCTCGATCTCGCGGTGGCCAACCGCATCTGCGCGCTGGAGGGCATCATCGACGCCTTCGGCCATGTCAGCATGCGGCACCCGACCAGGAAGGATCGCTACCTGCTGGCGCGGTCGCGCTCGCCTGAAGTGGTCGAGCCCGGCGACATCTACGAGTACGACCTCGACAGCGAGCCGGTAAAGCCGCTGCCGAAGGGCATCATGGGTTACGGAGAGCGGGTGATCCACGGCGAGATCTATCGCGCGCGGCCCGACGTCAACGCCGTCGCGCATCATCACGGCATGGCGTTCCTGCCGTTCTGCAACTCCGGCGCGCCGCTCCTGCCGCTCTATCACATGGGCGCGCAGATCGGCGAGACGGTGCCGTTCTGGGATAGCCGCGACGAATTCGGCGACACCTCGCTGCTCATCATCACGCCGGAGGAAGGCCGCTCCTGCGCCAAATCACTGGGCCCGCACTGGCTGCAGCTGTTGCGTCGCCACGGCGTCAACGTGGCGGGCACCGATCTCACCAATCTGGTGTTCCGCACCATCTACAGCTACCGCAATGCCGAGCTGCAACTGGCCATGCAGCAGGGCGGCATGACGCCGTGCCCGCTTACCAAGGGCGAAGCCAAGAAGGCCTGGGACCGGAATCTGGAACCGCGGCCGCAGGCGCGGGCCTGGGAGTATTGGGTAACCCGGCTCAAGAAGGCCGGCGAATACCCGAAGCCGGGCCGCAAGCGCTAGTTCTCCACCGTCTTTCACAGGACCGCTTTGGCGGCAGACCTTCAAATCCGCCGTCAATTGGCCTACCTAGTAGGGTCTCCTTTGACCCTACCGCAGGATTGTGTCGTGGACGCGCGAACGGAAGATCGTCCTACCCCGAAGTATTCGCTCGGCAAGGCTATTGCCGAAGGCAAAACCAAGCAGATCGTCTCGATCAACGGGCGCCCGGACCTGGTCGCGCTGGTCGCCAAGGACGACATCACGGCCGGCGACGGCGCCAAACACGACATCATCCCCGACAAGGGCCGGCTCGCCAACGCGACCACCTGCAACGTGTTCCGCCTGCTCAAGGCGTGCGGCCTGCCGGCCGCGTTCGAGCACCAGGACAGTCCGACCTCGTTCGTCGCGCCGGCCTGCACCATGCTGCCGTACGAGGTGGTGGTGCGGCGCGAGGCCCACGGCTCGTACCTCAAGCGCAGCCCGCATTTCGCCAAGGGCCAACTGTTTCCGAAGCTGATCGTCGAGTTCTTCCTCAAGACCAAGGATAAAGACTGGAAGGGCAAGCCGCTGCTCGCGGACGATCCGCTGATGCTGCATAAGGAAGGTGCGGCGCAGATCGAGCTCTTTGTTCCATCGAAGCCGGTCCACGAGCAGAAGCCGTTCCTGACGCTTGCGACCTCGGAAGTATTCACCCGCCCCGATGAAGCGAAGCTCTATCCCGAGATGTCGCGGCTCGCGCGCCGTGCATTCCTGGTGCTTGAGAAGGCATGGCAGCTCGAAGGCGGCACGCTGGTCGATTTCAAGGTCGAGTTCGGCTTCGACACCAACGGTAACCTGCTTCTCGCCGACGTGATCGACAACGACTCCTGGCGGGTGCTGGAGAGCGGCGCTTACATCGACAAGCAGGTCTATCGCGACGGCGGCGCGCTCGACGATGTCGCCGCGAAGTACCGGCATGTCGCCGAGATTACCGGTCACTTCCACGTACCGCCGCAGCGCATCATCCTGTGGCGCGGCTCTGAGAGCGACAATCCCGAGCCATTCACCAAGGCGCTCGGTTCATTCGCCGATATGATGCAGGTGGTGACCTGCTCGATTCACAAGGAGCCGGTCGCGGGCGCCGCAATCCTGCACAAGATGGTTCAAGAGGTGCCGGACTCGATCGTGATCGCTTTCATCGGCCGCTCGAACGGAGCCGGTCCGACCATCTCGGCGATGTCGACCATTCCGGTCATCACGGTTCCGGCAAGTGCCAAGGAATTCCCGGAGGATGTCTGGTCGTCACTGCGCGCACCGAGCAAGGTGCCGGTAATGACGGTGCTGGAGCCGTCGAACGCAGTGCTCGCCGCGTTACAGGTGCTGTCGGCGCGCAATCCGCGCATCTACGCGCACGTGCGCAGCGAGATCGAGGACCGCACGGTCAATACGCTTCAGATTTAGCTCGCCACGAACTCGAACACCCTCTCCCCTTGTGGGAGAGGGTGGCGAGCATCAAGCGCAGCGAAGATGCGAGCCGGGTGAGGGGTTCGTCACCGTACCACTGACCCCTCACCCGCCCTCGCTTCGCTCGGGCACCCTCTCCCACAAGGGGAGAGGCGAAGAGCCCTACCCCCTGCTCGCTCTTCCCACCAGCGCATTCGCCGCGATCGATACGACGAACAGCAGGATCAGCAGCGCATACATGCGCGGCATGTCGAACGTCGTGTAGGAATTGATGATCAGGAATCCGACCCCCTGATTGGACAGCTTGGTCTCCGCCAGCAGCGTGCCTATCACCGCAACGCCCAATCCCAGCCGCACACCATTGATGATCGGCTGCCGCATCGCCGGCAGATAGATCTTGGTCACCATCTGCCAGGTGTTGACGCGGAAGCTCTTACCGACGCGGATCAGCACCTTGTCGATCTGGCGCACGCCAGCGGCGGCGCTCAGCACCACAGGGAAGAAACACGAGATCGTGCCCATCGCCACTTTCGAGCCGGGACCGACGCCGAACCACATGATCATCAGCGGGAAGAAGACGATCTTGGGCGCCGGACCGAGGTAATAGAGAAAGCGCTCGAATGCCGCGCTGAGAAACGGGTTCGCGCCGAGCAACAGCCCGACCGTCAGTCCGGCAAGCCCGCCGATCGCCAGTCCGGTCATGACCTCGCCGATCGTCACCCATAGATGCCGGTAGAACTCGGGAATGACGTAGTCCGCACCGAACAGTTGAGTCTTGTAGTCAGCAACCGTCAGGATGCCGAACATCGCCTTGCCGATGCTAAGCAGCGAAGGCACCACGTCGCGAAACAGCAGGCCGGACGCTGCCACCGCTTCCCACACCACGACCAGCGTCACGATGATCGCGACGCGAAGCAGCAGCACCCGCCGCCGCAATGACAGCGTGGACCACCAGCCGGCCACGACCGGCGCCGTCATGCGCCCGGTCTCAGCCATTTCTCGATCCGTTCGGTGACGACGAAGAACACGACGCTGACCATGATGACGAAGCAGATGGCGGCGTAGGTGCCCGGCAGGTCGTAGCGCTCGGCGAGCTCGTTCACGAGCTGGCCGAGACCGCCGAAGTTGATCAGGAACTCGACACCGACGATGTTGATCAGCGCGAAGATCATGCCGAGCCGCACTCCGACGAAGATGGTCGGCAGCGCCGCAGGGAACAGGATTTTCCAGTAGAGCTGCGACGGCGTGAGCTTGAAGCTCCGGCCGACATTGATGAGAACCTGCCGGGTGCCGGATAGACCCTCAAGCGTCTTGAGGATCACCGGCGGCAACGCTGCCACGAAACCCATCATGATGATGGTGAGCGCGCTACGCCCGAAGATCACCAGGAACAGCGGATACATCAGCACCAGCGGCGCCGACGCCATCGCCGCGATCCAGGTTTCGGTGGCAAGCCGCACCAGCCGGAGCCGATGCAACAGCACCCCGATCGCAATACCGAACACCGAAAGCAGCAGGCTGGCGCCGAGCGCCTCGTAGCAGGTGAGCAGGAAGCGCTCCCAGACGTGTTCTTCAGCGATGATGCGGCCGAAGCTGCCGGCGATGTCGAGCGGCGTCGGCACGATGAAGCGGTTGACGATGCCGGCACGGATCAGCACCTCCAACAGCGCAATCACCGCGATCAGGCAGGCGACGCCGAACGCGATCGGCACGAGCTTGTGCCGCGCGAACCGCCGCCTCGCGATAGCGCCCGCATCGCTCATCGGCGCGTTCCCCCGCGCCGCGCCTCGTCATCTTTGAGGCCCTTGCTGGCCTCCTCGCGCAGGTCGGCCCAGATCTGCGCGACATAGTGGCCAAACGCGTCGCTGCCGACGATCTCGGATGAGCGCGGCCGCGGCAACTTGATCTCCACCATGCGCTTGGTCCTGCCCGGCCGGTAGGTCATCACCAGGATGCGGTCGGAGAGCTGCACCGCTTCCGTGAGGTTGTGGGTGATCAGCAGCGTGGTCTGCTTCAGGTCCTGCTGGATCTGCAGCACCTTGTCACCGAGCAGCAGCCGCGTCTGCTCGTCAAGCGCGGCGAACGGCTCGTCCATCAGCAAGATCTTCGGCTCCGAGGCGAGCGTGCGCGCCATCGAGACGCGCTGCCGCATGCCGCCGGAGAGCTCGGAGGGGTAACGCCGCTCGAAGCCGTCGAGCCCGACCAGTTCGACGAAGTGTCGCGCCTTCTCCAGCCGCTCCGCCTTCGCCATGCCGGCGATCTCCAGCGGAAACGCCACGTTGTCGAGCACTGTGCGCCAGGGAAATGTCGACTCCTCCTGGAAGATCATGCCGATCGACTGATGCGGCCCACGCACCGTCTCGCCGGCCACGCTGACGCGGCCTTCATACTCGTCGAGCAGGCCGCCCATGATGTTGAACAGTGTGGACTTGCCGCAGCCGGATGGTCCGATCACCGCGACGAATTCACCCGGCGCCACGTTGAGCGAAACGCCGTCGACTGCCGTGAGCGAACCCTCAGGCGTCTCGAAGCGCTTGACGATATTGTCGACCACCAGAAGCGGCTTGGCCGTCATTATTCGCCTCAGCACCGCTCGGAGTTGTCGTAGTTGGTCGTGCCGCAGCGATATCTCCCCTTGAAAAGGGGAGGTCGGCGAGCGAAGCGAGCCGGGTGGGGATCAATCTGTGAACGCACTGATCCCCTCCCCAACCCTCCCCTTTTCAAGGGGAGGGAGCGCACCGCCTGTGCGGTCGCTAAAGCAAGCTTCGATCAGCCGCCGCGGTCGGACTTCTGGCCGCGCGCCATGGCCGCCGCGGTCGCCGGGCTGTAGCTCGGCAGGATGCGCGCATCGACGATCGCGACGCCGCCGCCCTCCACCACCGCGATCGCCTCCTTCAGCGCCTTCTCCAGCTCGGCAGCGTTGTTGCACGGACCGAAGCCCTTGGCGCCCTGGCCGCGCGCGATCGTCGCCATGCAGATGTCCGGATCGCTGATGCGCTGACCGATCCATTTGTTGTCCACGGGACGGTTACGCGCGACGGCGACGCGTTCCTGATGGACCTCATCGTTGTAGAACGAGCGATTGTTGGCCACCACGATTAGCAGCGGAATGCGGTAATGCACCGCAGTCCAGACCGACGTGCAGCTCATCATGAAATCACCGTCGCCGCAGACCGCGATCGGCATGCGGCCGGTACCCTTGAGCGCCAACGCCGCACCGACCGAGATCCCCGGACCGCCGCCAACGCCGCCGCCGCCATCGGAGCCGATGAAGTCGAGCGGGTGGTTGAAGCTCCAGAAATCGCCGTGCCACGACAGTGAGACGTGCGTCAGGCAGACCTTGCGGTCGCCAACCACGCCGCGCAACACGTTGGCCATGTCGGCTGCCATCATCGGCCCGTCAGCGGAGGGCCTGGCACGCGCGGGTTTTTCCTTGACCAGCGCGGGCTTCTTCGGCTTGGCGCGGTTGCCGATCGCGCCGAGCAGCGCAGTGACCGTGACATCCGGCTCGGCTGGAATGAACAGATCGACCGGGGGCAAGCCCTCGTAATCCATGCTCCAGCCGTTGTGCAGGTTGTGGTCGAGCGATACCTGGATGATGGTGCCGGGAGGCGCCGAGCCCACCGACTTCAACGTGCCGGCGAGATCGACCCAGTCGAGACTCAGGATGGCGTCGGCGTCCTTGATCGCCTCGATCACGTCGTCGGTAACGAAGGTCGCCGGCGAACCGATGTGCAGCGGGTGGTCGGTCGGGAACGCCGCACCAACCTTGAGATTGGTGGTGACGCGCGCGTTGAGCGCTTCGGCAAGCTGCACGCGGCGGTTCCAGTCGTCCTCGTTGCGCGTCACCCGACCGGCGAGGATTAGCGGACGCTTGGCTGCGAGCAACATGTCGGCCGCCTGCTTGACCGCCTCAGCGGACGGTCCGCTCGTCATCAGCGGCATGAAGCGCTTGTGATCGATCGCCGGCAACGGCGCGGCGAGCTTGCCCTCCTGCACCTCAGCATCGAGGTTGATGTAGGTCGGGCCGCACGGCGCGGTGTTCGACATCCAGTAGGCGCGCAGGACGGATTCGCGAGCCGCTCCGGCCGAGGCCGGCTGGTCATCCCACTTGGTATAGTTGCGAACGATCGCGCCCTGGTCGGCGGCGGTGTGAATCCAGTCGATCCATGGGCGGCGCTTCATTGCATCCACGGGACCGGTAGCGCCAAGAATGAGCACGGGCATGCGGTCGCACCAAGCGTTGAAGATCGCCATGGTGGCGTGGAACAGACCGACATTGGAGTGCACCGCCGCCGCCATCGCCTTGCCGGTGACCTTGGCGTAGCCATGCGCGATCGCCACCGCCGCCTCTTCGTGCAGGCACAGCAGCATCTGCGGCTGCTCGTTGCCGAGGAAGTTGACGATCGAGTCGTGCAAGCCGCGATAGGAGGCGCCGGGATTGAGCGCGATGTAGGGGATATCGAGAGCACTCAGTGTCTCGGCGACGACGTCGCTGCCGAAAGCGGGCGCGTTGGTGCCGTAGGGAACGCTCAGCCGCTCCACCTTCGCGACGTCCGGATCGGCTTTCAGGCTTGTGCTGGATTTCGGTGCCATTGTCGTGCGCTTCCCCGTTGCGGCCGGCAAATCCTACGGGCGCCGGAACATACGGGACGCACGCTTTCGGACGCGGCAAATGCGCCCAAAAAAGACCATAGGGCGCAACCCCCGTCAAACTCATTCTGGTCCGCCGCCGCATGGCAGCAGTGCCGAAAAAGCCTTGATTTTCGCTGCTTTTAAGCTGCCGCGGTTCAGGCCGCGCGCACGCGGTTGAAGAACTGCGCGACCTTGGTCTCGAGGTCCAGCGCCCGCGCCGAAAGCCGCGTGGTCCAGCCGGTAGTCTCGCCCACCGCCGTGACCGTGCGGTTGGCGGCCTGCTCGACCGAGTGAATTTCGTTGGAGGCGTGCGCGGTGTGGCCAGCGGCGTTCTGGATGCTGTTGGCGATCTCGCGGGTGGTCGCGGCCTGTTCGTCAACCGCCGACGCGACAGAGGTCGAGACGGCGGTGAGCGCATGGATGCTGTGCGCGATCGAAGCGATTTCGCTGACCGCGCCCTTGGTCGCTTCCTGGATCGCGGCCACCTGCGCGGAAATCTCGCCGGTCGCTTTCGAGGTCTGATTGGCCAGCGCCTTCACCTCGGCTGCCACCACGGCAAAGCCCTTGCCGGCTTCACCGGCACGAGCCGCCTCGATGGTCGCGTTCAAGGCCAGAAGATTGGTCTGCGCCGCGATCTTGGAGATCAATCCGACCACCGAACCGATGCGCTCTGCCGCGTCATCAAGCGACCGGATGGTCTTGTTGGTGCGTTCGGTATCGGCGACCGCGGAGCGCGCCATTTCAAGGCTTCGCGCGGTCTGCTGGCCGATTTTCTGGATCGAGCCGGACAGTTCCTCGGTGGCTGCGACGGTCTGGTTGACCCCTTCGGTGGTCTCCTCGGAGGCCGCCGATGCCGACTGCATGCGGCGCTGGGTGTCCTCGGTAACGTCCCGCATGGTCGAAGCCGTGTCGGTAAGCACGCCAGACGCTTCCTTGATGGCCTCGATCACGCCGCCGATTGCGCCGTCGAACTCGCCGATCGCCGCGTCGATCTCCTTGCGGCGCACCGATGTGGCCTGCTCGACGCGTTGCAGAAAGATGGTCGAGGTGTTGGCGATGTCGAAGAAGATCGCCTGCGACAAAACCCGGGCCCGCTCAGCGAGCGCCGAAGGGGAGAACCAGTGCTTTTCCGCGAGCGAAGCGACGGCAACTCGAAACACCGCGGCGCCGGCGTTGATGCGGGCGCGACCCTCGAAGCCAAGCGCCGTCTCCTGCTCGACCGTCTTGCGGCAGCATTCGAGATAGTGCTCGCCGAAATCGGACTGCAGCATCGCGCGGAATTGGGTCACCTCGATGCGTTTGATATCGGCCGCGTGCTTGGCATAGATCGCCGCGACCTTCGGCAGCCGGGCGGCGCCCGCGATCACCTGATCCATCGCCGCTTCGAGCTGGGCTTCGACCATCGGCGCGATTTCGCGCAGCAGAACGCGGGCGCGATCGTCGAGGGTGTAGTTCGCCAGCCGTGCTGCCAACTCAGGGGCGACTTGCGGCAGGGCCATCATGCAACCGTTATGGACCATAGCTGCGCAGATATAGGGCACCAAAGGTTGTCTGAGCCTTAATGGAGGAGCCGCACGGGCCGTTTGGCGGTTCGCCGGACTATTTTACATATATTGCGTGTATATTTGGCAAGGGGGCCTGAGGCGCGTTCGCCAACCCGGTCGTTTGCCCGCCCACGGCTTCCTGCATAAGCTGACCGAAAAGAATAGCCGGGCAGGACGCGTGGGACATGGCAGGGACGGCGGAGGAGCGCATCCGGCAGCTCACCAGCGGGATGCTGCGCAAGAAGCTCTACGTGATCCTGTCCAAGGGCGGAGCAACACCGGAACAGCTCGGTAAGCTGCTGCCGGAGCATCTCGAATACATGATCGGATTGGAGAAGCGCGGCGTGCTGTTCGCGTCCGGTCCGCTCAGCACCGCGCCCGGCCAGCCGCTTGGCGACGGGCTGACCATCGTTCGCGCTGCGAACGAGGATGACGCGCGCAAGATCGCATCGGCCGATCCGTTCGTCATGAACAAGGTCCGCACCTTCGAGGTGCGGGAATGGACCGTGATGGAAGGCTCACTCGGCGTGCGGGTGAATTTTTCCGATCAGTCGCTGGAGATCGCGTGAGCGAATAAGAAGTCAAGAAGCGTTGTGCGTGGGGAGTGAAATGCAGACTGTTGGTTTCGTCGGCGTCGGCAAGATCGGACTTCCGATCTCGGAAAATCTTATCAAGAGCGGCTTCCGTGTCCTGGGCTATCGCCGCAGCTCGCTTACTGACTTCGAAAAGATTGGCGGCGTTCCGGCAAAGTCGCCGGCCGACATCGGCGCGCAGTGCGACATCGTGCTGTCGTGCCTGCCATCAAGCGAAGCGATGCAGGAGGCGATCCACGGTTCACAAGGCCTGCTGAAGTCCGCACGGCCTGGGCAGGTCATCGTTGAGCTCGGCTCGCATCCGGTGCCCGACAAGGAGAAACACGTCGCGCCGCTCGCCGCCAAGGGCGCCGCCTTCATCGACGGCGAGGTGAGTGGCACACCGGGGATGGTGTCGGCCCGCAAGGCGGTGATCTATCTCGGTGGCGACGCCGAAGCCGCCAAGAAGGTCGAGCCCGTCATCAAGGGCTTCTCCGACATGTGCCTCTACTTCGGCCCGTTCGGCGCCGCCAGCAAGGTGAAGCTGGTCAACAATCTCCTGGTCGCGATTCACATCGCCGCGGCGGCCGAGGCAATGGCGCTCGGCCTGAAGGCCGGCGTCGATGTCGACATGATGATCAAGGCGATCGCGTCGGGCTCCGGCGGCTCGACCCAGTTCAGCATCCGCGCGCCCTGGATGGCGCAGCGTAAGTTTCTGCCCGTGCAGGGCGCGGCGTCACAGCTCTTTCATTACTTCGACATGATCGGCGACTGGGCTGACTCCACCGGCACCGCGACACCGCTGCTCGATCGCGCCACCGAGGTCTATAAAAAGTGCGTCGAGATGGGTTTCGGCGACAATCAGGACGTCGCCATCCTGGTCGATGTCATCAATGACATGCCAAGGAAGAAGTCATGATCCAAAAAGACATCCGGCAGATGATCCGCGTGAAGAAGATCGCGCACGCGGCCTATGAAACGCCGGACCTCGATCAACAGGTCGAGTATTACACCGACGTGCTGGGTCTCAATCTCGTCGCCAGGGACAAGGACGCAGCCTATCTCGCCTCGACGCTCGACCATCATTCAGTGGTTCTGCGCAAAGGTGGTGCCGCACAATGCACGCGGCTCGGCTTCCAGGTCGGCCCCGACGACGATCTCGACGCCTTCGAGAAGCAGACCGTCGCGCACGGCGTCAAAACGCGCCGCCTGAAGGACCCGGAGCCGACCGTCTCCGACATGGTCGCGTTCGAGGACCCGAAGGGCACCGTGATGGAGGTGTTCAAACGGCCCGAGCCGCAGGCGCAAAGATTTCCGATCAAAGGCATCGTACCGCACAAGATCGGCCACGTCGCGTTCCACTGCGCCAACGTCAAGCTGGTGACCAAGTTCTATCTGGACGTGCTGGGCTTTCGCGAATCCGACTGGATGGGGGACTTCTTCTCCTTCCTGCGCTGCGGCGTCGATCACCACACCATCAACCTGATGGGTACCGGAACCAACCGTCACTTCCACACGGCGTTCGAGCTGCGCGACTGGAGCCACATGCAGACGGCCTGCGACTTCCTCAGCCTCAACGGTTACAAGCTGATTTGGGGCCCCGGTCGGCACGGCATCGGCCACAACCTGTTTTGCTACCATCGCGGCCCGAACGGACTGATCACCGAACTGTTCGCCGAACTCGACCGCATGAATGAGGAACTCGGCTACTTCGAGCCCCGGCCCTGGCATCGCGACCGGCCGCAGCGCCCCAAGGTCTGGGCGAAGGACCCCAATGCGTCGAATTACTGGGGCATCACGCCACCCGAAGAAATGATGAAATAAGCAACCAAACCGCGCATGGCGCGACCACACGACGGGAGGATGCCAGATGATTTCGATCTTTCGGATTCGAGGGATGGCGCACCTGTGGAGCGCGATGGCGCTTGTCCTCACAACAGGAGGCCTTGCCACGACGCCCCACTCGGCGCGCGCGCAAGCGCTTGACCCGATCTCGGTGATCGTATTTCCAGGCGGCTTCAATTGGCCGATCTGGGTGGCGCAGGACAAGGGGTTCTTCGCCAAAGGAGGCCTGGAGGTGAAGCTGACGCCGACGCCCAGCTCCGCGTTCCAACTGAGCAACCTGATCGATGGCAAATTCGACATCGGCCACACGGCGATCGACAACGTCGTCGCCTACATGGAAGGCCAAGGCGAAGCAAAGTTCGAGGCGAAGCCAGATCTGGTGGTGTTCATGGGAGGCGACAACGGCTTCCTCTCGCTCGTCACGCAACCCGAGATCAAGAGTTACAACGACCTCAAGGGCAAGACGGTATCGGTCGATGCCATGACCACCGGCTATGCCTTCGTGCTGTTCGACTTGCTCAAGCGCAACGGCCTCACGGCCAGCGACTACAAGGTGGAACGCGCCGGCGGCGTCATGGGCCGCTGGCAGGCGCTCCAAGAAAAAAAGCATGCCGGTACGATGCTGATCTCGCCTTTCGACATCCTCGCCAAAGACAAGGGATTCAACGCGCTGCAATACGCCATCGACCTTTACGGCAATTATCAGGGTCTGGTCGGCACCACGCGGCGCGAATGGGCGCAGAAGAATCCAAAGCAGCTCGAAGCCTACGTGCGCGGCTATCTCGCCGGTCTCGCGCATCTTTACGAGCCGAAGAACAAGGACGAAGCTATCGGTATCCTGCGCAAGAACCTGCCGCAAATGTCGCCGCAGCTCGCGAGCCAGACCTACGATTCGCTGGTCGGGCCGAAGGGCTTCTCGCGAACCGCCGAGGTCGATGTCGCCGGCGTTCGCAAGGTGCTGGAGCTGCGCAGCGAATACGGCCAACCCAAGAAGACGCTGACCGACCCTTCGCGCTACTATGACCTGAAATACTACGAGGCAGCCAAACGCTGAGTCAGACAACAGCAGCGTGCAAATGACGCGCCGTCCACCAAGGAGGAAACGATGCCTCTCTTGAAGAGTTTGAAGCTACCGCTGCGAGCGATCGCTTTCGCCTGCGCCGCCATGCTGCTTTCGCTATCCGGCGCATCGGCGCAGAGCGGCCCGATCAAGGTCGGCGTCGGCCTCGCGCTCACCGGCGCCGGCGCCTCGCCGAGCAAGGTCATCCAGACCTCGCTCGAAATCTGGCGCGACGACGTGAACGCCAAGGGCGGAATCCTGGGCCGTCCGGTTCAGCTCGTCATCCTCGACGATCAGAGCAATCCGTCAAACGTACCGGGCATCTACACAAAGCTCATCACCGTCGATAAGGTCGACCTGCTGCTCGGGCCCTACGGCACCAACTTCGTGGCGCCCGCGATGCCGACGGTGATCCAACACAACAAGCTGACGATCAGTTTCACCGCGATCGGCATCAACCGGCACTTCAACTACAACAAGTACTTCTCGATGGTGTCGGTCGGGCCCGACGGCGTGAACGCCTTCTCCAAGGGTTTCTTCGAGATCGCAGCGGCGCAGAAGCCGAAGCCGCAGACGGTCGCGATCCTCGCTGCCGACGCCGAGTTCGCGCGCAGCGCCGCCGACGGGGCCCGTGAGGAACTCAAGAAGCACGGCTTCAAGGTGGTCTACGACCAGAGCTATCCACCCCCGACCACGGACTTCGCACCGGTGATGCGTGCGATCCAGGCGGCGAACCCCGATATCCTCTTCATCGGCGCCTATCCGCCCGACAACGTCGGCATCATCCGCGCCGCCAACGAGATCGGGCTGTCGCCCAAAATGTTTGGCGGCGCGATGATCGGCATGCTGGTGACGCCGATCAAGGTGCAGCTCGGGCCGGTCGCAAACGGCTTGATCGTCAGCGAGAATTTTGCCGCCGCGGGGGCGCACAGCTACACCGGCACTGCCGATTTCCTCAAGCGCTATTCCGCTAAGGCCGCCGCCGCGGGCATCGACCCGCTCGGTTTCGCCTGGGGACCGTTCGCCTACGCGGCCGGCCAGGTGCTGGACAAGGCGGTGACCGAGACCAAGAGCCTCGATCACGACAAGCTCGCCGACTACATGCACAAGGCGAAGTTCGAGACCGTGGCGGGCAACTTCTCGTTCGCCAAGGACGGCGAGTGGTCGCAAACGCGCCAAGTCTTTACCCAGGTCCAGAATGCGCAGCCTAACAATGTCGACCAGTTCCGCGACGGCAAGGCAATGCCGATCCTGTGGCCGGCCGAAATGAAGACCGGCAACCTGATCTATCCCTACGCCGACGCACGAAAGAAATAGGGCCCAAACGCGTCGCCCGCAAAGGAGGACACCATGTTGAACTTATGCCGGAGTGCGTTGCGAGTATTCGCCGCAACGCTGCTCATAGGACTGCTCTGCGTCTCGGCGGCCCCCGCCCAGACCGCGAATCCGATCAAGGTCGGCGTAGGTCTGGCGCTCACCGGCGCCGGCGCATCACCCGGCAAGATGCTGCTCGCCGCTCTCGAGCTCTGGCGCGACGACGTCAACGCCAAAGGCGGGATGCTCGGGCGCAAGGTCGAGCTGATCCACTACGACGACCAGAGCACGCCCTCGAACGTGCCCGGCATCTACACCAAGCTGATCACCGTCGACAAAGTCGACCTGCTGCTCGGCCCTTACGCGACGAATTTCGTGGCGCCGGCCATGCCCACCATCATTCAGCACAACAAGATGACGATCAGCCTCACCGCCATCGGCATCAACCGGCATTTCAATTACGACAAGTATTTCTCAATGATCCCAGCGGGACCGGATGGGGTGAATACATTCGCCATTGGGTTCTTCGAGATCGCGGCGCAGCAGAAGCCCAAGCCGCAGACTGTCGCGATCCTGGCCGCCGACGCCGAGTTCGCCCGCAGCGCCTCGGACGGCGCCCGCGAAGAAGCAAAGAAGCGCGGCTTCAAGATCATCTACGATCAGAGCTATCCGCCGGCCACCACGGACTTCACGCCGATGGTGCGCGCCGTACAGGCGGTGAACCCCGACATCTTCTATGTCGCGGCCTATCCGCCGGACAACGTCGGCATCATCCGTGCGGCAAACGAGATCAATCTCCAGCCGAAGATGTTCGGCGGCGCGATGATCGGCATGCTGATCACGCCGATTCGCGTGCAGCTTGGTCCGGCTGCCAACGGGCTTGTCATCGTCGAGACGTTCCTGCCGTCGCCGAAGCTCCAGTTCCCTGGCCTCGACGAGCTGATGAAGCGCTACCAAGCCAAAGCGCCTGAGCTGAAGACCGACCCGCTCGGCTACGCTTTCGTTCCGATCGGCTATGCAGCCGGCCAGACGCTGGCGCAAGCCGTGGAGGCGGCCAAGAGCCTCGACCACAACAAGGTCGCCGAGCAGATGCGCAAGCTGACGTTCAAGACCGTGGTCGGTGACGTTGCGTTCGCCAAGGACGGCGAGTGGACGACAGCGCGTCAGTTCACGACGCAGGTCCAGAACGTTGCGCCCAACAATCTCGACCAGTTCCGTGACGGCTCGAGGACGCCGATACTTTGGCCGCCCGAATACAAGAGCGGTGACTTCATCTATCCCTACGCCGACGCGCGGAAAAAGTAGCGCTGATATGGTGTCTCCGGCGCCAGCGGCCGCGCCGGAGACACAAAGCGTTCACGTCACCGGCCTGTTTCGTTCGCAAAGAACGAATCGCTGCCGAATCGAAACCGATTCTCAGCGGACAATTTTCTCTTAACGCGATCGCTTCGATCTTGCGCGCTGCGTTAAGCCGGATCGCGCGTTCTGTTCTGCAAAACGTCTCGCTTCGTTCCGGTTCCGCGAATTGTTCTTCGAATCGAAACCGATTCCGCCCGACAAATTTTCCGTTAATGCGGTGACTTCTTTGCGCGTGATCTTATTTCCGGCTTGCCTCCGCCCGCTGAAGCATCAAGCCAATGACGACCCGGTGCCAGGGCTTCGCGCGGGCGGGAAATAAGATCATGCGTACGCTATTTCGCGCGGTTGCTGGCGAGGAACTCCGGCCGCATCTCCACCGACCCCGCCTTATCCTGAATCGGCGCGCGCGGTAGCTCGGCTTTGCCGCGCTCCATGTGGAACGCGTAGTCGAGCGTGTACCACGGCGCCTTCACACCCGGCGCTGGCGGCGTGCCGGTCTCATGGCGAATGTAGTCACCGAGCAGCGCCTTGGTGACGCCGAACTGCACGTCGGTTTCGATGTGCGGGTCCTGCGGCACATACACCTGTGAGATGTGCGTCTTTAGCCCTTCCTTGAAGATCAGAAAGTGCAGGTGCGCCGGCCGCATGTTGTGGCGGCCCTGCGCGCGCAGCAGATCGCCGACCGGCCCGTTGATCGGGATCGGATATCCAGCCGGCAGGATGCTTCGGAACGAGAAATTCCCCTGCGCATCGGTGGTGAACTTGCCGCGCAGGTTCATGTCGGCCTGGGTCGGGTCCTGGTTTTCGTAAAGCCCTTCGGTCGAGGATTGCCAGATATCAACCTCGGCGCTGGCGACCGGCTTACCGTGTGGGTCCTTCACGTGCGCGGTGACGAACAACTCGGGTCCAGGCGTCGGCGAGCGGACGATCGAGCCGCCATTCTCCGTGCGCGGCGAATCGAGCCGCCAGAATGGACCGAGCAGGTTCGCGGTGGTCTCGGTCTGCCCGTTGTTGCCATTGTTGAGCAGGCACACCAGCGTCGACACGCCGAGCGAGCCCGACATCAGCACCGCCTCGTTGTGGAACGCGTTGCTGTTCTGCCCGATGGCGTTGACGTAGGCCGCGGCCTGCTGGAATTCGACCTCGGAGAGCTTCACCTCACGAATGAACGCGTGCAGATGCCGGACCAGCGCCGACATGACCTCGCGGAAGCGCGGGTCGGGCGCGTGCTCGATCTCGGAGAGCACCGCCTTGGTGACCGAATCCGGGCCGTCGATGATCATGTTCATGTCTCCCGGCAGCCGTTCTGCCGCTACTTTCGCAGCCCGAATTGATATGCTCCGGACCGCGCTAGCTCAATCCCCGTTTCCCCTCGTTCCGACAAGTGAGCCATGGTCCCGCACCGCATCGACACGCACCACCACCCCTATCCGCCGGTCTATGTCGAGAAGACCCGCGAAATTCTCAAGCGCACCACCCACACCTTCTACGACCGGCTGACAACGTGGCAGCCGAGCCACGCCGTCGAGGCGATGGACAAGGACGGCATCGCCGTCTCGGTGCTTTCGATCGGCACGCCGAGCGTCTGGCTCGGCGACGTGCAGGCGTCGCGCACGCTGGCGCGCGAGTGCAACGACGCCGCGGCGAAGATGCAGTCCGACTACAAGGGCCGGTTCGGGCATTTCGCCACCATTCCGCTACCGGACGTCGAAGGCAGCCTGCGCGAGATCGAATATCTCTACGACACGCTCGGCGCGGACGGCATCGCACTCACCACCAACTACGACGACAAGTATCCGGGCGAGGACGCCTTCGCTCCGGTGTTCGACGAGCTCAACCGCCGCAACGCAGTGGTGTATTTCCATCCGACCGCGGCGAGCTTCGCGTTCAACCGCGTTAAGGATATCCCGCCGCCGACCATCGAATTCCCGTTCGACACCACGCGCACCATCACCAGCCTCTTGTTCAGCGGCACGTTCTCGCGCTGCCCGAACATCCGGTGGATCTTCTCTCACGGCGGCGGCGCGCTCGGCATGGTCGCGAACCGGCTCGCCGGCCTTGCCAAGAACCGGCCTGAACTGGCTGCGCGCGTACCAAACGGCGTAAAGGCCGAATTGAGCAAGCTCTACCTCGACGTGGTCGGCGTCACCACGCCGGGCGCGCTGGCGGCGGTACTCGACATCGTGCCGGTGTCGCAACTGCTGTTTGGCACCGACTATCCATTCTGGGCGCCCGACATCACGGTCAACGGCCTCGCCGCGCTCAAGCTCAGCGCCACCGACCTCGCCGCGATCGAGCGCGGCAACGCGCTGACGCTGATGCCGGGATTGGGAAAGTAGTTACATCGTCCGGCGCGGCGCTTTCTCCAGCAGCTCCTGGAGTTGCTGCTTCCAGAATTTTGCCTGCGCCGTGGTGCCGTGACCGCGCGTATCGTCGCTCGCCGGGATCATGTACAACTTGCCGTTCTTCACGCGTTTCATCTCGCGCTCCATGATTCCGGTCTCCGATGGATTGCGCTCGTCATCCATTGAAACGATCGCGAGCAGCGCAGCGGTGATGCGCTCCAGGCCGGACGACGCGTTGTAGTCGCGTGACGAGTCGTACTGATAGAGGAAGTCGTTGGCGTCGGCGGGGCCCCGCGCCGCCAGCATCTCGTCGACCAGCTTGTCGGCCGCCTCGCGTGTCGGGGCGCGCTTCTGAAGCCGCAGCGTTCCGCCGTTGGTCGCGGCATTGAAGAACGCATTGGCAAGCCGCAGGGACTTCGGTTGCGTCGTGTAATTGCCTTCGTTCCAGTCGGGATCGCTGCGGATCAGTTCGATCATCATGCGCCGCGTCATCCAGTTGCGGCCGGAAACCTCGCTTGGCTGCGCTGCCATCGGCACCAGCGCATCCATCAGGCCGGAATACTTCACGCCCCACAGCCAGGTGTGCATGCCGCCCATCGAGTTTCCCATCACCAAGCGCAGATGCTTGATGCCGAGACCTTCGGTGACCAGCCGATGGTGCGCGTCGATCAAGTCGTCGTAATTGTAACGTGGAAACTTCGCCCGCATGCCGTCCGACGGCTTCGAAGATTTTCCGGCGCCGACGTTGTCCGGCAGAATGATGAAATACTTGGTCGCATCGAGCGGCTGGCCGCGTCCGAACAGCTCGCCGGCGAACGCCGCGTTGAGGAAGCCCGCACCCGACCCCGATGTACCATGCAGGATCAGCACCGGCTGTCCGGTCGGCTCACCGATGGTCCGATAGTGCAGGCGGAGCTCCGGCATCACCTCGCCGGTGTGGAACTTGAAGTTCTTGGCGATGAAGGTGCCTTCCTTCGGCGCGGGGTAGTCCTGGGCGTGCGCTACCAGCACGGATGTCAGCACTGCTCCGAACGCGACAGCCAATGTCCGCATGACCGTATCTCCTACTTGCTCGCTTCCTTGTCGCGCAGCCCATTGAGCAGCGCGCTGCCCTGGTTCGCCGGATAGAGCGCGCCGGTGGCCGACGCGAGCTCGACGATCTTGTGCAGTTCCTCCCAGCTTGCTCCGGCGCGGCGCGCCGCCGCCGCATGCGCCTGCGCCGCGATCTGGTTGTGCTCGACCAGCAGCATGCCGAACAGGATAAGCTGCGTGGTCTTCAGGTCGAACACGTCGTTGTAGAACGCGCGGGCGCGCATCTGTTCCCACAGCCGCAGCGCTTCTGGATCGACCTCGCCGGAGAACTCGAAGCGGCCGGCCGGCAACGGCGGCAGCGTGCCGAACAACTCGACGTAGCTATCGCGGAGCTTCTTGAGGTCGTCGGGCAGTTTTTTCTTCGCCATGTCGCGTCTCTCTCCTCGTCATTGCCGGGCATAGCCGTTCGAAGAACGGCGTCGCTTCGCTCGCCTATGCCCCGGCAATCCATCTTGCTTCGTTAGAGGATGGATGCGCGGGTCAAGCCCGCGCATGACGACTGTGGCTCACTCTACCTTTATCTTTGCGTCGGTGATGATCTTGCGCCACTTCGGCTCCTCGGCCTTGATGAAGGCGGTGAGTTGCTCCGGCGGCCCCGCGATGGACTGGAAGTAGAACTTGTCGAGGAAAGTCTTGCGGAACTCGGCTTCCGCGTGCATGGCGCGGATTTCGCCGTTGATCTTGGCGGTCACGTCGGCGGGCATGCCGGCCGGGCCGAACAGGCCGAACCACGACACCGCCTCGTAGCCCGGCACGCCGGACTCCGACACGGTCGGAACGTCCGGCAGTTGCGGCATCCGCTTGGCGGAACTCACTGCGATGAACTTCACCTTGTCGGCCCGCCACTGCGGCACCGCGGTGCCAACGCTGACGAACATCATCTGGATATGGCCGGCGATCGTATCGGTCAGCGCGGGCGTGGCGCCCTTGTAATGCACCGCCTGGAACTTCGCGCCCGACATGTTCTGCAAGAGCTCCATGTTCATGTGGCCGCTGGAGCCGATGCCGAACGTGCCGTAGTTGATCGAGGCCGGCCTTTCCTTTGCCATCGCCAGCAAATCAGTGACGTTCTTAGCCGGCACCGACGGATTGGTGATCAACGCATGATTGATGATCACCAGCCCGGTGATTGGTGTGAAGCTCTTCTCAGGATCGTACGGCAGCTTGGGATACAGGCTCGGGTTGGCGACGAACGTGCCGTCCGGCCCGATGAACATCGTGTGGCCGTCGGGCGCGGCCTTCGAGACGTACTCCGCCGCGATCGAATTGTTGGCGCCGGGCCGGTTCTCGACCACCGCCTGCTGGCCCCACTTCTCGGTGAACCGTTGCGCAAGCTGGCGCGCCAGCGTGTCGGTCACGCCGCCGGGCGATGCCGGCACCACGATGGTGATGGTCTTGGAAGGATAGCTCTGTGCCGCGGCCGGGACTGCACCCATCAGGCCGAACGCAATCAGCACGAGCGTCTTCGTCATGTCGTCCTCCCGCTGCCACAAGGCTTGTTGTTTCCGGCAAGTATCATGCATTTCCGTGCGGCTGCCTACGCCCCGGCTCGCTTGATCGCGCGGCAGCCGCACCCCTAGAGTAGCGTGGGAGCGGTGTCGTGAGTTGCCGGGAGTTGCGTCAATGAGTGTCAACGGAAAGCAGCCGCCGGTTCTGGTGGTCGGCGGCGGCATCGGCGGGCTCGGCACCGCACTCGCGCTGTCGCGCAAGGGCATCCCCAGCCACGTCATCGAGCAGGCGGACGAGTTCAAAGAAATCGGCGCCGGCATCCAGCTTGGCCCCAACGTGTTCCGCATGTTCGAGTTCCTCGGTCTGACCGCCGAGATGAGCAAATGGGCGGTGTTCCCCGAAGGTCTGGAGATGCGGGACTCCATCACCGGGGAGACCTTCATCAATCTCCCGGTCGATCAACGTTTTTACGACAAGTACCACGCGCCCTACGCGGTGATTCACCGCGCCGACATGCTCAATGTCATCCATGAGGCGTGCAAGCGGTCCAATCTCATCACGCTGACGACGTCGCAGAAGATCCTGGGCATCGATCAGTCCGTTGGCGGCGTAACCGCCCGTTGCGAAAGCGGCCAAGTGTTTAGCGGCGCGGCGCTGGTGGGCTGCGATGGGCTGTGGTCCACCGTCCGCCAGACGATCGTCGGCGACGGCAAGCCGGTCGTATCCGGCCACATCGCTTATCGCGCCGTGGTGCCGACGGAACAATGGCCGACGGAGCATCGCATCAATCGGATGATTGTCTGGGCTGGCGAGAAGACCCATCTCGTCCACTATCCAATGCGGCGCGGCGAAATCTTCAATCTCGTCGTCGTGTTCCACTCCGACCGCTACGAAGAAGGCTGGGACACTTACGGCGATCCCGAAGAACTGCATAAGAAGTTCGCCGACAAGTGTGAACCTGTCCGCATGCTGCTGCAAAAGGTCAACGCGTGGAAAATGTGGGTGCTGTGCGATCGCCCGGCGATCAAGCAGTGGAGCAAGGGGCGCGTCACCCTGCTGGGTGACGCCGCGCATCCGATGCTCCAATACCTCGCGCAAGGCGGCAACATGGCGCTTGAAGACGCAGTATGCCTCGCCGAGCAAGTGGAAGCGCACGGCAACAACTACGAGGCGGCATTCAAGAAATACCAGGAGCTGCGCTACCTGCGCACCGCGCGTGTGCAGCTCATGGCACGTGTGTTTGGCGAGATCTATCACGCCTCTGGCGTCAATCGCGAGCTGCGCAACCAGGTGATCGGCGAGTGGACCGCGCAGGGCGGCGTCGACATGTCGTGGCTTTACGGCCACCAGCCGAGTCTGCCGCGCGTCGAAACGGTACCGATGCTGAAGACCCAGTTGTCGTTCTGAACTTTCAAATCATAAGAGGGGAAACGCCGTTATGGCTGTGTCTGCCGAATTGATCGAAGATCTCGTCACCGCCAACCGCATTCTGGCCAATGAAGGCATCGTGGACACGTTCGGCCACGTCAGCATCCGGCACCCCGACAATCCCAAGCGCTACCTGTTGTCGTGCTCGCGCGCGCCCGCCCGCGTCCAGGCCGAGGACATCATGGAGTTCACGCTCGAAGGCGAGGCAGTCGACGGCAAGGGCCGCAAGCCTTATGCCGAACGCTTCATCCACGGCGCAGCCTACGAAGCGCGGCCCGACGTCATGTCGGTCATTCACAACCACAGCCCCGGCGTCATTCCGTTCGGCACCACGGGCAAGAAATTGAAACCGATCATGCACACCTGCGCGACGATCGGGCACGAGGTGCCGATCTGGGATCAGCGCAAGAAATTCGGCGACACCGACATGCTGGTCACCAGCATGGCGATGGGCCGCGACCTCGCCAAGGCGCTCGGCAAGGGACGCACCTCGCTGATGCGCGGCCACGGCTGCGTGGTGGTCGGCCCGAGCATGCGCGCCACCGTGTTCACCGCCGTTTATCTCGAGCTGAACGCAAAGCTGCAGATGCAGGCCGAGTCGATGGGCAAGGTGAAATTCCTCTCCAAGGGTGAGGTAACGAAGGTGATCGCCGCCACCAACGAACTCTGGCTCAACCGCGCCTGGCAGAACTGGTGCCTGGGCGTGGGCCGGACGTATCGGGACTAGCAATGGGATTCTCGACCGTCATCGTCGAGACCATCCACCGCGTCGCGCGGATCACGCTCAATCGCCCGGAGCGTACCAACGCGCTGAATCAGGCGATGCTCGGCGAGATCGGCGCGGCGCTCGACGGCATCGAGCGTGACGCAAACGTCCGCGCGGTGATCGTGCGCGGCGGGGGAACCGCGTTTTCCTCTGGCTTCGACCTCAAGGAACAGATGGAGCGCCGGCCGCAGGGCGTCGAGCAATGGCGGCCGATCCTGCGCAAGGATTTCGACACCATCATGCGGTTCTGGCATTGCCCACTGCCGACCATCGCAGCGGTACGCGGCCCTTGCCTCGCCGGGGCGTGCGAGCTGGCGCTGGCCTGCGACATCACTATCGCGGCCGACGACGCGTTCTTCGGCGAACCGGAGCTGAAGTTCGGCGCCGGCATCGTGGCGATGATCCTGCCCTGGATCGTCGGACCGAAGGCGGCGAAGGAGATCATCCTCACCGGCGAGGACCGCATATCGGCGGCGCGCGCCAAGGAGATCGGCATGGTCAATCGGATCGTGCCGGTCGCAGAGCTCGATGAGACGGCACTGGCGCTGGCACAGCATATCGCCGCCATCGATCCAAATCTCGTCAAGGAAACCAAGCGCGCGATCAACCGTTCGTTCGAAGCGCAGAACATGCTTCAGGCCCTGGAAGAAGCGCTCGCCATCGATCTTGCGATTGAAGGCGCGGGCTCGCCCGACAAGAGGCAATTCATGGACATCGCGCGCAGTGATGGATTGAAGGCCGCGCTGGCCTGGCGTGACGCGCGCTTCCCGAAACAAAAATGAACTGCGCGCTCGCCGAGCTGATGGTCCGCGCGCTGCCAAAGCTGCGCTGGGACATTGCCAGCGTCAGCGACCGGGCGCTCCCGCCGGCTGACGTGCTTGCAATCGGACAGCGCGTCGAACAACTCCTGCGCACATCCGGCGTTGCTCCGAACGAACCTGTCATCGTCCGCATCGGCAACCGGCCGGCCGATCTCGGCTCATTGCTCGGCGTGTGGCAAGCCGGCGTGGTCGCCGTGCCGCTCCACGTCAACGCAGCGCCGTCGACCGGCGCAGCGCTCATCAAGGCGACTGGGGCGCGCTATCTCGTCGATATCGACCGGCTGGAGATATGCGGCGCCGCGCCGCCGCCGGAACGTCCGCTGCTTCGGAATGCCGCGCTGGTGATCTTCACCTCCGGCAGCACCGGCCAGCCGAAGGGTGCGGTCATCGGCCACCGGCGTCTCGCCGACAAGCTCGCGGTGCTGGACCGCCTGCTGCGCTTCAAGTCGGACGATGTGGTGCTGGTCCCGCTGCAGCTCACTTTCATCTTTGGCTTGTGGGTGGTGTTGCTGGCGCTGCAGACCGGTTCGAAGCCGCTACTGATGCCGCGCTTCACGGCCGATGCGCTCCGGCGCGGGCTCGATGCGGGCGCAACCATTCTCGGCGGCGTGCCGTCGATGTACCGGACCGCGCTCGCTGATCCTGCGTTCAACGCGCCCAATCTCCGCCTGATCCTGACAGGTGGCGAAGTGCTGCCGAAGCCGTTGGCAATCGCGATGCAGGCAAAATCGCCGCGGGCCGAAATTTTCGATCTCTACGGGCTGACCGAAACCGGGTCGTGCGATTTCGTACTCAAGCCCGCCGACCAGCCGAACGGGCTCGGCACTATCGGCGTTCCGACCGAAGGAGTTTCCTATCGCATCGGCGACGACGGTGAGCTGCAAGTCCGCACACCATTCGGCATGCTGGGCTATCTCGACAATCAGGTGCTGACTGCTGATTCGACCCGTGGCGACTACTTCCGCACCGGCGATCTCGCCCGCGCGCGGCCGGACGGCCGCGTCGAGCTGATCGGCCGCGCCAAGGACATCGTATCGCGCGGCGGCATCAAGATTGCGCCGCTCGAAATCGACAACCTGCTCTGCGAGCATCCCGCCGTCGCCGCGGCGCTGTGCGCCGGCGTCCCGGACGAGCGATTGGGCGAAACGATCCATGCGGCGATTGTCAGGCGCGCCGGTTTGCAGGTCGACGAGGCGGAGTTGCGCACGTTCCTGCTGGCGCGCACGGAACGCTTCAAGATCCCGGATGTGTTTTACTTCTGCGACGTGCTGCCCGCCGGGGCGACCGGCAAGGCCGATCGCCGCGCGGTGGCACAACTCGCCAATCGAAAAGCCTGATCTTATTGCGCGCCGTGAATGTCGCGCGCCGCGACGACCTGCGGCTTGGACGGCGGTTTGGACGGCGGTTTGGACGGCGGTTTGGCCGCCGCATAGCGGATCGCGCGCGGCAGCGGCAAGGGAATCGCTTCGCTCAATATCGCTTCGGCAGTCGGCTCCGCGTCGGCGGCTGGCTCCGCGGTAGGCGCGGCAGCAGCAGGCAACGGCGCCGCCGGCGAACCCGTCGTCATGCGCTGAGCCGGCAGAACACGCGGCCAGGCCTCCTTGGACGCCGAGGCCACCATTTGCCTCTCCGGCAATACTGGACGCTCGCCCTCGGAAACCACATGCACGATCTTGAAGCCACGCAGCTTCAGCTCTGTGAGCAGGGCCGGCAGCGCCAGCACCATGCGCGGCTGGATGTCGTGCAACAGCAGCACGCCTTTGCCCTTCCGCTCCAGGCGCGACAGAGCAAGACGCAGCACCTGATTGGCGCTGATTTTGCGCCAATCGTCGGCGAGGGTGTCCGAACTCCACACCACCAGCGAGCGCGCCTTCAAATGCGCCTCAACGGCTGGCGTGCGGCCCAATCCGGGAATGCGGAAATACGGCGCCAGCGCCTTGGCGTCGCCCAGCGCGGCGGCTACCGAGGCAATGCCGTCGTCGATCTCGTCCCCAATGCGCGCGCCGGAGATGCGGTCAAACCGGATCGGATGGTTCTGGCTGTGGGTGCCGACGGTATGGCCAGCGTTGTAGATGCGGTGCACCACGGCGGGATTGGCCCGCGCCATCCGGCCAACCACGAAGAACGTCGCCTTGACGCATTCTTTCGCCAGGATGTCGAGCACGCGATCGGAGTAAGGCGGGAGCGGCCCATCGTCGAAGGTCAGCACCACCTCGCGGTCGTTGAGCGGAAGAGTCTGCCGGTACTGCATCCGGCCGAGCAGGAAATATTCGGACGGGCTGACCACCAGCTCGCGGCTGACGCCGAGCGCGTCCGGCTTGCCCGGACAGGCAGGCTCCGCCGCGGCAGCGCTGATCGTGAGCGCCAATGCGACACCGAAAAGAATGCCTCGCATTCGCCAATTCCCCCGAACGGCAAATCACTTGCGGCAAGATAGCCACGTGCGGCGCACAGGCACGCGAAGGCTTGATACGCGCCGCAGTTGTGAACAGTTTTCTGCGCCGCCCGAGCGCACCGAAATTGCTCACGAGCCATGCAGGCAGCGACCAAGATCTCGGCTTCCGAGCGGCCCCCGATGCCGGTATCGTTGCCCCGCCGGCCTCGCTGAAATGGAGATGAGTGATGAAAAAACTCTCAGTTGGCGTGGCGCTCGCCACCTTCACCCTGGCCGGCGCCACTTCCGCCCAGACCTACCCGACGCGCCCCATTACCATGATCGTGCCGTACGGCGCGGGCGGCCCGGTCGACGTGCTGGCGCGGCTCCTGATCGAGCCGATGCGGCAATCGCTCGGCCAGCCGATCGTGATCGAGAACGTCACCGGTGCGAACGGCACCATCGGCGTCGGCAAGGCGGTGCGCTCGCCGCCAGACGGTTACACCGTGAGCATCGGCAACTGGCCGTCGCACATCACCAATGGCGCGATCTACAACCTGAGTTACGACATCCAGCGCGATTTCGAGCCGGTCGCGCGCCTTTCCGCCAATCCGTACATCGCGGTCGGTCGCAAGGACCTGCCGGCCAAGGACTTCAAGGAACTGATCGCCTGGCTCAAGGCCAACCCCGACAAAGCCTCGCAAGGCACCGCCGGCGTCGGTTCAGGGCAGCACATCAGCGGTGTCTATGTGCAGAAGGTCACCGGCACCAAGTTCCAGTTCGTCCCGTACAAGACCGGCTCCGCGGAGATCATGCGCGACATCGTGGCCGGCCACATCGACCTCACGTTCGACCAGGCCATCACCGCACTGCCGCATGTGCGAAGTGGATCGGTGAAGGCCTTTGCTGTCACGTCCGACAAGCGCCTTGAAGCAGCGCCCGATATTCCCACGGTTGACGAGGCCGGCGCGCCAGGGACCTACATTCTGACCTGGTACGGCATCTGGCTGCCAAAAGGCTCTCCGAAGGAAGCAATAGAGAAGATCGGCAATGCTGCCCGCGCTGCGCTCGCCGACCCGAACGTCCGCGCGCGCCTCGCCACGCTCGGCCAGCAGATACCGCCGCCGGAACAGCAAACTGCGGCAGCGCTCGCCGCTCACCAGAAAGCCGAGGTCGACAAGTGGCACGCGATCATCAAGGAAGCCGGCATCAAGGTGGAGTGAGATGGACCTGATCGTCCGCAACGCGAGGCTTTCCGATCGCCAGGACGGAGAGCCTTTCGACGTCGGCATCGACAAAGGCCGCATTGTCGCGATCGAGAAAAATCTCGCAGCGGACGGCAAGGTGCACGACGCCAAGGACAACCTCGCGTGCCCCGGCCTGATCGAAACCCACATCCATCTCGATAAGTCGCGCATCATCGACCGCTGCGCGCCGCAGGAACGCAGCAAGCTCAGCCCGGTGTTCGGCGTCACGCCGATCAAGCCGGCGATGACGGTCGAGGACGTGCATGAGCGAGCGAAGAAAACGCTCGAAGAATGCATCAAGCACGGCACCACGCGGATGCGCACCCAGCTTGAGGTCGATCCCGGCATCGGCATGCGCGGTTTCGAGGGCGTGCAATCGCTGATCGACGAATACAAATGGGCGATCGACATCGAAATCTGCGTGTTTCCGCAGGAGGGCCTCGCCAGCTATCCCGGCACCGAGGAATTGGTGATCGAAGGCCTCAAGCGTGGCGCCAAGCTGGTCGGCGGCGCGCCGCGCTACGACAAGGACGAGCACGGCCAGATCCGGCGCATCTTCGAGATCGCGCGCGAATTCGACGTCGACATCGACATGCATCTCGATGTTGGCAACACGCCGGACAACCTGAACGTCTACCTGGTCCGCGAATTGACCGAGAAATACAAATGGGGCGGACGCGTCACCGTGGGCCACATGGCGAAGCTGTCGCTGATGCCGCCGGCCGAGGTGGCGGCTCTGGCGAAGCGCCTCGCCGACACCGGCGTCGCGGTGACGGTGCTGCCCACCACCGACATGTTCCTGATGGGTCGCGACCGCGACCATTCGGTGGTGCGCGGCGTCGCCGACGCCAACCACCTCTGCGAGCATGGCGTCAACTGCTCGCTCTCCTCCAACAACATCCTCAATCCGGCGACGCCTTATGGCGACTGCTCGCTGATCCGCATCGCAAATCTCTATGCCAACGTCGTGCAGATCGACCGGCCGCACCAGATTCGCGAGTGCTTCAACATGCTGACCGAGCGCTCCGCCCGGCTGCTCAACCTCAAGGACTACGGATTCAAGGTGGGCAACCCGGGCGACGTGGTCATCATCAATGCACAGACGCCCGAGCAGGCGATTGCGGAAATAGCGCAGCCGCTCACTGCGTTTAAAAATGGCAAACAAACCATGGTGTGGGACCCGCCGAAATTATTGCGGCCGCACTAACCATCTCCGCTCGCACTGAGGGATAAGCGCGCCGTATTTGACAAAGCCGCCGCCTTCCCGGATTTGTTTCATGTCGGCGGGAGCGAGGCGTGGCGAAGCGTTATCAGGTCATTGTCGTGGGCGGAGGACCGGTGGGCGTGGCGCTCGCCGTCGACCTCGGCATCCGCGGCATCTCCTGCGCACTGATCGAGACGCGCGAGGGCCTGTCGCAAATTCCCAAGGGCCAGAACCTCACCCAGCGCACGATGGAGCACTTCCAGTTCTGGGGCGTGGTCGACGAAATCCGCGCCGCCCGCACCGCTCCGGAAGGCTTTCCGATCGGCGAGGTGACGTTCTTCCGAAGCCTGAGCAGCGACTATTGGCATGCGCCGCCCGGCCGCGAGATGGTCCGCGCCTTCTACTCGCAGGCCAACGAGCGACTGCCGCAGTACCAGACCGAGAAGGTGCTGCGCGCCAAGATGGACAAGCTGCCGAGTGTTACATCGTATTTCGGCTGGACCGCGACATCGGTCGAGCAGGACGAGCACGGCGTTCGCATCGCGATCGAGCAGCACAACGGCGGGGGCGGTCGAGAAACTCTGGAAGCCGGTTATGCGGTCGGCTGCGACGGCCCACGCTCGCTGGTGCGCGATCAGATCGGCATCGAGCGCAGTGGCACCGACTTCGACCAGCTCATGGTGCTGCTGGTGTTCCGCTCCCGCGACCTGCACAAGGCGCTGGAAAAATTTCCGCCGCGCTCGACCTATCGCGTCATGCACCCGGACCTGCACGGCTACTGGCAGTTCTTCGGCCGCATCGACGTCGGCGAAGGCTGGTTCTTCCATTCGCCTGTGCCCGGCGACAGCACGCGGGAGAATTTCGACTTCCACGGCCTGCTGGAGAAGGTCTGCGGCTTCAAGATCAAGTGCGAATACGATCACGTCGGCTTCTGGGATCTGCGCGTTTCGGTGGCGAAGCGCTATCGGGTCGGCCGCGTATTCATCGCCGGGGACGCGGCGCACAGCCATCCACCTTACGGCGGCTTCGGCCTCAACAACGGGCTGGAGGACGCCACCAATCTCGGCTGGAAGCTCGCGGCGCGGATCAAGGGCTGGGGCGGCGACGGGCTGCTGCGCTCCTATGGCGAGGAGCGCCGCCCGGTGTTCGAGGAGACCGCGGAAGACTTCATCGCCGCGCGCATCAAGCGCGAGGGCGAATTGCTCAACCGCCACCGCCCGGAAAGCAACAAGGCCGCATTCGAGGAAATCTGGCACCAGTTCGGCACCGACATCGGATGGCGAGTGCAGAACTATGAGCCGAACTACGAAGGCTCGTCGGTGGTGATAGGTCCGCCGGGCGGGGTATGCAGCGCGCATGGCGATCATCTGGTGCTGGCGCGTCCGGGGCATCACCTGACGCCGCTGACGCTGTCATCGGGCCGCAGCACGTTCGACGAACTGGGACCGGATTTCACGCTGCTGGCATTTGGCGCGGACGACGCGAGCATGGCAGCGATCGAGCGTGCCGCGACATCGCTCGGCGTGCCGCTGAAGACGGTGCAAGACACCTGGAGCGGCGGCCGCGAGGCCTACGAGGCGCGCATGATTCTGGTGCGGCCCGATCAGTACGTGGTGTGGACCGGCGATGCGGCACCGGTGGATGCCGACGCGCTGATGAGGAAGGTGGCGGGGCGGGAATAGCGCCGGCCGTCATTCCGGGGCGCTTGCGAAGCGAGCGAACCCGGAATCCAGAACCACATTCGGAATTTGCGTCTGGATTCTGGGCTCGCCGCCTTCGGCGGCGCCCCGGAATGACAGCCGCTACTTCAGCGTCCCAAACGCCGGCGGCGGGATGCGCCGCTGGCTCGCGGCCTCGTAGGCCGACGCGATCCGCAGCACGATGTCCTCCTTGCCGGGCTCGCAGCGAAACACCAGCGAGAACGGCAGGCCGGGCTCCGCGAGCTTGGTCGGCTTGTCGGATGCTTGCGACACGTACTTCTTGCCGTCCGGCGTCAGCTTGTAGACCGGATCGTAGGCGGTGGTGACGTAGCCCGCCGGGATCAGCACTTCAGTCAATCCCGCGTTCGGACCCGACAGCGACTCCGGCCGCAGGTTGCTGGCGATGTCGTACTGATAAGCGTGGCCGATCAGCCCCGGCGGCCACGGCGTGTGCAGCCGCACCAGCGCGTCGAGCTTGTTCTCCAGGATCACCATCATGTCGGCGCGGCGCAGCAATTCGCGCAGCATGATGCGCTCGTTCACGCCCTGCCGCCCGTTGAGCGGATTGCGCGGGTCGGTGACCTCCTCCCAGTTCTTGAACGCGGCGCGCTGGTCGTCGCCCCAGAATTTGGAACGAGCGTTGAGCGACGCCCAGTCGGCCAACGACTCGGAGAAACCCCTGGCTTTCCAGTCCTCGGCGCGTCGCGAAAGGTACTGCGAGATGTGGAAGCGGAACGTGTTGGACAGCTCCTGCTGCTGGATCGTTCCGAGATCGAAATTGGCCGGCGGCGCGATGCGGCCTTCCGCCAGCGCGACGCAATAGTCGATCGGCGACATCGCCCCCGAACCGAACACCTTGCCCGGCAGGAACTCGGTCGGTGTGATCGCTTCTGCGAACTCCTTGAACAACGGCGCGCCGTCGCGCCGCAGCCGGAACAACAGGTCAGGCATGAACACCGGCACCAGCCGCGCCAGCGCAATGCGGTAGTCGACCTTCATCTGCTCCACGTCAGGATCGCGCTGCCAGAGCGGATCGGACGACTCCACCAGCGTGACGCCGAGCCGGCCGCCCAGCACATCCTTGATCTCTTTCGTGGCCGCATCGACGATCGGCTGTTCGGTCTTGGAGCCCTTCGGATACACCATCGACTCGCGGATCACGCCGAGCCGGACGCCGCCGAGCGCGTTCGGCACGCCGGGCATCCTGGCGTGCATCTCATAGGACGTACTCAGCACTGACGAGCGCGGCACCGTCGAAAACACGTCGCGCGGATCGTAGTAGGCCGCGTCATCGTCCTTCAGCGCATCGAGGATTTTCGCGCAGTCCTGGATCTTGCGCGCATGGATGCCGGTGCGGTCGCAATAGATGTCGGCGCCGATCGCGCCGCCGTCAAAGCCGATCATCGACTTGTGCGGCAGGATCAGCGCCACCGCGTTATGGTTCGACGGCCCGCGGCACGACGCGCGGGTCTCTTCACCCAGGCTCGCCATCACCATGTTGACGCTGACCGACAGCGCCGAGCCGGAGCTCGAGCCGAGCGAGGCGGAACGCGTGGTGTCGTAAGGATTCGACGGATTGCCCGCCCAGGTGCTGCGCTGATAGCCGAGCGTCGACGGCAGCACCTTGTCGGGCTTGTTGCGCCCGCCGGGATCGCCGGCGCGGCCGTTGTATTCGGTGTTCGCCGCCTTGGCGAAGATGATCGCGCCCTTGTTGCGGAGCTGCTCGACCAGCACATGGTCGCGCGCCGGAAAGTCCATGTCGTAGCGGGCGTCGCCGCCGCCGGTCGAGCGCATGTCCTTGGTGTCGAACGGATCTTTGAACGAGAACACCACGCCGTACATCGGCATTTTCTTGAGATCGGGATTGCGGCCGTACTGCGCGTCGAGCTCGGCGGCGCGCTCCAGCGCGTCGGGTTGCTGGCGGAAGTATTCGCAGACTGGCGGCGCGCCGGGCGGCAGTGGGCCGAGCGAGGGATGCTTGTCGAACTCGCCCTTGCAAATGACGGACCGTTCGCCACGGATGTTGAGCGTGCCGATGGCATTGACTTGGCCGGCGTTGGGAATGCCGACAATCATGCCGTACTGCTGCTGCACCGTTGGATCGGAGGCGGTCGTCTCCATCCGGCCGAATTCGATTGGCGGACCCTGATATTTGTCAAGGTCCGGCAGGATCGCCGAAGCTTTCACCGTCTGGGTCGGAAAGCGTAGCGGCGCGCCGGCGCGCACCGTGCCCTTGGCCTCCGGCACCGCGGCGCCGTCTAGTGTCACCAGCATGCTGGCGATGCCGTTGAAGGCGCGCACCCGCTCGATGTAGCGCTTCACCACATCGACGCAGGTGGTCTCGCCGGCCTGGATCGCGCGATGCAGGTCGCCGATCGTTGCCTCCTCGAGGCGGAATGTCTGCTGTACGCCGCTGGTGTCGTTCATCGCGGTTCAACCTTGTCGGAACATCTGCGACAATCGCTTCGCCTACCAGCATACACCGCAGGGAGCCGAGCAATGAAGGTGGACGGAAGCTGCCATTGTGCCCGCATCACCTACGAGGCGGAGGTCGATCCCGAAAAGGTTCTGATCTGCCACTGCACCGATTGCCAGTCGCTGTCCGGCTCCGCATTCCGCACGGTGGTTCGCGTCCCGGAAAACGCCTTCAAGCTCCTGTCGGGAGAGCCCAAGCGATATGTCAAGCAGGCCGACAGCGGCAACAAGCTGGTCATGGCTTTCTGCGGCGATTGCGGAAGCCCGATCTACGGCGCGCACACCGGCGATAACCCGCCGTTCTATGGGATTCGCGTCGGCACCATTCGCCAGCGCGATGCACTGACGCCGAAGCTGCAGATCTGGTCGCGCTCGGCGCACAGCTGGACGGGAAACCTCGACGCGATCGCCAAAATCGAGAAACACGGCTAAGGCCGCTCACGCAACCGGCAGCACGTTGGTGTATTTCACCTGTTCGAGCGCAAAACTCGATTCAATCGACGCGATGCCTTCGACGCGCGTCAGCTTCTGCTTCACGAAGCGCTCGTATGCGTCGAGATCGGGCACCACCACGCGCATCCAGTAGTCGCGCGAGCCGGTCATCAGGTAGCACTCCAACACTTCGGGCCAGCGCTCGATCGCCTTGGCGAAACGGTCGAGCGATTCCTGGCGCTGCTTCTCAAGCTTGATCGAGACGAACACGCTGACCGGAAGCCCCACGGCGCGCTGGTCGAGCACCGCGACGTAGCGCGAGATCACGCCGTCCTCCAGCATCCGTACGCGGCGCAGGCACGGCGACGGCGATAGCCCGACCTTCTCGGCAAGCTCGGCCAGGCTCATGCGGCCGTCGGCCTGGAGCAGCTCCAGGATTTTGCGATCCGTCGCATCGAGTGATTTTTTTGGCATAATCCACCTTCTTGTGCCGCTATTCTGGCAGAATACACTAATTTTGTCGAAAATAATGGTTCACGTTGGCAAGCAATGCCTCTGAGAGGGGCAAATAATGATGGAAACGGATTTCCACGCCGTCATGGCCGGGCTTGTCCCGGCCATCCACGACTTACTTTTTAGCCAAGGCGTGGATGCCCGCGACAAGCGCGGGCATGACGAAGCGAGAGAGCCATGTCGGACAGCAGCCGAAATCCAATTTCCGTTTCCGCCGCCGACCTCGCCATTCTGAGCGAACTCGAACGCAAGGTGCTCTGGCTGGCGAGCTGGACCATCCACAACGCCAACCACCTGCGCGAGAGCGAGGACGGCATCAAGGTCGGCGGCCACCAGGCATCGTCGGCCTCGCTCGCCGCCATCATGACCGCGCTCTATTTCCACGTGCTGCGCCCGCAGGATCGCGTCGCGGTGAAGCCGCACGCGTCGCCGAACTTCCACGCCATCCAGTATCTGCTCGGCAAGCAGACCCGCGAGAAGCTCGAGAACTTCCGCGGCTACAAGGGCGCGCAATCGTACCCGTCGCGCACCAAGGACACCGACGACGTCGATTTCTCGACCGGTTCGGTGGGCCTCGGCGTCGCGCAGACGCTGTTCTCGTCGCTGACGCAGGATTACGTGCGCGCGCACGGCTGGGGCCAAGACATTGACGGAAAGCCCCCCCCCGAAGGGCGCATGGTCGCACTGGTCGGCGACGCCGAGCTCGACGAGGGCAACATCTTCGAGGCGCTGCTTGAAGGCTGGAAGCAGGGCCTGCGCAATTGCTGGTGGGTGATCGACTACAACCGGCAGAGCCTCGATGCGGTGGTGCGCGAGGGCCTGTGGGAGCGCTACGAGCAACTCTTCAAGAATTTCGGCTGGGACGTGGTGATCGTGAAATACGGCTCGCTGCAGCAGGCCGCGTTCCGCGAGCCGGGCGGCGAACGGCTCAAGCATTGGATCGACACCTGCCCCAACCCGCTCTACTCCGCGCTGGTGTTCCAGGGCGGCGCCGCGTGGCGCAAGCGGCTGCTCGACGAGATTGGCGACCAGGGCGACGTCACAGCATTGATCGAGAAGCGCAGCGACGACGAGCTGGCGCGGCTGATGAACAATCTCGGCGGCCACGACCTGCCGTCGCTGCTCGAAGCATTCGGCAATGTCGACCACGACCGGCCGACCTGTTTCATCTGCTACACCGTCAAGGGCTTCGGTCTGCCGATGGCCGGCCACAAGGACAATCACGCCGGCCTGATGACACCGGCGCAGATGGAAAGCGTGCGCGCGACGATGGACATCCGCGCAGGCCACGAGTGGGACAGGTTCGAGGGTCTCGCTACTCCTGAAGACAAGTTGCAGGCCTTCCTCGACCGTGTGCCGTTCGCGCAGGGCGACGAGCGCCGCCTCAAGGCGCCCAAGATCGAAGTGCCCGACGTGCTGCCGGTCGTAATCCAGCCAACCATGTCGACACAGTTCGGCTTCGGTGCGCTGCTCAACGAGTTGGCGCGCGAGAAGTCCGCGCTGGCGGAACGCGTCGTCACCACCTCGCCCGATGTCACGGTGTCCACCAATCTCGGTCCATGGGTGAACCGCCGCGGCCTGTTCGCGCGCGAGGCGATGGCCGACACGTTCAAGAGCGAGCGCATTCCCTCGACCTTCACCTGGGAGTTCTCGCCGAAGGGCCAGCACATCGAGCTCGGCATCGCCGAGATGAACCTGTTCATCCTGCTGTCTGCGCTCGGCTTGTCGCACCAGATCAATGGCGTGCGGCTGCTGCCGATCGGCACGCTTTATGATCCGTTCATCGCGCGCGGCCTCGATGCGCTGAACTACGCCTGCTACCAGGAGGCGCGCTTCATCCTGGTCGCGACGCCGTCCGGCATCACGCTGGCGCCCGAAGGCGGCGCGCACCAGTCGATCGCGCAGCCGCTGATCGGCATGGCGCAGGACGGGCTTGCGGCATTCGAGCCGGCGTTCGTCGACGAGCTTGCCGCGATCATGGCGTTCGCGTTCGACTACATCCAGAAGGACGGCGACGGTGCAGCGTCGGAACGCAACTGGCTGCGCGACGAGACTGGAGGCTCGGTCTATCTGCGGCTCTCGACGCGGCCGGTCGAGCAGATCAAACGCGAGATGACGCCCGAGCTGCGCCAGGGCATCGTCGACGGCGCCTACTGGCTGCGCAAGCCAGGGCCGAACTGCCAGGTTGTCGTCGCTTACACCGGCGCGATCGCGCCGGAGGCGATCCAGGCCATCGGCCTGATGGGCGAGGACCGCCGCGACGTTGGCCTCCTTGCCGTCACCTCGGCCGACCGCCTCAACGCCGGCTGGACCGCGGCGCAGCGCGCCAGAGAACGCGGCCTCGTCCACGCTCGCTCGCACATCGAGCGGCTCTTGGCCGACGTGCCGGCGAACTGCGGCATCGTCAGCGTGCTCGACGGCCATCCCGCGACGCTCGCGTGGCTCGGCGCGGTGTATGGCCATCGCGTGCGGGGGCTCGGTGTCGAGCATTTCGGCCAGACCGGATCGCTGCCCGACCTCTACCGGCACTACGGCATCGACGCCAACGCCATCGTCGCGGCGGCGGAAAACATCGCGCCCGGCCGCCCGATCCGCCATCTCAAGGCGTTGGCCTGACACGCGAAACCGCGCGGCAGGCATGCCGCACGCGACACCGCGCCAAATTGACTTTTCAGCTCCGGCCCGGCAACAAGCGGCTATCCAGTTCGAGGATGGAACATGCCGAAGCATCTGCCGTTGATCGCAGCCGCCGCCTTTGCGCTCGCGATCTCTCCCGCCGCCGCTCAGAGCGCGGCCGACTATCCCAACAAGCCGGTGCGCGTTCTCGTCACCGTGCCGCCTGGCGGCGGCGTCGACACAGTCACGCGTCTGGTGACCGGGCGCATGGCGGCGAAACTCGGCCAGACTTTCGTGGTCGAGAATCGCGGCGGCGCGGGCGGCAGTCTCGCCGCCGAAGCGGTCTACAAGGCCGATCCGGACGGCTACCAGCTCATGGCGTCGCAACCCGCGCCGATCACCACCAACGTGGCGCTCTACACGGCGCTGAACTACGACCCGACAAAATTCCAGTTCGTCGGCATCATGTCGACGATCCCGAACGTGCTGCTGGTCAAGAACGACTTCCCCGCCAAGACAGCGAAGGAATTCATCGACTATGTGAAGGCCAATCCCGGCAAGGTGAACTATGCCTCGCAGGGCCCAGGCACGACCTCACATCTCACCGCCGAGCTTTACGCCAAGTTGGCCGGCGCGAAGATGACTCACGTGCCCTACAAGGGCACTGGCCCCGCGTTGAACGATCTCGTTGCGGGGCACGTCGATCTGATTTTCATGCAGCTCGAATCGGCCATCAAGCTGCATGAGGGCGGCAAGGCGCGCATCCTCGCGGTCACGACCACAAAACGCATCCCGGAGCTGCCGGACGCGCCGACCACGGTCGAGCTCGGCTTCCCCGGCCTGATCTCGGATACGTGGAACGCGATCTCCGCGCCGCCGGGAACGCCCGCGCCGATCGTCAGCAAGCTCAACGCGACGTTGAACGAGGTGCTTCGGGAGCCGGAGCTCGCCGGGCGCTTCAAGCAGCTTCAGCTCACGCCCGGCAGCGGCAACGTCGCCGAGACCCGCGCCTTCATCGAGGAAGATACCAAGCGCTGGATCGACGTGATCAACGAAGCGAATATTCCGAAGATCTGATCGGAACTCGCTGCCCGTCACACACCGAAGGTGTAGCGCGCGCCGACGTTTCCCGTCACCACTTGAGCGGGCATGCGGCGCCGCATGGTCTCGATGAAGGCCGCGCCGGAACAGTGCATCGGGATGACGATGTCGGGCTTGAGCGCCTCCAGCTCGTTCACCGTCTGATCGATGTAGTCCTGCGGCGCGGTGACGAGATGGAACCCGCCCAGTACGGCGTGCAGCTTCGAGACGCCTGACACCGCCATCGCCTGCTTGATGGTATTGATCAGGCCGACGTGTCCGCACGAGCTGATCACGATCAACCCGCGGCCTTGCACGATGTAGCAGGTCGCATGCTCGTCCGGATGGGTATCCTTCATCAGCTTGCCGCGCCGCTCGGCCTCGGTGAAATGATCGTACTCGTAGACCATCGAGCCGCCACTCACCGTTTCGAACGAATTGCGCTCGATGTAGCCGCTGGTAAAGGCGTGCGAAAGACCGTGTGGTTCGTGGCAACATACCGGCGTCACGTGCTGCGCGATCAGCATGCGGCGGTCGACATAGCCCCATGAGACGGGGTTTTGCGGCCCGCCGATGAATTTTTCGCGGAAGCCGTCTTCACCGCCATTGTAAAACCGCAGGTCCTGGCGCATCCGCGTACGATGCTGAGTCACGAAGCCCATCAGGCCGCCGAAATGATCCCGGTGGGCATGGCTCAGGATCAACCCGTCGATCTTCGATGGGTCGATGTCGAGGAGGTCGGCGTTCCGCAGAATGATCTCGGGCGTGTAGCCGAAATCGAGCAGATACTGCGCCGTTGTGCCGGCGCGGCGCGATTCCAGATGCAGCGAGAGGCCCCACTCGCAGGCCAGCGACGTCATTTGCCGCCCGGGTATGGTGTCGACGTTTTCGATCACCGTGAACGGGTGTGTCATTTTCGGCAGAAACCGTTCGTAGCGGGAGTCGACAATGACGCGGACAGCAAGCTGATCGACCATCGGCGCAGCGAAAGGCCGGCCGGCAGGACTTTGGTTCATGGTTCAATCTCCCGATAAAAAATTGTCGTTCGTACACGCCGCTAGCACTCTGCCCGCAATAGTACGTCAACTGGCCGAGCCGCGACCCTCGCCGTCTATGCGAACCCCACACCGGCGGTGCCCGTGCCTTTCATGAACTCATACGGATTGCCGTCGGGTCGCGCGGCGCCTGGATCGGGCCCGGCTCGTCGTCGATCTTCACCGCCAGCAATCCTTGAGAACTTTGAGAAAAATATCCGACCAGGCCATCCGCCGGGGGCTCCCGAACAAATGAGGCGTTTATCTATCACGCGGAATGCGCGACAGTAACCGGCGGCCGCAAGAGCCATTGCAAAGTGGAAAGAGAGGCCGGCAATGAAGCGTTTGACAACCTGCTTATTCCTTCTGGCCGCCGCCCCTGTGTCCGGCCCAATTCCAGCGGCAGCTCAGCAGGACTATCCCAATCGTCCCATCACGCTGGTGGTCCCGCTACCGCCTGGCGGTACGGTGGACATCATGGCTCGCGCGGTGGCCGACAAGTTGAGCGCTGCGCTAGGCCAGCAGGTGGTGGTGGAGAACCGGGCAGCCGGCGGCAGCGGCACGGTCACGACCCGTGCGGTCGCCAAGGGAACGGCCGACGGCTATACGCTGATGCTGGGCTACACATCGACGCTGGCGACCGGTCCGCACATGTTCCCCAACGTGGGCTACGACGTGCGGAAAGATATCGTCCCGATCGGACTGATCGGCTCGGCGCCGGCGCTGCTGCTGGTGCATCCAAGCGTGACCTATCGTAACGTCGGCGACCTGGTGGCGGACATGCGTGCATCGAAGGAGCCGTTCCAGCTCGCCACGCCCGGGGTCAGCACCGTCAATCATCTGGCCGCGGTCATGCTGGCGCAGCAGGTTGGCGTCAAAGCCTCATACATCCCGTACAAGGGCTCGCAACCGTTGATCACCGATCTGGTCGGCGGCCACGTCAAGGTCGGCTTCAATCCGATCCCGGTGTCGCGCGCTGCCATCGACAGCAAGCTTATCCGCGCGCTGGCTGCCACCTCGATGAAGCGATCGAGCATGTTTCCCGACCTTCCGACCATCGCGGAATCTGGCTTGCCGGGGTTCGACGCCGTGCTGACCTACGGCATCGTCGCGCCGGCCGGCACCCCGCGCGCCATTGTCGAACGGCTCAACAAGGAACTGCGTGCCGCGCTGGCCACCGACGAGGTGAAACGGCGGCTTACCCAGGAAGGCGCCGAGCCGATGCCGACCACGCCTGAGGAGCATGCCGCCGTCATCGATAACGAGGAAACCAAATGGTCGGCGATCATCAAATCGATGGATGCCAAACATTGAATCAATCCACGAGGGCGCAATGAAATTGCCGTTGACCGCCGCGGTTCTGCTTGCCGTTTCCACATTGTTGACCGGCGCGGCGGCACAGGAATACCCGAGCCGGCCGATCACATTGGTGGTGCCCTATCCTCCGGGCGGCGGCAACGACGTGATGGCGCGCTCCGTGGCGGAGCGGATGAGCAAGACGCTCGGCCAGAGCATCGTGGTCGAGAATCGCGCCGGCGCCGGCGGCTCGATCGCGACGCGCCAAGTCGCACGCGCGGCACCCGACGGCTACACGCTGGTGCTCGGCGGCACCGGCACGCTGGCGGTCAATCCGACGCTCTACGACAACGTCGGCTACGATCCGCGCAAGGACTTCGCACCGGTTGGCCTGATCGGCACCGGCCAGCTCATCGTGGTGATCAACCCCAATGTGCCGGCCAAGACCATTCCTGAATTGATCGCGCTGGCGAAGAAGGAGCCGGGCAAGATGAGCTACGCCTCGTCCGGTGTCGGCAGCGGTATCCATCTTGGCGCCGCGCTGTTCGAGCAGATGGCCGGCCTCCAGCTCACCCACGTGCCTTACCGCGGCACAGCGCCGGCACTGTCCGATGTAATCGGTGGCCACGTGCAGATTTTCTTCTCGTCGCTGCCCCCGGCCGTAGCCATCGCCAAAGAAGGCAAGGTGCGGCCTCTTGCCGTTACCGGCTTGAATCGTTCGCCGGTGTTTCCCGACTTACCGACCGTAGCCGAGACGTTGCCAGGCTTCGAAGCGGTGCTGCACTACGGCATCGTTGCGCCGGCCGGCACGCCGGACGCAATCATCCGCAAGCTCAACGCGGCGCTGCGCGAGGCCGTCAATGCACCGGAGACCAAGATGCGCATGGCTGCCGACGGCACCGAACCGTTACCGTCGACGCCGGAGGAATACGCCGCCGACATCGACAAGGAAGAGAAAAAGTGGTCGGCGATCGTGAAACGCTCGGGCGCGAAGGCGCAGTGACCTTCCCCATGTCCCGGGCGCAGCGCAGCATGCAATGATGCGCTGCAGACCCGGGACCGTTACAATGAACCGTGTTTGTTATGGTTCCGGATCTGCGGTGCACCGCTGCCGCGCTGCACCGCGTCCGGGACACCAGAGGACGCCATGAACTTCGACTTCACTGAAGAGCAGAAGCTGTTCGCCGAGAGCGTACACAAATTCGCGCTGGCGAACCTGGAGAAGGGCGCGCTCAAGCGCGCGCATGATCCGCACTTTCCGTTCGACGTCGCCAAGTTGATGCACCAGCAAGGGCTGATGGGCATTACCATCCCCGAACAAGACGGCGGCTTGGGTGGCACGCTGCTCGACGCGGTGATCGCGATCGAGCAGGTCGCATCGGTGTGCCCGCGCAGCGCCGACGTGGTGCAGTTCGGCAACTTCGGCCCGATCCGCACCTTCGCCGAATACGGCAGCGAGTATCACAAGAAGAAATGGCTCGGCGATCTGCTCGCGGGAAACATGGTGATCAGCCTCGGCATCTCCGAGCCGGATGCCGGTTCGGCCGCGACCGAGCTCAAGACCTTCGCCAAGCAGGACGGCGCCCATTACGTGCTCAACGGCAGCAAGGTGTTCTCAACCTTCAGCCCGGACGCCGCGATCTTCCTCATCTATGTGCGCTACGGACCCGGTACCGGCGGCATCGGCTCGGTGATCGTGGAGCGTGGTGCGCCCGGCTTCACCATCGGCCCGCCACAGGAGTTTATGAGCGGCGAACAGTGGAGCGAGTTGCACTTCGACAATTGCCGCATCCCGGTGGAGAACGTGCTGCTCGGTCCCGGCGGCTTCCAGAAACAGATGGCAGGCTTCAACGTCGAGCGGATCGGCAACACGGCGCGCTCGCTGGCGTTTGGCCGCTACGCCTACGAACGCGCCCGAGAGCACGCCCTGGTGCGCAAGCAATTCGGCCGGCCGCTGTGCGAATTCCAGGGCCTGCAATGGAAGTTCGCCGACATGGCGATCAAGCTGGAGAGCGCGCAGCTCCTGCTCTATCGCGCCGCGGTGAACGCCGACAACGGCCTGCCGTCCGCCTACGAAACGTCCGTGGCGAAGGTCGCGTGCAACACCGCCGGCTTCGAAGTCGCGCACGAGGCGATCCAGATCATGGGTGCGGCGGGCTACAGCAAGTCGGCGCTGGTCGAGTACTGCATGCGGCGGTGCCGCGGCTGGATGATCGCCGGCGGCTCGGTGGAAATCCTGAAGAACCGCATCGCCGAGCATGTGTTTGACCGCCGCTTCGACCAGCGGCCGCCGAAGCCGAAATCCGCCGAGGCGGCGGAATGACTCTCGCGCAGGCGCTGTTCGCGCCGAAGTCCGTGGCCATCGTCGGCCAGTCAAACGACGCGACCAAGACCGCCGGCCGACCGCTGAAATTCCTGCGCCAAGCCGGCTATGCCGGCCGCATCTATCCGGTCAATGCGCGCCGCGACGAGGTGCTGGGCGAACGCGCGTTCCCGTCGCTCGCCGCGCTGCCCGAGGTGCCGGAGCACGTCTACGTGGTCGCCAACACTGACGCGACCATCGAGGCGATCGAAGAATGCGGGCGGCTCGGCGTGCCGGTCGTCACCGCGCTCGCCAACGGATTTGCGGAAGTCGGCGCGGAAGGGCATGCGCGCGAGGCGCGGCTGCGACAGATCGTAGCAACGACCAAGACCCGCATTGTCGGGCCATCGAGTCTCGGCGTGGTCGACTTGCGCAACAAAACCTTTCTTACCGCCAACGCAGCGTTCGACGAAAAAGACCTGCCGGTCGGCCGCATCTTCGCCGCGTCGCACTCCGGCGGCATGATCGGCACCTTTTTGTCGCGCGGCAAAGCGCGCGGCATCGGTTTCGCCGCGCTGGTGTCGGTCGGCAACGAGGCCGACCTGTCGATCGGTGAAATCTGCGCATCGATGCTCGACGATCCCGGCATCGACGGCTACGTCTTGTTCCTCGAAACCATGCGGAAAGCGCACACACTGCGGGCCTTCGCGCTCGAGGCGGCGAAGCGCGGCAAGCCGGTGATGGCCTACAAGCTTGGCCGCTCCGAAGCGGCGCGTTCGCTCGCGGTGTCGCACACCGGCGCGCTGGCCGGCGAGGACGACATCGCCAACGTGTTCCTCGCCGAGTGCGGCATCGCGCGCGTCCACACGCTCGAAGGCCTGATCGAAGGCTTCCCGATGGTGGCGCGCGTGCCGGCGCTGCCGCGCGGCGGCAAGCGCGGCGCCGTCGCGGTGGTAACGACGACGGCCGGCGGCGCCGCCACCGTGGTCGATCCGCTCAGCGTCCGCGGCGTCAAGGTCGAGCAACCCAGCGCCGACACGCTGGCGCGGCTGAAGTCCGCCACCGGCGTCGACGTCATGCCCGCACGCATCGTCGACATGACGCTGACCGGCACGCAATACGACGCGATGAAGGCGGCGCTTGGGGTGCTCACTTCGGCGCCGGAGTTCGACATGGTCGTCGCGGTGATCGGCTCATCGGCGCGTTTCTATCCGGACCTCGCGGTGAAGCCGATCGTCGACAGCGCCGGCTCGCGGAAGCCGATCGCCGCGTTCCTGGTGCCCGAAGCGCCGGATGCGCTGAAGCGGTTGTCTGACGCCGGCGTGCCGAACTTCCGCACCCCGGAAGCCTGCGCAGACGCGATTGCAGCTGCGCTGGGGCGGAGGGAGCCAAGGCCCATCGCTAACCCCCACCCCAACCTTCCCCCTTTCAGGGGGAGGGAGAAGGAAAGCGAAGGCCGGATGCTCGATGAGCTGGAAGGCTATGCGTTACTCGACAGGCTCGGCATGCCGCATGCGCCGAGTGTCGCGCTTGAGGTAGGCGTAGCGAGAGCGCCATCCCTGCCCTTCCCGTATCCGGTTGCGGTTAAGGCGCTGTCAGCCGAAATCGCACACAAGTCTGACGTCGGCGGCGTCATTCTCAACGTGCGCGACGATGCTGCGTTGCTCGCTGCAATCAAGCAGATCACACAAGCGGTCAAAGTACCGCGCGTGCTGGTGCAGCCGATGACCCCGGGCCTCGGCGAAGTGCTGATCGGCTATCGCGTCGATCCCGATGTCGGGCCGCTGGTGATGGTGGCGGCCGGTGGCGTGCTTGCCGAAATCTACCGCGATCGCAGTCTCCGCCTCGCGCCAGTCGACCACGACACCGCGCACGAGATGGTCGGCGAGGTTGCCGCGCTCAAGGCGCTGGCCGGCTATCGCGGCAAGCCGAAGGGCGACCTTGACGCGCTGGCGAATGCGCTGGTCGCATTGTCAAAGCTTGCCGTGTTGGAAGCCCCCGCCGTGGCGGAAGCCGAGGTCAATCCGCTGATGGTGCGCGCCGACGGAGTCATCGCCGTCGATGCGCTGGTAAGGATGGGTTAGCGTGCACTTCTAAATTCGGTGTCATGCCCGCGAAAGCGGGCATCCAGTACGCCCGCTTTGTCCGCATCGCGACGCTGGTGATTACTGGATCACCCGCTTTCGCGGGTGATGACGGCGGAGCGTGACGGGAGGAGAATAAAGTGATCGAACGCATTCCCGACCTTGTAAACGCCGACGCCGATCTTGTTCGGCGCGGCCGTTTCCTCTCCACCACGTTCCTGATCAAGATCGGCGACAAGGGCTATCTCGTCAAGATCATCGAAGGCCGCATCGTGTCCGTCACACCCGGCCCGTTCGTGACGCCGAACTACAGCTTCGCGCTGCGCGCGCCACGCGACGAATGGGAGTTGTTCTGGACCAAGCTCCCGCCGCCCGGCCACCACGACATTTTCGCGCTGTTCAAACGCGGCAAGCTGACCATCGAAGGCGACCTGCAGCCGTTCATGGCGAACCTGCTCTACATCAAGGATGTGCTCGCCAGCCCACGCAAGGCAATCGGCGGACAACGCGAGGGCGTCCCCAAAGCAGCCTCAGCAACGCCTCCAAGCTTCGAGCCCATCGTCGGCCGCTATCTCAACTTTGAGCTGCTCGGCCGACCGCACCGGCTCTACATCGAGGAGGCCGGCCAGGGCATCCCGCTGCTTTGCCTGCACACCGCCGGCTCCGACGGGCGGCAATACCGCGGACTACTCAACGACAAGCGTATCACGGACCACTTTCGCGTCATCGTGTTCGACATGCCGTGGCACGGCAAATCGTCGCCGCCCGAGGGCTACCAAAACGAGGAATACAAGCTCACATCGCGTGACTATGTGCGCATGGTGCTGGAATTGTCCGACGCGCTGCAGCTCGACAGGCCTGTGGTGATGGGCTGCTCGATCGGCGGCCGCATCGTGCTCTATCTGGCGCACCAGCACGCTGAGCGCTTCCGCGCCATCATCGGGCTCGAGACCGCGGCGCATGTCGCGCCTTACTACGATGTCGAGTGGCTGCACCGGCCCGACGTGCACGGCGGCGAGGTGTCGACCGGCGTCGTGTCCGGCCTGGTCGCGCCGACTGCGCCAGACAACCACCGCTGGGAGACGCTGTGGCACTACCTGATGAGCGGGCCCGGCGTGTTCAAGGGCGACCTGCATTTCTACAAGGTCGACGGCGACATCCGCGCCAAGGTCGACGAGATCGACGGCCGCAAGACGCCGCTCTATCTGCTCACTGGCGAATACGACTATTCCTGCACCAGCGAGGGCACGCTCGACGTGGCCAAGCGGACCGGCGCGGAGGCCATCATCATGAAGGGCCTCGGTCACTTCCCGATGAGTGAGGACCCGCCGAAGTTCATTTCCTACCTGCTGCCGGTGTTGGAGAAGATACGGGGACTCTAATCCCTCCCCCGTCAGGGGGAGGTGGCCGCGAGCCATAAGCGCGTTCACGCACATCTTCGACGCTCTATTGCGAGCGGTCGGGTGGGGCTATCGCAAACGCACCCCACCCGGCCGGCTTCGCCGTCCACCCTTCCCGCTTCGCGGGGAGGGATGACCGAGTTCGCCGCATCGGTGTAGACTCCGTCGAAACCGAGGTTCCCATGTCGCATGCCGAAGCCGTTCACACCCTGCAACCCGCCGCCGGCGCGACGCAGGCGCTGATCGCGTTCAACCGCGAGCTGCGCTACGACGCGATCCCCGAAGAAGCGCGGCACTACGCCAAGCGGCACCTGCTCGATACCGTCGGCGTGATGATCGCGGGCGCGCCCGGCACCATCGCGACCAGCGCCGAAAGCGTCATCGCCTCGGTGCGCCCGGCCGGCAAGATTCCCGTTCCCGGACGCGCGCGCCGCGCCGACCTGCTCGACGCCGCGTTCCTGGGCGGCACCGCCGCGCACGGCATCGAGCTCGATGACGGCTATCGCAACGGCTCGGCGCATTGCGGCTGCGTGATCGTGCCGGCAATCCTCAGCGTCGGCTACGAGCGCCGCGCATCGGGCGCCGCGCTGATCGAGGCGATGATCGCCGGCTACGAGACCAACATCTCGCTCGCCCGCGCCTGCGCACCGGACTTGCGGCATCGCGGCTTCCATCCGACCAGCGCAGTCGGCCCGTTCGGCGCGGCGATGGCGACGGCAAAGCTGCGCGCGCTGCCAGCCGGCAAGCTCGGCAACGCGCTCGGCATCGCGGCTTCGAGCGCGGCGGGGCTGTTCGCCTTCGTCAACGGCGGCGGCGATATCAAGCGGCTGCACGCCGGACACGCCTCGCGCGAAGGCGTGCAGGCGGCGCTGCTCGCCGAGCAGGGCGTCGAAGGCCCGCCGAATGTGATCGAATCACGCGACGGCTTCATGCAGGCCTTCGCATTCGGCCGGATCGACAAGGCGCGGCCGATCACGCTGCCGCCGCAGGCCGAATACGGCATCACCGATTGCTACATCAAGCCGTATGCATGCTGCCGGCACATCCAGCCCGCGGTCGAGGCGGCGTTCGGATTGCTCAATGACGAGAAGATCAAGTTCGAGGACATCAAGAAGGTCGACGTCGAGACCTACAAGATCGCCGCCGAGCACGCGCACGTGCCGTGGGACGATTTCGCCAGCGCGCAGTTGAGCTTCCCCTACCTGATGGGTCTCGCGGCGCGCTATCGCGGCATCAAATTCGAGCACTTCAACGAGAAGACCCGCAAGGATCCGGCGTTCGCCGAGTTCTCCCGCAAGCTCACGATCACCGCGCCGACCGAGATCGATCAGCTCTATCCCAAGCTGCGTCCGGCCCGCGTTACTGTGCACACGTCGCAGGGCAAGTTCGTGCGCCAGGCCGACGAGGCCTGGGGCTCGCGCCTAGTGCCGCTCGACGACGACGGGCTGATCGCCAAGTTCCACGACCTGGTCACGCCGGTCTACGGCGAGGCGCGCGCCAAGGAGCTGTCCGAGCGGCTGTGGGAAATTGAGAAGCTCAAAGACGCCGCACCGCTGATCGAGGCGCTGGCGAAGTAAACTTCACCCCACTTAAGTATGCCACATGGCCATCTACGAAATTGCCCAAGAACTCACTGGTTCCTTTGAAGGTCGTTACATTTGCTTCACAGAACATCTTGGAGCGAAAGGACCTTCAACGCCTCTTGCGAGCGCACATTCAAGCGATAGCGCCAGACGTTCTGGTCCTAGCGGAGGAATTCAGCGACTGGGGATCGTGGCGCAGCATCGATCTCCTTTGTCTCGATAAAAATGCAAATCTGGTTGTTGTAGAACTCAAGCGAACTGAGGACGGTGGTCATATTGAACTACAAGCAATTAGATATGCGGCGATGATCAGCAAAATGACCTTTTTAGAGTCTGTCGATGCACACGCAAAGTACTTAACAAAACTGAACTTGGATGGATCCAACGCTGAGAATTCAATTCTTTCTTTTTTGGGTTGGGATGAACCCCAAACGAATGAATTTGCACAAGACGTGAGGATTGTCCTTGTGTCTGCTGACTTCAAAAAGGAGATAACTACATCGGTTATGTGGTTAAACGAGCGTGAGCTCGACATCCGATGTGTAAGAATGATCCCGTACCAATTTCAGGGAAAAACTCTGATAGACATTCAGCAAGTCATTCCGCTCCCTGAAGCAGCCGAATACCAAGTACGCATACGGAAGAAGGCTGCTGAAGAACGAAAGGCGCAAGAAGGTGGCGCCGACTGGACCCGTTACGACCTTAAAATTGGCGAGCAAGTGTTTCAAAGATTGTATAAGCGCAATCTGTTTCTCGCTGTGGTACGCGCGCTAGTGGACAAGGGAAAGACCGTCACAGAGCTGGAGCAGTTTCTTCCTGCGCGAAAATTCTTGGGAATATTGGGCAAGCTGACAGGCGAGCAATTTAGGAAAGCGGCATCGGACATGACTACGCCCGGTGGTTCGCTATACGATTTTCGCAGATTCTACGTTGACGATGAGAATTTGTTTTTTACCGAGGGCAAGACTTGGGCGCTAAGCAATCAGTGGTCGATCAAGTTTCTACCGAAGCTGGATCAACTCATAGGGAAATATCCCGACGCTCAGATCAGTTACAACACGGCCGCTGAGCCCGACAACGACTAACGCACTGTTCGCCGTGACTATTTCGCAGTAGTTGAGGGAAATATCGAAGCATGAATTTCGCCGACACCAAGCGCCTGACCAATGAGGGCGCCAGGAAAATGATGGCCACCGCGCTCGCCGGCGCGAAGAAGGAAGGCATCGCCGTCTCGATCGCGATCGTCGATGCCGGCGGGCACCTGATCCTGCTGGAGCGCATGGAGGGCGGGCGCTTCCACACCGTGCATTCCTCGACCACCAAGGCGGTCGCCGCCGCGTCGAACAAGCGCCCAACCTCGCCGAAGGGCGCGGTCGGCCAGGATCTCGATGTGGTCAATGCCATCGGCCTCACGCTCGCCGCCGGGCCGGAACGCTGGACCGCCACCCGCGGCGGCTGCCCGATCCTGGTCGGCGGCGAGTGCATCGGCGGCATCGGCGTCGCCGGCGGCGACTGGCAGACCGACGTCGATCTGGCGAAAGCCGCCGTGGAAGCGATCGGCGCGACCTGGGACCCAGACGCGAAGTAGTAGGACACCAAGAATGGCAACGGAGCCGCTGCGCGTCGCCTGTCTCGGCATGGGCTGGTGGTCGGATGTGCTCGCCGACGCCATCAAGCGCACCGACAAGATCGAGATCGTGTCCTGCTACACGCGCTCGCCCGACAAGCGCGAGGCATTCGCCAAGAAGTACGGCTGCAAGGCCGCGGCGAGCTACCAGGACATGCTCGACGACAAGTCCATCGAGGCGATCGTCAACACCACGCCGAACAACGCGCACCTCGAAACCACCCGCGCGGCCGCGCAAGCCGGCAAGCACACCTTCCTCGACAAGCCGATCGCCAACAGCGTGTCCGAAGGACGCGCCATCGCCGATGCCTGCCGCAACGCCGGCGTGGTGCTCGCGCTCGGCTATCAGCGCCGCCGCGAGAGCCATTTCCGATACGTGAAGAAGCAGATCGACAGCGGCGCGTTCGGCAAGCTGGTCAACGCCGAGGCCAACATCAGCCGCGACCGGCTCGGCAAGATCGATCTCTCATCCTGGCGCTATCAGGCGCAGGGCATGCCGGGCGGCGTGATGCTGCAGATCGGCATTCACTACAGCGACGTGCTGGAATACCTGATGGGGCCAATCGTGGCTGTGAGCGGGAGGCTGGCGCAGCTCGTGCTGCCCGGCGACAATCCGGACGTCGCCAGCCTCGTTCTCGAGCACCAAAACGGCGCAATCTCCACGCTGAATGCGAGCTACGCTTCGGCATCGGAGTATTACCTGCTCAACGTCTATGGCAAGGAAGCCAGCGCCTACTACGACATGCACAACGGGCTGCGGCTGCTCAAACGCGGCAGCGACAAATCGACGCCCGTTTCCTGCGACAAGAACGACGTGTTCGTTGAGGAGCTTGAAGAATTCGCCGCCGCGGTGCGCGGCGGAGCGAAGCCCGAGATGGACGGTGACAGCGGCACCACCTCGCTCGCCGTGCTGCGCGCCGGCATCCTGTCGGCAAAGGAAGGCCGCCGCGTCGAAGTCGCGGAGGTTCTGGCCAAGGACTAGGATATTGCCGCTCGTCCCCGCGAAAGCGGGGACCCAGTTTCCGTAGAAGAACTGGATACCCGCTTTCGCGGGAATGAGCGGCCGGAGTGAAATGGGAGAACAGGCATGCAACGACCAAGCTCTTTGCTAATACTGGCGTGCGCGACGTTCGTTGCGATGACAGGCGCATCGCAAGCGCAGGACTACCCGGCGCGCACAATCACCGTGGTCGTCCCCTTCCCCGCCGGCGGACCGAGCGACGTCGTCGCGCGCATCGTCGTCGAGCACATGTCGCGCACGCTCGGCCAAACCATGGTGATCGAGAATGTCGGCGGCGCCGGCGGCACCATCGGCAGCGGCCGCGTCGCGGCCGCTTCGCCCGACGGCTACACGCTGCTCGCCGGCAGCATGGGCTCGCACGTCGCCGCGCCCGTGCTGACGCCCAACATCAAGTACAGCGCCGGCGACTTCGTGCCGATCGGCCCGACCGCGCACTCCCCCGCTGTCATCGTGGCGCGCAAAGGCCATCCGGCGAAGGACCTGCGCGAATTCGTCGAACACGTGAAGCTGAACCCCGCTGCAACCAAGCAGGCGCATGGCGGGATCGGCTCGTCGTCGCACATGGCGTGCGTGCTGTTCAACACGTCGGCTGCGCTGAAGCCGACGGCGGTCGCCTATCGCGGCACCGGTCCCGCCATGAACGACCTGGTCGGCGGCCACGTCGATTACTTCTGCGAGCAGTCGGTCAGCGTCACCGAGCAGGTGCTGGGCGGCTCGATCAAGGCTTACGCCGTGTCGGCGAACGGGCGGCTCGCTGCGTTGCCGAACGTGCCGACCGCCAAGGAGGCCGGCCTCAACTACAACATGAGCATCTGGGCCGGCATTTTCGCGCCCAAGGGCACGCCGGCGCCCGTGGTCGACAAGCTCGCCGCCGCGCTCGACAAGGCGCTCGATGACGCGACCGTGCGCGAGCGGCTCAACAAGCTGGGCGGCTCGGTCCCTGCAAAGTCTGAGCGCACTCCGGCCGCGTTCGACGCTTACGTGAAGTCCGAGGTGGTGCGCTGGGCGCCGGTGCTGAAGGAGCAGCCGGGAAACTAACGCAGCCCGAACATCTTCGCCGCGTTGCCGCCGAGGATCGCCGACTTGTCGGCGTCGGACACGCGCAGGCGCTGCGCGTGCAACAGGTCGGAGCCGATGAACGGATCGTCGGTTCCGGCCAGCACCTGGCTGGCGCCGACCGCGCCGATCACGAACATCAAGGCCGCCTCGCCGAACGCGCAGGTGTCGTAGTAGAGCCGCGAAGCGTATTCGCTCGGCAGGCGGTTGATGTATTTGCGGCAGTCCGGGAACAGGCGATAGCCGTTGTCCAGCCGCTCCAGCAGCATGATCAGCGCCGCGCCGCTGTGCGCCAGCACGAATGGAAAGTCGGTATAGCGTTCGAAGATGCCGGCGTAGATCATGCGCGCCGCCATCAGCGTGGTGTCGAACATCAGCCCGACGCGCAGCGGCAGCTCGAATTCGCCCATGTCCGACGTGTCCTTGGGAAACATCGGATGCTCGACCACCGGCAGGCGCAGCTCGTTGATCCGCTTCCACAGCGGCTCGAAGCGTTGATCGTTGAGCGGTGGACCGCCGATGTTGGAGCCGAGCGCCAGCCCCTTCAGGCCGAGGTCGCCGACAGCGCGGTCGATCTCCTGCAGCGAGGCACCGATGTCATTGAGCGGCAGGCTGGCGAGGCCGACGAAGCGATCTGGGTGCGCCCGGCAATATTCCGCAAGCCGGTCGTTGACATGCTGCGTCATCCGCACCTGTTCGGCGCCCGCAAAGGGATAGACGTTCGGCGCGCTGACCGAAAGGACGCGCATCCCGATGCCCTTGTTGTCCATGTCGCGCAACCGGTGCTCGATGTCGAACATGTCCGGCCGCGTCCACGCGATGGTGGCGCCCTTGTCGCGCAGCAGCGTCTGCCGTCCGGCGTCTGTTCGATATCGAGCTTGCATTGCCGGGTCAGTTCGTCGAGGTAGTGCCGGTCGACGAAATGGGCGTGGATATCGATGTTCATTCGCGATCTCTATGCGGGTGAGCGATAGTCGGCGAGACGCGGCAGACTGGCAAGGGACGGGCGAAGATGAAGCTGCGCATGGCGGGCTATCAGGATGCGCGCTCGGTGCACACCCGGGCGATGCGCGTGCTTGAGGCCTCGCTGAAGCAAAGCCTGGGCGACGGCATCGCGGTCGAATTCGAGGAAAACATCGCCGCGCGCGGCCGCAAGGTCGCCGATCTGCTCGACCTGGTTGAATCCGGCGCGCTCGACCTCTGCTATTTCTCGTCGAGCTATGTCACCGCGCGCGTGCCCGCGCTCGGCGTATTCGACATTCCATTCATGCTGACCGGCCGCGGCCGCACCCGCGCGCTGCTGCAAGGCACGCTCGGCGCGCGCATCGCTGACGAGATCGCGTCATCTACCGGCTACACCGTGCTGGGCTTCTGGGACAACGGGCTGCGCAACATCTCCAACCGGCTGCGGCCGATCCGCAGGCCGGAGGACTGCAAGGGCATCCGCATCCGCACGCTGCCGAGCGAAGGCTACCATGCCGCGTTCCGCGCGCTCGGCATGGAGCCGGTGACGATCGACATCCGGGATTTCGTCGAGGCGATTGCGCGCGGAACGGTCGACGCGCAGGAAAATCCGCTGACCAACATGCGCCAGTTCGGCCTGCAGGCGTATCACCGCCACGTCACCATGACCGCGCATTTTCACGGCATCGCGCTGCTGCTCTGCAACGCGAGGATGCTCGGCACGAGTGCGCCTGAGTTTCGCGAGGCGCTGGCGCGGGCGGCGTCCGAAGCCACGCAGGCGCAATGGGACTTCGCCACGGCGGACGAGCGGGAATCGCGGATGGCGCTCGAAGCGGAGGGCGTCGCCATCGCCGATCTCGACGACAATGCCCGCGCCGCACTCCGCGCTGCGGTGCGTGCGCTGGTGGAACGGCAGATCGCGGCGTTGCCGGCGGACCTGAGCGCGCTGCTCGGCGCCGGAACGTAACCGGACCCGGTGGAGGCTATCCGGGCTCGCTGTGCGTGATCTCGATCGGTGTCCAGCCGGGGGTAACCTCCAGAGACTACCGACCTTAAGCAGGCGTCACTATCGGGCAAATCCTGCCATTCGAGCTCACCACCAAAACTAGATTCGATAGCAGGAGGCACAATAACTCAGGGACGAGGGCTGCTCGCTCCCACGGCGTCATGACCTTGTCCCTTGATTTCTATTCGGGTGCGATGCTCGGCGACATTACTGAGCGGTTGCTTATGCTGTAGCTCGCAGCTGCTTTTTGATACCAAGCTTGAGAACTGAGCTTCACCGACTTCTTCGGTTTGCCGGCTTTGGTTTTTGTTTGCTTCCGAGCTTTGTTTGCAACGATGTAGTGCTTACCACCACGCACGTCTGCCTCCCCACTTGCAGCCCCACTTGGACGCCGAGACTCGATTATCGGTCTCCTGAAAATCCTGCACAAGTTGACCATTGACTTTATTGCTTCGTGCCGCACTGCGGCATTCTAGACACAGCCGGCACTCGTCGCCGTGTTCGTCCAGCGCCAATGCCTTGCGCCCCCTAAACTCGCTGGCCTTCACCTTTAGGCGGATCGCTTTCGGTTACCTACGTTTTTCGAAATTTTGGTGGCTGCCAACCGATCAAACTGAGCTGCGAGCGTCATCCAGCTCCGAGCCATCGCCCGTAGAATGTCACTCCGCTCCTCGATGGAAGTTTTAGTCGCAAGCGCCATGCATTCGACGGCCCTCTTACGGGCCGAGTCCCCATCCTTTACCATTTACCCCCCAAGCGCTTTTTTAGCGAAACAAATCCCCGTCCTAGCGGACACTTGCTTCTGCTCTTCCCATCAATTGATTCAGCAGCATCTGCAATCGACATGGCGTCGGGCCGACGCAGTGGATTGGATAATAACGCTGAAGCCTCAGACCAACGGCGGCTTGTTCGTTTGAAAGAACGTCGCCAGCTTTCCACTGCGACGGCACGTCAGCCACTTCAAACTGTGCTGCCTCGGTCGCCTTCATTGCCGGTTCTGGAACGTCAAAACGTCGCTCATCGCCGCTAGCGTGCTGCTCCACGACGTAGGAACCGAACGGTGAATAGACTTGAGTGTTGCTTTGGGCTGCGAGGTACATGGCGTGCCCCTGTGTTCAAATTTCGTAAAGCTATCCTCTGCCCGATCGCACTTGCGTGCTGTGTTGGGCGTCACAAAAGAGCGGATTTCCAAGATTGCTTAATGCAGATGACGAGATGGCATCGGTTTGTGCTGGCGACTGACGATGTCCTGCATCAGTCGGCACGAAGCTAATTTTATTCGCCCCCTTAACTCCCAGTGCAACTTGAACATTTCTCTGTTGCGCCCCGCTGCCCTTGACTCATTGTTCGTGTTTTGTTCTAAGTGTATTTTCCATGTGACGAGACGTTTCCGATCAGCCAAACTGTTCGAATTCTCCAGCCGCTATCGGGAGCAGCCAAAGCTAGCTTCCTCAAAAAGTGTTGGGGCGAAGCTTAGAGTTCGGATGCGACCGATGGCGGATGCCGATATAAAAGCCGAGATGAAGAAAGCGGTGCTTGAGCTCCAATCTCTGGCAAATGAATTCAACAGCGCTCTTGACCGAACTTCTGCAAAAATCGAGGCCAATGATCCTATCGGATCAGGTCTCAAGGACTTGTACGAGCGTGTCAGCGCACGTTCAGAAGAACTCCTTGCTCAACTTGATCGACTGCAAAATTCGCTGAGCACATCAGCACCCAAATAATTTGAAGCGAGGCTTATTGGCATCGCTGATAAGTCTTGAGTCCAGCCTCGGTCTGGCCAACAAGGATCTGGTTGCTGTCGATTGGACGTACCAGAAAGAAGGTCGGTGGGTTTTGCTTTTTTGTCGTTTGATCAATGCAGCGTGAGCGAGTTGAGTAGTTTGGACCTTTCGGAGTGGCAGTCACTGTGACCCACTCAATGTCGCACGCTAGATTTTCACTGCTGTGTTTTTTTTGCAGAGATATTGATCTTGGATTTGTCAGCCCCACCACAGGCGTCAGGGCTAGGTGCCCAAGCCCTCCAAACGCTTTTGGAAGGTCGCTGCGGCGAACGTCAGATGCGTTGGCGCTTGGCGATCCGATCGCAAGGATCGTGGTGAAAATTGATATCATCCGCATAATGTTCACCTACGGTAGATATTAATTTCCAAGCCTAATCCTGTTGGAGCAAGCAAACAACGGTTCCGCCGCCAGATGTACGAAGGCTCGACATCGCTGCCGAGCCTTCGCTGTTGTGACGAGCTATTAACAGCTTAAGCACTGCGCTTCAGAGCAAATAGATGTAAGCGGTGCTGATTCCGTGCTTTCGGGCCATCTCAGCAACGGGGATGCCCTTTTTACGTTCTGCCTTCAGCATCTTCCGAAATTGCGCAAGCTCTCGGCCAGTGCGCCGTTTCCGAGTGCTTCCGTTTGCACGTTGCGCATTGCCATTGCGGCCATTGGCCGAACGCTTGGAGCCGTTCTCGATGAGCTTTTCTGCGAGCTTGATAATGCGATTAAGTTTCGACAGGTCTTGAACAGTAAAGGACAATTTAACCTCCTTATTGCGGAAGCTAGCTCCTATTCAGTTTAGTTTCTAAAATCAACTCAAGTATCAGTTTGTGGACGCAGCTTTTGATCGTACCATGCCTACTCACCTCACTCGCCAACCGAGCACCGTTGCTTGCAAGGGCAATCCAGTCAAAGCACCACTCCATCGTGGAATTGCAGTGTTTCAGATCGTGGTCGTAGCTGTCCTCGGGCTATTGTCCGTTCCGCATTCTGCGCATGCGGACATCATGATCGTTATCGATAAGGGCGCTCAGAGTATGAGCGTCATCGTTGATGGGGACCGGCGCTGGGTCTGGTTGGTGTCTACTGGACGTAGAGGATACGCCACTCCGGAAGGATCGTACCAAGCTCTTAGAATGGAAGAGGCTCACAAGTTTCGAGAGGATGAGGCGCCAATACCTCACGTAATATTCTTCACGACGCACGGCCACGCCATTCACGGAACTTATCAGGTTCGCCAGCTAGGAACTGCTGTCTCACACGGCTTGGCCCGACTCTCGACCCAGAATGCTGCGACGTTGTTTGCTCTTGTGAGACAACATGGTTTGGCAAACACACAAGTCGTCGTCACGGGTATCGAGGATTTTCGGCCAACAGCTAAACCCAAGCAGCATAGATCACGAGAGCCTGCCCCCCAAAGCAAAATGCCATCGTACATTATCGAGTAGAGACCGGATAAAAATTGCTGCCAGATAAACCAGTGGGCACTTCAGCATTCGACTCATCATCGCAACGGGGAATTTCCTGGTTGGGACTGTAGCTACTCTGTAGCTATGAGCCTCGTTCGTTCTCTCGGAGGACGATTGGGGAACACGCCAAGCCCTAATTTTACTGCCTTTTACTGGCGGTCCCGGGAAGACTCGAACTTCCGACCTTCGGTTTAGGAAACCGCTGCTCTATCCGGCTGAGCTACGGGACCGGCAAGGGAGCGGAAACTATCAGAACCGTGCCGGACCGGCCACTTTCACGTGCCCCGTCGGCACCGCACCCCCGGAACCAGCGGTTAACCCAAGCGTTCCGCCCTGCGGCGGGCTGCGCATTGCCGCAGCACCGGCATCGGATTAGTCTGGCTGGGCAAATCAGGCGGCGGTTTGGACAGAGCGTTGATCTCGACCGGGGGGACGGGAGGCGGCTATGAGCTTCAACACCATCTTGGTGCCGATCGAGCAGCACGATCTTATGAATGCCACGCTGGAAACGGCGCTGGTGCTGGCTCGCAAGTTCAACAGCTACATCGAGGGCTTCGCGCTGCGGCCGGTGGTCGCGCCGGTGATGGCGATGGACATCGGCGGTGCCTTCCCGCTCGCCGAGCTGCAGGAAAACGACACCAAGATGGCGACCGAGGCGAAGGGGCTGTTCGACGCCTTCATGCACAAGCATAACGTGGCACGCACGGAGACCAAGGGCGCGGTGTTTTGCGGCTGGTTCGAGAACGCGCCGGACGGCGACCAGTTCGTCGGCAGCCATGGCCGGGTGTTCGACGTGACGGTGCTGGGCCGGCCGGGCGAGAACGCCCAGAGCCCGCGGCTCTCCACTTACGAAGCGTGCCTGTTCGAAAGCGGCCGCCCGATCCTGCTGGCGCCGCCGAACGCGCCGTCCAGGATGGGCGAGAACGTGCTGATCGCCTGGAACCACTCGACCGAGCAGGCGCGCACCAATGCGTTCGCGCTGCCGCTGCTACGCGGCGCCAAGAAGGTCACCATCCTGACCGTTGAAGGCGGCTCTGTGGTCGGCCCGACCGGCGAGCAGGTGAAGCGCCACCTGCATCTCAACGGCATCGAGGCCGACTCGGTGACGGTCAACCCCGGCAACCGTAACGCCGGCGAGGTCATCCTCAGCCATGCCGAGCAGCTCGGCTGCGACCTTCTCATCAAGGGCGCCTACACGCAGAGCCGCCTGCGGCAGATGATCTTCGGCGGCGCGACGCGGCACATCCTGGCGCACGCCAAGCTGCCGGTGCTGATGTCGCATTGACTGGCTCTCTCGCTCCCTCCCTCACCCGCTCGCTTCGCTCGCGACCTCTCCCGCAAGCGGGGAGAGGTGAACGGAGTGTACGGCACGCGAATGCACGCGAGGATCATGGTGAAGCGTCGGCGTAAGTTGCGGGTTTGTTTGTTGACCGTGGCGCTCACCGCCACGGCGGCAACCGCAGCGGCACAGGAAACCGCCTGCACCTTCGAAACTGCCGGCACCGGCACGGTGCGCGCCGTGCTCGACGGGCGCAGCTTCGTGCTGACCGATGGACGCGAGGTGCTGCTGGCCGGAATCGAGACGCCAGGCGCTCCCGCGAACAAAGCCGCGCTGGAGAAAATTCTCGGCGAACGCTACATCACGCTGAAACAGTTCGGCGAGAGCAAGGACCGCCACGGCCGCCTGCCCGCCTTTGCTTTCATCGCCGGCGACGAACGCTCCGCGCAACAGACGCTGCTTTCGGCGGGCCACGCCCGCGTCTCCGCGCACGTCGGCAACGCCGCCTGCGCGAAACAATTGTTGAGCGCCGAGCAGGCCGCACGCGCCGCCGGACTCGGGCTTTGGTCCGACAAGGCCCACGCCGCGCGGCAGGCGGACGATCCGGCTGCCGTTCTGACGGAACGCGGACGCTTCACTCTGGTCGAAGGCAAGGTTCTGTCCGTGCGGGAAAGCGGAGGCACCATCTATGTGAACTTCGGCCGACGCTGGTCGGAGGACTTCACAGCCACGTTGCTCAAACGCAACGAGCGCGCCTTCACCACCGCCGGCCTCGACCTGAAGACGCTCTCCGGTCGGACGGTCCGTCTGCGCGGCGTGATCGAGGAGCGCGGCGGGCCCTGGCTCGAGCTGACCCGGCCGGAACAAATCGAAGTGCTGGCCATGTGGTAACCGGAAACCGCTCAAATCGGCCAAAAATCAGGCATTTGCTGTCAAACAAGTGCCCGGCCAGCCGTGATAAGATTGCCGCGTGCCCCGAAAAATTCGCGATCGGGGGCAGAATTGTGGCCGGGATGGGCGCATTCAACGGAACACCCAAGTCGGTGACAGGTCGCCGGTGCACGATACCGGCGTTGGCCGCGCTCGCCTTGGTGGCCGCCATGTTGGCCGGCTGCTCCACCGCGCTCGGGCCGGGCCCGAACCAGGCGACGTTGCAGACCCCGGCCAAGCCGGAGATGTCGCCGGCGAACCAGCGCGAGCACCAGCGCATCCTCGCTGCTTACGGCGGCGCCTACCATTCGCCGCGCCTCGAGCCGCTGCTCACGCAGACCGTGGACAAGCTGGTTGCCGCCTCCGAACGGCCCGACCTCAAATACGAAATCACCGTCCTCAATTCGCCATCGGTCAACGCGTTCGCCTTGCCGACGGGCCAGCTCTACATCACCCGCGGACTGCTGGCGCTCGCCAACGACAACTCCGAGCTCGCCTCGGTGCTGGCGCATGAGATGGCGCACGTCGTCGCGCGCCACGCCGCGATCCGCGAGGACCAGGCGCGGCAGGCCGCGCTGGTGAACCGCGTCGCCAACGATCTGCTCAGCGATCCGCAGCTCGGCGCGCTGGCGCTCGCCAAGTCGAAGATCACGCTGGCGAGCTTCTCCCGCGCCCAGGAATTCGAGGCCGACGGCATCGGCGTTGGCATTTCCGCGCGCGCCGGCTACGACCCTTATGGCGCGCAGCGATTCCTCACGTCGCTTGGCATGAATTCGGCGCTCCGCGCGCAGAGCGCCAACATCGACCCGCGCGCGCCGGACTTCCTGTCCTCGCATCCGGCGACGCCGGAGCGCGTCAACAATGCCAAAACCAGCGCGCGGCAGTTCACCGCCCCGGGCTCGGGCGCCCGTGACAAAGCCGAATACCTCGCCATGATCGACGGCCTGGTGTTCGGCGAGGACCCGAGCGAAGGCTTCGTTCGCGGCCGCCGCTTCCTGCATCCCAAGCTCGGCTTCACCTTCACCGCGCCTGACGGCTTCAGCCTGGAGAACACCGCGCAGGCCGTGTTCGGCGTCAAGGATGGCGGCACGCAGGCGCTGCGGCTCGACGTCGTCAACGTGCCGACCGACCTGGCCTTGTCCGAATACCTGATCTCCGGCTGGATCGAGAACATCGACCCGAAGAGCGTCGAGGCGGTCACCGTCAACGGCCATCCGGCCGCGACCGCGACGGCAAGCGGCGAGCAATGGACGTTCCGGCTTTACGCGGTGCGGTTCGGCAGCGAAGTCTATCGTTTCATCTTCGCAGCGAAGAACCGCACCGAGGCGGTCGACCGCGTGTTCCGCGATTCGATTCACTCGTTCCGCCGCATGACGCTGTCGGAGATCCGGCTCGCCAAGCCGCATCGCATCAAGGTGGTGACGGTCGGGCCGAACGACACCGTGGAGCGGCTGGCGCGCCGCATGGCGGTCAACGACCGGCAGGCCGAGCGCTTCCGCGTGCTCAACGGCCTCGCCGCCAACGACAGGGTGAGGCCGGGCGGCCTGGTGAAGATCGTGGTGGAGTAAGAATCATCCGCTCGTCCCCGCGAAAGCGGGGACCCAGACAAGAAAGCACTGGATTCCCAGCATAGGCGAGCGAAGCGACGCCGTCTTTGACGGCTATGCGCGGGAATGAGCGGATAGAGCGAGCAGCTACGCCGCCTTCTGACCCGCCTTCATGTGCGTGGCCACGAATTCGATCATGCGGTCGAAGTTCGCGCCCATCTTCGACAGGTCCGGCGAGTGGCCGGCCATGCGCGGGCCTTCGAAATAGACCAGGTCGATCTCGCCGCCGGTCTTCTTGTAGTTGGCGACGAAGCGCTGCGGCTCGTTGCCGGGGAAGCTCGAATCCTCGTCCTTGTAGTCGTGCATCAAGTCGCCGTGCGCCTGGAACCAGATCGCCGGCGGCGTCAGCACCTTCTCGCCGCGCTCCAGCGCCAGCATCGGATTGCCTTCCGCCATGTTGGCCTCGCCGCGCCAGTACGAATCCTGGCGCGCGATGATCGACTTCGGCCACTCCGGCGGGTTGGCGCCGTCACGGGCGCGCACCGCCAGCCGGTAGCGGCCAAGCGGATTGATCACCGGCCATGACATGATCACGCAGGGCACGGTGGCGTCGAGCGCGGGCGAAGCGGCCGGCAACGCGATCGCGGCGTAGCGCGGGTCGCGCGGCCGCATGGCGACCAGCATGGCAAGATGTCCGCCGCTCGACTGGCCGGACAGGCCGACCATCTCGGGACGGGTCTTGAGCCTGGCGGCGTTGAGCTTCACCCAGCGCACCGCGTAGTTGATGTCCTGCACCGACGCCGGATACGGGTCCTCGTTGCCGGAGCGGAAATCCAGCGCCACCGAGACCACGCCGTGCGACGCCATGTACTCGTGGCGCACCTTCTCCGTGAAACGATCGCTCTGGCACCACGCGCCGCCATGGCACTCGACCAACGCCGGGAACGGTCCCGGACCCTTCGGCGTGTAGATGCGCGCCAGCAGCGGCTTGTCGCCGTGGCGGAGATATTCGATTTCCTGAACGTCGAAGTCCTGGGTTTTGGTATCCATGCGCAATCCTCTGTTTCGCCGAGTGTCGCGCAATCCGCCGACAGGAACAACCGGCCGCCGTCACATGCGTCAGACATGACAGCGCGACACCGGCGAGCGTTGTGCTCGGCAGGCAAAATGCGTAGCGTTCCGGCCAATCAACAGTGCCCTGAGGAAACGCCATGCGTTTGATGAAGCTCTGCCTGCTGTCTTTCGCAGCCTGGATGGCTGCCGCTCTGCCCCTCGCCACGCCGTCGCAGGCGCAGCAAACTCAGGCGCAGACTTGGCCGACGCGCACCGTGAAGTTCATCGTGCCGTTCGGTCCGGGCGCCGGCGCCGACATCGGCGCGCGCCTGTTCGCCGAGCGGCTGCAGAAAATCTGGGGCCAGCCGGTGGTGATCGAAAACAAGCCGGGCGGCGACAGCATCGTGGCGATCCAGGCGTTCCTCTCCGCCAACGACGACCACACCTACCTGTTCGGGCCGTCCGGCAATTTCACCGTGCATCCGTTCGTCTACAGCAAGCTGTCGTACGACCCGAAGGACCTGATCCCGTTCGCCCGCGTCTCCAACACCATTCTTTCGGTGGCCGTGAAGGCCGATGCGCCATACAAGAACGTAAAGGAGTTCACGGAAGCCGCACGCAAGGAGCCGGGCAAGTTTAACTCCGGCCTGGTGCAAGGCATCACCGAGTTTATCTTCTGGGGCTATTCGCACCACGAGAAGCTGCAGATCACGCAGGTGCCCTATCGCGACATCAACGTGGCGCCGGTCGATCTCGGCGAAGGCCGCATCCAGGTGGTGATGTCGTCGCTCGCCATCGTGCAGCCGCAGGTCAACGCCGGCCGGATCAAGCTGCTCGCCATCAACAACAAAATCCGCGCGCCGGCCGCGCCGGACGTCCCGACCGCGCGCGAGCAGGGCTATCCATCGCTCGAGATCGAAGGCCTGATCGGCCTGTTCGGACTGAAGACCATTCCGGCGGCGCTGAAGGAAAAGATCGCCGCCGACTTCCGGACCGCCGCGCAGGACGGCACGATCGCGGATCGGCTGAAGCAGACCGGCCAGGTCATCAACATCGGCGGATCCAAGGAGCTTGCCGACTCGATCGAGGAGCAGCGCGCCAACGTCGCCGCGATCGTGAAGGCGATCGATTTCAAGCCGAAGCAGTAATCTTCTTCCTTACCTCCCCCGCTTGCGGGGAGGTCGACCGGCCCGTAAGCGCGTTCACGCGCGTCTTCGACGCGCTATGGGCCGGTCGGGTGGGGGCATCGTTGAGCTTACTTTATGCCCCTCCCCAAACCCTCCCCCGCAAGCGGGAGGGAGTCGGAGAGAGCCATGCTCGTGAGACGAAGTTGCTTGCTTCTCATTGCGGCGCTAACGCTCGGCGCCGCCACCCCCGCGCACGCTCAACCCTATCCCTCCAAAGTCATCAAGGTCATCGTCCCCTTCACGCCAGGTTCGCCCAACGACGTGATGGCGCGGCTGCTGATGCAGCATGTGCAGACCCGGCTCGGCCAGCCGGTCATCGTCGACAACCGCGTGGGCGGCGGCACCTCGATCGGCGTCAAGGCAGCGGCGACATCGCCGCCCGACGGCTACACGCTGCTGTTCATCAGCTCGGCGCTGGTGATCGACCCGGCAATGAAGAAGGCCGACTACGATCCGACGCGCGACTTCACGCCAATCGCGATTGCCAGCACCACGTCGTGGCTGCTCGCCATATCGCCGTCCCTGCCGGTGAAGACGATGGCGGAGTTCGTCGCCTACACCAAGGCCAATCCCGGAAAGGTGACGCTCGCCTACACGCAGGGCACCGCGGCCGTGCTGGTCGGCGAGCGGTTCAGGCAATTGTCCGGCGCCGAGATCACCGCGATCCCCTACAAGGGCGGCGCCGCCGCGATGCCGGATTTCCTCGGCGGACGCATCCAGATGCTGATCCCGACGCCGTCCACCACGCTGCCGCTGATCCGCGAAGGCAAGATGCTGCCGCTCGCCATCACCAGCGCCGAGCGCAGCCCCGACCTGCCGGATGTGCCGACCGTGCGCGAGGTAGGGCTGCCCGGCCTCACGCTCGATTTCTGGAACGGCGTCCTGGCGCCGGCCGGCACGCCGCCGGAGATCGTCGCCAGGCTGAACGAGGCGATCAACGACAGCCTGCGGTCGCCGGAGATGAAGGCGAGCATGACCAAGCTGGGGCTCGACGCCAAAATCGGATCGGCACAGGATTTCGCCAGGTTCATCGCCGATGAGATCCCGCGCTGGGCGGAGGTGGTGAAATCGGTCGGCGTGAAGGAATAGCGGTGCCGTCAAACCAAAAGGTCGTCATCGTCGGCGCGGGGATCGGCGGGCTGACCGCTGCGCTCGCGGCGCTCAAACGCGGGCTCGACGTCGAAGTCTACGAGCAGGCGAGCGAGCTGAAGGAGGTCGGCGCCGGCATCCAGATCAGCTCGAACGGCACGCGGGTGCTCTATGCGCTCGGCTTGGAGAACGCGCTCAAGCGCGTGCAGGTGCTGCCATCGAAGCGGCAGATCCGGCACTGGTCGACCGGCGAAACCTGGAACTGGTTCGACCTGGGCACGGTGACGCAGCAGCGCTACGGCACACCGCACGTCATGCTGCACCGGGGCGACCTGCATGGCCTTCTTGCCGACGCGGTTCGCGCGTTGAAGCCCGACGCGGTCAAGCTCAACAAGCGCTGCACCACCGTTGCCATCGCGCCGGACTACGCCGAGGTGAAATTCGAGGACGGCGAGACGGTGCGCGCCTCCTACGTGATCGGCGCCGACGGAATCCACTCCAGGGTGCGGCAGGAGCTGTTCGGCCGGGACAAGCCGGAGTTCACCGGCTACGTCGCCTGGCGCGGCCTGGTGCCGATGGAGAAGCTCCCTTCCCACATCGCGCAGATGCTGGGCACCAACTGGCTCGGGCCGCGCGGCCACGTGCTGCACTATCCGGTGCGGCGCGGCGAGATCATGAACTTCATCACGTTCGTCGAACGGAGCGACTGGCAGGTGGAATCCTGGGTGACGCAGGGCACCAGGGACGAGCTCGCCAACGACTTCCGCGGCTGGCACGACGACGTCCATGCGATCATCCGCAACATCGACACACCCTATAAATGGGCGATGATGATGCGCGGGCCGATGGAACGCTGGAGCAACGGCCGCGTCACGCTGATGGGCGACGCCTGCCATCCGACGCTGCCGTTCCTCGGCCAGGGCGGCGTCATGGCGGTCGAAGACGGCTACGTGCTCGCCGCCTGCCTCGCCAAATATTTCAGCGATCCCGAGCGCGCCTTCGCGCGGTACGAAGACATCCGCCGCGAGCGCACCGCCGCGGTGGTCCGCAAGTCCAACGAGAACGTCCGCTCGGCGTTCAGCCCGGCGCTCGCGGATCAGAGCCAGGTCGCGGTCGAAGTCGCGCGCGAGTGGCAGCAGGAGCGCGTGCGCGAGCGGATGGAATGGCTCTACGCCTACGACGCGACGGCGGTGGAAATCTGATCTTCGTCATTCCGGACGCCGCGAAGCGGCGATCCGGAATCCATAACCACCACCGAAAGTATGGATTCCGGGTTCGCGCCTATCGGCGCGCCCCGGAATGACGAGGACTACACCACCTGCTCATACCGCGGATGCGCCGCGCCATCACGCCCATGATGTAGAACGCGAAGTTCGGCAACTCATCCACCATGAAGCGGAAGTTGCGCACGATGATAGTGAGTTCGCAGGCGTCCTTGACCCGCGCCGTGGACGAGCGCGGCGAACCATCGACCATCGTCATGAAGCCGATCGCTTCGTTAGCGCCGACCGTCTCGATCACCGTGTCGCCGATCGCCATCTCGATCACGCCGGACTGCACGATGTACATGCAGTTACCGGAATCGCCCTTGTTGAACACCACGGAGCCCGCACCGAAATTGATGGTGGCGCCAATGCTGCGCGCCATCTGCCGCATGTCGATGTCTTGATTCACGGTCTTTCCACTCCAGAACCTCAGTCCAGCTTGATGCCGGTTTGCTTCGCGAGATCGGCCCATTGCTGCATGTCCTTGGACAGGACATCGCCGAATTGCTGCGGCGTCATCGGGCGTGCATCGAGACTGAGCTTGGCGAGCGACGCCTGCATCTCCGGCGTCTTCAGCCGCGCATTGACTGCCCCGTTGAGCCTGGCGATCACCGGCGCAGGCGTGCCGGCCGGCGCCACCAGGCCGTACCAGATATCCGGCGGGAAGCCGGGGAAGCCGGCTTCGGCCAAGGTCGGCACGTCCGGCAGCTCCGGCCAGCGCTTGGAGCTGGCGACCGCGAGCGGGCGCAGCTTGCCGGCCAGGATCTGCGGCAGCAGCAGCACCTTGGCGCTGGCGTGCATCTGCACCTGGCCGGAGATGGTGTCGGTCATCGCCGGCATGGCGCCGCGATACGGCACGAACTGGATGTTGGCGCCGCTCTTCACGCGCACGAATTCCAGAATGAAGTGCGGCGCGATGCCAATGCCGCCGCCCGACGACAGCTTGCCCGGATTGGCCTTGGCGTAGGCGACCAGCTCGGCCAGCGTCTTCGCCGGCACGTTGGGATTGACCACGAGCACCATCGAATCGCTTGCGACCGCCGCCACCGGCGCGAAGTCCTTCGCCGCGTCGAAATCGAGGTCCTTGTAGACCGCCGGCGTGATGCCGTTGTTGTTGGTGCCGCCGAGCAGCAGCGTGTAGCCGTCCGGCGCCGCGCGCGCGACCGTTTTCATCGCGAGCCGGCCGCCGGCGCCGGCCTGGTTCTCGACGATCACGCTCTGGCCGAGGTCGGTCGCGAGCGCCTGGGTGATGGAGCGCGCCACCGTGTCGGTCGGCCCGCCGGGCGGATACGGCACCAGGACCTTGAGCGGACGATCGGGATAGGTCTGCGCCGGTGCGCCCACCAAGCTTGCCGCCAGCAGAATCGTAGCCGCGAATATCGTTCTCATCGCCCCCTCCGTCGCATTGTTCGGCGGAGAAAGCTTAGCACCTCGCAACGAACCGTCCATCGTCATCGCCGGGCATAGCCGTTCGAAGAACGGCGTCGCTTCGCTCGCCTATGACCCGGCGATCCATCACCTTCGAAAAAAGATGGACCCGCGGGTCAAGCCCGCGGGTGACGAGCGGAGCATGCCGAACCTACCGCCGCTCGAAGCCGTAGAGCCGCTCGGCGTTGCCCACCAGGATGCGCGTGCGTATTGCCTCGTCCGGCGCCCACACCGCGAGCTGATCGACCAGGTCGCCGTCGTTCGGCATTTCCGTTTCGAGCAGCACATGTGGCAGTCCGAACCCCACACCAGGCGGCCGGGCGCGGCGGCGACCAGCGCGTGGGCGAACGGCGTCAGGTCGGCGTAAGGGGGCGGCAGCAGCGAGGTACGGTACGGCGCGGAGAGCTTGACCCAGCCGCGGCCGGATTTGAGCAGCCGGGTCAACGCCTGGAAGCCCGGCGCGTTGACGCCCCGCCTCGGATCCGGCCGGCCCATGTGGTCGATCACCACTTCAGTCGCGAAGCTGCCGAGCATGGTGTCGAGATCGGGATGGTCCTCGACGTCGAGCAGGAACTGCACGTGCCAGCCGAGCTCTTTGGTGCGTCGACGCCGAACTCTATAAGTGGCGACACCTGATCGAAAACTTCTTCTGCAAGCTCAAGGAGTTCAAACGCATCGCCATGCGCGCGGACAAAACCGATCAGAGCTTCGCAGCCATCATCCATCTCGCCGCAGCCGTGATAAACTCCCGATGAATCTCAACAGGCCTTAGTTCATCTGGACACCGGCCGCCTTGATGATCGGCGACCAGCGGTCGATCTCGCTCTTGATCAGCGCGAGGAACGGCGCGGGCCCTCGCCTCGACTTCTCGGGAATGTCGCAGCCGAGCACCAGCATGCGCTTGCGCGTGGCGTCGTCGTCCAGCGCCTTGTCGAGCGCGTCCGCGAGCCGGTCGATGACCGGCTTCGGCGTGCCCTTCGGCGCCAGGAAGCCGTTCCAGGCCGACACCTGGAACTCCGGGAGCCCGCCCTGCGCCGTGGTCGGCACGCCCGGCAAAGCCGGATTGGGCGCCGCCGCCGCGATGCCCAGCACCTTGATCGCGCCGCTCTCGTGATGCGTACCGCCGGTGATGATGTCCGCACACATGTAGTCGACCTGGCCGCCGACCAGCGCGTTCATCGCCGGCGCGCCGCCGTTGAACGGCACCTGCGTCGGCTTCGCGCCGATGATCCCGTTAAGCATCAGGCAGGTGGTGAAGAAGATCGAACCGACGCCGGCGTGCGCCTGGTTGAGCTTGCCGGAGTTGGCCTTCACATAGGCGACGAACTCCTTCAGGTCCTTCGCCGGGAAGTCCTTCTTCGCCGCGATGATGATCGGGAAGCTGGTGACAAGCCCGATGGTCTCAAAATCCTCCGCCGGCCTGTAGGCGAGATTCGGATAGAGCGCGACCGATGCGGCGTGCGTCCCCATCTGCCCCATCAGAAGGGTGTAGCCATCCGGGTCCGATCGCATCGCACGCGTCGATCCGGTGGTGCCGCCGGCGCCGGAGACGTTCTGCACCACGATCTGCTGGCCGAGCGTCCTCGACATATGATCGGCGGCGATGCGCGCCGCCACGTCAGTCGAGCCGCCGGGCGGGAACGGCACGATCAGCGTGATCGGGCGGTTCGGAAAGGCCTGCGCGAACGATGCGCGCGGCAGCACCGGAAGCGCGGCGGCGCCCGCGGCGAGATGCAGGAATCGGCGGCGTTGAATGGTCATGACGTCTCCCTGTTGCTGTCCGTGCCGGCAGCTTGCGGGAAGACTACATCACTTGCCCATGCGCCGAAACGACCGGAGCGACCCTGTCGTTTTGCGGCGCGATCGGCCCATCCTGGGCAAGAACAACGCGTGAAAGCACGGCGAACGTCAGAACGGCCGCAACCGCGACCACCGCGAGGCTGGCGAGGACGCGGGACGTCAGCCGGCGTGCCGCCGCCAGGTTGCGCGCCTTGCGGTTCGAAGTCCTGGCCTCCGAACGCAAGCTTCCCGGCCACAAAAGGGAGATCGTCCCGCGCAAGCCCGATGTCGCTCAGGACATTGTCAGGCAATTCGTCCAACGCCCGGCGCGTGCCGTTGGCAATCGTTGCCCGGTAGAGCGAACGCTCCAGAGGGGCGGCAAACAGCGCGCGGCGCAACGCCGCGCTGGAAAGGTGAACAACATCGGTCATCGCAGGCTCCATCCACTGTCCATTTCGCAATACGCATTTGCGTCAGCGCCCTAGCGCTCAGCCGGCATCTCAAGCTGATGCGTCCGGCTTGCATGCTGCGCGGCTTGAGCGCGGCGGTCGTAGTTATCCGCCAGGTCACGAAGTGCAGTTGCGCCATCGCCCGAAAAGGACGGGCCATGCATCAGCGCCAGCGTGTGGGGCGCGAGCCTCGCAAGACCGCGGATGGTCGCGCCCATGGCCGGATTCAGAGCAGAATACTGGAACAGGTTCTCCGCCGCGATCGCCGGTTCGACGACGTCGCCTTCAGTGAGCGCCGGACCGTCGCCGAGCTGGGTGAACAGGTCCCCGCACAGCAAGGTTTTCGTCGATTCTTCGTAGAGCACACCGGCATCCCAGCCGTGCGGCGTGTGCGGCGTATCGATGAATCGGACCCTCTTGCCACCGCCGAGGTCGATGGTTCCGCCGTCGCTGAGTACGCGCGGTGGGCGGTCAGCGAAGTCGTTGAGCGACACTATGCATCCGGTCTGTCCGTGCGCGGCCTGGGCCTGCGGCGCGATCGCCAACCACTCGTTCAACGCGCCGCACTCGTCCGCCTCGAAATGACCGTAGGCGATCCAGCGCAGGCGTTCAGGCGGAATGATGCGGCTGACGGCATCCCGGTTGAGCCCGAACATCTTGCGCAAGCCGGTGTGGAACATCAGTGGCTCGTCGCCGAGAACGAGGAACTGATTGAAGGTGAAGCCAGCCGGCGGGGCGATGTCCGGGACGTATGTCGAAAGCCGATAAATGCCGTCGGCGATCTCGCTGATCCTGGTTTGCATGTGCGATCTCCTGCGCGTCCGATGACGCCTAATTTGGTAGTACACACATGTATATCGAAATTTTCGGCTTGTCAACAATGGCTGCACATGATAGTGTAATGAAATATGGCGCGCTCCTACACCCTCAAGCGTCGTGCCGAGCAGCAGGCGGAGACCCGGCTTCGGATCGTCGAAGCCGCGGTCGACCTGCACGGCAGCGTGGGTCCTGCGCAGACAACCATCAGCATGGTGGCGGAGCGCGCGGGCGTGCAGCGGCACACCGTCTATGCGCACTTCCCCGATGAGCGAAGTCTTTTGATGGCCTGCTCGGGACTGGTGCAGGAGCGCAGCCCCCTGCCCGAGGCCGCGCCCTGGCGGGATATCGGGGATCGGCACGAGCGGCTGCGCACCGGTCTTTCCGCGATCTATGGCTGGTACGAACGCAACGCCGAACTGGCCGGATGCGTGATGCGCGATGTCGAGCATCATCCCCTGGTGCAAGAGATTTCTGCGCTCCGATGGGGACCGTATTTCGCGTCGTATCACGAGGTGCTCGGCGCAAAGCTCAACGCGAAGCAGCAGACGATACTGCACCTGGCGCTGAGTTTTTTTACCTGGCGGACACTGGTGCGCGAAGGGGGCTTGAGACAGGGCGCTGCGGTCGGAGCAATGATCCAGGCCATCGATGGCGCAAATGGCTAGCGAAGGGTCGTGAGATCGCGGCAAGTAAGAAGGCCTGGAACGGGCTCGATCGGCGCTCATCCCATTTCATCGCCTTGCGGGCGACATTCGGACGTTCAGCGCGAGTCTGCTTTGTGCCCCTGTGTGGACGCCTGTTTTCGCGTCTCAACCCGACGCATCGGCTACGGTTTTTTCTTCGCCAGCGGCATCGCGACTTCCCGGGCGCAACGGATGAAAAGTTGCGCGATTGGGCTGAGCGTGCGGCTCTTCAGGGTGACGATACCGTTTGGCACCTCCGCCCGTGGCAGTTCGATGGGCAAGACCTTGAGCTCGGCGCGTTTGGTGGGAAATCTTAATATCGAAGCCGGGAAAATGGTGAGGAAGCGCCCGGTGGCGAGCAGGCTCGTCCGCACTTCGGGAGTAAGGGCAAACACGGTCGCGCGAGGATATTCAAGGCCGCTCGCGCGAAAGGCTCCAATCGCGACCGACCCAATCATGCTGTTGGGTGGCGGCAGTACCCACGGTTCGTTCACCAATTCGGCGAGGGTGATCCGGCGTTGCCGTGACCACGGGCTTCGCGCGCCTGCCGCGACGACAAACAATTCATCAAAGAGAAATTCGAAGTCCAGTCTCATGTCCGTGACTGGCTCGAATTTCCGTGCGATCAGCAGGTCGACTTTGCGTTCGCTCAGTTCGTGTTTCAATGTTTCCGTCGGTCCCGTCACGAGATGAAACACGAAACGCGGGTAGCGCCGGGAGAGCCGATCAATCACCGCAGAAACGAAGCTTGCAGCCAGAAAGGCACTGCTTCCGATCCGCAATTCTCCCGCTTTAGGATCCGCGAGGAATTCGATGTTCTTCACACCCTGGCGCAGGTCATCGAATACGGCAACTCCGCAATCGAGTAGCGCACGGCCATACTCGGTTGGCTCGACGCCTTGGCGATGCCGATCGAGCAGACGGACGCCGAACGTATGCTCCAGTTCCGCGATCGACCGCGATATATTTGGTTGAGAAGTGTTGAGGCGTTCCGCCGCCTTACCCATGCTGCCGGCCTGAACCACGGCCATGAGGACGTGTAGGTCGTGGAGCTTCATTCGGCGCCCGATGCGATCGTTCAACTTCATGGCAAGACTCATGTCGGGTTAGATATGAGATCATCAGATAATGACATTATACGCTTATGGCAGCATCAACTAACGTCAGGCCAAGGCTGGCGAAGAGCTGGCGATCCCAAGACCTCCCGAGAGGAGATGTATGAAACTTCCACGCCGGAGATTTATGCATTTGGCAGCAGGGACTTTGAGCTTGCCCGCCCTGTCATCCATCGCATGTGCGCAGACCTACCCGGTGCGACCGGTGCGTGTGGTCGTTGGCTTTGCTGCTGGCAACTCGGCCGATGTCGTCGCGCGCCTGATAGCGCACTGGCTGTCGGAACGGCTTGGCCAGCCCTTCGTCATCGACAACCGTCCGGGTGCGGGCAGCAACATTGCCATCGAGGCGGTCGTGAAGGCACCCGCAGACGGCTATACGCTGCTCTCGGTTGGTCCGCCGGCCGCGATCAACGCGACGCTTTATGATAAGCTCAACTACAATTTCATGCGCGACATCGCGCCCGTTGCCGGTTTCATGCGTGTGCCGAATGTGATCGCGCTAAATCCAGCCGTTCCCGCCAAGACCGTTGCTGAGTTCATCGCCTATGCCAAGGCCAACCCCGGCAGGGTCAACATGTCGTCAGGCGGCAATGGGACCTCGTCCCATGTTTCCGGCGAACTGTTCAAGATGATGGCCGGTGTCAACATGGTCCATGTGCCTTATCGCGGCGCCGCGCCCGCGCTCACAGACCTCCTCGGCGGTCAGGTGCACGTCATGTTCCCGGCCTTGGCAGGGGCGATCGAGTACATCAGAGCCGGTAGGCTTCGCGCCTTGGCCCTAACCACGCTCAATCGCTCGGAGGCGCTGCCGGAAATTCCGACGGTGGACGATTCCGTTCCGGGTTATGAGGCGAGCACTTGGTTCGGGCTCGGTGCACCAAGGCATACGCCGCGCGAAATCGTCGATACTCTCAATCGGGAGATCAACGCTGCGCTCGGCGATACCAAGGTGAAGGCACGTTTGGCGGAATTGGGAGGGACGGCGCTTGCACTCTCGCCCGCTGACTTCGGCAAGCTTGTCGCCGACGAAACCGAAAAGTGGGCGAAGGTCGTCAAGTTTTCCGGCGCCAGGGCGGACTGACCGGAGCCTGACGGTATCGCCGAATTGGTCTGAGCAACGAAGTGAGAATCTGAATCACCTCGCGGCGGGAGAACTGTATGAGCGTCTTGGCACTTGATCACGTGCAGTTGGCCATGCCGGCAGGCGAGGAAACTCGCGCCCGTGGCTTTTACTCCGGTGTGCTCGGCTTGCCAGAGAAGCCAAAGCCGCCGAACCTAGCTGCCTACGGCGGTGCCTGGTTCCAGGTTGGGAGCCTCAAGGTCCATTTGAGTGTCGACAAACATTTCATCGCGGCACGCAAGGCGCATCCTGCATTCACCGTCGATGATCTAGACGACGTTGCTGTTCGACTGCGCACCCACTGCCATCCGGTCATTCTGGATGACGCCTTACCTGGATGCAGGCGTCTATTTACTGAGGACCCGTTCGGAAATCGCATCGAACTAATTCAGGACTCGAGTTCCATCCCGGCCGGATGACAGTCGACGCAATCACAGCAAGTAGCCCGGATGAGCGAAGCGGCATCCGGGACATCCCGCCGCGTGGACCGCCCCGGATTTCGCTCTGATCCGGGCTACAGATCGCACCAGTCGCCACTACACCAGCTTCACATCCTTCAACGGCAAACTCCGCACCGGCTTGCCGGTCGCGGCATAAATCGCGTTGAGCACCGCCGGCGCCACCACGCAGATGGTCGGCTCGCCGACGCCGCCCCAGAAGTCGTAGGTCGGCACGATCACGGTCTCGACCTTCGGCATCTCCGCGAGCTTCATGATCTCGTAGGTGTCGAAGTTGAGCGCGGTCATGCGGCCCTTCTCGACCGGGCAATCGCCGTAGAGCGTGGCGGAGAGCCCGTAGGCCACCGAGCCCTCGACCTGCGCGGCGATCTGGTCGGGGTTGACCGCGTGGCCGCAGTTGGTTGCCAGCACCATGCGGTGAACCTTGAGCTTGCCTTGCGGGCTCAATATTGGTGGCTACATCACCGGTAAATTAGAATGTGATTTTTAGATACAGCGCCGCTCTTGAATCCCAACCGCCAAGCATGGAAGTTTACGCTCGGGTTTGAGCTATAGATCGGTTGCGGCAGCCGCTGGGATCGCACCGGGGTATGCTGCCTGCTCTTGCAGACGCAATGAATGGCACAGGTTGAAGGAACCGGATCATGTTCAATCCAGCACGCACCACGCTTTCAGCGCTAGCAACTCTTGTCGCGGTCGGCGCCGCCTCGGCGCAAGGATGGCCGACGCGGCCCGTGACCGTTGTCGTGCCGTTCGCAGCCGGTAGCTCGACTGATACGGCGGCGCGGATCCTCGCGGTCGGCATGTCGGAGGCGCTTGGGCAGCAGTTGATCGTCGAAAATGTTGGCGGTGCTGCCGGCATGACAGGCACCCTGCGGGTCGCGCGCGCGGCCCCGGACGGCTACCAGCTGCTGTTCGGAACGGTGGACACGCTGGCGATCGCGCCGGCCCTGCAAAAGCAGCCGTCGTACGACAGCATCAAGGACTTCACGCCGGCCGGCATGGTTGTCGAACAGCCAATCGTGCTGATCGTGCGTGAGGATCTTCCGGTTAAGACATTGGCGGAATTCGCGACTTATGCAAAGGCCAACCAGGCGAAGATGCAGTTCGGCTCGGCAGGCGTCGGGTCAGGCTCGCATTTTGCTTGCGCCAAGCTGAATGCGGCGCTCGGGATCAATACCGTCCATGTGCCCTACCGCAGTTCGGGCCTGGCCGCGCGGGACCTGATCGGCGGGCGTCTCGACTATCTCTGCGCCCTGGGCGCCACCGCTCGTCCGCCGATCGAGACCGGCAAGGCCAAGGCCATCGCCCTGCTCACGGCGGATCGGTCGCCTCTGTTTCCGCAACTGACGACTTCCAAGGAACAGGGGGTGTCCGGCGTCGACTCCTATTTCTGGTCGGCCTTCCTGTTCCCGAAGGATACGCCGGGGGCCATCGTCCAGCGGCTCGCCGATGCCAGCAATCAGACGCTCAACCGCCCCGCGACGGCGGAGCAATTGCGCAGGGCCGGCATCGAGCCGGTCGCCGCGAATCGCCGGTCGCCGGCCTATCAGCGCGACTTCACGGTGACGGAAATGAAAACCTGGGCCGACCAGGTGAAGGCGAGCGGGTTGCCGCTGCAATAAATCGCGGATGTTTTTCGCAAATAGCAAGGCCGGGATCGCTCCCGGCCTTGCCATTTCACCAACGCGCACGCGTCTTTGCGATGGCCCGGGAGACGCGCTCTGTTGCAGCCGATAAGATATCGGCAAAAGCAGGCTTGAGGATGCGTGACACGCCATACACCGGACGCCGCTATCCGCGTGTCGAGGATTGGGCCCTGCTTCGCGGCGCCGGACGTTTCGTCGACGATCTGCGCCCACAGGGGGTTCTTGAAGCGGCGTTCCTGCGCAGTTCGACTGCTCACGGATTGATCCGATCGACTGACACGACCGTGGCGCGGGCACTCCCCGGCGTGCACGCGGTTTACACGCTGGCCGATTTGCGTCAGGTCCTGACCGCCGATCGTTTGCCTTTGCAGTTTCCAAGCAACGTGCTGCCTCCGGATATTTCACCATTCATTCTGGCCGGCAGGGAGGTTTCGTATGTGGGCGAAGCGATTGCGCTGGTGGTGGCGGACAATCGCTATATTGCCGAGGATGCGCTGGCGCTGATCGAGACGGACATTCAAGAACTGCCGGCCGCTTCGGATTGCCGTGACGCGCTGTCGGCCGGCGCGCCCGACGTGCACGTCCATCGCAAGGGCAATCTGCTGATTGACTTCGTCCAGAGCTACGGCGACGCCGATGCCGCCGTTGCGGCGGCTCCGCACCGCCTGACCGTGAGCCTCAAGCAGCATCGTGGCGGTGCGCATCCGATCGAGGGCCGCGGGCTGGTTGCAAGCTTCGATGCGGCGAACGACTTGTTGACGGTGTGGAGCTCAACGCAGCTCGCCCACGAAGCCCGGTATTTCATCATGAAACTGCTGGGGCTCGACGAGAATCGCATCCGCGTCGTCACGCCCGATGTCGGCGGCGGATTTGGCGCCAAATTCATTTTCTATCCCGAAGAGGTGGCGATTTCGGCAGCAAGCCTGCTGCTGCGACGGCCAGTCAAATGGATCGAAGACCGGCGTGAGCATTTCATGGCATCGATTCAGGAGCGAGATCAATACTGGGACGTCGAGGTCGGATTCGATGACGACGGACGTCTGCTCGGCGCACGCGGCACGATGATCAGCGACGCCGGCGCTTACACGTATCAAGGCATCAATCTGCACTACAATGCTTCGACGAACTTTCCCGGCCCTTATGTCCTGCCGCACTACAAGCTTCATGTGTCGGTGGTGGAAACCAACAAGGTGCCGACGGCGCCGGTGCGCGGCGCGGGCTATCCGGAAGGCTGCTTCGCGATGGAGCGGGTGATCGACGCCATCGCGTGCGACCGCGGCATCGATCGCGTGGAGGCGAGACGCCGCAATCTGGTGCCGGCCAGCGCCATTCCCTACGCCACGCCGATGCAGGCGCGCTCGACCAGCGCCATCGTCTACGAAAGCGGCGACTTTCCCGCCTGCATGGATCTCGCATTGACCGGCGCCGACTACGCCGGCTTTCCAGCGCGCCGCGAGAAAGCACGGGCGCAAGGACGGCTGCTCGGTTTCGGCATCGCCACGGGTCTCAAAGGCAGCGGCCGCGGTCCGTTCGAGTTGGCCATCGTCCGGGTTGGCCGCTCCGGCAAGGTCTCGATCTTCACCGGAGCCATGGCGATGGGTCAGGGCTTGAAGACCGTGCTGGCGCAAATTGCCGCCGATCAGATCGGCGTTCGTCCCGAGGACATCGCGGTGGTCAGCGGCGACACCGCCACGATCCAACTGGGACTCGGCGGCTTTGCCAGCCGGCAGACGGTTACCGCCGGCAACTCCGTCCATCTTGCCGCTCGCGCCGTACGGGAGAAGGCGATAGCGGCCGCTGCGATTATTCTCGATGTCCCGGAGGAGATCCTGGACATCCGCGATGGAATTGTCATCGCGACTGGCAGGAACCTTTCGATCTCGCTGCGCGATATTGCCAATACGCTGGCCGGCGCGCCCGGCTACAAGATTCCGTCCGGGCTGGCGCCAGGTCTCGAATCTGCGGTGAACTTCGAAACGTCGTCGTTGACCTACGGTATCGGCGCGCACGCTGTCGAACTGGAGGTCGACCCCCTGACCGGCGGCGTACGGCTGCTCAAATATATCGTGGTCAACGATTGCGGCCGCATCATCAATCCGATGACGGCCGAAGGGCAAATTCATGGCGGTGCAGTTCATGGTATCGGCAATGCGCTGTTCGAATGGATGGGGTTCGACGCTAACGCTCAACCTGTAACGACAAATTTTGCGGACTATCTGCTGCCCGCGGCCGCCGAGATTCCGCCAATCGACGTTCGCCTTGTCGAGTATCCGAGCACCAAGAACCCGCTAGGCGTGAAGGGCATTGGCGAGTCCGGCACGGTGCCGGCGGCGGCTGCCATCATTTCCGGCATCGAGGACGCCCTGAGCGACTATGATTTGCGCATTGACGAAATACCAATCAGCCCGGCGCGTATTCTTGAATTGATTTGGGCATCAAATGCTCACCGCACAAACGCCGGTCCCTCCGAAAGACATTCGTAAGATCGCCCAAAACGGTCGAAGAGCGCTATGGCGAGATCGGCAAGGGCTTTATTGAAGCGCATCATCTGCGGCCGATTGCAAAGCTGTAGCAAGCCCGGATGAGGCAGCGACATCCGGGACATTCCACCGCGTGGATCGCCCCTGGATTTTGCCATAGCGCGTCGAAGACGCGCGTAAACGCGCTTATGGCTCATCCGGGCTACGGAATTTCGAACAGCCGTGACCGCTCACACCAGCTTCACATCCTTCAACGGCAAACTCCGCACCGGCTTGCCGGTCGCGGCATAAATCGCGTTGAGCACCGCCGGCGCCACCACGCAGATGGTCGGCTCGCCGACGCCGCCCCAGAAGTCGTAGGTCGGCACGATCACGGTCTCGACCTTCGGCATCTCCGCGAGCTTCATGATCTCGTAGGTATCGAAGTTGAGATCAACCATGCGGCCCTTTTCGACGCGGCAGTCGCCGTAGAGCGTCGCCGACAGGCCATAGGCCACCGAGCCCTCGACCTGCGCCGCGATCTGGTCGGGGTTGACCGCGTGGCCGCAGTTGGTTGCCAGCACCATGCGGTGAACCTTGACCTTGCCTTGCGGGCTCACCGACACCTCGGCGGTGGCGGCGGAGTAGCTGCCGTAACCCATGAACTGCGCGATGCCGCGATGCCGGCCCGCCGGCAGTGGCTTGCCCCAGTCGCCCTTCTCCGCCACGGCGTTGAGCACGGCGAGATGCTTGGGATGCTTGCTCATCATGGCGCGGCGGAACTCCAGCGAATCCTTGCCGGCGGCTTTCGCGCACTCCTCGATGAAGCACTCCATGTAGACGCCGTTCTGGTTGGTGTTGACGCCGCGCCACGGCCCGACCGGAACATGCGTGTTGCGCATCACGTATTCGAGCAGCATGTTCGGCACGGTGTAGCCGAGCTGCGCGTCATGCGGCTCCTCGTACCATCCCTGGAGCTGGCGGCGATCCCTGCCGTTCACGATGCCGGCCGGGTTCAAGGTCGCGTTGATCGACTGGCCCGACAAACGCATGTGCAGGCCGGTCAGGTTGCCGCCGGCATCGAGGCCCGCGGACATCTTGCATTGCGAGATCGGCCGGAAGAAGTCGTGCGCCTGGTCTTCCTCGCGACTCCAGACCAGCTTGACCGGAATGCCGGGGAACTCCTTGGCGATGGTGACGGCCTGGCGGGTGTAATCCTGGATGCCGCCGCGGCGCCCGAAGCCGCCGCCAAGATCGTAGCGATAGACCTCGCACTTGCTGATATGCACGCCGGATTCCTCCGACAGCGCCGCCAGCGAGGCTTCGAGATTCTGCGTCGGCACCCAGCACTCCGCCTTGTCGGTGGAGAGCTTCACCGTCGCGTTCATCATCTCCATGCAGGCGTGCGAGAGGAACGGCGTCGCGTAGGTCGCCTCGACCTTCTTCGCCGCGCCGGCGATCGCGGCGAGCGCATCGCCCCGCTTGATCTCACCGTTGGTTTCGGCAGCAGTGAGACCTTCTTTTAGGAACTGCGCGATCGACGCGCTCGACACCGAGGCGTTCGGCCCTTCGTCCCAGACGACCGGCAGCGCGTCGAGCGCGGTCTTGGCCTGCCACCAGGTTTCAGCGACGACGGCGACGGCGCTGTCCTTGACCTTCACCACCTTCTTCACGCCGGGCATCCTGGCGATCCTGGCTTCGTCGTAGCTCTTCACCTTGCCGCCGAACACCGGCGATTGCTTGATCGCGGCGTTGAGCATGTCCGGCAGCTTGAGATCGATGGCGTAGACCTTGCTGCCGTTGAGCTTGGCCGCCGTGTCGAGCCGCTTGAGCGGCTTGCCGGCGATCTTCCAGTCCTTCGGATCCTTGAGCTTGATCGACTTCGGATCGGGCGGCGTCAGCTTCGCCGCCGCGGCCGCGATCTTGCCGTAACTGATCTGCCGGGCCGTCGACATATGCTTGATGATGCCCTTGTCGACGGTCACTTCGCTGACCGGCACCTGCCAATGGTCCGCGGCGGCCTGCAGCAGCATCATGCGCGCCACCGCGCCGCCGCGCCGGACATAATCTTGCGATTGGCGGATGCCCTGGCTGCCGCCGGTCGACATGTTGCCCCACGCGCGCTTGGCGGCGAGGTTGCGTCCCGGCGTGAGGCCCTCGGTCGTTACCTTCTTCCAGTCGCACTCGAGCTCTTCGGCGACGAGTTGCGCCAGGCCGGTGAGCGTGCCCTGCCCCATCTCGGAGCGCGCGATGCGGATCACGCAGGTGTCGTTGGGGCGCACCACGACCCAGATGTTGAGCTCGGCGCCGTAACCGGCGCGCTGCGCCTGCGCTGCGCCGATGAACGGCAGGTTCATGCCGAGCGCGAGGCCGCCGCCGGCTGCAGCGGAGCCGACGATGAACTTGCGGCGCGAAAGCTTGGAGGTCTGTGAGATCGTTTTGGTCATGACCGATCTCCTCAGACGCGCGCTTTGGTGGCGCGATTGATGGCGCGGCGGCCTTGCGCCGCCAGATGGATCGCCTCGCGGACACGCTGATAGGTGCCGCAGCGGCAGATGTTGGTCATCGCGTTGTCGATGTCGGCGTCGGACGGCTTCTTGTTCTTCGCGAGCAGCGCCGCCGCCGCCATGATCTGGCCGGACTGGCAGTAGCCGCATTGCGGCACGTCGACCGCCGCCCAGGCGCGCTGCACCGGATGCGAGGTGGTGCCGGACAGGCCCTCGATGGTGACGATCTTGTCGGTCGGCTTGACGTCGCCGACGCGGATCGAACACGAGCGCTGCACCTCGCCGTTGATGTGGACCGAGCAGGCGCCGCACTGCGCGACACCGCAGCCGTACTTGGTCCCGGTCAGGCCGACTTGCTCGCGGATGAACCAGAGCAGTGGGGTGTCGTTCGGCACGTCCACCTCGCGCGTCCGGCCGTTGATGGTGAGCTTCGCCATATGCGTTCCCTCGTGTTGGATTGAGCGTCCCTCGCGCATCGCGCGGCCGCGTTTTTTCGATCGCGGTTGCGGGCGCTCAACTTGCGAGGCCGGAACCATCGTTCCGGCTCTGGCCTTGAGGGTAGCGCAGCGGGATGGGGGCCGCCTACGCGGTTTTTAACCGTTCCAATTGGAATAAGCCGGAGCACGGCTCGAACAAGACCAGAGGAACGCCGGAAGAATTGCCGAGTACCGGCCGGAGGAGACCCCGAACTTTGCAACTTCTGCGCTTGTGCCCGACAAGCAAAAAGCCCGGCGTTTCCGCCGGGCTTTGTATTCATCCGGAAGCAGGAGCGCCCGTTCAGGCGGCCTCTTCCTCGACCGCTTCCTCGGCTTCCGCCGGCTTCGGGCCGCGGCGCGGGCCCTTGGCAAGCGCCGCCTCGATTTCCTTCACAGCCTCGGTTTCGGTGACGTGCTGCACCGCCGAGATTTCACGGGACAGCCGGTCGAGCGCCGCTTCGTAAAGCTGCCGCTCGCTGTAGGACTGCTCGGGCTGGGTCTCGGAGCGATAGAGATCCCTGACCACCTCGGCAATCGCAACAATATCGCCAGAGTTGATCTTTGCCTCGTACTCCTGCGCGCGACGCGACCACATGGTGCGCTTAACGCGGGCGCGGCCCTTGAGCGTCTCCAGCGCGCGCTTCACCACCGAACCTTCGGCGAGCTTGCGCATGCCGACCGCGACGATCTTGGCGGTCGGAACGCGGAGCGTCATCTTGTCCTTGACGAAGTTGATGACGAACAGCTCCAGCTTGGCGCCGGCGACCTCCTGCTCTTCGATGGCCATGATCTGGCCGACCCCATGGGCCGGATAGACGATGAATTCGTTGGTCTTGAAGCCCTGTCGTTGTGTCGTCTTCTTAGGGGTCATTCCGGGAACTGCTCCTTGATCCGGCTTGCGGCCGGCCGCTGTTTTAGACACGGGAGCCGCACGACGCGCACTCGCGCGTGTGGCTTGCGAGGTCCGCCGGCTGCTACCACCGGCAGTTGTCTTCTTGGCTCGCCGGACACCGCCGGCCGAGCCCTTCTTGGACTTCTGACGCATCTTCCCTGCCACAGCTTATGCGTGTTCTCGACACGCCCCATTTCGGGGTTATTTGGGGACTTGCACCGAAAAAATAAGCTCCCAACGGGGAGCACTCGGATGCCGATCCATAGTCACCTGTATAACACATTTTCCGCAAAAATCAAAGCCTTACGGCCATGCGGAAACGCCGTTTCAGGGCCTTTGCGCGGCAGAAATCGTTAAAATTGGTTAAGATTAATGCTAGCGGAACCCTAATCGCCCGAACCCGGCGCAGACGAAAAGTGCTTGAACTTATCCGGCGCCCCCTCCCACTCCTTGTGGTCGGCCGGAGGTTCCTTTTTCACGGTGATGTTGGGCCAGGTCTTTGAATATTCGGCGTTGAGTTCCAGGAACTTCTCCAGACCGGGCTCGGTGTCCGGCTTGATGGCCTCGACCGGGCATTCCGGCTCACAGACCCCGCAATCGATACACTCGTCCGGGTGAATGACGAGCATGTTCTCGCCTTCGTAGAAGCAATCGACGGGACACACTTCGACGCAGTCCATCAGCTTGCACTTGATGCAGCTTTCATTGACGACGTAAGTCATTTCCGCTCCGAAACGCGCCCTAAATGTGGGCGCTGCTTAACCTAAGGCAAGCCACCTTCGCAAGCGGCGGCAATGCCGGTTTCCGCGCGTTCAACGTTCCTTGTCGCCGCCCAATCGGCCCTCTATCAGGCGATCGATGGCGCGGCGCTCACGCTTGGTCGGCCGGCCGGTGCCCGCTTCACGTTGTCCCGGCGCGGGAGAATCAGGAGGCGCCGGCGGGGGCGAAAGATCGTCATAAAGCGTACGGGCCGTCTCGGAGGCGCCGCGCCGCTCGGCAAAGCCCACCACCTTGAGGATCCGAACGCTGCGGTCGAGCGCGATGGTGATGACGTCGCCGGGCCGAACCGGGCGGCTCGAAGCATCGATGCGCGCGCTGTTGAGCCGGACAAGGCCGCTGCTGACGAGCTTCGCGGCGTCGGTTCGCGTGCGCACCACGCGGGCGTGCCACAACCACTTGTCGATGCGCTGGCGATCCAGTCCTAGCGCTCCTTGTTGGCCTCGAGTTGTTCCTTCAGCGCCAAAAGCTTGGCAAACGGCGAATTCGGATCAGCCTCCTTGCCGCGCCGGTCGTTATCGGACGACCAGGTCCGGCCTGGCCTGTTGTCGTCGCGATCATGATCGCGATCACGCCGCTGCGGCCGGTCGCCGCGCGGCGGACGAGCAGGCCGCTCGCGGTCTGGGCGCTTGAAGTCCTGGCGTTCCTTGCGGTCGGCGCGCTGCGGCGGGCGCGGTTGATCGCCGTCCTGACGGCCCTCGCGATTGCGGTCGCGGCGGTGGCGCGGTCTGCCTTGGCGCTTGCGCTCGCCATCGGGCGAAGGCGCGGCATCGCCGGGAGCCACCGGAGTTTCAGCAGTTGCCGCAACGGCTTGGCCGTCGGCAGGAGCGGCCTGTGGTTGCGCCACCGCTTGATCGGGACGGCGGCGGCGCTTGTTGGCGTCGCGGCGATTGCGCATGCCGGAGGGTCTGCCGGTTCGCCAGACGTCGATGAGAGCCGGCTCGGCAGCGGCGGCCGGCGTTTCCGGCGTTTCAACCGACGGTGGAATTATTCCGGCCTCGCCGGCGTCTTCTTCGACCTTATTCGGGGCGTGTTCTGCCTCGCCGGAAAGTTCTTCCGGAGCCTTCGCGGGCGCGAACGACACTTCTGGCAAGATTGCCGCCGACGGCGCCGGCTCGGCGGGGATATCTTCGCTCGCGGCGGTTGGCTCGGCGACCGTGTCGGGCGTCAGCGCGGGCGACGCTTCGCCGTTCGAAGCCTCCGCGGTTTCCGTCGCGGCCTCCGCCGGTGCCTCGACGTTGGCCGCCTCTGACGGCGTCTCGGCCTTCGGCTTCTCGGCCTCCGGCGGAGTTTCAGTCTTGGGTTTGGGCCGTCGCTCCATGCGATAGCCGAGCGAGCGCAGGATCGAGGCGAAGTCCTCGCCGGACGCGCCGGTGAGCGACGTCATCGCGCCGGTGACAGTAAAGCCGGTGCCGTCAAATGCGCCGGGGGGCTTCGCGCCGCTCGCGCTTTCACGCCACGACAGCGCCGGACGGATCAGATCGGCGAGCCGCTCCAGTATATCGACGCGGATCGCACGCTCGCCGCATACGCGATATCCGATGGTGCGGTAGAGCGCCTTCGGCGTTTCCTTGTCGACCGGGATCGAGGTGCGCCCGCTCGACGCAAGCCGCTGCAACTCGTCGAGGCCCTTGACCTCCGGCTGCTCGTGCTTGAGCGCCCAGAGCTGCGCGGCGAGGCTGCGCGGCGCGGGCTTCAGCAGGCCCGGCAAGTAGATGTGATAGGCCCCGAACCGGATGCCGTATTTGCGAAGCGTGGCACGCGACGGCTGGTCGAGCCCCTTGACCTCTTCGGCGACCCGCTGGCGTTCCAGCACCCCGGTCGCCTCGATCAACTGATAGGCGATGCCGCGGCTGATGCCGGTGACGTCCTCGGCGGCGGCGAGTGCGAACAGCGGCGCGAACATCCGCTCGATCTGGGTCTTGAGCCACAGTTCGAGCCGCGCCTGCACGGCCTCGCGCGGCGCACCGGAGAGATGCTCATCCGCGATGAGCCGCAGCCGCGGCCGCATCACGTCGTCGCCCGGCGCAAGTTTGGCGACCGCGGCGCCGGACCAGCGCACCATGCCGTCGGATGCCAGCACGAACTCGCGCTCCGGCGCCTGCGCCACCTTGGTCGCGCGCGCGTCGATCTCGCCGGCCAGCGCGCTGCGCGCAGCCGCCTGCAATGCCTTGGCGTCGGAGCCGCCGGCTGAGTTTTCGGCGGCGAACGTGAAACCATCAAGACGGCCGATCACGTGGCCCTCAACGACCACTTCGCCACCTTTCTGAATTTCAGTTTCCAATGTGGTGTTCTCTCGCAGCCGCTTCATCAGCACGCTGGTGCGGCGATCCACGAAGCGCTCGGTGAGGCGCTCATGCAGGGCATCGGAAAGCTTGTCCTCGACAGTCCGCGTTTCGGCTTGCCAATGTTCCGGATCGGCAAGCCAGTCAGGGCGGTTCGCCACAAACGTCCAGGTCCGCACATGCGCGATCCGGTTCGACAACGTATCGATGTCGCCGTCGGTTCGGTCGGCCTGCGCGACTTGGCTGGAGAACCAGTCGACGGGTATTTTACCCTCGCGCATCAGGAATCCATAGAGGGTCACGATCAGCTCGGCGTGCATCGCCGGCGCGATCTTGCGGTAATCGGGAACCTGACAGACGTCCCACAACCGCTCGACCGCATCGCGGTTTGATGCCAGCGCCCGAATATCCTCATCCCGGGCAGCGTGTTCCAGCACCAGGATGTCCTCGGCCACGGGTGCGCGGGTGAGACCCGCTTCCGCCGGCGTCATCGACAGCGCGGCCTGCAAAGCTCCGAGCGATGAAAAATCAAGCTCGGAGTTGCGCCATTGCAACATCCGAACCGGGTCGAACGAATGGCTCTCGAGCGCGCGCACCAGATCGTCCTCGAACGGCGGGCAACGGCCGGTGGTACCGAACGTGCCATCGCTCTGGGCGCGCCCGGCGCGTCCGGCGATCTGCGCGAGTTCGGCGGGATTGAGCTTGCGGAACTGATAGCCGTCGAACTTGCGGTCCGCGGCGAAGGCAACGTGATCGACGTCGAGGTTGAGCCCCATGCCGATCGCATCGGTTGCGACCAGGTAGTCAACGTCGCCCGCCTGATAGAGCGCGACCTGCGCGTTGCGGGTGCGCGGCGACAGCGAGCCAAGCACCACCGCCGCGCCGCCGCGCTGACGGCGGATCAATTCGGCGATGGCGTACACTTCGTCGGCCGAGAACGTAACGATCGCGGTGCGGCGGCGTTGCCGCGACAGCTTGCGATCGCCGTCGAAGGTCAATTGTGACAGCCGCGGCCGGCTGACGATGTTGGCGCCGGGCAAAAGCTTCTCGACCATGGGGCGCATGGTGGCGGCGCCCAGCACCAGCGTCTCTTCGCGGCCACGGCGGTTGAGCATGCGGTCGGTGAAGACGTGGCCGCGCTCCATGTCGGCGCCAAGCTGGACTTCGTCGATCGCGACGAACGCCGTGTCGAGCTCGCGCGGCATCGCTTCGACGGTCGCGACCCAGTAGCGCGGGTTCGGCGGCTTGATCTTCTCTTCGCCGGTGATGAGCGCGACGTTCTCAACGCCGGCCCTGGCTGAAATCTTGTTGTAGACCTCGCGGGCCAGCAGCCGCAGCGGCAACCCAATCACGCCTGAAGAGTGCCCCAGCATCCGCTCGATGGCGAGATGGGTCTTTCCGGTGTTGGTCGGTCCCAGCACAGCGGTGACGCCGGTGCCGCGGTTGCGGACGCCACGGGGAGCAGGCGACGAGAACGAAATTGACATCAGTTTTCCAGGTGGGGAGGCCCGCAGCGGCGGCGGGACCCGCCTTCTGTACCACAATGCGTCACAATGCGACGCCCGAAAGGCGTCAGATTTACAGTTGGGAACGAGTCTGGAACGAACCGCGTCCGAATCGCTGACTCGGAGCCTGACCGACTTCGTTCCCTACGATATGTCGTCCCCACCTCCCCGCAAGGTACAACATGGCGGGATTTGCGGGCTGCCTTGGTGTGTTTTTCGGCTCGAAACGGTTAATGGCAGCCTCAGAGTGCCTTCCGGCGGAGAGTCAACAGCCTCGGTTCCGACTCCAGTGGACATCTTGTTCAAAACTTCCGCCACTTCCGACCGGCGTGTCCGGAATGACAGCTACATTTTCGGTGGCGCGGCCGCGGCGCGCGGCTTTTGTGACGCGGTGACGAACTGCGTCGCCGTCATCACGCCCATGCCCATCGGCGTCGGCACAATCAGGCGGAACGGCACCACCACGCGGGTCGCCGCGATCGGCGCCAGCCACACTTCTATGTCGCGTTGCTGGATCAGAAATTTGATCGCCGGGCGCGACGGCACGTAGCCGGAGATCGGCGTGAATTGAACCTGGCAAACCACGACGGGCCCGTCGTAGCCCTTGTCGGCGCGCACCTTGTCCATGCGCTTGTAAACGAGCTTGAGGTCGTAGCGCATGCGGCCGTCAAACACCGAGATCGCCTGCTGGCACGCCTCGGGCCGCATCAGATCGCCGTTGCCGGGCACGCGGATCAGTGACGCGGTCATCGGATCGTTGACGCCGTTGCGGTGCGCCTCCATCACCGGAATGCGCTCGGGACTTTCGATCAGCGGCGGCAGGATGGCGTAATCCTTCACGTTGCCGCGGGCGATCGAGATGCGGATCTCCTCGGTCTTGCGGTCGGTGGTGACGCTCGACCCGTAGCTCGCGGGCACCGGCTTGCCGCCGACGACCTGGCCGCGCGAGGCGCCGCTGCCCGAGCCATTGGAGAAGACCTGGAGCAACCCGGAGGTCGAGCCGCTGGCCGCGGCGGTGAACTGGTCCTCGGCGATGTCGATGACCCAGGCGCCCTTGCCGATCGGCAGGCCGGCCAGCGTCACCACATAGCGGGCGTCGAGCCGGCCCTGGGCCTGCGCGGGCATCGCGCCGGACAGCGTGGCCAGAAGGCTCACGCCCAGCAGTGCGGGGCGAAGGTGACGGCGAAGCACGGCTTAAAAATCTCCCCCAGCGCACCCGAACAGGAAGCACCCGAACAGAAAGCACCCGACGACGGGCATTTGCCGTGGGGACGTGACCCAATCAAGGCATTCCTGCACGGCGCTTCGGCTTATCCCCCATCTCGGGTGCCGAATAAGTCGTTTCTATGGAGGCGGCTCAAGGGTTTAGGCCGTCGGGCCGGGCGTTCACCTTGACGCCTTTTCACCCCCTGATTATACGTCCGCCGTCTTCCAGAACCATCGATCGGGCGCCTGCGGGCCGCCCTGTCCAATTTCCGGGATTGTGTGATGTCACGCCGCTGCGATCTTACCGCCAAGGGCCCCCAGGTCGGCCACAAGGTGAGCCACTCCAACATCAAGACCAAGCGGCGGTTTCTGCCCAACCTCTTGAACGTGACACTGATGTCCGACTCGCTCGGCAAGTCGTTCAAATTGCGGATCTCCGCCAACGCGCTCAAGTCGGTCGACCATCGCGGCGGGCTCGATGCCTTCCTGGCGAAGGCGCGCGACATGGACCTGTCGCCCAAGGCGCTGGAGATCAAGCGCGCGGTCAAGAAGAAGCTGGCCGCGGCGGGCTGAGTTCTCTCCGTCGTCATTCCGGGGCGCGCCGAAGGCGCGAACCCGGAATCCATAACCACCACCGGGAGTATGGATGATCCGGATCGCGCTACGCGCGTCCGGAATGAACTGGGTTCATTTGGTTATTGTGTCGTACAGATCGATCCAATTTGGATTTTCATCCTCGATCAAGGCGACCTTCCAATCGCGCCGCCACTTCTTGATTTCCTTTTCACGTGTGATCGCCGTGGTGGGATCGTCGTAGCACTCAAACCAGACCAAGCGGACAACGCCATAGCGCGAGGTGAAGCCAGGCGTTGCCTTGGTCTTGTGCTGATAAACGCGACGGATCAGGTCACGCGTTACGCCCAGGTAGAGCGTGCCGTGCTTACCGCTCGCGAGGAGATAAACGTACATCACGGCGCCACCGGGAGTATGGATTTCGGGTTCGCGCCTTCGGCGCGCCCCGGAATGACACAGAACCCTACTCACCCACCATCGTGAACTGCAGCAGCAGCGTGCGCTGCAGCGGCGAGAAGTTGTCGTCCGAAATCAGTGTGAGGATCAGCGCGCCATCTGCGGCGCGATGCACCGCCATGCCCTCGAAGTTGTCGATCTGGTAGCCCATGTCGGCGAAGATGATCTCCGCACCGTCGAGCACCGCACGCGGCGCGACGCGCGATAACGGCACGCGGCGGATGCGGATCGCAAGGCCGCGTGTCCAGGAGAACCGCCGCTCCAGGATCAGCAGGTCGCCGCGCGGCGTCAGCGCGCAATCGCTGATATCGAATTCGTCGTTGCGCTTCACCGTGAACGTGCCGGGCTGCGGGCCGATCAGGAAGCCGAGGATGTTGCCGGCCTGATCGAGGCCTCGCTCGGAGATCGCGATCAGCGTGCCGGCGAGCGACTGGCCTTTCGTCGGCGCGACCAGGCATTCGATGCCGCGGTTGGCCGGCAGCGACTTCATGGCGGGCGGCACGCCAACCGGCTGGCCGCGGGCGCGCAGCCCGTCGCGGCCGTAGTCGAAGCGCAGGATTTCGTGGGCGCGCTCGATGCCGACATAGAGCGTGCCACCGTCATCCGCCAGCGCCTCGGTGTCGTACCAGTTGCGCCGCGAGCCGACCGGCCGGCCGTCGGGCCCGAGGATCGGCGCGAGCTCTGCGTCGGCGATCGCGACCGGGCGGCCGTCCCGCAGCACGATGCGTGCGCGCAGCCAGTTGCCTTTGTCGGTCAGCGCGACGAAGCGGCCGCCGCCGTCGAGCATGCGGATCCCCGAGAGGCCGCCGAACTCGCGGCTCGAAGAGGTGAGCACCAAGCCGCCGCGAAACCGCAGCGTGCCGAACTGTGCCAGCGAGGTATCGCGTGGGTCGAATGCCTCGATGGCCTGCGCGGCAATCTCGATCATTTGGGATTGCGCGCGCGGCGCCTGCGCCGTTGCACGCGGTGACTGGGCGTCAGCCGACAGAGAGACGAGCAGCAGAACCGCGGCGAGGCCGAAGGCAATCCGCTTGCGAGGCAAAGGCTTCTCCGCAATCACGCGAATGCAACGCGCGCTCGCGTCATCTAGCACGATTCATGCCGTGTCTATGTCTTGCTTTTTACAGCCAAAGTTAATGCAGTTGCCGGCGCAGCGGACGCGAACGCGCCGACGGTTCGGGCAACGACGCGCCTTCCTCGAACAGTTCGGCGAGCTTCTCGGTCATCGCGCCGCCAAGCTCCTCGGCATCGACGATGGTAACCGCGCGCCGATAATACCGGGTGACGTCGTGGCCGATGCCGATCGCAATCAGCTCGACAGGCGAGCGGGTCTCGATGTCCTCGATGATCCAGCGCAGGTGACGCTCGAGATAATTGCCTGGATTGACCGACAGCGTGGAATCGTCGACCGGCGCACCGTCCGAGATCATCATCAGGATCTTGCGCTGCTCGGTGCGCGCCAGCAGCCGCTTGTGCGCCCAGTCGAGCGCCTCGCCGTCGATATTTTCCTTGAGCAGGCCCTCGCGCATCATCAGGCCGAGGTTCTTACGCGCGCGCCGCCACGGCGCGTCGGCCGACTTGTAGATGATGTGGCGCAGATCGTTGAGCCGGCCCGGGTTCGGCGTCTTGCCGGCGGCGAGCCAGCTCTCGCGCGACGAGCCGCCCTTCCAGGCGCGCGTGGTGAAGCCGAGGATCTCGACCTTGACGCCGCAACGCTCGAGCGTGCGCGCCAGGATGTCGGCGCAGGTCGCCGCCACGGTGATCGGGCGGCCGCGCATCGAGCCGGAGTTGTCGAGCAAGAGCGTCACCACGGTGTCGCGGAAGTTGGTTTCCTTCTCGGTCTTGAACGCGAGCGGATGCATCGGATCGATGATGATGCGGGTGAGCCGCGCGGCGTCGAGCATCCCCTCTTCGAGATCGAACTCCCAGGCGCGGTTCTGCTGCGCCATCAAACGGCGCTGCAAGCGGTTGGCGAGCCGCGCAACCACGCCCTGCAAATGCGAGAGCTGTTTGTCGAGGTAGCCGCGCAGCCGGTCGAGCTCCTCCGGCTCACAAAGATCCTCAGCGGCGACCGTCTCGTCGAACCGCGCGGTGAACGGCTTGTAGTCGGGCCCGCGCGGCTCGTTCATGCGGTTGCGCGGCCGCCACGGCTCGGCGGCCTGCTCACTGTCGCCCATCTCCGTGTCGTCGGACATGTCGCCGGCCGGCGAGTCGGTCTCTTCCTCGGCGGTTTCGGCGGCGTCGGCGGTCGCCTCGGCCTCCTCCATGCTCATCTTCTCGAGGTCGTCCGACTCCGATGCTTCGCCCTTTTCGCCCTGCTCGTCCTTCTTGCGGTCCTGATCGCCCGATTCGCCCTCTTCCTCCTCTTCGGAGGTCGAGCGGTCCTCGCCCATGTCGAGCAATTCCAGGAGGTCGTGCACCGCGTCGCCGAACTTGCGCTGATCCTCCACCAGCCCGTTGAGCCCGTCGAGGCCGCGGCCGGCGCGCTCTTCGATGAACGGCCGCCACAGGTCGACCAGCTTGCGCGCGGCCGGCGGCGGCGCTTCGCCGGTAAGGCGCTCGCGCACCATCAGCGAGACGGCATCCTCGATCGGCGCGTCGGCGCGGTCGGTGATCTCGTCGAACTTGCCGCGATGGAACTTGTCGTCGAGCATGGCGGAGAGATTGCTCTTCACGCCGAGCATGCGCTTGGCGCCGATCGCCTCGACGCGCGCCTGCTCGACCGCCTCGAACACCGCGCGAGCCTGCTGGCCGCCGGGCACGAGCCGCCGGTGCACCGCCGGATCGTGGCAGGCGAGCTTGAGCGCCGCGGCATCGGCATGGCCGCGCACAATGGCGGCGTCCTGCCGGGTCAGCTTGCGCGGCGGCTCCGGCAGCCGCGCCTTGCCCCCGACCAGACCCGGCCGCTCGGCGGCGAACGATACGTCAAGCTCCGGCTGCCGCGCGATCGCGCGCAGGCAACTCGACACCGCGCGCTTGAACGGCTCGGTCGGGGAATCTTTCGGACCGGTCTTGGGCTTGATGTTGGAAGACATCGCTCTCTCAATTGTCATTCCGGGACGACGCGCTAAGCGCATTCACGCGCGTCTTCAACGCGCTATGGCGCCGGACCCGGAATCCAGATACAAACACCGTATCCGGAACTGGATTCCGGGTTCGCGAGCTTCGCTCGCGCCCCGGAATGACGGCTAGCTCAGCGCCACGTTGACCGAACTTTCCGGAAGCTCGACGCCGAAGCAGCGCTGATAGAACTCGGCGACGATCGGACGCTCCAGCTCATCGCACTTGTTGAGGAAGGTGAGACGAAACGCGAAGCCGACGTCCTTGAAGATGTCGGAGTTCTCCGCCCAGATAATCACGGTGCGCGGGCTCATCACGGTCGAAAGATCGCCGTTGATGAACGCGTTGCGCGTGAGGTCGGCGACGCGAACCATCTTGTTGACGATGTCGCGGCCGGCGTCGGTCTGGTAGTGCTTCGCCTTGGCGAGCACGATGTCGACCTCGTTGTCGTGCGGCAGATAGTTCAGCGTGGTGACGATCGACCAGCGGTCCATCTGCGCCTGGTTGATCTGCTGGGTGCCGTGATAGAGACCAGAGGTGTCGCCGAGGCCGATCGTGTTGGCGGTGGCAAACAGCCGGAACGCGGGATGAGGACGGATCACGCGGCTCTGGTCGAGCAGCGTAAGGCGGCCGGAGGATTCCAGCACGCGCTGGATCACGAACATCACGTCCGGGCGGCCGGCGTCGTACTCGTCGAAGCACAGCGCCACGTTGTTCTGATACGCCCACGGCAGGATGCCGTCGCGGAACTCGGTGACCTGCTTGCCGTCCTTGATGACGATGGCGTCCTTGCCGATCAGGTCGATACGGCTGATATGGCTGTCGAGATTGACGCGCACGCACGGCCAGTTGAGCCGCGACGCCACCTGCTCGACGTGGGTCGACTTGCCGGTGCCGTGATAACCCGAGACGATCACGCGCCGGTTGTGCGCAAAGCCGGCCAGGATCGCGAGCGTGGTCGCGCGGTCGAAGCGGTAGTCCGGGTCGGTATCCGGCACGTAGTCGTCGCCCTTGGAATAGGCAGGGACTTCCATGTCGCTGTCGATGCCGAAGACTTGCCGCACCGACACCTTCATGTCGGGCATTCCGGACGCAGTTGATGTTGCAGGTGCCATTGCTACTCCGTGGCCCCGGAACGGCGCGGGGCCGCGTGAATTTGCCGGGATTACGCTTCAGGGATTCGGAATTCGCGGCAACCTAGCAGAAACGATGTGCGCTGCGAAAGCCGCCCGGTGCATAGCTCGAATGCTATGAAATATATGGGGAATCGGCGAGAATGCGAGCTTCGCCCGTAGGCTGGCAGTCGAGGCCTTCGGGGGGTTCAGGCGGCACAGAACGGTGCACCGAGAGGTCCTGGGTCACCACAAAAGCCAAATGGATCGGCGGCCGATCCAGGTCTGGCGGCGATGCGCGTGTCACGGCCTATTCGATCACCTCATCGGCTCGCGCGATGAGCGTCGGAGGCACAATCAGCCCCAGCGATTTTGCTGTCCTCAAGTTAATCGCAAGGTGAAACTTGGTTGGCTGTTGCACCGGGAGATCGGATGGCTTTTCCCCTTTGAATATCCGGTCAACGTAACTTGCTGCCCGGTGGTAGAGGTCGAGATGATCGACGCCGTATGAAATCAGTCCGCCCGCCGCCGTATAAAAACGATAGGGGTAGATGGCCGGCAGACGGTGTTTCGCGGCGGCTGCTATAATGCGATCGAGGTGCACCGTTGCGGTGGGACTGGCGAGCACGATCAATCCGCTGTTTGGCGGTCCTGTAAAGCCGTTGATGCCCTGATCGATCAAGGCCGCCTCGCGCACGTCGAGTGCGCTGACTTCGACGCGCACGAACGGCGCAACGCCCTGGATCGCTCCTAGCTGACCACTGGCACCCCCAACCGTCGGATCGCGTAACACACCGATGCGGGTAAGCTGCGGCGCGATCTCTTTGAGAATCTCAAGCCATTTGGCCCCGATGCTGTAATCGAAACTGACAAAGCCAGTAATGTTGCCGCCCGGTCTGGCCAGGCTCTGCACGAACCCCATGCTGACCGGATCGATCACCTGAGCGAAGACGATGGGAGTGGCTGGACTCTCGGCGTGCAGTGCCCGCACCGCGGGAGCGGAGTTGGCGACGAATACGTCCGCGCCGAGCAGCTCGATCGTATGCTCGCGCACCCGGCCCGGCACCCCGCCCATATAGCGCGCGTCTATTCGCACGTTGCGGTTTTCAATCCAACCGAACCCCCGCATCCCTTGCTTGAACGCATTGACGCGGGATTGTCCCTCGGCATCGTCGGCGACGCCGATCAGCACGCCGACTCGACGCATGCGCTCAGGCTGTTGCGCGCGTGCAGTAAACGGCACCGCCGCCACGCCGCCGAGTGCTGCGATGAATTCCCGACGTCTCATGCTCGACCCCAACGCTCAGGAAGGATCAGCGTACCGTTTCAAATCGACCTCTTGAAGGGGCCGAAATGGACAGCGCGGCGGACGACGCCGCTTAGCAGAGCTTCACCGACTTCAAATAATTATAAGCCGTGATGATCTCGCGCAGCTTTTCCTCGAACACGCGGTCGCCGCCGTTGGCGTCGGGATGGTGGCGCTTCACCAGTTCCTTGAAGCGCGCCTTGATCTCGACGGCCTCGGCGCTGACCTCGAGGCCCAGCGCCTCAAACGCCTTGCGCTCGGCATTGCGGATGGTGCGCTTGGGCTCGGCGCGCTCGGACTTGCGCCGCCAGCCGGCGCCGGCGTTGAACTCGCGGAACAGGTTCATCGGATCGGTGGCGGTGAAATCCGTCCCGCCCGGCGTGTTGCCGGTGCCCATCTTCCAGGTCGGCCGATGGCCGGTGATGGAATCCTTCTGGTACTTCGAGACGTCGTCGGCGCTCATGCCCTTGAAGTAATTGTACGACGCGTTGTACTCGCGCACATGCTCGATGCAGAACCGCCAGTGCTCCTTCTCCCGGTCCCGCCCCTTCGGCGCGCGATGCGTCGCGGCGGCCTCGCAGCCCTTCCACTCGCAGCACGGCGCGTCAGGCGCACGCTTGCGGCGGTCCTCGCCGGGCTTGACCCGGATTTTGTCGAAAAGAGGCGAGTCGAATTTCATGACCGATCATTATGCGGACTTACGAGAGGCAGCTTCAAGTCTTGACAGATTGAATTTTCTCAAAGCGGCGGGCGAACCTGACGGATCATCCCCATTGATTCTTGCCCATTGATTCTTGCCGGGGGTGCTCCTACTCAAGCGGCATGTCGATGAAGAATCTCATAACCGAGAAGCTGAACGCGGCGTTCGCGCCGCAAAGCCTCGATGTCATGGATGAGTCACATCTTCATGCGGGGCATGCCGGCCATCGGCCCGGCGGGGAGACCCATTACCGCGTACATATCGTGTCGGAGGCGTTCCGGGGGAAGAGCCGGGTCGACCGCCACCGCATGATCAACCAGACACTTTCCGGTGAATTGGCCTCGACGGTGCACGCGCTGGCGATCAACGCGAAGGCGCCGGGGGAGGGCTAGGCACTATCTCTCCGTCATGGCCGGCTTGTCCCGGCCATCCACGCCCTTGCTTCGTGGACCAAAGACGTGGATGCCCGGCACAAGGCCGGGCAGCGGCGGATCACTCCGCCTTGATGTTCGCCGCCCTGATGATGTCGCCCCAGCTTTTCCACTCGGCGCGGATCTGAGCGGCGAACTGCTCCGGCGTGTCGCCGACCAGCCGCGCGCCGGACTTGGCGAAACGTTCCTGCATCGCCGGCGTGCGCACGCCCTCCGCGATCGCCTTGTGCAGCCGCGCGATGACGGCTCCCGGCGTGCCGGCCGGCGCGGCGACGCCGAACCATGACGTCGCCTCGAAATTGGCGAGGCCCGCCTCGGCCGCGGTCGGCACGTCCGGCAACAGCGGCAGGCGTTGCTTCGCCGCGAACGCCAGCGGGCGCAACTTGCCGCCCTGAATGTGCGAGATCACGGTCGGCGGATTGTCGACCACGCCGTCGATCTGCCCGGCGATCAGGTCGGTGACGGCGGGCGCGGCGCCGCGATAGGGCACGTGGGTGATCTGGATTTGCGCGGCATGCATCAGCATCGCGAGCCCGAGGTGCCCGGTGGTGCCGATGCCGGGCGAACCGAAGTTCAGCTTGTTGGGCGCCGACTTGGCGAGCGCGATGAACGCCGCGAGGTTCTGCGCCTGCACCTTGGGATGCACGACCAGGATCATGTTCATCTGCGCGACGTTCGATACCGGGATGAACGCGGTCGCGGCGTCGAACGGCATCTTGGCGTAGAGGTGCGGGTTGGCGGTGAGAATGCCGGCCGACGACATCAGCAGCGTGTAGCCGTCGGGCGCCGACTTGGCGACGGCGTCGGCCCCGGTGTTGCCGCCCGCACCCGCGCGGTTCTCCACGATCACCGGCTGACCGAGCGACTTCGACATCTCATCGCCGATCGCGCGCGCCAGCACGTCGGCGAGCCCGCCGGCCGGGAACGGCGCGATCAGGCGGATCGGACGGTCGGGATAGGTTTGCGCTTGCGCGGTGGTGGCGATGAAAGCGGCAGCGGCGGCAATGGAAAGAATGCGGCGCAGCACGGCGTCCTCCCGATTTTTGTTGGCGCTACGATAGGTGGGACGTGGCCCATGTCAACGCGACACTCTCCGCGTCATTCTGGACGCGCGTAGCGCGATCCGGAATGACGAAGACTACCCCGCCTTCGCCAGCACCGCAGGCTTCCTTTGCAACGGCGTGATACGCAGCGCGGTGATGCGGTTGCGCGTCTTTCGCAGCACGTTGAAGCGGAAACCGTGGAACGTGAAGCTCTGCCCGACGTCCGGGATCGAGCGCGCCTCGTGGATCACCAGGCCTGCGACCGTGGTCGCCTCGGCATCCGGCAACTGCCAGTCCATCGCGCGGTTGAGGTCGCGGATCGGCACCGCGCCGTCGACATTGACCGAGCCGTCCGGCTGCGGCCGCACGCCGGGCACCGGGATGTCGTGCTCGTCGGAAATATCGCCGACGATCTCCTCCAGAATGTCTTCCAGCGTCACCAGTCCCATCACCTCGCCGTACTCGTCGACCACCAGCGCGAAGTGCGTCTTGCGGCGGCGGAACGCCTTGAGTTGCTCGGAGAGCGGCCGGATGTCCGGCACGAACCACGGCGGCAGCACGATCGCCATGATGTCGATCTTGTCGAGATCTCCGCCGGCGTCTTGGATGGCGCGCAGCAGATCCTTGGCGTGCAAAATGCCGACGATGTTTTCCGGCTTGCCGCGCCAGAGCGGAATGCGGGTGAATTCCGCGGCGAGCACCGCGTTGACGACCTTCTCCGGCTCATCGTCGGCGTTGACGGTCACCATCTCGGTGCGGTGCTTCATCACGTCGGAGACCTGAAGCTCGCCGAACCGGAACACGTTTTGGATGTACTCGGCCTGCCCGAGCTCCATCTTGCCGTGTTCGGCGGATTCTTCGATCAGCCCCTCGATCTCGACGTCGGTGAGAATTTCCTGGTTCGAGCCTTCCCTCACGCCGAGCAGGCGAAGGATCGAAACCGACGCCGTGTTAAGCACCCAGTTCAGCGGATAGAGAACCAAGAACGACACGTGGAGCGGATAGGCGATCCACTGCGACACCGGGATCGGCTCACGGATCGCCAGCGTCTTCGGCACCTGTTCGCCGACCACGATGTGCAACGACGAGAACACCAGGAAGCCGACCATGAACGACGTGAAGTGCAGCGCAGACTCGGACATGCCGAGCGGCTCCAGAACCGGATGCAAGAGCGCCGAAACGGTCGGCTCGCCGACCCAGCCGAGGCCGAGCGAAGCCATCGTGATGCCAAGCTGGCAGCAGGCGAGATATGCCTCGATGTTGGTCAGCATCCGTTGCACGAGGCGGGTGCCGAAGCGGTTCTGCTCCGCCAGCGCGTCGATACGGAAGCCGCGCGCCTTGACCAACGCGAACTCGGCGGCGACATAGAAGGCGTTCGCCGCCAGCAGCAGCAGCGCAAGCAACAGATTGGCAACCGTATCGCTCATGGCATCTACGATTGCAGTTTCTCGGCGAGGAACGCGCGCACGTCGGCCGCCTCGACATCGCGCGCGACAAAACTCTGGCCGATGCCGCGCACCAGGATGAAGGTCAGCGCGCCGCGCTTCACCTTCTTGTCCTGGGCGATCAACTCCATCAGCGATTCGAGAGTGAAGGTCACGCCGGCCACGTCCTTGATATGGGTCGGCAAGCCGACCGCCGCCAGATGGCGGATGGCGCGCTCCGCATCGGCCTTCGGCAACAACCCGCGCCGCGCGGAGAATTCGAACGCCAGCGCCATGCCAAGCCCGATCGCCTCGCCGTGCAGCAGCTTGTCGGAAAATCCGGCGGCAGCCTCGAACGCATGCCCGAAGGTGTGCCCCAAGTTGAGCAGCATGCGGTCGCCGGTCTCGCGCTCGTCGCGGCGCACGATCTCGGCCTTGGCCTGCACGCTCTTGAGCACGGCATACTCGCGCGGCGCCGGCGCATTGCCGCGCGCGGGCCCGCCCTTGAATACGTCCCGCCAGTTCTGCTCCAGCCACTCGAAGAATTCGCGGTCGCCAAGCAGGCCGTACTTCACCACCTCGGCGTAGCCGGCGCGGAACTCGCGCTCCGGCAATGTATCGAGCAGTGCGGTGTCGGCGATCACCAGGATCGGCTGGTGGAACGCGCCGATCAGGTTCTTGCCGTGGCTGGTGTTGATACCGGTCTTGCCGCCGACCGAAGAATTGACCTGCGCCAGCAACGTTGTCGGCACCTGCACGAAGTCGACGCCGCGGCGCACCACCGACGCGGCGAAGCCGGCGAGATCGCCGACCACGCCGCCGCCCAGCGCGACAATCAGGTCGCCGCGCTCGATGCGCGCCGCGAGCACCGCGTCGCAGACCTGCTGAAGATGCGCGAAGTTCTTGGTGCCCTCGCCCGCTGGCACGACGATCGGCGCGGCGCCGAGACCCTTGAGCGCAGCTTCCGTTGCGGCGAGGTGATGCTTTGCCACCGTGGCGTCGGTGACGATCACGGTCTTGGCGCCGGGACGAAGCCTGGCGACGCGCTCGCCCAAGCTCGCGAGCAGGCCGCGGCCGATCACGATGTCATAGGCGCGTTCGCCAAGCCCGACGTTCACCTGGATCGGATCGGCTGAATCGAGCGCAGCGGCAGCGGAGGTCATGACGGGCTCCCGCCGGCTTGCGGCTTTGCTGCGTCGACGATCCGCGCCTGCGAGCACAGACCCGCGATGATCTCCTCGACGATCGCCTCATGCGCCACGTCGCGCGATTCCACCGTAATATCCGCCTCGGCATAGATCGGATAGCGCTCGTCGATCAGCCGCCGCAGCGTCTCGACCGGGTCGGCGCCCTTGAGCAGGGGACGGTCGTTGCGGCGCTTGATGCGGCGTGACAACACCTCGATGGTGGCGCGCAGCCAGACGGAGACACCTTTGGCGTGGATCGCCGCGCGGGTGTCCGGATTCATGAAGGCGCCGCCGCCGGTCGCCAGCACCTGCGGCCCGCTCTCCAACAGCCGCGCGATGACGCGGGTCTCGCCGGCGCGGAAATACGGCTCACCATGCGCGCTGAAAATTTCCGGGATCGACATGCCAGCGGCCTTCTCGATCTCGGTGTCGGCATCGATGAACGGCACATTGAGCCGGCTGGCCAGCCTGCGGCCGATAGAGGACTTGCCCGCGCCCATCATACCGACGAGCACAACCGAGCGCTGGCCCAGCGCCGCCACCAGCGCGGATTCGTCCAGCGCCGCGGCGCTGTTATGCATGGCCACATCCGACATGATATACTTGTAGCGAATAACGCGTGATTCATAAACCGCCGCGGAGCGGTGGTTAACGCCGATCCAGCCTACGCCGAGTGGACAATGCCGAGCCTGTTGCGATTTCTCTTTGTGGTCGGCCTGCTGGTCGCGGGGGGCTATGGCGCGCTGTACGCCCTGGCTTACCACACCAATCCGCAAACCCGACAGATCACCGTGATCATTCCGCCGAACCAACTCAACAAGCACCGCTGAGGCCGCGCCGTCGCATGGCTCGCCGGCCGCAACAATCCGACGAGACGCTGATCGAGCTTTATCTCGACATGCTGGCCGCCGAGCGCGGCGCGGCGGCGAACACGCTCGCCGCATACCGGCGCGACCTCCAGGATTTTTCCGCCGACCTGGCCAAAGCCGGCGCCGGCATCGCCAGGGCGGACAGCGACGAACTGCGCGCACATCTCGGGCGGCTGGGCAAGCGCGGACTTGCTGCATCGTCGGTGGCGCGGCGGCTCTCCGCGATCCGCCAGCTCTATCGGTTTCTCTACAGCGAGGGCCACCGCGGCGACGATCCTGCGGCCGTGATCGAAGGGCCGAAGCGCGGCCGCGCGTTGCCGAAGGTGCTCTCGGTCAAGCAGGTCGACGACCTGCTGGCGCAGGCGCGTACGGCCAGGAACGCCGACACCATGGCCGAACGGTTGCGCACCGCGCGACTCGCGTGTCTGCTTGAAGTGCTCTACGCGACAGGCTTGCGCGTCTCGGAGCTGGTGGCGCTGCCGCAGACCGCGGCGCGGCCCGAGCAGAAGATGCTGCTGATCCGTGGCAAGGGCGGCCGCGAGCGCATGGTGCCGCTCAACGACAGCGCCAAGCGCGCCATGGCCGACTATCTGGCGCTGCGCGCCGAAGCGCAGAAGCGCGCGCCGAAATCCGATCAGACGAAATGGCTGTTCCCTTCGTTCGGCGAGAGCGGCCACGTCAGCCGCCAGCATTTCGCCCGCGAGCTGAAGTCGCTCGCCGCGGCTGCCGGCCTGAAACCGGCGCAGGTGAGCCCTCACGTGCTGCGTCATGCCTTCGCCAGCCATCTCCTGCACAACGGCGCCGACCTGCGCGTGGTGCAGACGCTGCTCGGCCACGCCGACATCTCGACCACGCAGATCTACACCCACGTGCTGGAGGAGCGGCTCAAAAGCCTGGTGCGCGACCTGCATCCGCTGGCGGACAAATGAGCGTCGAAGGCGAACCCGAAAACGAGCACGATGTCTCGGCGCACGAGCAGATCGCCCGGCTCGAAGGCAAGATCGAGGAGCTGGCCGACGCCGTGGAGCGCTGCCGCAAGCTCGGGTTGTTTGCCCACGTGCTGGTGATCGGCGGCGCACTTTGGCTGTTCGCGGGGCTGTTCGGAATTGTCTATTTCGGGCCCGCGATGCTGGGCGCTATCACCGCGATCCTCGGCGGCCTCGTGCTCGGCGGTTCGAACCGCAGCACGATGCAGCAAAATCAAGCCGCGCTTGATCAATCCGAGGCGCAGCGCAACAGCCTCATTGGCGCGATTGAATTGCGCACGGTGAATGCCGTTCTAACGGGCGGGAATCCGCTGGCCGGACCGACATTACATTGAACCCGCGCAAGCTTTAGTCGTTGCGGGTTTTCGGGTATGATGTCACTATGACGAAACAGGAAGCCCTTGCCGTACTCAAGAAGCACGCCGACGAGTTGCGCGCGCGTGGGATTGTCCATGCCGCGCTGTTCGGCTCCCTCGCGCGCGGCGACGGCGGACCAAATAGCGATATCGATATCCTTATCGAGCTTGATGAGAGCAGACGATTTGACATTTTTGCCTATGCGGGACTGAAGGATTTCGTCGGAAGTCTGTTTTCGGGGCCGGTGGACGTTGTGGACCAGAAGGCCCTCAAACCCGGCCTGCGCGAGCCAATATTGGCGGACGCGATTCATGCCTTCTAAGCTGCCGCGTACTCTTCAAGACATCAAAGAGAATATCGATTTGGCGCAATCTTTCGTCGCCAATATGAGCTTCGCCGAATTCCAATCTGATCGCAGAACCCTTTACGCCGTCGTTCGGTGCCTGGAAATTGTCTCTGAGGCGTCCCGGCGACTCCCATTGGAACTAAAAGCCCGCCACTTAAGTATTCAGTGGGACCAGATTGCGAGCGCGGGCAACATCTATCGTCACGGATATGATCTCGTTCGGGATGACCTGCTCTGGAATACGGTGAAGAACGCACTGGAACCACTGCGTGTGGCCGTCGATGAAGAGCTTGGAAAGCTGACCGACCAATAGCTTGTGTTGACTGAATGGTCTCCAAGGGCCAGTTTCGCCCAACCCGTTCATAGGCGACACTTTTTCTCAAATGCGCAGCTACCTCGATTTTGAAAAGCCGGTTGCCGAGCTTGAGGCCAAGGTCGAAGAGCTGCGCGCCATGCAGGAGTCGGGAGGCGCGGTCGCCATCACCGAGGACATCGGCCGCCTGGAGACCAAGGCCGCGCAGGCGCTGCGGGACCTCTACGCCGTACTCACCCCGTGGCAGAAGACGCAGGTCGCGCGCCATCCGCAGCGGCCGCACTGCCTCGACTACGTCGGCGCGCTGATCGCCGACTTCGCGCCGTTCGCCGGCGACCGCAAGTTCGGCGACGACGACGCCATCATCGGCGGCTTCGGCCGCTTCCGCGGCGAGAGCATCTGCATCATCGGGCACGAGAAAGGCTCGACCACCGAGAGCCGGCTGAAACACAACTTCGGCATGGCGCGGCCCGAGGGCTACCGCAAGGCGGTGCGGCTGATGGAGATGGCCGACCGCTTCGAGATTCCGGTGCTCGCACTGGTCGACACCGCCGGCGCCTATCCCGGCATCGACGCCGAGGAGCGCGGCCAGGCCGAGGCGATCGCGCGCTCGACCGAAGCCTGCCTCAACCTCGGCGTGCCCAACGTCGCGGTGATCCTGGGCGAAGGCGGCTCGGGTGGCGCGATCGCCATCGCCACCGCCAGCCGCGTGCTGATGCTGGAGCACGCGATCTACAGCGTGATCTCGCCGGAGGGCGCCGCGTCGATCCTGTGGCGCGACACCTCGAAGGCGCAGGACGCCGCGACCAACATGAAGATCACCGCGCAGGACCTCGAGCGGCTCGGCATCATCGACCGCATCGTGACCGAGCCGCTGGGCGGCGCGCACCGCGATCCCGTCGACGATGATTGCCGCCGCCGGGGATGTCATCGCCGCCGCATTCTCGGAGCTGAGGGGCCTCGACCGCGACACCGTGCGGCAGCAGCGCCGCGACAAGTTCCTCGCCATCGGCCGTGGCCTCGATTTAGCGATTCCGGCCCGGGGTCAAGCCTAACGCGCCGGAACCTAGGGGAAAACGACGTGGAATCGCGGGAATTCCCGCACGAGATCGGGCCTCTAGCCACAATTTTACCTTTCGTTCATCTTACCCGTGCTCAATCGGAATCTGCCTCGCGGCAGGGTTTGCTTGCGGACTCAGCGCCTTGGGGTTATCGATTTTTCGATGAACGCTCGGGACCACGGCGTTCCGGGGACAACGGCTGGGGAGTATCGCGTTTGAGACGGAGCCCGCTCGTTCGATCGCTCTTGGCGTCGGCAGCGCTCGTCGTTGCGGTCTCGCTTGCCGGCTGCAACACCGACGGTGTTCAGCTCGCCGCCAACGGCAAGGCGTTGGCGCCGCTGTCGTCGCGCATGATCTCCGACATCGAACAGAAGAACATGGACAAGGACTCGCCGATCCTGGTCCGCGTGTTCAAGCAGGAATCCGAGCTCGAGGTCTGGAAGCAGGACCGCACCGGCCGCTTCGCGCTGCTGAAGACCTATCCGATATGCCGCTGGTCCGGCGAGCTCGGCCCGAAGATCAAGGAAGGCGATCGCCAGGCGCCGGAGGGGTTCTACACCATCACTCCGGGGCAGATGAACCCGAACTCGCAGTTCTATCTCTCGTTCGATCTCGGCTATCCGAACGCGTTCGATCGTGCACACGGCCGCACCGGCGCGCACCTGATGGTGCACGGCGATTGCTCGTCGCGCGGCTGCTACTCGATGACCGACGAGCAGATCCAGGAAATCTACGCGCTCGGCCGCGAGGCGTTCTTCGGCGGCCAGCGCGCCTTCCAGGTGCAGGCCTATCCGTTCCGCATGACGCCGGAAAATTTCGCCAAGCATCGCAACAGCCCGCACATGGCGTTCTGGAAGATGCTCAAGCGCGGCAACGATCACTTCGAGACCACCAAGCTCGAGCCGAAGGTGAACGTCTGCGAGAAGCGCTACGTGTTCGACGCCGAAGACCCGAACGATCCGCTGCGCCCGCTGCCGTTCCGCGCCGCCGACAAGTGCCCGGTGTTCACTGTGGCCGACGACGTCGTCGCCAAGGTGAAGGACAAGCAGCGGCAGGACGACGTCAGGATCGCGCAGCTCTCCAACCGCACCCCGGTCGCGCCGGTGCGCACCGGCGCCGACGGCGGCATGCATCCGGTGTTCGTCGCCGCTGTGAAGCGCAACGAGGTCGGCGTGTCGCCGAGCACCTCCGCCTATTCGACCGCTTCGATCCCGGGCACCATTCCGGCGACGGTGCGGCCGCCGCGTATCCCGGAACTTTCCGACTCGCCGCTGGTGACCGGCAACCCGATCACGCCTCCAGCCGGCGGTTCGCATGGGATCGCGAACGAGCCGCCGATGATAGCCGCGGTCGGCGCCAAATCCGAGCCCGTGCGTGTTGCCTCGACTGAGCCGATGGTGCCGGCGAGCACGCCTGCCGAACCGAGATCCAATTTCTTCAGCGGCTTGTTTACGTCCGGCTCGAAGCCGGCGGCGGACAAGAAGAACGAGCCGGGCATCATGGACCGCATGGCCCGCTCGATGGGGCTGAGCAAGGCCGAAGAGAAGGCACCGCCGCCGCCCGCAGCTGCGACGCCGAAGCCGAAGGTCGCCACCGCACCGCCGAAGCCGGTCTCGACGCCCGCCGCCAAGCCTGCAACGGCTCCCGCGCCCGGCGCGATCCGGCCGAAGCCCGCCGACGAACCCAAGACCGCGGCGCAGCCAGCAGCGCCAGCGCCGGCGCAGCAAGCGCCGGCCGCCGGCACGATCGCCGGCGCCTCGCCGGTGGTTCCGGCCGGCAACTTCGACAACCGCTGGTCGGCGTTCCGCTAGGCGGCTCGATCGACACCCATCCAATTAAAAATTCGCGGTTTGCGATCTTCGCGCTACGCGTAGCGGCCGTGGCAATGCTTGAACTTCTTGCCTGAACCGCACGGGCAGGCTTCGTTGCGCCCGACCTTGCCCCAGCTCGATTGATCGTTCGGATTGCGGTCGACTACGGCGCGCGGCGTGATGCCGGCACGCGCCAGCGTCTCGGCACCGGCCTGCGCGAGCGCCAGCTCGTCTTCGCCGGTATTCGGATCGAAGTGATGCGCCTGCATCGGCGGCAGGCTCGGCACCTGGTCCTCCTGCGGCTGCTGCACGATCTCGACGCGCATGAGCTGAGACGTCACCGCCTCACGCAGGCTCGTCGTCATCGCCTCGAACAGGTTGTAGGACTCGGCCTTGTACTCGTTGAGCGGATCGCGCTGGCCATAGCCGCGCAGGCCGATCACCTGGCGCAGGTGCTCCAGCATGATGATGTGCTCGCGCCACAAATGGTCGAGCGTCTGCAACAGGATCGACTTCTCGACGTAGCGGATGACGTCCGGGCCCCATTGCGCGACCTTGGCCGCCATATGTTCGTCGGCGCGGCGGGTGATGCGGGCGAGCAACTCCTCGTCGGCGATGCCTTCTTCCTTCGCCCATTGATCGATCGGCAGGTCGAGGCCGAGCAGCTTGTTGATGTCCTCCTTGAGGCCGGCCACGTCCCATTGCTCGGGATAGGCGTCCTCGGGGACGTGCTTCGCCACCGCTTCCTCGATCACGTCGTGACGCATGCCGGCGACTGTCTCGGCCACCGCTTCGTCCTTCATCAGCTCGACGCGCTGGTCGAAGATGACCTTGCGCTGGTCATTCATCACGTCGTCGAACTTGAGAATGTTCTTGCGGATGTCGAAGTTCCGCGCCTCGACCTTCTGCTGCGCCTTCTCCAGCGCCTTGTTGATCCAGGGATGAACGATCGCCTCGTTCTCCTTGAGACCGAGCTTGGTCAGCATGCCGTCCAGCTTGTCGGAGCCGAAGATGCGCATCAGGTCGTCTTCGAGCGACAGGAAGAACTTGGAGCGGCCCGGATCGCCCTGGCGGCCGGAGCGGCCACGGAGCTGGTTGTCGATGCGGCGACTCTCGTGGCGCTCGGTGCCGAGCACGAACAGGCCGCCAGCCTTGAGCGCGGTTTCCTTCAGCCGCGCCACCTGGGCGCGGATTTCCTCGGACTTTTGCGTGCGCTCCTCGTCGGAGACGTCCTTGAGCTCCTGCTTGATGCGCATATCGGCGTTGCCGCCGAGCTGAATGTCGGTGCCGCGGCCCGCCATGTTGGTCGCGATCGTGATCGCGCCCGGCACGCCGGCCTGCGAGACGATGTACGCCTCCTGCTCGTGGTAGCGCGCGTTCAGGATGGCGAACACCTTGGTCTTCTTGGCGCCCTCGTCGCCGCTGTAGAGCGCCGCGAAGGCGTTGGGGTCGGTGAAGTCGTGCTGCTCCCAGCCTTCCTGGCGCAGCAATTCGGCAAGCTTCTCGGACTTCTCGATCGAGGTGGTGCCGACCAGCACCGGCTGGCCGCGGACCTTGCAGTCTTCCAGCAGCGTGATGATGGCGCGGTATTTCTCGGCGTTGGTGCGATAGACCTCGTCGTCCTGGTCGTCACGCAGCATCGGCATGTTGGTCGGCACCTCGAGAACTTCGAGGTTGTAGATGTCCATGAACTCGTCCGCCTCCGTGAGCGCCGTACCGGTCATGCCGGCGAGCTTCTCGTACATGCGGAAGTAATTCTGGAAGGTGATAGACGCGAGCGTCTGGTTTTCCGGCTGGATCGGTTGGTGCTCTTTCGCCTCCAGCGCCTGGTGCAGGCCTTCCGAATAGCGGCGGCCCGGCATCATGCGGCCGGTGAATTCGTCGATGATGACGACCTCGCCGTTCCGCACGATGTAGTCCTTGTCGCGCGTGAACAATTTGTGGGCGCGCAGCGCCTGGTTGATGTGGTGGACGACCGACACGTTCTCGACGTCATAGAGCGACTCGCCCTTGAGCAATCCAGCTTCGCGCAGCCGCCGCTCCAGTTTCTCCATGCCGATTTCGCTGAGCGCGGCGGTGCGCTGCTTCTCGTCGATCTCGTAGTCGGACTTCTCTAGCACGAGAATGAACTTGTCGATGGTGTTGTAAAAGTCGGAGCGGTCGTCGAGCGGGCCGGAGATGATCAGCGGCGTGCGCGCCTCGTCGATCAGGATGCTGTCGACCTCGTCGACAATCGCGAAAATGTGCCCGCGCTGGACCATGTCTTCCAGCCGGTACTTCATGTTGTCACGCAGATAGTCGAAGCCGAGCTCGTTGTTGGTGCCGTAGGTGACGTCGCAGTCGTAAGCCTTCTTGCGCTGCTCATCGTCCATGCCGTGGACGATGTTGCCGACGGTCAGCCCGAGGAACGTGTAGATCTGGCCCATCCACTCGCTGTCGCGGGTGGCGAGGTAGTCGTTGACGGTGACGACGTGGACGCCGCGGCCGGCCAGCGCGTTGAGATAGACCGGCAGCGTCGCGACCAGCGTCTTGCCTTCCCCGGTCTTCATCTCGGAGATGCGGCCCTCGTGCAGGATCATGCCGCCGATCATCTGCACGTCGAAATGGCGCTGGCCGATGGTGCGCTTCGCCGCCTCGCGGACCGTCGCGAAGGCCGGAACCAGAATGTCGTCGAGCGACGTGCCGTCGGCGACCTGCTTCTTGAACTCCTCGGTGCGCGCGCGAAGCTGCTCGTCGGTGAGCGTCACGAGCTCCGGCTCCAGGTCGTTGATCTCTTGGGCGCGCGGCTGGTATTTGCGGACGCGCCGGTCGTTGGATGAGCCGAACAGCTTGCGGGCAACGGCGGTCAGCATCGTGCAGTCCTTATCTCGTCACCTGTGCGGGTCCGATCGTTGCGGACCAGGTGGGCGGCAAGCAATCGAAATACGGCATTTTTGAGCAATTGCAACGCTATGGCGGCGTTCGGGAACCGCTGGGCGTTCGAGACATAGGAGGGGGTCAAAGCCTTGTCAATCGGAGCCGTTTGTTCACGCGCTCGTTAAAGTCGCGTGCCATTCCAGCATTGCCAAATACCCCCCGGATGGGCGACAAGGCGCCGCTGCCGGCCCTGAAGCCCGCTTCGCTACTCCAAGGATCGCATCATGAAACGAGCCGCGCTTTGCGCCTGGAACACATCTGTTGCCGTCGCCCTGTTCGGGGCGTTCCTGTTCGCGCTGCCGGCCGCGCCGGCCGTGGCGCAGGCGGCCGATCCGGTGATCGCGAAGGTTGACGGCGTAGAGGTGCGCGAGAGCGACCTCACGCTCGCCGAAGAAGATCTCGGCTCGAACATTCCGCAGCAGCTTAACGGCGATGCGCGGCGCGATTTCATCTTGTCCTATCTCACCGACATCATCCTGGTGGCGAAGGCCGCCGAGGGCAAAAAGGTCGCCGACACCGCGGACTTCAAGACCAAGCTCACTTTCATCCGCAGCAAGCTGCTGATGGAGACAATCCTGCAATCCGAAGGCAAGACCGCCGTCACCGAACAGGCGATGAAGAAAGTCTATGAGGATGCGGTGAAGCAGATGGGTGGCGACGAAGAGGTTCGCGCCCGCCACATCCTGGTGCCGACCGAGGCGGAGGCGAAGGCGATCATCGCCCAGATCATGAAGGGTGAAAGCTTCGAAAAGCTCGCCAAGGAGAAGTCGAAGGACCCCGGCGCCGCGGCGCAGGGCGGCGACCTCGGCTATTTCACCAAGGACCAGATGGTGCCGGAGTTCGCCGAGATGGCGTTCAAGCTGCCCAAGGGCACGATCTCCGACCCGGTGAAGACGCAGTTCGGCTGGCACATCATCCGCGTCGAGGACAAGCGCTCCAAGGCGCCGCCGCCGTTCGAGCAGGTCAAGGATCAGGTCGAGACCTTCGTGCAGCGCAAGGCGCAGGCCGACTACGTCACCAAACTGCGTGAGGCGGCGAAGGTGGAGCGACTGGACAAGCCGGCGGACAGCAAGCCTACTGAGAAGAAGTAGGCTCCTCGTCATTCCGGGGCGCGCCGAAAGGCGCGAACCCGGAATCCATCGCGCAACGTATTGCGATTGACACGATAGCGTGGTGGTTATGGATTCCGGGTTCGCTCCCATAGCGCGTCAAAGACGCGCGTAAACGCGCTTACGGCGCTCGCGCCCCGGAATGACCGAGACCATCATGGCCCCCCCAGTCCCCGTCTCTCCCCTCGCCCCGACTTCCGTCCCGGACATGCCGGCGATCGCCGGGGTTAAGCTCGCGACTGCCGCCGCCGGAATCAAATACGCCAACCGCACCGACGTGCTGCTGGCGCTGCTCGATCCGGGCACCGTCGTGGCCGGTGTGTTCACCAAGTCGAAGTGCCCGTCGGCGCCGGTGGAGTGGTGCCGCGACAATCTGAAAAGCAGCAAGCCGCGTGCGCTGGTGGTCAACTCCGGGAACGCCAACGCCTTCACCGGCAAGACCGGGCGGGCCGCCTGCAAATTCACCGCCGAGATCGCGGCCAGCGCGATCGGCTGCAAGCCAAAGGACATCTTCCTCGCCTCGACCGGCGTGATCGGCGAACCGCTGAACGCCAAGGCGTTCGACAGCGTGATGGAAGGGCTCGTCGCGGCGGGCAAGGAAGAATTCTGGCACGAGGCCGCCAAGGCAATCATGACCACCGACACGTTTCCGAAAGTGGCGACCGCGAGGACCAGCATCGGCAAGGCGGCGGTGACCATCAACGGCATCGCCAAAGGCGCCGGCATGATCGCGCCGGACATGGCGACCATGCTGTCGTTCGTCTTCACCGATGCGCCGGTCTCGGCTCCTGTGCTGCAGAAGCTTTTGAGCGACGGCGTCAAGGACAGCTTCAACGCCGTGACGATCGACGGCGACACCTCGACTTCGGACACGCTGATGGTGTTCGCGACCGGCGCCGCCGCCAAGCACGGCGCGCCGAAGATCACCAAGCCGAACGACCCGCGGCTGCGCGGCTTCAAGGACGCCTTCAACATGGTGCTGTGTGATCTCGCCGAGCAGGTGGCGCGCGACGGCGAAGGCGCGCGCAAGCTGGTCGAGATCACGGTCGAGGGCGCGGTGTCGGACAAGTCCGCGCGCCGGATCGCCATGTCGATCGCCAACTCGCCGCTGGTGAAGACCGCGATCGCCGGCGAGGACGCCAACTGGGGCCGCGTCGTCATGGCGGTCGGCAAGGCCGGTGAACCCGCCGACCGCGACAAGCTGTCGATCTGGTTCGGCGGCATCCGCGTCGCCCACAAGGGCGCGCGCGATCCGTCCTACGACGAAGCGAAGGTGTCGGAGGCGATGAAGAGCCCGAACATCGCGCTCAAAGTGAATCTCGGTATCGGCCGCGGCAAGGATCGCGTGCTGACGTGCGACCTCACGAAGGAGTATGTCGCGATCAACGGCGACTACCGATCGTAGGAGCCAGCCGCTTACGTCTTGTTAACCAGCACGCCAGCGCCGTGACTTTACTCAATTGCATTGAACCCGCGTTAACCTGCGGTTGCCTACGTTCGGGGGAAGGGCCGTGAGCGTCAAAATCGTACTGGTTGCCGCTTGCGCCCTGATCGACCCCGACGGGCGCGTGCTGCTGGCGCAGCGTCCCGACGGCAAGTCGATGGCGGGCCTCTGGGAGTTTCCGGGCGGCAAGGTCGAAGCCGGCGAGCGGCCGGAGGACACGCTGATCCGGGAGCTGCGCGAAGAACTCGGCATTGTGGTCCGGGAAGAATGCCTGGCCCCGCTGACCTTCGCGAGCCACGGCTACCCGGACTTCCATCTGCTGATGCCACTTTATGTGTGCAGGCGGTGGGAGGGAACGGTGACGGCGCTGGAGGCGCAGGCGCTGACCTGGGTCCGGCCAAACCGGCTCAGGGACTACAAGATGCCGCCGGCGGACGAGCCGCTGGTCTCGCATCTGATGACGCTGCTGTAGCCGCGCGGCGGGCGCGGGCGAGAAAAACGGGAAGGTACGCATGACCAGGCTGCAAGCGCTTTGCAAAACCACCGGGCAGCAATCCCGCCGCTTCTGCGCCAACGAGAGCGGCGCCACCGCGATCGAATACGCGCTGATCGCGGTCGGTATCGCAGTCGTGATCGTCGCGGCGGTGACCTCGATCGGTTCATCGGTCAAGGGCGCCTTCACTTCGGCGTCGAACGGCCTCTAGATCTCAGCGGCCGGTCTTCTCGCCGGCCGGAATTTCCTCGGCGCGCAGCGCATCGGCGAGGCGCATCTTGGCCGACCCCGGCGCCAGCGGCTGCTGCTGACTCTCGTGCGGCGCCCAACCCGACAGCCAGACGATCTCGAACGTCGCCGCGATGCGGCCGTCAGCATCGGCGAAACGCTCGGCGTAAACTTCCATCATGCGCTTGAGCGTGGTGCGCTTGAGCGGCGTACGGCGGCGCTCGGTCAGCGCATTGGCGGCGCCCATGCGGCGCAGGTCATGCATCAGGTCGAGCGGCGAAGCGTAACGCACGGTGACACGATCGATGTCGGTGACCGGGAGCGCGAAGCCGGCGCGCTGCAGGAGTGCGCCGAGATCGCGCAGGTCGGCGAACGGCGCGACGCGCGGCGAAACGCCGCCCTCGACCTCCGCTTCGGCCGCCGCAAACGCCTGGCGCAGTTCGGTGAGGCTTTCGCCGCCGATCAGCGCCGCGAGGAAAAGCCCGTCCGGCTTGAGCGCGCGGCGGATCTGAATCAGCGCGCCCGGCAGGTCGTTGACGAACTGCAAAGCGAGCGCCGACACCGCGAGGTCGAGCGAACCCGGCGCAAACGGCAGCGCCTCCTCGTCGGCAATCACATCGGCAAACGCGCCGACCTTGCCGGCAAGCGCACGGCGCAGCGCGTCGGTCGGTGTGCCGACGTCGGCAGCGCGGTCGAATGTCCGCTTTACCGCGGAAAGGCGTTCGGCCAATTCATCCACGGCACGGTCGAGCAGGAACGTCGCCGGGCCGAGCTTGCGTGCCCGGGCTTGGCGCAGGGCGATGAGCCTGCGATCGAAGATTTGCGGTGCTTGCGGCATGTTGAGTAGATGTTGGGTGCGCGATAGCGTACCGCCATGTCGCTGTCAGGGACAGAAGCGAAACCCTCCCGCCTCAACCGCGTCGCGGCGCCGTTTCGCGCCGCGTTCGGCGCAGCGCTCAGTGTAGCCCTACCGCCGCTCTGCCCGGCCTGCCGCGAGTTGGTCGGCGGCAACGGCCTGTGCGCCTCGTGCTGGTCGAAGCTCTCGCTGATCGCGCCGCCCTATTGCGAGCGGCTCGGCATCCCGTTCGTCTACGATCCCGGACCGGGCGTGCTCTCGATGGCAGCGATCGCCGATCCGCCGGCCTATTACCGGGCGCGGGCCGCGGTGCGCTACGACGAGATCGCGCGCACGCTGGTGCATTCGCTGAAATACGGCGACCGGCTCGACCTTGCGCCAACCGCCGGGCGCTGGATGGCGCGCGCCGGCCGCGAACTGCTCGAGGGCGCCGACGCACTGGTGCCGGTGCCGCTGCACTGGCGGCGGCTGTGGGCGCGGCGCTTCAACCAGTCGGCGCTGCTGGCGAAGGCGATTTCGGAAGCCGCCCGCGTGCCGGTCGCCGAGAATGCGCTGCAACGCATCAAGGCGACGCCTCAGCAGGTCGGGCTGTCGCAGAAGGACCGCGCCAGCAACGTGCAGGGGGCGTTCCACGTGCCGCCCGACGGTAAGGCGCAGGTGAAGGGCCGCCGCCTGGTGCTAATCGACGACGTGCTCACGTCCGGTGCAACGGCTGATGCTTGCGCGCGCATCCTGCTGCGGGCGGGAGCAAGCAACGTCGACGTCATCGTTTTCGCCCGGGTTGTCGATACCGTTTGAGCGCCCATATAGTGGCGGCGGCGCATCGGGCGCCGCATTTCGTGCCGACATGAGCCAGATTGAGATTTACACCACGCCTTACTGCCCCTATTGCATCGCAGCGAAGGAGCTTCTGACCCGCAAGGCCGCGGCGTTCAAAGAGATCGACGTATCCCGCGACAGCGAGCTGCGAACCGAGATGATCAAGCGCGCGAACGGCGGCTACACGGTGCCGCAGATTTTCATCGGCGAGACGCACGTCGGCGGCTGCGACGACCTTTACACGCTCGACGGCGAGGGCAAGCTCGATCCCTTGCTTAACAAAACCTTGCCGGGCCGTACCGCATGAGCGCGAGCACCGGCAAGTTTCGCGTCGGCCTGATCCAGATGCGCACGGGGCGAACCGTGCAGGCCAACCTCGATGCCGCCACCAAGCTGATCGGTGAGGCGAAGCGCGCCGGCGCCGACTACGTGCAGACGCCCGAGATGACCAACGTCATGGAGGTCAACCGGGAGAATTTCTTCGCCGCGATCGTCGATGAGGATTCCGACGCTGGCCTCGCCATGTTCCGCGAACTTGCCCGCTCGCTCGGCATCTACGTTCACATTGGCTCGCTGGCGATCTGCGTGTCGCCCGACAAGGCGGCAAACCGCGCATTTCTGATCGACCCGCGCGGCGAAGTCGCCGCGCGCTACGACAAGATCCATATGTTCGACGTCGATCTGGCGAACGGCGAGAGCTATCGCGAGTCGCGCAACTACCGCGCCGGCGATCTCGCCGTACTAAAAGACCTGCCGTGGGGCCGGCTCGGCATCACGGTGTGCTACGACCTGCGCTTCCCGGCGCTCTACCGCGCGCTGGCCGAGGCCGGCGCGTCGTTCCTCGCCATTCCGTCGGCGTTCACCAAGCAGACCGGCGAGGCGCACTGGCACGTCCTCAACCGCGCCCGCGCCATCGAGAACGGCTGCTTCGTATTCGCCGCCGCGCAGGGCGGCAAGCACGAAAACGGCCGCGAGACCTTCGGCCATTCGCTGGTGGTCGATCCGTGGGGCCGCATCCTCGCCGAGGGCGGCACCGAGCCGGGCGTCGTCATGGCGGAGATCGATCCGGCCGAGGTGGTGGCGGCGCGCTCCAAGGTGCCGTCGCTGCAGCATGGCCGGCGCTTCGAGCTGGTCGAGCCGATGGCGGAGCCGACGCATCTGCGCGCGGTGCGAGGGCCGGCATGATCCGCTACTCGCTGATTTGCGACCGCAAGCACGACTTCGAAATCTGGTTCAAGAACTCCGCCGACTACGACAAGCAGGCGAAGCGCGGACTGGTGACGTGTCCGGTCTGCGACTCAAACAAAGTCGAGAAGGCGCTGATGGCGCCTTCGCTCGGCGCCGGCGCCAAGAAGAAGCGCACCGCAGCGCCGCGTCCGATCGAGGCGCCTGCCGCCGCGGAAGACGCCGCTCCGGCCGAGACCACGTCGCCGGTCGCGATGATATCGCCGCAGGAGAAGGAGTTCCGCAGCAAGCTGAAGGAGCTGCGCGACCACCTCACCAAGAATGCCGACAACGTCGGCAAGAAGTTTCCGGAAGAGGCGCGTAAGATGCACTACGGCGAGATCGAGCATCGCTCGATCTACGGCGAGGCCTCGCCGAACGACGCCAAGGAATTGCACGAGGAAGGCATCGAGTTTCACCCGCTGCCGATATTGCCGGACGAGCGGAATTAGCTCCCCGTCATTCCGGGGCGCGCATTAGCGCGAACCCGGGCCCGGCGCTTTCGCGCCGTCCCGGTATGACGGCAGCAATCAACTCACTTGCAGCTAAAGCTGCTGTCCGAGCCGCCGCCGGCCTGCCGCGCCTTGATCTCCAGCGCGCCCTTTGACTTCGCACCCTTCGATTTCGGAGCAAGCGTCACCCTCTTCTCGCCCTGCTTTCGCACCGAATGCTGAGATCGTGTAGGCATTGATGGTGCAGCGCTGACGCTTTTCGCAAACGTTGGTCAGTTCGACCTGCAGCACCACGCCGTTGCCCTTCCTCTGGAACGACGTGTTCGAGCTGACGCATTTGACCTCCTCTTTCGGAGGCGTCTGGCCCTGCTCGTTGGCCTTCCCGTTCTGCGCAAAGGCCGCACTCAACAGGCCGGCAAGAAGCAGAGCGGCAGCAGAGACAAGTTTCATTGCCCTTCTTTCACTGAACCCAAATCAACAGCGCCACGCCGGCGACGATCAGCGACATGCCGAACGCCTCGCGCGAGGTGGTCGCCTGCTTGAACACGAAATACGAAATGCCCTGCGCGAACAGCACCTCGACCAGCGCCAACGTGCGAACGTTGGCGACGCTGGTGAGCGCAAAGGCGAGGAACCAGAACTGCGACGCGGTGGCGCCCATGAAGCCGGCGAACAGCGACGGCCGCCAGGCGCGCACGATCTCGTGGAGTACCCGGCGGTCGAACGCCGCAAGGTAGAGCGTCAGCAGCGCTGCCTGCAGCACCAGGCCGGCGGCCAGCGTGAAGGTCGCAGCCAGCACGAAGTTCGGCAATTCGAGCGACAGAATCGCGCCGCGATATCCGACCGCGGAGAGCGCGAACATCGCGCCGGAGAACAGGCCGATCAGGGTCGGCTTGAGCCCGCCCTGCACCTTGGAGCCCGGCTTGAACGACATCAGCACCACGCCCGCCGTCGCGATCAGGATGGCGGCGAGGATCGGCAGCGTCAGCCGGTCGCCGAGGAAGATCAGGCCGAACATCGCGGCCTGGATCGCTTCGGTCTTGATGTAGGCGATGGTGACGACGAACGAGCGCTCGTTCATCGCCATCAGCATGGTGGCGGTGGCGACAATCTGCGCACCGGCGCCGAGCACGACCCAGGGAACGAAGCTCCATCCCGGCCTGGGCAGCGCCAGGCCGGTCGCGATCAGCACGCCGGCGAGAAAGATGAGCGCGAACGGAAAGCCGAACAGGAAGCGCACGTGGGTGGCGCCGACGGTGCCGAGCGTCGCGGTCAGTTCGCGCTGCATGGCGTTGCGCGCGGTCTGCCCGGCGGCGGCGAGCAGGGTGAAGACGATCCAGAGCCAGCCTGCAGCAATCATCGGGGTTCTCTCAACGTCATGCCCGGCCTTGTGCCGGGCATCCACGTCTTTCTTGTAGCAAAGCAAGGCGTGGATGGCCGGGACAAGCCCGGCCATGACAGCCCACCTATTCCCGCTCCGCCGTCAGCATGTAGTTCACGTCGGTGTCGCTGGAGAGCTGCCACTCGTCGCGGAACAGATTGTAGATCACGCCCTGCTCACCGGTGACGCGGAGCCCGCCGCGCTCCATCGCGATCTCCAGCTCGTTCGGCGTGACGAACTTGTCCCAGCTATGCGAGCCGACCGGCAGCCAGCGCAGGATGTATTCGGCGCCGACGATCGCCAGGGCGAAGCTCTTGAGCGTGCGGTTGAGCGTGGCGGCGATCATCAGCCCGCCGGGCTTCACCATCGCCGCGCAACTCTCGACGAACAGGTTCACGTCGGCGACGTGCTCGACCACTTCCATGGCCAGCACGACGTCGAACCGCTCGCCGGCCTCCGACAGGTCTTCCGCCGTCGTGCAGCGGTAGTCGATCGCAAGCCCCGACTGCGCAGCATGCAGCCTCGCCGCCTCGATGTTGGTCTCCGACGGATCGGCGCCAACCATCGATGCGGCGAGCCGCGCCAACGGCTCGGACAAAATTCCGCCGCCGCAACCGATGTCGAGAAAGCGGAGATCCTCGAGGCAGCCGAGCTGCTTGGCGTCGCGGCCAAATCGCGCGGCGGTTTGGTCGCGAATGTAACCAAGCCGCACCGGATTGAACTTGTGCAGCGGCCCCATCTTGCCGCGTGGGTTCCACCACTCGCCCGCCAGCGCGGAAAAGCGGTCAACCTCAGCCTGGTCCACGGTGGATGCTTTGCGACTCATGTCAATGACACTGACCTAATCGCGCAATGAGTTCAAGACCCGCTCAAGATTTCGAGCGAGCATTCGAAAAAATCTCTGTTACGCTCAAGCACCTTTTTCTTTCTGGAATGCCATTGGGGAGGAATACCGATGAGAAAGGCCTACACCACAATTCTGTCTGCTGTCGCCTGCGTTGGCTTCGCACTCGCTCTGCCGAGCACCACGCAAGCACAGACGCGAACGCTGAACATGCAGTCGTCATGGCCGGCCAGCCTGACGCTGCAGGAGAACTTCACCTACTTCGCCGAGCGCGTCGACAAGCTGTCCGGCGGATCGCTGAAGATCAACGCGATGCCGGCCGGTCAGGTCGTGCCGGCGTTCGAAGTGCTCGACGCCGTCCACAAGAAGGTGATCGACGGCGCACACAGCTGGGCCGGCTATTGGACCGGCAAGAACAAGGCCTCGATCCTGTTCACCGGCGGGCCGGGCACCTTCGGCATGGACATGATCGATGCGATGGGATGGCTGCACAACGGCGGCGGCAATGAGCTCTACCAGGAGTTCTACCGCGAACAGCTCAAGCTCAACGTGATCGTGTTCCCGATCCTGCCCTCCGGCCCGCAAGCTTTCGGATGGTTCAAACGGCCGATCGAGTCGCTGGCCGACATGAAGGGCATGAAGTGCCGGCAGACCGGCATCGCCGGCGAGGTCTGGCAGGCGCTCGGCTTCACCGTGGTCAACATGCCGGGCGGCGAAATCATCCCGTCGGCGCAGCGCGGCGTGATCGATTGCGCGGAATGGGTCGGCGGCATCGAGGACCTGCGGCTCGGCTTCCACAACGTTTGGAAATACCACTACTCGCCGGGCGTCCATGAGGCGGTCACGATCGGCGAAGTGTTTTTCAATCTGGACGTCTGGAACTCACTTAAGCCGCAGGAGCAGGAGTGGATCAAGTCGGCGGCCAACGAGACCTTCCTGATCTGGTGGACCCGCTGGCAGAAGCAGAACGCCGAAGCCCTCAAGGAATTGCAGGAGAAGCACGGTGTGCAGATCCTGCAAACGCCGGTTGAGATTCTGCGCGAGTTCCTGAAAGGCTGGGACAAGCTGGTGGCCGACGAGTTGGCGAAGAGCCCGTTCTTCAAGAAGGTCGTCGACTCGCAGAAAGCCTACGCCGCTCTCGTCGTGCCGATGAAGCGGGCGTACTTCCCGCCCTACTCCTTCCTCGCCAATCACTACCAGCCGGCAAAGAAATAACAGGAAGGCGCGGCTTCAACGGGGGCGACCGCACGGTCGCCCCGCAACCGCCCGGGCCGGCTCCGCGGGGAGAGCGGCCAGCCACCGGGCTGTCGCAGCGAGCCGCGAGCCGGACATGGCGGAACCGTCACCCTTGCTGCTGACAACCATCAGAACGATCGACAAGTTCACCGACCGGACCGGCACCATCGTGTCGTGGCTTTCGGTGCCGCTGGTCGCCGCGGTCGCCTACGAGGTGACCGCGCGCTACCTGTTCAATGCGCCGACCATCTGGGCGTTCGATGTCACCTACATGCTCTACGGCACCGTGTTCATGCTCGGCGCCGCCTATGCCCTGCATAAGGGCGCGCATATCCGCACCGATTTTTTCTGGGAGCAGTTCTCGACCCGCAAGAAGGGGACGATCGACGCGATCGCCTACGTGCTGTTCTTCTTTCCCGGATTTCTGATCCTGCTGTTCGTCAGCTTCCATGAAGCCGCCTACGCCTGGCGGATCAATGAGATGTCGGACCAGACGCCGTGGCGGCCGATCCTCTGGCCGTTCAAGGCCGTGGTGCCGCTCGCCTGCCTGCTGCTGCTGATCCAGGGCTTTTCGGAATTCCTCAAGAGCCTCTACATGGCGCGCACCGGCGTCGAACTCGAGCACAAAGAGAAGGTCGAAGTATGACCGCCGAAGCGCTGCTCGGGCTTGTTATGCTCGTGGTGCTGCTGGGCGCCATCTTCATCGGCGTGCCGATCTCCTTCACGCTGCTGTTCCTTGCGCTCGCATTCGGCTACCTCGGAATGGGTGGCGCGACGGTGTTCGACCTCGCCTATTTCCAGATCATCGGCTTGATGAAGGAAGAGCTGCTGGCCGCGGTGCCGCTCTTCATCTTCATGGGTTTCATCACCGAGCAGGCCGGCCTGATGGAGCGGCTGTTCAAGGCGTTCCGCATGCTGCTCGCGCCGATGCGCGGCTCGCTCTTTCTGGTGGTGATCCTGACCTCGACCGTGTTCGCGATGGCGACCGGCATCGTCGGCGCCGCCGTCACGGTGCTCGGCATCATGGCCGCGCCGATCATGGTCAAGGCCGGCTACGACGCGAAAATGTCGGCGGGCACGATCACCGCCGGCGGCACGCTCGGCATCCTCATTCCGCCGTCGGTGATGCTGGTGGTGATGGGTCCGGTGCTCGGCGTATCGGTCGCCGACCTTTATGCCGCGGCGTTCGGCCCGGGCTTCCTGCTGGCCGGCATGTACATCGTCTATCTGATGGCCCGCGCCTTCTTCAATCCGGCGCTCGGACCGCCGGTGCCGCTCGAGGAGCGCATCCATTCGGTCCCCGCAATGCTGCTCGAAGTACTGATCGGCACCGTGCCGCTCTTGGCGCTGATCACCGCGACGCTCGGCTCGATCCTCGCCGGTCTCGCCACTCCGACCGAAGCCGCGGGCGTCGGCGCCGCCGGCGCGCTGATCCTGATGATCGCCTATGGCCGTTTCACCTGGCCGGGATTTCAGCGCGCGCTGCACGCCACCATGGCTACCTCCAGCATGGTGCTGCTGCTGGCGGTGACCTCCAACATCTTCGGCGCCGTGTTCGCGCGGCTCGGCACCGCAAACTGGATCACGCAATCCCTGCTGTCGCTGGAAATGCCGCCGACACTGATGCTAATCGTGATCCTGTTCCTGATCTTCCTGCTCGGCTGGCCGTTCGAGTGGCCCGCCATCGTGCTGGTGTTCCTGCCGATCTTCTATCCGGTGGTCGCCGCGATGAAGATCGACCTGGTCTGGTTCGGCGCGCTGGTCGCGGTGGTGCTGCAGACCGCATTCCTGTCGCCACCGGTCGCGATGTCGGCCTACTACCTCAAGCAGGTGGTAAAGGACTGGAGCCTCACCACCATCTACGGCGGCATGTTCCAGTTCATGGTGATCCAAGTGATCTGCATCGGCCTCCTGGTCGCGTTCCCGCCGATCGCGACCTGGTTCCCGGAGAAGCTGCAGGAGGCGGCGCGCTCGCAGAAAATCCCCGACGAGCACCTGAAGGTGATGGAACGCCAGCGCAAGGCGCCGACGCTTGAGGAAGACACCCTGAAATAGCGCCTGACCGCTTGGGCGCGCCGGTTGCAGGGCGCAGAGCCCGCCGGTATATACCCGCCCCAAGCGCAGGCCGGGCCGGAAACCCGCGCCGTTTCAAGGACATCTGGACGTTTCGATGGCTCGGCTGGTGATGAAGTTCGGCGGAACCTCGGTCGCCGATATCGACCGCATCCGCAACGTGGCGCGCCACGTCAAGCGCGAGATCGACGCCGGCCACGAGATCGCGGTGGTGGTTTCTGCCATGTCTGGCGTGACCAATCAGCTCGTCGCGTGGTGCCGCGACGCCGCGCCGCTGCACGACGCCCGCGAGTACGATGCGGTGGTGGCGACCGGCGAGCAGGTCACCGCGGGGCTCCTTTCGCTCGCGCTGCAAGCCGACGGCATCCCGTCGCGGTCCTGGCAGGGCTGGCAGCTGCCGATCGAGACCAGCAACGTGCATTCGTCGGCGCGCATCCTCGACATCAATGGCGCGGAGGTCGTCAAGCGCTTCAAGGAGCGCAATCGCGAGGTCGCGGTCATCACTGGCTTCCAGGGTGTGGTGAAGGAGACCAACCGGGTCTCGACGCTCGGCCGCGGCGGTTCCGACACCTCGGCGGTCGCAATCGCCGCCGCGATCCACGCCGACCGCTGCGACATCTACACCGACGTCGATGGCGTCTACACCAGCGATCCGCGGATGGTGCCGCGCGCGCACCGGCTCGACAAGATTTCGTTCGAGGAAATGCTGGAGTTCGCTTCGCTCGGCGCCAAGGTTCTGCAGGTTCGCTCGGTCGAGCTCGGCATGGTGCACAAGGTGCGCATTTTCGTGCGATCGAGCTTCGACAAGCCCGAAGACATCGATCCGCGCAAGGATCCGCCGGGCACACTCATCTGCGACGAGGAGGATATCGTGGAGCAACAGGTCGTCACCGGCATCGCCTTCTCCAAGGACGAGGCGCAGATTTCGGTCCGCCACGTGCCCGACAAGCCGGGCGTCGCCGCCGCGATCTTCGGCCCGCTCGCCGAAGCCGCAATCAACGTCGACATGATCGTGCAGAACGTCTCCGCCGACAATAAGACCACCGACCTCACGTTCACGGTGCCGGCCACCGACTACCAGCGCTCGATGGACGTGCTCAACAAGTCCAAGGACGCGATCGGCTACGATCACATCGACGGCTCGACTGACGTCGCGAAGGTATCAGTGATCGGCATCGGCATGCGCAGCCACGCCGGCGTCGCCGCCGAAGCGTTCAAGGCGCTGGCCGGCCGCGGCGTCAACATCCGCGCCATCACCACGTCGGAGATCAAGTTCTCGGTGCTGATCGACGCGGCCTACACCGAGCTCGCGGTGCGCACGCTGCATTCGCTGTATGGGCTGGACAAGTAACCGGCGACTTGCGATCCACCGATCAAGTTCGCTACAGGGCTGCATGGCCCCTTACCTCTCCTACGCCCAAAACTACGAGGACCTGCAGCTCGCCCGCGTGTTCGGCGATCAGCCCACCGGCTTCTACATTGACGTCGGCGCCGGCCACCCGGTGCATTCCAACGTGTCGTTCCTGTTTTACCTGCGCGGCTGGCGCGGCATTACGGTCGAACCCAATCCCTGGCTCGCGCAACTGAGCGAAGCGGTGCGGCCGCGCGACCGCCGCATCGATTCACTGCTTGGCGCGGCGCAAGGCCAAGCGATCTATCACCTGGTCGAAGGCTTCCACGGCCTCTCGACCACCGTCGAGGCGAACGCGCAGGCTGCGCAGAAGGAATTCAACCGCCCGGTGAAATCGTTTCCGGTACCCGTCACCACACTGCGGGCGCTGTGCCGCGAATACGCACCGAAGGAGATCGATTTCCTCAAGATCGACGTTGAGGGCGCCGAGCAGACAGTGCTGGAAGGCAACGACTGGGGCCGCTTCCGCCCCAAGGTGATCGTCGCCGAAGCGGTGGCGCCGATTACGATGCAGCCGTCATGGGAGAACTGGGAGCCGATCCTGATCGCCAACGGCTACCGCTTCGCCTTTGCCGACGATCTCAACCGCTACTACACCGACGAGGACCGGCCCGCCGTTGGCGCCGCGCTCGCCGGCAAGCCGCCGTCGTTCAAGCGCGTTCCCCAGATCGGCGCGTTTAAGCCTGCGCTCGACGACGCCAAGCACCCCGACCACCGCCTCGCGCTGCTGCTCAAGGGTGCCGATATGATCCGGCTGCCGCTTCTGGGTGCCGCCGCGCACATCAAATTACTCACCGCTGGCCTGACAGCCGCCGAACTCGGCCGGCCTGCCACACCGGCCGATACCGGCGCAATTTACAAGCGTCTGTTCGGGGAAATTCCGACCGGCGGTTCACCTGCGCTTCACCGCAACGCAACAATCCGCGATCTCTATCAGGCGATTGTCGCAACCGAGCCGTTCCGGGCCGCCTGCGGCCGCATTTCGGCGAGCTACGCCTGGTAACAGGCCCGTCGCATCAATGCTTTAGGCCACCTTTGGCTTGCAGCTTGCATAGCCCATTCGCTATAGCCCTGATGAATTGCGGCTCTAAGGAATCCGTTCAATGCGTGGCGCGCTTGGCGGTCCGCGCGTGTTGCTACGCAGGCTTCGCGAGGTGATGGCGGAGCCGGTCAGCGCGCAGGACCGACTCGACAAGATTGTCGTGCTGATCGCCGCCAACATGGTGGCGGAGGTCTGCTCCGTCTACGTGTTGCGCGTCGACGGCACGCTCGAGCTTTACGCCACCGAGGGCCTCAAGCGCGAAGCCGTCCACCAGACCGTGCTGCGCCAGGACGAAGGCCTGGTCGGCCTGGTGGCGAGCGAAGCCAATCCGATCAACCTTTCCGACGCGCAGAACCACCCGGCCTTCTCATACCGGCCGGAAACCGGTGAAGAGGTCTATCACTCGTTCCTCGGCGTGCCGGTGCTGCGCGCCGGCAACACGCTCGGCGTGCTGGTCGTGCAGAACCGGGCGCGGCGCACCTATTCCGAGGAAGAAGAGGAGGCGCTGCAGACCACCGCCATGGTGCTCGCCGAGATGGTTGCATCCGGCGAGCTGCAGTCGCTCGCCAAGCCCGGCTCCGAGCCCGCGGTACGGCCGCGCCTGCACCTCACCGGCACCGCGCTCGCCGATGGCATCGCGCTCGGCCACGTGGTGCTGCACGAGCCGCGCGTCACCGTGAAGAACGTCATCGCCGACGACGTCGACAAGGAGCTCAAGCGGCTCGACGAAGCCGTGCAGGTGCTGCGCAACGACCTCGACCTGATGCTGGAGCGCGGCGAGATCGCCGACGGCGGCGAGCACCGCGATGTTCTCGAAGCCTATCGCATGTTCGCGCACGACCAGGGCTGGTCCCATCGGCTGCGCGAAGCGGTGATGACCGGCCTGACCGCCGAGGCCGGCGTCGAGCGCGTGCAGTCCGACACTCGCGCTCGCATGATGCGCGCCACCGACCCTTATCTGCGCGAACGGCTGCACGATCTCGACGATCTCGCCAACCGGCTGATGCGCCAGCTGATCGGTGTCGATCATGCGCCGCCGCGAGAGCAGCTCCCCGACAACGCCATCCTGGTGGCGCGGTCGATGGGACCCGCCGCGCTGCTCGACTACGACCGCCGCAAGCTGCGCGGCCTTGTCCTCGAAGAAGGCGGGCCGACCTCGCATGTCACCATCGTGGCGCGTGCGCTCGGCATCGCCGCGGTCGGCGAAGTAGAGAACGTCTCCGGCCTGGTCGACACCGGCGACGGCGTCATCGTCGATGGCTCCACCGGCGACGTGCATATCCGCCCGGCGACCGACATCGAGCTGGCCTACGGCGAACGGGTGAAGCTGCGCGCCCGCCGCCAAGCGCAATATCGCGCGCTGCGGGACAAGCCCTGCACCACCAAGGACGGCCAGCCGATCGATCTGATGATCAACGCCGGCCTGATGGTCGACCTGCCCCATATCGCAGAGACCGGCGCCAGCGGCATCGGCCTGTTCCGCACCGAATTGCAGTTCATGATCGCGACCAACATGCCGCGGATCGGCGAGCAGCTTTCGCTTTATCGCTCCGTGCTCGACGCCGCGGGCGACAAGCCGGTGACGTTCCGCACCCTCGACATCGGCGGCGACAAGGTGCTGCCATACATGCGCGAGGAGCCCGAGGAGAATCCCGCGCTCGGCTGGCGGGCGATCCGCCTCGGCCTCGACCGGCCTGGTCTGATGCGCAGCCAGGTGCGCGCATTGCTGCAGGCCGCCGCCGGCCGCGAGCTGAAGGTGATGTTCCCGATGATCGCGGCGGTGAAGGAGTTCGACGAGGCCAAAGCGCTGGTCGAGCGCGAGCTCACGCATCTGCGGCGGCATCGCCACAAGCTGCCCGACCGCGTCGAGGTCGGCGCCATGGTCGAGGTGCCATCGCTGCTGTTTCAGCTCGACGAGCTCGTGGAGCGGGTGGATTTCCTCTCGGTTGGCTCCAACGACCTGATGCAGTTTTTCTACGCGGTCGACCGCGGCAACAAGCGCGTGGCCGACCGCTTCGATCCGATCTCGGCGCCGATGTTGCGCGCCATGAAGACGATCGTCGACAAATGCCGCGCCGCCGGCAAGCCGGTCACGCTGTGCGGCGAATTGGCTTCGCAGCCGATGGGTGCGCTGACCCTCGTGGCGCTCGGCTTCCGCGCGCTGTCACTGACGCCGTCCGCGCTCGGCGCGGTCAAGGCGATGTTGCTTGAGCTCGACGCCAAGAAAGCAGAAGGCGTGCTGCGCCCGCTGATGGAACGGGCGGCCGGCGACGTTTCGATCCGCCAGCACCTCGAGGAATTCGCGGCCGCCGAGGGCCTGTCGCTGTGACCACGCTGCCGGAAACGAAGCTGGACGCGCTGCTCGACCGCCACGCGCTGGTCGAGGCCGAGCTGTCGCGCCAACTGCCGCCCGAGACCTTCGTCAAGCTGTCGCGGGAGTTCGCCGAGATCGATCCGGTCGTGCAGAAGGTGAAGGCCTATCGCAGCGTGGTGAAGGAGATCGCCGAGCTGGACGCGATAATCGCCGACTCCAAGACCGATGCCGACATGCGCGATATGGCATACGCCGAGAAGCCCGGCCTGGAAGCCCGCCTTGCGGCGCTGACCGAGGAACTGCGTCTCGCGCTGCTGCCCAAGGACGCGATGGACGAGCGCAACGTGATCCTGGAGATCCGCGCCGGAACCGGCGGCGACGAGGCCTCGCTGTTCGCCGGCGACCTGTTCCGGATGTACGAGCGTTATGCCGCCAAACAGGGCTGGCAGACCGAGATCATGGCGATGAGCGAGGGCACCAAGGGCGGCTTCAAGGAAATCGTCGCGGAAATCCGCGGCCGTGGCCCGTTCGCCAAGCTGAAGTTCGAGTCGGGCGTGCACCGCGTGCAGCGCGTGCCTAACACCGAGGCGCAGGGCCGCATCCACACCTCTGCGGCGACGGTCGCGGTGCTGCCCGAGGCCGAAGAGGTCGACATCGAGATCAAGCCGGACGATCTGAAGGTCGACACCATGCGGTCTCAGGGCGCCGGCGGCCAGCACGTCAACAAGACCGAGTCCGCGATCCGCATCACCCATATGCCGAGCGGCATCATTGTATTTGTCCAGGAGGAGCGCTCGCAGCACAAGAACCGCGCCAAGGCGATGGCGATGCTGCGCACGAAACTCTACGACGCCGAACGCAGCAAGCTCGACAAGGCGCGCGCCGCGGACCGCAAGGATCAGATCGGCAGCGGCGACCGCTCCGAGCGCATCCGCACCTACAATTTCCCGCAAGGCCGCGTCACCGATCACCGCATCAACCTGACGCTCTACAATCTGCCCAAGGTGATCGAGGGCGAAGCGCTCGGCGAGATCGTCGATGCGCTGGTGGCCGAGCATCAGGCGGAATTGCTGGCCGCCGAAAGCTCGTGACCACCATCGCGGACGCCCGCCGCGCGCTCGCGTCGAAGTTTCGCGGCGCCGGCCTCGATAGCCCCGAACTTGATGCGCGCATTCTGACCGGCCACGCGCTCGACCTCGATCATGCCGCGCTCGCCAGCAATGCCGGACGCGTGCTGCACGCCGGAGAATTGCACACAATCGACGCGCTGGCCGCGCGAAGGCTCAGCGGCGAACCGGTCGCGCGCATCATCGGCTTCAAGGAGTTCTGGGGCCTGCCGTTGCACGTCACCCCCGCCACGCTGGTACCGCGGCCGGACACCGAAACCGTCGTTGAGGCCGCGCTGACAGCAATCGACGCCGGCGGATCGCGCCGGCGCGCGCTGCGCGTTGCCGATCTCGGCACCGGCAGCGGCGCCCTTCTCCTCGCACTGCTCTCCGAACTGCCGAACGCGTTCGGCATCGCGACCGATCTCAATGTCAGCGCGCTGCAAACGGCGCGCGACAACGCCCGCCGTCACAAGCTTGAAATGCGAGCACAATTCGTCGCCTGCGATTTCGGTGCCGCGCTGGGCGGCGGCTTCGATCTTGTGGTGGTTAATCCGCCCTATGTCGCCACGGGCGAATTGGCCGGCCTGCCCGCCGAGGTGCGGCACGATCCGGAGCTGGCGCTCGACGGCGGCGCGGACGGCCTCGATTGCTATCGCGCGATCGCCACGGACTCGCAGCGTCTCGTTGTCCCGAATGGTTACATCGTGGCCGAACTCGGCATCGGCCAGGAGGCCGCGGTGACGGCCCTGTTTCAAGCAGCGGGACTTGAATGTCGGCCCGCGCAGCCCGATCTATTGGGCATCGCGCGCGCGCTGGCAGCACGTGTGGCCATAATGCCGCCATGACAAATGAGCATTGCGGACAGGCAAAAAATCGCTTGGATTATGCCCTGCGACCGACTAGCTTCGGCTCACGGAATCGACCCCAGGGGGGTCGTGCCGCTCAAAGCCCCGGAGCCACAGTTTACTGGAGCCAGTTTTTTTGGAGCCAAGGCGCGGTGAGGCGAGCGGCGGGCCAGAACAATATCCGGGTCGAACGGCAAATAGGATCGCCGAATTCAAGTCAGAAAAGCAGCCGATCGAGCGCGCATCGGGCTTTGTGACATCGCTTTAAGCGACGCGCATACGAGAACTGGCAACGCCGCGGCAAAGAACGTGGCCGGGGTTGTTGTGACTGGTGCAGCGGCTGGTCCGTGCACGGGCGGGGGTTGAGAGCTCTGGGCTTGAGGATATTGGCGGCCGGGTGCCGCCCTAAAGGGAGTTGCGAACAGGCGAACCATGATGAGAAACGGTCAGAACAAGCGCATGCGGGGACGCAACCGCAACAATAACAACAACAACAACAACAGCCATCACCATCACAATCGCGGCCATCACCACAATCCGTTGACGCGTGTCTACGAGTTCGAACGGCCCGGACGTTAAGATCCGCGGCACCGCGCATCACATCGCCGAGAAATATTTGCAGCTCGCGCGCGATGCGAGCTCGGTCGGCGACCATGTCACCGCCGAAGCGCATCATCAGCACGCCGAGCACTATCTGCGCCTGATCGCGGCGGCGCAGGAGCAGTTCCGCCAGCAGAACCCGCACTACCAGCTGCAAGCCGCGCCGGGCGATCAGAGCGCCGAAGGCGCGTCCGAGGATAGTGGCAGCAGCGGCGACGAGGCCGGTCAGCCGGGACAGCAACCGCAGCAGAATTTCAACCAGCAGCCGAACTTCCAGCAACCGCCGCCGCCCTACGGTGGGCCGCAGCCATCATACGGCGGAGGCCAGCAACCGCAGCCCCAGTACGCGCGGCCGCAGACACAGCCGCAACCGCAACAGGGCCAGCCACAGCCGCAAGCACAACCGCAGCCGAGCGGCAACGACGTCGGCGGCCTGCCCTCGTTCATCACCGGCGGACAGCCGGTGCAGGCGCCGCAGTACGGTGGGGGCTCGAACGGCCACGACGGCCAGGGCGACCGCTTCCATCGCCGCCGCCGCCGTCATCGCGGCCCGCACAATCCTGATCAGGATGTGCGCGGCGACGCGCAGCCGGAACCGGGCAACGAATAATCCGTTCAACGCAGACAGCGATCAGGCCGGGCCATGCGCCCGGCCTTTTTGTTCTGCTGAGTGTAGTCAAACCCTGCCGGGCGACGGCGCCAGCACCGGCGGCAGTTGCGGCACAAGCTGGCGGCGCTTCGGACGCGCCGGCAGCGCGCGATAGACCTGCTTGGTGGCCTCGACGATGTGCACACCGGCGAACGGCCCTGGCAGTACCGCGCCGACACGCTCCCATGCGCCCGCCGAGCGCAGGAACCAGTTGCGCCCGATCGGCGGCACGTAGAGCGCCTCGCTCCAGTCCACCGGCGTGAACCATGTTTCACGTAACAGACTCGTAATCTGCGAGCGCGAATACGGCCGACCGTGGCCGAACGGATTGTTGTCCATGCGCGCCCAGACGCCGCGCCGGTTCGGCACCACGGCGAGCAATTGCCCGCCAGCCGCCAGCACGCGCCACAGCTCGCGCAGCAACGCCGCGGCGTCCTGCGACATTTCAAGACCGTGGATCAGCAACACGCGGTCGATCGAAGCGTCAGGCAGCGGCAGTTCGAACGCCTCCACCAGCGCCGACAAGGTTGGAAGCGCGGTCGGCCATTTCACCACGCCCTGCTCCGCCGGCATGAAGACCAAGCAGCGCTCCGCCTCCTCGCGGAACTGACCGAGATAGGGCGAGGCATAGCCCAGCCCCATCAGGCGTTGGCCCGCCGTGTTCGTCCATCGCTTGCGGATGCCGCGGCCAATGAAGTGCCGCGCCACCGAGCCAAGCCGGTGGCTATAGAAGTTGCGCAGATCGACCACGTCGATGGACATGTTGCAGCCTGGGATTTTGCCGCAACTTTAGCACGAAGCGGCGCGTTCTGGCTGGGTGGTCGAGGCTGCCGGTTAACCATGCTAGTCTCGCCCCGAAAATCAGCGAGGACACACCATGCCCGTCGAGACCCACCTGTTCCGTTGCCGCAGCGACAATTTCGGCGTGCTGATCCGCGACACCGAAACCGGCGCGGTCGCTGCGATCGATGCGCCGGAAACGTCGACGGTCGAGGCTGCGCTGCAGGCCAAAGGATGGAAGCTCACCGACATCCTGGTGACGCATCACCACGCCGACCACACCGACGGCATCGCCGACCTGAAGAAAACATACGGCTGCCGCGTGGTGGCGCCGCGCGCCGAGGCCGCCAAGATTCCGCTGGTCGACGAGACCGTGCGCGAAGGCGACAAAGTCAGCGTCGGCAAGCTCGGCGCCAACGTTATCGAGACGCCGGGCCACACTGCTGGCCACATCACCTATTGGTTCCATGCCGACAAGATCGCATTCGCCGGCGACACGCTATTCTCGATCGGCTGCGGTCGCGTCATCGAGGGCACCATGGAGCAGATGTGGAACTCGCTGAAAAAGCTGCGCGACCTGCCGGGCGATACGCTGGTCTATTGCGGACACGAATACACGCTCTCTAACATCAAGTTCGCGCAGACCGTCGAGCCGGACAACAAGGCGCTGACCGCACGCGCCGCGCAGGCCGCGCAACAGGTCGCAGCGGGCCAGCCCACGGTTCCGACCACGATCGACGAGGAGAAGGCGGCGAACTTGTTCCTGCGCGCCGACGTGCCGTCGGTTGCGGCGGCGGTGGGACTGGCCGGCAAGCCGGCGGCGGAGGTGTTTGCGGAGATCAGGACGCGGAAGAATAAGTTTAGTTAGTCCTTTGCCCGCTCGACGTACGAGCCGTCCTCGGTCATCACCACGATGCGAGTGCCGGGCCCGATATGCGGCGGCACCATGGTGCGGCCGCCGTTCGACAGCTTCGCCGGCTTGTAGGACGACGACGCGGTCTGCCCCTTGGTGACCGGTTCGGTTTCCATGACCTCAAGCGTCACGCGCTGCGGCAACTGGATCGCCACCGCGTTGCCCTCGAACACGCTGAGCATCACCTTCATCTCCGGCTGGAGATAGGCGGCGCCGTCGCCGATCACATCCTCCGGCACCTGCACCTGATCGAAGGTTTCCGAATTCATGAAATGAAAGCCGTCGCCGTCGTTGTAGAGAAACTGGTACTCCCGGTCCTCGACGTGGGCGCGCTCGACCTGCTCGGTGGTCTTGTAGCGCTGCGTGGTCTTCACGCCGTCGCTGATGCGGCGCATGTCGATCTGCGTGGTCGGCGTGCCCTTGCCGGGATGGAAACTTTCGGCTGTCAGGACGACATACAGCTTGTTGTCGATCTCGAGAATGGTGCCCTTGCGGACGGAGCTGGCGATAACCCTCACGTGCTAATCCCTTTGGTGCTGAAGGGGCATCTCGCCCCGGCGATTTGTCGGCGCACCATACTGATCCTGACGCGGTTCGCCAGTATTTTCCGGGGCTGAAAAGACGGCTACAAACCCACGAAAATGAGGCTCCTGTGACCGGCCCCTCTCCCTGGTGGGACGCAAGCGTCTATGCCGACCGGCGGCCGTTCCTGGCCGCGCGCGGCCGCATCCAGGTGGCGCTGCGGCAGTGGTTTGCCGGCCAGGGCTTTACCGAGGTCGAGACCCCGACCCTGCAGATCTCGCCAGGCAACGAAACCCACCTGCACGCATTCGCGACCGAGCTTGCGGCGCCGGGCGACGAGCGCGCCCGCATGCATCTTCACACCTCGCCCGAATTCACCTGCAAGAAACTGCTGGCGGCTGGCGAACGGAAGATCGTCACCTTCGCGCGCGTGTTCCGCAACCGCGAGCGCTCGCCGCTGCACCATCCCGAATTCACGTTGCTAGAGTGGTATCGCGCCAACGAACCTTACGAGACGCTGATGGCCGACTGCGCCGCGCTGCTCGCCGAGAGCGCGAAGACCACGGGCCTGAAGGAATGGCGATACAAGAACCGCATCTGTGATCCGCTGGCCACACCGGAGCGGCTCACCGTGACCGCGGCGTTTCAGAAATTCGCGGATATCGACCTGATGGCAACACTACCCGCTGGCAATCCGGACGCTGCGCTGCTTGCGCAGGCTGTGCGCGCCGCCGGGATCCAGGTCGCGGGCGACGACACCTGGTCCGACATTTTCAGCCGCGTCATCAGCGAGCGCATCGAGCCGAACCTCGGCATCGGGCGGCCGACGCTGCTGATCGAATACCCGCTGCCGGAAGCCGCGCTGGCGCGGCCCGCCGCCGATCCGCGCGTAGCCGAGCGCTTCGAGCTCTACGTCTGCGGCGTCGAGCTTGCCAACGGCTTCGGCGAGCTCACCGACCCCATTGAGCAACGCCGCCGCTTCGAGGCGTCGATGGCCGAAAAGGAGCGCCGCTATGGCGAGCGCTATCCGATCGACGAGGACTTCCTCACCGCGCTCGGCAGAATGCCGCCAGCCTGCGGCATCGCGCTCGGCCTCGACCGGCTGGCAATGTTGGCCAGCGGCGCAACGCGCATCGAGCAGGTGCTCTGGGCGCCGGTCGCCGGCTGAGCAAGTAGCCGCATTGACCGCCGTGATTGCAGCGCACTAGGCTGCGGCAGCACAGGGGGAATGACCATGTCCCGATTTCGCGCCGCCGCCCACACGCTCGCCATCGCCGCACTCGGCGTCGCGGCATTGACGCAACCGGGGCTGGCCCAGAGCTATCCCTCGCAGAACGTCACCATGATCGTGTCGTTCCCGGCCGGCGGACTGGCCGACATCATCGGACGGCTGGTTTCGAGCAAGCTGAGCGAGCGTCTCAAGCAAAACTTCGTGGTGGAGAACCGCGCCGGCGCGGGCGGCAATCTTGCGGCCAAGGCAGTGGCGGGCGCGACACCCGACGGCCACATGCTGCTGACCACCACGTCGGCCCTCGCCGTCAATCACACCGCATCCAAGAACAAGGGCTTCGAGACCAGCGACCTGCGGCCCGTCGCGTTCATCGCCTACAGCCCGGACGTGCTTGCGGTCAATCCGAACAATCCGGCCAAGGACCTCAAGGAGTTCTTTGCCAATGCCAAGACCACTGCCTTTACCTACGGCAGCGCGGGGCTCGGCACCGGCCCACAGATCGGCGCGGAATATTTCTTCAAGGACGTTGCCAAAGTGAAGTATACGCACGTGCCGTTCCAGGGCGGCGTGCCGGCCATCACCGCGCTGCTCGGCGGCCATATCGATTCCCTCGTGCTCACGCTGCCGCCGGTCACGCCGCAGATCCGGGACGGCAAGCTGCGCGGGTTGGGCGTGGCCAGCGCGAAGCGCAATTCCGCGATCCCCAACGTGCCTACCTACGGCGAAATGGGATTCCCGAACATCGAAATCGGCTCGTGGGTCGGCGTGTTCGCACCGGCCAAGACGCCCGACGCCGTGGTGGCCAAGCTCAACGCCGAGATCATCGCGGCGATGAAAGACTCGGACGCGCTGGAGCGGCTCGCAAAAGCCGGCTTCGATCCGATGTCGATGAGCGTTGCCGACGCGAACAGCTATTTCAAGAACGAGATCGATCGCTGGGGCAAAATGGTGACCTCGGTGGGGTTTTCGAACTAAAGCATGATCCCGAAAAGTGTGTAGCGGTTTCCGGAAAGGATCATGCTCAAGCAAAGGCGAACTTAGTCACTGCACAGGAGGTGCGTCATGATGCGATTCCCTCGTACGGCATTCGCAGCCTTCGGCATTGTCGCCGCCAGTTTCGCGTTCGATGCAGCGCAGGCAGACCCTTACCGATGGTGTGCCGACTATACGGTCCTCGGCGGCATCGGCGCCCGCAACTGCTATTTCGTTACGCTTGCCCAGTGTCGTGCCACGGTCTCCGGCGTCGGGGGCATGTGCGTACACAATCCATTCTTCGATGGAGTGCCGGAGCGTGGCTCGCAGCCGGTGAAGCGTTCCAAGCGGCGCACCTGACACAAAGGGCCCGGCTGACGGCCCGGCGTTTGCTTAAGACCCGGATGCCCGGCACATAGGCGAGCGAGCGACGCCGTCCTTCGAACATGCTATGGCCGGGCATAACGACCGCTGTTGGATCATCGCCATGAACGCTGCACCCAAGACCCTGCGTCATCTGTCCGAGTTGTTCGCATCTGGCTTCGCCTCCTGCGGCGACCGGGCCGCGCTTGAAAAAGTCGCCGCGCAATACGCGGTGGCTATCACGCCGGCAATGGCGGAGTTGATCGATCCAGCCGACCCGGACGATCCGATCGCGCGCCAGTTCGTGCCCAACGTGGCCGAACTTGAGACGCAGCCGCAAGAGAGTGCCGATCCGATCGGCGATCGTGCCCACAGCCCGGTCGACGGCGTGGTGCATCGCTATCCCGACCGCGTGCTGCTCAAGCTTACCGCGACCTGCGCGGTCTATTGCCGGTTCTGCTTCCGCCGCGAAATGGTGGGGCCGGGCGCGGAAACCCTGTCGCCGCAGCAGCTCGATACGGCGCTGGACTACATCGCCACGCACAAGGAAATCTGGGAGGTGATCCTGACCGGCGGCGATCCGCTGGTGCTGTCGCCGCGCCGGATCAGGCAGGTGATGACGCGGCTCGCCGCGATCGAGCATATCAAGGTCGTACGCATCCACACCCGCATTCCTGTCGTGGAGCCGTCGCGCATCACGCCGGAATTGGTCAGTGCCTTGAAGGCGAGCGGCAAGGCCACCTACGTGGTGCTGCACGCCAACCACGCGCGCGAACTCGCGCCGGCAGCGCGCGAGGCCTGCGCGCTACTGATCGACGCCGGCATTCCGATGCTGAGCCAGTCCGTGCTGCTGGCCGGCGTCAACGACGATGCCGCGACGCTCGGCGCGCTGATGCGCGCGCTGGTCGAATGCCGCATCAAACCGTACTACCTGCACCACACCGATCTCGCGCCCGGCACGTCGCACCTGCGCTCGACAATCGAACGCGGCCAGGATCTGATGCGTGCGCTGCGCGGGCGCACCTCCGGCCTGTGCCAGCCCGAATATGTGCTCGATATTCCGGGCGGTCACGGCAAGTCACCGATCGGACCGAATTATCTGTGCGAGGAAACGCCGGGCCAATACCGGGTCGAAGACTTCAACGGCGCTCTGCATCAATATCCGCCGGTGTAAATATCTGCGCCCTCTCCCCTTGAGGGAGAGGGCTGCCCGGTGGATCGACAAAACAAATCGGGTGAGGGGTACCCTCACCCATTCGAATTCGTTGATGGTTTCGCGTAGCCCTCTCCCACAAGGGGAAAGGGCACAACAACTGTCGCCACTAAGCAAAATACTGCCCGCCGTTCACGGTCAGCGTCGAGCCGGTGATCAGCCCCGCCTCGTCGGAGGCGAGGAACACCACGCAGCGCGCGATCTCCTCCGGCTCGCCGAGCCGGCCGATCGGAATGAGCGGCAGGATACTTTTCTCCAGCACGTCCTTTGGCACCGCCTGCACCATCTCGGTATTGATGTAACCCGGCGCGATCGCGTTCACGGTGATCCCTGAGCGTGCGCTCTCCTGCGCGAGCGCCTTGGTGAAGCCGATCTCGCCGGCCTTGGCGGCGGAATAGTTGCACTGGCCGAGCTGGCCCTTCTGGCCGTTGATCGAGGAGATGTTGACGATGCGGCCGAACTTGCGCTCGCGCATGCCTTCGATGACATTGCGGCACATGTTGAACAGCGAGCCCAGGTTGGTGTTGATCACCGCGGTCCATTGCTCCGGTTTCATGCGGTGCAGCGTGGCGTCCTTGGTGATGCCCGCGTTGTTGATCAGCACCTCGACCGGGCCGAGGTCGGCCTCGACCTGCTTGATGCCGGCCGCGCAGGCATCGAACGACGACACATCCCACTTGTAGATGTTGATGCCCGTCTCCGCCTTGAACTTGTTCGCCGCCTCGTCGTTGCCGGCGTAGGTCGCGGCGACCCGGTATCCTGCCGCCTTCAGCGCCTTCGAGATCGCCGCTCCGATCCCGCGGGTTCCGCCTGTCACCACTGCTATGCGAGCCATACCGCTTCTCCTGAGTTTCTTCTGTCCCCTCGAAATGACAGCTTAAAGACCGCAATGAAAAAGGGCCACGGTGGTTCCGTGGCCCTTTTCACTTTGCATGACGCAATGCAAAACGGCTTTTACCGCTCCACGCACATGGCAATCCCCATGCCACCCCCGATGCACAGCGTGGCGAGACCCTTCTTCGCATTGCGCTTCTTCATTTCGTAGAGCAGCGTGGTCAGAACGCGCGCACCCGACGCGCCGATCGGATGACCGATCGCGATTGCGCCGCCGTTGACGTTGACCTTGTTGGTGTCCCAGCCGAGATCCTTGTTGACCGCGCAGGCCTGCGCGGCGAACGCCTCGTTGGCCTCGACCAGATCGAGATCCTCGTGCTTCCAGCCGGCCTTCTTGAGCGCGGCGCGCGAAGCCGGGATCGGGCCGGTGCCCATGATCGAGGGATCGACGCCGGCGTGCGCCCACGACACGATGCGCGCCAGCGGCGTCTTGCCGAGCTTCGCCGCCTCGCTCGCCTTCATCAGCACCACGGCAGCCGCCCCGTCATTGATGCCCGACGCGTTGGCCGCGGTGACCGAGCCTTCCTTGTCGAAAGCGGGGCGCAGCTTGGAAATCGAATCCAGGGTCACGCCGGCCTTCGGGTATTCGTCGGTGTCGACCACCACATCGCCCTTGCGCGATTTGATCGTCACCGGGGCGATCTCGTCCTTGAACTTGCCGGCCTTCATCGCGGCCTCGGCCTTGTTCTGCGACTTCACCGCGAACTCGTCCTGCTGCGCCCGTGTGATCTGCCACTTCTTGGCGACGTTCTCGGCCGTGGTTCCCATGTGATAGCCGTTGAAGGCGTCCCACAGGCCGTCCTTGATCATCGTGTCGACCACTTCGAGCGAGCCCATCTTCACACCGTTGCGAAGGTGCGCGACGTGCGGGGCCTGACTCATCGATTCCTGGCCACCCGCGACCACGATGTCGCTGTCACCGTTGAGGATCGCCTGGTAGCCGAGCGCCACCGCGCGCAGGCCGGAACCGCAGAGCTGGTTCACGCCCCAGGCCGGGCTCTCCACCGGGATGCCGGCCGCGATCGAGGCCTGACGGGCCGGGTTCTGGCCCTGCCCCGCGGTCAGGATCTGACCCATGATGACCTCGGAAACCCGGCCACCTTCGACCCCGGCGCGCTTGAGCGCCTCCTGGATGGCGACCTTGCCGAGTTCATGGGCCGGAAGCCCCGCCAGAGCCCCGTTAAACGCCCCAACCGGCGTCCGGGCCGCGCTGACGATGACGATGTCGTCCTGCATTGCAAACTCTCCTTAGACTGAGGGCGGGCCGAAAGCCTGTGCCGGTGCTGGAAATCTGCCCCTTTGATAGTCTCTCGAAGCCTGCCCGCCAAGGTGGCGCACTGCACAAAACTATGGCTCGCCATGCAGAAACCGCTTACGCTTCAAGAGATGCTCACCGGCGGGGGGCGCCGGTACCAGGGGAAAATATCGGCACGTCATGGCAAAATCCGAAACGCCGATCACGATCAAGAAGTACGCCAATCGGCGTCTCTACAACACCGGCACCAGCACGTATGTGACGCTTGAAGATCTTGCCGTGATGGTGAAAGCCGGCGAGGACTTCGTGGTCTATGACGCCAAGACCGGCGAGGACATCACTCGCTCGGTGCTGGCGCAGATCATCTTCGAGCAGGAGAACAAGGAAGGGCAGAACCTTCTGCCCATCAACTTCCTGCGCCAGCTGATCCGCTTCTACGGCGACAGCATGCAGATGATGGTGCCGCGCTTCCTTGAAGCGTCGATCGAACTCGCTCACCAAGGAGCAGGAAAAGTTCCGCGGCCAGCTTGCGCAGACATTCGGCGGCGGCTTCGGATCGTTTGAGGAGCAGGTGCGGCGCAACACCGAGATGTTCGAGCGCGCCTTTGCGATGTTTGCGCCATTCGCACGGCAGGGCATGCAGCCGCCGGAAGGGTCGGGTGCGCCGGACAAGCCGGCGACGCCGCCAGGCAGCGGCGGCGAGGACATCACCGACCTCAAGCGCCAGATGGAAGAGATGCAGAAGCGGCTCGACCGGCTGAGCGACAAGGATAAGTGACGCCGTCATTCCGGGGCACGCGCGAAGCGCGTGAACCCGGAATCCAGCAACAAGCACCGAGTTTGCGTCTGGATTCCGGGCCCCGCGCCGTAACGCGTTGAAGACGCGCGTCAACGCGCTTATGGCGCGGTCCCGGAATGACGACTATCACCGCGTCGTCTTCCGTCGATCCGCCTGCACGACGCTGCCCCACGGCCGCTCGACCGAAGCCAGACCGACCAGCTTCCCTTGCAGATAATCGCAGCCCCAGCCCGCCAGCATCGCGGCAGCTTCCTCGTCCTGCACCCATTCGGCGATGGTCTTGAGGCCGAGCCGCTGCGCCAGTTCGACCAGGGTCAGCACGAAGGCGCGGTCGTCCTCCGAGCGCGTCAGATTCTGCACGTAGGCGCCGTCGATCTTGATGATGTCGACGCCGAGCTTGCGCAGGTTGCGGAACGAGGTGTAGCCGGCACCGAAGTCGTCGATCGCGATGCGGCACCCGAGATCCTTCACGCGGCTGACGAAGCCGCGGGTGTCATCGATGTCGTGGATCGCCGACATCTCGGTGATCTCGATGGTGAGCCGCTCCGCCACGCCCTTGCTGGCGCGCAGCATGGCGCCGAGCGCGGACCACCAGTCGGGATCGGTGGTGGATGACGGCGACACGTTGAGGCTGGCGGCGAGCGTCGGCACCGCAGTCATTTCGCTGATCAAGAGCTCCAGTACCCGATGGTCGAGCATGCGCACCAGACCGAGCCGCTCCGCGACCGGAATCACTTCGTGGGCACGCACCAGCGAGCCGTCGGCGCGGCGAATGCGCATCAGGCATTCGTGGAACACCGGCGCGCGGGTTCGCGCATCGACCACCGGCTCGAAGGCGAGCAGGATACGCCGCTCGTTGAGTGCGCTGACGATCTCGTCGGCCGCGCGCACGTTCTCGCGGCGCATCGCGTCGCGCTCGACATTCGGGCGGTAGACCAGGAACGAGCCGAGGCGCTTGGCCTTGGCGTTGTTGAGCGCCTCCTGGGCGCGGGCGAAGATTTCCGGCACGGTGCGGGCGTGTCGCGGCGCGGTCACGCCGCCGATCGTGACGGTGACGGCAACCGGGCCGGCGGGCGTGCGGACCACGTCGCCGCGCACGCCGGCCAGCAAGCGCTCGCACGCCTTCTCCATGTCTTCCAGCGTGCAGTTGTTGAGGATCACAGCGAACTTGTTGCCGGAGAAGCGGCCGAGATGGTCGCCGCCGCGCATCTTGGCGCGCAGCCGCTTGGCGACAGCGCCGATAACTTCGTCGGCGACGTCGAAGCCGTACGACTCGTTGAGACGGGCGAGATTGTCGATCGCGACCGTCAGGAGTCCGCAGGAGCCGCGCTGGTCGACCGCCTGCTGCAACGTTGTCTCCAGCACCTCGGTGAGATGCCAGCGATTCATTTCTCCGGTGAGCCCGTCGAAGTGCGACAGATAGGAAAGCTTCTCCTCCTGGGCGTGCCGCTCATTGATGGCATGGATGATGCCGTGTGCGCGCTCCGGCTTGCCCTCTTCGCCGGCGAACCAACGGCCGGTGTCCTCGATCCAAAGCTTGGTCGTGCTGCCTTCCGGCGTGATTGAATACTGCACCTGATAAGGAACGCCGACGCCCTCGTCGCGCTGCGTCGAATTCATCACCGCGTCGTAGCGGGCCTGCGCGGTCGCTTCGTCCAGCATATTGGCGTAGCCGCGCCCGGTCATAACCGCAGCGCGATCGCGAAGCTTGAGCACGTCGGTGACGTTGGCGCCCCAGGCCAGCGTATCGTCGGCGATCGACCAAACGTAAGGCACCTCGCCGACCGAGGCGAGGATCGCCGCCGGATCGAGCACACCGGCGGGGTGCTGCGGTGCCCCGGACGGCTGCGCGAACAAGGCAGGCTCTTGAGGCGGCCCGCTGCGCGGCGCGAACACGTCGGCTGCCGGCTTGGGATCTTTGGGATCTTTGGGATCTTTGGGATCTTTGGGATCTTTGGGATCTTTGGGATCTTTGGGATCTTTGGGATCTGTTGGGATCGTTGGGATCGTTGGGATCGTTGGGATCGTTGGGACCTTGGGTCGCGAAGACGTTCCCCCGCGCAAACACGTCCGGCTGACGGCCGGCGGAACGGGGCGGGATGGGCGTGCGATCCTTTTTCACGGTCGAACCTTTTTGGGAAAGCCGCGTTGTCTCACTTGGCAACATCGCAGCGGAGACCGACGGTCAAGCGTAGCGGACAACCCTAAAGAAACGGAAAAGCGCCTGGCTTGGACTTATGACAGCTATCGGCACGCCGCTTGCGATCTCTTTGAGCGGGGCGCGCGCTGTCCCGCAGTGAGACAGAGGCTGTGCGATGCTGGAAGGGAATTATTCACCATCCGAAAGCCGGGCTCTGGTTCGCCTCGAGCCGGAATTCGTCGCGCCGCACCCGCGTTGCATTGTTCATAGCGAGTCCACGTTTCTCACGCACCTGATCGCCATGGCGGAGCAAGTCCGGCAGATTTGCGAGCGCCGCCGAGCCGGCCGAAGCGGCGGCAGCCTACCGATCGTCCCTGGAACGATTCAGCACTCAGTAACCGAGCGCGCAGCCGTCCTTGCGCGGCTCCGAGCCGCCAATCAGCACGCCGCGCCTCCAATCGATGCGGATCGCCTGCGCACCGCCCCACGGGGTCGGTGCGACCACGATGTTGTGGCCGTTCGCCTTGAGGCCTTCGACGGTCGCTGCCGGCATGCCGCGCTCGATCATCGTGTAATCGCCTTCGAAGAACGCACGCGGCGCGTCAATCGCGCTCTGCACATCCATGCCGTAGTCATACATGTTCATGATCATCTGCACGTGACCCATCGGCTGATAGTGCGCGCCCATCACGCCGAATGTGGTGTCGCAGCGCCCGTCCTTCATCGCCAGCGCCGGGATGATGGTGTGCATCGGACGCTTGTCCGGACCGAGCGCGTTCGGATGGCTGGGATCGAGCAGGAAGCCCGAACCGCGGTTGTTGAACATCACGCCGGTCTTTTCGCTGCAGATCGCGGAGCCGAACGACGAGAACAGCGAGTTGATGAACGACACCGCCTTGCGGTCGCGGTCGACCACCGTGAGATAGACGGTGTCGCTGCCCGGCGTCGGCGCCGCGGGTAGCGGCACGCGCTTGGCGCGGTCGATCTTCGCGGCAAGCTGTTTCGCGAACGCCTTGTCGTTCAACGCCGTGGTCTGCACGCGCATATGCGACGGCTCAGCGATGTGCGTGTCGCGCACGGCATAACCGATCCGCGCCGCCTCAAGCATCAGATGATAGCGATCGGGGCCGAGCGCTTCGAGCTTTGCGAGGTCGAAGTTCTCCAGGATGTTGAGCGTCACCAGCGCGGTGAGGCCCTGCGTGTTCGGCGGGATTTCAACCAGATCGATGCCGCGATAATTGGTCGAGATCGGCGTCGGCGCTTCGCCGCGATGCCTGGCGAAATCCTCCACCGTCAGCACCGATCCTTTGGCCTGCAAGGTCGCGACCATGTCCGCCGCGATCGGCCCTTCGTAGAACGCACGCGGACCGTTCTTCGCGATCGCCTTCAGCGTCTCCGCCAGCGCCGGCAGCTTGATGACGTCGGCTTCGGCGGGCGCCCGTCCGTTGAGCAAATAGTGCCGCGTCGCGCCGGCGCTGTTGCCGAGCTTGGCGACCAATCCCTTCCAATCGGACGCCACCCGCGGCGCGACCGGGAAACCGTGCTCGGCGTAACGGATCGCCGGCGCCAGTACGCGGTCGAGCGACCAGGTGCCATGGGCTTTCAGGATTTCACCCCAAGCCTCGATCGCGCCGGGCACGTTCACGGCATGCGGCGACGTCGCCTCGATGAACGTCATGCCCTTGGCGAGCAGAGCCTCGGGCGACGCCTTGGCGCCGGCACGGCCGCAGCCGTTGTAGCCCCACACCGGCTCGCCCGGATCGGCAATCAACGCGAAGCAGTCGCCGCCGATGCCGGTCATGTGCGGCTCGATCACGCACAGCACGGCGACGGAGGTCACCGCCGCGTCGGCAGCGTTGCCGCCGGCGCGCAGCACATCGAGCGCAGCAAGCGTGGCGAGCGGATGCGAGGTCGCCGCCATGCCTTCGCTCGCAATGACTTGCGAACGGCCGGGCAGTTGGAAATCGCGGGACATGAGTGAATGCGAAGGCGGCGTCAGGTCGCGTTTTCGACGCGCTCGACGGTGAAGTCGCGCTGCGCGGTGCGCAGCGTCACGATGAAGCCGGCCAGCACGTCCACGATGCTGATCATCATCAGCAGGAAGAAGGTCGATGTTCCGGCCTGCCGCACCAGCAGGAACTCGATCAGCATGAGGATGAACACCGCCATCGACAGCACGTGATCGACGATCGAGCGGACGCCGATCTTGGTGGCCTTCAGGATCTCAAGCGGCAGCAGCAGGATCGCCAGCCCGACCAGCATGTCCTCGGCGGTCACGCTCCAAATCGCGCCCGAGGTCAGGTTCACCGTGGTGACGGCGTCGGTCCAGTTCACACCGGGGGTGAGGAACGCGATCATGTTGTAGATCGCGAACGGGATGACCAGCAGCGGAAACCCGATCAGGTACATGGCGTCCCCCGGCTTGCGGCCCGGCTGTTAGACTTCGGTCTTCGGCTTGAGGACAGCGCGGCCCTTGTACATGCCGGTCTTGAGGTCGATGTGGTGCGGGCGGCGGCGCTCGCCGGAATCCTTGTCCTCGATGTAGCTCGGCTGCTTCAGCGCGTCGGCCGAGCGGCGCATGCCGCGGCGGGACGGCGAGGTTTTTTTCTTGGGCACAGCCATGGGGAGTCTCCTGAAAACGTCGGCGCGGGGCGCCTGAAAGCTGAATTCCTGCGGGAAGCCGGGCTTATAGGGGAAAGCCCCTGCCCTGACCAGTGCCAATCAGCGGGACCGTACGCAGGCGTCGAGGTCGCCCGCCGCCGCCGTGCGGGCCTGAATCCTGACGGCGATGCGGCGCACCCCGGGGCCCGGCCGCTGGGCGTTGCGCCGGTGCGGATTGGGCAATACGGCGACCAGCACTGCCGCCTCCCCTGCGGAGAGATCGCGCGCCGACTTGCTGAACGCGCGCTTCGCCCCCGCCTCGACGCCGAACTGGCCGCCCGGCCCCCATTCCGCGACGTTGAGATAGATTTCCATGATGCGCCGCTTCGGCAGCACCAGGTCCATCCACATCGCCAGCGGGAACTCCAGCGCCTTGCGCACGAAGCTACGGCCGCCCCACAGGAACAGGTTCTTCGCGGTCTGCTGGGTGATGGTCGAAGCGCCCCGCGCCTCGCCAAGCTCGTCGGCTTCGTCGATCGCCGCCCTCAGCTCGCCCCAGTCGATGCCACGGTGGCGGCAGAACTTCGCATCCTCGGACGCGATCACGGTCTTTGCCATTACCGGCGCGATACGTTCCATTGGCACGAAGGTGCGCTCGACTCGTGCGCCTCTGAGCCAGCGCCACAGCATCGGCGTTGAGACCGGATCGAACACGCGATAGAGCAGCGTCAGCAGATACGGCAGCAGCAGCAGTGCGATGACGAACAGGACCAGCGCACGCGCGATCCGAAATGCGAGGCTGCGGGGGGCCTTGGTGCGGACGGGATTGGCACTTGTCATCGCGGCAAGTTAAGCACAAATCTGCGGGGTCGGCGGAGAGCCATGGCTAAGCGAGCATTGCCTGAACTGTGGATCGTCCGCCTGGCCCGCGGCCATATGCGGCTGTGGCTCGCCATCGCGGCGGGCTGCGTCATCTATCTCCTGCTGCCCGGAAGCTGGCGCGCCGTGACCCGCGCATTGGTTGGCTGGGACATCAGTCTGTTGCTCTACATGATGCTGACACTGGCGATGATGGCGAGCGCGCCGATCGCCGAAATCCGCAAGCATGCTGCGCTGCAGGACGAAGGCGCGCTCGCGCTGATGGTTCTCACGATTGTCGCTGCGCTCGCCAGCCTCGCCGCGATTTTCGCTGAGCTCGCGGCCGATGGCGACAACAGGCCTGGTGTGTGGCCACACATGCTCGCCATCGCGACAGTCGTGCTGTCCTGGGCGTTCATTCACACCATCTTTGCGCTGCATTACGCCTACGACTTCTACGGCGATGGCAAGCACGCCAACGGCCTGAAGTTCCCCGGCGACGACAAACCGGACTATTGGGACTTTATGTATTTCTCGTTCGTGGTCGGCATGACGTTCCAGGTGTCCGACGTCGCCGTGACCAACAAATGGATCCGCCGCTCCGTGGTGGCGCACGGCATCGTGTCGTTCTTCTTCTCGACCACTGTGGTGGCGCTCACCGTGAACATGGCCGCCAATGCGATCTAAGGTGATACAAGGAACTTCCGCTGACCTATCCCCGTCATGCCCGGCCCTGTGCCGGGCATCCACGCCTTACTTTTTGCCAAGGCGTGGATGGCCGGGACAAGCCCGGCCATGACGAATTGATAAGCTGACTTCACATGACCGCCACCATCCAGACTCTGCTTCTCCTGCTCGCGATCGGCGTCGCCGTCGCGCTGCTGGCGCAGCGGCTCAAAGTCGCACCGTCAATCCTCCTGGTAATCGCCGGCATCACGCTGGCGCTCGTTCCGGGCCTGCCGTCGATCGAGCTGGCGCCGGAGTTCGTGCTGCTCGTCATCCTGCCGCCGCTGATCTATTCGGCCGGCGTCTCCATGAGCTGGCGTGAATTCCGCTTCAGCCTACGGCCGATCGCGTTGCTGGCGTTCGGCTGCGTGGTGTTCACCACCTGCGCGGTCGCCATCGCGCTGCATTACCTGCTCGGCTGGCAATGGGGCGTGGCGTTCCTGCTCGGCGCCATCGTCGCGCCGCCGGACGTGGTGGCGCCGCTCGCCATCGCGCGCCGGCTCGGCATGCCGCGGCGGCTGGTCGTCGTGCTCGAAGGTGAAGGCCTCGCCAACGACGCCACCGCGCTGATCCTGTACCGCTTCGCCGTCGCCGCGATCGCAACCGGCACGTTCTCGCTCGGCAAGGCGACCGGCACATTCGCGCTGATCGTGGCCGGCGAGATCGTCTGGGGCATTGCAGCCGGCTGGCTGTCGCTGCGGCTTCGCCACTGGGCGCGCAATCCGCGCGCCGAGATCACGCTGTCGCTGATGACGCCGTACCTCGCCTATTGGGTGCCGGAGCATCTTGGCGGCTCGGGCGTGCTGGCGACGGTCGCGGCCGGCCTCTACGTGAGCTGGAACGGCCCGCTGCTGATCTCCGCGTCAACACGCCTGCAGGGCATCTTCTTCTGGGACTTGATCATCTACGTGATCGAGAGCCTGATCTTCCTGATCACCGGCCTGCAGGCCCGCACGCTTCTGGAAAAGGCGCACTGGTTTTCGATCCGCGACCTGCTGATCGCAGTTGCGATCACCACGGCGATCGTGATCGTGGCACGCTTCGTCTGGGTGTTCCCGGCGACTTATCTGCCGCGCTGGCTCAGCCCGTCGCTGCGCGCACGCGATCCTTCGCCGCCTTGGACGTATCCTTTCCTGCTGTCGTTCACCGGCGTGCGCGGCGTCGTGTCGCTTGCCGCGGCGCTTGCCATTCCGCTCGCAACCGCCGCGGGTGAGCCGTTTCCGTACCGCGACCTGATCTTGTTCGTTACCTTCGGCGTCATCATCATCACGCTGGTCGGGCAAGGCCTCATGTTACCCAGCGTGGTGCACTGGCTCGGCCTGACCCATGAAGGCCGCGCCGAGCAGCGCCGCGAGCGGGACGCCGAGCTTGCCGCGCGCGCGCAGGCGCTGGGCGCGGCGCTGGACCGCCTCGAAGCCATCGCCGCCGAGCGGCAGCTCTCTGGCGAAGCCCTCGATCTGTTACGGGCCCGCCATGAGCAGCGGATGCGCCAATTGCCCAGGAACATGGACGATGGGCTTGAATTGACCCGTCTGAGCAACGATCTGCGCATTGACCTGATCGATGCCGAGCGCCGATTCCTCCATCAACTGCTGCGCGACGGCAAACTGACCGACGAATCGCGGCGCCGGATCGAGCGTGAGCTTGATCTCGAAGAGGAAAGTATTGCATGCCGGAAAGAAGGCGAAGCCCCGCTGTAATTGCGGGTTGACTTCGCCGTGGCTGGCGGCCACGCATAGCGCGTCAAACACGTGCGTAACCGCGCCGATGATGGATTGGAATGGGAGACGGAATACGAAATGAGCAGCTTCAAATACCCCGATTTGAGTGAGCGTCAGAACAGCGCCGCCGCCGCCAAGAAGGCGATGTTCGAAAAGTTCCGTGCAGCGTCACAGGACCCCGCGGCCGAAGAGCGCCGCAAGGAGCGGCAGACGATCCACGAGGCGCGCCTCGCCCGTCAGGCCGAGCGCGACGCCGCCAGGAAGCAGCGCGAGGCCGAGCGCGCGGCGCAGGCCGCCCGCGAAGCCGAGCTTGCCGCGCAAGCCGAGCGCGAGCGGCAGCAAGCCGAGGCCCTGCGCAAGACCGAAGAGGAAGAGGCTCATCTGGCGCTGCTCGCCGAGCAGAAGGCCGCGCGCGACGCCCGCTATGCCGCGCGCAAGGTTGCCAAGAAGGTTCGGCGCAGGGGCTACTGACCCCACGGAGACGGCCATGTCCGATTGCCTGCATTGCGACATCAACGAGCTGGTCGATAAGCAGCTCGAGCGCGAAGGCGCGGACCTGGCCGATCTTTCGGCGCGCGTGACGGAAAGTCTGGTCGACCTGATCCTGCTCGCCCCGCCGGGCGACCAGGCCAAATTGATGGCCGATGCGCTGTCCAACCTGGGCCAGCTCTATCTTGAGAAAACCGGCGCGATCGAAACCGACGGATCGAGTTCGCGGCACTAAAATGGCCAACAGACCCTTCAAACCGACCGGCTCACGCGACGCCGCCGAAGCCGCCTTCAAGGCGGCGACGACCAAGCCCGCGCCGCTACCGGAAACCAAGCAGCCCTCGATCCCCGGCGTGAAAGAACAAGTCACGCTGCGGATCGATCGCGAGATCCTGGATTACTTCCAGGAGGACGGCCCGGGCTGGCAGGACCGCATCGTCGAGGCGCTCCGCAAGGCCGCCGGAAAATAGCCGGCGCTACTTCGCCGCGGGTTTCCAACCGCGCGCAAGCTTCTGCGCATCCGCGACCTGTTCCTTGGTCATTGAGGCCCCGGCCCAGCGCCAATCCTGCACTATTTCTCGCCCGACAGAATTTTCAGCACGCGGGCCTTCTGCTCGGGCGTAACGCCGCTCACGACCGCGGCCACGTTACGGTGAGTGGTGGCCGGATCGAGATATTCGATGATCCGCTCCATCCTCTCGCCTTCGGCTATGAGCTGCGGGCTGTGTAGCGTCTCCTTCACCGCCGCCTGCAGGTAGGCCAGCCGCGCCGGTGGAATACCGGGCGGCGCCATCAGCAGGCGGCCGAGCCCTTCGACGTTGGCGAAAAAGTCCAGCACCCAGACGCGGTCGGGATCAATCCGCGCCGCTTCGAAAACGGTCGGCCGGTCCTGGAAGAAGCGCGACTTGGTGCGCGAGATCGTCGCCAGCGCCCAGTTCTGCCTGGCCTTCACGAAATTGTTGGCGGACGATTCCGGCACATAGAGCGCGTCCATCTCGCCGCGCGTGACCGAAAGGCCGGCATCCGAACTGGCCTTGTATCCTTGCACCACATGGCAATCGAGCTTAAGCGCCTCGCAGGTGAAGGCCGCTCCAATGCCGAGGCCGGACGTTCCGCCCGCGGAAGCCCAGCGCCATTTCTTCTTGGCGTCGATCGCCTGCTGGACTTCCTTGATGGGAGAGTCCGGCCCGACCAGCCAGAGCCCGGGAGGCGCGCCGACCGTCGCGAGATAGCTGAACTTGGCGAGGTCGAAGCGCGCGGCCTGGTCTCCCATCAGTTGCGCGAACGCAGCCATGGTGCCCTGCGATAGCGAGATTTGCAGACCATCCGGCGGCGCAACATAGAGCCTGTTGAGCGCCACCAGTCCGCCGGCGCCCGGCACGTTCTCGACGATGACCGTCGTACCCAGCGTCTTGGCAAGATGTGGCGCGATCAGCCGCGAGAACACGTCATAGCCGCCGCCGACGCCGGAGCCGACGATCATCCGCACCGTTTTGCCGGCGTAGAAGGCTTTCTCGGATTCCTGCGCCTGCCCCGGCGATGCCGACACGACCCAACAGAGTGCAACCGACAGAAAGGCAATCCGCCAAGTCATGAACTTGCGCCGCATATTTCGTCCTCCTGTCAGCAGGCAGCATCGTAACGGCGCGAGCCGGTCGCATGGAAGGGCGGTGGGCAGCCTCCGGGCCTGCTGGCCGTTCAGATCGCCACCTCAACACGTGTAAGACTTACGGAAGCCCGCGGCTTGAGCTTCCTCTTCCGAGCAGAACCAGCGGTGCGGCTGCTTTGTCCGTACATAACTGCGGCAGCTCGGCAGATGGTAGATACCGAGATAGCCGGGGATCTGGGAGCGCAGATTGATCCTTCCCTTGACCGCGCAATCGGGCGGCATGGCCGGGTATTCCGGAAACAACGTTTCGCGGACTTTCCAGTTGTTCGTTTTGGGGCAAGCAGAGCCCAACAAACTTGCCGTGCTGATGGTGAACCGCCGCAACGCCTCAGGCGATACGAAGCAGCCCTTCCAAAGTCCAATACGTTTGGCGCTCGCATTGTCTCTGTCGGCTTTGAACCGGCCCTTTGCGGAGCGATCGAGATTCAGTGCCCAGCCCTCCTGCACCATCCATTGATTGATACTTATGGGTTCGCCCACGATCGAACATTCGCCGATGCGCCGTTTGCGATAAGTGCTATCCGCGCCTTTGTCGGTGCAACGCACATCCCGTTTGCCAATGTGCTCTCTCAAGCGGTCGCGCGCCTCGATGCCACATGCCCAGGCGGCGCCTTTGTCGTTGAGACAGGTCTGGTCGGTCTGCGGAGCGTCGATGCCATCCAGCCGGTATGCGACACCATCGACGATCAGGGTGGCGCCGTCCGTGATGGACGCGTCGACCGCCCAGCCTGGTGTTGTTGCGATAATCAGAAAAGCAGCGATCAAGGCGCGCATGATCAACCCTTTGATAGAGGCATTTTCGCCGGCCGGCACGACGTATGCGGCGTGACGGCCGGGTCGGTCGTCTAGTTCCGGCTCGCCAGACCCACCTTGCATCTGTCTTGCCGGAAGGCCCGACGACACCAATATTCATACCAGTTCGGGTGTCATGTGGAACCCGTGATGGTCGCTTCATCCTTCTTGCAAGTAGTGCACGCCAAGGGGCCGGCGCCCGACCGCGCCGAAAAGTTGCAGCTCTACGGCTGGCTGATCGGGAGTTGGCGGATGGGTGCTGTCGTCCACGCTGACGACGGCAGCCAGCACAAGGGCGAGGGCGAGATTCACTTCGGATGGGTGCTGGAAGGTCGCGCCATTCAGGACGTCTGGATTTTGCCCGGCTTCTTCCACGGTACGACGCTGCGGGTTTACGACCCTGGAATCGACGCCTGGCACATCCTTTGGAACGATCCGGTGAAGCAATACTACACGCGCCAGATCGGCCGCGCGCAGGGGGACGATATCGTTCAAGAGGGAACGAACGACACCGGCGAGCGGCTGCGCTGGACCTTCACCGACATCACATCGGACTCGTTCACGTGGCTTGGCGAACGCTCACACGATGGCGGCCTGACCTGGCAGCTCCAGGCTGAGTTTCATGCCTCGCGGGTGACGGAATAGTTGACCTGCAAACGCGCCTCTTATGTTCGCCAAGTGCCTCTGGCGACATCGTCGCGGTTAGAGAGTACTTCTCGAACCTTCCGGGCCAACTGATCGAGCGTATAGGGTTTTGCAAGAAAGTTGACACCCGGGTCGAGAACGCCGTTATGCACCACCGCGTTTCGCGTGTACCCGGTTGTGAACAATACTCGCAATTTCGAGTGAAGCTTTTGGGCCTCCTCGGCCAGCATGCGCCCGTTCATCTCTGGCATGACTATATCGGTGAACATCAACCCGATGTCGTCACGATTTCGAAGAATTTTGAGCGCTGCCGCTGCCGACGAAGCATGTACGACGCTATAGCCCAACTCCCGCAGGGCTTCGACGGCAACCTCCCTGATGCGCGCATCGTCTTCCACGACGAGGATGATCTCCTCTCTCGTTCCCAACGGCAACGCCTGTCGATCAGGGGCGGGCACCTCGTCAACCGCTCCGTACAACCGGGGCAGATAAATCTTCACCGTCGTACCCTTTCCCAACTCCGAGTAGAGCTTGAGATGGCCTTTCGATTGCTTGACGAATCCGTAGACCTGGCTCAATCCCAAGCCGGTGCCTTTTCCAACTGGTTTGGTCGTAAAAAAGGGATCGAGCGCCTTTTCCACAACATCAGGCGGCATCCCTGTCCCCGTGTCCGTCAATGCAATCAAGACGTATTGTCCTGCGCTCAGATCAACGTTAGCCCTCGCGTATTCGTCGTCGAGATGAGTGTTTTGTGTCTCGATGGTTAGCCGTCCGCCATCGGACATCGCGTCTCGCGCGTTGATGGCAAGATTCAATATCGAGCTTTCGAGTTGGGCAATGTCGGCGTGAGTCTTCCAAAGACCGCCTGCAAGCACGACTTCAAGCTGCGTCGTTTCCCCAAGCGATCGACGCAGCATATCGGACATGCCGCCAATCAAACGATTGGCATCGACCGTTTCGGGAGCCAACGGCAGCTGTCGCGAAAACGCAAGCAATCGATGTGTTAACGCAGCCGCTCGATGTGCCGCTTCCGAAATACCTTCGATCAGCTTTCTAGCGTCTTCACCCCTGCCAATGCGGCGCTTGACTAGCTCGTTACCACTGATAATGACGGCCAGCGTGTTGTTGAAGTCGTGCGCGATGCCGCCCGTCAACTGGCCCACCGCCTCCATCTTCTGCATCTGCCGAACCTGAGCCTCGGCCTTCTTCCGCGCCTCGTTTTCCGCATCGAGTTCTCGTGTCCGTGACCGGACCGCCGCGTCAAGCGTTTCCGTAAAGTTACGAACCTGCACGAGGGCTTGTTTATGTTCCGTCACGTCGCGGCTCACGCCGACAACACGCACCGGTCCTTTCTCGTCATAGGAGATGATGCGGCGTGCATCAATCCAGCGCAGCGCACCGTCACTCGCCCGTACAATTCGGAACTCGACATGTAATTTGCGGGCGCGAGAGGCAAACGTGCTCTCGGTCAGGTCCAACACCCGTACCAGATCTTCGCGATGGATGCTTTTGAGCCACGTGTCGTATCGACCGTCGAAATTGGTCAATCCGTAAATCGAAACGAACTTCGACGAGACACGTACCGTTCCTTCGCGCACCTGCCACTCAAAAATGCCAAGGTCCCCCGCCTCCTCCGCAAGCGCCAACAGGTCCTCGGTCTCGTGCCGGGCCGGTTCGTTGGTGTTATTGTTCACTCGATGCAATGTGTGCTCCGCCCGAGCCTAACCGCCGAGAATTCGTTTTGCCGAAGACATCGCTTGGAGTTTTCCAAACACGACGCGCCGGGGAAGGTGATTGAATCCGCAGGAACTCGTTATGACAGTCTGTTCGGGTTCGAGCCACCGATGTTTACGGATTCGCTCAGCGACCACTTCTCCAGTTTCAATTTTAGGGTCCTGTACATCGACCGCGCCCACACCAAGCTGGCGATTCTGTAGAAGCCCTTCGTAGTGATGCGTCATGTCGTGCTCGATGAGGTACGAGGAACATTCGATTTGACAGACTAACTCAGCCTTGTACCGCCCGGTGTCGAAATAGCGGTGGCCGATCTGCGCGTCGTACTCCTTGCCGACCGCGTAGTTACCTTGGCAGATGTGGGTGGAAACATGCACGTCGCGCGGAAGCCCCTCGATCGCAAGATTGATCGCTTCGACCGCCGCTTCGACTTCTGCTTCGTCGGACATCGTAAACAATGGCTCATCAACCTGGATATGTTTGCAACCAGCCTCAGCGAGCTTCCTAAAGTTGAAGTGCAGCAGCTTACCGAGGTCCGCCATCATGGCACTGATGTCATTGTAGTGCTCGTCGTAGGCGACTTTCGCCAACATGTGGGGGCCGGTCATGGTGATTTTCACCGGCCGTCGGGTGAGCGTCGAGACTGTCTTGAATTCATTCACCAGACCGAGGTCGATGTTGTCTTGGATGCGCGCACGGCAAGTGGCGGCGGGGTGGAACACGTTGGGATCATGGGAGGTAATGGGCTTCGGGCGAGTGTTGCCCTGAAATGCTGGTATGCGCTCCCAGAAATAGTTCAGCATGGCATTGGGGGGCGCGTGCCGGTTGTGAGTGCGCCGATGCATTTCGCCGCCGGTCACGATATCGATCTCGGCCAACTCCTGATCCAGAATCGCGCCCTGCATAGCGCGATATTGCGCATCTGCCATCGCGGTCATTGCCAGATGGCCAAATGAAACCAACCGATCGAGCGCCTCATACCAATCCGGCACGCTGTGAGCGCCGATGACGGTTGTCGAATACTTTGAGTATTGCACTTGCACCCCGTCGGCTCTACCGACCTGCTTAAGCTCGCATAATCCCACTAAAGCAGCCGCGCTCGCTCAAGGCGAGAGCCACCCATACCCAAGCGCGCACAGTGCCACCCTTGTTCCATCACCTCTCCGGCGTCACCGCGGCCGGTTCACCATCACCAATCCCGCCGCGACCAGAGCGACGGCGAGCGCAAACGCCGGGGTGAGCGGGTCGCCCAGCACGAGGTGCCCGGCGGCGACGCCGCACAGCGGCGTCAGGAAGGTGAAGGCTGACAGCCGGCTCGCCGAATATTTCACGATCAGCGCAAACCACGCAGCGTAGGTGAGGCTGACCACCAGGGTCTGATAGGTCAGCGATCCGAGCGCCACCGCCGATGGCATCGCCCCGATCCGCTCGCCAAACACCATTGCGCCGATCGCGGTGATCGGGATGCAGACGGCGAGCTGATAGAGCAACGTCTTCTCGGACGAGATGCGGCTGAGCGAGCTCGCCTTGATGACCAGCGTGGTGGCGGCCCAAGCCGCGGCGGCGCCCACCATCATGACGTCGCCGAGGATCTGGCGCGGGTCCGCCGACGGCGCCGGGACGCCGAACGCGATCAGCATGCCGGCGAAGGACAGCAGCAGGCCGGTCCATTGCAGCGCGCCGAACCGGTCGCCGGGCAGGAATAGCCGCACACCGATCACGACGAAGAACGGCGCGAGATAGATGAACAGCACCGCGCGCGATGCGGTGGTGTAGACGAGCCCGCGATAGATCAGCAGGAACTCCAGGCCGAACAGTGCGCCGGCAACGAGACCCGCGGCCAGCGTGCCGTCGCGCGACGCAATCGGCATGCGGCGCCAGCGCATCACGGCGAGCAGGATCAGCGCCGCGAGCGCAGTGCGGATGGTGCATTGGATCAGCGGCGGAACGTCGGCGAGCGCAAGCTTGACCGCGACCTGGTTGAAGCCCCAGGCCAGGCAGAACAGCACGACCAGCGCCATGGCGGCGCCGTCGAGCGGCCGGCTGTGGCTTGCCGGACTGTCGGCCATCAAGGCGCGCCCCTGTTGCGATCAGGCATGGCCAGCCACCGTTAAGTCCTTTGATTTCCTGGCATAAGAGGGCGGGAACCGGCCGGATCGGAGGGCGTTGCCATGCACCTCCGAAATAGGGCGGAGGCACTCGACCGCCTCGACGCCCGACGGAGGGGCTCGGCGCATAGGGATAGCGTCGGGCCTCTCTGTGACTCTCGTTTGAGACATTGCAGGGGACGAACCTATGGCCAAGAAGCGGAAGACCAAGCGCAAGACCAAATCCAGCAAGACCAAATCCAGGAAGTCAAAGCGGACAGCCGCGAAGCGCGGCAAGCCGGCGGCCAACCGGCGGGCGAAACGTTCGGGCATCGCGCGGCGAATTTCGAACGCGCTCGAAACCGTCACCGGCGCGGCACAAGACACCGAGCGGCTTCGCCGCAGGATGCGCCATCAAGGCATGGATGAAGGCTGACGCCGCCATCAAGGATTGGCTTGGCGACAGTGCGAGCAGATGCCGGTGATCTCGATCACCGGCGCCTTGGGCGTGAAGCTGGCGGCGCCCGCGGCGCTCTTGAGCTGCTCGGCGACGGCCGCGGACGGCGCTTCGCCGACCACGCCGCAGCGCTCGCAGATCAGGAACACGACGAGATCGCCGGACGCGTGATTGTTGACGCAGGCGATGAAGGCATTGCGGCTCTCGATGCGATGCACGAGGCCGTTGTCGCGCAGGAAATCGAGCGCGCGGTAGATTGTGATCGGCGCCGGCCGCGCGCCGGTCAAGGCGGCGCGGTCGATGATCTCGTAAGCGCCGAGCGGCTTGTGGCTCTCGAGCAGCACTTCGAGCACCTGGCGGCGCAGCGGCGTGAGGCGTTGCGCGCGCGCGGCGCAGAGCGTCTCGGCGTGCGCCAGCGCGTCCGCCGTGCAGCGGTCATGGTCGTGACCCGGAGCGTGGAAGACGGTCTGCGACATCGCGTGCGACTTGTTGAGCGGCCTTGTTGAACGGACTCGGAGGACCAGTTTGCTCCGGCAGAGCAACGCCGGAATAACGCCGGAGAACATGCCGAACATAGGCCGAGGAGCGGTGGATTCCAGCACGTTCCGGCCTATGCTGGCGGCTTTACCACGCTACCGCGCCGCAGCAATTTCTCTATTGCAATGCAGCAAAGGAAGCGCCACCTTCACCCGAGTCGGCGTGACAGGCCCTCACATGAGCCCGGTCTCGATCCCGATTAGCAAGGTATTTCAAATGCTTAAGGGCAAGACTGCTGTCATCACGGGTTCCACGTCGGGCATCGGCCTGGGGATCGCCTGGGCCATGGCGGGCGCCGGTGCCAACGTCATGATCAACGGGTTCGGCGCGGCCGCTGACATCGAGAAGGAGCGCGCCGGAATCGCCAATGAATTCAAAGTGAAAGCCCTCTATTCGCCAGCCGATATGACCAAGCCGGCGGAGATCGCGGCGATGATCAAAACGGCCGAACAGGAGCTCGGCTCGTGCGACATCCTGGTCAACAACGCCGGCATCCAACACGTTGCCCCGATTGAAGAATTTCCGATCGACAAGTGGGATGCGGTGCTCGCCATCAACCTGATGTCGGCGTTCCACACCATCCGCGCCGCCGTCCCCGGCATGAAGGCGCGCAAATGGGGGCGGATTATCAACACGGCGTCGGCGCATTCGCTGGTCGCCTCGCCGTTCAAGGCGGCCTACATCACCGCGAAACACGGCCTTGTGGGCTTGAGCAAGACTGTAGCTCTCGAGCTCGCGACCTTCGGCGTCACTTCGAATTGCATCTCCCCTGGCTACGTCTGGACCCCGCTGGTCGAGAAGCAGATTCCCGACCAGATGAAGACGCGCAACATGACCGAGGAGCAGGTCAAGAGAGACGTGCTGCTCGCCGCCCAACCCACAAAGCAATTCGTCACCGTCGAACAAGTCGCTTCGCTCGCGCTTTACCTCGCTTCGGACGCCGCAGCGAACATCACCGGCGCCAACATTTCGATCGACGGCGGCTGGACCGCGCAGTGAGCGGATTGTTCAGCAGAGTCTTCGGCAAGCGTCCGCACGCGCGGCGACGCCACGGCAAGAAGCGCATCAACCTCGCTCTGCAAGGCGGCGGCGCGCACGGCGCCTTCACCTGGGGTGTGCTCGATCATCTGCTCGAGGACGGGCGGCTGATCATCGATGGAATTTCCGGTGCGTCGGCCGGCGCGGTCAACGCCGTCATCCTCGCCGACGGTCTGGCGCGCGGCGGACCGGAAGCGGCGCGGCAGCGGCTGGCCGAATTCTGGCGCGCCGCGAGTTTCGACGGTGCGCTGCCGGCGTCGCAACGCGCGGTGATCGACCGGCTGATGTCGTTCGTTCCCGCGGTCGGCTCGCCGGTGCAGGCGTGGGTCGATGCATGGTCGCGCTTCCTGTCGCCCTACGATCTCAATCCGCTCAACATCAATCCGCTGAAGGACCTGATCGACCGCTTTGTCGATTTTGAAGCGATCCGCAAGTGCGAAGACCTGCGTTTGTTCGTCTCCGCGACCAACGTGCACACCGGTGCGCTCCGCGTGTTCTCCCGCGGCGAGATCACCGCCGACGCCGTAATGGCATCGGCCGCGCTGCCTTACGTCTTTCGTGCGGTCGAGATCGACGGCGTGCCCTACTGGGACGGCGGCTACACCAGCAATCCGCCGATCTTCCCGCTGCTGCGCGGACGGTATAGCCCGGACGTTCTTGTCGTGCAGATCAACCCGCTGATGCGGCGTGCCACCCCGACGTCCTCGAAGGAAATCCTGCACCGCATCAACGAAATCACCTTCAACTCATCGCTGGCGGCGGAAATGCGGGTGATCGAATTCATCAGCCAATTGCTCGATCGCGGCGAGTTGACCAGTGCGTCGGGCGAATACCGGCCGATCCATATGCACCGCATCGTGCTCGGCGAGCATCGGCCACTCGAACCGGGGAGCCGGCTCAACAACGATTTCGATTTCTTCGAGACGCTGCACCGTGCCGGCAAGCGCGCCGCCAGACGCTTTCTCGACGCGCACTACGACGACATCGGCGTGCGCGGCACGATCGAGCAAGATGCCAAACTCGAGGCTGAAGCCAACGCGGCATGATAAGCTGCCCGCATGGCTGCGCCTTCTGCCTCTCCGCCGCCCCTTCTCATCGCCGAAGCCGGCGGCGCCCATCTTGAGATCGTGGTCTCGGACATCACCACGCTCGATGTCGATGCGATCGTGAACGCAGCGAACCGATCGCTGTTGGGCGGCGGCGGGGTCGATGGCGCGATCCATCGCGCCGCGGGACCGGAGCTGCTCGCCGAATGCAAAACGCTGGGCGGTTGCGGTCCCGGCTCGGCCAAGATCACGCGCGGCTATCGTCTCAAAGCGCGGCACGTGATCCACGCGGTCGGTCCGGTGTGGGGCGGCGGCGCAAAGAATGAGCCAGAGCTTCTGGCGTCCTGCTACCGAGTGGCGCTGGCGTTTGCCGCTGAGAATGGATTGCGGTCGATTGCATTTCCGGCGATTTCGACTGGCGTCTATCGCTTTCCCGCCGACCTTGCAGCCCGCATCGCGGTCGGCACAGTGGCGTCCGAACTGGCGTTCAAGCCTCGCGGCATCGAACGGGCGATATTCTGCTGTTTCTCGCAGGAGTCCGCGGAGCATCACATGAACGCGTTCGCCGAGCTCGGGCTGGCTTGACCTACTGCTTCGGCTCCGCGTCGAGCCGCACCACCCAGTCCTCCAGACCGGGCTTCGCCACCGGATAGATTTTCATCACCGCAGGATCGTGGCCCGGCACGATGTGCTGCCGCGACGACGCCAGCTTCTTCAACGTCTCGTAGCCTTCGAGCACTTCGGCAAGATTGTATGTGGTCGGGAAGATGCGCGCCTCATCGATGTGCGGATAGAGATGCACCGTGTCCGAGGCGAGCATGACCTGACCGCGCCGTGTCTTGACCCGCACCGCCTGCAATCCCTTGGCGTGGCCGCCGATGTGATGGACGGTGACGCCCGGCGCGATCTCGTCGACGCCGTCATGGAACGTGACGCGCCCCGCGTACACGTTCCGCACCATCGAGACGACGTAGTCCTCCTCGTAGGAATTGCGAAGCTGTGCATGGCACATGCAACGCCCGGTGCAGAAATCCATCTCCTTATCCTGCACGTGGAAGCGCGCCCGCGGGAACATGGTGTGGTTGCCGCAATGGTCGTAATGCATGTGGCTGAGGATGATGGTCTCGACCTGTTCGGGATCGACGCCAACCGCCTTGAGTCCGTCGCGTAACGGCTTGAGCAACTGCCGCTTGCGGCGATCGGCCACCGCCTGGTCGAAGCCGGTGTCGAGCAGAATGGTGCGCGCCGGGTTGACCATCGCCCAGACGAAATAGTCGAGCGGCTGCAGCACGTCGTGCGGATCACCGCCGATGTAATTCTCCGCGGCCTTGCGCGGATGGTGCGCGTATTTGACGGCATAGACCTCGTAGGTGTCGTCGCTCATGGTACGCTCCGGCTCTACTTTTTAGCGCGCATCTGCACGCCGGCGCCCTTTTCAACCGTCTTTGCCAGCTCGGTGAAATCCGATTCCGCTCCATGCTCGGCAAGCGCCTTGTCCCACAGGCGGCCGACCGCCTGCGCCACCTCAATCGGGATGCCGAAGGACTCCGCCTCGGCGAGGAACAGCCGCACGTCCTTCACCATCAGCGCCATGCCAAAGCCGTAGTCGAAAGTGCCCGGCAGGATGGCTCGCGGAAACTTCTGCGTGGTCGACGTGTTCATGCCGCTGCCGGAGTTGATCACGTCGACCATGAGACTTGGATCAAGACCAGCTTTGACACCCATCGCGATCGCTTCGCAGGTCGCCGCCAGTCCAGTGGCCGAAAGGAAATTGTTGGCGAGCTTCATGCTCTGCGCCATACCGGGCTTGTCGCCGCAGTAGAACACCTTGCCGAACACTTCGAGCGCGGAACGGATCGCCTCGATCTCCTCCTTGGGGCCGGACGCCATGACAGCCAGTGTCCCCTTTTCGGCGCCGGCGACGCCGCCGCTCACCGGGCAATCGATCTGCACGATGCCGCGCTGCTTCATCACTTCGGCGGTCTTGATCGCAGCGCGCGATCCGGTGGTTGAAAGGTCGACATAGCGCTTGATGCGATTGCCGCGTATCAGCCCCTCGTCACCGGCTGCGACCTTGAAACCGATGTCGAGCGACGGCAGGCTGGTCATCACCGTCTCGACTTGGTCGGCGACATCGGACACCGAGCGCGCCGCGGTGGCGCCGAGCTTGGTCAATTGGTCCATCGCTTCCTTGCGGGTGTCGAACACCGTCACCTGGTGACCAGCCTCAACCAGGCGGCGACTCATGGGACCGCCCATGTTGCCCAGCCCGATAAACCCGATTTCCATGACGCCACTCCCTTACGACGATTGCTTCGAAGCAAACTCAGCCTTGACCCGCTCGGTGTGTTCACCGAGCGCGGGGATCGGCGCATACTTGCGAGTCTCGCCCGCGCGCTGAACCGGCGGCGCGGGCATCGAGATCGGGCCGTTCTCGGAGCCGATGGTAATACGGCGCAGATGCGGATGTCGCGCCAGATCATCGGGACCGTTGACGCGACCGAACGCAATCTCGGCGGCCTCCAGCCCGGCGGTGAGCGCCTGCACGTTCTGCGCTCCGAACGCCGCGGCAACGCGGCCGTCAGTCTCGGCGCGGCGCTTGACGCGCTCGACGTTGGTGGCGAACGCCGGATCGGAAGCCAACGCCTTGTCACCCATCACCTTCTCGGCGAGGACGCGCCATTCGCGATCGTTCTGGATCGAGATCAGGATGTCGGCGCCGTCGCGGGTCTTGAACACGCCGTAGGGCGCGATCGAAGGATGAGCAAGACCGACACGTCTCGGCGGTGAGCCGCCTTCGTACTGAAGGAGCGGCACGGTCATCCATTCCGCCATGGCGTCGAACATAGAGACGGAAATGGCAGCGCCCTGACCTGTCTGCGCGCGTGCGAGCAGCGCTTCCAGGATCGCCTCGTAGGAGTTCATGCCTGCAGCGATATCGCAGACCGAGACGCCGACCCGCGAGCCGGACGCCTCCGGACCGCCGGTAACCGACGCAACGCCCGCCTCCGCCTGGATCAGCATGTCGTAGGCTTTGCGCTGCGCGTAAGGACCGGTCTCGCCGTAGCCAGATACCGAGCACACGATCAGCCGCGGATAGTCGCGGCGCAGCCGGTCGACGGCGAACCCAAGCTTAGCGATCGCACCAGGTTTGAGGTTCTGGATGAACACGTCGGCCTTCCCAAGCATCGCTTCGAACAGCACCTTGTCCTCGGCCCTGGTGAGGTCGAGCACCGCCGATTCCTTGCCGCGGTTGAGCCAGACGAAATAGCTGGCCTGGCCGCGCACAAGCTGATCGTAGCCACGCGCGAAGTCACCCTCCGGCCGCTCGATCTTGATGACCCGCGCGCCGGCATCCGCGAGCTTGCAGGCGCACAGCGGCGCGGCGACCGCCTGTTCCAGCGAGATGACGAGGAGGCCTGACAGAGGGAGAGTCATTGTTTTCGCACACTCTGGGTGTCGCAGGGTCAAGATTAATACGACCGGGGCAGGCCGAGCACGTGCTCGGCGAGATAGGACAGCACCAGATTGGTCGAGATCGGCGCGACGGTGTAAAGCCGCGTTTCGCGAAATTTCCGCTCGATGTCGAACTCCTCGGCGAAACCGAAGCCGCCGTGGGTCTGCACGCACATGTCGGCCGCGGCCCACGACGCCTCGGCGGCGAGTTGCTTCGCCATGTTGGCCTCGGCACCACAATCCGCCCCAGCCTCATAGAGCGCAGCGGCCTCGCGCACCATCAGCTCGGCGCCACGCATCTGCATGAAGCAGCGCGCAATCGGAAACTGCACACCCTGGTTCTGGCCGATCGGCTTGCCGAACAGCACGCGCTCCTTGGCGTAGGCCACGGCTTTCTCGATGAACCACTTGGCGTCGCCGATGCATTCCGACGCAATCAGGATGCGCTCCGCGTTCATGCCGGAGAGGATGTAACGGAAGCCCTTGCCCTCCTCGCCGATCAGATTCTCCGCCGGCACCTTCATGTTGTCGAAGAACACTTCGGTGGTGGCGTGATTCATCATCGTGCGGATCGGCCGAATGGTGAGGCCCTTGTCCTTTACGGTGCGCATATCGACGAGAAACACAGAAAGCCCGTCAGTGCGCTTCTGCACCTGCTCCCGCGGCGTGGTGCGGGCGAGCAGCAGCATCAAATCGGAATGCTCGGCCCGCGAGGTCCAGATCTTCTGGCCGTTGATGATATAGCCGGTATTGCCGTCGCGCACCGCCGTGGTGCGCAGGCTGAGCGTGTCGGTGCCCGAGGTCGGCTCGGTAACGCCGAACGCCTGAAGGCGCAGCTTGCCGCCGGCGATGCCAGGCAAGTACTTTTGCTTCTGCTCGGCGCTGCCGTGACGCAGCACCGTGCCCATGGTGTACATCTGCGCGTGGCAGGCGGCGCCATTGCAGCCCGAGGCATGGATTTCTTCCATGATCGCCACCGCAGACGACATGGTGAGCCCGCTGCCGCCGTACTCCTCGGGGATCAGCGCGGCAAGAAAGCCAGCCGTGGTCAGCGCCTCGACGAATTCGGCCGGATAGCCGCGCTCGCGGTCAAGCTTGCGCCAGTACTCGCCGGGAAAGCCGGCGCACAACGCGCGCACAGCCTCGCGGACCGGCCCGTGATCGGCTTCGCTCACGATCGAATCTCCGCGCGCCCGTTGTTCATCGCCACGATGTTGCGCTCCGGCACCAGCGCACGGAAGCTTACCACGTTGCCGTCGCGCCAGAATTCGGTGCGTATCGTTTCGCCGGGAAACACGGGCGCCGAGAAACGACCAGCGAACGAGAGGACACGCGCCGGATCGTAGCCGCACACACTTCGCAGCAGCGCGTGACCGACCACGCCGAAGGTGCCGAGCCCGTGCAGGATCGGCTTGGGATAGCCGGCCGCCCTGGCGACCTCGGGATCGATGTGCAGTGGATTGCGGTCGGCGGACAGCCGATAGATCATTGCCTGCTCCGGCCGCGTGGTGAGATCGCAGGTGAGGTCGGGCGCGCGCTCGGGGAGTTTATGCACCGGCGGGCTCTCGCGCGGCGGGCCGCCGAAGCCGCCGTCGGCACGGCAGAACGTGGTCTGCGTTACCGTGGCGATCAATTCGCCGCTCACTTTATCAGTCACCTTGCGCTCGGTGTAGACCAGCGCGCCCTTGCCGGCGCCCTTGTCGATCACCTCGACGATGCGCGTTTGGCCCAGCACCGTGCCCTTCGGCTTGAGCGGTGCATGCAAAACGACACCCTGCTCGCCGTTGACGATCTTCACCCAGTCGATGCCGGTGTCGAGATCGCGGACCCAGAAGCCGGGATAGCCCAGCACAGCGGCGAAGGTCGGCAGCGCCCTCAGATTTTTTTCGTAGACGAAATCGAGCTGCTTCTCGTCGAGCGGATCGTGGCCCAAGCCGACGCCGAGCGCGTAGAGCATGGTGTCCTTGTCGGTGTAGGTGTGCTCGACGTCGGCGATCTTCAGCGCCTTGAGCTTGTCGTAGTCGATCGCCATGCCTTGCCTCAAGCCACACATACATCGATGAGGATGGCACAGTGCCTACCTAAGCGGGATGGCCGGGACAAGCCCGGCCATGACGGCGTTTGTTAAATCGGGTCCCAGGCAAACACGTCGCCGGAGCGATCGAGCGGCGTGAACGACGGACCGAACGCGCCCTTGAACTGTGCGTCGAGCTTTTCCGGTGTCCAGCCGTCGGCACGGTGGATCGAACGGATCGGCCGCGTCTGGTTGAACAGGAAAATCTCGTTGTTGCGCACCGAGAAAATCTGCCCGGAGATTCCTTCGGCACGGTCGGAGGCAAGATAGACCACCAGCGGCGCAATCTTCTCCGGCGTCATCTGTTGCAGCCGCGCCACGCGCTCCTTCTCGGCGTCGGTTTCGGTCGGGATCGAGCCTATCATGCGGCCCCAGGCGAACGGCGCAATCGCATTGGAGCGCACCTTGAAGCGCTCCATGTCGAGCGCGATGCCGCGCGAAAGGCCGACGATGCCCATCTTCGCCGCCATGTAGTTGGCCTGGCCGAAGTTTCCGATCAGGCCCGACGTCGATGTCATGTGGATCATGCTGCCGGAGTTCTGCTCGCGAAAATGGCCCGCGACCGCACGGCTCATGCTGAAGGAGCCGTGCAGGTGCACCGAGATCACGTCGGACCAGTCCAACCAGCTCATGCGGTGGAAAATACGGTCGCGCAGGATGCCGGCGTTGTTCACCAGGATATCGACGCGCTTGAACGTATCGAGCGTGGCCTGCACGATCTGGTCGGCGCTTTGCGGTTCGCCGATCGAGAGCGTCGAGGCGATGGCCTGGCCGCCCGCCTTCTTGATCTCGTCGACCACCTGCTGCGCCGGGCCCGTGTCGCCGCCCGAGCCATCGAGCGCGGCGCCGACGTCGTTCACCACGACCTTGGCGCCCTCCTGCGCCAGCAGCATCGCGATGGCGCGGCCGATGCCGCGTCCCGCGCCGGTGACGATGGCCACTTTTCCTTCAACGATGCCGGCCATGCCTGTTTCCCCTGCTCACAACATTCACCGTGTAACACTCCGGTCCTGATCCCAGCCAACGCTTCGCCCGCCGGTTGTTTTGCGACGTCCGGCACGTCGTTTCCCTTTTTCCTTCTCCCCGTGAGGGGATGGAGCGCCGGGAGGCGCCAGGGCGGATCGCCGCCCTCAGTCAGCAGGCTGACGAGGCCTGCCGGGCAGACCTTGCGGCCCGCCAAGCGCACCCACGGCAGTATCCCTGTTACCAGGGACCGCCGCTTGCGGGGTGCGCGCGGCCAGTGACGTAGGCCGCTGCGCCTCCCGGCGCTCCATTCGGCCTCCAGTATGAGGGAGACCGGCTCCGCTCCGTCATCAAACGCCGCTTAAGACGACGCCCTCGATTGAGCAAGGCGCGTGCATCATAAGGCCGTTTCGGAGACCGGGGATAAGTGGATTTTCCGCCAGAAAGTGCGGCTTTCGCGACTTTACCGGCGCTGATGAATGCGCGTGCGTCGTGAGCTACCGCCCCAAACTTCGTCGGCGACCTCGACGATCAGCCGCAGCTTCGCCCATTGCTCGTCTTCCGTCAGCGTGTTGCCTTCCTCTGTCGAGGCAAAGCCGCACTGGCCGGACAGGCAGAGCTGATCGAGCGGGATGAACTTCACCGCCTCGTCGATGCGGCGCTTCAGCGTGTCCTTGCTCTCGAGCTTGCCGCTCTTTGTGGTGACCAGCCCCAGCACAACCTGCTTGCCTTTCGGCACCAGGCGCAGCGGCTCGAAGCCGCCGGCGCGCTCGGTGTCGTACTCCATGAAGTAGCCGTGCACGTTGATCTGGTTGAACAGAACTTCGGCCTCGGCGTCGTAGCCGCCGGCGCCCATGAAGGTCGACTTGTAGTTGCCGCGGCACAGATGCATCGTGATCGTCATGTCGGACGGAATATCCGACATCGCATCGTTGATGAGCTTGCCGTACAGCGGGCCGAGCTTGTCCGGGTCGTCGCCGCGCTCGCGCATCTGCTGGCAGTATTTCGGATCGCACAGCATCGCGATGAAAACTTCATCAAGCTGCAAATAGCGGCAGCCGGCATCGGCAAAGCCGCGCACCGCCTTCTTGTAGGCGTCGCCGAGATCGTCCCAGAACGCATCCATCGACGGATATGCCTTGTTGCTGATCGGCGTGCGGGAGGGGCGGCCGTAGATCGCGGACGGCGCGGGAATGGTGATCTTCGGCATGTATTTCGTGTGTGCGGCGACGAACTTGAAATGCTCGACCATCGGATGCGGCCCGGCCATGCCGAGTTTGCCGGTCACCTTCACGCCCTCGTTGCGCGTGGTGACGGCGGCGAAGGCGATGCCGGTGTCCATGACGTGCTTCTCGGCGCCGTCGAGGCCCCAGAGGAAATCGAGATGCCACCACGAGCGGCGGAACTCGCCATCGGTGATCGACTGCAAGCCTACTTCTTCCTGCTTCTTGATGATTCTCTCGATTTCCCGGTCTTCTACCGCCTTGAGTTCCGCCGCCGAAATTTCACTTTTTGCACGCTTGGCACGGGCTTCCTGCAACACCTTGGGACGCAGCAGGCTGCCGACATGATCGGCCCGGAACGGCGGAGTGGTGCGCTTCATATCATCTTCCCCATACTTCCTCGGCGATCTCCACGACCAATTCCAGCTTTCTCCATTGTTCTTCCTCGGCCAGGATATTGCCTTCCTCACTCGATGCGAAGCCGCACTGCGGGGATAGGCAAAGCTGATCGAGCGGCACGAACTTCGCCGCCTGATCGATACGGCGCTTCAGCTCGTCCTTGGACTCGAGCGTGCCGGACTTCGACGTCACCAGCCCCAGCACCACCATCTTGCCCTTGGGCACGAAGCGCAACGGCTCGAACCCGCCGGCGCGCTCGGTGTCGAACTCCATGAAGTAACCGTGCACGTTGATGGTGTTGAATAGAATTTCCGCAACCGGCTCATAACCGCCCGACGCGATGAAGGTCGAACGGAAATTGCCGCGGCACAGATGCATGGTGATGGTCATGTCACTTGGGATGTCGGACATGGCCGCATTGATCATCGAAGCGTAGATCGACGGCAGCGCGTCGGGATCGTCGCCGCGGTCAATCACGATCTGTCGCTGGTGCGGATCGCACAGATACGTGAAATTGACCTCGTCGAGCTGCAGGTAGCGGCAGCCGGCGTCGGCGAACGCTCTAACGGCTTTACGGTAAGTCGTCCCAAGATCGCGGTAGAACTCATCCATGTCCGGATAGATCGCTTCTGGCACGCCTTCGCGACCATGACGGAAATGCACCGCCGACGGCGACGGGATCGTCATCTTCGGCGTCTGCTTCGTGTGTGTCTGCACGAAATTGAAATGTTCGATCATCGGATGGCCATTGAAGGCCCCGAGCTTGCCGTTCACGCGGATCAGAACCTGCGGCGACTGCACGCCCTGGAACTTGAACTTGCGCTCGCCGGCGTAGGACTCGATGCCGGGCAGCCGCTCCAGGAAATCGATCTGCCAGGAGCGGCGGCGGTTCTCGCCGTCGGTGATGGCTTTAAGCCCGACCGATTCCTGCTTTCTGATCAGCGCCGCGATTTCGCGATCCTCGATCGCTTTCAGCTCGTCCGCAGAGATCGCCTCGCTCGCGCGCTTCGCCCGCGCGTCCTTCAGCGCGGCGGAGCGCAGCAGGCTGCCGACCTGGTCGGCGCGGAAGGGGGGCTTCACTCGTTGCAACACACTCTCCTGTCATGCCCGCGAAAGCGGGCATCCAGTACGCTACGCTATCGCGATCAAAACAAAACCGGGATTACTGGATCACCCGCTTTCGCGGGTGATGACACCACCCGAGTGGCGCTTGCGAAGATCGCACCGACCTACCTCCCCCATACTTCCTCGGTCACCTCCACAATCCGGCGCAGCTTCGCCCATTGCTCTTCTTCGGCGAGGATATTCCCCTCCTCGGTCGAAGCGAAGCCGCATTGCGGCGACAGGCAAAGCTGGTCGAGCGGAATGTGCCTCGCCGCCTGATCGATACGGCGCTTCAGCTCGTCCTTGGATTCGAGCGTGCCGGACTTCGACGTCACCAGACCAAGCACCACCAGCTTGCCCTTCGGCACGAAGCGCAGCGGTTCGAAGCCGCCGGCGCGGTCGCTGTCGTACTCCATGAAGTAGGCCTGGATCTTGACCTCGTTGAACAGGATCTCAGCCACCGGCTCGTAGCCGCCCGAGGCAACGAACGTGGACTGGAAATTTCCCCGGCACAGGTGCATCGCCGTCATCATGCCGGCGGGCGCGTCGGCGATCGCAGCGTTGATCATGTCGGCGTAGATGTGCGGCAGCCGCTCGACATCGTCGCCGCGCTCGCTGACCTGCTTGCGCAGCACCGGATCGCACAGATAGGTGAAATTCACTTCGTCGAGCTGGATGTAGCGGCAGCCGGCATCCGCGAACGCTTTGACGGCCTTCCGATAGGTCTGGCCGAGATCGCGATAGAACTCGTTCATGTCCGGATAGATTGTCTCCGGCACCGCCGAACGGCCGTAGCGGAAATGCAGCGACGATGGCGACGGAATGGTCATTTTCGGCGTCTGCCTGGTGTGCTCCTTCACGAAGCGGAAGTGCTCCAGCATCGGATGGCCGCTGAACCTGCCGAGCTTGCCGATAACGCGCAGCATCATCGGCTTGGGGTTCACACCCTGGAATTTGATCTTGCGCTCACCGAGATAGGCCTCGACACCGTCGAGTTTGCCGAGGAAATCGTAGTTCCAGAACGCACGGCGGTATTCGCCATCGGTGATCGACTTGAGGCCGGCGTCCTCCTGCTTCTTGATGATGCCGGCGATCTCGCGGTCCTCGATCACCTTCAATTGCTCGGCGGTGATCTCATTGCGCTCGCGCTTGGCGCGAGCCTCCTTCAGCGCGGCGGGGCGCAGGAAACTGCCGACGTGGTCGGCGCGGAAGGGGGGCGAGGTTCGTTGCATAGGGCCTTTCCACTTGTGTCCCGGACGCGATGCAGCACGAAGTGATGCATCGCTGATCCGGGACCGTTACAAACACCGCCTTCGCGACGGTCCCGGGTCTGCGGCGCATCATTTCATGCTGCGCCGCGCCCGGGACACCTGAGGCTTACCGCCCCCACACCTCGTCCGCGATCTCAACAATCATCCGCAGCTTCGCCCATTGCTCGTCCTCGGCGAGAATGTTGCCCTCCTCCGTGGACGCGAAGCCGCATTGCGGCGACAGGCAAAGCTGCTCCAGCGCGACATACTTGGTCGCCTCGTCGATCCGCCGCTTGATGGCGTCCTTGTTTTCCAGCGTGCCGCTCTTTGACGTCACCAATCCGAGCACGACCTGTTTACCGCCCTTCGGCACAAAGCGCAGCGGCTCGAATCCGCCGGAACGGCCGGTGTCGTATTCGAGGAAATAGCCGTCGATGTTGACGTTTCCAAGCAACTGCTCGGCAACGAAGTCGTAGGCGCCGCTGGCGATGAAGGTGGAGCGGAAGTTGCCGCGGCAGGAATGCGTTGTAATGGTCATGTCGGCCGGTTTGACCTCCAGCGCCTTGTTGGTCACTTGCGCATAGATCGCAGGCAGCACATCCGGATTGTCGCCGCGCTCGCGCGAGTGCTCGCGCTCCTTCGGATCGCACATCATCGACCACGCGGTGTCATCGAGCTGCAGGTATCGGCAGCCGGCGTCGTAAAACGCGCGGATGGCCTTCTGGTATGTTTTCGCGAGATCGTCGAAGAAAACATCCATGTCGGGATAGGCCTGCTTGCTGATGTTCTGCCGGCCCTGGCGGAAGTGCATGGTGCTGGGCGCCGGAATGGTCATCTTTGGCGTGACCTTGGTGTGCGCCTTGAGGAACTTGAAATGCTCAAGGTGCTGATGGCCGGAGAAGCCAAGCTTGCCGACAATGCGAATGGCCTCGGCCTTGGTCTCCACGCCGGCAAACACGATGCCCTTGCCGGTGTCGAACATTTCGACGCCGTCGAGGCCTTTGTAGAAGTCGAAATGCCACCAGGAGCGGCGGAACTCGCCGTCGGTCGCGAGCTTGAGGCCGATGTCCTCCTGCTTCTTGACGATCTTCTCGATCTCGCCGTCCTCGACGGCCTTGAGTTCGGCATCCTTGATCGCGCCCTTGGCGTGTTTCGCCCGCGCGTCTTTCAACGGCGCGGTGCGCAACAGGCTGCCGACGTGATCGGCGCGGAATGGGGGGTTGGTGCGTTGCATGGGGGTGCTCTCGCCTCGCGCCAATTCTATCGACCGTCATGCCCGGCCTTGTGCCGGGCATCCACGCCTTGGCGGCGAAGAAAGGCGTGGATGGCCGGGACAAGCCCGGCCATGACGTGGAGAGGTCGGTGGCTTACCTCCCCCACACCTCTTCCGCGATCTCGACGACTTCCCGCATCTTGGCCCATTGCTGTTCCTCGGTGAGGACGTTGCCTTCCTCGGTCGAAGCGAAGCCGCACTGCGGCGACAGGGCGAGCTGCTCCAGCGGCGCGTACTTCGCCGCCTCGTCGATGCGGCGCTTGATGTCGTCCTTCTTCTCCAACGTGCCGCTCTTCGAGGTGATGAGACCCACCACCGCGATCTTGTTGCCCTTCGGCATGAAGCGCAGCGGCTCGAGACCACCGGCCCGCTCGGTGTCGTATTCGAGGAAGTATCCGTCATAATTGCACTCGCCGAGCAGCTTTTCCGCCACCGGCTCGTAGCCACCCGATGCGATCCAGGTCGAGCGGAAGTTGCCGCGGCAGACGTGGGTCGTGATCACCATGTCGGCTGGCTTGCCCTCCAGCGACTTGTTAAGCAGGTTGGTGTAGTCCTGCTGCAACCGATCGACGTTCATGCCGCGATCCTTCGCCTTCTTCATCTCGACATCAGAGCAGAGATAGGCCCAGGCGGTGTCGTCGAATTGCAAATAGCGGCAGCCGGCGTCGTAGAACGCCTTCACCGCCTTGCGATAGGCCGCGGCGAGGTCGTCGTAGATGGCGTCGTGATCCGGATAGAATTTCTTGTCGACGGCGCCGGGTTCCAGCCGAAAGTGCATCACGGTCGGCGCGGGAATGCACATCTTCGGCGTCACCTTGGTGTGCGCCTTTACGAACTTGAAGTGTTCGACCATCGGGTGATTGGAGAACCCGATCTTGCCGGTGATCTTGATGCTGCGCGGCTTGGTCTGCACGCCCTGAAATTGAATGCCGTGATCGAGATCGTAGATATCGACGTTGTCGAGCATTCCGTAGAAGTCGAAGTGCCACCATGAGCGGCGATACTCGCCGTCGGTTGCAAGCTGGAGGCCACATTCCTCCTGCTTCTTGATGAGCTTCGGAATTTCCTGGTCTTCGACCTTCGTCAGTTCAGCCGCGCTGATCTGGCCCTTCTCGCGCTTCTCGCGCGCTTCCTTGATCGCCGGGGACCGCAGAAAGCTGCCGACATGGTCGGCGCGATAAGGCGGCTTAGTTCTTTTCATTGGGTTGTCTCCTCACTCTAAACTTTTCGTGCCGCCGCGCTCGACGGGCGTGCGGCAGAGCATCGCATGGAGGCTTTCAGTGGTCGAGAACAGGGCATGCCGTCAACCCCGCGCGAGCGCTGAAAACGTTGCCGTGGGACACCTCCCATTGACGTTTCATTACTGGAACGAAAGCGGGTTTGAGCCATCAAAATACGGGCCCAAAAATGCGCAAAAGCCGCAGGCCGCGACAAGGCCATTCGCTTGCGCCAATTTGCGCTTTCGACCTAATATCCGGCCCGAAACCGGACGAGTGAAGGGGCCTTGCTCCGGTGATCTTCGGGAGGGATTTGATGATGAAACGCATTCTTGCGGCTTCGGCCGCGCTCGCCATTTCGGCGACCTTGGCCCACGCGCAAGAGGTGAAGGTGGGCGTCAACCTGCCCTACACCGGGATCGGTGCCGAGTTCGCGCAGCTCGTCGACCGCGGCATGGAGATCTATCTCAAGATCAACGCCGACAAGGTGAAGCCTTACAAGATCACGTTGATCAAGCGCGACGCCAAAAATCCGGGCGGCAACGACTCGCGCGTCGCGACGCAGGAACTGCTGACGCAGGACAACGTCGACATCCTGGCAGGCTGGGTCTATTCGCCGAACGCGATCGCCTCGGCGCCGGTGGTCAACGCCGGCAAGAAGCCCGCGGTGATCATGAACGCCGGCACGGCGCACATCACCAACATGTCGCAGTACTATCTGCGCACCTCGTTCAGCATGTGGCACGCCGCCTACGCGATGGGCGAAGCCACCGCCAAGCAGCTCAAGGCCAAGACCGCGGTGGTCGGCTACACCGACTTCCCGCCCGGCAAGGACACGCTGGCCGCGTTCAAGCGCGCGTTCGAAGCCAGCGGTGGCAAGGTGATCGACGAGATTCCGATGGGCGGCGCCGGCGCGGTGCCGGATTTCACGCCGTTCTTCCAGCGCGCCAAGGACAAGAAGCCCGACGTGTTCTTCGTGTTCGTGCCGGCCGGCGACCACGCCGCCGCGGTCGTCAAGACCTATGGCGCGCTCGGCATGCGCGAGGCCGGCATCAAGCTGATGGGCCCCGGCGACATCACCCAGGACACCAAGCTGCAGGGCATGGGCGATTCGGCCATCGGCCTCATCACCATGCATCACTACCACGCCGATCTCGACAACGCCGAGAACAAGCGTTTCGTCGCCGCGTGGAAGAAAGAATACGGCGCCAACACGACGCCGGACTTCATGGCGGTCGGCGGCTACGACGGCATGGCGCTGATCGTGCACATGGTCCAGCAGCTCAAGGGCAAGATGGACCCCGACAAGGCGATCGCTGCGGGCAAGACCTTCAAGTACAACAGCCCGCGCGGCCCGATCTCGATCGATCCGGACACCCGCGACATCATCATGAACGAGTATCTCTCCGAAGTGGTGAAGGGCAAGGACGGCAGGCTGCAGCAGAAGGTGATCGGCAAGATCGACAACGTGAAGGATGCCTGCAAGGCGCAGAAGATCGCGCCCTGCGCCTGATCGCCTGACCGATCCACAAGGTTCGAAACCGCCGCCCTGCAAAGGGCGGCGGTTTTGCTTTGTCCGCTCAATGCGGTGGGTTCGCTTGCAGTTTGGGGCTTTCACCGTACTATTTATGCCGATATGACTGGCCGAATAGGCCCTGGGGGATGAGATGGTTTGCCTGTTCGCGGCTGCGGCTGCGAGCCGTGCCATTTGGATGGCACCATGATCGAGAACATCGCCAGCATGCTGCTCGGCGGCATGGCGGCCGGCATGGTGCTGTTCATCGTCTCGGTCGGGCTGTCCGTCACCATGGGGCTGATGGGCTTCGTCAACCTCGCGCACGGCGCCTTCGCCATGCTCGGCGGCTACATCATCGTGCTGTCGATGCGGAACTGGGGCATCGGCTTCACGCCCGCGCTGGCGCTGGGATTTGTCGCGACCGCCGCGATCAGCATGGTGTTCGAGCGGCTGCTTTATTCTCGGCTCTACAAGGCGGGCGAGCTTGACCAGGTGCTGTTCACCATCGGCCTGGTGTTCATGTTCATCGCCGGGCTGACCGTGTTCGTCGGCCCTGAGAACCAGCCGGTACCGATCCCCGCTGAGCTGCGCGGACAGATCAACCTCGGCATCGTGCAATACCGCACCTACAGCATTTTTCTGATCGCGGTGGGCATCGTGATCGTGGTCGGGCTATGGCTCGGCTTCGAGCGCACGCGGTTCGGCGCGCAGATCCGCGCCGCGGTCGATAACCGCCGCATGGCGGAATTGCTCGGCATCAACATCGACCGGCTGTTCGCCATCACCTTCGGCTTCGGCAGCGGCATGGCGGCAATCGGCGGCGGGTTGGGCGCGGAGTTCCTCGGCCTCGATCCGCAATACGCGCTGAAGTACCTGGTGTTCTTCCTGATCGTGGTCGCGGTCGGCGGGCTCGGCAGCATCTGGGGCGTGTTCTGGGCGTCGGTGATCATCGGCGTGCTCGATTTCGTGCTGAAGAAATACATCCCGCAGGGCGGCACGCTGTTCATCTACGTGCTGACCATCATGCTGCTGCTGTGGCGCCCGCAGGGCCTGTTCGGGAAGCCGTCATGAGCGCGCCCGCCCCGAACTACGACAATCTCGGCGCCCGCGCGCTGACCGAGCGGCACAAGCTGCGCTGGTGGGAGCCGCTGCCGTGGCTGCTGGCCCTGGCGTTCTATTTCGCGTTCCCGCGCCATCTCGGCTTTGGCACCGAACTGCTCATCACGGTGCTGTTCGCGATCTCGCTCGATCTTGCGTTGGGTTATGCGGGCATCGTCACGCTGGGCCATGCCGCGTTCTTCGGGGCCGGAGCCTACACGGTCGGCATGCTCGCCCATCACGGCATCTGGAACGAGCCGATCACCAGCCTGATCGCAGCGGGCATCGTCGCCGCGATGATTGGCCTCGCCTCCGGGCTGGTGCTGCTGCGCACCACCGGGCTGACGCTGTTGATGCTCACGCTCTGCACGATGGCGCTGCTCGAGGAGGCGGCGAACCTCGGCCACGACTGGACCGGCGGCTTCGACGGGCTCACCGGCATCACCATCCCGCCGCTGTTCGGGCTGTTCGAATTCAATCCGCTGTTCCCGAAAACGCAGTACCTCTACATCCTCGCGGTGCTGCTGATCTGCTTCGTGTTCGTGCGCGCGCTGGTCTATTCGCCGTTCGGCGAGAGCCTGACCGGCATCCGCGAGAACACGCTGCGCATGCACGCGGTCGGCGCGCCGGTGCGGACACGGCTGATCGTCTGCTACACCATCTCCGCGGCGATCGCCGGCATCGCCGGCGGCCTATGGGCGCAGGCAAATGCCTACGTCAATCTTTCGACCCTCGGCCTCGATCGCGCCGCTACCGTGCTGATCATCCTGGTGCTCGGCGGCTACGGGCGGCTCTACGGCGCGTTTGTCGGCGCGGTCGCGTACATGGTGCTGGCGCACTTCCTGTCCAAGCTCTATCCGACCGCCTGGCAGCTCGGCCTCGGCCTGATGCTGGTCATCATCGCGCTGTTCTTCCGCGGCGGCATCCTCGGCATGGGCGACGCGATCACGGGCTGGCTGCGAAGGAAGCGCGTCTCACCATGACCACGCTTCTCGAAACGCGCGGCGTCAGCAAGAACTTCGGCGCGCTCGCCGCGTCGACCAACGTCAACTTCAAGCTGGAAAGCGGCGCGCGTCACGCGCTGATCGGCCCGAACGGCGCCGGCAAAACGACCTTCATCAACCTGCTGACCGGCGTACTGCTGCCGTCATCCGGCACCGTGTATCTGCGCGGGCAGGACATCACCACCATGGAGCAGGCGCAGCGCGTCAAGCTCGGCATCGCCCGCACCTTCCAGATCAACCGGCTGTTCCGCGGTCTTTCCGTTCTGGAGAACGTCTACATCTCGGTTGCCGAACGGGTCGGCGCTGCGCCGACCATGTTCACACCAGCCGGCAAGCGGCGCGACGTAATCGACGAGGCGATGCATCTGCTCGAAACGCTCAAGCTCGCCGACTACGCCCATCTCACCATCAACAGCCTGCCCTACGGCCGCCAGCGGCTGGTGGAGTTCGCCATCGCGCTCGGCCAGAAGCCCGAGGTGCTGCTGCTCGACGAGCCGGCTGCGGGCGTGCCGAGCGCCGAGAGCCACATCATCCTCGACGCGATCGACGCGCTGCCCAAAAGCATCGGCGTGCTGATCATCGATCACGACATGGACCTGGTGTTCCGCTTCGCCCAGCACATCACGGTGCTGGTGCGCGGCGCGATTTTCGCCGAGGGCACTCCGAAGGAGATCGGCGCCAACGCCGACGTGCGCGCCGTCTATCTCGGGCAGGCCACCCATGGTTGACGCTGCAGTAGAGCTTCGCAATGTATCGTCCGGTTACGGCGAGACCGTGGTGCTGGAAGACCTCAACCTGAAGGTCGCACCCGGCGAGAGCATCAGCGTGATCGGGCGGAACGGCGTCGGCAAGACCACACTGCTGGCCACCGTGATGGGCCACACCACGTTGCACAAGGGCGAGGTTCTGCTGGCGGGCAAGAGCCTCAGCGGCGTGCCGATCTACCGCCGCGCCGCAGCAGGCATCGGCTTTGTCCCGCAGGAACGCGAGATCTTCCCATCGCTCACCGTGCGCGAGAACCTCGACGTCGGCGCGCGGCCCGGCGCATGGACCGACAAGCGCCTGTTCGAGCTGTTCCCGAACCTCGCCGAGCGCCTCACCAACAAGGGCAACCAACTCTCCGGCGGCGAGCAACAGATGCTTTCGATCGCCCGCGCGCTGCGGACCAATCCGTCGGTGCTCCTGATGGACGAGCCGACCGAAGGCCTCGCGCCGGTGATCGTCGAGGCGCTGACCGCGGTGCTGGTGCGACTGCGCAGCGAGAGCAAGCTTTCCATCATCCTGGTCGAGCAGAACAGCCGCGTCGCGTTCGAGTTCTCCGACCGCAGCGTGGTGATGGACAAAGGCCGCATCGTCTATGACGGCGCATCCAAGACGCTGCGCGACGACCCGGAGCGGCTGGCGCAGTTGATCGGGGTAAGCGAGTAGAGGCAATGGCCGAGTTGGACGGCGCATGTCCGGCTTCGGCGACAAACCGGACGCGGCGTACGCTGGCGGCTAAGGCCGGTTTGGACCCAAATCAGATATGCCTAAAGGGAAATGGACAGCGCCGTTGCCCCCGGAGGACAAAAAGCACCAACCCTCGTGTCAGAGCCAGCGCGGCCTCGACTGGTTTGCATTCTTCCTCGCCGACATCCAGACCGGATGGGGGCCGTTCGTCGCCGCCTATCTGACGTCGAAGAGTTGGACGCAGTTGGACATCGGGCTGATCCTGACGGTCGGGACGCTCGCCGCCATGGCGCTGCAAATTCCGATCGGCGCGCTGGTCGATCACGTCCCCGCCAAACGCCTCCTCGCGGCGGTCGCCGTGGCCGCAATCAGCGGCAGCGCTCTCCTACTGGCATTGTGGCCGGTCTTCAGCGTGGTGCTTGCCGCAAAGGTGCTGCACGCGATCGCGAGCTGTCTCGCTGGACCGGTTCTCGCCGCGATCAGCCTCGGGCTCGTGGGCCATACCCTGCTGGGCCACAGGCTTGGCCGCAATGTCCGCTTCCTCTCACTCGGCAATGCGATCGCTGCCGGCCTCATGGGAGGCGTTGCTCATTATTATTCGAACCAGGCGATCTTCTTCCTCACCGCCGCATTCGGCATCCCGGCACTCGTCGCGTTGGCGATGATCCGGTCCGCGGACATCGATCCCGAACTGGCGCGCGGCGGGGTGCGCAAACGAGAGGGCGGTGCGTGGTCCGATGCGTTGGCCGGCCTTGCGCAGCAACGGGCCGTTGTTGATCTTCGCCTCCGCCATCGTGCTGTTCCAGCTTTCAAACGCTGCCATGCTGCCGATCATGGCGGGATCCTTGACCACCCGCGCGCCACAATGGGCGACCGCGGTCATCGCAATCTGCATTCTCGCGCCGCAATTCGTGGTCGCAGCCATCGCACCTTGGGTCGGACGCACGGCGCAAAACTGGGGCCGCCGTCCTCTCCTCATGCTGTGCTTCGCACCGCTGTGCGTCCGCAGCGCGGTGTTCGCTGCGTCGAACGATCCTTCCGTAATCGTCGCGGCGCAACTCCTTGACGGAATTTCGGCGGCGGCGCTCGGCGTGCTGGTGCCGCTCGTCATCGCCGACACCACACGCGGGACCGGACATTTCAATTTCGCGCAAGGCGTGGTCGGCGTCGCCGTCGGTATCGGCGCGTCGCTGGGCACCACGATTGCCGGCTATGTCGCGGATAGGTTTGGCGACGCCGTCGTGTTCTTGTTTCTCGGGTCTGTCGGAGCGTTCGGACTCTTGCTCGTGTTTGCACTCATGCCCGAAACGCGGGAATCGCCGGCTGTCGGCAGCTGAACCAAAGAGGAGAGACACCCATTCCAATTTCGCCATTGGCGGGGAAATGCCATGCACATTCATCGTCGCGGCGCAGAAATGCGTCTCGAACCATTGGGCCGCCCCAGAGGGCGCGCTGCTCCACCTTGCAGCTTCACCCTGAAACGACGCATACTTTTGCTACAAGACATCAAAGCATCGCGGGGAAATGCCATGGGACTTCATCGCCGCCGTTTCCTGCAGCTTGCAGCGTCGGGTGCGGCGCTCACGACCGTGCCGTCCGCTTTCGCGCAGGCCTATCCAAATCGCCCGATCCGACTGCTGGTCGGATTTGCCCCGGGTGGCGGTCAGGACATTCTCGCTCGCCTGATCGGCCAGTGGTTGTCGGAGCGCCTCGGCCAGCAGGTCGTGATCGAGAACCGGCCAGGTCAGGCGGCCAGCATCGCGGCCGAGGCCGTGGTGAAGTCACCGCCCGACGGCTACACGCTCTACCTGATCGGCCCGAACAACGCGATCAACCACACCTTCTACGACAACCTGACCTTCGATATCGTCAAGGACTTCCAGCATGTCGCGGCGCTGGTTACCATGCCGAACGTCATGTCCGTGCATCCGTCGCTGCCGGTCAATAATGTCGCGGAGTTCATTGCCCACGCTAAGGCCAATCCCGGCAAGGTCAACTTCGCCTCCGGCGGCCTCGGCACTTCGGTGCATGTCTCCGGCGAGCTATTCAAGCAGATGACCGGCGTGCCGATGCAGCACGTCAGCTATCGCGGTGCAGGGCCCGCCAACATCGATCTGCTGGCCGGCCAGGTTCAGGTGATGTTCGACAACCTGAATTCGCAGATCGGCCACATCAAGCAAGGCAAGCTGCGCGCGCTGGCCGTAACCTCGGCCACGCGTGCGGCGGCGCTGCCGGACGTACCGACGGTGGCCGACACCGTGCCGGGCTTCGAGGCGACGGCGTTCTTCGGCGTGAGCGCGCCGCGCAACATTCCGCCGGCGGTGCTGGAGACGCTCAACCGCGAGATCAACGCTGGCCTCCGCGATCCCAAGCTCAAGGCGCGCTTCGACGACCTCGGCGCCGACATCAAGCCGGGGTCGCCGGACGATTTTGCCAAGCTGATCGCGACCGAGGTGGCGAAATGGGCGCCGGTGGTGAAGGCGTCGGGGGCGAAGCCGAATTGAGGTTCGGGTTCAGCGCACCCTCTCCTGGCCTCATGCTGAGGAGCCGCCGAAGGCGGCGTCTCGAAGCATGGGGCCACTCCATCCTTCGAGACGCGCCCTGACGGGCGCTCCTCAGGATGAGGGCGGAGAGAAAATTACGCGTGCGCCCTGCGCTGCGGATCGACGATCTTCTCGAGCTTGCCGAGCACGTGCATGCAGGGCAGCAACTGCTGCAGGCTGCCGTTCGGCTCGCGCTTCTCCTTGATCGCGGCGATGAACTCGCGGTCCTCAAGCTCGATGCCGTCCATCGAGACGTCGACCTTCGACACGTCGATCTTGTTGTCCTTGCCGTCGCTCAGATCGTCGTAGAACGCCTTGAACGTGCCGTTGTCGCAGATGTAGCGGAAGAACGAGCCGAGCGGACCGTCGTTGTTGAACGACAGCGACAACGTCAGCATCTTGCCCGACGGCGTCCTGGCGACGATGCCCATGTCCATCGCGATGCCGAGCTGCGGATGAATCGGGCCCTGAACGGCGTAGCAGTCCGAGATGTTCTCGCCGGCCTGGTACTGGAACAGGTCGATGGTGTGCGCGGCGTGGTGCCAGAGCAGATGATCGGTCCAGCTGCGCGCATTGCCGGCGGCGTTGATATTCTTTCTGCGGAAGAAATAGGTCTGCACGTCCATCTGCTGGATCGAGAGCTCGCCGGCCTTGATCTTTTTGTGGACGTACTGGTGGCTCGGGTTGAAGCGCCGTACATGGCCGCCCATCGCAGTGACGCCGGTTTCCTTGGCGATCTTTACCAGGTTCTCGGCGTCCTCAACGCTGTCGGTGACCGGAATTTCGACCAGCACGTGCTTGCCGGCGCGCATCACCTGCTCGCCCTGGCGGAAATGTATCTTGGTCGGCGTGGTGAGAATCACGGCGTCGGCGCGCTTGATGCCTTCGCTGAGATCGCCGGTGTAGTGCGGGATGCCGTATTTCTTGGCCACTTGCGCGGTCGCATCCTGGTTGCCGCCAACCAGCGAGGTGACTTCGACACCCTGGATGCGCTTGAGCGCGTCGAGATGCTTCTGGCCAAAGGCGCCTTGGCCGGCGACACAGATTTTCATGGGGTTCCTCTCCAACTCTGAACGGTCGTTGCGATTTTATGCGGTGTCATTCCGGGGCGCGAGTGAAACGAGCGAACCCGGAATCCATAACCACCACCTGGAGTATGGATTCCGGGTCCGGCCCTTCGGGCCGTCCCGGAATGACGGTGCCTAGCTGCGAATGCGGTCGACTTTGGCGCGCGCGGCGGCGCGCTTGAGCTTCGGCGCGGGCTTCTTGCTTTTGCCCGCCGGCTTGGCGGCGGGCTTCCTGGCGCCTTTGATCCGATTTTCGAGAATGATGTGACCGACCGCAGTGTTCGAAGCCGGCACCGTGTAGAAGCGATAGACCTCGTCGACCTTGTCGTCGAGCGCACCGCGCATGATGAGCCACATCACCATCTCGACGCCCTCGGCGCCGGCCTCGCGCATCAATTCGAGGTGCGAAAGCTTGGTGAGCTTCTTCGGATTGCGCGTCAGGTTGTCGAGGAAGGCATGGTCGAACTTGGAGTTGATCAGGCCGGCGCGCTGGCCGCTGATCTGGTGTGACATGCCGCCGGTACCGAACACCACGACTTTCAAATCTTTCGGATAGGACTCGACCGCCTTGCGGATTGCCTTGCCGAGATTAAAGCAGCGGTTGCCGGTCGGCGGCGGAAATTGGACGACGTTAACGGCAAGAGGAATGATCGGGCACGGCCACTCCTTTGGCGTGCCGAACACCAGGTTGAGCGGCACCGTGAGGCCGTGGTCGACCTCCATCTTGTTGCAGAGTGTGAGATCGAACTCGTCGAGGATAACCGACTGCGCGATGTGCGAGGCAAGCTCGGGATGGCCCTTCACCACCGGCACAGGACGCGGGCCCCAGCCTTCGTCGGCGATCGGGAACTCCGTCGCCGTGCCGAGCGCGAAGGTCGGGATCATCTCAACCGAGAAAGCCGAGGCGTGGTCGTTGTAGACCACGATGCAGACGTCCGGCTTGGTCTTCGCCATCCATTCCTTGGAGCGCTCGAAGCCGCGGAACACTCGCTGCCAATACGGCTCCGACTCGCGATGGTTGTCGATCGCCGCGCCGATCGCCGGCACGTGCGACGATGTCACTCCTGCGATGATCCTAGCCACGTTTTTTTCCCTTCGGCTTCGCCTTTGACTTTTTCGGCTTGTCCGCCTTGACGATACTCGACCCGGCTTTCGCATACTTGCCGGACCGGCTGCGGTTGCCCTCGACCGAGCGGCCGCCACGCAACATCAGGTTGGCATAGTCCTGCTGCGTCGAACCCGTCATCACCGCCGCAAGATGCTGGAACGGATGGCCGTCGGTCGCGCCAAGCTTGGCGGTGAAATAGATGTTGCCGCCGAGTTCCAGCATCCGGTTATATTGCCGCTTGAGGATCGCCTCACGCTGCTCAGCGGTAAGTTGCGGAAAATTCTTTTCGATATACCCCGCCTCGTTTTCCTTGAACGCCTTGCGGTTCTCGGCCTTCATCAGCGACATGCAGAACATGTTGAGCTGATAGCCCTCGCGCGAGCGGTCGGCGTCAAACACGTAGGTGCCCGGGATGTCGTCGTAGTCCTTCTGGGTTTTCTGTTTTGCGGGGGCCATTGGCGCTGCTCCACTGAGGCTGAGCCTCAAGAGGCTGACATATCGAGATATATCCAGCGCATGAAGGCATTGCAACGGCGCGCAGAAACGCCGTTTTGAAGCATTACAGCCCGGCGTCGCGCCAGTTGGCGGCCGGCTGCTCGGGCTGGCTCTTGAGCCCGGCCTTATGGACGCCGCTGATGGCGGCGTACTCGTCCTTGTCGGAGGCGTCACCCGAGATGCCGACCGCGCCAACCACCTCGCCCTGAGCATTGAGCGCCAGCACGCCGCCCGGCACCGGGATGAAGCGACCGTCCGAGGCCGCCGCAAGCGCGCCCTGGAAGGTCGGGCGCTCTTTCAGCCGGTCGCGGATGGTGCGGCTCGAAATGCCCATGCCGAGCGCGCCCCACGCCTTGCCGATCGCGACGTCGGCGCGCAGATTGCCCGATCCGTCCTGCCGCTTGAGCACCACCAGATGGCCGCCGACGTCGAGCACCGCGACGGTCAGCGGCAAGAGCTTCGCCTCGGCGCCGGCTTTCAACGCCTCGTCCGCGATCGTCTCCGCCGTCTTCAGCGGCATGCTGGTCTGCAGGCGATGGACGTAGTGGTCAGACATCTGAACTCTCCACGTCATTCCGGGGCGCCGCGAAGCGGCGAACCCGGAATCCAATCAAATATCCAGACCTGGTTCTGGATTCCAGGCCCGCGCTAACGCGCGTCCCGGAATGACAACCTAACTCCAGTAGAGCGTCATCGGATTGTCGATCAGCAACTTCTTCTGCAACTCCGCGGTCGGGGCGATCTTCGGAATCATATCCACCAGCACGCCCTCGTCCGGGGCTTCCTTCGGCATGTTGGGATGCGGCCAGTCGGTGCCCCAGAGCACGCGGTCGGGAAAACGCTCGACGATTGCACGCGCGAACGGCACCACGTCATCGTAGGGCGGACCGGTCAGTGTGAAACGCTCCGGGCACGTTACCTTGTTGATCCAGGTCTTGTTGGCATCGACCGCGTCGAGCCACTTCTGGAACGCCTTGCCGTTCACGCCGTCCTTCACGTTCGGGCAGGCCATGTGATCGAACACCAGCGTGGCCGGCAGCGATTTCAGGAACGGGCCCATCTCGTCGAGATCGGCGTGCTCGAAATAGACCACGATGTGCCAGCCGAGGTCGGCGATGCGATTGGCGATCCGCACCATCACGTCCTTCGGCGTCGAATCGACCAGCCGCTTGATGAAATTGAAGCGCACCCCCTTGACGCCCGCAACGTCAAGCGCCTTGAGGCTGGCAAAGGCGAAGCCTTCGTCCACGAACGCCACGCCCTTGGCTTTGCCGTTGGACGCAATCAGCGCATCGACCAGCGCGCGGTTGTCGGTGTCGTGACAGGTTGCCTGCACGATCACGTTCTTGTCGAAGCCCAGGAAATCGCGGCGCTGAAACAGCGTCTCCTTGGGCGCGTCGCACGGCGTGTACTTGCGCTTCGGCGCGAACGGAAACGTCGCCTCCGGGCCGAACACGTGGCAGTGCGCATCGACCGCGCCAGCCGGCGGCTTGTATTTCGGCTTCGACGGATTGGGATGGAACGGGATGTAACCGGCACTCATCGGCACTTTGGTCTTGTCCTTTTTGAACTGTCGTCCCGCCGCACCCCGAGGGTTGGAAAGTCGGACTGAGCGGGGTAGGTTGAATTGATGTTTGCAGGCTGTCAAAACTCCGATTTTCATTCAGGCAACGCCCGTCGAGCAGACTCTCAATCAAAACTTGAGGAGAATGGACAATGAATGTCGCTTCGGGCGGCCCTCGCATCAAGACTACCACGGTCGGATCTTATCCGCTGCCGGATTGGCTTATTGCCACGCCATCGGAACAAACGCTTGTTGACGCGACGCGGGTCGTGATCGACACGCAGGAACATGCCGGCATCGATCTCGTCTGCGACGGTGAGCTCTACCGGTTCGATATCAACCATCCCGAAACAAACGGCATGATTGAGTATTTCGTTCGGCCGATGGCAGGCGTTCGCGGTGATATCGGCCTCACCGAATGGCTCGATTTCAAGAGCGCACCCGGTATGGAGTTTCGCAACCGGCCTTCCGGTGTGGTGGAGGCTCCGATCGGTCCGGGCTTCCTCGACTTGCCCACCGCATGCGCGCGGGCGAGGGGCCTTGCCACCCGCCCGCTCAAATTCACGCTGACCGGACCGCATATGCTGGCCAAAATGCTCCTTGACCGTCATTACAAGGACAAAAGCGCCTTGGCCATGGCGATTGCCGATGTCCTGGCGGAACAGGTGAAGCATGTCGATGCCGATGTGGTGCAAATCGACGAAGCAAACCTTCCAGGTCATCCGGAGGAATGGGAATGGGCCGCGGCGGCCATCAACCGGGTGTTGCGCGCCGTTCGCACCACACCAGCGGTTCACCTGTGTTTCGGCAACTATGGCGGTCAATCCGTGCAGAAGGGCGGCTGGGGCAAACTGATGGACTATCTGAACAGCCTCCATGTCGATCACATCGTGATGGAAAATGCGCACCGCCCACCCGACGAGTTGCGGGTGTTCAAGGACCTTCGCCAAGAGATCGGGTTCGGGCTTGGCGTCGTGGACGTCAAACGGACGGAAATCGAATCTGCCGACGCTGTTGCACGCGCGCTTGAAACAGCGGACGAGATTCTGGGCCCCGGCCGGGTCAAGTACATCCATCCCGACTGCGGCTTTTGGATGCTGAAGCGCAGCATTGCCGATGGAAAAATTCGTGCCTTGGTGCGCGGAAGGGACCTCTACGAAGGTCGCCATTAGCTAGCTCCAAGCGCCGGACCGATTCTCGCTTCAATCCATGGCGAGCACGCCTTTGGACTTGAAGATTTCGCGGATGCGGCCAGAGTATTCGTTGAATTTTTCAGGCAATTTGTCCAGGCGGCGCGGGCGCTCCAGGTCGATATCGATGATCTCGACAATGCGTCCAGGGCGGGGGCCCATAACCACGACGCGATCGGCAAGCAACACAGCTTCAGGGATACTGTGAGTAATGTGCAGGGCCGTCTTGCGCGTCTCCATCCAGAGCCGCTGGATGTCCATCGCTATCTGTTCGCGCGTGAGCGCATCGAGCGCGCCGAACGGCTCATCCATCAACAGCATGACGGGATCGTGCACCAAAGCGCGGCAAATCGAGACGCGCTGCCGCATGCCGCCGGAGAGTTCGTAAGGCTTTTTCTTTTCAAACCCCGCCAGACCAGTTGCCTTGAGCAAGTCTCTCGCAATGGGCTCGTATGTGGCGCGCGGCATTCTTCGAATATCGATCTGAAGCATCACATTCGCCAGCACATCGCGCCAGTCGAGCATGATTGCATCCTGGAATACGATCCCGACATCCGTCTGGGGCCGGTCGACGACTTTACCGCCGATCGTAATCGTTCCGGAACTGTAAGGTGCCAGGCCGGCGACCATCTTAAGAATGGTGGTCTTGCCACAGCCGCTCGGCCCGACGATGGCGACGAATTCAGATTGCCGGATATCGAGGTTGATATCGACACAGGCTTCGACGATTCCGCTCTTGGTGTGATAGGTCTTACCGACGTCCTGCAGTCGGATGTAAGACTGATGCATGAGTGTTTTTCGGAACACCGCTGGATAACCTTCCCACGCTTTCGAACGTGGGAAGGTCCGCCGCCGGTTGTTACTTTTTCACCTGGTACGGGGGTTCAGACAAAAATTCGTTGGTGTAGTACACGTTAAGGTCAGGCTGGGCTTTGAGCTTGGCGAATTTCTCCAGCAGCTCCTGCGTATCCTTCCAGTCGGCGGGTGCGGACCAGCCGATCGCCTTTCGTTCCGTATTCTTGGTGCGCATGATCGACACCGTGCCGTCGATCTCCAACAGAGCAATCTCCATGTTGAAGGCCGGCGCGTGCTTCAGGAATATCTCCGCAGCTTCCTTGCGATTGTCGACGGTGTATTGCCAGCCGCGCTGCGAGGCACGCAAGAACCGCTTGATACGGTCTTGATTCTTCGCATCCTTCAGCCATTCGGTGTTGACGATGATGGCGCTGCTCAGCGTCGAGACACCTGCCATGTCATAAAGCCGGGTCCAGCCCATTTTTACACCGGTCTGCAATTGCATGCGCGGTCCTTGATCCATGAAATAGCCGAGCAGTGAATCGGCCTGCTTGTTGAGAACCGCCTGCTCTTTTGACTGCGGATTGGCCACCGTGATCAGGTTCACGTCGTCGACCTTCATGCCGAGCTTGCCCATGAATGCGGTGAAGATCGCGAGACTTGCGTCACCTGCGGTGATCGCAATACGGCTGCCCTTGATTTCCTCGATCTTGGTGGGGCGCGGCGCGTCGGCCCGGTAGATAAACGCCATCGGGCTTTGCTGGAGCGTAACGCCAACCGCCTTGATCGGCATCCCGGCGCCGACGCCTCGCATCATCGTCGCCGCATCAACATAGGCCACGGGGTTGGTCATGTTGGCGACCAATTGCGCAACCGTAGTCGACCCACTGCCCTCCAGAATTTCGACGTCGAGTCCTTCTTCCTTGTAGAAGCCCTTGTCTCGCGCGACAAAGAACGGCGCGTGTTCGCCGTAGATCGTCCAGTTCAAACGGAACTGGAATTTTTCCGGTGCGGCGGTTTGGGCGCTGGCCGGCGCCATCAATGCGGTGATCGCTGTGACAACAGCAAGCAGCGCGATCACGATTCTTGTGCGCTTCATGGTTTCTATCCTCCCTAGATTGACGCGGTTTTTATCGAACGATCACGTATCGGTGCAGCGCATCTATAACGACAGGCAGCACTACATCGTGCCCGCTTCTTCGCGGACTCGATGCGTAACATGCCAGGGAATCAGGATCGATTCCACAAGCTCGACCAGGTAAAAAAACGTCAGGCCGATGATCGTCAATGCGACGATGGCGGCGAACATCAAGGACGTTTCCATATTGGAATTGGTGACCAGCAGCAGGTAGCCCAGCCCCTTATCCGCGCCGACAAATTCACCCACCACCGCGCCGGCGATAGCCAGGGTCGCCGCCACCTTCAGGCCGCTGAACAGGTAAGGCAGGCTCGTCGGCAGCCGAAACCGCGCAAAGACCTGCATGCGGGTCGCACCCATGGAGCGCGCCAGATCCGTCATTTCCGGCGACATGGAACGCAGGCCCACAGCGGCGTCAATGACAATAGGAAAAAACGATATCAAGAATGCGACCAGTATTTTCGGCATCACTCCGACCCCAAACCAGACCAGAAACAACGGCGCGACGGCGACCTTTGGCACGACCTGAAAGAAGAGTAGCGTGGGCATGACAAATTCATCGAAACGTTTGGACGATGTCATTGCAATGGCGAGGGGCACGGCGATTGCGACCGCAAGTGCATATCCAAGCAGCATTTCATAAGTTGTGATCCAGCCATGCCGGAGCAATTTTGGAAATTCGTCCACGAACGTATAGGCAATATCGGTGGGCGCCGGCAGAAGATAAACCGGCATTTTGTAGATCATCACGCCGGCTTGCCAGATCGCGAGAAAGACAAGAACGCCCGCGACCGGGGTAAGCTTTTTCAGCACGCCCGCACCGGCGCTCGCTTTTTTCACCGCATTTGCGTTTGCGGTATCCTTCGTTAGGGTCATCGCTACACGCAGTCCCGCCGAACGGTTTCGAACAACCTATCAGAGGAATTCACCCCACAACACTCCCTCAAAGCTCCGCAGCAACGGTGACGGACGCCATCGCATCGTCTGCGAGCGTGACACCGAGTCCCGGGCCGGTCGGAATCCGGAGGATGTCTTTGTCGGCGCGAAACGCCGGATCGGTGGTACCGCGGCCGGCAATGTATTGCGGACCATTGATTGCTGCGGGGGTGTCCAGCCCGGCCCAGCCGAAAAAATGCGCAGAGGCCGCCATCGACAGATCCGGGTCCGTGAGGCCGGACGCGAACAGCAACAGATCGTTTTCCTTCAGAAGGGTTGCGATTCTCGTCGCATTCCAAAGTCCGCCGCAGCGGGCCACCTTCATGGCAATCCCGTCAAACATTTTCAGCGCGATAAATTCCGCAACTTCGACCGGCGACACAATGCCCTCGTCCATCAGGATGGGCAAAGCGCGCTGGCGCTTCAGGGCTTGATAGCCGCGGATAAGATTGGGCGCGAGTGGCGACTCAAGACCTTTCAGGCCCAAATCCGCGAGGCGGGGCGCCATCGCAATCGCGGTGTCCAGGTCATAACTGGTATTCGCGTCCACCCAGTGAAATCCGCCGGGGGCAAATCCAATAACCGCACGCACAAGTTCCAGATCGTATTGCGGCGTTTGCGGATAGCCGATCTTGATGTTGAAGCTCTCGTATCCGATAGACCGGGCATAGGCGAGCTGACTTTCCGCGTTAGCAATGGTCGACGACTGTATGGTCCAGCTCAACCTCACCTGCTGCCGAGTCGTGCCTCCCAATATCTCGTGCACGCTGCGACCAGCTTGCTTGCCCCAGAGGTCGTAGCACGCAAGGTCCACAGCAGCTTTGCAAAGCGGCTGACCGACGGAGAATGACGGCCTGATCGCGCGGTCCATGCGTCCGTGAATGTCCGCAAGATCAGACGGGTCTGCGCCGAGAATAGCCGGCGCAAGATAGTGGCGCACGTCGTCTCCACCGTCTCCACGGTTTCGTAGGTCCAGCTTTCGACTGGAACCGACTGTCCCCATCCCTGGACACCATCGTCGTCTGTCAGGCAAAGCAGAACGGTCGGACGGAACGGTGTTTTGAAGAACTTGAAGTCACCAACAAGTTCGTAGTCGAACCGACCGACCTCGACACGAACAATCCGGCTCATCAGGGAAATCGCCTCACCGATTTGACGGCGGTCTAGTTGCCGAGATAGCGTGCATGATCGCGCGACTAAATCAATGACCAGAATTCCAGTTTCGCCGCGCACAAGGCTGGCGCCGTCCTTGCAATCTGCGGCTCGGGATCGCTGACATGACGGCGCCCACATTCAAGGTCAGCGAGGTGCTCGTTTACGAAAGCGACGTGCGCCTGCGCCTGCCGTTTCGGTTTGGCGTGGTCACGCTCACCGAGGCGCCACAATGCTTTGTGCGCGCGCGGATTGAGCTTGCCGACGGGACTTCGCATTGGGGGATGGCGGCGGAACTGCTGGCGCCCAAGTGGTTCGACAAGAACCTAGCGCTTTCCAATGAAGACAATTTCGATCAATTGCGGCTCGCTTTATCGCTTGCGGCGGATACTTATGCAGATGCGACGGCGCGCACCGCGTTTGGGCATTTTGCAGCCCATTACGACCGGCAGATCGTGACCGGTGAGGCGCGGGGCCTCAACGCGCTCATCGCGTGCTTCGGACCGGCACAGATCGATCGCGCAATCCTCGATGCCCTGTGCCGAAGCGCAGGGTGTTCGTTCTATGACGCAGTGCGGAAGAATCTGCCCGGCATCGATCCCGCGTTGCTGCCCGAACGGATACCGGAACTGGCCGGCTTCGACATGCAACGCTTTCTGGCCGGACTGACACCGTCCACGAGCATCGCCGCGCGTCACACTGTCGGGCTGGTCGATGTCATCGGCGGTCATCCCGGGCGGGTGAACGACGGACTTCCGGAGTCTCTGGAAGAGGTCATCGAGACTTATGGTCACACGTTCTTCAAACTCAAGGTCGGCGGCGTTGTTGAGTCGGACCTACGGCGCCTGACCGAGATTGGCGCGGTGCTGGAACGCATTCCCGGACCTTATTACGTCTCGCTCGATGGCAATGAGCAGTACGAGGATCTCGGCGCCTTGCTCGAATTGTGGAGGCGCATGCAGGCGTTGCCGGCGCTCAAACGCCTGGTAGCGAGTATTCTGTTCATCGAGCAGCCCATCACCCGTCAGCACGCGCTCGAAAGCGATGTATCGGCTTTGTCGCTGATCAAACCAGTGATCATTGACGAGTCCGACGACGATCTCCGAGCCTTTTCCCGCGCCCGCGCCCTCGGCTATGTGGGCGTGTCGAGCAAGTGCTGCAAAGGACTTTACAAATCCATCCTAAACGCCGCCCGCTGCGCGATGTGGAACGGTGATGCAGGGAACGCGCGTTATTTCATGACGGGAGAAGATTTGACCACCCAGGCCGGGCTAGCGGTGCAACAGGACCTCGCGCTGGTCAATCTGCTTGGGCTGACGCACGTCGAGCGCAACGGTCACCACTACGTCAATGGGATGGCCGATATGCCGGAAACCGAGCAGGAGCGATTCCTTGCCGCGCATCCGGACCTATACGAGCGGAGTCACGGCGCAGTGCGGCTCAATATCCGGAACGGGCGGCTTGCGATCGGTTCCCTTGCGGGAGCCGGCTTCGCCGCAGCTATTCATCCCGATTGCGCGGGATTGAAACCGCTTGCTCCTCAAACAGGCGTAGCTGTTCCGTAGGATCGGCAGGCCACAGGGGCCCGCCTATTGGGATGAAACCGATAGAGGTCGTGATCCGTTAAACCCGCTCGATCGCCAGCGACACGCCCTGCCCCACCCCGACGCACATCGTCGCGAGCGCGCGCTTTCCGCCGGTCTTGGTCATGTGATGGGTCGCGGTGAGCGCGAGCCGTGTCCCCGACATGCCGAGCGGATGGCCGAGCGCGATGGCGCCGCCGTTCGGATTAACGTGCTCCGCATCGTCCGGAACGCCGAGCTGGCGCAGGCACGCCAGCGCCTGCGAGGCGAACGCCTCGTTCAATTCGATCACGTCGAAATCGCCGATCTTCAGCTTGAGCCGCGCCATCAGCTTCTGCGTCGACGGCACCGGGCCGATGCCCATCACGCGCGGCGGAACGGCCGCCGACGCCATGCCGGTGATGCGCGCAATCGGCTTGAGGTCGTATTTCTTCGCAGCCGCCTCTGAAGCGATCAGCATGGCGGCGGCGCCGTCGTTGACGCCGGAGGCGTTGCCGGCTGTGACGGTGCCCGGGTCGCGCACAAAGTTCTTGAGCTTCGCCAGGCCGTCGATCGTGGTTTCGGGGCGGATATGCTCGTCCTTGTCCACGGTAACCGGCCCAGCCTTGCCGCCCGGCACGATCACCGGCTCGATCTCCTCGGCGAAGAAACCCGCGGCCTGAGCTTTCGTCGCGCGCTGCTGCGAACGCAGCGCGAACGCGTCCTGGTCCTTGCGCGCTACCTGGTAATCCTCGGCGACGTTCTCCGCAGTCTCCGGCATGGCATCGACGCCATATTGCTTCTTCATCAACGGATTGATGAAGCGCCAGCCGATCGTCGTGTCCTCGATCTGCGCGCTGCGCTGGAACGCCTCCTGCGCCTTGCCCATGACGAGCGGCGCGCGTGTCATCGATTCAACCCCGCCGGCAATTGCGAAGTCCATCTCGCCGGCGCGGATCGCCTGTGCCGCATAGCCCACCGCGTTGAGACCAGACGCGCACAGCCGGTTCACCGTCACGCCGGGCACGGTTTCCGGCAAACCCGCCAGCAGCAGCGCCATGCGCGCCACGTTGCGGTTGTCCTCGCCAGCCTGGTTGGCGCAGCCGAACACCACCTCGTCGAGCGCCGACCAGTCGACGTTCGGATTCCGCTTCATCAATGCTCTGAGCGGCACCGCGGCGAGGTCGTCGGTGCGCACCTTGGCAAGCCCGCCGGCGTAACGGCCGATCGGCGTGCGGATTCCGTCGCAGATGAAGGCTTCGGGCATGTTCTGGTTCCTCGCGGGGATCGGGCAATGCCCCCAAGCGCATTGATCGCATTGTGTTTTCCAGCGCAATCTAGGAGGCCTGCCGGACAGGGTCAAACGCTTGACCCATCCCGCGCCGCCACGCATGACTTTCGCGGGAAACGTTCAAGGACCGCCGATGGCCGCACCGTTGAGCTTCGCCAAGCTGCCGCCTTCGCTCCATGCCGAGCGCAAGGGCGATATCGCCATTCTGCGCCTGGCGCGGCCCGAGAAGCGCAACGCGCTCGACGACGATACGGTATTGGGCATCGAAGCGTTTTTCTCCGCGCTGCCGGACGGTATCAAGGCCGCCGTCATTCATGGAGCCGGCGAGCACTTCTCCGCCGGGCTCGATCTCAGCGAACTGTCGGAGCGCAATACCGCCGAAGGCATGATGCACTCGCGGATGTGGCACCGCGCGTTCCAGCACATCGAGTTCGGCAAGGTGCCGGTGGTCGCGGTGCTGCACGGCGCGGTGGTAGGCGGCGGCTTGGAGCTTGCTGCGGCGGCGCATATCCGCGTTGCGGAGCGCTCGTCCTACTACGCGTTGCCCGAAGGCAGCCGCGGCATTTACGTGGGAGGGGGCGCCTCGGTGCGGCTGCCGAAGCTGATCGGCACGGCGCGCGTGATGGACATGATGCTGACCGGCCGCACCTACGGCGCGGACGAAGGCCAGGCCATCGGCCTGTCGCAGTACCTGGTCGACAACGGCGCAGGTCTTGCCAAGGGCATCGAACTCGCCGAACGCATTGCGTCGAACGCGCCGCTGACCAACTTCGCCATCATGCACGTGCTGCCGCGCATCGCGGAAAGCGATCCGGCCAGCGGCTATCTCGCCGAATCCCTGATGGCGGCGATCGCGCAAGGCAGCGACGAGGCCAAGGCGCGGCTGAAGGATTTTCTGGAGAAGCGCGGCGCCAAGGTGACGCATGATTAGTCAAGACATGGCTAGTCAAGACTTGGCTAGTCAACACTTGGCTGAGGCCGCGCGCGATACCAACGCAAGCAAAGCGCCGCTGCGCCCCGTGCGGCTCGGCCCCGCCGACGTCACGCTCGAGCGCAAAGCAGACGGCACGATCTTCCTGCGCTCGCCGCACGCGCTCGAACGCTACCCGAAGAAACTGACAGAGCGGCTGGAGCATTGGGCGAAGACCGCGCCCGACCGCATCTTCATCGCGCAGCGCTCCGCCGCGGGCGACTGGCGCAAGCTGACCTATGCGCAGACGCTGGCGCAGGTGCGCGGCATTGCGCAGGCGCTGCTTGAGCGCAAGTTTTCGCCGGAACGGCCGATTGCAATCCTGTCCGGCAACGACATCGAGCACGCGCTGCTCGCTCTCGCAGCCATGGTGGCCGGCATTCCCTACGCGCCGATCTCGGTGCCGTATTCGCTGATGTCGAGCGACTTCGGCAAGCTGAAGTCGATCGTCGCCGATCTGACACCGGGCCTCGTTTTCGTCTCCGACGGCAAGACGTTCGCGCGAGCGATCGACGCTGCGGTGCCGCTCGACGCTGAAGTCGTCGTGACCGCCAACCCGCCAGGCAACCGCTCAGGCACGATGTTCTCCGATCTGGTTGCAACCGAACCGACCGCCGCGGTCGATGCCGCGCACGCCAAGGTCGGCCCCGACACGATTGCGAAGATCCTCTTCACGTCGGGCTCGACCGGCTACCCGAAGGGCGTCATCAACACGCAGCGGATGATGTGTTCCAACCAGGCGATGATCCGCGCCGGGCTTCGGTTCATGCGCGAGGAGCCGCCGGTGCTGGTCGACTGGCTGCCGTGGAACCACACATTCGGCAGCAGCCACAACTTCAACATGGTGCTCGACAACGGCGGCTCACTCTACATCGACGAGGGCAAGCCGCTGCCCGGCGCGATCACCGCGACCGCGCGCAACCTGAAAGAGATCGCGCCGACCATCTATTTCAACGTGCCGAAGGGCTTCGAGGCGTTGCTGCCGCACCTGCGCGCCGACGCGGATCTGCGCCGCAATTTGTTTAGCAAGTTGAAGGTGATGTTCTACGCGGGCGCCGGCTTGCAGCAGTACGTCTGGGACGAACTGACGCAGATGAGCGTCGACACCTGCGGTGAGCGCATCCTCATGCTGTCGAGCATCGGCTCGACGGAAAGTGCGCCGGCGGCGCTGGCGTGCAGCTGGGACACCGGCCGTCCCGGCAACATCGGCCTGCCCTTGCCGGGCGTAGACCTCAAGCTGGTCCCAAACGAGGGCAAGCTCGAGATGCGGCTCAAGGGCGACAACATCACGCCGGGCTACTGGAAGCGCCCCGACCTCACCAAGGACGCCTTTGACGCCGAAGGCTTCTACAAGATCGGCGATGCGCTGAAGTTCGCCGATCCGACCGATCCGGCGAAGGGCCTGCTGTTCGACGGCCGTCTCGCCGAAGACTTCAAGCTCGCGAGCGGAACCTGGGTGTCGACCGGCGCGCTGCGCGCGCAGTTCGTCGATCATTTCGCGCCGCTGGTGCGCGACGCCGTGATTGCCGGCACCGACCGCGACGACATCGCGGCGCTGGTGTTCCCCGACATCGAGGCCTGCCGCAAGCTTTCCGGATTGCCGGCGGAGGCGCCGCCCGCCGCCGTGCTGAGCGACAGCAAAGTGCGCGATGAGTGCCGCAAGCGGCTGAACGCGCTGGCGAAACGGAGCACCGGCAGCTCGAACCGCGTCTGCCGCGTCGTCCTGATGGAGGAGCCGCCCTCGCTCGACGCCGGCGAAGCGACCGACAAGGGCTCCATCAATCAGCGCGCGGTGCTGAGCCGCCGCGCCGCGCTGGTGGAGGAGCTCTATGCGAAGCCGGCATCCGCCCGCGTGATCGAAATCGGAAACTAAGATGGACCCCAACGGACACGCCGCGATCGTAACCGGCGCCGCGTCGGGGCTTGGCGCAGAAACCGCGGCCGCCCTCGCGAAAGCCGGCGCCAAGGTCGTGCTGCTGGACGTCAATCTCGATGCAGCAGAGAAGATGGCCGCAAAGATCGGCGCCCTCGCGATCCGCTGCGACGTCACCAGCGCGGACGATGCGGTGAAGGCGCTCGCCGAGGCGAAAGCGAAGCACGGGCCGGCGCGCATCCTGGTGAATTGCGCGGGGGTTGGACCGGCCAAGCGAATCGTCGGCCGCGACGGGCCGATGCCGCTTGCCGATTTCGAGAAGGTGATCGCGATCAACCTGGTCGGCACCTTCAACATGATGCGGCTCGTGGCCGCCGACATGCAGGCACTCGAGCCGATGACCAACGGCGAGCGCGGCGTGATCGTCTCGACCGCATCGGTCGCCGCTTATGAAGGCCAGATCGGTCAGACCGCCTACGCAGCGTCGAAGGGCGGCGTCGCCGCACTGACCATTCCGGCGGCGCGCGAGCTGGCGCAATTCGGCATCCGCGTGATGGCCATCGCGCCAGGCATCTTCGGCACGCCGATGCTGCGCGCGCTGCCGCAGGCGGCGCAGGATTCGCTCGGCGCGTCGGTGCCGTTTCCGAAACGCCTCGGCGAGCCGCGCGAGTTCGCCGAGCTGGTGATGACGATCGTGCGCAACGGCTATCTCAATGGCGAGGTGATCCGGATCGATGGCGCGCTTCGCATGGCGCCACGCTAGCGCATGATCCAGCGAAGTGGAGACCGGTTCGCTGACAAGAGCATGCGCAGAGTTAATATGTTGAATTTCGGGGGAGATTGAATGCTGACCTACGTCCGGAACACCCGCATCGAGTGGGGCGACTGCGATCCCGCGGGAATCGTTTTCTATCCGCGCTTTTTCGCGATGTTCGACAGTTGCACCACTGGGATGTTCTCGCAGGCGCTCGGCATGTCGAAGTTCCAGTTCATCAAGCACTACGACTTTCTCGGCTACCCGATGGTCGACACCCGCGCACGCTTTATCAAGCCTGCCAAGTTCGGCGACGACGTGATAGTCGAAACCACCGTAACCGAATTTCGCCGCTCCAGCTTCGACGTACGGCACCGGCTGACCCACGACGGCGCGCTCGCGGTGGAATGTTTCGATACGCGGGTCTGGGCGGCGCGCGACCCGAACGATCCCGACAAGATCAAGGCGAAGCCGATCCCCGACGAGGTGATCGCGAAATTCAACGCGGGGTGACGTGGCCGCGCTCAAACCCGTCACGCTGATCACCGGCGCGTCGGCCGGCATCGGGGCCGCGCTGGCGCATCAGTTCGCATCGAACAAGCACGAGCTGGTGCTGGTGGCGCGGCGAACGGCGGCGCTCAACGAGCTCGCCGGCGCGATCGAGACGCGGGGATTGCCCCGTCCGCAGGTCATCACGGCCGACCTCACCAAAAGCGACGCGCCAAGCCTTATCGCCGACGAGCTTCGCACGCGCGATCTCGAACCGAATTTCGTGGTCAACAATGCCGGCTTCGGCCTGGTCGGCGCCGCCGCCGAACTCGACCGCGCCGAGCAGCTTGCCATGATCGATCTCAATGCGCGCGCGCTCACCGACCTGTCGCTGCGCTTCGTCGATAGCCTGGCGCGCCATCGCGGCGGCATCCTCAACGTCGCGTCGGTTGCGGGCTTCATGCCGGGGCCCGGCCTCGCGGTCTATTACGCGACCAAGGCCTATGTACTGTCATTCAGCGAGGCGCTGCATCACGAGCTTGCGCCGAAAGGCATTCGCGTGACTGCGCTGTGTCCCGGCCCGGTGGCGACCGAGTTCCAGACCCGCGCCGGAATGCCCAATGGATATTTCCCGTCGATCCTCGACCGCTCGGTGGAGCGAGTCGCGCGCGATGGCTACGACGGCCTGATGGCCGGCAAGCGGGCTGTGATCCCGGGATACCCCAACCGTGTGGCCGCATTCCTGCCGCGGCTCGCGCCGCGCGGCATTGTGCTCGCGGTGATGAACCGCTTGCGCGGGCATTAGAGAGTTCGCGCGTGATCTTTTCCGAAAACCGGTTCCCACTTTTCGGAACCACGCGCTAGGCCCACACACGCCAAGCCGCTATGATCGCGGCCCGATCCCGTATCCGTGAGGACAATGAAATGGCCGGACAGCCCCAGCGAGCCGACGTCAAAGTGCGCACGCCGATTGCGGGAGAGGCGTTCCTGCGGGCGCTGTCCGATCACGGCATCGACTATTTCTTCGCCAACCCGGGCACCGATTTCCCGCCGATCGTCGAGGCCTACAGCCGCGCCAAGCAATCGAACGCCAAGGTACCGACGCCGCTGGTCATTCCGCACGAGAACCTCGCAGTGGCGATGGCGCACGGCGCCTATGCGATGAGCGGCAAGCCGCAATGCGTAATGCTGCACGTCAACGTCGGCACCGCCAACGCGATCAACAACATCATCAACCTCAACCGCGACGGCATCCCGCTGATCCTCGCCGCAGGACGCACGCCGATCACCGAGAAGGGCAAGTTCGGCGGCCGCAACCGCTACATCCACTGGGGCCAGGAGATGTTCGATCAGGCCGGCATGCTGCGCGAGGCGGTGAAGTGGGACTACGAGCTGCGCATCCCGGAGCAGATCGTCGACGTGGTGTCGCGCGCCTACGAGATCATGATGACCAGCCCGCGCGGGCCGGTCTATCTGTCGCTGCCACGCGAGCCGCTCGCTGCGCCGATGCCTGACGCGCTCGGCCCGGTGAAGCCGCGCGCGGTGCCGGCCATGCCCCATGCCGACCCGAAGATGATCGCAACGCTGGCCGAATGGACCGCGGCAGCGGAGAAACCGCTGATCATCACTACGGCAAGCGGCGCGGAGGCGATGGCGCCGCTTGGCCGCCTCGCCAAGAAGTACGCTCTGCCGGTGGTGACGCAACGCCAGCGCGTGGTCTGCCTGCCAACCAGCCACCCGATGCACATGGGTTACGATCCGCAAGGCCTGCTCCAGGAGGCGGACCTCGTCATCATCATGGATGCGGACGTGCCATGGATTCCGAACGAGCAGCACCCCAGGGACGACTGCCGCTTCGTGTCGCTCGGCGAGGATCCGGCGTTCAAGCGCTATCCGATGCGCAGCTTCCCGAGCGACCTCGCCATCACCTCGAACACCGCGAGCGCGCTCGAAATGCTGGAGCAGGCGCTCGCCAAGCAATCGATACCGCAGGCCCGCATCGACGCCCGCCGCACCCGCGCTGCCGAGTTCAATCGCAAACGCAAGGAAGCGCTCGACAAGGCGTCCGCCACGCCAACCGACAAGATCACCAAGGCATATCTCAGCCGCATGATCGCCGAGACGGTGGGCGACGATGCGGTGATCTTCAACGAATACTCGATGGAGCAGGAATACTGCCCACGCGAGAAAGCCGACACGTTCTACGGCCTCTCCGCCGCCGGCGGGCTTGGCTGGGGCTTCGGCGCTGCGCTTGGCGCCAAGCTGGCCGCGCCCGAGAAGCTCGTGGTCGCGACGCTCGGCGACGGCGCCTACATGTTCTCCAATCCGATGGTGGCGCACTGGGTATCGGACGTGCACAAGCTGCCGATCCTCACCGTCATCTTCAACAACAGCCGCTACGGCGCGGTGCGCGGCGCCACCATGTCCATGTTCAAGGACGGCGTCGCCGGCGAAACCCAGGGCCGTTTCATGGCCGACCTCGATCCGAGTCCGGCGTTCGAGATGGCGGTCCAGATGCAGGGCGGCCACGGCGAACGCGTCGAAAAGCCCGCTGACCTCCCCGCCGCGCTCAAGCGAGCGCGCGACGCGGTGGTCAACGAGAAGCGCCAGGCGCTGCTCAACGTCATCTGCCCGTACTGAGCAAGCGACAAATCACTCGACAAATCCGATCGCCGCTCTAAACAGAGCGGCGACCTTGGGAGGAATAGCGACATGATGCGAATTGACGGCTACACCCATTTCGTTCCGACGCGCTTCTACAAGGAGGTGCTGTCGGTCGGCTCCTACGCCGACATCGGCAAGCGCATGCTGGGCGTGCCGAGCATTTACGACGTAAACATCCGCCTCAAGGTGGTCGACAAGTTCAAGAACTACGCGCAGATCCTGTCCTACCCGATGCCGCCCTTGGAAGTGATGACCAAGGATCCGAACCAGGCCGAGGAATACGCCCGGATCATCAACGACGGCTTCGCCGAACTGTGCGCCAAACACCCCGACCATTTCCCCGGCTGGGTGGCGCAGGCGCCGATGTCGTCGCCCGACGTCGGCGTGCGCGAGTCGGCGCGCGCGATGAAGAACGGCGCACTCGGCGTGCAGATCTACACCAACGTGGCGGGGCGCCCGCTCGACAATCCGGAGTTCGAGCCGTTCTGGAAGGCGATGAACAAGACCGAAACGCCGATCTGGCTGCATCCCTCGCGAAGCGCAAGTTTCACCGACTATCAGACCGAGCAGAAGTCCCGCTACGAAATCTGGTGGACGTTCGGCTGGTCCTACGAGACTGCCGCAGCGATGGCGCGGCTGGTGTTCTCGCGGATCATGGACAAGTATCCGAAGCTCAAGATCATCACGCACCACTTCGGCGGCATCGTGCCGATGCTGGAAGGCCGCATCGGCCCCGGCTGGGATCAGATCGGCGCGCGCACTTCGGACGAGGACCTGCAGAAGGTGGCGAAGTCGCTGAAGAAGCGGCCGCTCAACTATTTCAAAGAAAATTTCTACACCGACACCGCGGCGTTCAGCGGCAAGCCCGCCACGATCTGCGGTCTCGCGTTCTATCCCAACGACAAGATCGTTTTCGCCTCCGACTGCCCGTTCGACCCCGAAAAGGGCACGTTCTACACCCGCGAGACGCTGAAGATCCTCGACAGCATCGACATGTCGAAGGCGAAGCGCAAAGCGATCATGTACGGCAACCTGGAGAAGATCACCGGGCGCAAGCTGGTGAAGTAAGGCCCATCTTCAACCAACCCCACCGGTGTCATCGCCCGCGAAAGCGGGCGATCCAGTAGCCACCGTGCGTACTGGATGCCCCGCTTTCGCGGGGCATGACAGTCCGGGAATAGCGCGCGACTGTGGGTAGGCTTTGCCGCCCCATGAATCCGCCGCCCTCATCTGCTAGCGTCCTCACCCATGGACGCCGCACGTTCCCTGCCCGTCGATGACGATGCCGCTCCGCCCGCGGCGGCGGCAACGCGCGCCTCGCCGGTGATGGAGCAGTACATCGAGATCAAGGCCGCCAACCCGGACTCGCTGCTGTTCTACCGGATGGGCGACTTCTACGAACTATTCTTCGAGGATGCCGAGGTGGCGAGCCGCGCGCTCGGCATCGTGCTGACCAAGCGCGGCAAGCATCTCGGCCGCGACATCCCGATGTGCGGCGTGCCGATCCATCGCTCCGATGAATACCTGCACCGGCTGATCGCGCTCGGCCATCGCGTCGCGGTCTGCGAACAACTCGAAGACCCGGCCGAAGCAAAGAAGCGCGGCTCGAAGAGCGTGGTGCGCCGCGACGTGGTGCGGCTGGTGACGCCCGGCACGCTGACCGAAGACACGCTGCTCGACGCCCGGCGCAACAACTACCTGCTGGCAGTGGTGCGCGCCCGCGTTTCGTCCGCCGGCGAGGAGGCACGCTTCGGCATCGCCTGGATCGACATCTCGACCGGCGAGTTCCGCATCGCCGAGTGCGACCGCGCCGGCCTTGCCGCCGAGATCGCGCGGCTGGAGCCCGGCGAGATCATCGTGTCCGACGCGCTCTACAGCGACCCGGAGCTGGCGTCCTATCTGCGCACCCTCCCCGCGGTGACGCCGCTGACCCGCGACGTGTTCGACGGCGCGACCGCCGAGCGGCGGCTGTCCGACTATTTCGCGGTCGCCACCACCGACGCGTTCGGCGCGATGTCCCGGCTGGAGCTCAACGCCGCCGCGGCCTGCATCACCTATGTGGAGCGCACGCAGCTCGGCAAGCGTCCGCCGCTGTCGCCGCCGGTGCGCGAGGCGTCGGGCTCGACCCTGTCGATCGATCAGGCGACACGTAGCAACCTTGAACTGGTGCGCACGCTTGGCGGCGAGCGGCGCGGCTCGCTGCTGGCGGCGATCGACCGCACCGTGACGCCGGCCGGCTCCCGCCTGCTGGCCCAGCGGCTCGCCGCGCCGCTGACCGATCCGGCGCAGATCGTAAAACGGCTCGATGCGGTCGAGACGTTCGTGGGCGATGCCGCAACACGCCAGGAAATCCGCACGCTTCTCAACGCGGCACCGGACTTGGCACGCTCGCTGTCGCGGCTGGTGGTCGGCCGCGGCGGGCCGCGCGACCTTGCCGCGATCCGTGATGGCATCGCGGCAGCCAGCCAGATCGCGGCCCTGCTCGGCCGCTTGAAGAACGCACCCACTGAAATCGCCGAAGCGGCGAAGACGTTGCGCCAGCCCGATCCGGCGCTGGCGCAGGAACTTGGCGCGGCGCTGGCTGACGAGCTGCCGCTGTTCAAGCGCGACGGCGGTTTTGTGCGCGCCGGGTATCTCACGGCGCTCGACGAGGCTACGGCGCTGCGCGATGAATCCCGCAAGGTGATCGCACAACTGCAAGTCGGCTACGCCGACGAAGCCGGTGTGCGTGCGCTGAAAATCCGGCACAACAACGTGCTCGGCTATTTCGTCGAGGTGACGGCGCAGCACGGCGACAAGCTGATGACCGCGCCGCTCAACGCACGCTTCATCCACCGCCAGACATTGGCCGGCCAGGTCCGCTTCACCACCACCGAACTCGGCGAGCTGGAGGCGAAGATCGCCAACGCCGCCGACCGCGCGCTGGGGCTGGAGTTGGAGACGTTCGACAAGCTGTCCGCCACCGTGATCGTGGCAAGCGACGCCATCAAGGCCGCCGCCGAGGCGCTGGCGCAGCTCGATGTCGCGAGCGCGCTCGCCGCGCTGGCGGTCGAGCGCAACTACGTGCGGCCCACGGTCGATCAATCGCTGGAGTTCGCCATCGAAGGCGGCCGGCATCCGGTGGTGGAGCAGCTTATCAGCGAGCCGTTCGTCGCCAACGACTGCAACCTGACGGCGCAGGCGGACGCGGGGAAAATCTGGCTGCTGACCGGTCCCAATATGGCCGGCAAGTCGACATTCCTGCGGCAAAACGCGCTCATTGCCGTGATGGCGCAGATGGGCAGCTTTGTGCCGGCGAAGCGCGCCACGATCGGCGCGCTCGACCGGCTGTTCTCGCGGGTCGGCGCCGCCGACGATCTTGCGCGCGGCCGCTCGACCTTCATGGTCGAGATGGTGGAGACCGCGGCGATTCTCAACCAGGCTGGGCCGCGTTCACTGGTGATCCTCGACGAAATCGGCCGCGGCACTGCGACCTTCGACGGCCTGTCGATCGCCTGGGCGGCGATCGAGCATCTGCACGAAGTCAATCGCTGCCGCGCGCTGTTCGCGACGCATTTCCACGAGTTGACCGCGCTGGCCGCCACGCTGCCTCGGCTCCACAACGCCACCGTCCGCGTCAAGGAATGGCACGGCGAGGTGGTGTTCCTGCACGAGGTGGTGCCGGGCGCCGCCGACCGCTCCTATGGCATCCAGGTCGCCAAGCTCGCCGGATTGCCGCCGAGCGTGATCGAGCGCGCCAAGGTGGTTCTGGCGAAGCTCGAAGCCGAGGACCGCGCCACGCCGCGCGGCGGCTTCGACGACCTGCCGCTGTTCGCCGCGCCGGCCAAGCTCGCGCCACCCGACCCGCGAGAGGCTGCCCTCGATACGCTGATTGCGGCGCTGCAGGCGCTTAACCCGGACGAGATGTCGCCACGCGACGCACTCGAGGCGCTCTATGCGCTCAAGACCAAGGCGCCGAAGAAAAGCTAGGCGGGCGACGCTTGCGCCGCCGCTGCTTGAGCGCCCAGAGCAACCCGTTCCACGCTACGCCGATTGCAAGTCCGACCGCATAGGACCACCACACGCCGATCTGCTCGGCCAGGAAGTGCACCGCGAGAAAGCCTAGCACCAGGCCGAACAGAGGCGCCTGGACATGCGCCGCTACGCTCGCCGCGGCCGGCCCGCCGATGCGCGGATGCATGATGATGAAGAAGCTTCCCATCGCTACCGGGAACACCGCAAACATGCCCGACGCAAACGAGCCGATGCGGTGGCTCGCCACCGTGACGACGGCGACGCAGAGCCGGCGGCGGATGATCGATGGCGAGGATGATGTAGACCGCGCCGGCCGCGGTCGGCAGCGCCGCGATCAGCGCGCCGATGAAGGGCCCGCAACGCTCCACCAAAACCGACGCGGTGACCACGATCGCCGCGGTCATCGCCATCTTGAGCGCAAGCTCCAGCCAGAATACGGGATCGAGGGCCATGTGACCTCGGTGCGGCAAAGCAGGCGTGGCTAAGACAGGCGGCCGGTTATAGACTTTTCCCACAAGAGCGCGGAAGCGCCTTCGCAGCGGGAGGAGCCGATGTCGAAATGGCTTGGTGCTTGGGTCGCCGCCGGCGCGCTTTGTCTTGCGAGTAACACCCACGCGCAGAACTACCCCACCAAGACCGTCACCATCGTCGTCACCGCCGCGGCCGGCGGCGTCACCGACGTGGTGGCGCGAGCCATCGGGCAGAAGCTCAACGAGGCGTGGGGCCAGCAGATCATCATCGAGAACCGCGGCGGCGGCGCGCACATTATCGGGGCTTCGGCGGTCGCCAACGCGGTGCCGGACGGCCATACGCTGATGGTGGCGGAGGCCGGGACGTTCGTCATCAATCCCGCGCTGTATTCCAGAGACAAGATTCCGTTCGATCCCGACAAGGCGTTTGCGCCGATCACCGGGCTGGTTCGCATCCATCATGCAATGATCACCACGCCTTCGTTCCCGGCCAACAGCGTCGCTGACGTCATCGCGATGGCAAAGGCCAAGCCGAACAGCGTAACCTACGGCACCGCAGGCGTCGGCTCCGGACCGCACGTCAACATCGCGCGGCTGCAGAACATCGCCGGCATCCAGATGGTGCCGGTGCACTATCGCGGGGCGACGCCATCGCAAAACGATGTGATGGGTGGCCACACCAACATGATGCTGATCAGCGTCAGCTCCGCGTTGCCGAATTTCCGCGCCGGGCAGGTCAAGATGCTCGGTATCGGCAGCGCGCAGCGATTGCCGGCGGTGTCCGACGTGCCGACCATCGGCGAAGGCGGCAACCTGCCGGGTTTCATCGCCGGGACATGGTTCGGCATGGCAACCACCGGCGGGACGCCGCCGGAGATCGTGAAGAAAATCCATGCCGAGGTGGTGAAGATCGTGAACGAGCCGGCGTTCCGCGAGCGCTTCCTGGCCAAGCAGTTGTACGAGCCGATGACCAGCTCGACCCCTGAGTTCGAGGCTTACATCAAGAGTGAGCTGCAGAACTGGACCAAGGTGATCAAGGAGCAGAACCTGGCGATTGCGCACTAACAGTCTCTTTTGAGCATGATCTTGTCCGACCTGCCTTCGCCCGCCGAAGCGTCACACCACAATGACGACCGGTGCCAGGGCTTCGCGCAGGCGGGATCATGCTCGCGCGCGCAACGCAATACGCCGCCGCACCGACCAGACGGCGAAATTCCAGGCAATCGAAGTTGCGAGCGACAGCGCGTAGGCGGTCCAGGTGCCGAACGCGAGCGCCGCGAGGTACAGCACCACAAGCGCCGTGGAGAAGCCGGCGAGACCCCACATGGTGTTCGCCAGCAGCGCGGCCGTGGCCGGCCCGCCGATGCGCGGCTGGAAGATCAGCATCAGGCTGGTGAGCACGATCGGAAACACCGCCAGCAGCCCGGTCACTGACGGGCCGACCCTGGTGCTGGTGCCGACCACAATCGCCACGAGACACGCCACCATGGCGGCGCGCAGCGGCATGTCATACCAGCGGCGCGAAACCCTCGGCATCGCAACGTGGCAGTACCGCATCACCAATGGAATGCAGATCGCAAACACCGCAACGTTGAAGGCAACGACGGTGACAATATTCCAACCGACGGTCGACAGCGCGAAGGCAAGCGTGAACCAGACAGCCAGCGCGGCGGCAAGACTGACGGCCAGCGGCCGGCGCTGCGCCAGAACGACATACACCCACGCAAAGATACCGGTCACCGCGTTGGCGGACAGGCTGCCGAGCGCGCTGCGCGCGATGAACGCCGTATCGTGGTCGAGCGCGACGAACACGTAGGACGGCGCCGCCGCAATCGGCAGCGTCGCGATCATCGCACCGACGGCCGGGCCGGACTTCTCGGCGATCAGCGACGCCGCCACCACGAAGCCGGCCGTAACGACCATCTTCAGGGCGAGCGCGAGCCAGAATGCGAGTTCGGGGGGCATACATATCCAAAACGCGTCATGCCCGGCCATAGTCGTCCGAAGGACGGCGTCGCTTCGCTCGCCTATGGCGCCGGGCACCCACGCCTTCGCGCATCAAAGCAAGACGTGGATGGCAACGGAAGTCGGGCCTGCCCGACTTCCGCAAGTATTAAGTGACGCAAGTCGGGTAAACCCGACTTGCGCTGACAAGCCCGGCCATGACGTGGAGAGGCATGCGATGGCGCGTAGCGATCACACCCGCTGCAGCTTGATGTCCACCGGCGGGCCCTTGGCGATGGTCTGATAGACCACGCAATAGCGTTCGGTCAGCTTGAGAAGCTGGTCGAGCTGCTCCTGGGTGGCATCGGTGTCGAGCGCAAAGCGCAGCCGGATCTCGCGGAAACCGACCGGCGCGTCCTTGGCGACGCCCAGCGTGCCACGGAAATCGAGATCGCCCTCGGCCGATACGGTGCCGGACTTCACGTTCAAGCCGATCGCAGTCGACACCGCCTTCACCGTAACCCCGGCGCAGGCCACCAGCGCCTCCAGCAGCATGTCGCCCGAGCACAGCTCCATGCCGGAGCCGCCGGTCGCCGGATGCAGACCGGCGACGGCGAGCGCACGCCCGGTTTCCACCTTGCAGGCGATGCTGGTGTCGTCGAGCGAGCCCTTGGCCTTGAGCGTGATCAGCGCCGCGTTGGGGTCGCTCTTGTAACGATCCTTGATCGGAGCCTGCATCGCGCGCAGTTCGGCGGCGTCCATATTGTTCTCCTTACTTACAGTCACATCCCGCTTGTCATGCCCGCAAAAGCGGGCATCCAGTAATCACCAATCGCTTAATTGGGCACGGTTACACCAAAATCCACCTCCGGCGTTTACTGGGTCCCCGCTTTCGCGGGGACGACAACGAGAGTTAATTCGGTGTCAGCACCACCCGGCCGATGATCTTGCCGGCGCGGAGGTCGCCAAGCACGGCGTTCACGTCATCCAGCGGCCGTGTCGCGACCGGTACGGGCGGAAGCCCGGTCTTCTTGACCAGCTCGATCAGCTCGCCGATCTCATTCAGGCTGCCGGTGTAGGAGCCCTGCACGGTGATCGACCTCATCGGGAACGGCGGCAGCGAAACCGTGATGTCGCCACCGTAGAGCCCCACGATAATGAGCCTGCCGCCCTTGATCAGGCTGTCGATGCCGATGCGCGCGGTCGACGACGAGCCGACCAGATCGATCACCGCCCAGGCGCCGCCGTTGGTGGCTGCAACGATCTGAGCCGCAGCGTCGGAGGCCGCGCCATCGATCACCGCTTTGGCACCGGCCTTCAGCGCCGCATCGCGCTTGCCCGGGTCGATGTCGACCACAATCGAGCTGTGGCCGCCCATCGCCTTGTGAAGCGCTATACACATCAAGCCGAGACCGCCGGCGCCGATGATAACGGTCGGATCGGTGGTCAACGTTGGGCCGACCTTCTTCAGCGCGCCGTAGGTGGTGACGCCAGAGCAGGCCAGCGGGGCCGCGCGTTCGGGCGGGATATCGCCGATGTCGAACAGATAACGCGGGTGCGGAACCATCAGATAATCGCTGTAGCCGCCGGGCAGGAACACACCAAGACTGCGCGGCTTGAGGCAGAGCTGCTCGTCACCGCGCTTGCAGACGCCGCACTCGCCACAGCCCATCCAGGGATCGACCAGTCTTTTGTCGCCGATCTTGACGCCCTTAGCCCCAGGTCCGATCGCAGCCACCTCGCCGACATTCTCGTGGCCGAGCGTGACCGGCAACTTCATGCCGCGGTCGATCACGCTAAGCTTCTTGCCGCCGCCGAGGTCGAAATAGCCGTCGGAGAGATGCAAGTCGCTGTGGCAGACGCCAGCCGCCAGCACCTTGAGCAGCACTTCGCTGCCGGTCGGCTTCGGTGTCGGCTGGGTGTTTAGCTGCAGGGGTTGGCCGCAGACGCAGACCTGGAAGCTTCTCATGTTCACCACCGCCGTCATCGTCCGCGCACGCGGACGATCCAGTAATCGCTGACGCTGAGAACTATAACAGGCCCGGAGGGTACTGGATGCCCGCTTTTGCGGGCATGACAACCGGGGCCTACCACCACATCGCCTGGCCGGTTTCGGTCGTGGTTTCGCGATCGTCGATGCTGGCGGCACGGTCAAGCGAGCGGTCGAGCGCTGCCAGCACCCGCCGCTTGGCGAAGTCGTAGGCGGCCGACTGGCGGTCGCGCGGCCGCGGCAGATCGATGGCGATCTCCTCCTCGATGCGGCCAGGATGCGGCCGCATCACCACCACGCGGTCGGCCAGCACGATCGATTCATCGACGTCGTGCGTGACGACGACAAGCGTAGGCTTGCCGTCCGCCCACAGGTCGAGCAGATGATCCTGCAGGTCGACCCGGGTGAACGCATCAAGCGCCGAGAACGGCTCATCCAGCAGCAGCACCTCCGGCCGCATCACCAGCGCGCGGGCCAGCGCGACCCGTTGCGCCTGCCCGCCGGACAATTCGCGCGGCCAGACGCCGGCCTTCTCGGTGAGACCGACGCGGGCAAGCTGCGCCGTGACGCGCTCCTCGCGCTCCTGCTTTGGCCGGTGCTCGAGGCCGAAGCCGACGTTGCCGGCGACGGTCAGCCACGGCAGCAACCGCGGCTCCTGGAACACGATGCCAATCTTTTCGTTCGGCTCGTTGACGACGCTGCCGTCAAGCAGCACCCTGCCGTGAGTCGGCTGATCGAGGCCGGACACCGCGCGCAGCAGCGTGGACTTGCCGCAGCCCGAGCCGCCGACGATGACGACGATCTCGCCCGGCTCGACCTCCAGCGAAACGCCTTCCACGGCGCGCACGCCGTTCGGATAGGTTTTTCCGATCCGCTCAAGAAGCAGCATCACGTCCTCGCGAAACGGTCTTCCCAGCGCAGCAGCGGCGTCGTGGCCGCCGCCAGGATGGCGTCGGTGGTCTTGCCAAGGATGGCGAACGCAACAATTGCGGCAACGATGGTCGCCGGCTTGCCGAGCTGCTGGCCGTCGATCAGCAGGAAGCCCAGGCCCTGCGACGCGCCGAGAAACTCGGCGGCGACGACGAACATCCAGCCGAGGCCCAGTCCAGCGCGCAGCGACAGCACGTAGGCCGGCAGCACCGCGGGCAGCAGAATGCGCCGCACCATCTCGAAGCCGGACAGGCGGAACACGCGGCCGACCTCGACGATCTTGCGGTCGACCGAAATCACTGCACCCATGACGCCGAGATAAACCGGAAAGAACACGCCGACTGCGATCAGGATAATCTTCGACGCCTCGAAGATGCCGAACCACAGGATGAACAGCGGCACCCAGGCGATCGACGGGATCGAGCGCAACGCCTGCAAGGTCGGATCAACCAGGCGGTGAGTCAGCGCCGAGTAGCCAGTGATCGCGCCGAGGACGGTGCCCGCCACAACGCCGCAGAAGAACCCAGCGAACACCCGGGTGAGCGTTGCCAGCGCGTGGATTTGCAATTCTCCGGTGCTCCAGAGCTCGGCGAAGGTATTGAAGATGACGGAAGGCGGCGGAACGAGCCGGCCGCTCGACCAGCCGGCGTAGACCGCGAATTCCCACAACAGCGCGAGCGAAACCGGCAGCAGAAGTCCGAGCGCGGGACGGACAAACCGCGCCAGGCTTCGTTTTGGCGCATCACTTTGAGCGGCCGGGGCTGCGCTCGAACTCATCAGGACAACAGACATAACCGCGCCTTGAATTGCAACTCCCCGACGGCGCAGCGGTCCGTCACCCGGCCAGGAGGGACCGGGATGACGGAGCGCGCTCGTGAGGCTCGTGGGCCTCTAGTTGGTAACCGCCACGTACTGGCTGTCGATCAGATCATCGACGGCCTTCTTCACGTCGACATTCGGCTTGATGATGCCGCTCTTCTGCAGCGCGATGCCGGCCTCAAGGATCGATTCGCGCTGCGCCGGGCCGACCACGTTGAAGGTCAAGCCGGTGCGCTCCTTGAGCTGCTTGTCGACCACCGGACCTTCGAGGCCGGTGACGCCGATGAAGACTTTCTTGAGGTCATCGTAGTTGGCAAGCGAATCCTTGCGGGCCACCTCATAGACGGCGAGTACGCGCTTCACGATGTCCGGATGCTTCTGCAGGAACTCCTCGCGCGCGTTGAGGATGCCCCAGGTGTTGGCTTCGGGCTTGCGAAAGAACAGCTTGGCGCCGTCCTTGACCTCGTGCTGCGCCATCATCGGATCGAGACCGGCCCAGGCGTCGACGTCGCCGCGGATGAGAGCGGTGCCGCCGTCGGCGTGCTGCTGCACCAGCACGGGGGTGATGTCCTTGTCGGACAGCCCGGCGCCCTGCAGCGCACGGACCGTGAAGATGTGCGGATCGGTGCCGCGCACCATCGCAACCTTCTTGCCCTTCAGGTCTTCGACCTTCGTAATCTTGCTGTCCTTGGCGGTGACCAGCGCGGTCCATTCCGGACGCGAATAGGTGTAGATCGACTTGATCGGATTGCCGTTGATCTTGGCGACCAGGGCGGCCGAGCCTGCGGTTGAGCCGAAGTCGATCGAGCCGGCGTTGAGGAATTGCAGCGCGTTGCTCGATGAGACGGTCTTCACCCACAGCACCTTGATGCCGTCCTTGGCGAATTCCTTTTCGAGCAGGCCCTTTTCCTTGAGCAGCAGCGACACCGGGTTGTAGGTCGCCCAGTCGATGCGGATTTCGGTCGGCTTGGCCTGGCCAAATGCAGCCGTCGGCAGCAGTCCGGCAAGCAGCGCCGAAGCGAGAAGGAAACGTCGGGACAGAACACTCATAAGCACCTCCACATTGTGGCCGCATCGCAAGATGCAGCCGTCCGGTTGATGGAGGCGGGCCAAAAACACATCAGCCCGCCCGTCAGCTTGTGCGACGGGGTGGGCCCCGACCGCTTTAGCTGCATTTGTTAAGCGCCCGCAAGCTGTTCGCTCAAATCGGCGCTGGTTCCATATTTATTGGCTAACCCTTTGAAAGTCAACGAGAATAATTTGATCTTTTCCGTCGGCAGGCTGAAATTGTGTTCCCCGGCGCGCGGTTTTCGGAGTGCGCTTCTTCCTCGCCTTTTAGGGCCGGGCGGTGACATGATCCACGCGCTCCGCTATCCGGATGCCGCATGTTGACCACAGCCAAACCTCGCGCCGCTGACGACCTCGAGCTGTTCGACCAGCGTGCGCTCGTGATCGAGCTTGACGCCCTCCCCACGCAGCATGGCAGCAACGAGCAGACGCTGCGCCGTGCCATCACGCAGCCGCTGAAGCAAGCGCTCGCCACCGGGCACGCCAATGCGGAGCGCCTGTTGTTGCAGGACCGGCAGGGCCGGCGTTGCGCCGAGCGGCTGTGCCAGATGCAGGACGACATCATCCGCATCGTCTACGAATTCGTCAGCCGTCACCTTTATCCGTCGCAGAATCCGTCCGAAGCGGAACGCATGGCGATCGTCGCGACCGGCGGCTACGGCCGCGGGTTGATGGCGCCGGGCTCCGACATCGATCTCTTGTTCCTCCTGCCCTACAAGCAGACCGCTTGGGGCGAATCCGTCGCCGAGGTGATCCTGTATTGTCTCTGGGACCTCGGCCTCAAGGTCGGCCACGCCACGCGGTCGATCGACGAGTGCATCCGCCAGGCCAAGGCGGATATGACGATCCGCACCGCGCTGCTGGAATCTCGGTTTCTGCTCGGCGACAGCAAGCTGTTCGACGAGCTGATGACGCGGTTCGACAAATCCGTCGTTCAGGGCACAGCGCCGGAATTCGTCGCCGCCAAGCTCGCCGAACGCGAGACGCGCCACCGCCGCGGCGGCCAGTCGCGCTATCTGGTCGAGCCCAACGTCAAGGACGGCAAGGGCGGACTGCGGGACCTGCATACGCTGTTCTGGATCTCGAAGTACGTCTATCGCGTGCGCTATCTCGAGGAGTTGACCGAGCGCGGCGTGTTCGACGCCGAGGAGCTCAAGCTGTTCCGCCGCTGCGAGGATTTTCTCTGGTCGGTCCGCTGCAATATGCACTTCCTCGCCGGCCGCGCCGAGGAGCGGCTGTCGTTCGACATCCAACGCGAGATCGCGGTGCGGCTTGGCTACACGGAGCATCCTGGGCAAAAAGACGTCGAACGCTTCATGAAGCACTATTTCCTAATCGCCAAGGACGTCGGCGACCTCACTGCCATCCTTTGCGCCGAGCTGGAAGACCGGCAGGCCAAGGCGGCGCCCGTGCTCAGCCGGATGATGGCGCGGTTGCGCCCGCGCGGCCGCCGGCCCTTGAAAGAGAGCCCGGACTTCCTGGAGGACAACAACCGTCTCACGGTGGCCAATGCCAACGTGTTCGCACACGATCCGGTCAACCTGATCCGCATGTTCCGCCTGGCACAGAAGCACAGTCTGGTGCTGCACCCAGACGCGATGCGCGCGGCCAACAAATCGCTCAAGCTCATCGACGGTGAGCTGCGCCAGAACGCCGAGGCCAACCGGCTGTTCCTGGAAATCCTGACGTCCAACGACGCCGAAATCATCCTGCGGCGCATGAACGAAATCGGTGTGCTCGGGCGGTTCGTACGGGCGTTCGGGCAGGTCGTGGCGATGACGCAGTTCAACATGTATCACCACTACACCGTGGACGAGCACCTTTTGCGCTGCGTCGGTGTGTTGGCCGAGATCGAGCGCGGCAGCAACGAGGAGTACACGCTCGCCAACGACCTGATGCGCAAGGTCCTGCCCGAACATCGCACGCTGCTCTATGTCGCTCTGTTCCTGCACGACATCGCCAAGGGTAGGATCGAGGACCATTCGATCGCCGGCGCACGGGTGGCGCGCCGCTTCTGTCCTCGCATAGGCCTGTCCGCCGCGGAAACCGAGACCGTCGCCTGGCTGGTCGAGCAGCACCTGGTGATGTCGACGGTGGCGCAGTCGCGCGACCTGTCCGACCGCAAGACCATCGAGAATTTCGCCGCCGTCGTGCAGTCGCTGGAGCGGATGAAGCTGCTCACCATCCTGACCACCGCCGATATCCGCGCGGTCGGCCCCGGGGTGTGGAACGGCTGGAAGGCGCAGTTGCTGCGGACGCTCTACTACGAGACCGAGCCGGTGCTGACGGGAGGCTTCTCCGAAGTCAACCGCGCGCAGCGGGTCGCGATGGCGCAAGCCGAGTTGCGCGCCGAGCTCAAGGATTGGCCCGCGGAGCGCGTCGACGCCTATTTCGCCCGGCACTATCCGGCATACTGGCTCAAGGTCGACCTGCCGCATCGCGTCGACCACGCACGGTTCGTGCGCGCCGCCGAGGAAGATGGCAAGACGATCGCGACAACCTTCGCGTTCGACCCGGCGCGCGGCGTCACCGAACTGACCGTGCTGGCGCCGGATCATCCGTGGCTGCTATCGAGCCTCGCCGGTTCCTGCGCCGCGGCGGGCGCCAACATCGTCGATGCGCAAATTTTCACCACCACCGACGGCCGTGCGCTCGACACCATCGCCGTGACCCGCGAGTTCGAGCAGCAGGACGACGAGGCCCGGCGCGCCAAGCGCATCACCGACACCATCGAGAAGGCGCTCTCTGGAACGCTCAAGCTGCCGGAGGTGGTGGCGCGGCGCTCGGTGCCGAAGGGACGGCTCAAGGCGTTCTCGGTCGAGCCCGAGGTCACCATCAACAACCAGTGGTCAAACCGCTACACGGTCATCGAGATCAGCGGTCTTGACCGGCCCGGCCTGCTCTACGAGCTGACCGCGACGCTATCGAAGCTCAGCCTCAACATCACGTCAGCCCACGTCGCGACGTTCGGCGAGCGCGTGGTCGACGTGTTCTATGTGACCGATTTGCTGGGCGCGAAGATCGCGTCGCCGACCCGCGAGGTCGCGATCAAGCGCGCGCTGCTGCAACTGCTGTCGCCGGAAACATACCCGCCGCAAGCCAAAAGCGCTGCGGCGAGCTGACCCCCGCATATCGCGGGAGCGGTAACTTGAAACAGTTCGAGCGTTAGTTGGTCTTGGCGGCGGTCTTGGCCTTGGCCTTGGCCTTGGCCTTCTTCTTCGCCGCCACCGGCTTCGCGTCGGCTTCCATCTTCGGCTTCACACCGTATTGATAGATCGCCTGCGCCCAGCTGGGCAGAAATATCGGCAGGCTGTCGCGCGCCAGGCGATAACTGTTGTCGTTTTGCTTCTGCCAGTCCGCCATTTCCGGTTGCTTGGCCGCGGCCTTCTTCTTCGGAGCCGCCAACGCCGGCGATGCCGCGATCATGGCAAGTGCAACAAACAAAGCGAGCTTTCTCATTTGCGTTCCCCTCAACTCTTGCACCGCAGCGCGCGGCCCTCAGCACGGCAAGCGTAGCATGGCCGTCCGCACTGGCCATCTTCTATTTGTCATGGGGGATATGGGATCGCTGCCACATTTTCAAAAGCGACGGCGCCCGGCGAATGACGCCGGACGCCGCTACCAATCAGCTTAAGACGAAGAGGCCTATTTCTTCTTGGCCGCCGAGCGCGTCGGCTTCCACGGCTGGAAGGCGTCGCTCACCAGATTGGCGGTGTTCTGCTGTGCCGCGACGGCCGGGTCCGGCTTGGCCGGCACTGCCTTCTTCTTCTTGGCGGCGTCCGCGGCGGTCGTCATGGCAACGGCGAAGATCGCCGCGAGTAGAATTGTGCCCATACGCATGGTCAGTCCCCCAAAGTTTGCCCACCGGTTACTCCGGTACGACGGCATCCTGCACAATTTGTCACCGCTTGAAAAAGCACCTTGGGAACAACTCAGGCCGCTTTGCACTAAAAAACTTTGATTTTGCGCTGCAACACCGAGCGCAGGAGCTTAACGGACCCTTAAATCGCCAAGCCTAGCGTGGGTCCGCGCTCGGGCTCCGGAGCTGTCGAGGCATTGTTGCGGGCGGGGGTATGGGACGGCGAAAGGCCAGCGAACGGCGCGAGCCGGTCTTCGACGTCACGCCGGGATCCGAGCCACAGGCCGCGTCCGGGGACACGGCGCCGGCGCCAGTGCCGCCAATGCCTGCCCCGCGGAAGCGAAAAAAGGGCGGCAGGCGCAAATCCGCCAAGCGAGCAACCGGCTTCGGCCGCATCGCCTACTGGGGCGCAGTCGGCTCGTTGTGGCTGGTGATCGCCGCGATCGGCGCGGTGATCGCGATCGGCGTCTACCTGCCGCCGATCCAGTCACTCGAAATTCCCAAGCGCCCGCCGTCAATCCAGATCGTCGACATCAATAACCGGCTGCTCGCTACCCGCGGGGAATTCTATGGCGAGCCGGTTTCGCTCAAGGAGCTGCCGCGCCACGTGCCGCAGGCATTCATCGCGATCGAGGACCGCCGCTTCTATGCGCATTGGGGCATCGACCCGATCGGCGTGTCGCGCGCGCTCTATGCCAACCTGGTGCGGCGCGGCGTGGCGCAAGGCGGCTCCACGATCACGCAGCAGCTCGCCAAGAACCTGTTCCTCACCCAGGAGCGCACGCTTACGCGCAAGGTACAGGAGCTCGCGCTCGCGTTATGGCTGGAAGGCAAATTCAGCAAGACCGAGATCATTGAGCTCTATCTCAATCGTATTTATTTCGGCGCCGGCGCTTATGGTATCGAGGCGGCGGCGCAGCGTTATTTCAGCAAGCCGGCGCAGAAGCTGAGCGTCGCCGAAGCGGCCATGCTCGCCGGGCTGGTGCGTTCGCCGTCGCGGCTCGCGCCAAGCCACAACCCGGATGGCGCGCAACGCCGTGCGCAGATCGTGCTCGCCGCCATGGTGGAGATGAAGTTCGTCACCGACGATGTGGCCAAGATCGCCATGATACGGCCGGCCCAAGCGATCAAGGTCACCAGTGCCGGCTCGGTGCAATACGTCGCCGACTGGGTGATGGACGTGCTCAACGACGTGGTCGGCCGCGTTGATCAGGACATCCTGGTCGAAACGACCATCGATCCCGTGCTGCAGACGTCGGCCGAGAAGGCGCTGCTCGACGAGCTCGCGAAGAACGGCGAGAAGGCCGGCGTTTCGCAGGGTGCAATCGTCGCAATGACGCCGGACGGCGCAGTGCGCGCCATGGTCGGGGGGCGCAACTATACGGAGAGCCAGTTCAACCGCGCCGTCGCCGCCAAGCGGCAGCCCGGCTCGGCGTTCAAGCCGTTCGTCTACCTGACCGCGATCGAGCGCGGCCTCGCACCGGACACGGTACGCGAGGACAAGCCGATCTCGATCAAGGGCTGGAAGCCGGAGAACTACAGCCGGGAATACCACGGGCCGGTCACGCTCAAGCAGGCGCTGGCGATGTCGCTCAACACCGTGGCGGTGCGGCTTACCCAGGAGTTCGGCCCGCCCGCGGTGATCCGCACCGCGCATCGGCTCGGCATCGCCTCCAAGCTGGAGCCGAACGCCTCGATCGCACTGGGCACCTCGGAGGTGTCGCTACTCGAACTGGTTTCCGCACTGGCGCCGCTCGCCAACGGCGGGCTTGAGACCGCGCCGCACGTGGTCGAGCGGGTACGGACCACGAGCGGTAAGGCGCTCTACACGCGCGAGCAGTGGAGTCTCGGCCGCATCATCGAGCCGCGCTATGTGGCGATGATGAATGCTATGATGCACGAAACGCTCGCCACCGGCACGGCGCGCAAGGCCGACGTGCCCGGCTGGTCAGCCGCCGGCAAGACCGGCACGTCGCAGGATTTCCGCGACGCCTGGTTCATCGGTTACACCGGACATCTCGTCACCGGCGTCTGGCTCGGCAACGACGACAATTCACCGACGCGGAAAACAACCGGCGGCGGCATGCCGGTCGACGTATGGACCCGCGTCATGAGACCCGCGCATCAGGGCGTCGCCGTCGCCAGCCTGCCGGGATTGCATGGCGGGCCAAGGACAGCAGGACTCCTGCCTTCACTTGGCTGGGGTGCGCCGGCTCACGCACCGGTGCAGCAGCCGACCCGCGCCAGCAACGTGAAGCCTGAATCCGGAACGATGGATACCTGGCTGCTTGACCGGCTGTTTGGACGGCGCTGATCACTGCTGAACGGCTGTCGCCCGCAGCCGGCGCGTCAGCGCCCATAGCAACAGCGTGCCGCAGCCGGCCAGCGCAAACGCAATGGCAAAAGGCCAGGCCGAGCCGCCGAGGATGTGGCCGAGGATCGCGCCAACGACCGCCGAGTTGGTCTGCGTGACAAAGCCGAGCAACGACGATGCCGCGCCGGCACGATCCGGAAAGGGAATGAGCGCACCGGCCTGCGCGTTTGGCCAGACCATCCCCATGCCGAACATGTAGAGCGCGACCGCCAACACCAGGCCGACCGCCTCATGCATACCAACCGTCATGACAAGCAGCGCACCAAGCCCGCCCGCGGCCATGCAAACCGCGCCGGTGCCCACGGTGCGGCCGCTGCCCCATTGGGTCACAAACCGCGCGCCAATGAGAGTGCCGAGCAGATAACCTGTCGATGCGGCGGCAAAGGTAAGACCAAAGGCGAGCGCGGAGAGGCCATAGGTGTCCTGCAAAATGAACGCGCCAGTGGAGATCCAGGCAAACAGGCCGGACATGCAGCAGATCGCAATGCCGAGATGAACGACGAAGATACGTTCGCTCAGGAAGCGCCGATAGGAACGCACGATCGACACCGGCGACACCGGCTCCGGCGCACGCTGCCGCAATGTCTCCGGCAGCAGCAGCCAGACCATGCCGGCAGCCATCGCGCCGTAGCAGAATAGCGCGACGAAATTCGACCGCCAGCCGAACAGCGTCTGCAATACGCCGCCGACCAGTGGCGCGAACAATGGCGCCAGCGCCATGATCGAGGCCATGATCGACAGCTCGCGCCCGATCCGCGAGCCGTCATACATATCGCGCACGACCGCGCGCGCCAGCACGATCGCGCCCGACGCGCCGACCGCCTGCGCAAAGCGCGCCGCGATCAGCGCCTCAATCGAGGTCGTGACCGCGCATGCGAACGTCGCCAACAGATAGATGCCGAGCGCGGTGAGCAGCACAGGCTTGCGGCCATGCCGGTCCGACAGCGGGCCGTAGAACACCTGCGCGACAGCAAAGCCGAACAGGTAGAACGAAATGGTGAGCTGTACCTGCGCCGTCGGTGCACCGAGCAGCCGTCCCATATCCGGCAGCGACGCCAGATACATGTCGACCGACAGCGGCCCCATGCCGGTCAGCAAGGCGAGCAGCAGCGTGAGGGGGAAGGTGCCGGGACGCAGCATTCAAGCCGACCTTAGCCCGCGTTCCGCGCAGGGAGGCACCCGATTTCAACGGTTGGCAATGCGCGGTCAGCCGATCTGCCGCGCGCCGAGGTTTTCGGCGGGCAGGCCGTAGCGGTGCAGATCGGCGCCGTGCACGTCGAGCCATGCCTTGGCGCGCTCGGCGTCCGGGCACATCCGGTTCACCAGCCGCCAGAACCGCGCGGAATGGTTCATTTCGACCAGGTGCGCGACCTCGTGGATGGCGAGATAGTCCAGCACGAAGGGCGGCGCGAGGATCAACCGCCACGAGTATGACAGAACGCCAGTTGTCGAGCACGAGCCCCACCGGCTCGACTGATCCCGCACCGAGATTCGCTTGATGCTGACGCCGATCATGTCAGCGGCGCGACGGCTGGCAGCGCCGAGATCGCGCTGCGCCTCGCGGCGCAGGAAATCTCCGACCCGGCGCTCGACATGCGGCGCCTCGCCAGCCACGCAGATCAGATTCTCGCTGTCATCGCCCTGCTCGATCCAGACCGTGCCGCGTTTGCCGGGACGGTGGGCGATGCGATGCTCGACGCCGCGCAACGGCACCGTAGCGCCGGCAATGAAGGGCGCCGCCTCCGGCAATCGCCGCAGCCGCGCCGCGATCCAGCCGCCGTGCTTTTGCGCGAATGCCTTTGCCTCGCGCACGCTGCCGCGCAGCGGCATGGTGAGGATAACCTCGCGCGTGGCGGAATGAATGCGCAAGGTGTAGCGCCGCGAACGGCGGTGCCGACGCACGCTGACCAGATAGATGTCCCGATCGAACACGATCTGGATGGTCTGCGGCTCGCTTTGCCGCCGGTCGAGCAGCGCACGCAACGGCTGCGCCGCAAACTTGCGGAGCCAGGACGGCGTGCGGCTTCGGCTGGGCATGCGGGCGCGTGGCCTTGGCTGGCTCGAATCCAAAGAAATCTAGCAGATCGGCGATCGACGGCTAGCCGACGGCGCGCAAAACCGTCTTCACAGGCTGCACCTTCGGCATACGGTCGTGCGTCAGCATGAAATCGGCGATCCGCGGCGCCACCTCGGCGCGGAACCGGGAGCCGTTGAACACGCCGTAGTGGCCGACGCCGAGTTGCAAGTAGTGCGCCTTACGCTCGGGCGGGATGTTCACGCACAGCTTGTGCGCCGCTTCGGTCTGGCCGACACCGGAGATATCGTCGTTCTCACCCTCGACCGTGAGCAGCGCGGCGTTCCGGATCGCGCCCGGATCGACCAGGCGGCCGCGATGGGTCATCTGCCCTTTGGGCAGCGCGTGATCGACGAACACGGTCTTGACTGTCTGCAGGTAGTACTCGGCCGCCAGATCCATCACCGCGAGGTACTCGTCATAGAATTCGCGGTGCTTCTGCGCCGAGTCGCCGTCGCCTTTGACGAGATGGATGAACAGATCGCGATGCGCATCGACATGCCGGTCGAGGTTCATGCTGACGAAACCGTGCAACTGCAGGAATCCCGGATAGACGTCGCGCATCATGCCGGGATGCGGGAACGGCACCTTGCTGATGACGTTGCGGCGGAACCAGTCGACGCCGCGAGCTTCCGCCAGCTTGTTGACGGCGGTCGGATTGATCCGGGTGTCGATCGGGCCGCCCATCAGCACGATGGAGCGTGGCGCATAGGGATCCTTGTCGGCCTCCATCAGCGAGGTTGCGGCAAGCACTGGCACCGACGGTTGACAGACCGCGATGATGTGAGTGTCGCCGCCGAGGCGATGCAGGATGCTGATGATGTAGTCGATGTAATCGTCGAGATCGAAGCGGCCCTCGGACACCGGCACCATGCGCGCGTCCACCCAGTCGGTGATGTAGACGTCGTGGTTTGGCAAGAAGGCTTCGACCGTGCCGCGCAGCAGCGTGGCGTAATGGCCCGACATCGGCGCAACGATCAGGACCTTGGGCTGCGGCCGTCGCGGCATGTGGCAGAACATGCGCTCGAAATGCAGCAGGTTGCAGAACGGGCGTTGCCAGATGGTTGAGATATGGATCGGGGCGCGTTCGCCGCCGACCATCGTGGAGTCGAGATCCCACACCGGCTTGGAGTAGCGCCGCGTCGAGCGCTCGAACAATTCCATCGCGGCGGCGACCGACTTGCCGTAGGTGGTGTGCGCGAGCGGATTGAGCGGGTTCTTGAAATAGAGTTGCGTTGCGCCGGCTAGTGCGCGCGCAGGATTGAGCGCGGCGTGGCCCATCTCGTAGGCCCAGTAGAGGCCGTTCGAAAAAATCGGACCGCCGGAAGCAGGCGCCCCGCCAAATTCCCCAATCGCCATTTTGGGACCCCGGCCCGTTTGTTGCGGCGCAGCATAGTGAAGGTTTGTTGACATACCGTCAACATTTGGGAGGTTTTGCGCGCCGCGCTATGCCTCGGAAACATAACAGGATTTCGCAACTCGCCGGGTTCCTGCGGGGATTTGCGGGGATTAATCGCCGCCCTGGAGCAAGGTGCCGTGAACACGGGCGCTTCGGAGCAGGACCAGAAACACAATCGTGCTAGCGGCAAACACCAGTGCGTTGAGCGCGAACGCCTGGAGCATCAGGTCGCCGCGAAACACCTTGTCGACTAGCAGCGCGCGCATGCCCTCAAATACGTAGGTCGGCGGCAACATCCAGGCGAAGATCTGCAGCCAGTCCGGCAGCACCGACACCGGGTAATACACGCAGGTCAGCGGCAAGAACAGGAACATGATACCCCACGCCAAATTCTCCGCGCCGAGGCCGTTGCGCAGCAGCAGGCCGGCCACGACCAGCGCGACCGACCAACCGGTCAGGAACAGGTTGAAGACGAACACGGCGAGCGCGAGCCCCATGGCCCACAGATTGAAGCCGAAGAACACGATCGCGAGCAACGTGACCGGGATCGTGCCGATCGCCAGCCGGATGATGCTCATGGTCATCAACGCGGCGACGTATTCGGTTGGCCGCAGTGGGCTCATCATCAGGTTGCCCATGTTGCGGGAATAAAGCTCTTCCAGAAACGAAATCGAAAAGCCAAGCTGCCCCCGGAACAGGATGTCCCACAGGATCACGGCGGCGACGAAGGTGCCCGCGGCCTGTGCGAAGAAATTGGAATGCTGCGCGACGTAGAGCTGAAGGAAGCCCCACATCAGCATCTGCACCATCGGCCAGTACATCAGATCGAAAATGCGCGGCCAGGACGATTTGATCACATACCAGTGCCGCAGCACGATCGCGCCGACGCGACGCGGCGAGAATGCGACGTATTCGGGAGATTGCACGCTCATTGCGCCGCCTCCGACGCTTCGCTGCGCCCGCGCGCGATGTCGAGGAAAACCTCTTCAAGATTGGTGCGGCCGTAGCGCGAGACGAGATTGGCCGGCGTGTCGTCGTCGACGATCTTGCCTTGTTTCAGCATGATGACGCGCTCGCATAGCCGCTCGACTTCACCCATGTTGTGCGAGGCGAGCAGCACCGTGGCATTGCGAGACGCGCGGTAACGCTCGAGCCACGAGCGCACCCAGTCGGCGGTGTCAGGATCGAGCGACGCGGTCGGCTCGTCGAGCAGCAGCACTTCTGGCGAATTGATCAGCGACTTGGCCAGCGCGACGCGGGTCTTCTGGCCCGACGACAATTTGCCGGTCGGCCGGTCGAGCAGACCGGCCAAATCAAGCTCCTCGGCAAGCGCCTGCGTGCGCGCGGCGACATCGGCCACGCCGTAGAGCATGCCGAACACCTTGAGATTCTGACGCACCGTGAGCCGCATCGGCACGTCCACATACGGACTTTCGAAGTTCATCCGGTGCAGCACGCGGTGGCGCTGCCGCGGCATCTCCGCACCCAGCACGCTGACGCGGCCGGAGGTCGGCTGCAGCAGCCCCATGATGGAGGCGATGGTGGTGGTCTTGCCGGCGCCGTTGCCGCCGAGCAGCGCGGTGCACGAGCCGGGCTCCAGCGAAAACGAAATGCCGTCGACGGCGGTCACGGTCTTATAGACCTTGACCAGACGATCGACGGCAATGGCGGGGGTGGACGTCATAGGCATTTCTTGCGGCACATGTGACCTGTCGCGCCGCTCAGCGCAAGACCCGAGGTCAGTTCGTCCAATAGGCGTCCGGGTCATCCTCGGGAACAACAAGCGCTTCGAGTTCGACGCTGGCGTCCCTGTCGAGGTCAAGCATCGTGGGCTGGATTTCGTAGCCTGCCTTCCACACGTTGACCTCGTAGCGGCCCTTCGGCAGCCGGATTTCGGCCAAGCCCGTGCGGCCGGTTTCCGCGCGATAGGCGCCGAGCCGCACCAAGGCCTCTTCGATCGGAGCCGCGGTATCCTTTTCAATCACCTTCACAGTGAGTTTGTGATCGGGTGGCGGGACGATTGCGACGCCGAATGTTGACGATGCGCTCTCGTGCGGCAACTCCAGGCCGTCGGCCTCGAACCGTGCCGTCCATGACGCCATACCGGGCTCGCTCGGCGCGACGAGCGGCAACTCCGTCCAATAGAGCGCAGCCGTTCCTTGCCACGGCATATCGCCAAGCGCGCCTCGCGCCACCACCTCGGTACCGATCAGGACTTCCACGCCGCGGCCCTTCAATTCGCAGCCGGCCGACGATTTGGCGCCGACCTTCACCGCGAACTGCGATGCGACCACCACCGGAGACGGAATGTCCCAGACCGCCAGGCTGGCCGCTTGCGGCCTGGCCTGCACCGGCACAACGAACGATGCCTCCGCATATCGGACTCCCGCGATCTCGTGCGCCGGCAGCACGAAGCGCCAAGCATGCTCGCCGACGTTCGGCGGCAGCTTGAGAACAATATCGGAAGTCTCGCTGATTGCATCGCGGTGAGTGGCAAATGCGTGCGACAACTCCGCTCCGTCAGGAGCGACAAGCGTCGCAGCCATGCCAGACCGCTCATGCCCCGCGGAGCAGGACGCCCGCAACCGGACCACGATCTCACTGCCGACCGCCGCCTCAAGGGGGCCCGGCGCGGTCACCTCCAGATGAACGGGCCGAGCGCCCGTCACACTCATGGCTTGGCGCCGGATGTCTCGTACACTCCGCCCTTCGCCGCGTGCTTGCCGGCAACGCGGCCAAACACGATGCAACGTGTAAGCCCGTGCTGCGCGAAGCCGCCCTGCGTCTCGCCGGCGGCGTAAAGGCCCTGGATGATTTCGCCGCGGGTATCGATCACCTGAGCGTTGGTGTTGATGCGCAAGCCGGTGTGCGTGTCGTGCAGGATCGGCGTCGTCCAGGCCGCATAGAACGGCGGCTTCTCGATCTTATGCAGCGGCGTCGGCTTGTTGAAGTCGGCGTCCTTGCCCGCGGTAACGAACGAGTTGTAGCGGTTTACCGTCTCCTGCAGCACGGCACCTGAGATCGGCCGCTTCTGGTGCGGATTCCTGATCTTGCCGGCGAGCTCCGAAATGGTATCCGCACTGTAGAAATAGCCGTCGGGGTCGACGTGTGGCGGCTCGGGCTTCCATTTCTCGCGTACAACCGCGTCGGCGTCGAAAATCGCCCAGACCGGGCCGCCGCCGTTCAATTTGGTCGTGTCGCCGTTGTACGCCATGGCAGCGGCGAAGAACTTGTGCGAGCCGTCGACCTCGTTCCAGAACCGCTGGCCGTTCTGGTTGACGAAGATCATATTCTGCCAGTCACGCACCGTCAGGCCGGTGGCGCGCGCCAGCGGGAACATCGGGCTGTCAGGCTCGTAGACCAGCGATGAGTAGCCCCAGCGGCAGCCGATGTGCCGCGTCTTGGTGATGGCGGCTGCCGTCTCGATGGTCTGGTTGCCGGTCGCCCACAACGACGCGCCGATGTCCATCGCGGCAAGTTCGCCGTCCGCCCCCTGGTGCACATAGGGCTCGCAGGCCTGCTGGTATTCCTCGGTCAGGCGCGGGTCGAACGTGCGGCGGAAGTTGACGTTGCCGCTATGGCCGCCGGTCGCGACGACAATACCTTTGGTGGCGCGGATGTTCACCGCGTTGCTGCCATTGACAGTGGTGATGCCGAGCACGCGCCCGGCATTGTGTTTCTCTCGGACGATCGACGTCATCTTGTGCTTGAGGAAAATCTGCGCGCCTTTCTTGCGTGCGCTCTCTTCCATGCGGCGCACCAGGCCCGAGCCGTTGCGGTTGCGCCGTGGCGCGATGATCTGGCTTGGGATGTGCCATTCCTTGGTGACGAAGATGCGGTCCACGGTCGAGGCGTCCGGCGCGCGGATCGGCTTCTCGATGAATTCGACGCCGTTCTCGATCAGCCAATCGTAGGTCGCGACGTTTTCGTCAGCGAACACGCGAACCAGATCGCGGTCGCTCAGCTTGCTCTCGCCGTGGTCGTAGCGCACCCAATCAGCAAAAATCTGGTCCGCCGTGTCCTTGATGTTGAGCTTTTGTTGCAGCGCATGGCCGCCGCCGACTTGCACGCGGCCGCCGCTCAGCATGCCGCGCCCGCCGATGTCGTAGTTCTCCTCGACGATGATGACGGACGCACCGTTGTCCCGCGCCGCGATAGCGGCCGGCAATCCGGCGACACCGGCACCGATCACGACCACATCGACGGTGTAGTCCCATCTGACGTTGCCGTTGGCCTGCGCGCTGGCTTGTGAGCTTGTGCCCGTTATCGCAACAACGCCGACGCCCGCGGCCGCGCCTTGCGAGAGAAATTTCCGTCTGCTGACGTTTTCCGCGCGGCGATTGCCGGATGCACGGTCGCCTGTCGGCTTGCCCATGGCCTGACCTCCCGATGTACAATTTAGTTTTATTGGCATTAGTCTTGACCTTGCGCAGTAGGGGGTCAAGGCACCAAACAGGCTCGTCGGCGGCAGCAATGGACTCCGGAATGTCGAGCGTGCGAACCTGGATTTTGATGCTGATCGTAACCGCGATGCCACGCACGGCGCTGGCCGATCACAATTGTGACGCCTCGATCTCAGAGCCGGGCTGGAAAATGATTGCAAGCCGCGAGACGGTCGATGTGAAGGACGGCGTGCCTGTTCAGGACGGCGGCGATTGGTTCGTGGAGCGAACCATCACCGTGCTGCCGCTATGCAACTACATCAACGCGGCAGGCAACTACAGCCTGCGATCGTATTCGCTGGCGCCCGAAACGAAGATCGAGCGCGTCGCTATCTGCGAAGGCGCGACAGCGGTCGCGCCTTATAAAGGTGCCTGTCCGCCGAAATAGCCCTCAATCGTTGCGCTGAGCTGCATGCCGGCCGGCGATGCGGCCGAACACCATGCTGCGGCACAGCCCATGCTGAGCGAAGCCGCCCTGCGATTCACCCGCGCAGTAAAGGCCGAGGATAACCGCGCCGCGCGTGTCCATTACTTCAGCGTTGATGTTGGTGCGCAGCCCAGTCAACGCGTCGTGCACGATCGGCGTGGACCACGCGGCGTAGAACGGCGGTGTCTCGATCTTGTAGCGCGGCGTTGGCTTGTTGAAGTCTGTGTCCACCCCGTCCGCGACGAACGAGTTGTAGCGGTTCACCGTCGCCTGCAGCGCCACGCCGGCGACGGGGCGCTTCTGGTATGGGTTTTTGATCTTGGTCGCGAGCTCCGGGATCGTATCGGCGCTAAAAAACCAGTCGTCGGGATCGACATACGGCGGCTGTGGATTCCAGTTCTCGCGCCTCGCAGCATCGGCATCGAAAATGGCCCAGATCGGCCCGCCGCCGTTAAGCTTGGTTTGGTCGCCGTGGTTGGCGAGCGCGGCGTCGAAGAACCTGTGCGAGGTGTCCGTTTCGTCCCAAAACCGGCGGCCGAACTGGTTCACCAGGATAACGTTCTGCCAGTCCTCGACCGTGAGACCGGTGGCGCGTGCCTGCACAAACATCACGCTGTCCGGCTCCCAGACCAGCGAGTTGTAGCCCCAACGGCAGCCGATGTGCGCCGTTCTTGTGATCCACACGCCGGCGGGAATGGTCTGGATCGCCGTCGCCCACAGCGCGGCGCCAATGTCCATCGCCGCGAGCTCGCCGTCGGCGCTCTGATGCGCGTAGGGCTCGCCCGCCTGCTGGTATTCCTCGGTGAGCCGCGGATCAAACATGCGACGGAAGTTGACGTTACCGATATGGCCGCCGGTGCAGATCACGACGCCCTTGCGCGCCTGGATGTTCACAGGACCGCTGCCGTTCGAGACGGCAATGCCGAGCACCCGGCCGGAGTTCTGCTTCTCTCGCAGGATCGAAGTCATCTTGTGCTTGAGAAAGATCTGCGTGCCTTTGTCCCGTGCGCTTTCTTCCAGCCGCCGCACCAGGCCTGACCCATTGCGGTTCCGATGTGGGGCGATCACCCCGCTCGGGATATGCCATTCCTTGGTGACGAAGATGCGATCAACCGTCGATGCGTCCGGCGAGCGAATCGGGTTTTCGATGAATTCGACTCCGTTTTCGATCAGGAACTCATACATTGAAATGTTTTCTTCGGCGAAAACGCGCACCAGCTCGCGATCGTTGAACCGGCTCTCTGCGTGGTCCGGACGTATCCAGTCCTGGTAAATCTGTTCGGGCGTATCGTGGATGCCGAGCTTCTTTTGCAGGGCGTGACCGCCACCGACCTGCACGCGGCCACCGCTGAGCATGGCGCGGCCGCCGATATCGAAGTTCTCTTCAACGACGATCACAGACGCGCCATGATCGCAAGCGCTGATCGCGGCCGGCAGCCCGGCGGCTCCGGCGCCGATCACGACCACATCGGCCGTATGATCCCAGCGGATGTTGTCGGTGGCATCGCCGCTCATTGCGGGCGGCATTATTGACTTGGGCGACGGCCGGTCAAGGCATCCGGGCGCTGCAATTGGCGGCATGCTGCAAAGGTGGCTGGCGCGGCCTCGATGCACTAAATTGTGAGCATGCTCGACGACACCCTCGACCAGTTGCACCTCCCGCAGCGGCGCAACGTGCGCCTCGATACGCTGCTGCGCCTGCGCTGGCTGGCGATTATCGGCCAGTCAACGGCTGTGCTGGTCGTGCACTACGGCCTCGATTTTCCGCTGCCGATTTGGGCCTGCCTGGCCGTCATCGCGCTGTCGGCGTGGCTCAACGTGGCGTTGCGGCTGCGCTTTGCGCCGACCCAGCGGCTGGAGCCGGAACGCGCTGCCTGGCTGCTCGCCTTCGACATCGCGGAACTGGCGGTGCTGCTGTTCCTGACCGGCGGCTTGCAGAACCCGTTTGCCTTCCTGTTCCTGGCGCCCGTGCTGCTCTCGGCGACGGCACTGCCGCCGCGCCTCACCTTGATGCTCGGCGGCTTCGCCGTGCTGTGCGCCACCATCCTGGTGTTCGCGCACTATCCCCTGCCCTGGGATATCGAGGATCCGCTGGAGCTGCCGTGGATCTATCTGCTCGGCGTCTGGCTCTCGATTCTGCTCGCGATCGGCTTCATCGGCGTCTACGCGTGGCAACTCACAGAGGAAGGCCGCCAGCTCGCCGAGGCGCTGGCGGCCACCGAGCTGGTGCTGGCGCGCGAACAGGCGCTTTCGCAGCTCGACGGCCTTGCCGCAGCGGCTGCGCATGAGCTCGGTACGCCGCTCTCCACCATCTCAGTGATCGCCAAGGAGCTCGAACGCGCCATCGAGCCGAACTCGCCGCACGCCGACGACGTGAAGCTGCTGCAGGAGCAGTCGCAACGCTGCCGCGCCATCCTGGCGAAGCTCAACGAGCTGCCGAGCTCCGAGCCGTTCGACAGCGTGCCGCTCTCCGCCTTGATCGAGGAGGTGGTCGCCCCGCACCGCAATTTCGGCGTCTCGATCAACATCGACATGCCGCCGGCGGCTCCCGTTGGCGCACGCAATCCGGCGATCCTCTACGGCCTCGGCAATTTATTGGAGAACGCCGTCGATTTCGCGCAGGAGCGGGTTGAGGTCACGGCCGACTGGACCGGCGACGACATCGCCGTCGTCATCAGCGACGACGGCCCGGGCTTCGCGCCGGAAATCCTGGACCGGATCGGCGAGCCCTATGTGCGCTCCAGCAAACGGCGGCGCATGAATGCCGGCGGCGAGACCACCGGTTTGGGCCTGGGTTTCTTCATCGCCAAGACTCTGCTGGAACGCTCCGGCGCAACGCTCAACTTCGAGAACCGCGTGTTTCCGGACCGGGGCGCGGTGGTCAAGGTACGCTGGGGCCGAACAGATTTTGAGCGGCCGCTTGGATTTGCCGCCTCTTGAGCGGCGGACCCAACCCCTCTACCTTGGTGAAATAATAAGGTGGGCGACAGGGTATAGGAAACGACCATGAACATCGCCGTCACTGAAGCTGCCAAACCGCTGGCCGACCTGGCCGAGCGATCGCTGCTGATTGTCGAGGACGACAAGTCGTTCCTGTTACGACTGGCACGCGCCATGGAATCCCGCGGCTTCGAGGTGACCACCGCGGAGTCGGTTTCGGACGGCCTGCTGCAGGTCGAAAGGTCCGCCCCGGCATTTGCCGTGATCGACATGCGGCTCGGCGACGGCACCGGACTCGACGTGATCTCCGCACTAAAGCACCGCCGGCCTGACGCCCGCGCCATCATCCTCACCGGCTACGGCAACATCGCCACTGCGGTGAACGCGGTGAAGATCGGGGCGGTTGATTACCTCGCCAAGCCGGCCGACGCCGACGACGTGGTCGCGGCACTGCTCGCGATCGAGGGCCGCAAGGCCGAGCCGCCGGAACACCCCATGTCGGCCGATCGCGTGCGCTGGGAGCACATCCAGCGCATCTATGAATTGTGCAACCGTAACGTTTCGGAAACCGCGCGCCGGCTCAACATGCACCGGCGTACGTTGCAGCGCATTCTGGCCAAGCGCGCGCCGCGCTGATGGCCACGGACCGGCGCCGCGCCGGTTTGCAGGAGGACGCGATGCTCCGTTGTGGGCTCATCGCCGTCGCTACTTTATGAGACTGCCGACCCGCTCAACGATCGGCTTCGGCGTTGCGTAAATCTTCGCGATCAGCGATGCGAGGTGCTCGCCGTCCTCCGGCTCCACCTCGAGCTTGCTCTTCTTAGCGTCGGCCAGGAATTCCGCATCTTTCATCGTCGCATTGAATGCACCGCGCAACATCTTCAAGCGATCGGGCGCCAGATCAGGCGGCGCCACGAACGGCCGGCCGATGCCCTGCCCCGCGTAGAGAAACTCGAGCAATTGCCGCTCCTCGGCGTTGCGAGCAAGATCGAGCACGAACGGCACACCCGGCAATTTTGGATGCGGCGCGACGCCACCCTGCAGCAACACCGTGACCTTCCTTTGCGGGATCCAGTCCGGCCGGCGGTTATGGATGCTGTCGAGGCTCTCGCAGATGCCGTCGACCTCGCCGCGCTCCATCGCCAGGAACACGTCGGCCGACGAACGAAAGCCGCTGACCAGCTTGAATTTGTATCCAAGCAGATCGTTGAGCACCTTCGGGTAGGAGCGCGTCCCGGTGCCCGGCCCAGTGTCGCCAAGGACCAGCTCCTTGTCGCGCAGGTCCCGCGCGCTCTTCACCGCGGCCGTGGCGTTGGCAATGCAGACGTTGTGCTCGGTCGCCGGGCTGCCCAGCCAGGAGAACTTGGTAGCGTCAAACCGCGCGCCGGGCGCGCCCGTGAGCGGCCCAAGCGCGGCGTCGCGCGCGATAATGCCGATTGTCGTGCCGTCCTTCGGGGCGGCGTTATAGATGTGGCTCGCCGCCACATAGCTGCCGGCGCCCGGCATGTTCTGCGGCACCACGCTGGGATTGCCTGGCAGGTGCTTGCCGATGTGCCGCCCGACCGTGCGTCCCCACAGGTCGTAGCCGCCGCCCTGCCCGAAGCCGATCACCATGGAAACGGTCTTGCCGGCAAACGGCTGCGCGGAAGCAGCCAAGACGCCGGCCAGCAGCACCGCGATGGCGGTCAAAATTCTAAAGCTCGGATTCATAAGGCCCGGCCGGGTCGATCAGCGATTGCAGGCGCAGCGACGCGGCGCGGGCGATGCTCAGCATCATGCTCTTGCGTGTCGACGCATGCAGTTTGTGCTCCGGCGCCCCGCAAACGATCTCGGCGCCGAACCCGTCCGCCACGATCAGCCCAGTGTCGGGCGGGAAGATTCCGCACGGCACCTCGGTCGTGGTGGCGAAGAACAGCCGGTCGCAGTGCATCCGGTAGTCCATCCACTTCTGGTCGGCGCGGAAGTCAGCCACCGAGGATTTGATTTCGACGATCCAGATTTCGCCATCGCGGCCGAGCGCGACCAGATCAGCACGGCGGCCGGACGCAAGCGGCAATTCGCTGACGCAGCAGACGCCGAGTGAGATCAGCAGCCTTGCGGTACCGCGTGCCACCGCAAGCGCGGTCTGCGACTGCCGGCCGTCGACGGGAATCTCCAGCGCCTTGGCGAGATTTCCGCTCATTTGCGCTCTGTCAGTTTCCTTTGCCCAGTTCCATGATCATGCGAGTGAGCAGGTAGAATCGCGGCGGAATGCTGGCAAGCTCGATGTATTCCCGGTCGGTGTGCGCGTTGCCGCCGACGATAGAAAGCCCGTCGAGCGCTGGCTTGAACACGCCCGCGGCAAAACTCGAATCGGCCGCGCCACCGCTGCCTTCGAGTTTCAAGGTCTTGCCGAGCTCACCGTAGACCGACTGCGCCATCTTGGCGAGCGCGTCGGTTTTCGCGTTCTGCGGCATGACGGGGAAGCTGCGGTTGAGTGTCGCCGTCACCTCTGTGTCGCGAATGACCTTGCCGTTCTTCGCAATCGCCGTAGCCTCGCGCTCGACGCGGTCGAACTCCTCGCTCACCAGCGCGCGCACGTCGGCGTGCGCCACGGCGAGATCGGGGATCACGTTGGAGCGGTCGCCGGACTGCAGCACGGTGACGTTCACCGTCGTCTGCTTCGCCGCGTTGCCGAGCATGGCGACCTGCAGCACCTGGTTGGCCAATTCCATCGCGGCGTTGCGGCCCTGCTCCGGCGAGCCGCCGGCGTGCGCGGCGCGTCCCTTCACTTCGATCGTCAACCGCGCCGAACCCTTGCGCCAGATCACGATGCCGTCGCTGGCCCGCCCGGATTCCAAGTTGAGCGTGACGTCGTGCTCGCTGGCGAGCCGCTCGATCAGCGCACGCGACCCGCGGGAGCCAGTCTCCTCGTTGGTGTTGAGCAACAGTGTGATACGATCATATTCCCTGAATTTCAGGTCTTGCAGAATTTTCAGCACTGCGATCGCTGTAACGATGCCGCCCTTGTCGTCGGACACGCCCGGTCCATAAGCGCGCTCGCCGTCGATCCGGAACGGCCGCTTCGCCGCGGTGCCTTGCGCAAACACCGTGTCGGTGTGCGCCATCAACAGGATGCGGCCCTTGCCGGTGCCTTTGAAGGTGGCGACGATGTTGTCGCCCACCGCGGGCTTGGCCGGCAGAATTTCGATATCGGCGCCAAGCTGGCGTAATTCCTCGACGGCGATGGCACCGACCTGCACGAGCCCATCCGCGTAGCCAGTGCCGGAGTCGATGTTGACCAGGCGCTCCAGCAGCTTGAGGGCATCGATCTGGTAGTGCCGCGCGCGATCGAGGATTTGCTTGTTTGGCTCGGCAAGCGTCGGAGCGCAAGCAATCGCCAGTGCGGCAGCAGCCGCGGCAGGACGTATCATCGGATACTTCCTCCTGCTGCACGCACACCGTTCGCACGATCCGGAAACGCCTTGGCCAATCCCTCACGCGTCGCCGGCAGCACACCGCGCTCTGTGATGAGGCCGGTCACCAGCCGCGCCGGCGTCACGTCGAACCCGTAGTTGGCGACCGGCGAGCCGTCGGGGATCACGGTGACGGTTTCGATCCGCCCGTCCGCCGTGCGGCCCGTCATGGTCGCCTGCTCCTCGGCGCCGCGCTGCTCGATCGGGATTTCCGCAACGCCATCGCTCACCGTGAAGTCGATGGTCGGCGACGGTAGCCCGATATAAAAAGGCACGCCGTTGTCCTTTGCAGCCAGCGCCTTCAGATAGGTGCCGATCTTGTTGCAAACGTCGCCGCGCGCGCTGACACGATCGGCGCCGGTGATCGCGAGGTCGACCATGCCGTGCTGCATCAGGTGGCCGCCCGTGTTGTCAGCAATTACGGTGTGGGGCACGCCGTGCTGGCCGAGCTCCCAGGCGGTGAGCGAAGCGCCCTGGTTGCGTGGCCGCGTCTCGTCGACCCAGACGTGGAGCTTCACGCCCTTGTCGTGCGCGGTGTAGATCGGCGCGGTCGCGGTGCCGACGTCGACGGTGGCGAGCCAGCCGGCGTTGCAGTGGGTGAGTACGTTGACTGGCTCGCCCGGCTTTTTCATCTTGGCGATATCCTCGATCAGCTTGAGGCCGTGCCTCCCGATCGCTTGGTTGATGGCGACATCCTCATCGCAGATTTCCGCGGCGCGGCGATAGGCCGCGGCGACGCGCTCGCCGCGCGGCCGATTGCGGACCGCGGCGACCATCTCGTCGAGCGCCCATTTCAAATTGATCGCGGTCGGCCGTGTCTTGATCAGCGTCGCGTAAGCACGCTCCAGCATTTCGTCGGAGGCATCGGCGCGCAACGCGAGACACATACCGTACGCCGCCGCAGCGCCGATCAGTGGCGCGCCGCGCAACTGCATGGTCGAGATCGCGCGCGCTGCGTCGTCGAGCGTCGTGAGCTTGATCGTCGTGTAGCGGTGCGGCAACACCGTCTGGTCAATGGTGCCAACGGTGGCGCCGTCCGGCTCCAGCCAAATGCTGCGGGTGTGTTTGCCGCCGACCTTCATGATCCACTCATAAACGCCTGTTCAGACTTGAACAATATTGCCGTGGATTTGTCCCAATCGGCGACGGCGGACCTGAAATCTCAGATTTAACGTGGCCTGCGACAAAGCATGCCGCCGCCAATCCGCCGACGGCCAGCCGCAATCCCGGCCCGCGTCCGCCGCGAACAGGAAAATCATCCCTGCGTCGGAAATCTTTGAGGGGTGAAAACATGCTTGCTCAGCTCGCGAGGACGTTGTTCCTCGCCGTTCTTCTCGCCTTATTCTCGTCCGCCAGCATTTCCTCCGCCAAGCCTATTGTCGAAGTCGGATTCGTGCTGGATACCACCGGCTCGATGGGGCCGCTGATCGAGGGCGCCAAGCGCCAGATCTGGTCGATCGCCACGTCGATCGTCGACACCAATCCCGACGCCGAAATCCGCATGGGCCTGGTCGCCTATCGTGACATCGGCGACGAGTACGTCACCAAGGTGTTCCCGCTCACCACGGACATCCAGGACCTCTACGCCAACCTGCTGGAGTTGCGTGCACGCGGCGGCGGCGACTGGCCGGAGAGCGTCAACGAAGCGCTGCACGTCGGCGTCACCAAGCTGATCTGGACGCAGGGCGACGAAGTGCGCCGCATCATGTTCCTGGTCGGCGACGCGCCGCCGCACATGGATTACGCGCAGGACATCAAATATCCGGAGGTGATGAAGATCGCGCGCGAGCGCGACATCATCATCAACGCGGTGCAGGCCGGCGGCGCGCGCGACACCGAGCGGGTGTGGCGCGAGATCGCGCAGATGGGCGGCGGCCGCTACATCCCGATCCCGCAGGACGGCGGCCAGATCGTCATCATCGAGACGCCGTTCGACATCGAGATCCTCGAACTGCAAGGCCGCATCAACGGCACCGTCATTCCGTATGGCCCACGCCACCAGCGCTCGGGCGTGCTCAAGAAGACCGAGCAATACGCCGCGGCGCCGCGCTCCGTCGCCTCGGAAATGGCCGGCTACATGAGCAAGCGCAGCGCCGGCCTCGCTTCCGCCGAGGCCGTGACCGGCGCCGGCGATCTGGTCGCTGACGTCACCGCGGGGCGGCAGAAGCTCGGCACGGTGAAGGACGATGACCTTCCGGACGTGCTCAAGCCGATGAACCCGGCGCAGCGCCAGGCCGAAATCGACAAGCAGATGAGCGAGCGCAAGTCGCTCAACGCGCGGATGTCGGAGCTGGTAAAAAAGCGCGACGTGTATGTCGTGGAGCAGCGCAAGAAAGAACCGAAGAAGCCCGGCGGCTCGTTCGACCGCGTGGTCGAGGACACGCTGCGGGCGCAGATCAGGCGCTAGAGGTACCTGCGCCCTCTCCCCATAGCCCGCGAAGACGGGCGTGAACGCCCTTATGGTGGGAGAGGGCGCGGCGATGACGCAGACCGTTCCCAACAATCAGGGAGATGTCCGCCTTGTGCCAATCGCGTCATTCGCACCGCAGAAAATATCGTGGTAGCTGCTCGTCGACAGCCGGAACTAACAGCGGTGAAAATTTCCGCTAGGACCCTTGCGGCCCTACCCAAGTACCCGGTGGCAAAGCGGGAAGTTCCGCCGCGAGACCGTCCAGCATGCCCTGCACGAGGCTGTCGCCAAGCGCGCCGGATTTTTTCTTCGGACCGACGAGCCCATCGGCCAGCAGCAGAGTGAGTCCATGGACGAGGGACCAGCACGCCAGAAGGGCACCCGCAATCTGCCGTTCGTTGCCCGGGGTGTGCGGGATGGCGCGTCCCAGACCTCCGGCGACGATCACGCCCGCAAGCAGAGCTTTGGTCTTCTCCGCTTCAGCTAGTTCGATAGCGGGGCGGTTACGATCCGGACCGCCCAGATAGCCTCCAAACATCAAGCTGTAGAGCGCCGGGTTTCCAACCCCATGGTCGATGTACGCGCGCAACATCGCGAACAACTGCTCGCGAGGACGGCGGAGGCCCGCGAACTCGCTGGTCATGCGCTTGGCCAGCATCTCAAACCCCGCGGCTGAGACAGCCGCCAAAAGCTCACGCTTGTCGGCAAAGTGCTTGTAAGGCGCGTTGTGGCTGACGCCAGCTCGCCGGGCAAGTTCCCGAAGCGAAAACTCAAGGCTCTGGGTTTCCCGCAAGATTTCCAGCGCAGCCTCGACGATCGCACGGCGTAGATCGCCGTGGTGATACGGGCGCTCCTGGGATCGGGGTTTAGGCATCGTTTTCGAACCGCTGAGTTCGCTTATATTTAGCCGGCTAAGTTGGCGATGTCAACATTTTGCATATCAGCCATTCCGGAGCGGCCTGCCTCCCGATGTAGACATTGACAACTTTTATCACTATCAAGTTGGCAACGTCAACATTCAAGGAGTTGGAGTTCGAACAATGCGGACCTGCATCCTTCTATTCACGGTTCTGACGATACTTGTCGGCTGCAAGCCAGAGGACGCGCCGGCGGCACTTCGGCTGGTGCGCACCCTCGTCGTCGACCCGAAATCCACCGGCGGTGATCGCCAGATAATCGGCGAGGTCAAGCCACGTTACGAGAGCGATCTGTCGTTCCGCGTCAACGGCAAGGTGCTTTCCCGGCTCGTTGATGTCGGCGCCTCGGTTAAACAAGGCGACACGCTGGCAACGCTCGACACCCAGGATTATCGAAACCGCCTTCGATCAGCGGAAGCGGATATCCGCTCCGCCGAGGCTGCGCTTGTAGAGGCGCAGGGCGCGGAGGAGCGCCAAAGCAAGCTCTTGAAAGACGGCTGGACGACCAGAGCGACCTACGACACCGTCCTGCGCAATCTCCGTACGGCCGAAGCTAAGCTCGCTGCCGCCAGGGCCACTCTCGACCTTACTCAGGACCAGCTTAACTACACGAAACTCAAGGCCGACTTCGACGGTGTGATCACCGCCGTCGGCGCGGAAGCAGGCCAGAATGTCAACGCCGGCCAAATGGTGGTGAAGCTGGCGCGAGCAGACGACAGGGACGGCGTCTTCAACATCGCCGAGACGGCCTTCGCTGATGTCAGTGACGCGCACCCCGAAGTCATCGTCTGGCCGCTGTCCAACCCGGATCTGACGATGAGTGGGGTGGTGCGGGAGATTTCTCCGGTGGCGGATCCGGTGACGCGCACTTACACCGTGAAAGTCACACTGAAAAATCCGCCGCCGCAAATTCGCTTCGGCATGAGTATCGGCGGCCGCTTGAAAGGCCCTGTCGCTCTCGCCGTCGCGCTGCCCCTCTCCGCTGTTTTTGAAAAGAACGGTTCGCCGGCCGTCTGGGTGCTTGATCAGCCATCGAGCAGTCTCGCTCTGAGACCCATCACGGTCGCTCGCTATGAGGCAAATGCTGTCGTGGTCGCCAACGGTCTTACCAAAGGCGACATCGTCGTCACCGCGGGCGTGAACATTCTGACGGTCGGTCAGAAGGTCAGACTCGCCGCAGTAAACGTGGCCGGGAGTAACAGCCAATGACGACCCTTAACCTCTCCCGCTGGGCTCTGGAGCATAAGAGCTTTGTCACATACCTAATGCTGATCGTCACGCTCGCGGGCATTTTCGAATATCGCCGGCTCGGGCGTGATGAGGACCCGCCATTCACCATCAAGACGATGGTGGTGAAGACGCTATGGCCCGGCGCCACCACACTGGAGACGATGCAGCAAGTCACGGACCGGATCGAGAAGAAGCTCGAGGAATTGCCGGGCATTGACTATCAAAAGAGCTACACCAAGCCGGGCGAGTCTGTGGTGTTCGTCTATCTGAAGGACTCCACCCGTGCCTCGGACGTGCCCGATCTCTGGTATCAGGTGCGTAAGAAAGTCGGCGACATTAAACAGACCTTGCCACAAGGCGTGCAGGGTCCTTTCTTCAACGATGAGTTCGGCGATACCTTTGCCCTGATCTTCGCGCTGACTTCGGATGGCTTCACCCACCGCGAGCTGCGTGATTACGCCGAGCGCGTACGGGCCGAGCTGCTCAACGTTCCCGACGTTGCGAAGATCGACCTTCTCGGCACCCAGGACGAGAAAGTCTATCTGGAGTTCTCCACTCAGCAGCTAGCCGCCATGGGGCTCGACATTTCCGAGCTGATACAGACGCTGCAGGCGCAAAACGCGATCCAGCCGAGCGGGACGGTGGACTCAGATCAAGAGAAGATCGCGATTCGCGTCTCAGGTCAGTTCACGTCCGAAGAGAGCCTGAAAGCCATCAATTTCCGTTTCAACGGCCGATTCTTTCGGCTGAGCGACATTGCAAAGGTGCAACGAGGCTACGCCGACCCACAGCAGCCGATGTTCCGCTACAATGGTCGCGACGCTGTCGGCCTCGCTATCTCGATGCGCAAGAACGGCGACGTTCTGGAATTCGGGGAGCACATTAAGAAGCGCCTCGCCAGGGTAACGGCCGATCTGCCGGCCGGAATCGAACCCCATCTGGTCGCCAATCAGCCAAAGGTCGTCCAAGATGCCGTAGGCGAGTTCATTAAGGTTTTGATCGAAGCCATCGCCATCGTTTTAGCCGTGAGCTTCTTAGCACTCGGTTGGCGCCCGGGCATCGTCGTCGCGATTTCGATTCCGCTGGTTCTTGCGATCACCTTCGTCGTCATGAATCTTGCCGGAGTGAGCCTGCAGCGTATCTCGCTCGGCGCGCTCATCATCGGACTAGGCCTTCTGGTCGACGACGCGATGATTGCGGTGGAGATGATGATCAAAAAACTCGAGGAGGGCTCCGATAAGGTGAGCGCCGCGTCGTTCGCCTATTCCGCCACCGCCTTCCCGATGCTGACCGGAACGCTCGTCACCATTGCAGGTTTCGTCCCCGTGGGCTTCGCGGCGAGTAGCGCCGGCGAATATACCTTCACGCTGTTCGCCGTCGTCGGTATCGCGTTGATCGCGTCCTGGTTCGTGGCTGTGCTGTTCACGCCGCTGATAGGCGTTTTCATCCTGCCCGACAAGATGAAAGGTCACGGCCATGAGCCGTCGCGCTTTGCCCGGGTGTTCCACACCGTGCTCGATCGAGTGCTGCATCTGAAATACTGGGTGATCGGCGCGACCGTTGCATTGTTCGTCGCCGCTCTCGCCGGCATGCAGTTCGTGCAGCAGCAGTTCTTCCCGAGTTCCGATCGTCCCGAACTGCTTGTTGACCTGACGCTCCCGCAAGGGTCCTCGATTAATGCAACGCGCAAGGTGGTTGATGACCTCGAGAAAGTCCTGAAAAGCGACCCCGACATCGAACACTGGTCCTTCTATGTCGGCAGCGGCGCAATCCGTTTCTACCTGCCGCTCGACCAACAGCTCGCCAATGACTTCTTTGCGCAAGGCGTCATTGTCACGAAGGGGTTCAAGGTTCGGCCCGCCGTGCACAAGCGCGTTCTCGCAGCACTGCAACGGCCGGAATTCGAGCAGGTGCAGCCGCGCGTCAGCCCCTTGGAGCTTGGACCTCCGGTCGGCTGGCCGCTCAAGTTTCGCATCAGCGGTCCCGACCCCATGAAGGTCCGCGAGATTGCGCAGAACTTCGCGTCACTGCTCGGCAAGACTCCGGATGCGCGGAACATCAACTTCGACTGGAACGAGCCCTCCAAGGTAGTCCGCGTCGAAGTGGACCAGGACCGGGCTCGGGCGCTCGGCATCAGTTCGCAAGCATTGAGTCAGACCATCAACGCTGTCTTATCTGGCACAGCCGTTACCCAGTTGCGCGATGATATCTACCTGATCGATATTGTCGCTCGCGCAGTTCCGGAAGAGCGCGCCAAGCTCGAGACCCTGCGCAGCCTGATGATCAACGTGTCTGGCGGGCGTTCGGTGCCGCTTGAGCAGGTCGCCAAGCTCTCGTACGCGACGGAATCGCCGCTGATCTGGCGGCGACATCGTCTGCCAACCGTCACCGTGCAAGCCGATACGGCGCCGGGCCTGGAGGCGGCGACCGTTGTCAAAGGGCTCTCCTCGGACGTTGCAGCCTTCAAATCGAATCTGCCGGCGGGTTATGACGTGGTTGCAGGCGGCACAGTCGAGGAGAGCGCCAAGGCGGAAGCCAGCATTTTTGCGGTCTTCCCGCTCATGATCCTGATCATGATTACGATCCTCATGGTGCAGCTACAGAGCTTTCAGCGGCTGTTCCTTGTGCTTGCCACCGCACCGCTGGCTCTTATTGGTGTCGCCGCTGCGCTCCTTATCTCGCGCGCACCTATGGGATTCGTAGCGATCCTCGGCGTGGTTTCTTTGATCGGCATGGTGATCCGCAATTCGGTGATCCTTATTGACCAGATCGACACTGAAATCGCCGCGGGCCAGCACCCCTGGGACGCGGTGATCGTTGCCACGGAGCATCGGCTGCGCCCGATCCTGCTGACCGCTGCCGCCGCCATTCTGGGCATGATCCCGATCGCGCCTACCGTGTTCTGGGGGCCGATGGCCTACGCGGTCATGGGCGGCCTGGTGGTCGCGACGCTGCTGACCCTCGTATTTCTGCCAGCCCTGTACGTCGCATGGTTTCGGATAGAGCCGATCTCGGCACCGCAGACAGTTCCTGACGGGATCCCTGCACTTGCCCAAGCTGAAAGTGCAGGCGAGGTCGCCTCGGATGCGCTGCTGCCCGCCTAGTCATAAAGGAGAGAACTCGTCATGGAACAACCTCATCCCGCTGCGATCGCTGCCATGGCCGCAAAGCGACCCCGCGTCCCGGCACGACCCCCTTTCGAATGCATCGCTTTGCTCCTGCAGGGCGGTGGCGCACTCGGCTCTTACCAGGCCGGCGTATATGCCGCGCTAGCGGAGGCCGAACTGCAACCGGATTGGGTTGCGGGGATCTCGATACGGCGCGCTGATTGCGGGCAATGCGCCCGAGCGGCGCGTTGAGCAGCTCAAGACCTTCTGGGAAAAAGTCACGGCCACGCCGTTCGGCCTCGACGGCTGGCTCGCGCCGTTGTCGCAAGCTAGCGATACCCTGCGCGACTGCATGAACCAAGCGAGCGCTACGTTGGCGCTGGCTGGCGGCGCGCCCGGATTCTTCACGCCTCGCGTGATGGCGCCCTGGTTCGTTCCTCCCGGCGCCGCCGGCGCCACAAGCTACTACGAAACAGCGAAGCTGCGCTCGACACTTGAGAGCCTTATCGATTTCGACCGGATCAATTCGGGGCCGGTGCGCTTTACGGTCGGTGCGGTCAATGTGCGTTCGGGCAATCTCGTTTGCTTTGACACCCAGACGCACCGGATCGGCCCTGAGCACGTCATGGCAAGCGGCGCGCTCCCGCCCGGCTTTCCGGCCGTTGAGATCGAAGGCGAGCATTATTGCGGCTCGGCTGGATATGGATACTGCGCAGCAGACGCGGTGACGATACCGAGCAATACAGCGCCAACCATAGTCACGAACCTGAACATTCTTTTGTTGAGCACGGGGCCTCAGTCATTCCTTGCGGCCGACTTTTTGGACGGTGGACGCACTTGGTCAGAAACAAGTCTTCGGGCTGCCGCGCGATTCTGAACAATAACAACCTCGCAATCGTCGCCATGTTTTGTGACGACGATGTACAGAAAACCTCTTTTTGGCGGTTCGAAACCCCGGCCCTCTGCGGCATCGGGGCTCGCTTCGGAAGCGTCAGTCCGGGGGAAGGGAATCGACGCGCCGCGTGGCAACAAATACTCGCCTCGGACGTTGGTTCCATGCTCGGCTGAAGGAACGCGCCATGCCTCAATCAAAGCGAAAGACAAACGATAAAGACGAACGCGAACCGCAGCTTGGTGAGAGGCTTCGCGAACCGCAACTTGGTGAAAAGCCAAAGACTGGCGGCGATCCGCGAACATTGCCAGGCTCGCAGGACTTGGGCAATCAAGACGAACCGCAGGATCAGGGCGGGATGGATTGAGCTGGTGTGCGTGGCGCCTGTGCGCGCCGACTCCCACTTCCGTCTTTTCAAAGAGCCGACGCGCAACATGGTCCGTGGCACGCGCGAGGCTAAGTATCCACTAACTCACGTTCTTCAGCTTGCGCCGGAACGATCGAAGGACTTTCAGCTTCCGGCGAAATTATATGGAGCGCTGCGCCCACGGTGGGATCAAGCAGCAATCGCTCCAGGCGTTGGATCGTCCATTCGGGGCTCGCAGCGCACCGCGGATCGCGGAAGCAGTAAAGTTCAAGACGGGCGAGGCGCACCGCCTCAATGAGCGCGATTACGCTGTCCTTCATACGCACCTCCACACACTGGTGGATAACGCGTTCGCTATCGTTTGGGTTCGTTCGATCGGGAAGCGCTTCGTTCGATGGGAGCGCGCGGCCGTTAACGCCTGGGATCAGGTCCCTTGCCGCTCTTGTTTTGCGCCGTGCGTTTGGTGTTGCCTTGATTGGGTTTTGGCCTGTTCAGCCGAGCGTGCGGCTTTGACTTGGACGGCTCTCTCCTGTTTTCGTGGCTTGCGCCGGGACCGCCCACGAGGTCTCTGCTGGATCGCTTCTCAGGCATCGGTCTTGCTCTCCTCAAGCCAAGCCTGCAGCTTCTTTGATACCCACTCGTTTGCGAGCGACTCGCTGGCAAAGCCCTTGAAATCCTCATTGTGGCCGCTCGGCCATTTGACGGCGACAATCCACTCGTCCCGCTCGCCGCGCCTGATCTGAAACAGCGGCACTTCGTTCATGGCTGCGCTCGCTTTTGCAGTTGCGGACCTTTGACTCCGGTCGGCCGCGTCTTGCTCGTCCGACCCGGGCCTGCATGCCTCTGAGTCCTGACACCGCCGCTCTTCTTCAGGCCGTCTTTGAACTGCTCGGCGCGCTTCGTTCCGACGCGAGGCTTGGTGTTGGCGCTCATGCGATATCCTTCCCCAAGCGAAACATCTTTCGGTGCCTAAAGTTCCCTCCGAGAGCCGTTGAATACGCTCAGCCGAGGTGGGCGCGCTTGGAACCAATCCAATTGCTTCGATGTTCATGCTCGCATGAGCATCATTGATGACAGCACAAGGGATTCGGACCAATCGGCGTTCGTTCCGAAGTGCGTTTATTGCAGCAGTCGAATGACCCGTATCCTCAAGGACATCCTTGCGAGGGACCACCACGCGATTTTCGAGTGCAAAGATTGCGGCTGGGAGGTCGCGGTCCCTACGGAAGATGCTTGCTAGAGACCTTGTTTCGATTGCCTTGCGTTAGGAAACGAACAGTACGCGCGCGCAGCAACCTTGCCGGTCTGCCGTGAATAAAGCACTCTTCACCGCATGCCCATCGACTACGAGGTCGAATACAACAACCGCGCCCGCGTGCCGGAGCATCCGCAGATTTTCGAGGGATGGCAGCGCGACGCCGCGGCCTATCGCGACCTGGCAAAGTCCGAGGGACGCGCCGAGCTCGGCGTCCGCTTCGGCGGCTCAGCGCGCCAATTCGTCGATCTGTTTGCGCCGAACGGCGGCGCCGCCGACGCGCCGCTCGCACTGTTCATCCACGGCGGCTACTGGCGCTCGCTCGATCCGTCCATGTTCAGCCACCTGGCGCATGGCATGAATGCGCACGGCGTCACGGTCGCGGTGTCGGGCTACGACCTGGTGCCGCAGGTGTCGATCGCCGATATCATGGCGCAGACCCAGGCGGCTTGCCTCTTTCTCTGGAAGAAGTTCGGCCGGCGGATCATGGTCAGCGGCCATTCGGCCGGCGGACATCTTGCCGCCTGCATGCTGGCGACCGACTGGACGAAGCTCGATGCCGGTGCGCCGGCCGATCTCGTTCCCGCGGCTTACGCGATCTCCGGACTCTACGATCTCGCCCCGCTCCTCCACCTCTCCGGCAACGCCGAGTTCAAGCTCACCGAAGCCGGCGCCAAAGCGATCTCGCCGCTGTTCTGGCCGGCGCCGAAAGGCAAGGTGCTCGACGCTGTGGTGGGCGGGATCGAATCGTCCGAATTTCTGCGACAAAGCAAGATCATCGCGGATGCATGGGCGAAGGACAACAAGACCCGTTACGAGGCGGTGCCCGGGATGAATCACTTCACCATCTGCGATGCGATGGCCGATCCGGCGAGCGCAATGACGAATCGGCTGGTTGAAGTGAGCAAGCGGGCTCACAGCCAATAGCGCCACACATAGATCGCGGTCAGCAGCGTCCCGAAGGCGATGATGCCGACCCGCATGATTTCCTGCGGGATGTAGCGCCCCAGGCTACCGCCCATCATGCCGCCGAAAGTGGCGCCCAGCATCATCACCAGCGTCGGCGGCCAATCCACCGCGCCATACCAGGCCAGCATCGCCGCGGCGGCCACGGTGTTGAGCGCCATCACGATGTTCTTCACCACGTTGGCGGAGCGGTAGTCGCCGCCGGTGCCAATCGACATCACCGCGAGCGCCAGCACGCCGACACCGGCGCCGAAATAGCCGCCGTAGACCGAGACCGGCAGCATCAGCGGAATGCTGTTGGCGCCGACGCGCGGCGCCTGCCGTCCGGCGCGCTCGGCCCGTGCGCGCAGCCACGCGCTGATGCGCGGCGACAGCGCGAACAACACAGTGGCGAAGCCGATCAGGACCGGAACCAGGATTTCGAACGCGCGCTGCGGCGTAATCACCAGCAAGCTCGCGCCGATCAGCGCCCCGCCGATCGAAGCGGCGATCAGGCCCGCAAGCGAGCGGTCCGCTTTCGGCAGCATGGCGCGGTCCGACAGCGCGGCGGCGATGTTGGCGAACATCATCGAGCAGACGTTGGACGCAGCCGCCGTCACCGGCGGAAGCCCCACGGCGAGCAATGTCGGAAACGTTACCAGCGACGCCCCGCCGACGATGCCCGACAACGAGCCGCCGATCAGGCCGGCAAAAAACAACATGAGGACGGTTTGGAGATCCACTAGCTGACGCCACGCGCGCCGCTGTCATCATCCGCGAAAGCGGATGATCCAGTAATCATCGAACAACGATGAGAGCGGACCGGCATTTTCAAGAGTAGTGGGTACTGGATGCCCCGCTTCCGCCTTCGCTAAAGCTTCGGCGGACTGCGGGAACTTGCCCGCCGAAGCCATTGGCGTAGGCGGGTTCGCGGGGCATGACACCGAGTTTGTTGAGAGGAAATAGTTCAATCAAAAGAACGCCTGAATCCCCGTCTGCGCGCGGCCGAGGATCAGCGCGTGGATGTCGTGCGTACCCTCGTAGGTGTTCACCGTCTCGAGGTTGGCCATCACGCGCATCACGTGGAACTCATCGGAGATGCCATTGCCGCCGTGCATATCACGCGCCGTGCGGGCGATGTCGAGCGCCTTTCCGCAGTTGTTGCGTTTCATCAGCGAGATCGACGGCGGCGCGGCCTTGCCCTGCTCCAGCATGCGGCCGAGCGCCAGCGCACCGCGCAGGCCGAGCGCGATCTCGGTCTGCATGTCCGCGAGCTTCTTCTGCACGAGCTGGTTGGCGGCGAGCGGCCGGTTGAACTGCTTGCGGTCGAGCGTGTACTGCCGCGCGGCGTGCCAGCAGAACTCGGCGGCGCCCATCGCGCCCCAGCAGATGCCGTAGCGCGCCATGTTCAGGCAGCCGAACGGCCCGGCGAGGCCCGAAACGTTCGGCAGCAGGTTGTCCTCCGGCACAAAGGCGTCTTCGAGCACGATCTCGCCGGTCACCGACGTGCGCAGGCTGAGCTTGCCCTCCACCTTCGGGGTCGAGAAACCCTTGGTGCCGCGCTCGACGATAAAGCCGCGGATCTTGCCGTCGAGCTTGGCCCATACGATGGCAAGGTCGGCGATCGGCGCATTCGAGATCCACATCTTGGCGCCGTTGAGCTTGTAGCCGTTCGGCACCTTCTCGGCGCGCGTGATCATCGAGCCGGGGTCGGAGCCGAAGTCCGGTTCGGTCAGGCCGAAGCAGCCGATCAGTTCGGCCGTGGCGAGCTTGGGCAGATACTTTCGCCGCTGCGCGTCGCTGCCATAGGCATAGATCGGGTGCATCACCAGCGAGGACTGCACCGACAGCGTCGAGCGATAGCCGGAATCGACCCGCTCCAGCTCGCGCGCGATCAGGCCATAGGCGACATAGCCCAGGCCGGCGCCGCCATACTCCTCCGGAATGGTCGGACCGAGCAGGCCGTGCGCGCCCATCTCGGGCAGCAGTTCCTTGTCGACCTTCTCCTCGCGCCAGGCGAGGCGCACGCGCGGCATCAACTTGTCCTGCGAAAAGCCGCGCACGCTGTCTCGGATCATGCGCTCTTCTTCGGTCAGGTCACCTTCGATATCGAGCGGGTCCTGCCAGTTGAATTCGCTGTCCTTGAGGACCGTCGCCGGCTTCTTGGCGGTTCTTTCGGCGGTTTGCGACATGGGAAACTCCTGCGTGTACCCGTTCAACTCATCTTATCCGTTCTGCGGACATGCGTCATCGCCCGCGGACTTGAGGCTGACAGCCTGCCCGGCCAGTTTCAGGCCTTTTCGGACCAATGTTACCCGGCCAGACGGTAGACCTATCCTCCCGCTTTCGCAGGGACGGCCGCCGGCGGAGCGGATAGGCTCGGCGTCATGCGAACTTTCGCTCGAGCGTTGCTCGGCTTCCTTGGCGGCCTGGTCGTTTGCTACGTCATCGCGGTCGCGGTCGGGTTCTCGATCATGTCGGCCAGCAACACGTTCGACCGCGACGGTGGCATGTCGATGGCGATCATGTTCGCGATCGGCCCACTGGCGGGCATCATCGGCGGCATCATTGCGGCAATTGCAGCGCCGGTCTGGCTGCGCCGTCGAGACGTGGCAAGCGCCGCAGCCGGCGAAGTCCGCAAGCGCTGGCCACCCCAACGTCGTGCCGCCGTCGCGGCCATCACATGGGGGGTAGCCGTATTCTTCATGGCGCGCTTCGTGCAATGGCTGTTCCTCGATGGTCAATCCTTCTCCAGCTACGCGAGCGCGCTGATCGTCGCCTTTACGCCGCATGTCCTCGCGCTCGCCGCCGCAGCCATCGCCGCGCTGGTGGTGTTTCGCAGCGCGCAGCGCCAAACCTCATCGTAGCGAGCGACGCTTGCCGTTCTTCTCCAATCCCTTCCGCGCCCGCTGGACCGCGATGAGCAACAGCTCGCGAGGGATTCTACTCGTCTCGACCGGCTCGATGATGCTGGTGGCGATGGCGCTGGTGATCAAGCAGCTCGGCTCAAGCATTCCTTCCATCGAGATCCTGTTCTTCCGCTCCGCGATCGGCTTCCTGTTCGTGCTGCCGTTCTTTGCAAGAAATCTCATGGAACCGCTGCGCACCAAGCGGCCAGGCGCGCATCTCATCCGCGGAATCATGGGCGCGATGGCCAACGTCTGCTTCTTCTGGACCATCACGCACATGCTGCTCGCCGACGCCGTGGCGCTGCAATTCTCGCGGCCCTTGTTCATGCTGCCGCTTGCGGTGCTGTTCCTCGGCGAGAGCGCGGACCTGCGCCGTTCGCTGATCGTCATGATCGGCTTCCTCGGCATTCTCGTTTACGCCCGTCCGTTCACCGCGGGGTTCGATCCCGGCGTGTTCGTCGGCGCCGCCGGCGCGGTGTTTTCCTGCTGGGTGGTGATTTGCATCAAGTGGCTTGCGAAAACCGAGCCGACGCGCGTGATCATGTTCTATTACTCGCTGTGGACCTCGGTGTTCGCCGCAATCCCTGCGCTGGTCTGGTGGGTGACCCCGACTCCGTTCGAACTCTTTATGCTGGCCGCGGTCGGCATCCTCGGCATCTACGGACAGGGGCTGGTGACGCACGGCTACACGATGGCCGAGGCTGGCGTGCTGGTGACGCTGGACTATTCCCGCGTCGTCTATGCCGCGATCCTCGGCTACCTGCTGTTCGGCGAGGTGCCGGGGCCGTGGAACTTCGTCGGCATGGCGCTGATCATCGTGGCGTCGCTTTACCTGGTGCTGAGCGAAAGGAAGCGAAAGCCGACCGTGGCTGGTCCTTGATCCGCATACACGGTATGAAAATCCTCGCGCCGTCGTCGCGCGACGCGGCGGCTCGGGGCGGCTCGAACCGAGAGGCGGGCGTCGTACACATTGCAGTTCGACTGTTCTGAGGAAGGGCTTGTCTGAGGAAGGGCTTGTCTGAGGAAGGGCTTGTCTGAGGAAGGGCTTGGGACAAATGGCGACACTTCCTGCGGACAGTCGAAGAGCAGCCAGGAAGCATGTTCTGCGTACCTGGGGAGATGGACACTCGACCCTGAAATGGGTGTGGACGGTCGTTCTTGCAGGTGCGGTAATTCAAGCTTGCTATGTCGTCGCCGACGTTGCGACCTGTCAGATCGAATTGACGATCAGGGCGATTTATCCCGCTTCAGCCAGTTCGAAGAATGAATGCGTGCTGGTCAACGCGCCGGCTATTTGGGCGAACTACATTGTATTCATGCTGACGTTCTTCCGGTTCTATGTCGGCGATGCCCGATTGCTGGATTTGCGCTATGTCGAGCTACCGGAGTACATCAACAGCAGGATCGAGGACGGAGGTATTGAATACGAGGACGATTTCATCAACGCGCTAACGGCATTCAGGCGGAGCGCGCAGTTTTTCGACTTTGCCACGTTGGCATGGCAGGCAACTCTCTTTATCTTCCTCGCAAGAAACATCGACAATGTCTTCGTTTTCTTTTTTCTCTTTTTTGCGCTGGTGACAATCAATGTGGTCTGGCTGCAGATTGCAATCAGGCTCAACCCAAACGCCACGGGAGATATTTGGCGCAAATTTGTTTCCGATTTTCAGGTGCTTGAAAATCTGACTGGAAGCGGGGCCGTTCGCCTATGGGTTCGGAACAACGCGCTTTGCGCGCTGGCCATGATCGGATGTGCGGTTCTCTTTATCGGTAACGTTTGGTCCGAAGCCGCGTTTCGTCTCGCGTTCATCGCCGTCATGTTGACCAACTGCCTGGTCGATATCGCCCTGGCACGGCGCTTTTATTTCCCCGAGCCAGACATCCGATACAAGGCAATCAGGTGATCAAAGGACGCCGCCGCGTCATCCGCAATGTATCACCCGTGTGCCGGAGCCAGCGGCATAAGTCGCGAAATCCGGGCAATGGACCGTGAAGTATGGCGGGAGTACTGTAACCGCCATGGTGTGCATCGCGTCAGGTTTCAGCCCGCGGCATGCCAAACATCTATCCGAAGGAGGCTTCGTGATGGCGCCCCGTATCCTGGCCCGCGGCCTGCACATTCCGTTTTTCGTGATCATTCTCGGCTTGATGGTGTCGGGATGCGGGGTGAACAACATCCCGACGTTTGACGAGCAGGCCAAGGCCAAATGGTCTGACGTCCAGAACCAGTACCAGCGGCGCGCCGATCTGATTCCCAATCTGGTCGAGACGGTCAAAGGATACGCGGCACAGGAAAAGGAGGTCCTTACCCAGGTGGTCGAGGCGCGTGCCAAGGCGAGCCAGATCAAGGTTGATGCATCCACGATCAACGATCCCGCCAAATTCAAGGAATACCAGGACGCCCAGAACGCGCTGACCGGTGCGCTGGGGCGGCTCCTTGTCACCGTCGAGCGTTATCCCGACTTGAAGTCGAACCAGAACTTCCTTGCGCTGCAATCGCAGCTCGAAGGCACGGAAAATCGCATCTCGGTCGCGCGCCGCGACTACATCGAAGGCGTTCGCGTGTATAACACCGAGCTCAAGACGTTTCCGGGGTTGCTCTGGGCGTCGACGCTCTATCGCAGCTACAAGCCGATGGAGACTTTCACGGCCGCGGCCGACACGGCGCGCCCGCCGACCGTGAAGTTCTGACCGTGCGGCGGGTCTCCGCCACATGAGTGCGCGATACTGGGTCGCCTGCATAATCCGTTTGCCGGGCAACATTCGCGCCGTTCTACCTCTGTGCGGCCTTGTGCTGATTGCACTCGTCCTCGCCGCCTACGCGCTGACCTTCCCGCAACTTACCGGCCGCGTGGTCGACGAAGCCGGAATCCTTGAACCGACGGCGAAGGCAGAGGTCGAGCGCAAGCTCGCCGAGTTCGAAACCAAGACCACAGGCCAGCTTGTCGTCGTGACTTTGAAATCGCTGCAGGGCACTTCGATCGAAGACTACGGCTATCAGCTCGGGCGGCATTGGGGCATCGGCCAGAAAGAAAAGAACAGCGGTGCGTTGCTCATCGTGGTTCCGAGCGAGCGCAAGGTGCGCATCGAAGTCGGCTACGGGCTTGAAGGCCAGCTCACCGACGCGGTTTCACGGCTGATCATACAGAACGCCATCGTGCCGCGTTTTAGGACAGGAGACTACGCCGGCGGTATCAGTCGCGGCGTCGATGACATCGTCCAGGCTCTGGCCGATCCCGACGAATGGCGGCAGCGCGCCAAGCAGCGGCCGGACAGCCAGCCGTTCGGCTTCGATATCGTCATGGCGATACTGCTCGTGATCGTCGTCATCATGATCCTGCGCAGTATCTCGCGAGGCGGCGCGCAGGATCCAAGAAGCGCGGCTCGCCGCCGGGCAGGCCGCGGCGGACCGGTTTTCGTTCCGGTGCCGTGGGGCTCGGGTTCGGGATCGTCGGATTGGTCGGATTCCTCATGGTCGGGATCGTCGGGGGGATTTTCCGGTGGAGGAGGCAGTTTCGGCGGCGGCGGCGCGTCGGGGAGCTGGTGACGGATGATCGGTGAAGGAGACATGCAGCGTGTTGTCGGCGCGATCCGCGCGGCTGAAGCGCGCACCTCCGGCGAAATATTCTGCGTCATTGCGCATGCGTCGAGCAGCTACGGGTTGGTCCCGATTGCATGGGCTGCCATGGTCGCGCTGCTGGTCCCGCTGGCGCTCATCTATCTTACGACATGGCCGGCAAGCACGATTTATCTGCTGCAGCTCGGCGCCTTCATCGTCACTGCGGGTATCTTGTCGTTGCCCGCGGTGCGGTTTCGAATCGTGCCAAGGCAGACGATGCGACGGCGCGCGCATGCCGAAGCGGTCCGGCAGTTTCTGGCGCACGGCCTGCATCTCACCGAGCGCCGCACGGGCGTTCTGATCTTTGCCTCCGTGGCGGAGCGCCATGCTGAAATTGTCGCCGACGCGGGCATCAACGCCAAGGTCGACTCGAACGCTTGGGAAAGCGCCATCGCGGCCATGATCGCGGCCATCAAGGCCGGCCGGCCGGCCGATGGATTCGTCGCCGCAGTCGAGCAGTGTGGCGAACTGCTCGCGCGGCATTTCCCGCCCGGAGCCATCAATCAGGACGAACTGCCCAACAAACTGGTAGTGATGTGAGCGCCGGGGGCAAAGCAGACCCAAGTCCAAATGAGTCAACGGCATCAACACTATTGTTGGGAAGGCGACTGACCAGTTAATGAATGTACGAATGCACGACGCAGCATGACTTCGCACTCTTGCGCGCGTTGAAGCGCTGCTGCCGAGCCCCAATTCGCGATAATTTCTTGTAGGTCGCGGATGGCTGCATCCACTGCAGTCGTCAGATCGATTTCATCATCGGAACCGGCCGCAGCACGATAATCGCTGAGCTTGAGTATTTTTGCAGCCACGCGTCACCCCTCGAATCACAAGGATGCCAGGATGCTGTTCGCGAGTTAACGAGCCGTATCTAATGCTCTGAGAGAGCGCTGCCTTACGACAGCAAAAGCCGACGCGCTCGTGTGATCTCAGCGATACACGGAAGATATTGATCCGATAGGTCTTCCCCCCACACCCGCACCCTCAACGCTTTCGACCAGCGGCACGCAAGCGGCACACTGCCGGATGCAACCGGTGATGCGGAGGGATTGTCCTTGGCACCGAGTCCCTACCCAGTACGATCAGCGCCGTTGCCCGCCTCCGTCCCTTGCGCTATTCAGGGCGCAACGCACCCGTAGCTCAGCTGGATAGAGCGCTGCCCTCCGAAGGCAGAGGTCACAAGTTCGAATCTTGTCGGGTGCGCCAGTCTTTCTAGCGGCGTGCCGCTAGCCGCGATGAAGCAGCGATGCGCTATCCCATTTTGCGTACCAGGCACAAGGCCGCATGAGCAAGAAGCCGGCACTGCATCCCCGTCAGGCCGTCGGTCACTCGTTACGCGAAGTGGCGCTCGATATCCTTGGCGAGATCCGCGCCACGCTGCAGGCGCCGCCGCGGGCTGATGCCATCACCATTCACGACCTCCGAAAGGCACTCAAGCGCTGGCGCGCGCTGATGCGGCTGTTGCCGCTGGACGGCGACCAGCAACGCCTGCGCACGGAGGCCCGCGACCTCGCCAGGGCGCTTGGCGGTTCGCGCGATGCGCAATCGGCGCTCGACGCCTTGAATGATGTGCTTGAGGAGACCAAGAAGGACAGCCTGTCCGCGCGCTCGATCGAGACGATCACCAGCCGTCTGGAGGAAATCCGCCGGTCGAAGGAACGGTCGCAGCTCAACGCAAAGACCCGGGCGCAATTGTCGGCCTGGGTGGCGTCGACGGAGGCCGAAGCGGCTCGGTGGCCGCTCGACGAGGTGACGTTCGCGGAAATCGCCAAAAATCTCGCCTCGGACTACGGACGGGCGCGCAAGCGCATCCCGGACAATTGGTCGCTCGCGACGCCCGAGCAGATCCACGAGTTGCGGCAGCGCATTGTCGAGCATCGCTATCAGATGGAGCTGGTCGAACCTCTGTGGCCGCGATTGGCCGGCACCTGGGTCGACGAGGCGCAGCGGCTGCGCACCCGCTTGGGCAAATATCAGGACCTCACCTTGCTGATGCGGCTGGCGGAGCCGCATCAGCCCCTGGCGCCGTGGCGGTCGCGGCTTTCTCCGCTCATCGCGCAAAGCCAGGCCAAGCATGTCGCGGTGGGAGCCCGGATGGCGGCGCGCATGTTCGCAGAATCGCCCAAGGCATTCCGCAAACGCCTCGAGGCGCTGTGGGACGCGAGCTCCACCAAGACGGCGATCAAGTAGCGGCACTTCAAGGCCGCCGCGCACAACAACGCCGCAGCATTCGAAAGCGAACTGCTGAATGGCCGATCAATTGAATTGTCGCGCCCGGTCAGGCGCAACGACCGCCTTGCGGCACTCTGACCGGCTGTTCGCCCGCCGTTGCCCACGATAGACTTTTGTCCAACGCGCGAGCCCGCACACCGGGCCGCATGGGCCAAGGGAGGGCATCGTGGGAATGGGAATCGCGGGCGCTTTGCGCGCCATATGTCTGGCCGCCGTCGCGGCGCTCGCCACCACCCAAGCTGTCGCACAATCCGCCGACAAATATCCGGAGCGGCCGATCAAAATCATCGTGCCGTTCGCGCCGGGCGGCTCGACCGACATTCTGGCCCGCGTGCTCGGCCAGAAGATGCTGGAGAACTGGGGCCAGCAGGTGATCGTGGAGACGCGGCCGGGCGCCGCCACGGTGATCGGAACCGCCGCCGCTGCACAGGCCGCGCCCGACGGCTACACCCTGCTCATCACGGTAAGCAACCTCGCGACCAACCCGGCGCTGCAGCCTTCGCTGCCGTACGACGCGATCAAGGACTTCGAGCCGGTCAGCCTGCTCGGCCAGGCGCCGCTGGTGCCTTACGTCAATCCGAAATTTCCGCCGAAGAACATCAAGGAACTGGTGGCTTACGGCAAAACCAATCCGGTGCCATTCGGCTCCGCCGGCATCGCCAGCATGACCCACATGGTCGCCGAGACACTCAAGGACCAGCACGGCGTCACGCTGATGCAACACGTGGTGTACAAGGGCGGCGCACCGGCGCTCAACGACGCGCTGGCAGGCACGATCCCGATGACGATGGCCACGGTGACGCAGGCGCTGCCACAGTATCAGGCCGGCCTGCTCGGCGCGCTTGGCGTCAGCGGCACGGCGCGCCATCGCGCGCTGCCGAACGTGCCGACCTTCCGCGAGCAGGGTTTCGATATCGTGGTGACGGAATGGTACGGCATGTTCGCGCCGAAGGGCACACCGAAGCCGATCATCGCCAAGCTCAACGCCGAGATGAAGCGCATCCTCGCGCTGGACCTCGGCGAGCGCGTCGCGGCGATCGACCTCACGCCTTCGACGCCCGAGGAGCTCGGCACGCACGTTCAGAAAGAAATCGACCGCTGGGGTCCGGTGATCAAGAAGCTGGGGCTCAAGGCACAATGAGCGGCACCGCCATGATCCGCGTTTTGACTTTGGCATTTGCGCTGGCGCTGACTTGCTGCGCCGCTCAGGCGCAGGACGCCGCCGCGTTCTATCGCGGCAAGACCATCCAAGCGGTGGTCGGCTATCCGCCCGGCTCGACCTTCGAGCTTTATCTGCGGCTGTTCACCCAGCACATGGCGCGGCACGTGCCGGGCAATCCGAACATCATCGTCCAGCACATGCCGGGAGCTGGCTCGCTGAAGGCGACCGGCTATCTCGCCACCGTGGCGGCGCGCGACGGCCTCACAATCGGCATGCCGAACCCGGTCAATACCATCGAGCCGCTGATCGACCCGGACCGCAGCAAGTTCGATCCGCGCCAGTTCAACTGGCTCGGTAGCCTCAACTCGGAAATCTCGACTTGCGGCATCTGGAACAAGTCGATCAAGACGGTCGATGACCTCAAGAGCAAGCAGGTCGCGCTGGGCGCTACTGGGCCGTCGTCGGGCTCGGCGGTGGACGCCAAGGTGCTGGTCGCGCTGCTCGGGTTGAACTTCAAGATCGTCACCGGCTATCCGGGCCTCACCGAAGTGCGGCTGGCCGCCAACCGCGGTGAAGTCGACGGCTATTGCGGCCTGCTAGTCTCATCGATCAAGACCGATACCGCGGACGACTACAAATCCGGCCGCATGACGGTCGCGCTGCAGATGGGATTGAAGAAGCACGACGAGTTTCCGAACGTGCCGAATGCATTCGATCTTGTGACAAAAGAAGAGGACCGCCAGCTGTTCCGCCTGATCTTCGGGCCGTGGACCTACGGCCGGCCGCTGCTGGCGCCGCCCGGCGTGCCCGTTGAACGGATCGAGGCGCTACGTAACGCGGTGAAGGCGACGCTCGACGATCCGCAATTCCGCGCCGAGACGAAGAAGATCAACCTCGAAATCCAGCCGACCGCACCAGCCGCCATCGAAAAGGTGCTGGGCGATATTTTCGCGACGCCGCAGCCAGTGCTAGAACGCGCCCGCGACCTCTTGGGCGTGAAGAACCGGTAGCGGAGTCTCCAATCTTGTCAGTTCCAAAGCTGAGCGCCCGCGGCGCCGAAATCCCCGCGCTCGGTTTTGGCACCTCGCCGATGACCGGTTCGTTTTCCGCCGACGAGGTGGTGACCGCCCTGAAGGCCGGTTATCGCCACATCGACACCGCGCGCAAATACGGCACCGAGCGCCAGGTCGGCGAGGCGATGCGCGCCTCGGGCGTGCCGCGCGGCGAAATCTTCCTCACCACCAAAGTCTCGCATGAGAACCTGCGCGAGGTTGATTTCGCGCGTTCGGTTGACGAAAGCCTCAAGGCGCTCAACGTCGATTATTTCGATCTGTTGATGATCCACTGGCCCAACCTGGAAATCCCGGTGCCGGAGGCCGTAAAAGGATTGGCCAAGGCGAAGCGGCATGGTGTCGCGCGGCACATCGGCATTGCGAACTTCAACACCACGCTGATCGAGCAAGCGTTGCAATCCTGCCCGGAGCCGATCGTCGCGCTGCAGGCGGAATACCATCCCTATCTCGATCAAACGAAAGTGCTTGCAGCCTGCAACAAGCATGGCCTCGCGTTCGTCGCTTATTGCCCGCTCGGCCGTGGCCGCCTGTTCGAAGACCCAGTACTGAACAAGATCGCGCGTGAGCGCGGCCGTACCGTGGCGCAAATCGCGCTACGCTGGCTGATACAGCAGAATGTCGCGGCCATTCCCCGCTCTTCAAATGCCGGGCGCATCGCGGCAAACCTCAATGTATTCGATTTCACGCTCAGCGGCGACGAGATGAAGCGTATCGCCTCGCTCAGGCGACCCGACGGACGCATCGCCAACCCGGTCGGTCGCGTGCCGCCTTGGGATTAGCCGCATCTTGGCCGCAATGCTCGCCGCAAGCTGTCGCGCCTGAGACACATGACCGTTCGACAATTAAGGCAGCGCCGGCAACTGCATTTACAGCCCGCCCGAAAGGCCGATAATGCCCCACAGCAATCCCGCTCCTTCGTGCGCGGTTCGCCGAATTTGGGTTCCGAGCATTCAGTGATGCGAAAAGCAGCGGCGCTTGCGGTTTTCCTGACGATCAACGCTCCACTGGCCGCGCCGGCGCAATCGCACACGCCGGAGGATGAGGCGGCGTGCTCGCCGGACGTGATGGCGCTGTGTCAGCAGTACATTCCCAAGCGGCAGGACATCATCGCGTGTCTGAACGCGAAGAAGCAGGAGCTGAGCCCCGCGTGCTTTGCGGTGTTCTCGCGGCCCGTGCACGGGAAAAAGGCCGAGGACCCGCGCCGCCCGCCGCGCAAGCCGATCACCCAGAATCCCGCCGGCAATATCAACTAGGGCATGATCCTGAGTCTGATTCAGCGTAGCCGGATCAGACTCTAGCGCCGCTTGACGACCTGACGCGCCATTGCGTTGCGTGCGCTCGGCGCAACAGCATATCGCTGGTGTCCCTCGTTCATCCTGCGCAGGCTATTGACGAAGTCGTCTGGGAACAGCCAGGTCGGCGGTGAGCTGAGCCCGACGAAATGGGCGATGGTGCCGACGAAGGCATTGCAGTTGAACGTCGCCGCGTGCCACGTCGGTGAACTCGCTTGCAGCTCGCGGATATGGCGGACCACTGCGTGGTACTCCGAGGCGGTCAGCCAGACGCGGTAGCGTGCCGTCGTGTATTGCTCGTCGAGATCGCCGTCGCTCGCGCCGGTTTCGGAATCGACCGGCAACAGATGGCCGAAGATGTGAACGAGCTGTCGCCCTTGGGATGCAGCCCGGCGACATTTCGCGGCGTCAGTCTCTCGCCGGTGCGGCCGAACACCACGAAGGTGTGTCCGTAGCTCAGCGCCGAGTGGGCGCGGAAGTCGATGAAATAGCGCGGCGCGGTCCTTGCGGCCGGAGCGCGCTGGATGGGCGGTGCATCGAGAAGCGTGTTCGGCTCGTCTTGAGCGGGCGGTGCGCCTTGGGCGGCGGCAACCGAACATAATGCGAGCACGAGTGCAGCCGTGGCGAGGCCGAGACGTTTCATTTGCAATGCGAACCTGTACGAGGGATTTGAGGGGATAAAGGGCCGGCGTGATGCCGGCCCTTTGCCCCGCTGTGAATGGTCAGCCCCGAGTCGAAATGGGAGCCTTACCTTTGCCCACGCCCTTGCCGGCGCAACCGGCCGAGACCATGAGAGAAAGGCACGCGATTACCGCGAGTACGGTCTTGAACATTTCAGTCTCCTGAATGGCGAAACTTCCCTCTGCACCTCAGGAATCACTCGTACTGCTCCCTGTTAAGTCCCGAGTACTACGAGGGAAGTTGCATTCACTAGTGCTGAAAAGGCACACCGTCATCCACAGATTATCCACACACTGGGCCAGCGACCGTCACGTCAAAAGAGGTCGCGCACGCGCGATTGCAAACGGCACATGACTTCGAGCCGAACGCGCACGCTCAGGCGAGAAATTCCTTGGTCATCCGGGCGTGGTCGTCCTGCCGCAGCACGCGCTTTTGCAGGTCGGCCGAGGCGATGTTCTTGAGGTCACCGGGCTTGGTCCCCTCGCGCAGCGCCTTGAGCGTATCGTACACAGCCTGCACCGACGCCCAGAACGATTGATGGCCTTGCAGGCAGACGCGAACGTTGCGCGCGGAGAGGTATTCGAGGTCCATCATGTCCTGCGGCACGCCGCCGAGAAACAGCGGCAGCTTCACCGCCGACGCAACCGCGTCGAGCTGCGCGCGCGTCTTCAGCCCAGCCATGAACAGCATGTCGACGCCCGCCACCTCATAAGCCTTGAGCCGCGCGATGGTATCATCGACGTTGGTGATTCCGATCGCGCTGGTGCGGCCGACAATCACGAGCCGCGGATCTTGGCGGCCGGCGATCGCCGCTTTCATCTTGCCGACGCCTTCGGCAATCGAGATGAGATTGTTGTCGCCGCCGCCGAACGGCTGCGGCAACAATGTGTCTTCGATGGTGAGTGCGGAGATGCCCGCGGTCTCGAGCTCTTCGACGGTGCGCTTGACGCTCATCGCGTTGCCATAACCGTGGTCGGCATCGACCAGCAGCGGCAGCGTGCCCGCGCGGTTGATGCGATAGGCCTGCTGCGCAAACTCGGTGAGCGTGAGCACGCAGATGTCAGGCGCCGCCAGCACCGAGAAGGAACCGACCGAGCCGGCCAGCATCATGGCCTCGAAGCCAAGGTCTCCCGCGATCCGAGCGGCGATGCCGTCATAGACCGATGCCGGATAGATGCAGTGGTTGCCTTTGATGATTGCGCGAAGCCGTTCGCGGCGGTCAGTCCAGTTCATCGTCCCTGCCCCAATTGTGGTTAACCAGTCGTCACTAGCACGCTCAGGCAGAGCGCTGGAACCGGCACCGGCGGTCGCAAACTCGCCATGCGACATCGCCGCACCCAAATAAGGTTTTGCTAACCTTGACGCCGCAATAACCCCCGAACCGTTGGCCCGTTCACAGCTTGCTTCGTTCTAAAACGTAACGTCTGCATGGCAGTAACCCAAGTAGCGCCACCGCGCGATGAGCACCGACCTCGACGTCAACACACTCTTCATCGTGACGATGCATGTCGAGATCATGCTCGGCCTGCTGCTGTTCTTTGCGTGGGCGCAAAACTTCAGCAAGAAGGCGCTGGCCTGGTGGGGCAGTTCTCACCTGCTGCGCGCAGTCTCGATCATGCTGTTCGGCATGCACGGCTCGATCCCGGCCTGGGCTTCGATTGACCTCGCCAACGCGGCGCTGTTTGCCTCCTTCGCCCTAACCTGGAGCGGCGCACGGGTGTTCGACCGGCGCCGCGCCGAGCCGGTGTGGTGCATGGTCGGCGTCGTCATTTGGCTGCTGGCTTGCCGCCTGCCGCAACTCGCCGCGTCCATCGAGCTGCGCGCGCTGATCGGCTTGTTCATCGTGACGACCTATACGTGGCTCGCGGCCTACGAGTTCTGGCGCGGCCGCGACGAAGCGCTGATGTCGCGCTGGCCCGCGATCTTCATGCTGTTCGCGCACGGCGCGCTGTTCCTGCTGCGTACACCGCTCGGCATGATGTTCAACATCTCGCCGGCCAACGTATTCTCGCAAAGCGCTTGGCTGGAGCTGCTCAGCCTCGAAGCGCTGCTGTTCACCATTTCGATCGCCTTCATCCTGCTGGCGATGGCCAAGGAGCGCACCGAGTTCCGTCACCGCGAGGCGGCGCGCACCGACGCGCTGACCGGCATCTTCAACCGCCGCGGCTTCCTGGAGCAGAGCGCAGCGTCGAACCGTTGGGCCATGGATCTCAAGCCGACTGCAGTGCTGCTGGTCGACCTCGACAACTTCAAGAGCATCAACGATCGCTTCGGCCACGCCATCGGCGACCGGGTGCTGCAGACCTTTGCAGAATGCGCCGCGGCCAACCTGCCGTCGGAAGGATTGATCGGCCGCTGGGGCGGCGACGAGTTCGTCGCCGTGCTCTACGACACCGAACGCGATGAAGCGAAGGCGGCGGCGAAGCGGATGCAGACTACGTTCCAACGGCTGGCGGCCGACATCAACGGCCATCCGGTGAACGCGACGCTCTCCGTCGGTATGGTGTTCAGCCCCGAGGGACCGCTCGATCTGCCGGCACTGCTGGTGCAAGCCGACGAAGCGCTCTACCTCGCCAAGGAACTGGGACGAAATCGCATCGAAATTGCTTCACAAGAAACGGTGTGGAAATCGACGCCGCCGGCCGAGGCCGAGCCGATCCCGTTCGGCAACAAAGCGAGCGCGGCGTAGCGTTACAAACAAATGGCCGGGACAAAGCCCCGGCCAAATCGCCTGAATGCAGATTTGATGACGCGTCCGGCTTCTAGGCCGCGTTCATGATCGCGTCCACCTCGCCCTGGGTGACGGCAAGGGGATCGGTTTCGGTAATCTCACTGGCCGCCTCCGCCAGCAGCCGCGCGGCCGGGGTGAAAGCCCGCGAAACGCCGCCACTGGTGCGCCGCTTGGACGTTTTGAAATTGCTAACCAACGCGGGGGTTGGCAAATGCGCAAACGTCACGCCGCCGCGGCCACCTGCCGGCCGCCTCGCCGCATCAGCAGCCAGGCCACGATCATCACGTTGATAAGGTTCCAGCCGAGCCCGTTGGCGAACGCCGCCACGTAGGAGCCGGTGAAGTCGAAGATCACGCCGGACATCCAGCCGCCAAGCGCCATCCCAAACAGAGTGGCCATCAGCACGATGCCAAGCCGCGTGCCGGCTTCACCCGGCGCGAAATTCTCGCGCACGATGATCGCATACATCGGCACGATGCCACCCTGGAACAATCCGAACAGCGCCGAGATCACGTAGAGCGAAACCAGGCTGTCGAACAGCAGATAGAAGAACAGCGCGACGCCCTGCAGCACCGAGCTGATCAAGAGCGTGGCGAGGCCACCGATCTTGTCGGCGATGAAGCCGCACGCAACCCGGCTGATCAGCCCGAAGCCGAGCATCGCCGACAGCATCTCGGCGCCGCGCGCCGGCCCATAACCAAGATCGCCGCAGTAAGCGACGATGTGAACCTGCGGCATCGACATGGCGACGCAGCAGGCGACGCCGGCGACGATCAGCAGCGCCATCAGCGTATTGGACGAAAGGCCGAGCGCGCCGAACTTGCCCATGCCCGCTATGCCGTTGCCGGCGGCGCCATGCGATGGCGCGGGCCGCCGCATCGCCAGGATCAACGGCAGCGTGGCGATGGCACAGAAGATGCCGATGGCAATCTGGGCCGTGCGCCAGCCTTGCGCGGAAATGATGTGCTGGATGATTGGCGGCCAGACTGCGCCGGCAAGGTAGTTGCCGCACGAGGCGATCGCCACCGCGATGCCGCGCCGCTTCTCAAACCAGTGCGAGATGTCGGTCATGAGCGGGCCGAACGAGCCCGATGCACCGAAGCCAAGCAGGCCTTGCGCCAGCGCGAATTGCCAGATGTTGGTGGCGAATGCCGAAAGCAGATAGCCGGAAACCAGGGCGGCCGCGCCGATCAGCAATGGGCGCACCACGCCGAACTTATCGGCGAGACGCCCCATCATAATGCCGCCGACGCCGAACCCGATCATGGTCAGCGTGAACGGCAGCGACGCCTCGCCGCGCGCGATGCCGAAGTCGGCCTGCACGGCAGGAAGCGCCACCACGAACGACCACATGCCGATGCTGCCGACCGTGCCGAGCGCGAGCGCGATCCAAAGCCGCCTCCACGCATAGGCGGAGTCGATGTCGTGCGCGGCGCTGGCCGCGCTGGCGTGAGTGGTCACGATGGAGATTCCCGGCGAAATCCGGTTACCGTCCTACACCGCGAAGCCCGGCCACGATAGGCCGCACGCGCAATCCAGCGATGCAATCGCGATGATATTTGGCGATCACGTGGATCAACGATGGCGATTTGAAGCGCAGCGTCAATGCATCTTCGGCACTTTGAGGTGCCGACCGCGGTCGCTCGACTTCACCTTCGCGTCCAAGGTCTTGCCGTCACGGTAGATCGACATCGGGATTTCGACGCCGGCGGCGCCAAGCCCCCAGATGCGCCGGTAAAGACCGGCAAGCGTGCTGACCTCCTGGCCGCCGACCGTCAGCAGCACATCGCCGGTGCGCAGATCCGCGCGCTGCGCGGGACCGTCCTTGGCGAGTCCGACCACGATCAGCTTGTTCTCGATCTCGGTGGCATAGAGGCCGAGCCAGGGCCGCGACGGCTTGTTGGGCCGGCCGAGCGTAAGCAGGTCGTCGAAGATCGGCTTCAGCAGGTTGATCGGGACGATCATGTTGATGTCGCCGGGCGGACCCTGCTCACGGCCTTCCTGCAGCTGCAGCGAACCGATGCCGATCAACTCGCCGTTCGCGTTGATCAGCGCGGTACCGCCCCAGTTGGGATGCGAGGGCGCGGTGAAGATCGCCTCGTCGACGACGTATTCCCAGTAGCCAGCGAACTCCTGCTTGGCGACGATGCGCGCGGCGACCGAGCGCGCGCGGCCGCCGGCGCCGCCGACCACAACCCGCTCGCCGATACCCGCCGCGCCGGAATCGCCGATCGGCAACGCGGGCATCTCAAGGCGGGCGAGCGCCTGGATCAGCCCGAAACCTGTCGTCTGGTCATAGGCCAGCACGGTGCCGGGAACGTTGCGGCCGTCAATCAGGGAGAGCCAGATCGTCTCCGCCTCGGTGACGAGATAGCCGATGGTCAGAACGAGCCCGTCGGAGCGGATCAGCACGCCGTTGCCGGCGCGCTCGGTGCCGAGCGTATCGGCGGTGAAGGCGTCGGGCGGAATGATCGCGCGCACGCCCACCACGGCGGACAGCGCAGCATCCAGGTCGTAGGAATAGTCCGAGACCTTGGGCTGTACGGCAGCCGGCACTTTCCAGTCACTGACGGAGGCCATTGCCGAAACTCCTGCCGCAATTCCAACACCGCCGCACCGGACTATTTTCCGGGGGACGACATTGCTAATATACAAGCGTCGCCGGCCCGGTAAACGATCTAGTGTCGGGGACCGGAGATAGTGTCACCGCGCGTCGCAGACGTTTGCGGCGAGCGCGTGTATTCGAGCGCAATGCAGGATTTTGCCCACTAGGTGGCTCCAAAGGTTGCCTATCCTGCATAGCCGGGACTTGATCGAGATACAGAGTTGAACGAATCGGCCAATGGCGTCTGTCACGGACAAGGAACGTACGCAAGGTTCGCCGGCAACATTGGGCGACGTGTTGTACGCCAAGTCCAAGGCTTCGGTATCAGAGCAGGATTGGACGACGCTCGTTCAATCGATTGCCGCTGGTGATCAGCTTGCACTGCACGCGCTCTATGAGAGGGCTCATCGCCCCGTTTTCACTTTAGTCATGCGAATCACGGCTAATCGGGAAACCGCTGAAGAGCTCACCGTGGACGTATTCCATGACGTGTGGCGGCGCGCGTCCAGTTACGACGCCGCGAACGGCACAGTGCTCGGCTGGATCATGAACCAGGCGCGCTCGCGGGCGATCGATCGCCTGCGCTTCGAGAGTCGAAAAAAGCGCAGCAGCGACGGCGGCGTGCAGCCGGTGGACGAGGTGGCCGCCGATCCGCACGACGCGCTCGAGTTGCGCGAACAGGGCGAGTCGCTGCGCGCAGCGGTGGCGGTGCTCACGCCGGACGAGCGGCAGGCGATCGAAACGACATTCTTCGCCGGGCTTACGCATGCCGAAGCGGCGGCGCGGCTGAATCAGCCACTGGGCACCATCAAGACACGCATTCGTTCAGGCCTGCACAAGCTGCGGCATGCCCTGACCGCGGAAGCGGGGGTGCCATGAGTACGCTTCATCGAAATCCCTGCGAGCAGAGCGAGGTGACGTGCGCCTTCGCCGCTCAGGCTTTGGCGCCGAGCGAGGTTGCCGCGGCCGAAGCTCATATCGCGTCGTGCCCGGACTGCCAGCGCGAGTTGGAGAGCCTCCGCCCGGTGGTCAATCGGTTCGTCTCCTGGCCCACCGATGTGTTGCGTCCGGCGGCATCGCTGCAGGGGCGTCTTGCGCTCCGCATCGCCGAGGGGACCGGGAAGCAGCCGGTACTGCCGCCCGCGCGGCAATGGTCCGAGCCGGAATGGGAACAGGTCGCGCCTGGAATCAAATGCAAGCTGCTCGCGACCGACGCGGAAAGGCACCGCGTCAGCATGCTGGTACGGCTCGCGCCCGGCGCGAGCTATCCCACGCACACACATGCGGGCGTGGAAGAGCTGCATCTGCTCGATGGTGAGCTGTGGATCGAGGATCGCAAGCTCGTCCCCGGCGACTACAACTACGGCGCCCCTGGGGCGGTCGACCACCGGGTCTGGAGCGAGACGGGTTGCACCTGCGTCCTCGTCACCAGCACCAAGGATACCCTTGGCTGAAGCGCCTTGGACGCATGACGGTGCCTGCGGAGGCCAACCTCGCGCATGGGCGGGCGGCCGGCTGATGGTGCTGTTTTCGCCCCCTCATTACGGAGCAATCCGAAAGCTCGCGTTTGACGTTTTGAGGGGTATGCAGACCTCGCATTCCCCCTGCATGGGGCCACCGCCAAGCTCCGCCGCGGTGAAGTTGTGAGGCGTGCCACAGGTACAGGGGAGGCGTCGGTGGCGATCTATCGTCTATTACAAAAGTCAGTATTCGAACCGGAAGATTTATTGCGCATGCAAACAGCCTACGAGTTCGCCCTTGCGCGGCTTGCTCTGCAAGACCGCAGCGATCCTATAACCGAGATGGTCGCGAGATATATTATTGAAGCCGCGCAGACCGGCGAGAAGGACCCACACACGATTTGTGCAATTGCACTCAGTTCGCTGAACGGCACCGACCATGAAGCCAGCTAGTGTCCCGATTCCGAAGTTCGCTCATCTCGCAGCGGCTCCTAAGCGAACTTCGCGCGCGGTCGTCGGTGGGCACGCCCGCGCCTAATAAAGTATTTTGGCACCAGGATCGATGACGAGACTGGCCGGCTGAGGGCGCTGTTTTCATCTCGCCATACCTCCAATCCAAAAGCTCGCGGTTGACGTTTTGGGGGTATGGGCCCGAGCTCAAATCTGAACCCCTGCGAGCGGAGCGAGGTAACGTGCGCCTATGCCCTGCAGGCCCTGCCCGCGGGCGAGGTTGCCGCGGCCGAAGCTCATATCGCATCGTGCCCGGACTGCCAGCGCGAGTTGGAGAGCCTCCGCCCGGTGGTCAATCGGTTCGTCTCCTGGCCCACCGATGTGTTGCGTCCGGCGGCATCGCTGCAGGGGCGTCTTGCGCTCCGCATCGCCGAGGGGACCGGGAAGCAGCCGGTACTGCCGCCCGCGCGGCAATGGTCCGAGCCGGAATGGGAACAGGTCGCGCCTGGAATCAAATGCAAGCTGCTCGCGACCGACGCGGAAAGGCACCGCGTCAGCATGCTGGTACGGCTCGCGCCCGGCGCGAGCTATCCCACGCACACACATGCGGGCGTGGAAGAGCTGCATCTGCTCGATGGTGAGCTGTGGATCGAGGATCGCAAGCTCGTCCCCGGCGACTACAACTACGGCGCCCCTGGGGCGGTCGACCACCGGGTCTGGAGCGAGACGGGCTGCACCTGCGTCCTCGTCAGCAGCACCAACGACGTACTGCACTCACCATGACGACGCTCTTCCACATCACACGTTGCGGCTTGCGTGGAGCATCCGGACGTATGCTGGCAGGTGTTCGCGGCCCTCCCGTCTCTCAGAAACTTTGAGAGAGCGAGGCGTGCCCTCATCGAAAACTCAGGGAGTCCCAGGAGACAGCCATGGCTACAATTATTCCGTTCTCGCAAGACGAAGCGTTCGACCCGGCCGCCGTGCAGGCGATGTCCATCGCGCTGGAGGAGGTGTGTCAGAAGCTCCAGGTAGACGGCGATCAACGCGCGAGAGAGACAATGGCCCTCCGCATCATCGAGCTGGCGCGACGCGGCGAGCGAGATCCCGAACGGCTGCGCGACCAAGTACTCCAGGAGGCTGGCGCGTCAGCGTTGCTGGTACCGCGGGATCCAGTCCAGCGGTAGCGCAGGCTGGGGTGGATTGTTGCAGCTTCGCACCGCCCAACTCGTCCTGGAAGGCAACTGGCCCCGATCGTTGCCGGTTCTGGCGCCCGTGCAGGCAAGCTGCTGACGCCACCATCTTACCGTTGGTCGCCTAAATTCTGCTCCTGGCACTTCTCGGATCTCCTCTGATGTCTGCGCTGGCGCCGCTATTGGCGAACAAGCCGCGCCCATCACGCGTGCAAATCCGATTTTGAATCACGACCTAGGATCACGGAGTTGCTAGTGTTGCTCCTCGATTGTCTGGGGCCGCCGAGCAGAAAGACCCCCAACGTGCCGACCCCCCTCTCCGTGCTTGATCTTTCTCCGGTCACCACCGGCACGACCGGCGCACAAGCGTTGCGCAACAGTCTCGATCTCGCCCGCCATATCGACCGGCTTGGCTTCACGCGATACTGGATGGCCGAGCACCACAACATGCCGTCGATCGCAAGCTCGGCGCCGGACATCATGGTCGGCCAGATCGCCGGAGTGACCGAAAAAATCCGCGTCGGCTCCGGCGGCGTCATGCTGCCCAATCACGCGCCACTCGTCGTGGCGGAGCGTTACAAGGTGCTGGAAGGCCTGTTTCCCGGCCGCATCGATCTCGGGCTCGGTCGCGCGCCCGGCACCGATCCGGTCACGTCCTACGCGTTGCGGCGGCGGCAGGACGACCCGCAGGCTGACGATTTCCTTGACCGCTTTCAGGAGTTGCTGCTGTTCGAGCAGGGCGGCTTCCCGGACAACCATCCGTTCCGCAACGTGCGCGCCATGCCGGCTGACGTTCCGCTGCCGCCGATCTATCTGCTCGGCTCGAGCGATTACAGCGCGCAACTTGCCGCCCATGTCGGCGCCGGCTTCTCGTTCGCGCATCACTTTTCCGACTTCGATCCGGTGATGCCGATGACGATGTACCGGGAACACTTCAAGCCATCGCCGACCCGCGACAAGCCGCACGCGATCCTTGGCTGCCATGTGGTCTGCGCCGACACCGACGAGGAAGCGGAGCGGCTTGCCTCGACGGTCGACCTCAACTTCGCGCGGCGGCGCCAAGGCCACTATCTGCCGCTGCCTTCGCCGGAGGAGGCCGCGGCGCACGTCTATTCGCCGACCGACAAGGCGCTGGTCGCGCGCAATCGCGCGCGGCTCGTGGTCGGCGGTATCAAGAAGGTAATGACCCATCTCGAGCCGCTGATCGCGAGCACACAGGCCGACGAGCTGATGGTCACCACCATGATCTACGACCACGATGCGCGGAAGCATTCATACGAATTGCTCGCAAAGGCGTTCGGGCTATCGCCGTCATAGCGGCGGAATATTTCGCCCGGCTCCGTGTTGGACATACTGTTCACGAAACCGCTTCGGACAACGATCATGCGTATCGCGCTTATTGCCACAATGACATTGGTCCTCGCCGCACCGGCGGCCGCACAGCAATCCCGTGCACCGTCCGGCTTCGACTTCAACGTCTGCTACAACCAGTGCCTGTCGCGCGGCGGCAGCCCGGGATCGTGCCAACCCGGCTGCGCCAATCGCGCCGCGGCGGTGCAGCGCGCTCAGTCCGGCGGACCGCGCGGACCAAATGACGATTCGCGCTCGCCGCGCTTCTACGATCCGGAGCCGCGCCGGGATTTGCACTGAATGCCGCGCGTCGCAACACCCGCACAAAAATGCGAACCCCGGCCGCGAGGCCGGGGCTCGTAACACTCAACTCGACTGACGCTACAGACTCACTGAGCCTGCGGGGCGGTCGGTCCCGGCGCGTAACCGGTCTGCACAGGGGCCGGCGGAGGATTGATCGCCGCTTCGTTGGTGCAGATGTCCTTGAACAGCACCGCACCCTCCTGCGTGTATTCCTTGGTCAAGCAGGTGCAGCGGTTGGTCGAGACGACGGGCGCTGCGCTGTAGACCACCGGGCGGGCCGCATACACGACCGGGCGCGGATAGTAGATGTGACGGTGACGCCAGTGGCCGTGCCAGTGCACATGCCGGTGATGGCGGTGGAAGTGGCCATGGCCGTGGTGCTTGTGGCCGTGGAAGTGGCCGTGGCCCTTGTGGAAGTGGCCGTGGCCCTTGTGGAAGTGGCCGCCGTGGAAGCCCTTGCCGCCGCCATGGAAGCCCTTGGCGTCAGCGGTCGAGGTCAGCGCGGTGGTGCCGAGAGCGACAACCGCGGCGAGAGCGAGAAGGCTGGTCTTGAGGTTCATTGGAAGTCTCCTGGTGTGAGCGTGAGTGGTTGAATTTGCCGTTCGGGCAGTTGTCGGACGGCACCCAGGAAAGGTTCAGAGCCAGGCTCAGCGCCACGGCGGGCGCGGCGGCCAATTTCCATAAATTATCATGATATAACAGTGCCTTAGATAGCGCGACTCAGAACGGCAGCACGTAGTTCATGATCGCCATCTGCCGCAGGATGACCTGGCGGATCACATGGGCCGGCTTCACGCGGCTGGTGAAGATCGCCGCTGTGCCGGTGCTGCCGGCCGGCAGCCGGTTACGCGCGGCCGCTGTCGCGCTGCTGCAATTGCGTCATCTGCGAGAGGCGCAATTCCTGGAACTTGAGCTGCGCCTCGAGCGCGTTGACGGTCGCCTCGTAGGTCGTCGGATCGATACGGAATTGCACGCCGCCGGCCTTGAGCGGCTTGTTCGGCGCCACCGGCGGCCGAGAACCGACCGGAGGGGTGGAACGCGTGGGTGACGCTCGCGCTCACGCCTCCGGCGAAGAAGCCCTGAACGTTCTGCGGCGCTTTTTCGCGCCAGCGCAGCAAGCCTGATCTGCGGCACGCACGGCCGACTCCGGGTTCATTTCCGGCGCCGCCCTGCTATACAGAGCGCGCTATCTTGTCGGAGCATGATCTTTTTCGACCTGCTTTCGCCCGCCGAAGCCTCAAGCGAAAACGCAAGTTCGCGAAAGGGCTTCGCGCAGGCGGGAAACCGGTTCATGCTCTAAAAGCTCGTATCAAAACGTTGGGAGGTTCATCTTGGGTAAGCATTTCACGCTCACCGCCGCGGACAAACACAGTCTCGGGGCCTATCGCGCCGATCCGAAGGGCGCGCCAAAGGGCGGCATCGTCGTCATTCAGGAAATTTTCGGCGTCAACAATCACATCCGCAATGTCTGCGACCGCTTCGCCGAGGAAGGTTACGTCGCGGTGGCGCCGGCGCTGTTCGACCGGCAGATCAAGGACTACCAGTCCGGCTACACGCCGCCGGAGATCGAAAAGTCCCGCACCTACGTCGCCAAGCCCGACTGGGACGCGATGCTGCGCGACACCGACGCGGCCATCAAGGAGATCGCTTCGATCGGCCCGGTCGCGATCGTCGGCTTCTGCATGGGCGGTTCGATCGCCTTCCTCGCGGCGACGCGGCTCTCGGGCCTGAGCGCGGCGGTAGCCTATTACGGCGGCCAGATCGTGAAGTTCGCCGACGAGAACCCGAAGTGCCCGACCCAGATGCATTTCGGCGAGAAGGACCACGGCATCCCGATGTCCGATGTCGAGATCATCAAGCAGAAGCGCGGCGGCGACAGCGAGATCTACGTTTATGCCGACGCCGGCCACGGGTTCCATTGTGACGAGCGCGGCAGCTTCCATAAGGGCAGCGCCGGCGTGGCGTACGAGCGCACCAAGGCGTTCCTCGCCAAGCACATGAAGAAATAAGGCAGGGAGAATTAAGCCATTGGTCCCGCGGTGGAACAGAAAGTTCCACCGCGTGCGGCCCAGTTCATCAGGAACGCGGATTGGAAAAACTTTGAGCGGCTCGCGTAAGCTTTCTTTTAAACGCGCCAGTCATGGTGCCGCGTGAGGGAAGGCTGTACTGACGAGGCGAAAGTCTCTCCAGCTCACGTGGCGTGAACCCTCTGCGGGCCGCGCGGTGAAAACCGCGCGGCCCCGTTCTTTTTGTGCGCAGATTTGCTTGAGCATGATCTTGCCCCGACCTGCCTTCGCCCGCCGAAGCATCAAGCCAAAATGACGACTCGTGCCGGGCTTCGCGCAGGCGGACACCGGTTTCCACCTTTCGGAATCATGCTCTATTCGACCGAAATGTTGGCCGCCTTCACCACCTTGCCCCACTTCTCGGTCTCGTCCGCCAGCAGCTTGCCGAATTCGGCCGGCGTCATCGGAGTCGGCACGCCGCCGAGCTGCGCGATGCGCTCCTTGATCTTCGGATCGGCGAGCGCGGCGTTGAACCCCTTGTTGAGGATTTCGACCATGTGCGGCGGGATGCCCTTCGGTCCGGCGACGCCGTAAAACACGCTAGCCTCATAGCCCGGCACCGTATCGGCGACCGTCGGCACGTCAGGCAGCGCGGCATTGCGCTTCGTTGTCGTCACGCCGAGCGCGCGCAGCTTGCCGGTCTTCACGAATTCGATCGAGCCGGGCAAGTTGTCGAACAGCGCGTGGACCTTGCCGGTCATCAGGTCCGGATAGATGCCGGCGGAGCCCTTGTACGGCACGTGCAGGAGGTCGAGCTTGGTCATCATCTTGAATAGCTCGCCCGACATGTGGACCGAGGTGCCGTTACCGGACGACGCGAATGTCATCTTGCCTGGATTAGCTTTGACGTGAGCGATAAACTCGCCGACGGTCTTCACCGGCAGATCGGGCGGCACCACCATGATGTTGGTGAGATTCATGGTGCCGGCGATCGGCGTGGTGTCGCGCACGTGGTTGAACGGCAGGTTCTTGTAGAGCGTCTGGCAGATCGCGTTGTTCGGCGCGACGAACATGATGGTGTAGCCGTCCGGCGGCGACTCGATCACCGACTTCGCGGCCAGCATGCCGCCCTGCCCGGAGCGGTTCTCGACCACGCAGGGTGCGCCGAGGTGAGGCGTCAGGAACTCGCAGAAAATGCGGGCGACGATGTCATTCGGCCCGCCGGCCAGGAAGCCGACCACGAACTTGATCGGACGGTTCGGGTATTTTTCCTGGGCGTATGCCGGCGCGGCCAACACGCCGCAGGCAATTCCAAGCAACAAGGCAAGACGGACCATGCGCATCCCCTTCTGTTGGAGACGGCATCCTACGACAGGTTGAGGGCAATCAGAACCAGCGTTCGCCGACCGTAACCACGTCGCCGGGGCGGATGGTGTAGCGCAGCGGCAAGGGGAAGCGCTGCGGGATGCCCTGGATCTTGCGGGTGATGGTGACCTTCGACTTGGTGGCGCGCGGCGTGAACCCGCCGGCGATGGCGACCGCGTTCTCGACCGTCATGTGCGGCACGTAGGGGTACTGGCCGGGATAGGTGCCCTCGCCGAGCACGAAGAACGGCCGGTAGACGTCCACTTCAACCGCGACACTGGGCTCGCGGATGTAGCCGCCGGCGAGGCGGGCTTTGATTGCTGCTCCGAGCGCGGCCGTGGTCATGTCGCGCGCCTGCACCGCGCCGATCAGCGGCATGGTCACCATGCCGGCGGCGTCGACCGTATAGGTGTTGCTCAAGGTGTCCTAGCCGAACACCACGATGCGCAGCCTGTCGCCGGTGTCGAGCGTGTAGAGGCCGTGGTCCTCCGGCATTTTCGCGCACGGGGACGTATTACGTGGCATACCGCACGGTGCGCGACGGCGCCGGCGGCGGACCTTAGGCGATGGGCGGCGGGCCGTAGCCCGGAGCGGCGTTCGGGCCATACATCGGCGGCTGGCGATACTGCGCCGGTGCGCCGTAGGTCATCATGTCGAAATCGGAGCGCACCACGGGTGACGCCGCATATTGCCGCGCCGGCTGACGCGCGCAGCCGGCCACCGTGGCCAGAGCCACCAGCAGAACCAGGAAACGGCAAACGCGCATGCGAGGCGAATCCGTGCAAAGCGCCGGCAAAAGTTAAGCCCGATTAACGCCTCAGTATGGTTAATGAAGCCTTAGGCCGGGCCGGGCCCCGCTGCATTAGGGCCTCGTCGGTGCAGTTCCCGCCGTCTAGCTTGGGCAAAGTGCACGGATTTCGAGGAATCAATGCTCAAATTTCTGCGAACCGAAGCCCAGTTGCCGGTGGTCTGGCTCACCGCAGCCCTATTCCTCTTGTTCGGCGGCGGCTGGTTCGCCGCGGCCGCGAACAGCACCGGCCTCACGCTGCTCCTGTTCGCCTGGCTGTTCGCAGCGATCATGTGGGGCGCATTTGGTGTCGTGCGGCACGCCGAGCACCTGGCCGAAGAACTGGGCGAGCCTTACGGCACGCTGATCCTCACCATGTCGGTCACCATCATTGAGGTGGCTTTCATCATCACGGCGGTCGCAACGTCGAAGGGAAGCACGCCGGTCGCACGCGACGCAGTGTTCGCCGTGCTGATGATCATGCTCAACGGCGCGGTCGGACTGTGCCTGCTGCTCGGCGGACTGCGTCACCACGAGCAGAACTACAACCTGCCCGGCGCGCGCGCCTTCCTGTCGGTCGCGATTCCGCTCGCGACCTTCGCGCTCATCATGCCGAATTTCACCACCACCGCGCCAGGCCCGGTGTTGTCGAGCACGCAAGCGGTGACCATCGCCGTGCTCACGCTCGCGCTGTACGGCGTGTTCCTGGCGATGCAGACGCGGCGCTACTCGAGCTTCTTTCTCGACCCGAACAGCGCCGAGCCCAGCGCGTTGCCGCAAGCGCCGCCGGAAACCGCGCCCGCAGGCGCAAACCCAGTGATGTTTCACGCCATATGCCTGGGGCTTACCTTGGTGCCCGCCGTCTATCTGACCGAGGAACTCGGCCACATCGTCGAGCGCGCCGTGGTCGGGATCGGCGCACCGGTTGCGCTGGTTGGCGTGATCGTCGCGGTGCTGGTGCTGGCGCCGGAGATGATGGGCGCGTTGCAGGCGGCGCGACGCAACCAGCTTCAGCGCGCAGTCAACATCGCGCTCGGCTCGGTGCTGGCGACCATCGGACTGACCATCCCCGCCGTGCTGATGCTCGGCGTTTTCCTGGGTACGCCGATCATTCTCGGGCTGAACCAGCAAGGGATGCTGCTTCTCGTACTCACCATGGTCGTGTCGATGCTGACCTTCGGCGGCGAGCGCACCAACATGTTGCAGGGCGCGGTGCATCTCGTGATGTTTTTGGTGTTTCTGCTGGTGTTGTTCAATCCATAAGGCTCAGTGCCTGGCAGAAGCCGCCGCCGGAGAGAGCCGCAGCACCGCCCAACCCACGATGGCGGAAGCGATCGAACCGAGCAGCACCCCGATCTTGATCTGATCCTTCAAAGGTCCGGTTTCGCCGAAGGCCAGGAGACCGATGAACAGGCTCATGGTGAAGCCGATGCCGCATAGCAGCGACATGCCATAGAGGTGCGCCCAGGTCGCTCCCGCCGGACGGCGCGCCAGGCCAAGCTTCACCGCGAGCCAGACGCTGCCGAACACACCGATCTGCTTGCCGACGAACAGTCCGAGCGCGCAACCGAGCATGACCGGGCTCACCAGAACTCCCGTGCCGATGCCCGCGAGCGACACTCCGGCGTTGGCGAAGCCGAACACCGGCAGGACGACGAACGCGACCCACGGGTGCAGCATGTTTTCCAGCCGGTGCAATGGAGAGGCCACCGAGTTCGGGCTGGCCGGGCGAGCGCTCCAGTGGAATCGTCAGGGCGAACAGCACGCCGGCGACGGTTGCATGGATGCCGGACTTGAGCATGGCGTACCAGAGCAGCAGGCCGAGCGGCGCGTAAACGGCGAGCCGCATTGCGCCGAGCCGGTTGAGCGCGATCAGCGCCGCCATTGTCGCCGCCGCGAGCCCAAGCATCGGTAGGGATAGCTCGGTGCCATAGAACAGCGCGATGATGACGATGGCGCCGAGATCGTCGACGATCGCGAGTGCGGTCAGCAGCACCTTGATCGTCACCGGAACGCGCGAGCCGAGGATCGCAAGCACGGCGAGCGAAAACGCAATGTCGGTGGCGGCCGGAATGCCCCAGCCGCGTGCGGTTTCCGGCGACATATTGAAGGCGAGATACACCAGCGCAGGCGCTACCATACCGCCCGCCGCCGCGACGCCGGGCAATACGCGGTGCTCCCAGCGCGCGAGATGGCCGTCGAGCAGCTCGCGCTTGATCTCCAGCCCGACCAGAACGAAAAACAGCGCCATCAGCCCGTCGTCGACCCAGTGCAGCACGCTCAGGCCGGCCACCTTGTGCGCGAGCACCGCGGCATAGAGTTCCGACGCCGCCGAGTTCGCCAACGCGAGCGCCGCTGCCGAGCTCACGATCAACACCAGGCCGCCGCTCGCCTCGTGGGTGAGCAGGTTGCGGAGCACCGATGCGGGTGGCCGTGCCGTCATCAAAACCGAATTGGCAGAAACTGCGCGCAAAAACAAACGAGGGCCGCACGCGCGGCCCTCGAACGCTTACATCATTCCGTTGCGGTCAGTGCGCGGCAACCGCCGCTCCGGTGCCGATCGGGCACGACACGCCGGTGCCGCCGAGCCCGCAGTAGCCCATGGGATTCTTCGCCAGATACTGCTGATGATAGTCCTCGGCGAAATAGAACTCCGGCGCGGCGAGGACTTCCGTCGCGATCGCGCCGTAGTTCATCTTCCGCAGCGCCGGTGCGTACATCGCCTTCGACTCCTCGGCGGCCTTCTTCTGCGCCGGCGTCGTGGTGTAGATGCCGGAGCGGTACTGCGTGCCGACGTCGTTACCCTGGCGCATGCCCTGCGTCGGGTCGTGGTTCTCCCAGAACGTCTTGAGCAGCTTATCGTACGACACCTTTCCGGGGTCGTGGACCACCAGCACCACCTCGTTGTGACCGGTGCGGCCGGAGCAGACCTCCTCGTAGGTCGGATTGGGCGTATGGCCCGCCGCATATCCCACCGCGGTGGCGTAGATGCCCTCGCCCAGTTCCCAGAACTTGCGCTCGGCGCCCCAGAAGCAGCCCATCCCGAAGATCGCGGTCTCAAGGCCCGGCGGGTAAGGGCCCTTCAGCGGGTTGCCGTTGACGAAGTGCTGCTTGGCGGTCGGGATCGGCGTCGGACGGCCCGGCAAGGCTTCATCGCGCGAGGGGATCGAAAGCAATTTCTTGAACCCGAGCATTGGCAAATCTCCTTCGATTTCTGCCCACAAATATAGGGCGTCCTGCGGGCTAAATCACGACCACACCCCGTCACGTTCCTGTTCCCCTGAAGGCCCGGGCCACCTATGCTGCGCCGATTCCTGAGGAGGCCCCTTTGACCACGCTGAAAACCCTCGTAGGCGCCTGCGCCATCGCGCTCGCCGCTGCGTTTCCGGCCCACGCGCAGACCATGCCGCCGGACTACGGGCCGCCGATCCCATTTGAGACCGCGCGCAAAGCAATGGCTGCCGCCGATGCCGAAGCCGCCAAAAACAACTGGCCGGTGGTCATCGCCATCATCGACAGCGGCGGCCACATCGTCATGCTGCACAAGCGCGACAACGCCCAGCTCGCCTCGATCGAGATCGCCCAAGGCAAGGCCAAGACCGCGCTCAAATTCAAGCGGCCTACCAAGGTGCTCGACGACGCCATCTCCGGCGGCGGCGCCGGAGCGCGCTTCCTGGCGTTGAAGGACATCACGCCGCTGGAAGGCGGCTTCCCGCTGGTGATCGACGGCAAGATCGTCGGCGCGATCGGCATCTCAGGCGTGTTGTCAGCCCAGGACTCGCAGATCGCCCGGGCGGCAATCGACGCGCTGAAATGAGCTAGGCGGTCTGACACTTGATCGACGCAAGCGCGGACAGGTATTTCAACCGGGTGTGGCATGATAAGGCGAGTTAGGACGGCGCAATCCACCGCGGTGACACGGCGATTGGGACCTCCCGCCACTGCAACGCTCGCGGCGATGGCCGCACTGATGGCGCTGACCGCCGGGGCCTTGGCGAGACAAGCACGTCCCGCGCCAACCAAAGAGGCGACGGCGCCGCGTGAAGCAGGCGAGCCGATCATGGCGATCGTGTCGATCAAGTCCCAGCAGGTCACTTTCTATGACGCCCAGGGCTGGATCCTGCGCGCGCCGGTGTCGACCGGCACCGAGGGACGCGAGACGCCAGCCGGCGTCTTCGCCGTCGTCGAGAAGAAAAAGGACCACCGCTCGAACATGTATGACGATGCCTGGATGCCGAACATGCACCGCATCACTTGGAATGGCATCGCGCTGCACGGTGGGCCGCTGCCCGGGTATGCGGCCTCGCATGGTTGCGTGCGGCTGCCTTTCGGCTTTGCGGAGAAATTGTTCAACAAGACGCAGATCGGGATGCGAGTGGTCATCTCGCCGAACGATGCGGCTCCGGTCGAGTTTTCTCATGCGGCATTGTTCGTGCCGAACGCGGAGGCCATCGCGGCCGCTCCGGCGCGTGCCGAGTCACTCGCCCGCGACGCCGCGGAGGCCGCCAGAGCTGCCGACGAGGCGAAGAAAGCCGCCGCGACGACGGCGCGAGAGACAGCATCGCTCACGGCATCACTGCGCAGTCTGAAATCGCTCAAGACCCGCGCCGACGCCGAGCTCGCGTCCGCCGACAGAGCGCTCGCCGGCGCGAAGACGGACCAAGCCAAGGCACGGGCCGAGGAGGGGAGGCAGAAGGCGGCCTCCAAGGCCGCGGAAGTGGCGACGCAGCTCGACACCGCTACGGCCGACGCGAAGTCCAAGCTCGACGCCGGCACCGCCGCAAAGGACGCCGCCAAGGCGGCAGAGACCAAAAAGGCCACCACCGCCAAAGCGGCAAACGAGGCGAAACTCGCGCTGGAGCCGGTCTCGATCTACATCAGCCGCGCGACGCAGAAGCTTTACGTGCGGCGCCCTACGCGTAAGCCGGTGCCGGATGGCGGCGAGTATTTTGACGCGACCGTTGAGGTTCCAGTCACCATCCGAAATCCCGAAAAGCGGATCGGCACGCATGTATTCACGGCGGTGGCGCGCAACGACGCCGGACTGCGCTGGACCGCGGTCACAATCGACGACGCTAACAACGCCAAGGACGCGCTCGACCGCATCACCATCCCGCAGGATGTGCTCAATCGCATCGCGCCGACCGCCCTTCCGCGATCCTCAATCATCGTCTCGGACGAGCCGCTGAGCGCTGAGACCAACTATCGCACCGAGTTCGTCGCGGTGCTGAACAACCACCCCCAGGGCGGTTTTGTGACGCGAAGCGTTGCGAGCGGCAACGTCTGGGGTGACGACGGCTTCGGCTCCTTGTTCCAGCGCGGCCCGGGCTCCCAACCTGGCAATTCGTACCAGCGGCGGGACTACCAGCGGAACTGGGACTACCAAACTGGTTCCCAGCGTGGCTGGGGCTCGCAACCTGGCAATCCGGGTTGGGGCGGCAACCAGTACTATCGTCGTAATCAACAGGGCTGGTGATTAAGCCCCGGTTACGCCGCGGGTAGGCCCGCTTGGTCGCGCAAAGTCACAAGTCGACGAACTAGTCTAGCCGAACAAACAGTCTGTCCGCTTCTCGCTCTCGACAGTAACTTTGAGGGGCGCTTATCTCTGTTCCGCTTAGAGTCATTAGGCGGCGAATCGAGACCCGCGTTGTATTTCGGCAACAGGTTTCGGGAAAAATGATTATCCGCAGCCGTCTTACCCTGCACTAGGCGGCGTGATCCAACAATCGACCCTATCGTGTGGCGGCTATGCGGCGTGCCTTAAGTGGAGCGCGGGAGACTAATTGATGAGACCGCAGCAGCTTATTCCGTTGGTGGTGTTGTGCGGAACGATCGCTCTCGCCGGTTGGGGCGCTGCCAGGCTCTACGCCTTCGGTTCGTCGGACACCGAGAATAGCGCGATCGGGGACCGCGGAGCGACACGCGGCGCAACGTCTTTGAGCGCTGACGCTGGCGGGCCCGTCGACGCACCATTAGCAAGCGCAATGGGCTCCGTAACCGCCGTGGCGACGTCCCATCTCAAGCTGCCCGAGCCTGCCGTCGCGCCCGCGGCCATGTCCGTTGGTAAAGATCCGTCCGAAACTGACTCAGTCCTCGCGGGCTTTTCCACCGCCGAGGTGTCCGTCCTCGAGGCCCCTTTGCGCGATTTTCGTCCGACGCCGGCGCCCGAAACGCGCGTGCAGCTCGCGACCCTGTCCATGTTGAAGGAGGTGAAGGAGTACCCGAAACCAGTCGGGCGCCCGGTTGAAACTCCCGACGAATGCCTCGTGGCTGAAATCTGCATCGACGAGTACCTCTGGTCGCTGTACGAACGAACACCCAAAATCGACACGAACAAGGTGACGGAGCAAATCAAGACGACGGTCAAGAAGAAGGACAAAACGCGGACTGTCATCAAAACCGTTACCAAGTACGTCGTCGGGGACTTCACGTGGAAGGATCCGATAGCGGCGCAAAGAGCCGGTATGTCGCTCAAGGACTACGTGATCGGAGGCATGGATCGTGGCTTCAAGCTGAAGCTCTATCACGCGCTTCGCGCGATGGACGACGCCGGGCTCATGCCGGGCATAACCAGCGCATTCCGTGACGATTACCGGCAATCGATCGCAAGCGGGAACAAGGCGGCGAGCGACAGCTCATACCACGGTGGGAGCCGCCGCGGTGGCTACGGTCACGCGCTTGCGGCCGATCTCGTGAGCGTCAAGGGCGGCACCCGTATGGAGCGATATGCCTCAAGCGAAAAGCTGTGGAAGTGGATCGATGCGCACGAGAAGGAGCTTGGGATCGGGCGCCCGTATCTCGATCGAGACCCGCCGCACGTCGCGCCGATCGATGGCAAGGAATATGCCGACAAGCGCGGCCGGACCAATATGCAAAAGGCAGGATTGCAAACAAAGAAAGCGCAAGAGGCGGAATTGGAAACAAAGAAGCGTCGGCTGGGTATGCGCAGCAATCCCGGCGCAACGATCCGCGCAAAGTCGGTAAAATCGTCGAAGGTGAGCAGCCTTCAAGACCCGGACAAACGTTCAACGTTGAAATGACTCGCGCGCAAGCTTCATGCGCGGGGCTCGACCCGCTCATCCGTCTTAAGGTTGCCATGGCCTTATAAGAAGTCCACTAAGGGGCATTCGCGTCGATTTGGACCTGTCCGCGCCACGTCCGCTATTTACCCGCGATTCACCCCATCGCGACCGAATAGCAGACATCGCCGTCTGAAGCTGGCCTTGGCGGAGGGTGCGGCGGCCTCCAGCACGCCCCAGTGTTGCCCGGTGTGAGTTGGGATTGAACAGAGCGGCGGCGCGCTGACCTATACGTTTGTGGCGCAAATTGTGCTTACAGACGAGCGCCGCGAATTGCGAGCGTAAATGTCATTACCTGCGGACCAGCGTGTCAGATTGATCTGCATCAAAGTTTGGTCCACCCAGCCATAGAATATTCTTCTGATACCTCTGTCATCGATTGATTGCGCGGTCGACGTAATGATCGTCCACTCGTGTTCGGTCGAGGTAGGTCATTTGTCGGGCTTTGTTAAAAGTTGCCATCGGAAAAGTCGGCTTAGTTCAGAGATGAAAGAAAGGCAGGACCGAAGATTCTCAGTTGCGCCTGTTTCGGCGGCCGGCGCCCCGATCACTTCGGAACGGCTGCCGAGATGGCTGCGAGTGGCACTTGTCATGGGCCTTGTTCTGCTGGCTTGCGGCGCCGGCCTGCTCGCCTATCGTCATGCCAATCAACCAAAGACTTTGACGGTCGCAGCGGGTTCACTTGATGGCTATGTGCCGCGCTTCATGTCGGCCATTGCCGCACGGATGGCCACCTCCAATTCACCGGTGCGGCTGAAAGTAATCGATAAGGAAAGCACGGTGGAGGCGGTCAAATCGTTCATGGCCGGCGAAGCGGATCTTGCGATCGCGCGGGCGGATGCTCCAGGCGTGTCGACAGCACGCGCCGTGCTGGTCATGACACACGCCGTGGTGCTGATCGTTTCCCTGACCGGCTCGATTGACAGTGTCGACGATCTCAAAGGCAAGAGCATCGGTGTGGTTGATGCCGACGTAAACCGGCAAATCGTATCCGACATCAGCAGAGAGTACGACCTCGATCACGCAAAAGTGCGATTTGTCAACGTCGCATTCAGTGATGTGGCGAAAGCAATACAGGCGAAGCAGTTTCATGCCATTCTTATGGTGACGCCAATTTCCCCTCGGTATCTCGCATTGCTGCGCGATCTGTTCCCGCGCAATGCCAAATTCAAACCGACGCTTATCCCGATCAACTCGGCAGGTGCTATCGCGGCAATCGCCCGCGCCTACGAGAGCCACGATCTACCCAAGGGCACGCTACGCGGCCTACCACCGATCCCAGACGAGGACCTGACTACCCTGCGCGTGCCGTTCTATCTGATTGCCAGACAGAGCCTCCACAACGATATCGTCGAAGCCCTGGCCAAGGCGGTAATGGACGCGCGCCGCGACTTGATCGGCGACCATCCCATTCTGGCGCAGATTAGCGCGCCGGACACCGACAAGGATGCGTTCATTCCGATTCATCCGGGCGCGGCCGCCTTCTTCGAAGGCGATACGAAGACGATCTTCGACAAGTACGGCGATCAGTTTTTCTACGGATCAATGATCTTCGGCTCGCTAATGTCGATATTGGCCGCGATTTGGAAATTCATGACGAGAAGTCATGAGACGGCCCAGCGGCCTCTGCTGCAACTTTATGCGCTGATGGGACAAATCAATGAATCTCGAGACAATTCCGAACTGGTGAATGTGGAAGCAAAAATTGACGATATTCTGAAGCGTGAACTTGAAAGGTACTCAACGGGCGTCATCGATGCGGGAGAGATGGGTGCGCTGGGCCTTGCGACGCACCGTCTGGAGTACTCTATGGCTCAACGTCGCTTAGCACTCAACGGCACGACTGCATCGACTTCCTCGCCGACCACTGAAGTCCCCGGCGCCCAGAGGAGATAAGCATTCCGCCCGAGAGGCACTGGCCAAGTGACCGCTTGGGTCATTCGCTACCGAGCCGGTGCCGATCAGTGTCCGCTGTGCCTCCAATAGCGACCTTTCAAGGCATGGGTCCGAAATGACGCGAAGTGCCATGTGTGGACGGCTCCGAGTTGGCAAGAGCTTTCTTCACGTTTTACAGCATTGGTCGGTGCAGCCATGTGTTCGGCCTTTAGATGCGGTTCACATGACCGCTGGCCATAATGCCCTCCGCGGATCAGGTCCCGGTCAAAAGCACGCATTCGATAACAATGCGATGGCACATGTGGGTTGTCCTGACCGCCGGATCGACCGGCTCTGCATTACGTGCTGTTCGCCCCTCCCAACCTTCACATCACGCCGGGTGTCCGGCGCGATCTCGTTACGCCGCCAACGCGACGGGATTCCTGTAGCGCTCACCCCTCGCCATCATGGCCCAGGCCATCCGCGCGAGCTTGTTGGCAAGCGCGATGGCCGCAACCTTGGTTGGCTTTCGAGCCAGCAGTGCCGTGAGCCAGGGCCGATGCTTGGTGCCGTGGATCTTGGCATAGCGGATGACCGCGAGCGCGCCGGCCACGAACAGGCCGCGCAGATAGCGGTCACCCTTTTTGCTGATACTGCCGAGCCTGTCCTTGCCCCCACTCGAATGCTGTTTCGGCACGAGCCCGATCCAGGCCGAGAAATTGCGACCGGATCGGAAGGTCTTGGGGTCGGCAACACTCGCAACCAGGGCGGTTGCCAGCATTGGACCAACCCCAGGAATGTAACGAAGCCGTTTGCTCGTCTCGTCGGACCGATGCCAAGCCATGATCATCCGGTCGAACTCCCCAATCTGCTCCTTGAGGCTGAGCAGTTGAGTGCCGAGCGCGGCAAGGCACGCGCGGGCAACCTCCGGCACCCGTTTGTCGCTCGGGTCGGCAACAACATGCAGAAGCTCCGTGACCCCTTTGCGCCCGACTGGAGCAACAATGCCCAACTCGGCAAGGTGAGCCCGGATCGAATTAATCACGGCAGTCTGCTGGCGGATGAATAGATGGCGTGTGCGGTGAAGCATCAGGCAACTCTGCTGCTCAGGCGTCTTGGTTGGTACGAACCGCATGTTGGCTCTGGTGACGGCTTCGCAAATCGCCTCAGCGTCAGCCATGTCGTTCTTCTGCCGTTTGACGTAGGGCTTCACGTAAGCCGGCGGCATCAGCCGCACGGTATGGCCGAGTGCCTGGAGCTCGCGCGACCAGTAGTGCGACGAGGCGCAGGCCTCGATGCCAACCAGACATGGTGACAGCTTCTGGAAGAACGCCAGGACGGCGCGACGCTTCAACTGGCGGCGGATAACCACCTGGTCGGCGGCATCAACGCCGTGGACCTGGAAGACTGACTTGGCGATGTCGAGACCGATTGTCGTGACTGTCTGCATGGGGAGCTCCTCTGAATCGTGGGAGCCTTAACAGCGCCCACATCCATGGCACTCACGTGCCGGGTGGAGGAGCCGTCCACAGCATCATAAGCGGACATTGCTACCTCGACCAACACCCCGTAAAGGTCGAACCGCTCGCGTTTATCGCGCCATCGTCGCTGTCAAAACTGCTGCCTGAAGCTGTCCGCTATCAGGGGCGCACTCCAGGCCAGGGTCAAAAGGCGACATGGCGGCCTGTCTTGTCGATGTCCGCTCGTCCCCCAAGACATTCGTTAGATGTCGTTGCCAAAATAGAAAGGTCGCTACGAGGCAGTCTTCATGTTGCCTGATGACTCGGCTGCTTTTATCAAATCGGTGTCCCGCCGAGGCCCTGTGAATCCGTTGCCAGTGCGAGAGCCAATTCCTCCGGAAGACTGTATATACCCTTGATTACGTGATCGAGCAGAGCGAGCTGGGCCTGAAGCGCGGCGTGACGATCTTCGGGCAAGGTGACGATCAGGTTTTCAATCATCGCACGCAGCCGCCGCACAACCTGAATGCTATCCGCACCGTAACGCCGTAGTTCGGTGCAGGCTAGATTCACGAAATCCTCCCAGTTGGGTGTACGGACGATGACCCGGAGCTTTCCCGATTCATCGGTTATGTTATCGGTTCGCAGGTCTCGCTTGCCGACGCTCCGGAGCAAACGATGAAGCTGGTCGATTGCTAGGACGGCCGTAGTCGGATCATTGATTGCCGGCGAGAGCGCCTTCAATGCGATATCGAGGATAATCCGGAATGCAAACGTTGGATCCTGATCCAGCGTGCGTTCGATTCCAAAGTCGATAGAAGAAGCCAGTATATTCTCGTCGAGTCCAGAAACGTTGCCGTATAACGCAAACAGTGGTTCGTCCTTGCCGACGAAGTCGCCGACGACGGGAATGAGCTGGACGACGGCACTCGCTTTCTGCGATTCCTCCAAAAGCATCTCTATGTTCACCGACAGGATGACCTCGGATCTACCGGTATGATAAACGATCCGGGAAGGCGTCCCCGCAGTCAGAGGCGCTGACGTGCGGCAGCGATGGACCTTGGGTCGGCTGAGGATAAACAGCCTCGATCACGGTAAGGCCACCTTCGCCTACCCGGGACAGAATGCTGACGGGCCGCAACAGTCGAGCTGCATAATCGATCAAGTATAGAAAGGCCGCCATCGAGAACAGGCCGAGCAGCGCAGCCACAAAGAGCACCAGCTGGTCACCGGTCCCCTGTATTCGGTTGAGTGCGGAAATCGCAAACAGCAGGGAGAAAACGAACAACCCGACAGTGTATCTAACGACATTGTCCCGCAGCAAAGTGGTGGCAATAATACGCGGTGTTAGTTGGCCGCCGACCACCTGAATTGCAACGAGCAGGGATCCAAATGTGAAGACGATAAACGACAGGGTCATTGTGATGACGGTCTCGAGTAAGGCCTGCGAGCCAGCGGCCGAAAAGCGCTGGAGTTGCCATCCGAGCCTGTCATCAAGCGCATGCAGAAGGTGATAGAATACCAATTCAAGGATTATTGCGGTGAATGGTACAACCCACAGCGCTTGCCTTCTATATCGCCTGTATCGCTGGAGAAGGTGCCAAAGCCGCATCATTTTCCGTCTCCCCGCTCAAGACCGGGCATCGTATCGGCACGAACCAGCACGTTGAAAGGGGGTCGCGGCGCGCCTGCGCCTTCTGTAGGGAAGCGGCGCTGTGGCTTCGTTTCACGCATCAGATCGTGAAACAATCACGTCCCTGCTTCACTGTAGCGCACCGCCGCCTGCCCGCCCGCTGATAGCGTGCGGAATAGCCAGGGAGGATGCGATGTCACAAGAACAAGTTGAAAGAATGTGGTTCAGCCGAATTGTTGCCACGTTGATGCTGGTCTGCATTTCTTTCGGCGCGATTCCAATAATAAAGACCACTCTGTTCCCCGTCGAAAAGGTCCGCTGACCTTCCAAGCCGTGAAGCGATTCACCCGACGGCAGAGCTGACTCAAACGTCAGGCATCCGAGTGCGGCGTGGAGAAATCGGGTCTTGTTCACCATCCACCCGGTGCTACGCGGCAGCGCCGTAAGGCATGACATAGGGGCGGCTCCGCTTTGGGCGACAAGCAGACGCGCGATTTGGCCGTGAAAATAGTTTTGCAACACAAACCCCCCAATAGACATACGGCGGACGTCCAGTTCGTGCCAATTCTGGACCCATGCATCGCAGCGAATTAACCGTACTCGATCATCTTGCAGCGATTGCGATAACGCGGTCGGGAACCGCAAATCCCAGCGTCTTGGCAATGCCGAGGTTAAGTGTGAAGCGCGATCGGGAGCTGACTATGAGGGCGCGTGGAACCAACGGCTACCGTGGGGCTTGGTTTGGCGACTAGGAGGACGCCATGAAAACGTTGCTTCTCGGAGCTGCGGTTGTTGGTCTATTCGCTGCACCGGTCGCGGCTTCGCCCCTTATTCCAATCTCAACAGCAAGTCACATCGCAGTGTCGAGTGAGGACATCGTGCAGGTAAAGAAGAAAGGCTGGAAAGCCTACGGCTGGAGCCAAGGGCAGAAAAGGGGTTGGCGCGGCCGTGGCATGCCGCCTGGCCAATACAAGAAATTGTACCGCTGGTGAGAAATTGGCCAAGTGATACTCGGCGCATGACGTCTTAATCGATGGTCGTCAGTCGGCTGCTGAGGCACATCCGCTTAACTCATGGATGAGGTCTAACGAGGAACGCAGTCGATCCGGCTGAGTTGATAATGTTCGGTAGGTAGGCCCATGCCCGGCAACATCCACGACCCTCAGCACCGGCTAAACCGCGCCGAGGAAATACGGACCGCGGCAGCTGGCATCAAAGGCCTGAAACCAAGGCCCTGATGCTTCTTATAGCCCAAGACTACGACAAACTGGCCGAGCGCGCCGCGCAGGCAGCGAGCGCGACGACGCCCCCAATTCTGACAAGTGAAAAACTTAGGTCGCCTTACAGCCTCACTGACGTCACTGCACGGGAGGACACGGAACCGTTCCGTAGGAACAGAACACGCAGCAGTCGCCGAGTTCTGCGTTGTTTCGGTGAGTATTGCCAAGCTCTACGGAAGCTCGGATATCAGTTTTTGAAATTCTGACTGACGCCAAGCGCGGGCCGTGCGGGTACGCACATTCCCTTGCGAGCCAAGTGAGATCGCAAATTTGGCAACGTTGTCGCCGTTGGGAGCATCGACAATAATGAGGAGATCGGCGTCGCCAGACGTAAGATAGACCTCCTTAAGTTCCACTCCGACTTTCTTGGCGAGTTCCTGAGCAGTTTGGGCGCGCTTGGGAGCGTCTTTGACCGCACGAATTCCCTGATCAGTCCAGTTAAGCGACAATATGAACGTCGGCATGTGAGTTCTCCGTGTGACGGCGCACAGCGTCGCTCGCCGCTGAGACAGCGGCGCCCAAAACCGGCAACCTATGCATCTTGGTAGCGTCAGAAAAAACAGACGCTGATTTCAAGCTGTAATGCCTGCCGACGGCATCGGCGCTGCCGCTCGAAAAGCAGGGGTTCGGCACATCCTGCCTGGCAGCTCGTCGGAAACTTTAGATCGGAAGCAATTATTTGGTCAATCCTACGCCGCCTCAAAGGGCAGTCGCGCAAATCTCGGAGCGACAGCTTCGACTACGTATTTGTTGATCAAGCCCGATGTCCGCTTCCCCCAATAACGGACATAAGGCGCAAGGCTTGGAATGTCGGCTTCGTGCCATTAGCCGGCATCGCCTTAATCGATCATTTCGTCGGCGCGGGCGAGTGCAGATGGCGGTATCGTTAGACCAAGTGCTTTCGCCGTTTCGATGAACGGAAGACTCGCTGAGAGCGTCGCTTCTTGATTTAGATCAACGCGCCCCTTGACCGTCCGCTGAACGGTAAGACCGCGAAAGGGACCTGATCTTGCAATTGTCTCAAGGGCGGCCTCGGGGGGAATATGCCAGGTAGCGATCAAAACTCGCGCGACCAGTTGACAGTCACCTGGATCGAGTTGGCGGTACGGCTCAGCGTTCTCGGGCTTCTGCTCTATTGGTCCTTTATTCTGGTTCGTCCTTTCATCACGATCGCGATCTGGAGTGTTGTGCTGACGGTTGCGCTCTATCCCGCGTACGACAGCCTGGTTAACTGGCTTGGCGGCCGGCGGCGTCTGGCCGCCATCCTGCTCACGGTTCTCAGCCTGTTAGTGGTGATAGGACCGGCGACATGGCTCGTGGTGGGCTTGATCGACAGCCTTCGAAGTCTTTCAGAGCGGCTCGACCTGTCGGTCTTGGCGTTGCCGCCGCCGCCCGGATCAATCAAGGATTGGCCGCTCGTTGGCGAGCAGATCTATCAATTTTGGAACTTGGCTTCTACCAATCTTCAGGCGGCCTTTGCCAAGGTCACTCCGCTGCTCAAGCCGCTCGGCGGAAGCTTGCTTCAAATCGCGGCGGAGGCCGGTGGCGGTGCTGTCAAGCTTCTCATTGCAATAATTGTTTCGGGCTTTTTGTTCTCCTCGGCCCCTCGGTTGCTGGATGCCGTCAGAGGCTTTTCCCGTCGGCTGGCTTCGGAGCGTGGCGAAGAATTTGTCCAGATTGCCGGCGCCACCATCCGTGCTGTCTCACGCGGTGTCATTGGCATCTCTGCTCTTCAAGCGCTTTTGGCTGGCTTGGGCCTGATGGTCGCGGGAGTTCCTGGCACCAGCCTTATTACTTCTGCCGTTCTCATCCTTGGAATCATTCAAATCGGTCCATCAATCGTTCTCATCCCGCTGATCATTTGGAGCTGGACCGCAATGGAAACGGCAACCGCGCTCTTGTTCACGGCCTATATGATCCCGGTCAATCTGCTGGACAATATTCTACGCCCCTTAGTCATGGGACGAGGACTGGAGACACCAACTCTGATCATTCTGATCGGCGTCATCGGAGGCACCATCTCCTACGGAATCACCGGACTTTTTCTGGGGCCCATCATATTGGCAGTGATCTGGGAGTTGCTGGTGGCGTGGATCAGGGAACACGACACCGCGGTGGCGCAAAAGTAATGTCCGTTTTGGGATAAAGCAGGGATTGTAGACAGGCGCGCCCATGTCCGCTTGAGTCATGTAATCTGCTTGCGCCATCCGTCGCCGTAGTTTGAGATGCTCAATGCTTTGAGTGCCGCACCGACATTTCAAGGGAGAAAACAATGAATCGGACAATGACCATTCTCGCAGCCGTCACCTGCGCGCTCACTGGCATCGCAGCGCCCGTGCAGGCGGCGCCGGACATGGCGCTCACGCGTCTCGACTGCGGCACCCCGCAGGCACCCACGGCCGTCAACCAGCGCTTCTCGGATACCTATGCCTACGGCGATCTGAAGATTCAGTTCGTCTTCAGCTGCTATCTGATCAAGCACGATAACGACTATCTGCTGTGGGATACCGGCCACGCCATGACGGCGCCCAACGTGGCGCCGAAGGTGAGCATCGTCGATCAGCTCGCGAAGATCGACGTCAAGCCCGAGCAGATCAAGTATGTCGGCATCAGCCACTATCACGCCGACCACACCGGCCAAGTGGCCTCGTTTCCCAAGTCGACGATTCTGATCGGCGAGAAAGAATGGCAGGCGATCACCGCCCCGAAGCCTGCCACGGGAGTAAACTTCAGGCCGTTCGAGAGCTGGATCAAGGGTGAGAGCAAGGTCGAGCCACTTACGCTCGACAAGGATGTTTTCGGGGACGGAAGTGTGATCGTACTGCGCACGCCTGGACATACGCCGGGCCATCAAGTCCTGCTTGTGAAGCTGCCGCAGACTGGGGCCGTGATCCTCAGCGGCGACGCAATGCATTTCCGCGAGAACTACGATGCGTTCGGCGTTCCCGGGTTCAACTACGACCGCGCGCAGTCCATCGCGTCGATGGAGCGCATCAAGAGCATCGCATCAAACCTGAAGGCCAAGGTCATCATCCAGCACGACGCGCGCGACCTCGACAAATTGCCGGTGTTTCCTGCGTCTGCGAAGTAGTCGCTGACGGGAATCAGGGGTCGAACGCAACAGTTCAAAAGGCTACGGACGGCCCTGCCCCGGTTTGGGGCAGCGCCTATCTAAGCACGACGCGGCGTTTACTAAATCATCGGCGTGAATTGGAGCGGGCGGATGGAGTCGAACCCTCGTTTCCGCCTGGGTAAGGTGGCGCTCTGCCGTTGAGCTGCGCCCGCACGTTTCCAAAGTAGTCGATGTGTGTGGGTTTGATGGAGATTGTTGAGATTAGACATAATCGCCAATTCCGGGCGGCTGTAGAACGATGTAGGCTTTGGGTCAATCTGCGACATGGCGGTAGTTTCTGACCACGTCCGGTTTACCCCCCGAAAGCGGATATCAGGCGGTTAGGCTGCGATGTCGGCTAAGTGCCAGAAGGCGACATTGCCCGTGCTCACTCGATCACCTCGTCCGCGATGGCCAGTAAAGCTGGCGGGATCGAAATATCAAGGAGCCGCGCCGTCGTCGCGTTGATGACGAACTCGAACTTCGACGCCTGCATCACCGGCAGGTCGGCCGGCTTGGCGCCCTTGAGAATGCGGCCCGCGTATGTGCCCCACTGACGATAGGCGTCTGAAATGCTGGTGCCATAACTCATGAGGCCGCCGGCTTCCGCGGAGTTGCGGAAGCCGTAGGTCGCAGGCAGGCGGTGGAACGCTGCCAACTGAGCCAGTTGAACACGCCGGAGATTGAGGAATGCGGAGGCCCCCACGAACAGGGCATCGGGGCGGTTCGGCCCCATCGCTGCAAAAGTTTCGGAAATCTCGCGAGGCGTGCTGGCCCTCAGCACTCGGATTTGCAGACCGAGCCGGTTGGCGGCAGCCCCGACTTCCCGCAAGGTCGTCTCGCTGTATTTCGCATCGGCCGAATTGATCAGAACCGCGACGTGGACCGCGTGTGGCACCATTTGGTGGAGCAGTTCCAGCCGCTTTGCCTCCAACTCGTTAGCGAACAGATTGACGCCGGTGAGGTTGCCGCCTGGTCGGCTAAGGCTGTCGACAAGGCCGAGACGGGCCGGATCTTCGCCGACGAGAAATACGACCGGTATCGTCGTGGTGGCACCTTTGGCCGCCAGCGCTGCGGAAGGCCCTCCCGATGTGACGATGACCGCGGGTCGCCGGCCCACCAGATCGGCAGCCTCGTCGGCTAGGCGATCGAGTTGGTTGTTCGCCCAACGGTACTCAATCTTTAGGTTCTCGCCTTCGGAAAATCCGACCTCCTTTAAGCCTTGGTGGAATGCATTGAGACGGGCAGCCATTGCATCCGGCGATCGGCTGTCCAGGAAGCCGAGAACAGGCATCGAGCCCGGCTGGGCCTGCGCCACGACCGGCCCTGCGGCGACTGTGCTACCCAGTACGCCGAGGAATTCCCGCCGCCTCATGTCGGCCCCCAGGCTAAGGACAAGGCATCATGCGGGTTGAGTTTAACACGCTGGAGCCGGGCTCTATACAGGTCGCGATGTCTGCTTTGGGCACTAAGGGACATGGCGGGTCCTTCCGCGATGTCCGGTCTACCCCTGACAGCGGACATTGCTACCTGGTTCAAGTCCGCATTTGGCCGGGCGCTTTTTATAGGTCCGCGCCTTAATCCCGTGCGTAGCCGATCAGCGGCTTTTTCTTGCGGCCAAGCACGATCAGCAAAGCGCCGAGCACCGCGAAGATGGCGGCGGCCGGCTGATTGAGGATCGGCACTATCGCGAGATTCCACAGCGTGCCGGACAGGCGTTCGACCGACGCCTGGGCTGCCTGCAGGCTTGAGGCGTGGATTTCGGTCCAGAACTGGCTGAGCGCGGTCGCGTAGAACGTCTTGTCCGCGATCGATTTCATCCCGTCATAGATCACGAAGATAAAGGCGAGTGCGAGCAGCAGCAGACCGAGAAACCGTAACAGAAACCGGATCATGATGAGTTCAACGAAACGACGCCTTCCCCGCATCCGATTAGCGCGGCAGCGGCGGCCGTTCAATCGCTGCAGTGCCGCATTGCCCGCCCCGCCCTTGTTATGCCGCCCGGGCTTCCGGTAACGTTCCCCGGTCGGCCCTGTCGGCCCAGTAGAGTGTTGAAATGGCAAAGAAATCCAGCGGGAACCGGCCGACCTTCACCGACCAGGAAGCGCTGCTTTTTCACAGCCAGGGCAGACCCGGAAAGCTTGAAGTGGTGGCCACCAAGCCGATGGCCACGCAGCGCGACCTTTCGCTCGCCTACTCGCCCGGCGTCGCGGTGCCGGTGCTCGCCATCGCCGAAGACGAAAACAAAGCCTACGACTACACCACCAAAGGGAATTTCGTCGCCGTCATCACCAACGGCACCGCCATCCTAGGGCTGGGCAATCGCGGCGCGCTCGCGGCAAAGCCAGTGATGGAAGGCAAAGCGGTGCTGTTCAAGCGCTTCGCCGACATCGACTCGATCGACCTCGAAGTCTCCTCGGAAGATCCCGACGAATTCATCAATTGCGTGAAGCTGCTCGGCAAGGGCTGGGGCGGTATCAACCTCGAGGACATCAAAGCGCCGGAGTGCTTTATCATCGAACAGCGGTTGCGTGAGTTGCTCGACATCCCGGTCTTCCACGACGACCAGCACGGCACCGCGATCATCGCCACGGCGGGGCTGCTCAACTCGCTCGAACTGACCGGGCGCAAGATGGAAGACACCAGGATCGTCTGCAACGGCGCGGGCGCCGCCGGCATCGCGTGCCTGGAGCTGCTGCGCTCGATCGGCTTCCGGCCGGAGAACCTGATGCTCTGCGACACCAAGGGCGTGATCTACGAGGGCCGCAAGGACGGCATGAACCAGTGGAAGTCGGCTTATGCCGTAAAGACCGAGGCGCGCACGCTGGCTGATGCGCTCAAGGGAGCCGACGTGTTCTACGGCCTGTCGGCGAAAGGCGCGGTGACCAAGGAGATGGTCGCCTCGATGGCCGACAAGCCGATCATCTTTGCCATGGCGAACCCCGACCCGGAGATCACCTGGGAGGAGGTGGAGCAAGTCCGCGACGACGCCATCATGGCGACGGGCCGTTCCGACTATCCCAATCAGGTCAACAACGTGCTGGGGTTCCCCTACATCTTCCGCGGCGCGCTCGACTGCCGCGCCACCACGATCAACATGGAAATGAAGATCGCGGCGGCCCGCGCGCTGGCCGAACTCGCCCGTGAGGACGTGCCCGACGAAGTCGCCGCCGCCTATGGCATGCGCTTCAAATACGGGCCCGACTATATTATCCCAGTGCCGTTTGACCCGCGCCTCATCTCCTACGTGCCGCCGGCGGTCGCCAAGGCGGCGATGGACACGGGCGTCGCGCGCAAACCGATCACCGACATGGACGCCTACCGGGAATTGCTGCGGCGGCGCCGCGATCCGGTGGCCGGCGTGCTGCAGCAGGTGTTCGAGCGGGTGCGCCGTTCGCCCAAGCGCGTGGTGTTCGCGGAGGGCGAGGAGGAACAGGTGATCCGCGCCGCGGCGACCTTCGCGCACGAGCGGCTCGGCACCGCGCTGCTGGTCGGCCGCGAAGACCGCGTGCGCCAGAGCGCGAAGAACCTTGGTATCGAGCTCGGCAAGGGCATCCAGATCATCAACGCCGCGCTGTCAACGCGGAACGCGCAATACGCCGCTTATCTCTACGAGCGGCTGCAGCGGCAGGGCTATCTGCTGCGCGACGTGCAACGCCTCGTGAACACCGACCGGAACCACTTCGCCGCGTGCATGGTGGCGCTGGACGACGCCGACGCGATGGTCACCGGCGTGACGCGCAATTTCTCGGTAGCGCTGGAAGACGTGCGGCGCGTCGTCGATCCCAAGCCCGGTCACCGTGTCATCGGCCTTTCAATGGTGCTGGCGCGCGGCCGCAACGTTCTGGTCGCCGACACCGCGATCACCGAAATGCCGAGGGCCCCCGATCTCGCCGACATCGCGATCGAGGCGGCCGGCGTGGCGCGCCGGCTCGGCTACGAGCCGCGGCTGGCATTGCTGGCATTTTCGACCTTCGGCCATCCGCCGGGCGAGCGCTCCGCGCATATCATCGAGGCGGTGAAGATCCTCGACCAGCGCCGCCTCGACTTCGAGTACGACGGCGAAATGGCGGCCGACGTTGCGCTCAACCCGGAAGCCGCCGCGCACTATCCGTTCAGCCGGCTGTCGGGGCCGGCCAACGTCCTGATCATGCCGGCGTTCCATTCGGCGTCGATCTCCACCAAGCTGCTGCAGGAGCTCGGCGGCGCCACCGTGATCGGTCCGCTGCTGGTCGGGCTCGACCGTTCGGTGCAGATCGTGCCGATGACGGCGAAGGATACCGAGCTCGTCAACATGGCCGCGCTCGCGGCGTTCAATGTAAGCGGTTAAGGAGTACCATCTTGAGCACGAACAGACTCCGCGGCGTGATCGCCGCTGTTGCAACGCCAGTCAGCGAAGACGGCTCGCCAGACACCGCGCGCGCCACCAAGCTGGGGCGCTACCTCCTCGACAACGGCTGCGACGGCCTCAACGTGCTCGGCACCACGGGCGAAGCGACCTCGTTCTCGCTCGAAGAGCGCAAGCGGGTGATGACCGCCTACCGCGACGCCAAGCTGCCGCTGGAACGGCTGATGGTCGGCACTGGAGCGGCCGCCACCGCAGACGCCGTGGCCTTGACCAGGCACGCGGCCGAGCTCGGGTTTGCCGGCGCGCTGCTGCTGCCGCCGTTCTACTACAAGGGCGTGCCGGACGACGGGCTGGTCGCCTATGTCGAAACCATCGTGCAGGCGAGCGCGGCGAAGCCGATTCCGATTTACCTCTACCATTTCCCGCAGCAGTCCGGCCTGCACTGGCACGTCGGTCTGGTGAAGCGCCTGCTCGACAAGTTCAGCTCGCGCATCGTCGGGCTGAAGGATTCATCCGGCGACATGAACTATGCACGTGAAGCGGCGGCGATCTCCAAGAGCTTCGACGTATTTCCCTCGACCGAGGCCGTGCTGATCGAAGCGAAGAACGGCGCATTCGCCGGATGCATTTCGGCCACCGCCAACCTCAACCCCGATCTCTGCCAGCGCGCCTGGAGCAAGGGCGAACAGTCATCGCTCGACGCCGCGGTGACGATCCGCAAGCTGTTCGACGGCAAAGCGCTGGTGTCGGGCGTCAAGGCGCTGCTCGCGCACATCCACGCCGATCCAGCGCTGGCGCGGGTGAAGCCGCCGCTCGCGCCGTTCGCGGCAGCGGATCGCGCCGCAGTGGTGTCGGGCTATGACGAGGTGCGCGGCAAGCGCGTCGCCTGAATGATCGCGGCATTATGAGCGCGCTTTCCGTTGCGGTGATCGGCGGCGGGATCGGCGGGCTCTCCGCCGCGCTTCATCTCCTCAAGGCAGGTCACGACGTCCAGGTCTACGAGCAGACGCAGCAGATCATCGAGGTCGGCGCCGGGCTGGTGGTAAGCCCGAATGCGTCGCGGCTGCTGATCCGGCTCGGGCTCGGCGATGAACTTATGCGCATCGGCGTGCGCCCTTTGGCGTTCCATCAGCGGCGCTGGCAGGACGGCCGCACCCTGGCGCGCTCGCGGCTTCGGGAGCAGACCGAAGCGGCGTACGGCTCCCCGGCCTATGTTTTCCACCGCGGCGAACTCAACGCCGTGCTCACCCAGGCAATGCCGAAAGACCGGGTGCATCTCTCGCAGCGTTGCGTCAGCTTTGATGATCGCGGCGGCCACGTCGAAGCACGGTTCGAGGACGGCGTCGCGATCAAGGCCGATATCGTGATCGGCGCCGACGGCATTCACTCCACCGTCCGCCGCGCATTGCACGGCGAGGAGCGCCCGCGCTTCACCGGCTGCATCGCCTATCGCGGCCTGATCCCGATGGAGCGCGTGGCGCATCTGGACATCGAGTTCGCCTCGACGAACTGGATGGGTCCGGGCCGGCACTTCGTGCACTACCCGGTCGCCAGCGGACGACTGCTCAACTTCGTCGGGCTGATCGAGCAGGACGCCTGGGAAACGGAATCCTGGACCGAGCCCGGAGATCTGTCGGTGCTGGCTGCGGCCTATCAAGGCTGGCATCCGCAGGTGCCTGCAATCATTGCCGCCGCCGAGCAGACCTTCAAATGGGCCCTGCTTGATCGCATGCCGCTGCCGCGCTGGTCGTTCGGGCGCGTCACGCTGCTCGGCGATGCCTGTCACCCGATGCTGCCGTTTCTCGGCCAGGGCGCGGCGCAGGCCATCGAGGATGGCGCGGCGCTTACCAGTTGCCTCGATGCGCGCTGTGACGATGTGGTCGAGGCGCTTAAGCTATACGAGACGGTGAGGTCGCCGCGAACCGCGCGCGTCCAGCAGATTTCGCGCGACAACAAGGACCGCTTCCACCTGCCCGATGGGCCAGCCCAGCAGGAACGCGATGCCAGGATGGCAACCGGAACCACCGACTGGTCACCGCAATCGATCGCCTGGCTGTATGGGCACGACGCCGCCGAGCTACCGGAAATGGCCGCAACGGCACGTTGACGCCCGGGGGGAGCGTGACTATAAGCACCGCGCTGGCGGCGAGAGCCCTCGCCGCCGCTGTATTTTCAAGCCTATAGACGAGTTCATGGCCAATACCTCCTCCGCCCGCAAAGCCACCCGCAAGATCGCGCGCCGCACCCTTATCAATCAGGCGCGCCGCACCCGCGCCCGCAGTGCGGTTCGTCTGGCGGAGGAAGCGATCGCCGCCGGCGATCGCAATAAGGCGCTTGAGGCGATGAAGCAGGCCGAGCCGCACCTCATGAAGGCAGCGCAAACCGGCCAGGTTCACAAGAACAACGCGAGCCGGAAAATCTCACGGCTGACCAAGAGCATCGCGAAGCTCGGCAAGTAGTCGCCTGATTTCAACGCTTTGAATCGACGTCAAAATCTGGCGGCTTCGCTGCGCCTGATGGCATGGGTGCCAGGACGTCGCGCGAGCGTTCCCTGCAAAAATTTCCTGAGTTCATTCAAAGGAATAGATCGCAAATCGCGTTTGTGACATGAATGCCACACAGTTCATAAGAAGCGCAAATATACGTATTTTTACTGATAGGCCGATTCCTTAGCTTTGCGCGGTTTCCTGTTCGAGCAACCCGAGGGCTACCCGCATATATCGGTCACAAAAACGTCATATCCACAAAGGGGTTACCGAGAAAGCGCAGGGGAGGACTTGGATTTTTGCGATTTCGGTTCACAGCTTAGTAAACGATAAAAAACTCTTTTCAAGACTGTCACAATTCGTTGGCCGGATCTTGGATACTTGCGCTGATTCAAAGCGTTGTGGATGCCTTCTCCCCGCTCCTCACATCATCGCAGACCAGCAAAAAAGCTAGACGCCGCTTGCGTTCTCGCACGTTTCCAATTGCGGCCCCGTTCGGAAGTGCTATTTTTTTGGCTTCCAGGTTGTCTGCGAATTCAGAAACGGCAGGGTGCTCAGACTCATCGAGGGCGAGGACGAAGGTATAAATCCAGTCGTCCTCGGAGTTTGTCTTACCTAGTGCCACACCCTGAACTTCGCGAAGACTGCCCACGCAGTCTACGGCAGGCCGGAACAGAGGTCGAGTACTTCGAAACACCGATGGATAACTTCCATTGCGGGGGCACCCTCGCAGTGACGAGGGGGGACTATGTCTGCTGGGTCGGGAATCTCTCCATTTACGGGCCTCCGCGCAACATTTCAATCGATGCGCGTATCCGAGATAGCGGCTGGCAACGTCGCTGCGGAGTACCCCGCCCCAAACTTGCAATCGGCTTCCGAGCAGAGCGGCTGAACGCTCGCTCTCGAGGTTCGATTGAGCTGCCTTCATCGAGTGCCCTGAAGGCGAACGTCCCTCCCACCAGTCAATCCTTTGAACGTGACCCGCGCGTAACGGCCAGGTGGCGGCGGCGCCATCCGTTTCACCGAGTTCCAATCAACCGTCGAACTCCCGAAAGAAACCCAAGAAATGACAACCACCGACCAAGAGCGTTGGGAGCGCGTCAAGAGCAAGCTTCGTGCTGAAGTTGGCGAAGAAATCTTCCAGAGCTGGTTCGCCCGCATGGAACTGGAGCGGATACAAAACGGCACGGCGCATCTGTCGGTGCCGACACGCTTCCTCAAAAGCTGGATCCAGTCGCACTACGTCGAGCGGCTGCTGACCTGCTGGCAAGGCGAGCACTCGGAAATCCAGAAGCTCGACGTCAGCGTGCGCAGCGCTGTGATCCGCACGGCTCTGCCGAAGACCAAACAGGTCGAGGCAATAGAATTCGGACGCGATCCGCGCGGCAAGCTCGATGGTGGCGAAACGCGCACGGCGTTCGGACCAGTGGCGAGCGGCCACGACGCTCTCGGCGGCTCGCCGCTCGACCTGCGGCTGACCTTCGACACCTTCGTGGTCGGACGTTCCAACACGCTGGCGCATGCTGCCGCCAAACAGGTCGCCGCCGCGCGGCGCAACGATCCGGTGATGTTCAATCCACTCTACATCCATGCTGGTGTGGGGCTCGGCAAGACGCACCTGCTCCAGGCGACCACCTGGGCCGGCAACAATGGCTCCGAGCGTAAGGTGCTGTACCTTACCGCCGAAAAATTCATGTACGGCTTCGTTTCGGCGTTGCGCACCCAGACTGCGCTCGCGTTCAAGGAAGCGCTGCGTGGCATCGACGTGCTGGTAATCGACGACCTGCAGTTCCTGCAGGGCAAGTCGACGCAGGCCGAGTTCTGCCACACGCTGAACGCGCTGATCGACGCCGGCCGCCAGGTGGTGATCGCCGCCGACCGACCGCCAACTGATCTGGAAAGCCTCGACGACCGCGTGCGCTCGCGGCTCGCCGGCGGGCTGGTGGTCGAAATGGGACCCCTCGGCGAAGAGCTGCGGCTTGAGATTCTGAAATTCCGCGTCGCCGCAGCGCGACAGTATCATCAGAGCTTCGACGTACCGGCGGCAGTGCTCGCCTACATCGCCAAGACCGTCACCCATAACGGCCGCGATCTTGAAGGCGCGATCAACCGCCTGCTCGCGCACAACAAGCTTACCGGCCAGCCGGTGACGATGGAGATGGCCGAACGCGAGGTACGCGACCTGATCCGGCCGCAGGAGCCCAAGCGTGTCAAGATCGAGGACATTCAGCGCATCGTGGCACGGCAGTACAACGTCAGCAGGTCCGACCTGCTCTCCTCCCGACGCACCGCCAACGTGGTGCGCCCGCGGCAGGTGGCGATGTACCTGGCGAAGACGCTGACGCTGCGTTCGCTGCCCGAGATTGGCCGCAGGTTCGGCGGACGCGACCACACCACCGTGCTGCATGCGGTGCGCAAAATCGAGGGGCTGGTGGGCAATGACGCGATGCTGGCGGACGAAATCGAGGTCCTGAAGCGTCAACTCCAAGAATAATCCTCCCGCTGACGCACTGGCCGGCTGGCCGGCGCCTTGGCGCCGGCCGCCTTTTTTGTCCGCCGAATCGGCCGTGAATCGCCGGGATAACCTGCGTGCAAAAGGCGTGAGCCCTTGCGAAAGTCGAGCATCCACGCCAGTTTTGATGCCCCTCCCGAGGAACGGGCGCTACCATGAAGGTCACCGTCGAGCGCGCAGAATTGCTCAAATCGCTGGGTCACGTGCATCGCGTGGTCGAGCGCCGCAACACCATTCCGATCCTCGGCAACGTCCTGATGCGGGCCGAAAAGTCGGCACTCAACTTGAAGGCCACGGACCTCGACCTCGAAGTGATCGAAACGATCGCGGCCGAGGTTTCGCCGGGCGGCTCGACCACCGTGCCGGCGCACATGTTCTACGAGATCGTGCGCAAATTGCCGGAAGGCTCGCAGGTCGTGCTGGAGGCCTCCGGCGACCGCGCCGTGATGGCGATCCGCGCCGGGCGTTCGCGCTTCACGTTGCAGACATTGCCGGAGAGCGATTTCCCCGATCTCGCTGCCGGCGACATGACGCACAAGTTCAAGATAGCGGCCACCGCGTTGAAACGGCTGCTCGACAAGACGCATTTCGCGATCTCGACCGAGGAAACCCGCTACTACCTCAACGGCATCTACCTGCACATCGCCGGCTCCGGAAAGAATGCGACGCTGCGCGCGGTCGCGACCGATGGACACCGGCTCGCCCAGGCTGAGCTTGCCGTGCCGTCCGGCGCGAACGGCATGCCCGGCGTGATCGTACCGCGCAAAACCGTCAACGAGGTGCAGCGCCTGGTCGAGGGCAGCGACGCCGAGATCGCGGTCGAGGTGTCTTCCGCCAAGATCCGCTTCACGCTGGGCGACGTGGTGCTAACCTCGAAGCTGATCGACGGCACGTTCCCTGACTACGGCCGCGTCATCCCGAGCGGCAACGACAAGCTGCTGACGATCGACAAGAAGGACTTCGAGGCGGCGGTCGACCGCGTCTCGACCGTGTCCAGCGAGCGCGGCCGCGCGGTCAAGCTCTCGCTTACGGGCGGCCGGCTGGTGTTGTCAGTCACCAATCCGGATTCCGGCAGCGCAACCGAAGAGATCGAGGTCGACTACGACGGCGACCCAATCGATATCGGCTTCAATTCCCGCTATCTCCTCGATATCGCGGCACAACTCGACGGCGAGGTCGCGGTGCTCAAGCTCGCCGATCCCGGCTCGCCGACGCTGATCGAAGACAAGGACGCCAAGGGCGCGCTCTACGTCCTGATGCCGATGCGGGTGTGATACCCTCGCGGCTTGTATGACCGCCGCAGCAATCCGTCGTCTCACGCTGAGCAATTTCCGCAGCTACCACGCGGCCAGCGTCCAGGCTGGCGGCAATCTGGTCGTGCTCGTCGGGCCAAACGGCGCCGGCAAGACCAATCTGATCGAGGCGGTGTCGTTCCTGGTGCCCGGCCGAGGCTTGCGGCGCGCAACCTTTGAGGAGGTCGCCTTTTCGGAGGGCGAGGGCGCCTGGGCGGTTGCCGCCGAGGTTGAGGGCATGCTGGGCCTCGCGACGCTCGGCACCGGCATCGAGCCGCCTGGCCCGGCGGAGGTGGCGCGCTCCCGCCAATGCCGGATCGACCGCGAGCCAGTTTCCTCAGCCGCGGCCTTTGCCGACCATCTGCGCGTGATCTGGCTCACGCCGGCAATGGACCAGTTGTTCATTGGCCCAGGGTCGGAGCGCCGCCGCTTTCTCGACCGGCTGGTGCTCGCGGTCGATGCCGAACACACGGGCCGCGTCAACGCGCTGGAGCGCTCGCTGCGCTCGCGCAATCGATTGCTTGAGGAAGCGCGGCCCGACAGTCATTGGCTCGACGCCGTCGAGCACGAGACCGCAGAGCTCGCCGTCGCAGTCGCGGCGATGCGCGCAGAGACGGTGCGTCGGCTGCAAGCCGCGCTCGCCGCACGCAAGGACGACGCCTTCCCCTCCGCAGAAATCTCGCTCGATGGCTGGATGGAGCGCTTGGTGCGCGATCATCCTGCGGTCGAGATCGAGGACCGCTACCGCACGGTGCTGCGCGACAATCGCCCGCGCGACGCGGCGGCGGGCCGGACTTTGGACGGTCCACACCTGACCGACCTCACCGTGACCTTCCCGCTCAAGCACATCCCAGCCGCGGAGGCCTCGACTGGCGAGCAGAAGGCGCTGCTGATCGGATTGGTGCTGGCGCACGCCGGGCTGCTCGCCGATATGACCGGCTGTGCGCCGGTGCTACTGCTGGACGAGGTGGTCGCGCATCTCGATCCAGGCCGCCGCACGGCGCTCTACGAGGCGCTGCACAAGCTTGAGTCCCAGGTCTGGATGACGGGCGCGGACCCGGCAGCCTTCTCGGAGATCGCCTCACGAGCCGATGTGTTTGTGGTAAGCCCCGGCGGCGTCGGGCGAGGGCCGTGATACACGATCAGGCGGCAACGCGCAAAAGTCCGTATCCCGTCGAAAGTTCCAGGCTCCTGGGAACACGAGCCGGCCAGAGAATCAGGAACTTCGCTCGCCACAGGGGTTTAACCTCATGTGCCGCGCTCAAGAGAACGCGTCGCTGAAGAAGCTGGAGGCCGTGAGAACCGTAACCGCCTCTCCGCATGGTCCAGGAGCCGCCAATGTCTGCCATCGAGCCGGCGGGGGAGAAGATCGTCAGGAACCTTCAGCAGGCCGTAGAACGCCTGCAGGACGACATCGCGCGGGTTGAGTTGTGGGCCGGTGCGCTGGGCTGCTTCACCCAGCCGATTCCGGACTACGGCCATGGCCAGACCCGGTTTGATTTGCCGGCGGCGGAAGAACAGACCGACCAACTCAACTTCGACATTTCACCGCATCGAAGCGCGATGTCGCAGATGGGGTCGCCGCAGGGAAATCAAGCGAAAAAAAGCTAGCCGCAAGAGCCGTTTTGGTGCTCCGCGACGACGAATTTTTAGGGCCTTTTTTCACTCCTCCAGACCTTCAAAACCGCCACCGAATCAACATATTAGGACGATCCACTTTGCGCTGTACGGCACGTCGTTTTTCGTGCCAAATCAATCGCTGATTCTCGCGCAAAATTCGCTTTCAATTCGGGGCAATTGCATGGCCGAACCCGCACGCAAATCCACCGCTGAAACCGACTATGGCGCAGAGTCGATCAAGGTCCTCAAGGGCCTTGATGCGGTGCGCAAGCGGCCGGGCATGTACATCGGCGACACCGACGACGGCTCCGGCCTGCACCACATGGTCTACGAGGTCGTCGACAACGCGATCGACGAGGCGCTGGCCGGCCACGCCACCTCGGTAACGGTGACGCTCAACCCCGACGGCTCCTGCACAGTGCGCGACGACGGCCGCGGTATCCCGACCGACATCCACAAAGGCGAAGGAATGTCGGCCGCCCAGGTCATCATGACCCAACTCCACGCCGGCGGAAAATTCGACCAGAACTCCTACAAGGTGTCCGGCGGCCTGCACGGCGTCGGCGTCTCCGTCGTCAACGCGCTCTCGACCTGGCTCAAGCTCACCGTCTGGCGTGACGGCAAAGAGCACACCATGGAATTCCGCGATGGCGACGCCGTCGCCGATCTCGCGGTGACCGGCGATTCCGGCGGTAAGCGCGGCACCGAAGTGACTTTCCTGCCCTCGAAGCAAACCTTCACGATGACGGAGTTCGACTTCGCCACGCTAGAGCACCGGCTGCGCGAGCTTGCCTTCCTGAATTCAGGCGTCACGGTCGTGCTTTCCGACATGCGCCACGCGGTCGAGAAGCGCGAGGAGATGCGCTACGAGGGCGGCGTCGAGGAATTCGTCAAATATCTCGACCGCAACAAGAACTCGCTCATTCCCGCGCCTATCACGCTCAAGTCGGAGCGCGAGGGCGTCGCGGTCGAATGCGCGCTGACCTGGAACGACGGCTATCACGAGACTGTCCTCTGCTTCACCAACAACATCCCGCAGCGTGACGGCGGCACCCATCTCGCCGGCTTCCGCGGCGCGCTGACGCGGCAGGTCACCGGCTATGCCGAGACCGGTGCAATGGCGGGGCGCAAGGAGAAGGAAAAGGTCACGCTGACTGGCGACGACTGCCGCGAGGGCCTCACCTGCGTTCTTTCGATCAAGGTTGCCGACCCTAAATTCTCGTCGCAGACCAAGGACAAACTGGTCTCCTCCGAGGTGCGGCCGGCGGTCGAGAACATCGTCAATGACCGGCTGGCGGCATGGTTCGAGCAGCATCCCGGTGAAGCCCGGGCAATCGTCGGCAAGGTGATCGAGGCGGCTGCGGCGCGCGAAGCGGCACGCAAGGCTCGCGAACTGACCCGCCGCAAGGGCGCACTCGACGTCAACTCGCTGCCCGGCAAGCTCGCCGACTGCCAGGAGCGCGATCCGGCCAAGTCCGAACTGTTCATCGTCGAAGGCGACAGCGCCGGTGGCTCCGCCAAGCAGGGCCGCAACCGCGAGTTCCAGGCGGTGCTGCCGCTACGCGGCAAGATTCTAAATGTGGAGCGCGCGCGCTTCGACAAGATGCTGTCCAGCCAGGAGATCGGCACGCTGATCACTGCGCTCGGCACCGGCATCGGCAGCGAGGAATTCAACGCCGACAAGCTGCGCTACCACAAGATCATCATCATGACGGACGCCGACGTCGACGGCGCCCACATCCGTACGCTGCTGCTGACGTTCTTCTACCGGCAGATGCCTACGTTGATCGACCGAGGCCACCTCTTCATTGCCCAGCCGCCGCTCTACAAGGTCAACCGCGGCAAGTCCGAGCAATACCTCAAGGATGAGCGGGCGCTGGAGGACTACTTGATCTCCACCGGGCTGCAGGACACCGTGTTCAAGCTTCATTCCGGCGTGGAGCGCGCCGGCGTCGATCTGCACGATCTGGTCGAGCAGGCCCGCATCGTTCGCAACGTGCTGGCCAACATCCACAGCCGTTACAACAGGAAGGTTGTCGAGCAAGCCGCCATCCTTGGGGTGCTTAACGCTGAAATATTCGGCGACCCGCAGAAGGCTGGAGCGGCCGCTCCCTATATTGCACAGCGGCTCGATGCGCTCGAAGACGAGACCGAGCGCGGCTGGACCGGCAAATTCGTCGACGGCGACGGCTTCTTGTTCGAGCGCACCGTGCGCGGCGTGAAGGAAGTCGCGATCATCGATCACGCGCTGCTCAACTCGGCCGATGCCCGTAAGCTCGACGAGTATGCCGCGTCGTTGCAGGAAGCCTACGTGCGATCGGGCGCGCTCCGCCGCAAGGGCGACGAGGCGCCGATCAAGATCCACGGGCCGGTCAGCCTGTTCGACGCAGTCACCAGCGCCGCCCGCAAGGGACTCACGCTGCAGCGATACAAAGGTCTCGGCGAGATGAATCCGGACCAGCTCTGGGAAACCACGCTCGACGTCGATGCGCGCTCGCTGCTTCAGGTGAAGGTGAAGGAGATCGACGAGGCGAGCGATATCTTCGCCAAGCTGATGGGCGACGAGGTGGAGCCGCGCCGTGCCTTCATCCAGGACAATGCACTGGCCGCCAGCGTCGACGCCTAATTCCAATATCGAAAGAAAAACGCGGCCCGCTTGCGCGGGCCGCGTCTCTTTCGCCGATAACGTCAGGCCTCCATGCGCCGCGCTCTCACGCGACGCGCGTGACGTCATCAGCAGCTGGTCGCTCTGTACCTGGTCCAGCCGTACGGGATGAAAGCAGTGCGGCAGCCGTAGCCGCCACCGTAACCATAGCCGTTGCCGCCGTAGTAGCCAGCGGAGACGTGGCCATTACCGTAGCCATTGCCGCCGTAATAGCCGTTGCCGTAACCGCCACAGCCGTCCCAGCAACCGTTGCCGTAGTAGGAGTTGTTGTAATAGGGCCGATAGCCGTAGCCACCGCCGTAACAGCGCGGCCCGTAGTAGGCGCTCCGGTAGCCGTAGCCGTTTTCCGACAACGACATAGCAGGCTCGCCGGACGCAGCCCACCGCTCACGCCATGTCGAAATACTCGCGGTGCTCCCAAGAGGAGACGCTTGCTTCGATTGCTCCGCCCGTCCCCGGCGCTGTTCCGGCCGGTGCTCGGCCGGAGACTCCGCCTGTTCGGTCCTTTTCTGCGCGTGCGATTTCGAACCGCTTGATCGCAACATAGTAGTCGACGAACGCAGCCCCGAACCCCGAACGCATGCACGCGTTCTCCGCGAGAGCGTCGCACGCTTCGGCAAGTGTCTTCGGCAGCGGCTCCTTCGCCATTTCATAAGGCGCATCCGCCGATGGTCCCGGCGTGAGCTTGCGCGCGACGCCGTCGAGCCCGGCGTGGATCTGCGACGCCATGTAGAGATACGGGTTCGCGAGCGGCTCGCCGACACGATTCTCCAGATGCGTCGCGGCGTCGCCCGGCTGACCCATCACGCGCACCATCACGCCGCGATTGTCGCGCGCCCACACCGCCTGGATCGGCGCCATGGTGTTCACGCCGTAATAGCGCTTGTAGCCATTGAGCGTCGGCGAGCCGAACACCGCGCTCGCACGCGCGTGCGCAATCAGCCCGGCGAGGAAGTGGCGGCCGAGCGGCGAAAGACTCTCCGACTTGTCGTTCGAGACAAACATATTGGCTTTCGTCTTCCAGTCGATCAGCGACTGATGCAGATGCCAGCCGCTGGAGAACGCGTTCGGAAATTTCGGCCGGCACATGAAGCTGATCAGATGGCCGTTCCGCCGCGCCACCTGTTTCATCGCCGAGCGGAACAGCACCATCGTGTCGGCGGCGGCAAGGCCCAGCTCCGGCGCAAAGGTAAACTCGTACTGGCTCGGCCCCAGCTCGACCTCCTGGGAGCGCAGCGGCATGCCGAGCGCAAGCATGGTCTCGCGCAGCACGTCCATGATCGGGCCGACCTGGTCGAAGCGGTTCTCGGTCAGGTACTGGAAGCCTTGCGTGGTGAGAGAAACCTCCGGCGGCTCCGGCGGCCAGTTCGCCACCACGTCCGGCTCCAGCTTCGGGTTCTCGATCTTGAACAGATGGAATTCGACCTCGAGCCCGGCGCAATAGTCGAAGCCGGCTTTGCCGAGCTTCGCCAGCGCATCGCGATAAAGCTGCCGGGTCGAGAACGGTATCGGCCTGCCGTTGGTGAAGACGATGTCGCACAGCATCCAGCCGGTGTTGGGCGACCACGGCAACACGCGGAACGTCGCCGGGTCGGCGACCATGACGAAATCGCCGGCACCCTGCATCTCCGGCACGTTCATTCCGCCGCCGGCGGTGAACACCGGGAACACTGTGCGGTGCGAGGTGTCCTTGGCGAGCAGCGTGGTCGTCATCGTCACGCCGCTGCGCATCGCCTGCGCGGCATCAGCCGCCATCAGGGTCTTGCCGCGCAACGTGCCGTGCTGATCGACGAAGGAGAAGCGGACGAGGTCGAGCTTGTGCTTCTTGATGGCACGCTCGGCGGCGGACGCGGCGCGATCTTGCGCGACGGTCCACAGGCCGTGATGTTCGACGAAGGTTGCTTTTGATGAGGATATGCGCCGCGCCATATTCGGTGTCATGCCCCGCGAAAGCGGGGCATCCAGTAATCACCAGCCTCGCGATCAGTGCAATACCGCATCACCGTGTTTACTGGATCGCCCGCTTTCCGCCTTCGCTGACGCTCCGGCGGACCTAGGGACTCGCCCCCCGAAGCCCTTTGGCGCAGGCGGGTCGCGGGCGATGACACCCGTTGTTATCGTCAACCGCCGACAAGGCGCTCCGCCCATTTGGACACAGCGTCTCCGCTGCTCATGTCCGACTGAACCAGCCCATCGATCATGAATGTCGGGCTGACATGAATCCCATTTTGCCTTGCGTACCGGCAATGCATTTTGACCGCTTTGTCCAGATCAGGAATGTCGAATGCCGCGGCTAGTTTGACGCCGCTACAGCGCTCGATCCGCGCAATAATGTCGTTTGGAGTGGCCGTGCGGTTGGGGCCGGTGCAATGTTTGTCAAATTCGAATTCTTCGCGATGTGCGGCCACGGCTTCCATGACGCGCCATGCGGCTTCCCGGCCATTGTCTAGCGTCGAAGCTGCAAGGATCGCCCGAACGATCACACCGGAATACAGATGCCACGGCTGGGATTGCAGCCGGACCTTGATCGTAATTTTGTCTTCTCCCGCCGCCGACAGAAGTTCTTTGATTTTGCCGAGGGCCTTGTTCGAAAATGGACAAGTCGGCTCTAAAAACATCTCGAAAGCCCGAGGTCCACGCCCCCATTCAAGTTCAGCCGCCTTCCATCCCGCCATATCCATTTCCTCGCTTTGTGCTCACCGCCAGATATTTTTAATACGTCCGGCGCCTTGCAGGAACCCAGCAAGGCGGCGAACAGACGGGGGCGAATGTCCGCTTGAGCCAACGTCCAAGCTCGTCTTTCCAATCCAATGTCCTGCCAACCATGGTCGGACCTCCAAAAGCCGGCCATCCATGAGTCACAGAAAAACTGATTTGGGAATCCCGTGCCGCTCAAAATCTGCCAAAGTAGTGCTAGCCGAAACGACGATAAATCGTGGCCAATGGCCACCGCCCATGAAAAAGCGATATTCGCTCTTGCCCGCAATGGCGTGAGCGTAAGGATAAATTAACCCCAGAAAGCATAATTTTGTCAGGTTTCAGCAAGCGCGATGCAGGCGAGGCCGCTCGCCGGCATGACGCGGACGGTGTGCCGGTGATCGATTCCGAGCTGCTCGATTTGCTGCGCTCCGTGCGCGACAGCATCGCCGCGCTGGGCGACGAGTTCGGTGAACTCAAAGCCCGCACCACGGTAATCGAGCAACGCCTGGTCGACGTGGAAACGGCGCTCCTGCAGCGTCGAGCCCGCAGCGAGCCGCCGCTGGAGGACGCCCTGCAGTTATTCGAGCGGCTGAAGGTAGAGGTGGCGGCGACGAAGGAGCTATCCCCGCCCTTCGACGAGCAACGCGAGCGGCTGCTCAGCGCGTTGCCCCCGCCCGACCGTGAAATAGTCGAGAGGCTGATGGCGGAACATCCGACGCTGACCGCGTGGCGAGCGATCGAGGGGCTCACCGCTTTCGGCGGACTGTAAGGAGCGGCACCATGGACGCGCTGGCCAGCTTTCTTGTGGGCGTCGGCGTGCTGTATGCGGTGCCGACAATCCTGTGCACGCCGTTCCTTAAGTATTTCTCGGCAGGCGGCTTGACGTTCCTTCAATCCTTTCGGATTGCGGCCCTGAGCTTCGCCGTCATGGTGGGCGCGATCATTCTCGCCAATGAGCCTGTCATCGGAAACGAGATCAGCGGCGTTGCAATACTCCTCTGCATGTGCATCGCCGGATTTTTGACAACGCGATTGGCGGCGCGAGAAGGCGTCAAGAAAACGGGATGGCTCGGTGTCGGAGCTAAGTCAGTATTGTCGACGTTCGCTCTCCGTTGGGTGATGGTTGGGGTGTTGTATTTGGCGGGCGCGTTTGGCGACATTTAGAGGCGAGCGTCATCGCAGGGCGACGGACCAGAGCGGCAGGCATCGCGCTGTCGTCGCTCGCGCATCAACGCGGCGACCACGACCGACAACGGACACGCCAGCATCGCCGCACGGCATCAGCGCGACGGTCACGCCGCTGTCACACCGCCTCTTGCACGCGCAGCACCGCAGCCGCTGTCGGGTTCTTCACCTTCAGCCAGCTTTTGACCTTGCCGCTTCGGTACGGCGAGTTGAGCCGCTTCGACACGATGCCTTCCAAGCCCATCATGCACGCGCGCTTGAATATCATACTACCGTCGCCGCTGATGTGTTCGCTGTAGCGGATGCCGGGCTTCGCCTTCCTCAGCAAATGCGCCAGTGCCGCTTTTCGCTCGCTCAACGGCAGCGCGATCACCTCTTCGGCGCGCAGCAGGAACGAGTCCGGTAGCTTGAGGCCGAGTGACTATTTAAGGAAATCATTGGATCGCAACACCACGGGCCGGTCGGCTTGGGCCTGCTCTTCGAAGAATTTGCGCGATGCTCGCTCTTCAATGATTTCGCGCAGCCGCAAAAACTGATCGACGCGCCGATCTGGCTTCACGTCACTGCGACCTTCAAGATCGTCCATCGCCGCGGTGCTGATCGCGCACGGAATGGCCTTGCCCTGATTGAGCATCGTGAACTCAACAATCATCCGATTGAACGCAGCGTCCAAGTTCTCGAAAGAGCGCAAGAAGCCGGCGTCTTGCTTGTCTCTGATGACCTGTTCAGTGGCCATGATTGCCAATTGCAGGTCGGCGAGCTCTCGCAGAGTAGCGGGGTGTGGCGCGTGTTGGCTTGCGCCTATAGCGGCGACTAGATCTGCCCGACAGAGACGAAATCGCTGCAAGAGCGCCTTATCCTGAAACACAGACATCCAAGTTCCAGCTCAGTAGGTCACTGGTTTAGCGGACATAACCTCCCTGCTTCGTTACCAGCTGCGCCGCAATGGGCGTGCTTTATGTGTACGAGTTGAGTTTTGACAGGAAGACGTGACAATTCGCCACTTGCTGGTTGACTGGACCCGGCGAAGTGCGAGGCGCTTGATGTCCTGGGGCCACACGGAGGCGAGCCATGCAAGCACTCACGTTAATGGTGACTTTTGTCCTCACGGCAGCGGTCGTACAATTTGCTGGTTTTCTCACTAGTCAGGTAATTGATCGCGTATGGCCCACAGCCGGGCTTTTGACCTTCCTCGTCCTTTTTCTTGCCGCCTATGGAATTGCCTGGCCCATCGCCGTCCGCATTGCCGAGTGGCTAATTCGTCGCGCCGGATATGTCGTCCAGACAGAACAAAGTGGCGGAGTTCGGCGGCGTGATTCCATGGAGTCCTACATGGCCGAGCGGCGCGGAAGGTAACGTCGATCACAGGCGATCAAAGCAGGCAACGATTGCGCGTCGCGTCGCACGCGCTCCTGCGCATGTGGCGAGGGGCATCGCCACCGCGTCGCCGCTCTTCAGCTATCCACAAGCCGCCGGCCGATTACCCCATCTTTGGGTCCAGGCTGTGTAAAAACTCATACATCGGGGAAATGTAGAAAATACAATTGCACTAAACCGCTACGCGGTAGGGAGTCAGCGGATAGGGAGTGGCGAAGGCGCAAGGCGACCAGATAGCGGATATGGTTGGATATCAGCTTCGCGCCACAACAAGCATATGGTGCTTACAGGAAAGGTTGAACAGACTCAGGGCCGCGCCTCGAGAACCATGTTCACCGGTGTTTCCGCAGCGCGACGGACCTGACTGAAACCGCCTGCCTTGATGACCTCGGTAAGCTTTGCCTGGCCGGCCTGGGCGCCCAGCGCCATTCCCACCTCTTGCGAAAGGGACACCGGTACGCAAGCCATGGTCGAAAATGCATACGCGACCCGCCCGACTGGCCCGAGATTGTCTTCCGTCGCATCGCCAGCGAGCGGCTCCATCAGCATCCAGGTTCCATCGGGCTTGAGCGAGCGGTGAATGTGGGTGGCGGCGCCAACCGGGTCGCCGAGATCGTGCAGCACGTCGAAGCATGTCACCAGGTCGAGATTCCTGGCGGGAAAATCCTTTGCCTTCGTCACCTCGAAACGAGCGTTGCTGGCACCGCCACTCTGGCGCGCAAGGACTGTGGCGTGCTCAATCGACGGCTCGTGGAAGTCGTAACCGACAAAGGTCGAGTTGGGGAATGCCTTGGCCATAATGAAGGTCGAGTTGCCGGTGCCGCAACCGATGTCGGCGACCTGGGCACCGCGTTCCAGCTTGGCTACTACGCCATCCAGAGCCGGCAACCAGTTCTGAACTATATTCGCGGCATAGCGCGGGCGCAGCATCGCACCGATGGCACAGAACAGACACCCGGCATGATCGCCCCAATCGACCCCACCCCCGGACTTGAACGCCTCTTCGACCAAGAATTGCGTCTGATGCAAAGCCGCCACGGCATCAAATCCGCCCCCCATGAAGAACGGGCTTTCGTCGTTCGCGAATACCATAGCTTGTTCCGGCGGCAACTCGAATCGTCGGCTGGCGGGATCGTAGGTGAGATAGCCGGAGGCCGCGTTTTGCGCGAGCCATTCGCGGGCATAGCGTTCGGAGATCTTTGCGCTCGTTGCGAACTCTGCGCTGGTCATTGGTCCGGCCCCGTCCAATGCCTTGTAGAGACCAAGGCGTATACCGACCCGCACCAACGGCACGCTCATCGCAGCGCCAAAATCTCCTACTATCTTTCCCAGGAACTGCTGAAGTCTCTTCTCGTCAATCATGGTGCTCCCCGCGGGCAACATCTTGGCTAAAATACTAATATCTTAATAGGGCAGAATGGACATCGAGATCACTATGCGGTGCCGCGAACGGCCCAAGCGCGCGCGATTAAATGGATGCTCCCATCGTCTCGGAAGGGGAGAGTCGAACGAATTCAAGGCGGGTACTACGCAGCCTTCAGCCAACCCTCGAAGTCCAAGCGCGAGACGCAGCGATGATCGCGGCAGTCGCTGCGGCTCAATCTCCATAGCTGTCACTCGCGGGCCGCGGTTTCGTGCAACAAGGTTTCTGCAACGCCCACTCGATGGCGCACGCCTGGTCTCGGCCTCACAGCACGGCGCCGCAGAAACCTCTATCTTCTCCGCCATGGCATCCAACCGTGTGTCCGCAGCATTCTCAGTTCTCACGACGCGCAAATTTCTTCAAGATTTTCTACTCGCGCGGCGGGCGTTGGAATTTTCGCACAGCCTGGGTCATGAGCGGACATCAGGCCCTGGAACCCGATGTCTGCTTAACCCCGGTGGTCTCAACCGATCGACGCAACACTTTATCTTAAAGGGAAAAGATGGAGTGTGTGGTGATAGGCCGAAGATATCGTCGAGGTTTCACTGCGGCAGAGAAGACGGAGTTGTGGGATCGCTGGCAGCGGGGTGAGTCGCTGAAAGCGATTGGACGGGCGTTTGGTAAGCCGTCGTCGTCGATTTATTTCCAGGTGGCACCCTACGGAGGGATTCGTCCTGCGCCCCGGCGCCGCTCGCGGTTGGCATTGACGCTGTCGGAACGCGAGGAGATATCCAGAGGCATTGCGGCGCATCGATCGGCTCGATCGATGGCCAGGTCGCTGGGTCACTCGCCCTCGACGGTGAGCCGCGAAATCAGCCGGAACGGCGGCTATGATCGATACCGAGCGGCGCTGGCTGATGAGCAGGCCTGGGTCCGATCTCGCCGTCCGAAGCGTTGTAAGTTGGCAGACAGTTCGTGGCTGCGACAGGCCGTGGCGAGCAAGCTCAGATTGAATTGGTCGCCCGAGCAGATCGCCGGCTGGCTGAAGCGAGCGCATCCTGAAGATGAGTCTTATCGCGTGTCACACGAAACGATCTATCGCAGCTTATTTGTTCAAGCGCGCGGGGTGCTTAAGAAAGAACTGCTTGGCCATCTTCGATCGAAGCGGACGATCCGCCGATCGAAGCAGGCGGGCCAAAATGGCGATGGACGGGGGCAAATCAAGGATATCGTCTCAATCCGTCAACGACCGGCTGCTGTTGAAGATCGGGCGGTCCCCGGTCACTGGGAGGGCGATCTCCTGTCCGGGTCGAAGAACAGCTACATCGCGACCTTGGTCGAACGTCATACGCGTTACGTGATGTTGGCGAAGGTGGCCAACAAGGACACGCAGACGGTCGTTTCTGCGCTCATCAAGCAGGCGAAGAGGCTGCCGGATGAACTGTATAAGTCCCTGACCTGGGACCGAGGCAAGGAGCTTGCGGACCATCGACGATTTACGCTCGCGACCAACATCGACGTCTACTTCTGTGATCCGCAGAGTCCTTGGCAGCGCGGCTCCAATGAGAACACCAATGGTTTGCTGAGGCAGTACTTCCCGAAAGGAACCGACTTGTCGGTGTATTCGCAAGCTCAACTGAACAAGGCCGCCCGTCAGCTCAACGAACGGCCACGGGAGACCTTGAAATACGAAACCCCAGCAGAGAGATTTAACGCCTGTGTTGCGTCGACCGGTTGAGCCGGCACCCCGAAAGCGGACATTGCCTGAGCGTTTACGACGCTAGGCGTTTTTATGCAGAACTCACGCCTGCACAAAAAGCCGGCTAGATTTCAGGGTTGTTGTGCAAAGCCGCTTCTGCCAGAGGCGGACGTCACGCCGCTTCAGGGGCCGGCGACGACTGCGCTTGTGGCGATCACCGCCCATTCGCCCAGCTCGCGGCCTGACGCTTCGCCGCATCGGTTTTTTTCCAGTAGCCCTGCCAGTCGTTGGCTGGGCCGATGCCGTCGATCGCCGCAGGCCCCGTCAGGCTCGGCGCGCTGTTCGGATCGAGCACCATCGGCGGCTTCTCCCCGTTCTTCGCCGCCTCGATCGCGGTGCGCAGCAGCCGCCGGTAGGCATTGATCGCCTTGTCGGATTGGCCAAGATGCTCGCGGGTGCGGTCCTGGATTTCGCCCATCGACTCGCAGGCCCACTGGTCGTGCACGTTGATGTCGGTGCCCATGCCCGTGTAGGTCTCGTGCTCCTGCTCGTGCGGATCAAAGCCGTAGTCGTTGTGCTTGTTCTTGCGCGGCGTGTAGTCGGGCAACTCGTAAAGTTGAAGCCGCTGGCGGCGCATCTCTTCCTTGTTCACCGGAGCGGTGAAGCTCGTGAAGATCGCGTACCAGTAGTGCTTGGTGTTATCGACCGGCACGTGCCACTGCGTGATCGTCATCTCCCGGCTCATCGGAATGATGAAGGCGTTCGGGAACATCAGGTTGGTGACGCGGATGTGGGCGTTCCTGTCGCTGATCTGGCGCAGCGTGACGATGCGGAAGCCATATTCAGTTGGCTCGACCTCGATGCGCGGCACCGGAAACTCGCGCATGATCTTGGTCATCGGCATGTCCGAATCGCTCGACTTGTCGCGGAACAGCTTGCCGTACTGGTCGCTCGGGTCTTCGTCATGGAAGAAGCGGTGCAGGAACGAGGTGTGCGCCGGATCGATGCCAACCTCGAGTGACTGCAGCCAGTTGCACTCGATCAGCCCCTTGAACGCAAACGTGTGCGTCGATGGCGCGATGAAGCTGTCGAAATGCGGGAACGCCGGCGGTTCGCCCGGCCCCATGTAGGCGAACAGGATGCCGCTCTTCTCCACCACCGGATAAGCCTTCTGCCGGATGTTGGCGCAGAGGTTGCTTCCCTGCGGCTCGGCGGGCGTCTGCAGGCATTGGCCGGCGATGTCGAACAGCCAGCCGTGGAACGCGCAGCGCAGGCCGCCATCTTCCAGCCGCCCATAGGCGAGATCGGTGCCGCGGTGCGGGCATCGGCGATCGATCAGGCCGTAGCGGCCCTTGTCGTCGCGGAACAGCACCAGGTTCTCGCCCATCAGCTTGATCGGCTTCACCGGGCGCTTGGCGTCAAGCTCGTCGACCAGTGCGGCGGGCTGCCAGTAGCGGCGCAACAGCGCGCCGGCGGGAGCGCCGGGGCCGACGCGGGTGATAAAGTCGTTCTGTTCCGTACTCAGCATGAGAAGCCTCCTGACAATCCTAGCAAAGGCCGCGAACCGTGCTATGGTGTTCGCTGATCGAACATCTGTTCGAATTAGAACAGAGAAACCCGGGAGCGGCAAGACAGCCGGCCGGACTGCCCGGATGCGAGATCGTCATGCCGCGCGTGAAACGAACCGAAACCGAGCAGCAGACCGCCGATGCAGCGGGGCCGGACTACCTGGAGTCGCTCGCCCGCGGCCTGCGCGTCATCAACGCTTTCGACCGCGACCGCCGCGAGATGACGCTCAGCGATGTAGCGAAATTCGTGGACCTCCCGCGCGCTTCCGTGCGGCGCACGCTGCACACGCTGATCCAGCTCGGCTACGTCGAAAGCAATGAGCGGCTGTTTCGACTGACGCCGCGCATCCTGATGCTGGCGAGCGCCTACCTGCTGTCGAATCCCATCGTCGATGTGCTGCAGCCTGCGGCCGAGCGGATCAGCGGGCAGGTCAAGGAGGCGTGCTCGGCGGCGGTGCTCGACGGCAGCGACGTCGTCACGATCGCGCACGCCTCGCCGCACCGCGTCATCAATGTCAGCGCGCAGATCGGCCTTCGTCTCTCCGCCGCGGCAAGTTCGCTTGGCCGCGTCCTGCTCGCGGCATGGGACGACAAGGAGCTGGATAAATTCCTGAACGGCATTCAGCTCCGCAAGCTCACCGGCCAGACCGTGACGAACAAAAGCGAGTTGCGGAAAATCATCCAGAAGGTTCGCGGCGACGGGTTCTCGCTGGTCGATCAGGAGGTCGAGGTCGGCTTCCGCTCGATTTCGGTGCCGCTGCGACGGCTCGACGGCAAGACCGTCGCGGCACTGAACATCGGCGTGCACAGCGAGCGCGTGGCGCTTGAGACGATGCGCGATGTGTTTTTGCCGAAATTGCTGGAGGAGGCGGCGGCGTTGCAGCGGCAGTTGATTTGACTTCTCGTTAGACTGCTGCCCTCGCCCCGATCTCGGTCAGCACTCTCTCCCGCTTGCGGGGGAGAGGTGGAGAGGGGGCCGATATTTACGTCGGCGGTTGTGTTAGCCCCCTCCCTAACCCTCCCCCGCAAGCGGGGGAGGGAACGCACCACCCGAGTTGCAACATGACTGCGGTAACCGATCACGCTTGAACCACCCTCCCGCATTCGCGATGCTGGGCTCATGCACGAGGAAACGCCATGACCCTCGCCCGCACGATCGGTGCATTCCTGCTGTTGTTATCCGCAGCGCAACCGATCCTCGCCCAACCCGAAGACCCCGCGTCCTATCCCTCGCGCACGGTGCGCATCGTCGTGCCGGCGGCGCCCGGCGGGCCGATCGACGCCGTGGCGCGCATCATGGCCGACGCCTTCCGAGGCGCGTGGCCGGTGCCGGTGGTGGTCGAGAACAAGCCGGGCGCCGGAACTTCGACCGGCGGCATCTTCGTCGCGCAGTCGGCGCCGGACGGCTACACGCTGCTGGTCAACCCCGACTCCATCGCGGTCAACCCGAGCCTCTACCCCAACCTGCCCTACGATCCGATCAAGAGCTTCGAGCCGGTGTCGCTGCTGGTGACGGCGACGCAAGTGCTGGTGGTGCGGCCCGATCTCGGCGTCACCAATCTCAAGGAATTCATCGAGCTCGCCAGGAGCCGGGACGGCGGCCTCAACATCGCCTCGGCCGGCGGCGGCACCATCAGCCACCTAACCGGCGTGCTGCTGGAGCAGCGCGCAAATTTCAAGACCACGCACGTGCCGTTCCGTGGCGCGGCGCCCGCGCTCTCCGCCATGCTCGGCGGCCACGTCGACGGCATGTGGGTGATGCTGGCGCCGGCGGTGCCGCATCTGCGCTCCGGCAAGCTCAAGGCGGTGGCGGTGACGGCGGCGCAGCGCGATCCCGAATTGCCGGCGGTGCCAACCGCGAGCGAATCCGGCGTCAGCGATTTTCAGGTCGAGAACTGGCAGGCGCTGTTCGCGCCGGCCGGCACGCCGAAGCCGATCGTCGACAGGATCGCGCGCACCGTCGTCGAGGTGCTGAAGAAGCCGGAGGTCGCCGGCCGCATGCGCGTGCTCGGCTTCGAGCCGCACGGTGACGGCGGCGAGGTGGTGACGCGGTTGATCCGCGAAAGCCTGCCGAAATGGGCCGAGGTGGTGAAAGCGGCGAATATCCAGGCGCCGCAGTAGCTAGGGCGAGTTCTCTCCGATACCTCCCCCTGAAAGGGGGAGGTCGGCGCGTGCAAGCGCGCCGGGTGGGGGTCCAGCAACGAGCTGGAAAATATGCAGCAGACCCCCACCCTGACCCCTATCGGATGGACACATTTTTGAGCCTGAAGCCGTGAGCGATAGCATGGAAGCATTGCAGACCTCGATGCATGGTTATGGGGCCGGGTGGTTTGGCGCTCTTGGCACCGCTCCATGCGCCGAGGCGAGCGATAATCCAAGCCGCCCAAGGCAACGATCGCGGCGGGAAGGGATTTTTAAGGCGGTCGGTCTTGCCGTCGACGGTGGGGGCGATGGCTTCAAGCACCTCGACTTCTTCAGTCTCGAAGGCAGCGATGGCCGGCCGCTGATCGGCGCCGCCGCGCGCATGAACAAGCTGCATGCACACAACGGCGGCGCGCAAGGCGACGACGGCGATCTTGTGCAAGACGTGCGGCGTTTTGATCTGGCTATCTTCGAGATCGAGGCCTTGGCTCTTGAGGGTTCGGAAGAGCTGCTCGATATGCCAGCGGCGGCGGTAGTCGGCGATCGCCTGGTGCGCCGTCGCAACAGTATCGATAGGAGCACTGGACAGAAGGCGCCAATGGACCGGCTCAACCCCAGCCGGTGCCTCGATCTCGCGTACATCGAGGGCGTAGAGCGCGACGGTTGCCGGCAGATTGCGATCGGCGCTGTTTCGAGGCCGGCTCAAACTGACCGGGCCGTAACGCAGGACCATTGCGGCGCGCCGCGCGCTACGTCCGGGGATGGCTGGCAGATCGAGAATGAAGCGATCCGCGATGGGAAGACCATCGAGATGTGCGAACAGATAGCCGCCACCGGCCAACCCGCGCTCGGTCTGGGCGCGGACCAGCAGTTCGACTGCGCCCGGCCGCCGCGCAAAAGCGGGATAGAGGTCGCCCTCGCGGTCGGCCACTACGGTAACGGCTGTGGACCCGGCCGCGCGCAGGCTTGCCGCCGCCTCGGCACCAGCCAGCCAGCGGCGGGATTCTTTCTCATCCGTCGTGCGGGACGCCTCTTTCGCGGCTGTACCATGCCGTTGCCAGAGCTGCACGTCGGCCAGCCCCAAGATGACGTTGCTGTCCGCGTCAACCGCCAGCACTGGATGCACGAAAAAGGCCGCGTCGGTACCGTTGCCGCCTCGGCCGAACGCGGTCTTGCTGCGCGTATGCCGCGAGAAGTTGATTTCGCTGGTGTCCTGAATCGCCAGCACACGGCGTCCAGCCACCTGCGCCAACAGATGCGACTTCGCCGCGGTGATCAGCGCCGCCTCGCTCACACGTTTGTTGCGCAGAAACCGTCCGAAGGCCTTCTCACCGGCTTCATCGCCGCCAAGCCGTTTGATGCTGACCGTGCGGCGCAGCACCATGCGCCCAAGCAACTGCTGCCCCTTTTTTGCAGCCGCTCGTCCCCAAACACTCCGAGATCGTCCACCATCGTCATCGCGGCCTCCATCCAAAAGACCGCAAAGCACGGAATCATTGATCCGACCGTCCCGCCACTCGTTCCAAGCCACCCGAGTCAACATGTCGCACTCATGGCAAGAACAGGATGTGTCCATCCGATAGCCCTGACCCTCCCCCTTTCAGGGGGAGGGAACGGAGAAGTCCACGCAAGCGGTGAAGCTACTTCTGCACCGACCGCGGATCGCGCGCCGGCCAGCGCCCTGCCTCCACACGCGCGATGAAATCCGCGACCGCGTCGTTGAACAGCGCCGGCTCCTCCTGATTCACCACGTGTCCCGTCTTGGGCAACACGACAAGACCCGACGGTGAAATCCACTTCTTGAAATAGAAGCTCGGCTCGAGACACGCATCGTCCTCGTCGCCGACCACGATCAGCGACGGCACCGTGATCCTCTTGATCTGCTCCTCGAACTCGTAGAGCGAAGGCCGCCCGGCCTGGAAGCCGCGCAGCACGTTGGCCGCGCCCTTCGGATCGTGCGAAGCGAACATCTCGTTGAACTCGGCGAAGCCGCGCGGGTCCTTCACCAGATAGGCGATGCGCTGCGGGCTCAGGCCGTAGGTGTTGTTGACCACGTGCTCGCTGCCGAGCTTTTCGAACTCGTCGGCGGTCTTGCGGAAGGTGGCGCGGAACTCGTCGAGCTTGCCGTGCTGGGAGCCAGAGCCTGCGCCGGCGGCGGTGAGTGACAGCAAACGGTTCGGATGATTGATACCCAGCATCAGCGCGGTGAAGCCGCCCTGCGAAAGACCGACGAAATGCACCTTGTCGATCTTCAGGTGATCGATGATCGCGACCGCGTCGCTGATCCAATGCTGGTAGCTGTACGCCTTCGGGTCGGCCGGAATGTCGGACGGCTTGTAGCCCCGGCATGAATAGGTGATGCAGCGATGCCGCCGCGCGAAGAAGCGCATCTGCGGCTCCCAGTTGCGGTGGTCGCCGGCGAACTCGTGAGAGAACAGGATCGGCGTGCCGCTACCGACCTCTTCGTAATAAAGACGGACTTTGTCGGTGGTGGTGGCGTAGGGCATTTCGTGTCCTCGGCATTTCTTGTGGCCCGCAGGATGCGGACCACAATTCCACGCGTCAATCGTCCTCCATCGGCAGCCCGACGTAATTCTCCGCAATGGTGGTCTGCGCGGCGTGCGAGCCGAACACGTAATTCAGTTCGGCAAGCTGGATTTCGCGATCGAACGGCGATTGGCCCGGAGGACGATGCAGCAGCGTCGTCATGTAGGTGGAATAGCGCACCGCCTTCCAGATGCGCTTGAGGCACGTGTCGGAATATCGCTCCAGGCGATCCGGCTTGCCGTTGAAGAATTCGATCAGCGCACGCGACAGCACACGCACGTCGGCGACCGCGAGGTTCAGACCCTTGGCGCCGGTCGGCGGTACGATGTGACAGGCATCGCCGGCGAGAAACAAACGGCCGTGACGCATCGGCGCCGAGACGAACGAGCGGCATGGCGTGATGCCCCTCTGCAGGATGCGGCCTTCCTTGATCTCGGTGCGGGAGACGTCATCGAGCCGGGTGTGCAGCTCGTCCCAGAGCTGCGCGTCGGACCAGTTGGCGACGGCGTCGTCGAGCGAGCACTGCACGTAGAGCCGCGACAGGTGCGGCGAACGGCGGCTCGCCAGCGCGAAGCCGCGGTCGTGGTTGGCGTATGTCATGTCGGGGAGCGGCGGCGATTCCGACAGGATGCCGAGCCAGCCATACGGAAACACACGGTGGTAAGTTTTCAGCAGATCGGCGGGGATTGCGGCGCGGCTGATGCCGTGGAAGCCGTCGCAGCCGGCGACGATGTCGCAGGTCAATGCGTCGTCCTTGCCGCCGTGCCTGAAGCGGATCGCGGGCTTGTCGCCGGTGAGGCCGTCGAGTCCGGCCGCTTCCGCCTCGAACAGGATCGGCACGCCGCGCGCGAGATTGGCCGCGATCAGGTCTTTCACCACCTCCTGCTGGCCGTAGATGTGGACGAGCTTGCCACCGGACAGGCCGGGCAGGTTGAGGTGGATCAGCTTGCCGGAAAAGCGGATGTCGAGCGCCTCGTCGATCATGCTCTCGCGGCGCAGCCGGGCGTCGACGCCGAGGTCGGCCATCAGGTCGACGGTGCCCTGCTCGAGAACGCCGGCGCGCACGCGGCTTTCGACGTATTCGCGGCTCTTCGCCTCAAGCACCACGCAATCGATCCCGGCGCGCTGCAGCAGCAAAGCGAGGAACAGCCCCGCGGGACCGGCGCCGACGATGCCGACTTGCGTGTGCATTGTGATCAGTGCGTCCCGGCCGCCGCACGGGCGGTCCGTCCCCTCCCCCGCATAGCCCGAAGACGGGCGTGAACGCCCTTTTGCCGGGGAAGCGATAGGGAGGGGGCAATCTCAGATACCGGACCAACGGCTAGCGCCAGCATCATCCGTAACCTCGATCCGTTGGGTAGCCTGAGAATCTCTGCTTAGTCCTTCTTCTTCAGAAACGCGGCGAGCGCGCCGGTTTCCTCATGCTTGCCGTCGTGGTCGGCGGCGATGCGCGTGTAGAACTCGGCGATCGCCTGATAGACGTCCTGCGCCGGGCCGTCCTCGCTGACGAAGTTGGAGATTTCCTCCATCTCGCCGACAAAGCGATACGCCTTGTCGAACATGTCGGGGACAGAACGTTGAAAGCTCGTCAGGTAGGTCGGATAGCTGCGTTCAAGCTCGCCGCGCAGCTTGTCCGCGACACCGGCGCGCGTCGCCGCCAGCATCATCATGGACGCCACCGCCGTGACGCCCTTGGTGATGCCGGCGAACGACATCTTCAGCGCCGACGCGGCGCCGACCGGCCCTTCGATCACGTTGAACTTGACGCCGAACTCGTTGAGCGCCGCGACCTTCTCGGCGTCGAGACCGGAGACATGCACGACCGGGCTGTAGCCCTCCTTCGGCGGCAATCCGATGATGCCGCCGTCGACGAACGGCGCGCCCGACCTGGCGACGACCTCGCCGATCCGCACCTTGGTCGGCGGGCTCACCGCGTTGCAGTCGACGTAGATCGGCTTCTTGTTGCTCGGCTTGATCAGCGCCGACATCTTTTCGGCGAGTGCCATGGCCTCGCTCGGCGGGCAGATCGACAGGAAGAAATCCGCCTGCGCGCACTCCGCGTCGGAGGCCGCAACCATGCCGGCGGCCTTGGCGCGCTTGGCGCTCGCCTCGCTGCGCCCTTCCAGCGACGTGATGACGGTCAGCCCGCGCTCCACCAGCCGAGCGCCGACGCCCGCGCCCATGGCGCCCTGTGCAACCACCGCAACGGTCGGATTCATCGTGACATTCCTTATTGGCCCGGACCGCTAGTATAACGATCACGAGGTCATGCGGGGAGCATTGTGAGCGAGCAGCAGGATTGCGCGGTCATCATCGTCGGCGGCGGCCCTTGCGGGCTGGTGCTGGCGATCGAGCTGGGCCGCCGCGGCGTGCCCACCATCGTGCTGGAGGAAAAGACCGCGCCGACGCGCTTTCCCGCCGCTAACGCCACCCAGGCGCGCACCATGGAGCATTACCGGCGGCTCGGCTTCGCCCACAAGCTGCGCGCGCAGGGCCTGCCGGCCGACTACCCGACCGACATCACCTATTTCACCCGCTTCTCGACCTACGAGCTGGCGCGCTTCAAATTGCCATCGGCCCGCGCCGCGACCGACATGATCAAGACCATGACCGGTTCGTGGAGCGCGGCGGAGCTGCCGCACCGCGTCTCGCAGATGTACGTCGAGGACATCCTGCGCAGCGAAGCCGCGGCGCAGCCGAGTGTGTCGATCCGCTACGGCTGGCGCATGACCGGCGTGAGCCAGGACGACACCGGCGTCACGGTCGAGGCGGAGCGCGCCGGCGGCAGCGAGCGCAAGGCATTGCGGGCCGCCTACGCGATGGGCGCCGACGGCTCGCGCAGTCCGGTCCGCAAGGCGATGGGCCTGAGCTTCGTTGGCGAAGGCGCGGCGACACGCGACTTCATGGGCGGGCCGATGTCATCGCTCTGGTTCCGCAGCAGCCAGGTCTACGACCACATTCCGCACCCGCGGGCCTGGACCTACTGGACCGTGAACGCTGACCGCCGTTCCTGCCTGTTCGCCATCAACGGCCGCGACGAATTCCTGTTTCACACCCAACTCCGCAAGGGCGAACGCCACGAGGACATTTCCGACGCCGAGGCGCCAACGCTGTTCCACCGCGCGCTCGGCAAGCCGCTCGATCTCGAGATCATCTCGCGCGCCACCTGGAACGCCGGCTACACGCTGGTGGCGGACCGGTTCCAGCACGGCCGCGTCTTTATTGGCGGTGACGCCGCACACTTATTCACTCCGACCGGCGGACTTGGCTACAACACCGCGGTCGAGGACGCGGTCAATCTCGGCTGGAAACTCGCCGCGATGCTGAAAGGCTGGGGCGGGTCGGCTTTGCTCGACAGCTACCAGACTGAGCGGCAGACGCTGGCGAAACGCAACACCGGTTATGCGCGCGGCTTCGCGGATTCGGTCGGGCTGTTCGTACCGGCGGCGGAGATCGAGGACGACAGCGCGGCGGGTGAAGCTGCACGCAAGCAGGCGGGCGACCATCTCAATGCCCACGCGCGCACCGAGTTCAACATTCCCGGCATCACGTTCGGCGGACGCTACGATGGCTCGGCGGTCATCGTGCCGGACGGCACCGCGCCGCCGCCCGATGCAGCAAACACCTACATTGCCACCGCCTGCCCCGGCGGACGCGCGCCACATCTCTGGCTCAGCGACGGCCGTTCGCTTTATGACACGTTCGGTTTCGAGTTCACGCTGCTGCGGCTCGGGCAGCGCGCCGCCGACGCCGCGCCATTTGCGGCGGCGGCGAAGGCGTTGGGCACGCCGGTGACGATTGTCGATGTGCCGTCGGACGAAGCGCGCGATCTCTATCAGGCCGATCTCGCACTGATCCGGCCGGATCAGATCGTGGCGTGGCGGGGAAATTCAGCGGGTGACACATCGAGTGTGCTGCGCAAGGCGACGGGACACTAAACCGAGCGGCATCGGCGGTGCGCTCCCTTGTAACTCTCATCGCCGCGACTCGGATAGTTTCAGTGTCGCGGTGATGGGCGGGAGCCCGACGCTCCCTGGGTCTTTGAAGACCGTGGGAGAGCTTGGTGCCCCGCCTGTCGTTCCATCGAACCCGAACAGTCGCCTGGGCCGCAAAACGCGAAGCTCGATTAGGCAAGGACGGGTCGCCATGGACATCATCACTGTTGGTATCGACGTTGCGAAGGATCGCCTCGACGTCGCCGTGCGTCCGAGTGGGGAAGTCTTTATGGTGGAACGCAATGCGGCCGGCCTGGAGTTTCTGTCCGGGCGATTGCGGGACATGTCGCCGCAGATCGTCGCCCTGGAAGCCACCGGCGGCTTTGAGACCGTCGCGGCGGCGGCGCTGGCTGCTGCCGGATTGCCCGTCGTCATTGTGAACCCGGTGCAGATCCGGGCCTTCGCCAAGGCGGTTGGACAGCGCGCCAAGACCGATCCGATCGATGCCGGCGTGATTGCCCACTTTGCCGAGGCGACCCAGCCCGAGGTGCGCCCGCTGCCGGACGAAGCCGCCCGGCTGCTGTCCGATCTGGTTGCCCGCCGGCGGCAGATCATCGAGATGATCGTGGCCGAGCGCCAGCGTGAGCGGCGTATCACGGTCAAGCGTCTCAAGAGCAGCATCGTGCGGCTCCTCAAAGCGCTGGAGAAGGAGCTGGCCAGCGTGGACACCGATATCGACGATGCGGTGCGCAGCTCTCCGGCTTGGCGAGACAAGGAAAACCTGTTGCCTCCGTGCCGGGTGTCGGACCTGGCATTGCGCGCACACTCATCGCCGACCTGCCCGAGCTCGGACAGCTCAACCGCAAGGAGATTGCTGCGCTTGCCGGGCTTGCGCCCTTCGCACGCAAGTCCGGAAAATGGCGTGGCAAGAGCTTCATCGGCGGCGGACGAACCACTGTACGCACGGTCTTGTTTATGGGCGCCCTGGTTGCCAAGAAGCACAACCCCGTCCTGAAGGCCTTCTTCGACCGCCTCGTCAGCGCTGGAAAGCCCAAGATGGTCGCGCTCATCGCCGTCGCACGAAAGCTGCTCACCATCCTCAACGCAATCCTCCGAGACAATCGACCATGGCAAACCGCTTGACTTCCAAGACAGTCGCTCTCCCCGCTTGCGGGGAGAGGGTCGGGGTGAAGGGGGTACAGTTCCTTCGATAGAGCGGTACCCCCTCACCCGGCGCGCCAGATCGTCATGCGCGGGCTTGATGTTTAGCCCGGGGACATGACCGACACCTGTTCGGGGACATGACCGACACATTCTTTGTTGGTCAAGTCGATAGTTGCGATCTGGTGGGCGGCAAAGAAGACGCCGTATCGGCCGTCGGATGTCAGCGGCCGGATGGCGACGCGCTCGCCGCGGAAAGCCCTGGGAACGATCCAGGGACGCCCCTTGAAGCTGATGTAATCCTTGGTGGCGGGAACGATGCGCACGATCTCGTGGCCGTCGTATTCCACCTCCGGCAGACGATCCGGCATCGATCGGGGGCTCGGCCGGAAGCGGTTGGCCGGGACATCCTGATCGAGCGCCTGGTGCGGCCGTTCGAGATTGTAGATCGTCCGCCAGCGGTCGAGGGCGCGTTGCACCTCAGCCAGATCGCGAAAGTGGCTGAGCGCGAACACCTCGGCTTTCAGCGTGCGATGGAAGCGCTCGTTCTTGCCGCGGCTCTGCGGATGGTAAGGCCGGCTGTGCAGGACGGCGACGCCGAGCTTAAGCAGCCACACCGCGAACTTGGTCCAGCGCTGGCCGGACAAGTCTCCCCATGGATTGCCGTTGTCGACGAAGAAGGCCTCCGGCAATCCATAGCGGCGGAAGGTCGGTTCCAGCCGGGTTTGCACGGTGTTGCGCCGCTCGTCGGCGCAGGCCGCAAGGCAAAGATTGTAGCGAGAATGGTCGTCCACCACGGTGAGAGGATGACACCGCCCGCCGCCTGCAAGCGGCATGTGCCCCTTGAAGTCCATCTGCCAAAGCTGATTGGGCTCCGGCTTCTCAAAGCGCAGGTGAGCCGCAGCCCCGCCCGGCGGCGCAACGATCCGGCCGTGCCGGCGCAGAATCTCGTGCACCGTCGACTGCACCGGACAGGCCAATCCCTCGCGTTCGAGGCAGCGCACGATCTTGCGCGCGCCCCAGGCCGGATGGGCATCGCGCCACGCAAGAATGCGATCCTCGATCGCAGGATCGGTTTGCGCCGGGCTCGAATGCGGACGCCGGGAACGATCCGCCAGCTCTTCATTGGCCGTCCAACGGTCAAGCCACTTGTACCCGGTGTCAGGGTGAATGCCGAAGCGACGGCACAGTTCGCGCCGGTTTGCCCCTTCCTGCATCGCCAATCCAACAAACTCACGCCGCTGTTCCATCATCGACACCTCGCGCCACGGCATGGATGGCCTCCCTGAAAGCCGTTTCCATGCAATGATGATGTGTCGGTCATGTCCCCGAACACCCGTCGGGGATGTCTCCGGGCAATACACTTGACCCGCGCATCCATCTTTCTCGCGAAAGTGATGGATGGCCGGGTCAAGCCCGGCCATGACGCAGAAAATGTTGTGAGCGCGTGTCTTACTTGAACGCGCTCTTCAGCTGGCCGGCCAAATCGGTCTTCTCCCAGGAGAAGCCGCCGTCCTTGTCCGGCGCGCGGCCGAAGTGGCCGTATGCGGCGGTGCGGCGATAGATCGGCCGGTTGAGCTTCAGCGAGCGGCGGATGTTGGTCGGGGTGAGCCGGAAGATCTCCGGCAGCACCTTGGCGAGCTTGCGCTCGTCGATCTTGCTGGTGCCGTGCGTGTCGACCAGCACCGACATCGGATCGGCGACGCCGATCGCGTAGGCGATCTGGATGGTGCATTGCGTGGCGAGGCCGGCAGCCACCACGTTCTTGGCGAGGTAGCGTGCGGCGTACGCGGCCGAGCGGTCAACTTTGGTCGGATCCTTGCCGGAGAATGCGCCGCCGCCGTGCGGTGCATAGCCGCCGTAGGTGTCGACGATGATTTTGCGGCCGGTCAGGCCGCAGTCGCCGTCCGGTCCGCCGACCACGAAGTTGCCGGTCGGATTGACCAGGAAGTCGGAGTCCTTCTTCGGCATCCAGCCCTTCGGCAGCGCCGATGCGACCGCGTCAGCGATCAGGTCCTTCACCATCGCCGGCGTGTACTTCTTGCCGTTGCGGGATTTCTCGTTGTGCTGGGTCGAGACCACGACCTTGGTGCAGCCGACCGGCTGGTTGTTGACGTATTGCACCGTGACCTGGCTCTTCGCATCGGGCTGCAGGTCGAAGATTGCGCCGGAGCGGCGCTTATCGGAGAGAACCTTCAGGATCTTGTGTGCGAAGTAGATCGGGGCGGGCATGTACGAGCCCTTCTCGTACACCTCGCTCTCGGTGCAGGCATAGCCGAACATCATGCCCTGGTCGCCGGCGCCTTCTTCTTCTCCGCCCTTCTTCTTCTTGGCGTTGACGCCCATGGCGATGTCGGGTGACTGGCCGTGCAGCAGCACCTCGACGTCGGCGCCATGATACGAGAAGCCGTTCTGGTCGTAGCCGATATCCTTGACCACGCCGCGCGCGATCTCGGTGATCAGCTCGCGATCGACCACCGATACGCCGCTGATGGTCTTGAAGAGCTGGCCGCGACCTTCGCCGGCGACGACGATCTTGTTGGTGGTGCAGAGCGTCTCGCAGCCTAGACGCGTATTGATCTGGCTGTCGTCGGCGATGCCGAGCTTGATGTCGCGCTCGATGAACGCATCGAGAATGGCGTCGGAGATCTGGTCGCTGACTTTGTCGGGATGACCTTCGGAGACCGATTCACTCGTGAACAGAAAGTTGGCGCGAGACAAGTTACACTCCCCAATAAAGGCGGGCTGTGGCCGCGCCGGTCCCTCGTTTAGGGGGGTGTTTTTGCAGTGTAGCGCCGCGCGGTCAAGATGTGGGCGGCCGTGGGCAAACGCTCCGGTCGCACCGTTGCGCGGCCCCTATTTGTCGTGATCCGCCACCATCTGCTCCACCAGGTCGACGATGCGGCGGCGCAGCTTGGGGTCCTTGATCCGCATGAAGGCCTTGGTCAATGCAAGGCCGTCGGAGGTCGCGAGAAAATCGGAGATGTAGGCGGGCGACGGCGCTTCGGACATTCCGTTGACCGGCTGCCCCGGCGCATTCGGCGCACCTTCAAAAAAGAAAGCGACCGGCACCTGGAGAATGTTCGAGATCTGCTGCAGCCGGCTCGCGCCGATGCGGTTCGCTCCCTTCTCGTATTTCTGCACTTGCTGGAACGTTAGTCCGAGGGCGTCGCCAAGTTTTTCCTGACTCATACCCAGCATCATTCGGCGCATTCTTACCCGCGCCCCGACGTGTTTATCCGTCGGATTAGGGGCCTTCTTAGCAATCATGTCGGTCCTCAATCTGGTGCCTGCTATTGCTCACAATTCATTCCCGTGTGCAATCCGTGATTTGCAAGCTTTCGTCGCCGTCGTGTCGCCATCGTCAAAGTTTGGTGCAAACTCCGCTCTGATTTAGTTCAAATTGCGGTCGACTATGGCGCATAGCGACGAAATCCTGCGCTGCCACAATGCTTGCAGTTGCGACAAATTGTGCGGCATGGCGAGGCTGGAAGTCGCGCATGACGCACTGCACGAACGCTTGTGCGTGCCAATCGAGGGTTAGAATTCTAAGTACGCCGCATGCGGCGGCGAATGACGATGACGAAAGTTGCGCCGATCAGCAATCCGGCCGCGCCATCGCCGGCACGAACATAAATTGTACGCCCGGCCGGCCGCGGCAGGGCCGAGTCCAATACGCCTTCGGTTCCTAGCGGCAACGACTTGATGATGCGGCCGAGCGGATCGATCACCGCCGACACGCCGGTGTTGGCGGCGCGCACCACAGGCAAGCCTTCCTCGATGGCGCGCACACGTGCCTGTTGCAGATGCTGATACGGGCCGCTGCTGATGCCGAACCAGCCGTCGTTGGTGACGTTGATCAGCCAGCCCGGCCGCTCGCCGCGCGGCACCGCTTGGCCTGGAAAAATGATTTCGTAGCAAATCAGCGGCAGGAAGCGCGGTGCGCGCGGCACCTCGATCGCACGGCGCCTCGCGCCAGGAATGAATCCGCCCTGCACCTTGGTGATCTGCTGCAGGCCGAGCCGCTCCAGGAAATCCTGGAACGGCAGGTATTCGCCGAACGGAACCAGATGCACCTTGTCGTAGACGGAGAGCACCGAGCCATCGTGGTCGATCACATAGATCGAGTTGTAGGCGTGCGACATCGACGCGCCAGGCTTCGGCTCGGGCGCGCGCACCGCGCCGGTGACCAGCACAGTGCCCGATGGCAATAGCTCCGCGATCTGCGAAAGCGCCTCGGCTTCACGCGTCAGAAAAAATGGGAACGCCGATTCTGGCCAGATCAAATGCGTGAAGTCGCGCACGCCGATCGACTGCGGCCCGGTCGAACGGTCGGACAACGCGATGTAGCGCTTCATCACGTCGTGGCGCGCGGCGTAGTTGAACTTCTCGTCCTGCTGCAGGTTCGGCTGCATGATTCGCAGCCGCACATCGCTGACGAGCTGCGTCGGGTTTCGCGCCAGCCGCCACGTGCCATAGCTGGCAAGCCCGCACAGCAGCACGACTCCCGCGAGCAGCGGCAGCCAGGGCCGGCGGGTATCGGCGCGGTCGTCGGCGAACAGCGCCGGTGTCGCGAACACCGTAACGGCGATGAATGTGAGCCCCCAGATTCCGATCAGCGCGGCGGTCTGCGCCAGCGCCAGCGGACCGGTCAGCGCGTAGCCGTAGGTGTTCCAGGGAAATCCGGTGAACAAATGCCCGCGCAGCCATTCGAAGACGGTGAGCGCGATCGCCAGCGATAGGATGCGCACCGGGCCGCGCGTCCAGATCGCGCGCGCGAAAGCGAGGCCGAATCCGGTGAACAATGCGAGGCCGGCGGGAACGGCGGTCACCGCAAACGGCAGCATCCAACCGAACGTCTTGGCGTCGACCAGGAAGGCATGGCCGATCCAATAAAGTCCGGCCAGGAAGTAGCCGAAGCCGAACCACCAGCCGGCCACGAACGCGCTCGGCAATCCGCCGAGTCGTCCGGCCGCGCCGTCGACCAGCCAGACAACGATCGGAAGGGTGAGGAACAGCACCGGCCAGAGATTGGTCGGCGAGAGTGCGAGCGCCGAAACCGCGCCGGCGCCGAATGCAATCAGGGCGCGGCGCCAGCCCCATGCCAGCACAACGCGGTGTGCGAGGCGCATGATCGGCTGGGCGGAGGCGTTGGTTGCGGCGATCGTCACGAGCGGGTCGGAGGCTTCGGTGTTTCCGTTGACGCCTTGGACTGATTTGTGGACTGATCTTGACCTGCCAGTGCTGCCGCTGTGTCGCTCGGCGCGCCGGCGGCAATCGCGGGGCTGGTGACGTCCGGCCCGCTGTAGCGGCGCCGGCCTTCGCGGTCATGCTCGATCTTGCGGTCGGTGCGGCGGTGGATGCGCACGCGCTTGATGCGCCGCGGATCGGAGTCAAGCACCTCAATCTCAAATCCCGGAGGTCCGCTCACCAACTCACCGCGCAGCGGCAGCCGGCCGCCCTGCGCCATCATGTAGCCGGCCAGCGTATCGACCTCCTGCGCCGCTTCGCCGACGTCGAACTCCGGGCCGATCGCCGCGGCAACGTCCTCAAGGCTCGCTCTCGCGTCCGCGATGTAGGAGCCGTCTGGCTGGCGCAGCACCGATGGCTTGGCGTCTTCGTCGTGCTCGTCGGAAATCTCGCCGACAATCTCCTCGACGATGTCCTCCATCGAAACGATGCCGTCGGTGCCGCCGTATTCGTCCACCACCAGCGCGAGCTGGATGTGCGTGGTCTGCATCTTGGTGAGCAGGTCGAGCGCAGGCATCGACGGAGGAGCGAACAGGATGGTCCGCACAATACCCGTCGCGGAGAGCGCCAACGCGAGATCGACCGCTTTGAGGTTGAGGCCCGACGCAAGCGGCTTCTTCCGCCTGGCGTTCTTGTCGGCGTCGACCGCGGCGCGCGTCGCCATGAACGCGATCAGGTCACGGATGTGCACCATGCCGATCGGGTCGTCGAGCGTGTCGTTGAATACGACGAGCCGCGAGTGTGCGGCGATCTGGAACACCTTGATCAGCTCACCAAGCGATATGTCCTGCTGCACCGCGATAATGTCGGCGCGCGGGATCATCACGTCTTCGATCCGGCGCTCGCGCAGCGCCAGGATGTTCATCAGCATAGTGCGTTCGGCCGGCGACACGCCGGTCTCGCCAGGCACCGCGGCCTCCAGCACCACTTCAAGGTCGGCACGCGTGGTGCCCGAGCGCCAGCCGAACAGGGCGCGCGCAATGCGCGCGAAAATGCCCTGGCGCTCGGCCTCGCTCTCCTCGGCCGGCATCACCATCGGCAGGTTGGCTTTGTCGCCGGATGTGCTGTCAGGCATGGCGCGTTTCACCGCTTTGCGGAGTGAGCGGCATTGGGGCGTGCGGCATAAGGATCGGGTACGCTGAGTCCGGCCAGGATCTCGACTTCCAGAGACTCCATCCGCTTCGCGTCGCGATTGTTCTCGTGGTCATAGCCGGCGAGATGGAGAAAGCCGTGCACGGCAAGGTGCGCGAGATGGTCTTTGAGCGGCTTGCGCTCCGATTTGGCTTCGCGCGCAGCGGTCTCATAGGCGATGACGACGTCGCCGAGCGATCCTGCGATCGCGCGCTTGCGCCCACGCGGTTGCACGGCCGGAAACGACAGCACATTGGTCGGCTTGTCCTGGCCGCGCCAGTCGCGATTGAGCGCATGGATCGCCGAATCATGGGTGAGCACGATAGCAAGCTCCGCGCGTGGCGTTGAGGCCGCAATCGCCGCATTCCATATAGCTTTTCGCACGATGGCGGCGGCCCGCGGCACGGCCTTCCACTTCGGCGACCGGATCAGGACGTCGATCGAAATCGCCGTGTCTCGGCGCCGCGGAACGGCTTTTTCCCTCCCCCGCCTCAAAATCTTTTCCCTCCCCCGCTTGCGGGGGAGGGTCAGGGTGGGGGCTCGGCTCATTCCGCCTCGCGCTTGCGCGCGGTCGCCTTGTCGTAGGCTGCGACGATGCGCGAGACCAGCTCGTGGCGCACCACGTCCTCGGCGCTGAATGTCGCGTGGCCGATGCCCTCGACGCCGGACAGGAGCCGCACAGCCTCGGCCAATCCTGACGTTTGGCCGGACGGCAGGTCGACCTGGCTCGGGTCGCCAGTCACGATCATGCGGCTGTTCTCGCCAAGCCGCGTCAGGAACATCTTCATCTGCATCGAGGTGGTGTTCTGTGCCTCGTCCAGGATGATGGCGGCGTTGGAGAGCGTGCGCCCGCGCATGAAGGCAAGCGGCGCGATCTCGATCTCATTGGTCTGCAGCGCGCGCTCGACGATGCGCGCGTCCATCAGGTCGTAGAGCGCGTCATAGACCGGGCGCAGATAGGGATCGACCTTCTCGCGCACGTCGCCCGGCAGGAAGCCGAGCCGCTCGCCGGCCTCGACGGCGGGACGTGACAGCACGATGCGGTCCACCTCCTTGCGCTCGAACAGCGACACCGCGTGCGCGACCGCGAGCCAGGTCTTGCCGGTGCCGGCTGGGCCGGTGCCGAACACCAGCGCGTCGCGCCGCAGCGCGCGAATGTAGGCGTCCTGTGCGGCGGTGCGGGCGCGCACCGGTCGCTTGCGCAGATTGATCTCCTCGAACGCGGGCCGCGGCGCGGCCGGATCGAAATCGAACAGCGAGCCCTGCGCGATCACCTGGCGGATCGCGCCTTCGACGTCGCCGGCGGCGAGGTCGCGGCCGCGCTTGAGCTGCTCGTAAAGCCCCTCCATCACGCGCCGCGCCTGCTCGCAGGCGTCGCGCGAGCCTTCCAGCGTGACGTGATTGCCGCGTTGCTCGGCAACGACATTGAGCCGCCGCTCGATCAGGGCGAGGTTCTGGCCGTATTGGCCGAACAGGACAGAGGCGAGGCGATTGTCGTCGAAGGCGAGCACCACCTGGGCCGGTGCGGTTTCGGTGGTGAGGTTGTCGGGTCCGAGGCTACGCAACAATCAGGCTCCTGCGCTCTGGCATGCTGAGCTCTTGCATAGTGTCTTGCTCCGCCAGCGTTCCGGACAGCGTGAAGCTGCCGATCGTGTCGATTTGCACCGGATGGATTTCGCCGATCAGCGATGACGGTCCCATGACATCGTGGGTGACATGCACGGATTGCAGATATGGGGATTTGCCCACGATCTGGCCAGGGCGTTTGGCCGGCTTCTCGAACAGCACGTCCATGGTGGCGTAAAGCGCCTTGGCGTTGAACAGGTCGAGCTGCCGGTCGATCTCATGTTGCAGACGCTGCAGCCGCTCGTCCTTCACGGCCTCCGGCAATTGATTCATCTCGGCGGCGGGCGTCCCGGGCCGCGGCGAATACTTGAATGAATAGGCGCTGGCATAGCCGACCTCCGCCACCAGATCGAACGTGCGGCGGAAATCGTCCTCGGTTTCGCCCGGAAAACCGACGATGAAGTCCGATGAGAAGGCGATGTCAGGCCGGGCACGGCGCAGACGATCGACGACGTTGAGGTATTCGGCGCGGGTGTGGCGGCGGTTCATCGCGTCGAGGATGCGGTCGGAGCCGGACTGCACCGGCAGGTGGAGGTGCGGCATCAGCGCCGGCAGGTCGCGATGCGCTTCGATCAGGCGCTCGTCCATGTCGAGCGGATGGCTGGTGGTGTAGCGCAGTCGCGCGATGCCCGGAACCTCGGCAAGCCGATAGAGCAGGTCGCAGAGCGAAGCGGTGCCGCCGTCCAATCCTTCGCCGTGATAGGCGTTGACGTTCTGCCCGATCAGCGTGATCTCGCGCACGCCTGCATCCGCGAGCCGCTCGGCTTCGGCGATGATCTTTGCGACCGGCCGCGACACTTCGGCGCCGCGCGTATAAGGCACCACGCAGAACGTGCAGAACTTGTCGCAGCCTTCCTGCACCGTGACGAACGCCGACACGCCGCGCTTTCGCATCGCCGCGCGACTCGGCGCGGCGAGATGGTCGAACTTGTCCTCGGCGGGAAATTCGGTGTCGACCACCGGACCGTTTCCGGCGCGCGCCAGCAGATCCGGCAGGCGGTGGTAGTTCTGCGGGCCGAACACCAGGTCGACCGCGGTGTTGCGGCGGACGATCTCCTTGCCTTCGGCCTGCGCGACGCAGCCGGCGACCGCCAGCGTGACGCGGCGGCCTTGGTCCGCCGCCGTCTCCTTGAGCTCGCGCATGCGGCCGAGCTCCGAATAGAGCTTGTCGGCCGCCTTCTCGCGGATGTGGCAGGTGTTGAGGATGATGAGGTCGGCCCCGTCCGGCGTCGCGGTCTCGACGAAGCCTTCGGGCGCAAGCGTGTCCGCCATACGCTGCGCGTCGTAGGCGTTCATCTGGCAGCCGTAGGACTTGACGTAGAGCTTGCGAGTCATGCCGTCCCGGCTCGACCGGGCCATTCTGACAGTTGAATCAAATGCTTGGCGAAGCTTCGGCCCCGCCAAAGCACCCCTGTATTAGCGGTTTTTGGCTGCTGCCGCTAGCGCCATCGCAAAGCTAATCGGCCGGCTTGATTCCCGCGTCCTTGATGACCTTCGCCCATTTGGCGACCTCGGACCGGATGTAGGCGTTGATCTCATCGGGCGAACGGTCGCGGTCGACGATCATGCCGATTGCCTCGAAGCGCTGCTGATAGTCCTTGGTGGCGGCGATCTTCTTCATTTCCGCGTGGACCCTTGCGACGACATCGGGCGGCGTGCCGGCCGGGGCGACCAGGTTGAACCAGGTCGCGGCGTCGAATCCCGGGAATGTTTCCGCAACCGTCGGTACGTTCGGCAAGGAGGGGACGCGCTGCGAGCTGGTGACGGCGAGCGCCCGCAGTTTGCCGCCTTCGATGTTGCCCTTCACGACCGACAGGTTGGAGAACATGAAGGGGATCTGTCCGCCGAGCACGTCGTTCACGCCAGGCGCCTCGCCCTTGTAGGCGACATGCACCATCTTGATGCCGGCGCTGAGCCCGAGCAGCTCGCCCGACATGTGCGGCGTGGTGCCGATGCCGCCCGATCCGAACGTCAATCCGCCGGGCTGCGATTTCGCGAATGCGATCAGCTCCGCCATCGACTTGATCGGCGACGCGGTTGGCACCACCGCCACCAGCGGCGAAATGCCGACCATCGCCATGCCGGTGAACGCCTTGGCGGCATCGAGCTGGATGCTGCGATAAAGCGCCGGCGCGACCGCGAGCGTGGTCTGGCTGCCGACCATCAGGGTGTAACCGTCGGCGGACGACTTCGCGACCTGCTCGGACGCGATCAGACCGCTGGCGCCCGGCCGGTTCTCGATCACGAAGGTCTGGCCCAGTGCTTCGCCGAGCTTCTGGCCGACGATCCGCGCCGCGACGTCGGTACCGCCGCCGGCGCTGAAGCCGACCAGGATCTTGATCGGTTTGTCGGGATATTTCGACTGTGCGTGGCTTGCGCCGCTGGCGAAGCTGGCGAGCAGCACGCCGGTGAGAATGCGCAAACCGATGGCCGCGCGCAAACGGATCATGCCTTGCCTCCCTGCCTGCGGGCGCTCGTGAGCATGGCGCCTTGCGCGCGACGATAGCACCTCAGGCGTGGGTGGTCTGCAGTGGCTTCGCCTCGATCAGCAGGACAGCAAGGAGCGACAGCGCGAAGCTTGCGGCGGCGACATAAAAGATCCGCACGAAGCCTTCGACCGAATAGCCCGCCGCGGCGGCCTCCAACGGCCCGGTGAGGACAATGGCGCCGAACCCCGCGACCATCATCGTGCAATAGAGATTGCGCGAGAACTGCATGGTGGCAACGGCCGTGCCGAACGTCGAGATCGAGACGCTGTTCTGCAGCACCGTGGCCGACAGCGGCGGCATGCCGCCGAACCCGACGCCGATGATCGCCAGCAAAATTTGGAACTCGAGCTGAGAGATGTCGTGCGCCCTCAGCGCGAGCACGATCAGCGCCACGATCGCGACCGTCAGTCCGATCGCAGGGATCACCTTGTAGTGCGTCAGCCGCGGCAGGATGGTGCCGGTCACTCCGGCGCTGACGTTCAGCGCGATCGCCAATGTGATGACGCTGAGGCCCGCGACGAACGGCGACATACCGACGACGTTTTGCAGATAGATCGGCAGGAAGATGTGCAGCCCGACGATGGCGCCCCAGCCGAACGCATTGGCGGCAATCGCAAGCCGCGTGATCGGGCTGGAGAAGAACGCCAGCGGAATGAGCGGCTCCGGTGCGGCAAGCAGCCGCCACACGAAGCCCGAGCCGATGACGAAGGCGAGGCCAAACAGCGCCAGGATCGGCGGCGAGGTCCACGGATAGCGCACGCCGCCCATGCTCAGCGCCAGCATGAACGCAACGCTCGCGGACATGATGAGTGACGCGCCGAGGAAATCGAGCTTGTGCGATTGCTCGTGGCGCGGCAGCCGCTTCAGCAGCGTGAGAACCAGAAACAGCGCGATCAATCCCATTGGGATGTTGATCCAGAAGATTGCCTTCCAGTGGAAATATTCCGCGAGGAAACCGCCAAACGCCGGTCCGCACGCGCCCGCCGTCGTGTAGGTCGCGGAAAAATAGCCGTAGTACTTGCCGCGATCCTTCGGCGCCGCGATGTCGCCGAGCACCACCATGCCGGTCGAGGTCAGCCCGCCGCCGCCGAGCCCATGCAACACACGGCCGAGGATCAGCACGAACATGTTGGGCGCCAGCGCACACACCAGCGAGCCCAGCATGTACATCGAGATCGAGATGATCAGCGTGGTGCGGCGGCCGTGGATGTCACTGATCTTGCCGTACAGGGTCGTCACCGACGTGTTGGCGATCAGATAGGCGGTGATCAGCCACGGCAGATTATGGACTTCGCCGAGCTCGCGGCCGATCGAGGGCAGGGCGCTCGCCAGGATGGTGCCGTCGAGCGAGCCCATGAACACCGGCAGCAGCACGCCGAGCACGATGAGCATCGTCTCGCGGTGAGTGAGCGCCTTCGCGGGCGGCGCGCCATTTGCGGCCATGCGCGCTACGCGGTGCGCCGCGCCGCGGCGGCCTTCGCGTTCTGGATGGTCTGCCAGATGGTGTAGGGCGTTGCCGGCATCACCATGTCACGCACGCCGAACTCGCGCAGCGCATCGACGATCGCGCTCACCACCACCGCCAGCGCCGGCGTGGTGCCGCCTTCGCCGCCGGCCTTCACGCCGAGCGGATTGGTCGGCGACAGCACTTCGACGATCTCCGCCTTGAACGACGGCAGCGTGTTCGAGCGCGGCATGCCGTAATCCATGAACGAGCCGCACATCGGCTGGCCGGACGACGGCTCGGTGTAGCACTGCTCCCACATCGCCTGGCCGACGCCCTGCGCGATACCGCCGTGAGTCTGGCCATGCACGATCAGCGGGTTGATGCAGCGGCCGACGTCGTCGACCGCGGCGTAGCGCGTCATCGCGACATGGCCGGTCTCGGGATCGACCTCGACCTCGCAGATCGCGCAGCCGTTCGGGAACACCGGTTCGTGCATCTCGTTGTCAGCGGCGGCGGCGAGGCCGTCCTGCAGCTTGAGCTGCGCGGCTTCCTTCGCCAGCTCGTAGAAATCGAACGTGCGGTTGCTGGCCGGCGAAGAGAAGCGGCCGTCGTTGAACTGCACGCCGCCCTCCGGCGCATCCAGCACGTGGGCCGCGACCTTCTTCGCCTTCGCGATCAGGTCCGTGGCGGCCTTGGCGATCACCGTGCCGGCGTGGCGCATCGAGCGGCCGGAGTGCGAGCCGCCGCCGACGCTGACGATGTCGGTGTCGCCGAGGATGATGTCGACGGTCTCGACCGGCAGGTGCAGCAGATCGGCCGTCACCTGCGCGAAGCTGGTCTCGTGGCCCTGGCCGCTCGGTTGCGTACCGATCACCACGCCGACGCGGCCCTCCGGCTTCACCGTTAGCTCGGCGCGCTCGCGTGGTGCGCCGATCGAGGACTCGACGTAGTTAGAGATGCCGAGGCCGAGCAGCTTGCTACGCTTCTTCGCTTCGCGCTTGCGCTGCTTGAAGCCTTCGGCGTCGGCGATCCGCATCGCCAGGTCCATGTTGGATTCGTAGGTGCCGCTGTCGTAGACCATGCCGACCGCGTTGCGGTACGGCATCTTCTTCGGCGGCACGAGATTCTTGCGGCGCAGCCGCACGCGGTCGATTCCCATTTCGTCGGCGGCATGATCGAGCAGCCGTTCGATCGCGAACGTCACCTCGGGCCGGCCCGAACTGCGATAGGCATTGGTCGGCATGGTGTTGGTGAACACGGCACGGGCGCGCAGGCTTGCCGCTGGAATGTCATAGGAGCCGGTGATCAGCCCCGCGCCCTTGCTGAGCGGCGACAACGACACGCACAACGCGCCAACGTTGCTGATGTTGTCGGCGCGCATCCCCAGGATCTTGCCGTCCTTGCGAAGCGCCAGCTCCACGCGGGTGAGCAGGTCGCGGCCCTGATAGTCGGTGAGGAAGGCTTCCGAGCGCGTTGCGGTGAACTTCACCGGGCGGCCGACCCTCTTCGAGGCCCACATCACCAGCCCGAACTCCACGTAGGGCCGGTTGCGCGCGCCGAAATTGCCGCCGACGTCGAACGACAGCACGCGCACCTTGTCGTGCGGCACGCCGAGTACACCGGCCAGCTCCTGCTTGTGCTTCACCGCGCCGCCGCCGCCGGCATAGAGCGTGTAGCGCTGCGTCGCCGGATCGTAGTGGCCGAGCGCGGAGCGCAGCTCCATCGTCACCGCGGTGACGCGGCCGATGTTGAATTCCTTCTTCACCACATGGTCGGCCGCGGCGAACGCGGCGTCGGTCGCGGCCTTGTCGCCGAACCATGTGTCGATCAGCACGTTGTCGGCCGCTTCGTCCCAGACCGCCGGCGCGCCGGGCTTCAGCGCGTCGCTGGAATGCAGGACGAACGGCAGCTCCTCGTATTCGACCTCCACCGCCTCGGCGGCGTCCGTCGCTTGCGCGCGGGTTTGCGCCACCACCATCGCCACGCCTTCGCCGACGTGACGGGTCTTGTCGGCGGGCATCAGCACGTTCGGCCCGATGAAAAGGCTGCGGCCCACCGGCGGGCCGAGCTTCATGTCGAACTTGGTCGACGGAATCGCGGAATGCGGCAGCGGCCCGAGCCCGTCGGCGCGTACGTCCGCGCCGGTGAACACGCCGAGCACTCCGGGCATTGCCTTTGCCCTGGCCGTGTCGATCCGTTTGATGCGCGCGTGGACGTGCGGCGAACGCACCATCGCCGCGTAGGTTTGGCCGTCGAGGCTGAAATCGTCGGTGAAGCGGCCCTTGCCGGTGAGCAGCCGTTGGTCCTCCTTGCGGCGCATCGGCTGGCCGATGGCATTGAAGGCGGTGCCTTCCGGGATGGTGATGCATTCGTTCATGTGACGCCGGCTCACTGTACGTGGGCATGATCCTTACGGAAAACCGGCTTCCCACTTTTCCGGGATCATGCCCTATCGCCGCGGCTTGTCGTCCAGCGGCACCGCGTAGAGCTCCAGCCGATGGTCGACCAGCTTGTAGCCGAGTTTGCGCGCCACCTCGGCCTGCAGCTTCTCGATTTCCTCCGAGGTGAACTCGATCACCTGACCGGTGCGCAGGTTGATCAGGTGATCGTGGTGCGATTCAGGGATCTGCTCGTAGCGCGCGCGGCCCTCGCGGAAGTCGTGCCGCTCGATGATGCCGGCGTCCTCGAACAGCTTCACGGTCCGGTACACCGTCGAAATCGAGATGTTCTTGTCGATCTCGTGACAGCGCCGATACAGCTCCTCAACGTCCGGGTGATCGGCGGAATCCGCAAGCACGCGCGCCACGATGCGGCGCTGCTCCGTCATTCGCATGCCCTTGGCGGCGCAGAGCGCCTCGATGCTGGTCTTGGATGCCGTCGCCGCCACGATCTGTTCTCCGCCTGTCCGCGATCATAGAGCATGATCCCGAAAAGTGGGAATGCGTCTATCGTGGCAATTGCTCCGTATTCACGCCAGATCGCGGCGCAGCACAAGCGCGGTCGCGGCATTGTTACCGGCGTGCTGGTAATAGCCGGCCCGGCGGCCCATCTCGCGAAAGCCGGCGCGCGCATAAAGCCGTCGTGCTGGCGTGTTGTCCTCGTCGACTTCCAGGAACACCGCGCGGGCGCCGAGCCCGGCAAGACGGCGCAGGTGAAGATTGAGCAGCGCTCGCGCCAAACCTTGCCCGCGCCGTGACGATGCCACCGCGACCGAAAGGATTTCCGCTTCGCTCGCCGCAATGCGCGACAGGATGAAGCCGTCGAGCGTGCGGCCCCGTGCCGCGCGGTGGGCCAGCACGTTGCGCTCGTTCAACAGCTGCTCGAACTCGCCGTCGCTCCAGCCGCGGCGGAACGAAGCGGCGTGCAGCCTCGCAAGGGAATGCGCGTCGCGGACGCTGGCTTCCGACAGCACCGGTTCGCCGCGCGCGAACAGGCGGTTGAGCAAACGCATCATCGGCGCGGCAATCTCGCGGCGGCCTGCGGCTGCGCGTCGGGCGCACGCAGGTAGAGCGGCTTGAGCGTGTCGGGGCTTCCGGTCGCGACCGCGCCGAGCCGCGCAACCCAGGCGATGTCCGGCACCTTCTTTTCTTCGATCAGCACCGGCGGCGGCTCGTTGGCTGGCCACGCCGCGGCGACCGCGCGTGCCGCGTTGCCGACGATTCGGGTCTTGCTGCTGGCGGCGATGCGCACCGCGTCGCGGATCGAGGCGATGCGGGGCGTGACCAACGTGCGCCCGCCGGGACCGAACACCTGGAGATAAACGTGCTCGTGCCGCGCGTCGATCGCGACCGCGAGCGCGATGGTGTCATCGGCTGCGATGTAGGGTGCGGCGAAGGCGGCGAGCGTGGTCAGGCCGAACGCCGGTTTGCCGGACGCCAGCGCAATGCCGCGCGCCGCGGAGAGGCCGACGCGCAGCCCGGTGAAGCTGCCGGGCCCGGTCGTTGCGGCGACGCGGTCGAGTTCGGCGAACGGCAGCTTGGCTTCACTCATCACCTTGGCGATCAGCGGCATCAGCGCTTCAGCGTGGCCGCGCGCCATGGGAACGGAATGGCTCGCCAGCACGCCCTGCTCGGTGTCCAGCACGGCGGCGGAGCAGGCTTCGAGCGCGGTGTCGATGGCGAGAATACGCATGGGCAGCTTCTAAGCAGGTTTTTGCTGGCTCCCCAACGGATGGATAATGAAAACGGCTAGCGCCAGCATCATCCGTAACCTCGATCCGTTGGGTCGCCTGAGAATCTCTGCTTAGCACGGCGGCTTTCGCCAAGCATGCTGCTGTCGTCATCCGCGTAGGCGGATGATCCAGTAAACGCGGACGTTGGGGTACGGACGGGTTGGCGGATACTGGATGCCCCGCTTTCGCGGGGCATGACAGTCGGAGTTTTATTTTCCGGCCTTCGCCCGCTACATCGGCCGGACTTCGACCACGTCCGGCACGTAGTGCTTCAGCAGATTCTCGATGCCGTGGCGCAGCGTCGCGGTCGAGGACGGACAGCCCGAGCAGGCGCCCTTCATGTGCAGGAACACGATGCCGTCCTTGAAGCCGCGGAAGGTGATGTCGCCGCCGTCGTTGGCGACCGCCGGACGCACCCGCGTCTCGATCAGGTCCTTGATGGTGGCCACCGTATCGGCGTCGGCCGGCTCGAAGAATTCCGCGTCGTCGGACATGGCCGCGGTTTCGCCGCTGCGCAGCAGCGGCGCGCCCGACATGAAGTGCTCCATGATGGCGCCGAGGATCGCCGGCTTGAGCTGCGGCCACTCACCCGACGCCTTCGACACCGTGATGAAGTCGGAGCCGAAGAACACGCCGTGGACGCCGTCGATCCCGAACAGCCGCTCGGCCAGCGGGGATTTCGCCGCGTCGTCCCGGCTGCGGATGTCGAGCGTGCCGCTGTCGAGCACCGGCTTGCCGGGCAGGAACTTCAGGGTCGCCGGATTGGGCGTGGCTTCGGTCTGGATGAACATTCTTGGCTCCTTGGCCGGCGGCGGGTTGCGGCGGGTTCAAGGCCCGGGCGGCGCAAATCACTATAGCAGATAAGTGGCGATTGCTGCGCGCCGGGTCAACCGGGGCGGGCCACGCCGCCGTGACGCAGATATGCTAGGTTTTGGCCCTCTCGGGAGCGGATCGCATGAAACGCCGGGAATTCCTCGCATTGATCGGGGGCGCCGCTTCGCTGGCGCCGCTCGCGGCGCGCGCCCAGCAGCCTGAGCAGGTGCGTCGCATCGGCGTTCTCATGAGTTCTCGCGGCGAACGACCCCGAAGGCCGGGGAATGAGCGCCGCGTTCGTCCAGGGCATGAGTCAACTGGGTTGGAACCAAGGATCGAACCTGCACATCGAATGGCGCTGGGCGGCGGGTGATGGCGGACGCCTGCGCGCGTACGCGGCCGAGCTTGTGACTCTGAGACCGGACGTGATCTTGCTCAATGGAACGCCCGCACTGACCGCGGTCAGGCAGCACACCCAAACCACACCCATCGTTTTCGTCAACGTCGGCGACCCGGTCGGCAGCGGCTTGATCGCCAGCCTCGCGCGTCCCGGCGGTCACATCACAGGGTTCACCAACTACGAATATTCAATGGGCGGAAAATGGCTGGAACTGCTGAAGGAGGTCACGCCGCGCGTAACTCGATGTCTGACTATTTTCAATTCGGAAAATGCTGCACACAAAGGGCTACTGCAGGCCGTTGAGGCTGTGGCGTCGTCGGCTGCCATCCGGTTGGCGCCGCTCGATATATCCAATCCCTCCAACATCGAGGCCGCGGTTGACAACTTTTCCAAGGAGGCAAACGGCGGCTTGATCGTGCTGCCCGATTTCCGAACCACCACCTATCGGGATCGCATCATCGACTCGGCGGCCCGCAATAACCTGCCGGGTGTATTCCCGTTTCGATCGTTCGCAATCAGCGGCGGTTTGTTGGTCTACGCGGTTGACTCCTTCGAACTCTATCGGCGCGGAGCCGCATCTTATGCGGATCGTATCCTGCGGGGCAGCACACCCGGACAGTTGCCCGTGCAGGCGCCGACCAAATTCGAGTTGGTCATCAACCTCAAGACTGCCAAGGCGCTCGGCATCGCGGTGCCGCCAACGCTGCTGGCCCGCGTCGACGAGGTGATCGAATAGCGGACGGGTCAGCCGGCGAGCGCGTCGATCTCTTCGTCGGTCAGGTGCCCCGGCACGATGGCGACCGGGATCGGGTAGTCGCCGAGGCTGGTGCTCAGCCCTGACACCAGCGGGCCCGGACCTTCCTTGCTCTGCGCCGCCGCCAGCACCAGGATGGCGATGTCCTCGTCGTCCTCGATCAGCCCGAGAATCTCATCGGCGGTCTTGCCTTCCCGCACCACCCGCTCCGGGGTGATGCCGGTCTGGCCGTTGGCGCGGCTCGCGGCCCGCTCCAGCGACGCGTTGGCCTCCTCGTGCGCCTCTGCCTTCATGATGTCGGCGACGCCGAGCCACTGCTGGTTGCGTTCCTGCGTTTCGATCACGCGCAACATCACCACGCCGGCGCCGACGCGTGCCGCACGCCGGCAGGCAAAATAGACCGCGCGGTCGCATTCAGGAGTGTCGTCGATGACGACCAGCCATTTGGGCGAGTGCCCGGCCTCGTAACTACGGCGTCTGCGAGACATGCTTGTCCTCACTGGCGTCGCACATGCACCGAATCTGGCATGCCATTCGGCTGCCGCACAAGCGGCGTGCTTGCCCGATTTTACGGCATTCAATCAGGATATTGGCCGACAGGTCGTAGGATGGGTTGAGCCTAAAGCGCGTTTACGCGCGTCCATAGCCCGTCGAAGACGGGCGTGAACGCCCTGATGGACGCGCTATGGCGAAACCCATCGTCTCGCCGCCAAGGTTATGACGGGTTTCGCTGCGCTCAACCCATCCTACAGACTGCTTTCAGCGCGTCCGGAATGACGGCAGCGGTGCTACCGCCGCACCAAGCCGACGATGTCCTTGACCGACTTCATGGTTTCGGCGGCGATTGCCTGCGCGCGGGCGGAGCCGTCGGCGAGCACGCCGTCGATGTAGCTCGTCTCGTTCTGCAAGCGGCGCATCTCGGCGGTGACCGGGGACAGCTTCGCCACCAGGATGTCGGCGAGCTTCGGCTTGAACACCGAGAACTGCGCACCGCCGAACTCCTTGAGCACCTCAGCCTTGCTGGTGCCGGCGAGCGCGGCGTAGATGCCGACCAGGTTGTCGGCCTCGGGGCGCGGCTCCAGCGCCTTCTCATTATCGGGCAGCGGATCGGGATCGGTCTTGGCGCGGCGGATCTTCAGCGCGATGGTGTCGGCGTCGTCGGTGAGGTTGATGCGCGACTGATCGGACGGCTCCGACTTCGACATCTTCTTGGTGCCGTCGCGCAGCGACATGACACGCGTCGCCGGACCTTGAATGAGCGGCTCAGGCTGCGGGAAGAATGCGTCGTCGAAACCGTACGAGGCGATCGTCGCCGCGAAATCGTTGTTGAACTTCTGCGCGATGTCGCGCGACAGCTCGAGGTGCTGCTTCTGGTCCTCGCCGACCGGCACATGGGTCGCGCGATAGACCAAAATGTCGGCCGCCATCAGGTTCGGGTAGGCGTAGAGCCCGACCGAGGCATTCTCGCGGTCCTTGCCGGCCTTCTCCTTGAACTGCGTCATGCGGTTGAGCCAGCCGAGCCGCGCCACGCAGTTGAACACCCAGGCCAGCTCGGCGTGCTCCGCCACCTGGCTCTGGTTGAACACGATGTGCTTCTTCGGATCGATCCCGCTGGCGATGAATGCTGCGGTCACCTCGCGCGTCGCCTTGGTCAATTCGGCCGGGTCCTGCCACACCGTGATGGCATGCAAGTCGACCACGCAATAGATGCAGTCATGGCTCGACTGCAGCTTCACGAAATTGACGATGGCGCCGAGGTAGTTGCCGAGGTGCAAATTGCCGGTCGGCTGCACGCCGGAAAACACCAGTTGTTTGAACGCGGCCATTGCAGGCTCCTTTAGGTGGGCTTCTTGTAGCGACGCCAGTGCGGCGTGCAAGGCTCATAGCGCCGTGTAGGATGGGTTGAGCGCAGCGAAACCCATCCTACCAGGCCTTGTCGCCGGCCCATTCGCCCAAGGGTTGCCGTGCAGGCGTCCGTGGCTATAGTGCGCGCCATTCCCGCCAGCCATGAGTTTCCAAATGTCCAATGTCCGCTACGACGTGCTCGGCTTCGGCAACGCCATCGTCGACGTGATCGCCCGCGCCGACGATGCCTTCCTGGCCAAGCAGGAGATGCGCAAGGGCGGCATGTCGCTGATCGACGAGGCGCGAGCGCAGGCGATCTACGACGCCATGGGTCCGGCGGTCGAGATTTCAGGCGGCTCCGCGGCCAACACCACCGTCGGCGTCGCCGGCTTCGGCGCCAAGGCGGGCTTCGTCGGCAAGGTGAAGAACGACACGCTGGGCAACGCCTTCGCGCACGACATCCGCGCCGCCGGTGTCGCGTTCGACACGCCGCCGGCCGCCGACGGGCCTTCGACCGCGCGCTGCTACATCATGGTCACGCCGGACGGCGAGCGCACCATGAACACCTATCTCGGCGCCGCGCAGGACCTGCATCCAAACGACGTCGACCCCGACACCGTTGCCGCGTCCGGCATCATTTATCTCGAAGGCTATCTGTGGGACCCGCCGCACGCCAAGGAGGCGTTCCGCAAAGCCGCGAAGATCGCGCACGACGCCAAGCGCCAGGTCGCGCTCACCTTGTCGGATGCGTTCTGCGTCGGCCGCTATCGCGCCGAGTTCCTCGACCTGATCCGCGGCGGCACGCTCGATCTGGTGTTCGCCAACGAAAGCGAACTTCTGAGCCTGTACGAGACCGCGAGCTTCGACAGCGCGGTCACCGCGTTGCGTGGCGATGCCAGGCTCGCCGTGGTGACGCGCAGCGAGAAGGGTTGCGTGATCGTGAGCAAGTCGGGCAGCGAGGCGGTGCCGGCCGCGCCGATCGCCAGGCTGGTCGACGCGACCGGCGCGGGCGACCTGTTCGCTGCGGGCTTCATGTTCGGTCTGGCGCGCGGCCGCGATCACAAGACGGCGGCCCGGCTCGGCGGCCTCGCTGCGGCCGAGGTGATCCAGCACATCGGCGCGCGTCCCGAGGTTTCGCTCAAGGAACTGGCGCAGCAGAACGGCTTGCCGGTCTGATCGACCCGTGATCCGCGGCAACGGACGATTAACCTGTTGGTAAGCCAAACACGGTTACCGGTTGGTAAATTCCACCAATTCGGGATTCGTGGACATGGACAAGCCCACCGAAAACGCTCTCGCGATCATCGGCCCGCACAAGGCCAAGGCGAAGACGACCGACCAGCCGCTGCCGCTCGGTGAGCAGACGATCGACGCCGAAGCCAAGACCATCACCATCGAGCTCACATCGTTCGAGAGCAAAATCAGCTCGTCCGAAGCTGAAACGGCCGAACAATCGGCGCAGTCCACGGCCGAGAAGTGCATCCGCTGGGAAAGACTCTCTCCGCTCGCGGCCTCGGTCGCGCTCGCGACGCTGCTCGGCATTCTCGCCGGCACCGCGGCGACCGTCACGTTGATGCCCGGCACGCCTGCCCCGGCTCCCGCCGTCGCGGCGGCTTCCGACGAAACGGACGTGCTGCAGGACAAGGTGGCCAAGCTTTCCGGCGATCTCGCCGCACTGAAGTCCGGCCTCGAGACCGCAAACCGTAACGCCACCACGCAGCTCAACAGGATCGGTGAGCGGCTCGATCGCGCCGAGAGGGCGCAAGCCGAGCCGTCCGCCAAGCTCGCCAGGATCATGGAAACGCTGGACCGGCTGGATCGCCGCACCGCGTCCGCCGCGCTGCCCGCATCAGCGCTGGCGCCGGACATCACCGGTTCCGTGACCAGCATCGAGAAGCAGCAGGCCAAGCCGCCGGTGCTCGAAGGCTGGCGGCTGCGCGACGTCTACGCCGGCCGCGCCGTGCTCGAGAGCCGCACCGGCACGCTCTACGAGGTCGGTCCGGGCTCGATGCTGCCGGGCGTCGGCAAGGTCGAAACCATCAAGCGCGTCGACGGCAAGTTCGTCATCACGACGCCGAAGGGCACCATCACCGCCGCCCTCGAGCCGCCGCGCCGGCCGGGTTATCACCTGCCGCCCGGGTACTAAGCCGTTTCAGTGAAATAACTCGCGCGGGCGGCACCATGGTGCCGCCCGTTCGCGTTGTTGTGACCTGCAACGCGATAGCCCGCGCCACAATTCCGTGTCAGATTCACTGCGCCGGCTTGAGGAGGGTGCAATGGCCAGAGCTCGCGCGATGCTCGCGGCGGCGGCTGTAATTGCAGTCGCGTTTGCATTGCCCGCCATGCTGCGGGCCCAGCCGGTACAATCTAAACCCGACGCCAAGCCCGAGATGATGGAGAACTGCCCGGGGCTGGTCGCCCGCGGCATGCCGCGCGCCATCCCGGCGTCGCTGAAATCCGACGAGGTCCGCATCAATTACGTCGGGCATTCGACCTTTCTGATCGAAAGCCCGCGCGGCATGAAGATCGCGACCGACTACAACGATTATGTGAAGCCGCGCGCTCTGCCGGACATCGTCACCATGAACTACGCGCACTCGACGCACTTCACCGACAATCCCGAGCCCGGCATCAAGCACGTGCTGCGCGGCTGGGGGACCAGCCCGGACAAGCCGGCGCGGCATGACGTCAACGCCGGCGACGTGCGGGTACGCAACGTGCCGACCAACATCCGCAGCTATATGAGCGGCGGCACGGAGCGGCACGGCAACTCGATCTTCATCTTCGAGCTTGCCAATCTGTGCATCGCGCACCTCGGCCACCTGCACCACACGCTCAACCAGCAGCAGCTCAACGAGATGGGCCGGGTCGACGTGGTGCTGTTCCCGGTCGACGGAGGGGTAACGCTCGATCACGAGGGCATGGTCGAGGTGCTGCAGGCGCTGAAGGCCCCGCTGGTGATCCCGATGCACTTCTTCAGCACCTATTCGCTGCGCGGATTCATGGATCGCATGCGCGAGAAGTCGTTCGAGACCGAAATTCACGACGTCGGCTCGACAGTGGTTTCAAAGACGACACTGCCCGGCAAGCCGACGATGCGCGTGCTGCCGGGGCGCGCGTTCTAGCGTTCGTCATGGCCGGGACAAGCCATGGCTTGTCCCGGCCATCTCGTTTAGAAGGCACGACTGTGCCATCCTTGTCGGGATGCCCGCGACAGGCGCGGGCATGACAGGTGAGTGTGTGCAAGAAAAGCGCAAACAAACCGGCGCCTTCTTCGGCCGGCGCAAGGGCCACGCCTTACGGCCGCGGCAAGCCGCGCTGTTCGAGACGCTGTTACCGAAGCTGGCGCTCGACCTGTCGAAGCCCGCACCAGCGGATTTGCGGGCGCTGTTCGACGGCACGGACGATGTGCGGCTTGAGAGCGGCTTCGGCGGCGGCGAGCACCTAATGGCGGAAGCCGAGCGCAGTCCGCGCACCGGCTTCATCGGTATCGAGCCGTTCGTCAACGGCATGGCCAAGGCGCTCGCTTCGATCGACGAGCGCAAGCTCACCAACATCCGGCTGCATCATGGCGACGCGACTGACGTGCTGGGCTGGCTGCCCTCCGCATCGCTGCGACGTTTCGATCTTATCTATCCCGACCCATGGCCGAAGCGGCGGCATTGGAAGCGCCGCTTCGTGCAGGATCAAAGCATCGCGGCGATCGCACGGATCGTGCGCCCACAGGGCGAATTCCGGTTTGCCAGCGATATCCCGGACTACGTGGCCTGGACGCTGGCCCGGGTGATGCACTCGTCGCATTTCATATGGACCGCCGCGCAGGCCGACAACTGGCGCAAACCGTGGCCGGGCTTCACCAGCACGCGCTACGAGGCCAAGGCCAAGCGCCAGGGCCGCGTGCCCTGTTATCTGATCTTCAAGCGGGTGTGACGCGAAACGTCAGGCGGCGGTGCCAGGATCGCGGACCTGCCAGAAGCGCACGACACGCTGCGCAGTCGCGGGGGCGAGCTTCTCGAAGTTCGAGTACGCCGCGTCGAGCGCGTGGCTCGAAGTTCCCTTGCCGCCCGGCCGCGACGCGATGATCGCGCGCGCAGTGGTCCAGCCGAAGCCGGACGCCTTGCAGAGTATCAGAATCGGGTCCGGGCGCTCGCCGCTCACCAGCCGGCCGGCGGCGTCGATCGGCACCTTGCACAACACCGAAAGCGCAGCCACCGTCTCCTCGAACTTCTTGTCCTGGGCGAAGCCGACAAGCTCCGTCTCGCCGAGCTTGCCCTCCTCGTGCATGGCTAGCACCATGCGCCGTACTTCGGTGTAGTCTCGCGCGAGCGTCTGAAATTCGCGGGGAACCTTGTCGAGCACGCGCTGCACCTCGGCCTGGGTTTCCGGCTTCGCGGCGGCGGGCAGCCGCTGCTGCACCACCGTGGTCGCGCGCACCAGCAGCTCGCGGAACAGGCGCGGCGGAATGTCGGCACGCATGCCGACCTTCTCGGCCAGTACGCCGTCCTCTTCCGCGCGCTTGACCAGCGCGGTGAAGCCGTCGTCGGACAGTTTGGCCGACTTGTTGTCGGCAACGTTGCGAACCACCTCAGGATCGCCGCACCGCACCAGTACGTCGGTGACCGCCTCGCCGATGCCGGCGCGCCCCGAAATGGCGAACAGGTGCGCCTGACCTTTGGCCTGGGCGATGTTGACGAGATCGGTTTCGGCGAGACGCTGCGACTGCGCGATCACCGGGCCGGCCACCGCGATGTCGTCGTCGTTGGCAAGCTGGCGCATCAGTTCGCCGGGCGCGTTGGCGACCGGCGCCAGCGTGCGGGACATTTCGGCCCGCGCCTTGGTCTCGATTTCGGTGACGAGGTGGCACAGCACGTCGTCGAACAGGCCGATGTGCTCTTCGTTGAACGACGGCGCGCCATCCATGAACAGATTGGCGATGCGCCGCACTGTCTCGGCACGCCTGGCGTATGAGCCGTGTTGGATGACGTCTTCGAGTTCGGGGATAAGCGACGCGGACGCAGACATACAAAATCCCATCAGCCGCGGCGGACCGGCGGCGATGGCGACAAGGTAGGTGACCCTGGTGAACGATCCGTTAGCCATAGGATAGGACCCGGCGGGCGGAGGCCGGGCTCGAAAAGTTCATGCCCAACGACCAAGGAGTCCGTGTGGCACGGCTTGCACGAGGCCTGCAAATCGCTATATTCCGCGCATCCAAACAGACCGTCTGATTGGATCCTCATAAGTCAAAATCGGCTTTTGAGAGTGGGCCCCCCGGGACCCGCTCTTTTTTGTTACTTAAAACGGCCTCGGGCAAAAATTACAGTCGGAACAATAGGTTAATAGAACAGACCTGATGAACGATGCGGTCCAAATGCAGCCGGACACCGAGCCGCGCCTGATCGTCGAACCGGGACTGAGCGCCCGGGTCGCCGCGCTGGCGGAGCCGGTGCTCGCAAGCCTGGGCTATCGCCTGGTGCGCGTGCGCATTTCGGGCAGCGACGGCTGCACGGTCCAGATCATGGCTGAGAAACCCGACGGCACGATGCTGGTCGAAGATTGCGAAACCGCCTCGCGCGCATTGTCGCCGGTGCTCGATGAGGCCGATCCAGTCGACCGCGCCTACCGGCTTGAAATGTCGTCGCCCGGTATCGATCGTCCGCTGGTACGGCGCTCGGACTTCGAACGCTACGCCAATCACGTGGCGAAGATCGAAATGAATGCGCCGGCGCACGGCCGCAAGCGGTTCCGCGGCTTGCTGCTCGGCGTCGAAGGCGATTGCGCGCGAGTCCAGCGCGACGACGCCAAGCCCGGTGAAACAGCCGACGTGCTGCTACCGATCGAGGACATGGCCGAAGCCCGCCTCGTCCTCACCGACCAGTTGGTCGCGGAATCGCTCCGGCGCGGAAAGCTCGCCGAGCGCGAGCAGAGCGGGACGAATTTCGAACCGCTCACGCCCGACGCCCAGAACGACAACCAGCGCCCCCACAAGGGCAAACATCGAAACGATTTTCAGCGCGCTTCCGGCAAGCACCGGCACCGCGCCCAGCACGAAGGAGACTGAGCTATGGCAGTCAGCGCCAACCGGCTCGAGCTGTTGCAGATCGCCGACGCGGTCGCCCGCGAAAAGTCGATCGACCGCGGCATCGTCATCACCGCGATGGAGGACGCGATCGCCAAGGCGGCGCGCTCCCGCTACGGCGCCGAGACTGACGTGCACGCCGAGATCAACACCAAAACCGGCGAGCTGCGGCTCGCGCGGCACATGCTGGTGGTCGACACCATCGAGAACCCGGCGGCGCAGATCAGCCTCGACGACGCACGCAAGCGCAACCCGGCCGCGCAGGTCGGCGACACCATCGCCGACAGCCTGCCGCCGTTGGAATATGGCCGCATCGCCGCGCAGTCGGCCAAGCAGGTGATCGTGCAGAAGGTCCGCGAGGCCGAGCGCGACCGCCAGTACCAGGAATACAAGGACCGCATCGGCGATATCGTCAATGGCATCGTCAAGCGAGTGGAATATGGCAACGTCGTCGCCGACCTCGGCCGCGGCGAGGCGATCGTGCGCCGTGACGAGATGCTGCCACGCGAGACCATGCGCACCGGCGACCGCATCCGCGCCTTCATCTACGACGTGCGCCGCGAGCCGCGTGGCCCGCAGATTTTCCTTTCCCGCACCCATCCGCAGTTCATGGCTAAGCTGTTCGCGCAGGAGGTCCCCGAAATCTATGACGGCATCGTCGAGGTGAAGGCGGTCGCCCGCGACCCTGGCTCACGCGCCAAGATCGCGGTGATTTCGCGCGATTCCTCGGTCGATCCAGTCGGCGCCTGCGTCGGCATGCGCGGCTCCCGCGTGCAGGCGGTGGTGAACGAACTGCAGGGCGAGAAAATCGACATCATTCCGTGGTCGCAAGACATCGCGACCTTCGTCGTCAACGCGCTGGCTCCGGCCGAAGTCGCCAAGGTGGTGCTCGACGAGGAGCGCGAGCGCATCGAGGTCGTGGTGCCGGACGCGCAGCTTTCGCTTGCGATCGGCCGCCGTGGCCAGAACGTGCGGCTTGCCTCGCAGCTCACCGGCTGGGACATCGACATCCTCACCGAGCAGGAAGAGTCGGAGCGCCGACAGGCCGAATTCCAGAAGCGCACCCAGACCTTCATCGAAGCGCTCGATGTGGACGAGGTGATCGGCCAATTGCTTGCATCGGAAGGCTTCACGTCGGTCGAGGAACTGGCGTTGACCGACGAGAAGGACCTCGCCGGCATTGAAGGTTTCGACGAAGACACCGCGCGCGAGTTGCAGACGCGGGCTCGCGACTATCTCGCGAAGCTCGAAGCCGAACTCGACGCCAAACGCAAGGAGCTCGGCGTGGCTGACGAACTGAAGGACGTGCCCGGCGTCACCACGCAAATGCTGGTCAAGCTTGGCGAGAACGACGTAAAGACAGTCGAGGACCTTGCCGGCTGCGCCACCGACGATCTGGTCGGCTGGAGCGAGCGCAAAGACGGCGAGACCAAACAGCACGCCGGCTTCCTCGACGGCATCGAAATCTCGCGCGACGAGGCCGAGGCGATGATCATGCAGGCGCGTCTGAAGGCCGGCTGGGTCACCGAAGCGGATCTCGCGCCGCCGCCCGCGGCCGAGGACGCGGCCGCCGAAACCGCTCCGGCGCAAGCCTAAGGATACTGTTCGCGCATGCTGGCTGACGCTCACGACACCACACAGGACACGACGCTCGATGCCGGACCGCGCAGCAGCGCGCCCGGCACCGAACGATTTTGCGCGGCGACCCGGGCGGTGCGGCCGGTCGACGACATGATCCGGTTCGTGATCGGACCCGACGGCGTGGTGCCCGACCTCAAGCGCAAGCTGCCGGGCCGCGGCATCTGGATCACCGCCACCCGCTCGGCGCTGAGCGATGCCGTGTCGCGCAAGGTGTTCGCGAAGAGCTTCAAGCGCGACGTCCGGATTGCGCCAGACCTGCCGGAATTGACCGAGCGGCTGCTGGTCCGCGCGGTGCTCGACGCTCTCGCCATCGCTGGCAAGGCGGGTACCGTCTTGGCCGGTTTTGCGAAGGTCGAGGCGGCGCTGACCCACGACAAGGTGCTGGCCGTGTTGCACGGCGCCGACGCCCGGCCGGATGGGGTCAAGAAGCTCGGCGGCGTGTTGCGCCAGCGCCCCGACGCGAACCGTATCGAGACGGTCGCAGCGTTCTCCTCGGTCGAATTGGATTTGGCATTGGGGCGGTCAAATGTGGTACATGCAGCCCTATTGGCCGGACCTGCGAGCAACACGTTTTTGGCGCGTTTTCATCGTCTTGAGCGATTTCGGACCGGAAGGCCGGCCGGAACCGAGCAAGGCCACGAAGCAAGCTGACTGAACTGGAACCTGAATGGCTGATACCAAGACCCCTGACGGAAAGACGCTGAGCGTCGGCTCCAAAACGCTGTCGCTCAAGCCGCGGACCGAGACGGGCGTCGTGCGCCAGAGTTTCAGCCACGGCCGCAGCAAGCAGGTCGTTGTCGAGGTCAAGAAGCGCCGCACGCCGGGTCCGGAGAGCAAGGCTCCCGAAGTTACGCCCGCGCCGCCGAAGCCGGCCGCGAAGGTTGCGGCACCGAAGCCGGCGCCTGCCGCCGCGCCCGCGCCGAAGCCTTCTGGCGTCGTATTGCGCACGCTCACCGACGAAGAGCGCAACCGCCGCGCCCACGCGCTCGGCGATGCGCGCCTGCGCGAAGCCGAAGAGCGCAAGATCGCCGAAGAGGAAGCGCGTCATCGCGCCATCCGCGAATCCAGCGAGCGCGCGGAGCGTGAAGCCGCCGAGAGCCGCAAGCGCGAGGAAGACGATCGCCATAAGCGCGAGGAAGAATCCAAGCGGAAGGCCGGCGAAGTCGCGAAGAAGCGCTTTGGCGAAGCCGAAACAACTCCGGGCAGGACTCCCGGCGCACGCCCGGTGATCGAGGCCGAGGAAGAAGAAAGCCCGCGGACGACGTTCCGCCGCGGCCCGGGTGGCGGCGCAGCCCGTGCTGTCCCGCCGCCGAAGCGGCCGACGCGCGCCGCGCAAACCGCCGAGAAGGCCCGTGGGCGGCTCACCCTGGTCACCGCGCTCACGGCCGACGACGTGCGCGAGCGTTCCGCCGCGGCGTTCCGCCGGCGCAACCGCCGCGCGGTGCGCGACCTCAGCGACGAGCCGAAAGAGAAGCTGATCCGCGAGGTGACGATTCCGGAATTCATCAGCATCGCCGATCTCGCCAACCGCATGGCCGAACGCTCGGTCGACGTCATCAAGCTGCTGATGAAGCAGGGCCAGATGGCGCAGATCAACGACGTGATCGACGCCGACACTGCGCAGCTCATCGCCGAGGAGCTGGGCCACACCGTCAAGCGCGTTTCGGAGGCCGACGTCGAAGAGGGCGTGTTCGACGCCGCCGACGATCCGGCGCATCTAGTGCATCGCGCTCCGGTCGTGACCGTGATGGGTCACGTCGACCACGGCAAGACGTCGCTGCTCGACGCGATCCGCTCGACGGAAGTCGCGGCCGGCGAGGCCGGCGGTATCACGCAGCACATCGGTGCCTACCAGGTGACCGAGCCGAAGCACGGCAAGATCACTTTCATCGACACGCCGGGCCACGCCGCATTCACCGCGATGCGCGCCCGCGGCGCCAAGGTCACCGACATCGTGGTGCTGGTCGTCGCGGCCGACGACGGCGTGATGCCGCAGACCGTCGAGGCGATCAATCACGCCAAGGCGGCGAAGGTGCCGATGATCGTCGCGATCAACAAGATCGACAAGCCGGAGGCCAAGCCCGAGCGCGTGCGCACCGAGCTGCTGCAGCACGAGGTGCAGGTCGAATCGCTCGGCGGCGACGTGGTCGACGTCGAGTTGTCCGCCACCAAGAAGACCAATCTCGACCGCCTGCTCGAAATGATCGGATTGCAGGCTGAAATCCTCGACCTCAAGGCCAATCCGGATCGCGCCGCAGAAGGCACCGTGATCGAAGCCAAGCTGGACCGCGGCCGTGGGCCGGTCGCGACCGTGCTGGTACAACGCGGCACGCTGCACGTCGGCGACATCATCGTCGCTGGTGCGGAATGGGGCCGAGTTCGCGCGCTGGTCAGCGATTCCGGAGAGCCGGTCGAGTTCGCGGGACCATCCGTTCCCGTCGAAGTTCTGGGCTTCACGGGCACGCCGGACGCCGGCGACCGCCTGGCGGTGGTCGAAACCGAGGCCCGTGCCCGCGAGCTCACCGACTACCGCGTCCGCCAAAAGCGCGAGAAGACAGCGGCGCGCGCCACCGGCAAGCGCGGCTCGCTCGAGCAGATGATGTCGCAACTCAAGACCGCGGGCCGCAAGGAATTCCCGCTCATCATCAAGGGCGACGTGCAGGGCTCGGTCGAAGCGATCATCGGCTCGCTGGAGAAGCTCGGCACCGACGAAGTCGCGGCGCGGGTCATCCACTCCGGCGTCGGCGGCATCACCGAGACCGACGTCGGGCTGTCGGAATCGTCGGGCGCCGCGATCATCGGCTTCAACGTGCGCGCCCACAAAGAGGCGCGCGAGCAGGCCGAACGCGACGGCGTCGAGATCCGCTACTACAACATCATCTACGACCTGGTCGATGACGTGAAGAAGGCGATGTCGGGCATGCTCACGCCGGAGCGGCGCGAGACCATGCTGGGCAACGCACAGATCCTCGAGATCTTCACCGTCTCCAAGGTCGGCAAGATCGCGGGCTGCCGCGTCACCGACGGCAAGGTCGAGCGCGGCGCCAACGTGCGCCTGATCCGCGACAACGTGGTGATCCACGAAGGAAAGCTGTCGCAGCTCAAGCGTTTCAAGGACGATGCAAGGGAAGTGGTCGCCGGCATGGAATGCGGCATGGCCTTCGAGGGCTACCAGGACATGCGGCAAGGCGACGTTATCGAGTGCTACCGGGTGGAGACGGTGCAACGCTCGCTCTGAGTCCAAGTCTCAGACGTGCGCGCAGAATTTCTCCACTGACAGGCTGCCCGTGCAAGCGGGCATCCAGCAATCCCCGGCCAAACGGTCGAACACGAAGCGTATTGGATCGTCTGCTTTCGCGGACGATGACGTTGGAGAGAATGGCATGGCCCGCGGCCATCACCGCGATCGAGAAAAATCTGCCGCCCCCTCGCAGCGTGCGCTGCGCGTCGGCGAGCTTATCCGCCACGCCGTCTCGGACATGCTGACGCGCGGCGACGTGCACGATCCGGTGCTTGAGGGCCAGCTCATCACGGTGCCTGAGGTGCGCATGACCGCCGATCTTCGGCTCGCCACGATCTACGTCATGCCGCTTGGCGGCCGCGACATCGAGGCGGTGCTCGAAGCGCTCGATCGCAACAAGCGCTTCCTGCGCGGCGAGATCGCGCATCGCGTTAACCTGAAATTTGCCCCTGAGATTCGATTCCGCGCCGACGAGCGATTCGACGAAGCGGAACGGATCGAGAAGCTTTTGCGAACACCGGCGGTACAGCGCGACTTGAAGCGTGAGAACAACGATGAGTGACGAATCGCGCCTGTCCATTTCCGATTCTGTTCCGCCGTTGGCGGACGGAACGGAGAAGCCGACGCAAAAAAACAAGCAGCAGTTCCGCCGCGTGAAGCGCGACGTGCACGGCTGGGTCGTGCTCGACAAGCCGGTCGGCATGACGTCGACCTTTGCGGTGAGCGCGGTGCGCCGGCTGTTCCAGGCAAAGAGCGCTGGCCATGCCGGCACGCTCGACCCGCTCGCCTCTGGATGCCTGCCGATCGCGCTTGGCGAGGCGACCAAAACCGTCCCGTTCGTGATGGACGGCCGCAAGACCTACAGCTTCACGGTGCGCTGGGGGGAAGCGCGCGACACCGACGATGCCGACGGCCGGGCCGTCGCGATTAGCGAGCAGCGGCCAACGCGCAAGGCGATCGAGGCGCTGCTGCCACGCTACACCGGCACCATCGAGCAGGTGCCGCCGCAGTTCTCCGCGGTGAAGGTCGCGGGCGAGCGCGCCTACGACATCGCCCGTGACGGAGAGACGGTCGAGTTGCAGGCCCGCCTGGTCGAAATCCACGCGCTCGCCATCATTAATGTCCCCGATCCCGATCATGCCGAATTCGTCGCCGAGTGCGGCAAAGGCACCTATGTGCGCTCGCTCGCCCGCGACATGGGCCGCGCGCTGGGCTGCCACGGCCATATCCGGGCCTTGCGCCGGGAACGGGTCGGAACGCTCGGAAAAGACACCATGATTTCGCTGGAACAACTGACGGCCCTATGCCATAGAGCCGCCACTGGCGAGGGCAGCCTCGCCGAAGCTCTCCTCCCTGTTGAGACCGCGCTGGACGACATCCCGGCGCTGGCCGTTAGCGGGGGGGATGCGGCAAGGCTCCAAAGGGGCCAGGCCGTTTTGTTGCGCGGACGGGACGCTCCAATCTTCCGCGGCACGGTTTACGTCACGGTTTCGGGCCGCTTGGTGGCCCTGGCCGAATGTGACCTCGGCGAGATCGTCCCCAAGCGCGTGTTCAACCTGGCCGGGCTCGTTGGCAGCCGCGGCCCAACAAAAGGTCACTGACGATGTCGCTTCCTGCCGGCCGCAAGGCCGAAGTCATCAAGTCGTATGCGACGAAGGCCGGCGACACGGGTTCGCCGGAGGTCCAGGTGGCGATCCTGAGCGAACGGATCAACAGCCTGACCGAGCATTTCAAAGCCCACGTTAAAGACAATCATTCACGGCGTGGACTCCTCAAGATGGTGTCCCAGCGCCGCCAGTTGCTTGATTACATCAGGCGCAAGGATGAAGCGCGTTACAAGACGCTGATCGAGAAGCTCGGCATTCGACGCTGAACAATTCCGCGCGGGGAAATTCCCGCGCGTTCGTGCGGACGCTTTGAGTCAGTCCGCTGTACCGCTGGCAGCGATACGCGCTGCCGATATTGGACCGGCCGCATAGGGCCGCCGGTTCGCCTCACCGGAGGCACGAGGGCCATGGCAGGATCGCCGGACGCTTTCTGGTTCGCGGGATGCCCGCGCGGATCAGCGTCTCGCCGTCTTGCTCATGGCGTTCGCCCTTCGCGAAAACCATGAAAGACGATCACTATGTTCGATATCCATCGTGTTGAGCTCGACTGGGGTGGCCGCAAGCTAACTCTGGAAACCGGCAAGGTCGCCCGCCAAGCCGACGGCGCGGTCATCGCCACCTACGGCGAGACCACCGTCATCGCCACCGTGGTCGCCGCCAAGGCGCCGAAGCCCGGCATCGACTTCCTGCCGCTCACCGTCAACTACACGGAAAAGTACTACGCGGCCGGCCGCATCCCCGGCGGCTACTTCAAGCGCGAGCGCGGTCCGACCGAGAAGGACACGCTGACCTCGCGGCTGATCGACCGTCCGATCCGTCCGCTGTTCGCCGACGGCTGGCGCTGCGACACCCAGGTGATCATCACCGTGCTGTCGCACGACCAGGAGAACGATCCCGACATCGTCGCCATGATCGGCGCGTCGGCCGCGCTCACGCTGTCCGGCGCCCCCTTCATGGGCCCGATCGGCGGCGCGCGCGTCGGCTTCACCAACAACGAGTACGTGCTCAACCCGACCATCGACGAGATGAAGGAGAGCAAGCTCGACCTCGTCGTCGCCGGCACCCAGGACGCCGTGCTGATGGTCGAGTCGGAAGCCCACGAGTTGTCTGAAGAAATCATGCTCGGCGCCGTGATGTTCGGCCACCGGCACTTCCAGCCGGTGATCCAGGCCATCATCCAGCTCGCCGAGAAGGCTGCCAAGGAGCCGCGTGACTTCGCGTTGCCGGACACTTCGGCGATCGAGAAAGAGATGCTCGGCATCGTCGAGCAGGACCTGCGCAAGGCGTATTCGATCCCGCGCAAGGCCGAGCGCCAGGATGCCGTCGCCGCCGTGAAGAAGAAGGCGATGGAGCACTTCTTCCCGGACGGCAAGGACAATCCCGAGCGCCCGATGCAGACGGTCGCCGGCGTGTTCAAGGATCTCGAAGCCAAGATCGTGCGCTGGAACATCCTCGACACCAGCAAGCGGATCGATGGCCGCGACCTCGTCACCGTGCGCCCGATCGTCGTTGAGGCCGGCTTCCTGCCGCGCACCCACGGCTCGGCGCTGTTCACCCGCGGCGAGACGCAGGCGATCGTCGTCACCACGCTCGGCACCGGCGAGGACGAGCAGTGGATCGACGCGCTGCACGGTACCTACAAGGAAGCGTTCCTGCTGCACTACAACTTTCCGCCGTTCTCGGTCGGTGAGACGGGCCGCATCGGCGCGCCCGGACGCCGCGAGGTCGGCCATGGCAAGCTCGCCTGGCGCGCAATACGCCCGATGCTGCCGTCGAAGGAAGACTTCCCCTACACCATCCGCGTGGTGTCGGAGATCACCGAGTTCGAACGGCTCGTCGTCGATGGCTTCCGTCTGCGGCGCTTCGCTCGCGCTGATGGACGCCGGCGTGCCGCTGAAGCGGCCGACCGCTGGCATCGCCATGGGCCTCATCCTCGAGGACAAGCGCTACGCCGTGCTGTCCGACATCCTCGGCGACGAGGATCACCTCGGCGACATGGACTTCAAGGTGGCCGGCACCGAAGAGGGCATCACCGCACTGCAGATGGACATCAAGATCGCCGGCATCACCGAAGAGATCATGAAGGTGGCGCTCAACCAAGCCAAGGGCGGCCGCCTCCACATCCTCGGCGAGATGGGCAAGGCGCTCAACAGCGCCCGCGCCGAGCTCGGCGAGTACGCGCCGCGCATCGAGACCTTCAAGATCGCCACCGACAAGATCCGCGAAGTGATCGGCACCGGTGGCAAGGTGATCCGCGAGATCGTCGAAAAGACCGGCGCCAAGATCAACGTCGAGGACGACGGTACCGTGAAGGTGGCCTCGGCCGACGGCGAGTCGATCCGTGCTGCGGTGAACTGGATCAAGTCGATCGCCTCCGATCCGGAGATCGGTCACATCTATGAGGGCACCGTCGTGAAGACGATGGACTTCGGCGCATTCGTGAACTTCTTCGGCGCCAAGGACGGCCTCGTCCACATCAGCCAGCTCGCAGCGAACCGCGTGCAGAAGACCACCGACGTCGTCAAGGAAGGCGACAAGGTGAAGGTCAAGCTGCTCGGCTTCGACGAGCGCGGCAAGGTGCGGCTGTCGATGAAGGTCGTCGACCAGCAAACCGGCGAGGATCTCGAGGCCAAGCAGAAGGCCGGCGGCGAGCAGCGCCAGGAGGCGTCCGGCTCGTAGTGGTTCGGCTTCTCCAGCCGGCGATCAACGAAAGGGGCGCTTTAAGCGCCCCTTTTTCTTGCAGTTTTCACACGAAATCAAACGGTTAATGGATTCCGCATTTCTGTGATGGCGGTCACATCGTTCTTCCGCGGCGCTGACTAATCTCCAAACATCCAAAGAGCGATGAGCTCTTAAGCACCGAATGGGGACCGCCATGACGACCATCACTTTCAGCCGCGCCTCCGAAACCCCCACGCCCGCCGGCATCGTCAACTCCCTCATCGCGAGCTTCGCGGAATTCTGCGCAGGCGCGCGCGAAGGCCGGGAGATCGAAGCCCGCGTTCGCACCTATTCCCGGATGTCCGGCCCCGATCTCGCGGCGATCGGCATGAGCCGCTCCGACGTCTACCGCGCCGCCCTGGTGGGGCGCCCCGTCTGACCGAGTTCTGACTGACCCGTCCACCTTCCCCTCCTCCTGTTTACTTTAAAAGCCCGTCCAGTGGCCTTCCTCGCCCCGGACGGGCTTATTTTTCATGCCTTGCCGGTTGCGTTTTTGCGCTATCGTCGCGCCCGGTTGTCACGCGCGGCGAGCATGGCAAAGACCCCACTCATAAAGGCGGCATCCGGACCGGCCAATCTGCTTTCGGTTTTCCCGGAGCATCTGGCGGCACGGCTGTTCGATCACGCCAAGCCGGTCAAGCTCGCGGCGGACGAGGTGTTGTTTCTGGCCGGCGATCCTGGCGACGGCTGCTATCACGTCGATCAGGGCCTGTTGAAAGTCAGTATCATCGGACCGTCGGGCGCCGAACGCATCCTCGCCATTCTGGGAGCGGGCGCGATCGTCGGTGAGCTGGCGACCGTCGACGGCAAGACGCGTTCGGCCTCGGTCACCGCGGTGCGCGATTCCGAGCTCCACTTCATCAGCCGTACGGCGTTCGAGTCGTTCGCGAACGAGCACCCCGAGGTCTACAAGCACATGGTGACGTTGCTCGCTGCACGGCTGCGCGACACCGACGAGGTGCTGGCGGCCGGAAGCTTCCTGCCGCTGAAAGGTCGTGTGGCACGCGCGCTGCTCGACCTTGCCGAGGCGTTCGGCCAGCCGGTCGGCCAGGGCCGCGTCCTCATCCGCCAGAAGATCAGCCAGAGCGACGTTGCCGCCATGGCCGGGATCGCACGCGAAAACGTCAGCCGCATCCTGAACGAGTGGATCAGGCTCAAGCTGATCACGCGGCTGTCCGGCTACTACTGCCTGGAAAACAGCGACAAGCTGAAGAGCGAAATCAAGCTCTAGCCGAGACAGCCTTACGATGCGCGGCGTTTCGGCGTTCCAAAGCTCAGCGTTTCCATTATCAATTTGCCCAACGCCACGAAATCGACCTTTCGAGGCGACGTGCGCCGCCACGCCAGACCAACGGTGCGGCCGGGCGCGGGGTCGGCGAAGCGCAGCAGCTTGATGCGATCATCGCGCACCTCGACATCAACCGCGATGCGCGGCAGCAGGGTGAGACCGTAGCCGTTCGCCACCATCTGCATGACGGTTGCGAGACTCGTCGCGCCGAGGCTCATGTCGCGACGCGCGCTGGAACAAACCGCCAATGCCTGATCGCGCAGACAGTGGCCCTCCTCCAGAAGGATGAGCCGCTGCGTGTCGATGTCTTGCTCGCTGACGCGGGCGCTCTCCGGGCGGTTGTCGGTTGATGGCACCGCGAGCAGGAATGGATCGTCGAACAGGCGCAGGCTCGCGATCTCGGTGTCGTCCACCGGCAGCGCCAGCATGATGACGTCGAGCGCGCCGCGGTGCAGTTCCCCGATCAGCGCGTGCGTCTGCGTCTCGCGCAGTTCGACGCGCAGATCGGGATGGCGCCGCTGGAGCACCGGCAGGATCTTCGGCAGTACATAGGGCGCGATCGACGGGATGACTCCGAGCTGCATCCGGCCCGTGAGAAGCCGCCCGCGGTGACGCGCGAAGTCAGCGAGATCGCGCGTGGCCGCCAGCACTTGCTCGGCGCGGCGCGCCACCTCGTGACCGATGTCGGTGAACGCCACCTCGCCGCGCCTGCGCTCCACCAGCGGCACGCCAAGTTCCGCCTCCAACTCCTGGATTTGCATGGACAGCGCCGGTTGAGTAATCGCGCACGCCTCGGCAGCCTTGCCAAAATGACCGTGGTGCGACAGCGCCGACAAATAACGCAACTGCTTCAATGTGATCATGCCAATAAGATATTCTTATCGTGATGTGCAGGCAATTGAATTGGACTTATCCCAATCAGGAGTCTTTGATCATCGGTAGGGATGGACGTGCGCGCCCCACCAACACCAGCGGAGAGAAACCATGGACGCAAAGACCGACGACAAGAGCGCGGGCAAATGCCCGTTCACGGGCGGACGCACGAACCGCGACTGGTGGCCCGACGCACTGAGCATCGAGATGCTCCATCGGAATTCCAACCTGTCCGATCCGATGGGCAAGGACTTCGACTACGCCAAGGAGTTCAAAAGTCTCGACCTCAACGCCGTGATCAAGGACCTGACGGCGCTGATGACGGACTCGCAGCCTTGGTGGCCGGCTGACTTCGGTCACTACGGTGGACTGATGATCCGCCTGGCGTGGCACGCGGCGGGGACCTACCGCATCACGGACGGCCGTGGTGGCGCGGGTACGGGCCAACAGCGTTTCGCACCGCTCAACTCCTGGCCGGACAACGCAAACCTCGACAAGGCGCGCCGGCTGCTGTGGCCGATCAAGCAGAAGTACGGCCAGAAACTTTCCTGGGCCGACCTTCTGGTCCTCTCCGGCAACGTCGCGCTCGAGTCGATGGGCTTCAAGACATTCGGTTTTGCCGGCGGCCGCGCCGACGTGTGGGAGCCGGAAGAACTCTATTGGGGTCCCGAGGGTACGTGGCTTGGAGACGAACGCTACAGCGGCGAACGCCAGCTTTCGGAACCGCTCGGCGCTGTGCAGATGGGCCTGATCTACGTCAACCCGGAAGGGCCGAATGGCAATCCGGACCCGGTTGCAGCGGCCAAGGACATCCGCGAGACGTTCTTCCGCATGGCGATGAACGACGAAGAGACCGTCGCGCTGATCGCGGGCGGCCACTCGTTCGGCAAGACCCACGGTGCCGGCGATCCGTCGCTGGTTGGTCCGGACCCGGAAGCCGGTGCCCTCGAGGACCAGGGCCTCGGCTGGAAGAGTAAGTTTGAGACCGGCGTCGGGTGTCACGCCATCACCGGCGGTCCGGAGGTCACCTGGACGCAGACGCCGACCAAGTGGAGCAACCACTTCTTCAAGAACCTGTTCGAGAACGAATGGGAGCTGGCGAAGAGCCCGGCCGGCGCGAAGCAGTGGAAGGCAAAAGGCGCGGAAGCCAGCATTCCGGATGCCTTCGACAAGTCGAAAAAGCATGTGCCGACCATGCTCACAACGGACCTCTCGCTGCGGATGGACCCAGCCTACGAGAAGATCTCGCGGCGCTTCTACGAGAACCCGGACCAGTTCGCGGACGCGTTTGCCCGCGCCTGGTTCAAGCTCACGCACCGCGACATGGGCCCACGCGCCCGCTATCTCGGCCCGCTCGTGCCGAAGGAGACACTGATCTGGCAGGACCCGATCCCGGAAGCGGATGCACCGATCAGCGACGCGGACGCTACCGCGCTGAAGGCGAAGATCCTGTCGTCGGGTCTGACGGTGCCGCAACTTGTCTCGACCGCCTGGGCGTCGGCCTCGACGTTCCGCGGTTCCGACAAGCGCGGCGGTGCAAACGGTGCGCGCATTCGTCTTAGCCCGCAGAAGGACTGGGATGTCAACCAGCCGGCCCAACTCAAGACGGTCCTTGCGAAGCTCGAAGAAATTCAGAAGGGCTTCGGCAAGAAGGTCTCGCTGGCCGACCTGATCGTTCTCGGCGGCGTTGCTGCGGTCGAGAAGGCTGCGAAGGATGCCGGCGTCGATATGAAGGTTCCCTTCGCGCCGGGCCGCGCGGATGCCTCGCAGGATCAGACCGACGTCGACTCGTTCGCTCCACTCGAGCCGCGTGCCGACGGCTTCCGCAACTACATCAACAGCAAAAAGCTGCAGTTCATGCCGCCTGTCGAGGCGTTCGTGGACCGGGCCGCGTTGATGCGGCTGACGGGACCGGAGATGACGGTTCTCGTGGGCGGCTTGCGCGTCCTCGGTGCCAACACCGGCGACTCCAAGCACGGCGTATTCACCAGCAAGCCCGGCACGCTGACGAACGACTTCTTCGTCAACCTGCTCGACATGAGCACGGAGTGGTCTCCGGCTGGCGACAACGTGTACGAGGGCCGCGACCGCAAGACGAAGGCGGTCAAGTGGACCGGCACCTCCGTCGACCTGATCTTCGGTTCGCACTCGCAGCTTCGCGCCTTCGCGGAAGTCTATGGGTGCTCGGACTCGAAGCAGAAGTTCGTGAAGGACTTTGTGGCGGCCTGGACCAAGGTGATGAACGCCGACCGCTTCGATCTGCAGGGCACTGCGAAGGCCGCAGCCTAGCAGGAACAACCGCATGATCCGGCGCGCGGCCTGAATCCGCGCCGGATCGAAGCGAGGCCGGGACTAATCCTAGTCCCGGCCTTTGCTTTATCTGAGGCGTCCGCGCTCTTTCCTTCCCTCCCCCTGAAAGGGGGAGGGTCAGGGTGGGGGTCCGTGCAACCGCTGCCTTCGAGGGTTGGTTGACCCCCACCCGGTTTGCCATAGCGCGTCGAAGACGCGCGTAAACGCGCTTATGGCAAACCGACCTCCCCCTTTTAGGGGGAGGTATTCGGAGTATGCCGCAGCGCCTACACCACCTTCGTCAGCGCCTCGCCCGCATCCCACGGCTTCCACCACGTCTTCAGGCCGAGGTCGCGCGCGATGATGCCCGCCGAGATGTAGCCGCCGCCGCCCGAGATCGCGCCGCCAGGATGCGTTGCTGAGCCGGCCATGTAAAGCCGCCCGACCGGCGTGCGGTAGCCGAAGTGGTTGTACATCACCTGCTCGGCGTTGAACGCGCCCATGAAAATGTCGCCGCCGCGCATCTGCGGAAACTGGGCAACGTACTCACGGCCGGTGTAGATGTGCTGCGCGATGATGTTCTTGCGCGTCATGTTCGACGCATAGCGCGACCATTTCTCGATGATCCTGTCGGCGAACTCGCGTTTGAAGTCTTCGTAGTCCTGGTTGCCGATGTCGGGGTTGAGCGGCATCACATGCCACGCATAGTTGGTGGCCTTGCCGGGCGGCGCCTGCATCGGATCGATACTGCTCAGCGGTCCCGCGCCAAACTGCACGATCTGCGGCACGCGGTTCGCCACCACGTCCGCATGCGCCGCCATCAGATCTTCCATGGTCTCAGCGCCGAGGCTCCATTTCAGCGTGCGAGCGATGTTTGGATCGAATTTCTCGGCGTTGAGCTTGATCGGCTCGTTGAGCGCGAGATGCAGCCCGAAGATCGACCACTTGGTGTACTGGAAATTGTCGATCTTTTTCGCGAACGCTCCCGGAAGCTGTTCGCGGCCGATCAGGTTTTCGAACGTCTGGTGCACGTCGAGCGTCGAGGCGACGAACTGCTTGGCCCCCACCGTGCGGCCGTCACGCAACTCGATGCCGGTCGCCTTGCCACCCTCGACGACGATGCGCTCGGCGTCGACCTGCGGCTGGAAGCGTCCGCCCGCGGCGATGAAGCTCTCCATCAGCCCGCGCGCCAGGTTGAACGAGCCGCCCTGGCAGAGCTGATAGCCACTCTGCAGATCGAAGGCGCGGATCACCGAGCCCATGGGGCTGGTCTTCGACAGCGTGTCGACCAGCCAGGTGCCGAACAGCGATACCTTGAACAGGAAGAGAAGCTGCACGTGCTCGTTCTCGAACAGCTCCTTCACCACGTCGAACGGCTGACGCTTGCACACAGCGAGGAAATCGCGGCCGATCGCGCTCTTCTCCAGCAGCGCCTCGCGCTCGGCCTGCGGCAGCGGCTCGGAATAGCGCTCCGGCAAGAAAATCCGGTCGGTGATGTCCTCGGCCTTGCGGTTCCAGTCGCGGAATGTCTGTGCGTCCTTCCTGGAGAAGCGCGCCACGTTGGCGAGCGTCTCCTCGAGGTCGCGGCCGAACACCAGCACGCTGCCGTCGAGGTGTGGCTGACCGAGCTCGTAGCGCGGCGTGATGTAGCCGACCCGATCGGCAAGCCCGAGATCCTTGAACCACGGCGTCTCGGTGATGTGGAAGTGATTGATGGAATGCAGGTTGTGGTAGAAGCCCGGCGCGGTCGCCTCCTCGGTCGACAGCCCGCCGCCGTACTTCAACCGGCGATCCACCAGCAGAATGTCGAGGCCGGCCTTCGCGAGATACGAGCCGAGCACCAAGCCGTGGTGCCCCGCGCCGAGAATGATGCCGTCGTAGCTTTTCTCAAGCGCGGCTGTCATGCCGTCACCTCTCCGCTGAGCCGGGCGTAGCCGTCCGAAGGACGGCGTCACTTCGCGCCTATGACCCGGCAATCCATCGCTTTGCAAACGCATAGTCCATGAGTGATGGACCCCCGGGCCTTCGCCCGCCGAAGGCATATTGAGATCAAGAGGCTCAAAATGCTACGGCCCGCAGGCGGGTCAAGCCCGGGGGTGACGCGAGTGCACCGCGTAGGCTTTATTGCGCGGCGTCCTTGCTCTCGGACGCTTCGGCGCGCAGCGCGTCAGGCTGCGGCATGGCGATCACGTTATAGCCGGAGTCCACGAAGTGGATTTCGCCGGTAACGCCGCTGGAGAGATCGGAGAGCAGATAAAGCCCGGAGCCGCCGAGGTCTTCCAGCGATACGCCGTGGCCGAGCGGCGAATGCTTCTGCTGGAACGCGAACATGTAGCGCGCGTCGTTGATGCCGGCGCCGGCCAGCGTGCGGATCGGACCCGCCGAAATGGCGTTGACGCGAATTTTCTGCGGCCCGAAATCGACCGCGAGATAGCGCACCGAAGCTTCGAGCCCTGCCTTGGCGACACCCATCACGTTGTAATTCGGCATTGCGCGGTCGCCGCCGTTGTAAGTCAGCGTGATCATCGAGCCGCCGTTCGGCATCATCTCGGCGGCACGCTTGGCGGATTCCGTGAACGAGAAGCACGAGATCACCATGGTGCGCTCGAAGTTCGAGCGCGTGGTGTCGGCGTAGCGGCCCTTCAATTCGTTCTTGTCGGAGAAGCCGATAGCGTGGACCAGGAAGTCCATCGTGCCCCATTGCTTCTTCAGCTCGGCAAATACGCTGTCCACCGAATTCACGTCTTCGACGTCGCACGGCAACACCAGCTTTGCCTTGACGGAGTCGGCTAGTGGCTTGACCCGGCGGCCGAGCGCCTCGCCCTGATAGGTGAAGGCGAGCTCTGCGCCGTGCGCGGCAACCGCTTTCGCGATGCCCCACGCGATCGAATGATCGTTGGCGACGCCCATGATCAGGCCGCGCTTGCCCTGCATCAACTGAGTCATCGGCTACGCGTCCACCCGCTTGAACACGACTGAGGCGTTGGTGCCGCCGAAGCCGAACGAGTTCGACAGCACGCAGCCGAGCTTGGCGTTGTCGACCCGCTCGCGCACGATCGGCATGCCTTCCATCGCCGGGTCGAGGTTCTCGATGTTGGCGCTCTCGCAGATAAAGCCGCTGTTCATCATCAGCAGCGAATAGATCGCCTCCTGCGCGCCGGCGGCGCCGAGCGAATGGCCGGTCAGCGACTTGGTCGCCGAGATCGGCGGGCACTTGTCGCCGAACACCTCGCGAATCGCCTCGATCTCCTTGATGTCGCCGATCGGCGTCGATGTGGCGTGCGGGTTGATGTAGTCGACCGGCGCCTGCACGTTCTCCAGCGCCATCTTCATGCAGCGCACCGCGCCCTCGCCGGACGGCGCCACCATGTCATGGCCGTCCGAGGTCGCGCCGTAGCCCGCAACCTCCGCATAGATTTTCGCGCCGCGTGCCTTGGCGTGCTCCAGCTCCTCGAGCACCAGCACGCCCGCACCGCCGGCGATCACGAAGCCGTCGCGATCCTTGTCGTAGGCGCGCGACGCCCTGTCCGGCGTCTGGTTGAAACCCGCCGACATCGCGCCCATGGCGTCGAACAGCACCGACATGGTCCAATCCAGATCCTCGGAACCGCCGGCGAACACCATGTCCTGCTTGCCCCACTGGATCGTCTCCATCGCATTGCCGATGCAATGGTTCGACGTGGCGCAGGCCGATGAGATCGAATAGTTGACGCCCTTGATCTTGAACCAGGTCGCGAGCGTCGCCGAGGCGCTGGAGGACATCGCCTTCGGCACGGCGAACGGCCCGACGCGCTTCGGCCCCTTTTCCTTCGCCGTTACCGCCGCTTCGAAGATTGTCCGCGTCGACGGGCCACCCGAGCCCATGATGATGCCGGTGCGCTCATTGGAAACGTCGCTCTCCTGCAAGCCGGCGTCGCGGATCGCCTGATCCATCGCGACATGGTTCCACGCCGCGCCGCGGCCGAGGAAGCGCATCGCACGGCGATCGACCGATTCAGCGGGATCGAGCGTCGGCGCGCCATGTACCTGGCAGCGGAAGCCGAGTGTGGCGTAGTCGTCGGCGCGCACGATGCCGGACTTGCCTTCACGCAGCCCGGCCAGCACCTCGTTGGCGTTGTTGCCGATCGATGAGACGATGCCCATCCCGGTGACGACGACCCGTCTCATGGCTGCCTCTTACGCAATTCTGAAGGGCCCCGCCTGCCCCGGCCGCGCTTTGTAATTGGGCCACATTTGGCCCGGTTCCCGCAACCCCGCAAGTTTTACGCCGAAGCCGGCTGCGCGGCCTCGGCGTCCTTGAAGAGCCCGACCTTGAGATCGAGGGCACGATAGATCACCGAGCCATCCGCTTCGAGCCAGCCGTCGGCGATGCCGAGCACGAGCTTGGAGCGCATCACCCGCTTGAGGTCGATGCCGTACACGATCTTCTTCATGGTCGGCAGCACCTGGCCAGAGAACTTGACCTCCCCCATGCCGAGCGCGCGTCCCTTACCTGGCGAGCCGGTCCAGCCGAGGAAGAACCCCAGCATCTGCCAGAGCGCATCGAGACCGAGGCAGCCGGGCATCACCGGATCGCCCTTGAAGTGGCACGGGAAAAACCACAGATCAGGCTTGAGCTCGAGTTCCGCGCGGATGAAACCCTTGCCATTCGGTCCGCCGGTTTCCGAAATCTCGGAGATGCGGTCGAACATCAGCATCGGCGGCAGCGGCAGTTGCGGGCCCTCGGGGAACAGTTCGCCGCGGCCGCAGCGGAGCAGGTCCTCATATTCGAATTTGCTGGGTCGGTTATCCATCGCTGTCCTGGTCGCCGCGGCAAGTGGCCATTTGGTGCAATTTCCTAACATAAAGGCGGCTGGAGCGGAAAAACAGGCCCCGAACCGGGGCACAACAGACGACCCGCACCGTAGCCTTGTTGCGAGAAAGTTGCATCAAGCGTCCAGCCGAGATATGATTACAATTGCAACAGTTTAGAAGCATTCCTAGCTTGTGTTACAGGGTCTGAGTGAGCGAAATGAACCCAACGCGGACGATGGTGGTTTCCAGCGCGATCGAGCCGGCCCATGAGGTCCAGGCTAACCTGAATCGCGGCGATTTGACGGGCTGCCCGTGGCACGACGTCAAGTCGATGCTGCGTGACGTCGGCTTGCGTCCCACCCGTCAACGCATGGCGCTCGGCTGGATCCTGTTCGCCAAGGGCGACCGCCACCTGACCGCGGAAATGCTCTACGAGGAAGCCACCAAGGCCAAGGTGCCGGTGTCGCTCGCCACCGTTTACAACACGCTGCATCAATTCACCGATGTCGGCCTGCTGCGTCAGGTCGCGGTCGACGGCTCGAAGACCTACTTCGATACCAACACCACCTCGCATCACCACTTCTTTGTCGAAGGCGAGAATGCGCTGGTCGACATTCCCGACGCCGAAAAGATCGTCGGCAAGATGCCGGACGCGCCGCAGGGCTACGAGGTGGCCCGCGTCGACGTCATCGTCAGGCTGCGCCGCAAGGGCAAGTAAGCCGCTTTACGTTTCGGATTTGCGATGGCCGGGCCGATTTGCCCGGCCATTTGCTTTTGTGCGGCGCGACGCCGCTTGCGCCGGGCATCCGGCTGTCATCAACTGATGCCAACCATTGCCCAGATCCACCAGGAGGCCGTCATGAGCCCGATCACCCGCCGCCTGATGTTGGCCGCCGCGCTTGCGCTCACCGCCAGCGCTGCTTCCGCCCAGGGCATCGGCGACCGGCTCGTCATCGTCACCTCGTTCTCCAAGGACCTCACGGTTCCGTTCGCGGCAGCGTTCGAAAAGAAATATCCGGGCACCAAGGTCGAGGTGCAGAACCGCAACAGCGCGGCCGCGATCGCCTTCATCCGCGAGACGCGGTCGAGCCCGCCCGACATCTTCTGGGCTTCGGCGCCCGACGCCTTCGAGGTGCTGAAGAAAAACTCGCTGCTGCAAAAGTACAAGCCGCAGGCGCAGGGCGTCGCCGACAAGGTCGGCAGCTACCCGATCAACGATCCGGACGGGTTCTACACCGGCTTCGCCGCGTCGGGTTACGGCATCATGTTCAACACGCGCTACACGCGCGCCAACAACCTGCCGGCTCCGAAGGAGTGGGACGACCTCAAGAAGCCGGTCTACTTCGGTCACGTCGGCTTCTCGGCGCCATCGCGCTCCGGCACCTCGCATCTCACGGTCGAGACGATCCTGCAGGGCGAAGGCTGGGACAAGGGCTGGGCGCTGCTGCTCGAGATCGCCGGCAATTTCCAGCAGGTGTCTGATCGTTCGTTCGGCGTGCCCGACGCGGTGAACAGCGGTCAGTATGGCGTCGGCATCGTGATCGACTTCTTCGGTCTCTCCGCCAAGGCGTCCGGCTTCCCGGTCGAGTTCGTGTACCCCTCGGTGACCGCGATCGTGCCAGCGAATGTCGGCATCATCGCCAACGCGAAGAACCAGAAGGCGGCAGAGGCATTCGTCGAATTCCTGCTGTCGGAGGAAGGCCAGCAGATATTGCTCGATCCGAAGATCCAGCGCCTGCCGGTGCGCCCCGCTAGCTACGCCAAGGCGCCCGCCGGCTATCCCAATCCATTCTCCGACAAAAGCCTCGGCGCCAAGGTGAAGTTCAACGCCGACGTGTCGGAGGCGCGCTATGAACTGGTCAACTCGCTGTTCGATCGCGCCGTCACCTTCCGCCTCAAGGAACTCAACGCCGCCTGGAAGGCGATCCACGATGCCGAGAAGAAGATCGGCACCGGAGGCGGCGCCGAGGCGAAGCGGCTGATCGCCGAAGCACGCAAGCTCGCGTCATCGGTGCCGATTACCGAAAAGGAAGCGAGCGACAAGGCGATCGCCGGTTCGTTCCAGGAAGTGAAGAAGGACCAGAAGGTCGCCGGCCGCCAGGCCGAGTTCGAGCAGAAGTGGGACGCGTTCGCGACCAAGAACTACGCCGAGGCAAAGGCATTGGCGGAGAAGGCGGCGGCAGCGAAATAGCTCCGCTGTTCCGGGTGCGGCGCAACACCACAACCGTCATGCCCGCGCAGGCGGGCATCCAGTAGCCACCGACCCTGATTGAACGGATAGTATCCGGGTACTGGATCGCCCGCATTCACGGGCGATGACAACCGGAGTTTGGCGTTGGCCGACATCGCAATCTCTGAAACCCGGCAGCGCCCGCCCCTGCTCGCCCGCTACAACGCGAGTCCGGTCCAGGCCCTCGCCCTCGCCCTTGTCGCGCTGTTCCTGATCGCCTTCCTGATCGTGCCGCTCGGCCGCGTGATCGTGGTCGCCTTCACCGGCCCCGAGGGCGGCTTCAGCCTCGTTCACTTCGGCGATTTCTTCCGCACCTCGCTGCTGGTGGAAGCGTTCTGGAACTCAATCTACGTCGCGACGATGACCGTCGTGTTGGCGAGCCTGATCGCGGTGCCGCTCGCCACCATCCTGGCGCGCTTCCGCTTTCGCGGCGCTGCGCTGATCCACACGCTGGGCGTGGTGCCACTGGTGATGCCGCCGTTCGTCGGCGCGGTGGCGATGCAATTGATCTTTGGCCGCAACGGTTCAATCAATCTCCTGCTCAACGACTGGTTCGGCTTCCGTATCCCGTTCATGGAAGGCCTCAACGGCGTGATCTTCGTCGAGGCGCTGCACTATTTCCCGTTCATCCTGCTCAATCTGTCGGCCTCGCTCTCGAACATCGACTCGGCCATGGAGGAATCGGCGCAGAATCTCGGCGCGCGCGGCTTCACGTTGTTCTCGCGCATTGTGTTTCCGCTGGCGATGCCGGGCTATGTGGCCGGCGCGGCGCTGGTGTTCGTGAAGGTGTTCGACGATCTCGCGACGCCGCTACTGCTCAACGTCACCTCGATGCTGGCGCCGCAAGCCTATCTCAAGATTACCACCGTCGGCGTCTCCGACCCGATGGGCTACGTGATCTCGGTCATCATGATCATCTGCTCGCTTGGCGCGATGCTTTTGTCCGCGCTGGTGCTGCGCGGCCGCGACTTTGCGACGACGCAACGCGGCGGCGGCGGGCTGTCACGGCGCAGGCTCGGCCGCACTGGAAATGCGCTCGCTGTGACGTTCGTCATCGTTACATTGCTGATTGTGCTGTCACCGCACATCGGCATTTTCTTGCTCTCGATCGCGACCGTGTGGTCGTATGCCATGCTGCCGGACGCATTCACGATCCAACATTACGTCACGGTTTATCGCGAAGCCGGGCCGCTGATCTCCAACACCATCCTGTATTGCACCCTCGCGGGACTGATCGACATCGTGCTCGGCGCGACGCTCGCCTACGTGGTGCTGCGCACGCGGCTGCCCGGACGGAGGCTGGTCGAGCAGGTGGCGATGTCCGCCGTGGCAATCCCTGGCCTGGTGCTCGGCATCGGGCTCTTGCGCACCTTCTACGACGTCAAGCTGCCGATTTCGGGCGAGTCGCTTGCGACGTTCTGGTTCATGCTGGTGATCGCCTATGCGGTACGCCGCCTGCCCTACGCGCTCTCCGCAGCGACTGCCGCGTTGCAACAGCTCCACATCAGCCTGGAGGAGGCGGCCGAGAGCCTTGGCGCGGGAAAAATCCGCGTTCTGTCGCGGATCGTGGTGCCGTTGATGACCGGGGGCCTGCTTGCCGGCTTCGTCACCAGCTTCGCCACCGCCGCGGTCGAATTGTCTGCGACGCTGCTGCTGGTCGCGCGCGCGCCGGACGCACCGCTGTCCTACGGCATCTACGTCTATATGCAGTCGGCGGCCGGACGCGGACCCGGCGCGGCACTGGGTGTGATTGCCGTCGTCGTCGTCTCGATCGCCACCTACATCGTCTACAAAATCGCCGAACGCGAGCGCGGGCTGAAATCGCGGGAGCTGTTCTGATGGCTCGCGGCGTTTCCATACAGCACGTCTCGTTCGGCTACGGCACGACCGCCGTGCTCGACGACATCAGCCTCGACGTGGCGAAAGGCGAGTTCTTCGCCTTCCTGGGCCCGTCCGGCTCCGGCAAGACCACGCTCTTGCGTCTCGTCGCCGGGTTCGGCACGCCGAGCCGCGGCAGCATCCTGATCGGCGAGCGCGACGTCACCGGATTGCCGCCGTGGAGCCGCAACGTCGGCATGGTGTTCCAGAGCTATGCGCTGTGGCCGCACATGAGCGTCGCCAAGAACGTCGCGTTCGGCCTGGAGCGGCGCAAGCTTTCCCGCGCCGAGATCGCACGCAAGGTCGCCGCGGCGCTGGAATTGGTGGGTCTCACGACCTACGCGGATCGCCGGCCGTCGCAACTCTCCGGTGGCCAGCAGCAGCGCGTCGCGCTCGCCCGCACCATCGTGATCGAGCCGGAGGTGCTGCTGCTCGACGAGCCGCTCTCCAACCTCGACGCCAAGCTTCGCGTGGAGATGCGCTCCGAGCTGAAAATGCTGCAAAGGAAGCTCGGCATCACCGCGATCTACGTCACCCACGATCAGGAGGAGGCGAACGCCGTCGCTGACCGTATTGCGGTGCTCGACCAGGGCCGCATCCAGCAAATCGGCGTGCCGACCGAGCTCTACGACCATCCCGCCAACCGCTTTGTCGCCACGTTCCTCGGCACCGCCAACCTGATCGAGGGCCGCATCGCCGGCGCCAACTTCTCCGGCGGTGGGCTGGTGTTGGGCGGCATCGGCGGACCGGACGGATCGGTCTGTATCTCGATCCGGCCGCAGGATGTCACGCTCGGTCCGACCGGCCTCGGCACCGCCGCAACGGTCGAGTCGTTCGAGTTCCTCGGCGGTACGGTGCGCTACCGGCTGCGGATGGGCGAGCAACGCATGACGGTCGACACGCCGCATCGCCGCGACGGCGCGACCCATGCGGTGGGATCGGCGGTCGGGATTTCCGTCGATCCGCGGCAAATCGCGGTGCTACGATAACCCAACAATTCGGGAGGAGTGCTGGAATGGACCAAGCCGCGGTCGATGAAGTGGCACGGATGTTCGTGCAGGCGCGCAAAACCGGCGAGCGGCTCGACGCGCTGCCGGAACGGCTCAAGCCCGCCAACTTCGCCGACAGCCTTGCCGTGATGGGCGAGGTCGACCGCATGGTCGGCGAGAAAAGCATCGGCACCAAGATCGCCGCCAAGCCCGGCGCCGAAGTCGTTTACACCACGCTGCACGCCGGCCGCGCGTTCACCAGCCCCGCCCGGATCCCGGTCGCGCTGGTTCCCAGTAAATACATGGAATGCGAAATCTCGTTCCGGCTGCTGCGCGACCTGCCGGCGCGCGCCACGGATTATTCCAAGCAGGAGGTGTTCGACGCGCTGGAGGCCTGTCCCGCCTTCGAGGCGGTCGATTGCCGCTTCAAGGATCTCGCAGCCACCATGGCGAAGTCGCCGTACGACTTCTATGCCGATCACATCGCAGCGGGCGCGATGGTGTTCGGCACTTTCCGCAAGGACTGGCAGACGTTCGACTTCACCAAGACGAAGGTGTCGCTCAGGCAGAGCGCGCGCGCCATCATCGAGAAAACCGGCGGTCACCCGACGGGCAATCCGGCGATCCCGGCCGTGGTGCTCGCCAACATGCGGCGCGCCACCACCGGACTGAAGGCCGGCATGATGATCGTGACCGGCTCCTTCACCGGGTTCCATTCCGTCGCCTTGAACGAGCCGGTGCGCGGCGAGTTCGAGGGCTTCGGCACGATGGAAGCGACCATCGTCGGTTAGCGAATCAAACAAACGCCACATGCAGGGGAAAATGCCATGAGACTTCAACGCCGCGATTTTCTGCGCCTCGCCGCAAGCGTCGCCGCACTGCCGGCGGTGCCGCACATCGTGAACGCGCAGGCTTACCCTAACCGCCTCGTCAGGCTGGTGGTCGGATTTCCCGCTGGCGGCGGCGCCGACGCGGTATCGCGCATCGTCGCCAGCCGGCTGTCGGAGCTGATGGGTCAGCAGGTCGTCGTCGAGAACAAGCCGGGCGCCGGCAGCAACCTCGCGCTCGACCACGTCGCCAACTCCGCGCCGGACGGCTACACCATCATCATGTCGGTTCGCGCGCCGGGCCTGAGCCGCGACCTGTTCACCAAGCTGAGCTACGACCCCGACGCGTTCGCCCCGGTGTCGCGGATCGGCACCTACACGCACATGCTGGTGGTGCCGAAAGACCACCCCGCCAAGACGATGCAGGACTTCATCGCCCACGCGAAGGCCAATCCCGGCAAGGTCACGTTCGCCTCGCCGGGCGTTGGCACGCCCTCGCACCTCACCGCCGAATATCTCAAGACCAAGGGCGGCTTCGACATGACACACGTGCCCTATCGCGGCGTGGCGGCCGGCGCGATGAACGATCTGCTAGCCAACAGGATCGACGCAATGGTCAACACCACCGGCTCGCTGCTGCAGCATGCGCGCAGCGGCAACGTGCGCGGTCTCGCGGTGACGGCGGCAAAGCGCTCGACGCTCGCGCCGGAGTTTCCAACCATGCAGGAGTCCGGCATCGCCGGTTTCGATATTTCGTCGTGGTACGGGCTGTTCGTGCCGTTGAAGACGCCGCCGGAGATCGTCCGGAGGATCAACGCCGAGATGGTCAAGATGCTGACCGAGCCCGAGATCAAGGCAAAGCTCGCACCGCTCGGCATCGAAGCGGCGAGCTCGACGCCCGAGCAGCTTGCGACCGAGGCCAAGGCGGAGGTCGAGCTGTGGGGACCGGTCATCAAGGCCGCTAACATCAAGAGCGATTGAGGGTTAGACGCCGTCGACGATCCGGCGCACCCGCGCAATGCGCTTGCGCAAGCTCGGCAGCAGGCTGGCGAGCCGGAATGTCTTGGAATTCTCGACGCCATAAAGCTGGTTGCGCGCACCCAGCATCGCGTCCTGCGTCTGCTTGAGCTTTTGCTGCGCCTTGTCGATCTCCACCGCGATGCGCGCCGGATCGCCGCCGTTCTTGTTGAGCTGCTCGATTTCTTTCAGCATCGACGAAAGCTGCATGGTCAGCCGGTTGCTTTCATCGACGTTGAGCGTGGTGGCGATCCGGTCGAGCCCGTGGCGGGCCTTTGCGCCATCGAACGGCTTTTTCAATCCGACGAAATAGAGGTCGCAGGAAATCCGGTTGACGTAGAAACGGAAGCTCTCGAATATGCTGTCGAATGGAAACGCGCTGAGGTCGGCGGCTTCGACATTCTTGTAGTAGTTCCAGCCCTTCACCATGGTGCCCGGTGAATCGCCGGGATCGGACCGCTCGGTGCCATGCTCGGGACGCCCGGTTGTCGCGCAAGTGAACAGCACGAGGCCGCCGGGCCGCACATGGCGCACCATGTTCTCGAACGTCTCGAAATATTTCGGATTGTGCTCGAGGCATTCGGTCGAAACCGCGACGTCGAATTCGCGATTGAGGCGAACGTCCTCACCCTGCCCGACCACGTCGACGCCCGGCCCCGGCATCAGGTCAACGCCCACATAGTCGGCCGACTGGAAATAGCTCCGGACCGATCCGTTGATGTCGGCCGAACCGATCTCAAGCACCGACACGCCGGAAAAGAATTCCGGGAACACGTCGCGCACGGTCGCGAGGCAATGTCTTACTTCTGCGTGCATTGATCAGCCGCCGATGTCGGCTGAATGCTATAGATGACAGGTGGATGCCACGCCAGCGCGCCGCCGGCGGCTCACTCCACCTTCTCGTTGGGATAGACGCCCCACAGCCGCTCCTGCGGCACCCAACCGTCGAAGCCCGGTCCGGTGACGCGGCACCAGGCCGCGTTGCAGCGCTTCACCGAGCCCTGCACGCCGGGCTGCAACTGCGCCGTCACCACGCCCTTGGCGTCGGGCTTGTCGTAGACCGGGATCAGCTCGCCTTTCGACTTCGCCATCACCACGCCGGTGCGGCGGCCTGACAGCAGCGAGTGGTACACCCAGCCCTCGGTTCCATCGGAGTCGCGGATACGGCGCCAGTTCTCGAACTCGGCGGTGATCTCGACTGGCAGGCCGGCGCGCTGGTAGAGCCACTTCACTTCGTAGTGCTTGGCCGGGCCGATGTGCATGTTGACCTTGTCAGCCTTGAGGCTGACGAAGCGCGGCACCGGCAACCCGCTGGCCGAACCGGCGGGGAGCGAGCCCGTCACCTGGGTGCGGTTATCGGCGCGCGCGACCCCAATGCCGGCGAACGCGGCAATCAGCACGACAGACAGGCACCGGACACTTTGTTTCATGCGCTACGCAATCGGAAAAGCACGACCCCGAACGGCCGCACCATGGTTTGTGTTGGGTGGGCGCTTTGTGTTGAAACGCCCTTCTGATAGAGAGAAGCTGACCCCCACCCATCCCAATGGGCGGCTGGGAGTGTCGCCCAGCCCGGTTAACGAGTTTTGAACGGGCTACCGGCCGGCTCCGAGGCAAGAAGGCATGCCGAAGTCCAAGAAACCGCTGGTCATCGTCACGCGCAAGCTGCCGGAGCGCGTCGAGACCCGCATGCGGGAGCTGTTCGAGACCCGGCTCAACGACGACGACCAGCCAATGAGCCAGGCCCAGCTTGGCGAGGCGATGCGCACCGCCGACGTGCTGGTGCCGACCGTCACCGACCGGATCGACGGCACGGTGCTCAAGGAAGCCGGCACCCGGCTCAAGCTGATTGCCAACTTTGGCAACGGTGTCGACAACATCGACGTCGCTGCGGCGGTGGCACGCGGCATCACCGTGACCAACACGCCGGGCGTCCTCACCGAGGACACCGCCGACATGACCATGGCGCTGATCCTCGCGGTCCCGCGCCGTCTCGCGGAAGGCGCCCAGACACTGACCGGCGACACCGACTGGAACGGCTGGTCACCGACCTGGATGCTCGGTCACCGCATCTGGGGCAAGCGGCTCGGCATCGTCGGCATGGGACGGATTGGGCAAGCGGTGGCGCGGCGCGCCGGCGCATTCGGTTTGCAGATCCACTATCACAATCGGCGCAGGGTCGCGGCCGGGATCGAGGAGGAATTGCAGGCGACATACTGGGAAAGCCTCGACCAGATGCTGTCGCGCATGGATATCGTCTCGATCAACTGCCCGCACACGCCGGCCACCTATCACCTGCTGTCGGCACGCCGCCTAAAAATGTTGCGGCCGGAAGCCTACGTCGTAAACACGGCGCGCGGCGAGGTGATCGACGAGAACGCCCTGATCCGCATGATTTCCGGCGGGGAACTCGCCGGCGCGGGGCTCGACGTTTTCGAGCACGAACCGGCGGTGAACCCACGGCTGGCCCGGCTGGCCCGGGAGGGCAAGGTGGTGCTTTTGCCACACATGGGCTCGGCAACAGTCGAGGGCCGTATCGACATGGGTGAAAAAGTTATTGTAAATATTCGCACGTTTATGGACGGCCACAAGCCGCCGGATCGGGTTTTGCCATCGATGCTGTGATTGCCGCCAGCCGGGATTGTTTCACTCACACGGGATTGAAATGGAATGATGCGTAAGTGCTGGCTTGTCGCCGTGTTCTCCGTTGCATTGTCGATTACATCCACCACCGCTCACGCCGGCGGTCACGTCTACGCACTGCGCGGACTGATCAACGTCTTCTCGTATGGGATGGACGAGATGATCAACAAGTGCAAACGGCGGGGCATTCAGGCATCGGCGCACAGTCACGCCGAATATCATTCGCTCGCCGCCCAGGCTGCCGCCCTCGTCAAGAGCGGCAAGGGCCCGATCATCATCGTCGGCCATTCGTACGGCGCGGACGCCGCCGTCTTCATGGCCGAGGAGATGCGCAAGCTCGGCGCTCCGGTTGCGCTGCTCGTGCTGTACGGCCCGACCATTGACCCGCTGGGCATCCCGTCCAATGTGCGCTCGGTAGTCAATTATTATCAGACCAATAATCCGGCGTGGCGCGGCAGGGCCGTTCCAGGTCCCGGCTTCAGGGGCTCGATCAACAACATCAATCTCGACAATGCGACCGACGTCACGCACTTCAACATCGAGAAGGTCGGGCGCCTCCAAGACCAGACGATGGGCAGGATCGCCGCGCTGACCGGCACCGGCCGTGCGATCGCCACCGATGCGCCGGCCGTTACCTCCGAGCCCGCGCCCCGCGCGCCGGTGCGGGCCAATGCCTCGACCAGCCGTGCCGCCGGAGCGGCGAAGCCTGCCGCGACATCGAGGCGCTCCACCACGACAAGCCAGACCACGGTCGATCCGCTGGCGCCGCACGGCTCGTTCTGACGCGACCGCAGCGCTCCGTTCAGGAGCTCGCCGACAAATCCTTGATGGTCGGTTTCCGGCCGCTCAACGGATTGGCCGGATCCCAAGCATAGCTCACGGTCTCGAAGCGCATCGCCCGCGCGTCTACCATCAGCAGCCGGCCGACCAGACCTTCGCCGAAGCCGACGATCTCGCGGATGACTTCGAGCGCCATCATCGAGCCGATGATGCCGGGCAGCGCGCCGAGGATGCCGGCCTCCGAGCAGGCCGGCACGGTACCGAGCGGCGGCGGTTCGGGAAACAGGCACCGGTAGGTCGGATTGGGATTTCCGTCCGTGCCGCGCTCGTGCGCGCGGATCGTGGTCAACGTGCCGTCGAAGGTGCCGACCGCCGCTGTCACCAGCGGCTTCTTGGCAAAGTAGCAGGCGTCCGCAACGAGATAACGCGTATCGAAATTGTCCGAGCCGTCGGCGACGATGTCGTAGCCGCCAATGATCGCCATCGCATTCTTCGCGGTCAGCCGCTCGCGGTGCGCTATCACGCGCACATGCGGGTTAATCTTGCGGATGGCAGCCGTTGCGCTCTCGACTTTCGGCATGTCGAGGTCGCCCGTGCCGTGGATCACCTGGCGCTGCAGATTGGACAGCGACACGGTGTCATCATCGACCACGCCAAGCATACCGACGCCGGCCGCCCCGAGATAAAGCAGCAAAGGCGCGCCGAGCCCGCCGGCGCCCACCACCAGCACCCGCGCCTGCTTGAGCTTGGCCTGACCGGGGCCGCCGACCTCGTGCAGCACGATGTGGCGGGCGTAACGCTCGATCTCGTCGGGGGAGAGTTCCATGACCGGCATAATTGGCGCATCCGGCCGACTTCGGGAAGGCGCGCGATCAGCAAAAGTGGATCCCCGGTTTTGCGGCCGATCGCGCGCCCGTTGCTAAGAAGCATGCATGACCTTGTCGGTAAACCAGTTTCCACTTCGCCGGACCATGCGCTAATGTGATGCCGGGGCGCGGGTGGCAGAGTTTCCGATGGTCTTGCGCGTTTTTGCCTCGCTTTTGGCAGTGCTTTTGGCGACCGGCGGAGCGTTCGCTCAGGCCACCGAGCCCGCAGCCAAGCCGGCAGCCAAGCCTGCCGAAAAGCCTGCGGCAAAGCCCAAGCCGGCACCGAAGCCAAAACCGAAGACCGCCGCCAAACCGACCGTGCCGCGCGCTACTGCTCCGGCCACCACAGGCGCCGCACCCGACGCCGAGCCCGAGCCGTCGACCGCCGCCCCCAGCATCAAGGATTCCTACGCGGCGCTCACCTTCACCGAGCGGCTTTCGATCCAATCCGATCTGGTTTGGACCGGCGACTACAACGGGCTGATCAACGGCGAGTTCAGCGACCGGCTGGTCGCCGCGGTCAAGGCGTTTCAGAAGCGCAACAAGTCGAAGGAAACCGGCGTGCTCAATCTGCAGGAGCGCGCCATACTCGCTGCATCAGCCAAGCCATTGCAGAGCGAAGTTGGCTGGCGCCTCGTCGAGGATCAAGTCAGCGGCGCGCGGCTCGGCCTGCCTGGCAAGCTCGTGCCCATCGCCGCGCGCGGCGCGTCCGGCACGCGCTGGAGCTCGCAGCAGGGGCAATTCCAGATCGAGACCTTCCACATCCCAACATGCGGCTTGAGCAGGCGTACGAGCGCCAGCGCCGCGAGCCTTTAACCGGCGGCCGAGCTACAACGTGCTGCGTCCGGAGTTCTTTGTCATTTCGGGTATGCAAGGCTTGAAGAAATTCTACGTACGCGCGTCCGCGCAGGATAACGAAGTGCGCGGCATCACCATCCTCTACGATCAGGCCGAGGAAGGCACCATGGATCCGATCGTGGTGGCGATGTCGAGCGCGTTCGTGCCGTTCGCGCAGCTCGGCTCTATGCAGGATGGCGTGCCATCCCGGCGCAAGGTCGAGTACGCCACTGCGCTTGTCGTGAGCGGCAACGGCCACCTCCTCACCGACAAGCAGACCATCGACGGCTGCAACGTCATCACCATTCCCGGCATCGGCCATGCCGAGCGGCTCGCCGAGGACAACGCGAGCGAGCTGGCCTTGCTGCGTGTCTACGGTGCGCGCGACCTGGTGCCGCTTGGGTTGCTCGGCGCCGCGCCGCGCGGCGAGACGGTGACGCTGCTTGGTATCGCCGATCCGCAGTCGCAGGGCGGCGGCGCGGCGGTCTCCAACGTCGCGGCGAAACTTGCAGCGAACGGCAATCCTCGCCCGCTCGATACCGCACCGGCGCCGGGCTTCTCCGGCGCGGCCGCGATCGACGCGCACGGACGGCCTTACGGCATGGTGGTGCTCAAGACGCCGGTGGTCACTGGGCCCGCGCAAGCGCCGCAGGCCGCGGTCATCGCGTTCGAGCGCGTAATCAATTTCCTCGAGGCGAACTACGTCGCGCCATCATCCAGCCAGCCGGGCGCTGAACTCAAGGCGTCGGTGGTGCGGGTGATTTGTGTGAGGAAGTAAGCGTCACTGTGTCCCGGGCGTAGCGCAGCACGAAGTGATGCGCTGCAGAACCGGGACCGTTACGGATGCGAACGGTTGAGTGGTCCCCGTGAAGCAATACTACGTCTACATTCTCAGCAACCGGCGCTACGGCGTCTTGTATGTCGGCATTACCAACAATTTGATGCGACGCTTGTCAGAACATCGGCAGAAACTCGTGCCGGGTTTCACCAAGACCTATGGCGTGACAAAGCCCGTGTATTTCGAAGAATACTCATCCATCAACGAAGCGCGAGCGCGTGAACATGGCCTGAAGCGCTGGCGGCGTTCTTGGAAACTTAAACTCGTTGACGAGTTCAATCCGGAATGGCTGGACCTAAGCCAGGACGAAGTTCCGACCGAATTGAGCGCCTAACGCTGCGCTCGTGTTCCGGGCGCAGCGCAGCACGTAGCGAAGCGGAGTGATGCGTTGCAGAACCGGGACCGTTACGGACACCGTCTCTGGAACGGCCCCGGCTCTGCGGTGCATCACTTTCGTGCTGCACCGCGTCCGGGGCACAGCCATCATTTATTCTCAAACTTCGCCGGGCGCTTTTCGACAAACGCCGCCATGCCTTCCTTCTGATCCTTCGTCGCGAACAGCGCGTGGAACACACGGCGCTCGAACAGCACGCCTTCCGCGAGCGACGTCTCGAAAGCGCGATTGACCGCTTCTTTAGCCGAGAGCACCGAAGGCAAGCTCATCGACGCAATCGTTTCGGCGACCTTCATCGCCTCGTCCATCAGGCTCGCCACCGGCACGACGCGCGCCACCAGGCCTGAGCGCTCGGCTTCCGCCGCATCCATCATGCGGCCGGTCAGGATCAGGTCCATCGCCTTGGCCTTGCCGACCGCGTGGGTGAGCCGCTGCGTGCCGCCATAGCCGGGGATGACGCCGAGCTTGATCTCCGGCTGGCCAAACTTGGCGTTGTCGGCAGCGATGACGATGTCGCACTGCATGGCGAATTCACAGCCGCCGCCGAGCGCGAAGCCCGCGACTGCCGCCACCGTCGGCTTGCGGGCGCGCGCGATGGCATCCTCGTTGGCGCCGAAATTGTTGAGGAACGCGTCCATGTGCTCCTTGTCGACCATCTCCTTGATGTCGGCGCCGGCGGCGAATGCCTTCTCAGAGCCGGTAATCAGGATGCAGCCGATGTTCGCGTCAGTTTCGAAGGTCTTGATCGCCTCCATCAGCTCGCCGACCAGGGCGCGGTTGAGCGCGTTGAGCTGCTGAGGCCGATTGAAGCGGATGATGCCGACGCGGCCTTTGGTTTCGACGAGGATGCTGGTTGCCATGTTCTCGATATCCCAGTTGGCGGCCAAGGTAATGCCTCACCAACATCGCAGCAATGCGCTTGAACGGCATGGAGCGGTGCGGCGGCGCGCTAGGATCACCGCAGGATAGAACACCTTATTCGCTCGGCGTCCGGAATGACGGTTACTTCTGACAAACCCGGCACCAGAACGTCGACCGCCCGTTCTGCGCAAAGCGCTGGATGATGCCGCCGCAACCCGGCGTCAGGCACTTCTGCCCCTCGCGGTCATAGGCGCGGAAGTTGTGCTGGAAGTAGCCAAGCTCGCCCGACGTCTGGCGGTGATCGCGCAGCGACGAGCCACCAGCCTTGATCGCGGCGTTGAGCACCGACTTGATCGAATCGACCAGCAGCGCAGTGCGCTCGCGCGGCGCGCCGGAGCGCGTCGACAGCGTCGAGGCGACACGGCGCGGCGACAACCGCGACAGATTGAGCGCCTCGCAGACGTAGATGTTACCGAGCCCCGCCACCATGGTCTGATCCAGCAGCGCGGCCTTGAGGCTGGTCTTCTTGCCCGCGCATGCCTGCGCCAGCATCGCGGCGTCGAACTCGTTGCCGAGCGGCTCCGGCCCGAGCTCTCGCAGCAGCGGCTCCTCGCCGAGGTCGCGCCGCGCCACCAGCTTCATCGAGCCGAACCGGCGCGGATCGTTGAACCTCACCACCGCGCCCGATGACATGTGGAACACCACGTGGTCGTGCGCCGCCAGCTTACCGCGCTCGTGATGAAATTTGCCGGGCGTACCCTTCGCGTTGTCCAGCACGATGTGGAACGAGCCGGACATGCCGAGATGCATCACCAGCACCTCGCCGGACGACAAATCAGCGAGCAGATATTTCGCCCGCCGCCCCATGCCGGTCACGGTAGTACCTTCGATCCGCTTGGCGAAATCCTTGGGCAGCGGCCAGCGCAGATCGCCGCGGTGCGCCAGCACCTTGACGAAGCGCGCGCCTTCCATCACGGGCGCAAGCCCGCGGCGGACCGTTTCGACTTCGGGGAGTTCGGGCATCCTTATCCGGCGGGCCTGGTGATCGGCTCGGCGAAAGTGATGCGATTGCTGAACGGGTCGACCACCTGCAGCTCCAGCATGCCCCAATCCTGCTTTTGAAGCCCGGGGCGGTTGTACTTATACCTCTTGCCGATCAGTTCGCGGTGCAAGTCCTCGACGCCGGTCATGTACACATAGGCACGCGCGCCCGGCGAGCCATCGCCGTGGTGCTCGCTCAAGTGAAGCAGAACTCCGTCCCGGGAGACCTGCATATAGACCGGTGCGTCAGGATCGAAACGATGCTCCCAGTCCACCTTGAAGCCAAGAAAACCGAGATAGAACTCGCGCGCCTTCTCGACGGAGAAGATACGGAACTGCGGTACAGCGCGACGAAACTCGATGGCCATTGTCGGTCCTTTCCGGCGCGGAGCATCCGTCAAAATCCAGGCCCAGAGCCGATTCCAGGCTGTTTGTAGCGCCGCAGGCTCCGGCGCGCTATCGTCCGCCCGACAGGCATAGGTATGACCGAACGTATTGGAAAACAGACCGATTTCGGCTTCCGCCGGGTGCCGCTTGCCGACAAGCAGGCGATGGTCGACGGCGTGTTCGACAGCGTGGCCAAGCGCTACGACCTGATGAACGACCTGATGTCCGCCGGGCTGCATCGCGCCTGGAAGGACGTGCTGGTCGCCACCGTGAACCCGCCGAAGAACGAACGCGACTTCGCGCTGCTCGACCTTGCCGGCGGCACCGGCGATGTGGCGTTCCGCATCGCCAGGGCGGGCGGCACTGGCACGCAGGTCACCGTCACCGACATCAACACCGAGATGCTGGCGGTCGGCCGCGCGCGCGCCGACGAGCAAGGGCTCGACGTGACCTTTATTGAAGGCAACGCGGAGAAGCTGCCGCTGCCGGATCGCGCGTTCGATGCGGTCACCATCGCGTTCGGCATCCGCAATGTGCCGAGGATCGACGCCGCGCTCGCCGAAGCCTACCGCGTGCTGCGGATCGGCGGCCGCTTCCTGTGCCTGGAATTTTCCAACGTCGACGTGCCGGGGCTCGACAAGGTCTACGATCTCTACTCGTTCAACGTCATCCCGGCGATCGGCCGCGCGGTGACCGGCGACGCCGAGGCGTATCGCTATCTGGTCGAGTCGATCCGCAAGTTCCCGAAGCCTCCGGCGTTCGCCGAGATGATGCGCAACGCGGGCTTCCGCCGCGTGTCGTTCCAGCCGCTGACCGGCGGCGTGGTGGCGATCCATTCCGGCTGGAAGTTGTGATGGTTTTCGCTGCTCTCTCCAACTTCACCTCCCTCCTTGCGGGGGAGGTCGCCCGGCCCGCAAGTGCGTTCACGCGCGTCTTCGACGCGCTATGGGCCGGTCGGGAGGGGGGTAAGCAACAAACATCAGTGCTGACAAACACCCCCCTCCCCAACCCTCCCCCAGCGAAAGGGCGTTCACGCCCGTCTTCGACGGGCTATGGGGGGAGGGAGTCCACCGAGTGCGTGGCGAAGCTCTCCCTCATCCAACCGCAATGATCTCCGCCGTCGCCCATCTTACCCGCCTCGCCCGCGCCGGCTTCGTGCTGGCGCGCGAGGGGGTGTTCGCACTGGTCGATCCGAACGCGCTGCCGCTCCCCGCGCGCACCGGGCTGAAGTTGGCGCGGCTGATCGAGCGCCCGACCAGCGCCGGCGCCGGCAACCGCCTCGCCGCCGCGTTGACCAAGCTTGGCCCCACATACGTGAAGCTCGGCCAGTTCCTGGCGACGCGGCCGGACGTCGTCGGCATCGCCCTCGCCCGCGATCTCGAAAGCCTGCAAGACAAGATGGCGCCGTTCCCGCGCCACGAGGCCGAGGCGGTGGTGACGGCAGCGCTCGGCAAGCCGCTCGGCGAGGCATTCGCCGACTTCGGGCCCGCGGTCGCGGCCGCCTCGATCGCGCAAGTGCATCGCGCCGAAATCGACACACCGGCCGGCCGCAAGCCGGTTGCCGTCAAGGTGCTGCGTCCCAACATCGAGCAGCGCTTCCGCGTCGATCTCGACGCCTTCACGTTCGCCGCTCGGCGTGCCGAAGCGCTGTCGGCAGAGGCTCGCCGGCTGCGCCTGATGGAGACCGTCGCGACGCTGCGCCGCTCGGTCTGGATCGAGATGGACCTGCGGCTCGAAGCCGCGGCGTTGTCCGAGATGGCGGAAAACACCAACCGCGATCCGGACTTCCGCGTCCCTGCGGTGGACTGGGACCGCACCGCCAAGGACGTGCTGACGCTCGACTGGATCGACGGCACGCCGCTGCACGACCGCGCCAGGCTCGAAGCCAAGGGCTTCGACCTCAAGCATCTCGCTCGCGCCGTGATCCAGACGTTCCTGCGCCACGCCTTGCGTGACGGCTTCTTCCACGCCGACATGCATCCCGGAAACCTGTTCGTCGACGACGATGCCAAGCTGGTGTTCGTTGACTTCGGCATCATGGGGCGGCTCGGCCCGAAGGAGCGGCGCTTCCTCGCCGAAATCCTGTACGGCTTCATCACCCGCAACTACCAGCGCACCGCCGAGGTGCACTTCGAGGCGGGGTATGTGCCCGCCCACCATTCGGTCGAGGCGTTCGCGCAGGCGATCCGCGCGATCGGCGAGCCGATCCACAATCGCGCCGCCGACGAAATCTCGATGGCGAAGCTGTTGATGCTGCTGTTCGAGGTGACCGGCCTGTTCGACATGCGGACCCGGCCGGAGCTGCTGCTGCTGCAAAAGACCATGGTGGTGGTTGAAGGCGTGGCGCGCTCACTCGATCCCAAGCTCGACATGTGGATTGTCGCCGAACCCGTGGTGCGCGAATGGGTCGAGCGCCATCTCGGCCCGGCGGGTCGCATCGAGGACGCCGCCGAAGGCGCGGTGGAGGTCGGCCGCGTTCTGTCCGGCGTGCCCGGCCTGATGTCGCGCGGCGCGGCGATGATGGAGCATCTCGACGCCATCACCCGCGACGGCCTGGTGCTGGCGCCGGAAACCGTCGCCGCAATCGGCGCGGCAGAACAAAAGCGCAGCCGCTGGACCACGGCTGCGCTTTGGGCGATCGCGCTGTTGCTCGGCTGGCTGGTCTGGCGAGTGATCTAAAGCAGCGCCTCGAGTTTGTCGAAGCTCTGGCCCCAGCCTTGCTCCATGCCCTTGACGTACTGGGCGCCGATGCCGACCACCTTGACGACGCGCGCGTGCAACGTGATCGCCGTCCTGCCGCCCACATCCGCGAACGTAACTGTGTTGATCGCCTCGATCAACACGGTGCCGTCCTGCTCGACCGCCTGGGACGTGAACACCAGCCGTTCCGGCGCCACGATCTCGTGGAAGGTCCCGTGGCAGGGATAGGTGGTGCCGTCCGGAGCGCGCATGTGGATCTTGAGCTTGCCACCCGGCCGCACGTCGAGCTCACAGACCGGATTGTCGAAGCCCTTCGGCCCGAACCATTGCGCCATCTGCTTCGGATCGACCCACGCCTGGAAAACCCGGGCGCGGGGCGCGTTGAAGGTGCGCTTGATCGTTACCTCGGGCAGGACTTCGGTGGTCATCCCTGCACCTTGGCTTGCTTCGCTCCGGCCTTCTTCTCCGCCTCGGCCTTCATGGCCGAGAGGCCCTTCTCAAACTCCGCGCCGATCATCGCGTCCATGTTGCAGAACACCTGTATGACCTTGGTGATGAACGGCGACGGCCCCGACATGCTCCAGGTCACGTCGGTGGTGAGGCCTTTCGATTCCATCGCGAAGACCACCTTGTTGTGACCCTCGAACGGCTTCTCGAAGTCCAGGTCGAGCGACACCCGCGACGGTACCGCTTCGGTGATCAGCATGCTGCCCTTGCCGACCTCACCGTTGCCGTCCCAGGCATATTTCGCGCCCTTGCCGCTGGCGGGACCGCTGTAGCTGCGCTTCATCGCGGGATCCTTCTTCTCCCACGGCGACCAGGCGCCCCAGTTGCGGTAGTCGTTGACAAGCTCGAACACCACCGGCTGTGGCGCGTTGATCGTGATCGAGCGCTGCACCCGGAACTCGTCCGGCTTGGTGAAGGCCAGGGCCAGCACGCCGACGACAAATATGCCGACGGCGACGCCGCCCCATTTCAGGATCTTTTTGATCATAAGTCCCTCATAAGATTGGCGGTTGAAAATGACCGCGTTCAGTCCATGGTCCAGAGCAACTGCTCCAGCCGATCCAGGGTAAGGCTCGCACCCTTCTCGACACCGGAATTCAGATGCATGTCGCGGTTCGCTGCGTTCTTGTGCAGCACCGTGCTGGTCAACTTGGTCCGCCCGTCACGCTCGACGAACGTCACCGTGACGAAAGCCTCATCGCTTTCGAACTGCTCGGACACATAGCGCTCCGTGTAGACCAGACGGTCCGGCGCCACGATTTCGAGATACTGGCCCGTCATCGTATGCTCGCCGCCGTCTGGCCCGAGCAGCACGTAGCGATATTCGCCGCCGATCCGCAGGTCGATCTCGCACGAGACGAGATGCGACTCGCCGCAGCCATACCACTGCTTCACCTGCTGCGGATCTGTCCAGGCATCGAACACCCGGCGGCGCGGCGCATTGAATTCCCGCATGATGACGATCTCCCGATCGGAAGGGAGCGTCAGCACCATGCGGTTCTTTACCCGTGCATCCATGATCGTCCTCCGTCAGCGCCCGTTCGCCAGATAGGCTTCAAGCTGGTCGAGCGAGCCGGTCCAGCCCATCCGCATGCTGTCGTGGCCGGCGTCGAAGGTCTGCCGTTCCTCGGCGGTCGGATTGTGCGGCGTCCAGCGGATCGTCACCTTGCTCTTGCCGCCCGGCTGTTCTTCGAAGGTGATGATCGTCATCATCTCCAGCGGCCAGGTCGGCCCCAGCGGGTGGCGCGTCAGCCCGGCATCCTCGTCCGAGAACGAATTGATGAAGACGAGCCGCGACGACGCGGCGATCTCGCGATAGACGCTTTTGCCCCACCACACCTGACCATCCGGCGTGATCATCTTGTAGTGGCACATTCCGCCGGGGCGTAGATCCAGCGTCTTGACGCTCGATGCCACGCCCTTCGGCCCCCACCACTTCGGCACGTGTTCCGGTTCGGTGAAGCATTTCCACAGCATCTCGCGCGGCGCGTTGAACACGCGCGAGATGACAAAGTCGCGGACTCGTCTTGGCGGCCGCTGCTGCTTGGCTCATTGTCTTTCGTCCTTCTTGCTGGGGACCGGTCAGGCCGCCTTGACCATCTGTTGCTCGACCAGAACCATCCAGTTCACGCCGAACTTGTCCGTGACCACGCCGAACTTCGGCGAGAAAAACGTCTTGATCAGCGGCTGGAACACCTGGCCGCCCGCGGCCAGCGCGTTGAACAGACGCTCGCACTCGGCTTCGGTCTTGGGATTGAGCGTCAATGAGATGCCTTTGAACTCGAGCGGTCCCGAATTCATGCCATCGCTTGCCATCAGCACGGTGTCGCCGACCTTGAACGACGAATGCATGATCTTGTTCTCGCTGCCCGGCGCGCACTGTGCCCTCCGGAGCATCCTTGAACCGCATCATCATCTCGACCTTGGCGCCGATCGCCTTCTTGTAGAACTCGAGCGCCTCTTCGCAGCGGCCGTTGAACATCAGGTAGGACTGGACTTGCATGGTTCTCTCCTTTTGCTCTCTCGCTTTTGAAACTGGTCAGGCCAGCGTGGCCACGTAGTCGGCAAGGCGCGCCAGGGTCTGCTCGGCGCCCTTGGCTGCGCCGTATTCCTTGACGACGCGGTCGCGCTCGGCGGCCGACGGGAACACGGCGTGCAGCGTCAGCCGTGTCCGGTTGCTACCCAAATCCTCAAATGTGACCGTCGTGCGAAATTGCACCGGTTCCACGTCGCCGCCGCCGTGGTGGTAAAGCAGTCGCGAAGGCTTCTCGATGACGTCGAAGGTAATGCGGTTCTCGTAATCGCGGCCGTCCGGTCCGTGCATGACGAACAGCCAGACGCCGCCCTCGCGCATGTCGAACGCGCTGGTCGTGATGGTGAAGCCGTTCGGCCCCCACCATTGCGCCAGGTGCTTGGGGTCGCTCCACGCCCGCCACACCAGATCGCGCGGCGCATCGAACTCGCGCATCGTGATGATCGCGTTCGGCTCGCGATCGAGATCGACGCTACTTCTTGCGGCCACGCTTCTTCTCCGTCTTTTCCTTGGCCTGAAGCTCGCGCAGGTAGTCTTCCAGGCGATCGAGGCGGGCCTCCCAAAGCTTGCGATAGCGCTCCAGCCAGTCGTCGACGCTCTTGAGCGCTTTCGGCTCGAGCTTGCAGGGCCGCCACTGCGCCTCGCGGCCGCGCGAAATCAGGCCGGCCCCTTCCAGCACTTTGAGATGCTTGGTGATCGCCGGACCGCTGATGTCGAATGGCTTGGCGAGTTCCGACACCGACGTTTCGACCGAGCGCCAGCCGCGCCAGAATGGCCCGGCGGGTCGGGTCGGCGAGAGCCGAAAACATGGCGCTGAGGTGGTCGGTCGGCATGCGATTGTTCAGCGTTTTCGCGGGTTCCAATGGCCGTATTTCACCAACTAGCTAATTAACTTATAGGTTAAGTACAGCAGGCCGAGTCACCTGTCAAGCGCCGGTTTGCAGGCCGTCATTTGCGCGTGCCAGACTTGGCCAAACTGGAAATACGGGAGGCCGCCATGCCCGCTTTGCCGACGCCCAAGCTCTGCCACATCGGCATCTACGCCACCGACCTGAGCAAGATGGTCGACTTCTACACCCGGGTGTTCGGGCTCACGGTGACCGACTGGGGCCATTCGTCGCGCGGCTTCGACATCGCGTTTCTCAGCGGTAACGCCGACGAGCACCATCAGTTGGTGATCGCGGGCGGACGTCCGAAGGACGCGGCGTTCTCCACCATCAATCAGATTTCATTCAAGGTCGACAATCTCGACGATCTGAAGCGCTGGTACGAATTCCTGCGCAAGGAGAACGTGGCGAAGATGGAGCCGCGCGATCACGGCAATGCGTGGAGCGTGTATTTCGCCGATCCGGAGGGCAATCGCCTCGAGGTCTATGTGTCGTCGCCGTGGTACGTCGAGCAGCCGTTTGGCGAACCGCTCGACCTGACGCTGCCGGCCTCGGAGATTCACAAACGCAGCGAGACGATGGTGAAGCAGGATCCAAGCTGGAGGCCGATGGAAGAATGGTCCGCGGACATCCGCAAGAAGCAGGCTGCGGAAGCGAGGACGTGATGCCATGAACCGGCGCCGGCTCATCATCGCCGCTGCCGCCGTCGGGCTACTCGTCGCATCCCCCGCCACCGCCCAAGACACCCGCCCGATCCGTATCGTGATCGGGTTCGGCCCCGGTTCGGTCGCCGACATCGCGGCGCGGGTGATCGGCGCGCGCATGAGCCAGAGTCTCGGCCAGCAGATCGTGGTGGAGAACCGCGCGGGCGCCGGCTCCAACCTCGCTGCCGAATACGTTACCCGCGCGGCGAAAGACGGCACCACCCTGTTCATGGCGACCATCGCCAACACCATCAACCCGGCGATGGCGCCGCTGCCGTTCGATTTCGCCAAGGACCTCACGCCGGTGACGCTGGTGGCCTCGTCGCCGCAACTGCTCGTCGCGCATCCTTCGCTCGGCGTGAACTCGATACCGGAGCTGATCGCACTGGCCAAAGCCAAGCCTGACACCATCACCTACGCCATGTCCGGGGTCGGCACGCTGTCGAACCTCTCCGGTCTGCTGCTCAACAACCTGGCGGGCATCAAGCTCGTTCCGGTGGCCTACGTCGGCAGCGCGCAGGGTGTGAACGACGTCATCGCCGGCCGTGTTCCGCTGATGTTCGGCTCCGCCGCCAACGTGCTGCCGCATGTCCAGGCCGGCACGCTGAAGGCGCTGGCGGCGACGCAGCTGAAGCGGCTCGCCGTCGCGCCCGACGTGCCGACCATGATCGAAGCGGGACTGCCGGGCTACGACGCCGTGGTCTGGATGGGACTGCTGGCGCCCGCCGGAACACCGCGCGAGACCGTGATGAAATTGTCGCAAGCGGTGAACGACGCGCTGCGCGTCAAAGAGGTCGAAACCGCGCTGCAGACGCAGGGCTTCGAGACGATCGGCGGCAGCCCGGAAGATTTCGGCCGCCACATCGCCAGTGAATTGAAGAAATGGGCCGACGTCGCGACGGCCGCGGGATTGCAGAAAAGAACGCAATGAAAAATCCCATCGCCGCGGCGCTTTTCGCGCTCCTCTCCGCCCCCGCGCTCGCGCAGGACGATTACCCCAATCGTCCGATCAAGCTGGTGGTCGGCTTCCCGGCCGGCGCGTCGGGCGATCTTCTATCGCGCGCGGTCGGCGCCAAGCTATCGCAGACCATCGGCCAGCAGATCGTGATCGAGAACCGCCCCGGCGCATCGTCGAGCATCGCGGCGGAGGCCGCGGCACGCGCGCCGAAGGACGGCTACACGCTGTTCCTCGGCACGGTCGCAAATGTGGTCAACGCCGCGATCACCCCGAACCTGACGTTCGATTTCGCCAAGGACTTTGCGCCGATCGGGCTCGCCGCCACCGTGCCGGTGATGCTTGTGGTGCATCCGTCGATCAACGCGAGCACCCTCAAGGAGCTGATCGAACTCGCGAAGCAGAAGCCCGGCGAAATCCTCTACGCGTCGTCCGGCGTGGCCACCACGCCGCATCTCGCCGGCGCGCTGCTCAACGCGCGGGCCGGCATCCAGATGCGCCATGTGCCCTATCAGGGCGCGCCGCCGGCGGTGATCGATCTGATCGCGGGGCGCACGCAGGTGATGTTCTCCTCCGCTGCCACCGTCTGGCCGAACGTGCAGGCCGGGAAGCTCAAGGCGCTGGCCTGGGCGGCGCCGAAACGCTCCGCCATCGCGCCGGACCTGCCGACAGTCGCCGAACTCGGCATGCCGGACCTCGATGCATCGATCTGGTTCGGCCTGATGGCGCCGCTCGGCACGCCGCAGCCGATCGTCGACAAGCTCGGCCGCGAACTCAACGCCGCGCTGAAGTCGCCGGATCTGCTGGAGACGCTCGGCAAGCAGGGCTACGAGCCGCTCGGCGGTACGCCCGCCGACTTCAAACGCTATATCGACGCCGAACTTAAAAAATGGACGAGCGCGGCGGCGCTGGCGGGGGTGCGGAAGTAACTCACCCTAATCCACCTTGAAGCCCAGGTCCTTGATCACCTTGCCGTAGCTGTCGTAATCGGCCCGCAGCAGGTCGGAGAACTGTTGCGGCGTGGTGATGTACGGCTCGCCGGCGCCACTGGTCACAAGCTGGTCCCTCACCTTGGGCATCGCGAGCACCGCGTTGAACTCCGCGCGCAGCTTGTCGAGGATCGGCTGCGGCGTGTTCTTCGGCGCGAAAATGCCGTGCCAGAGCAGCAGGGAATAACCAGGATAGACCTCGTCGATGCCGCCGACGTTCGGCAATGTCGCCCAGCCCCGCTTTCCGCTAACAGCGATCGGCTTGAGCTTGCCGGATGTGATGTGTTGCACCACCGAAGTGCCACCGAACATCACGGCATTCTCGCCGGCAATCACTGAGATCGAGGCCGGACCGCCGCCCTTGTACGGAACGTGCGTCAGGTCCATGCCTGATTTTTGCTTCAGCATCTCCATCCCGAGATGATGCTGGCTGCCGTTGCCGATCGAGGCATAGAACAGCGACTTGCCCTTCATGAATTCGACGAAGCCGCGCAGATCGTTGGCCGGCACGACATTGGGATTGGCCGCCAACACCAGTTGATTGGTGATCGTCGTGACCACGGGAACCAGGTCGTCGAGCGGCTTCAGCTTCCATTTGGTGTAGATGTGCGGGTTGATCACCACCGTGCTGTTGTTGGCATAGAGCAGCGTGTAGCCGTCGGGTCTGGCCGCGGCGACGACCTCCGCCGAAATGTTGCCGTTGGCGCCTGGCTTGTGCTCGATCACGAGGTTATGGCCGACCCGCTCGCCGAACGGCGTGCCGATGATCCGCGCGATCATATCGGTGGCGCCGCCGGGCGGATTGCCGGCCACCAGATGGATCGGCCGGTTCGGATAGCTCTGCGCCAGCGCGGGCGCGGCGGCGGCCACGCCAAGCAACGCCACCAGCAACGCTCTGCATCGAACCATGACGCACCTCTCCCTATTCAGATTCGGCGCCGAACCTAACACCCACCCTGCCCTGCGCGGAAGCCGCCGGAGGTGCGACTCCTCGTCTGGCAAGGTCGCGGCGAAGCTGTCAGACTATCGGTATACAGCTCACAAGGAGCAAGCCATGGCAGCACGGATCAGGCACATCGCGCTTTCGGTGAAGGACATCGACGCGACCGCCGATTTCTACGAAAAGGCCCTCGGCCTCAAGCGCTCGCCGAAGTCGGAAGGCCCCACCGCCTGGCGCGTCTACATGAGCGACGGCGAGATCAACCTTGCGCTGCTGCAATACAAGAGCGAGGTCGGCTCCGGACTGAAGAACCCGAACGAGTTCGTCGGCATCCACCACTTCGGCTTCCAGTGCGACGACCTGGAGCAGCAGCAGAAGCAGATCGAGAAGGCCGGCGGCAAGTTCTTCTTCGATCTCGGCGATCCGGACGACGACGACTTCGAGCGCAAGTTCCGCGACCCGAACGGCATCATTTTCGACATCAACTGGAAGGGCTGGACCATGACGTCCGGCAAGGTGAAGAAGGCGAAGGGCAAGCTGCGCGCCGCCGCGGCGCGCAAGAAGGTGGCGAAGAAAACTGCCAAACCGAAAGCCGTCCGCCGCCGTCGCGCTCGGGCTTGAAGAACAGTCGGGAATCTCTCATGCCTGTCACGCTGCGCGCCGTCTTGTTCGCCCTGTTCGCCGCCGCTTTGGCGCTGCCTTCGCTGCAAGCTTTCGCGCAGGACTATCCGACGAGGCCGGTGCGCCTGATTGTGCCGCTCGGCGCCGGCGGCCCAACCGACCTGGTGGGCCGCTGGCTCGCGCAGGCGCTGGGCGAACAGCTCAAGCAATCGTTCTTTGTCGAGAACCGTCCGGGCGCCGCCGGCCTGATCGGAACGGTCGAGGCGGCGAAGTCGGCGCCGGACGGCTACACACTGCTCGTGGTCGCCTCGCCGCACATCAATCTGGAAATCCTGCAACCCAACAAGCCGTACCAGTTGTTTCGCGACTTCGTCGCCGTGGCGCCGGCGTTCTCCTACGACGCGCTGATGGTGGTGCACCCTTCGATACCCGCGAAGACCGTGAAGGAGTTCATCGCGCTCGCGAAGTCGCAGCCCGGCAAGCTCACCTACGCCTCGTCGGGCCCCGGATCGAACAAGCACATGGGCGGCGAGTTGTTCAAGCTGATGACCGGCACCGACATGCTCCATGTCGCCTACAAGGGCTCGACCGGGGCGCGCAACGACATCATCGGCGGGCACGTTAACATGATGTTCGACGAGATCCCCGCCGTCGGGCCCAACGTGATCGCGGGCCAGGTGCGCGCGCTCGGCACCACCGGGGCGAAACGCGCGGCGGGCTTCCCCGACGTGCCGACCGTCTCGGAAGCCGGCGTGCCCGGCTACGAGCACACCGGCTGGTCCGGCATCATGGCGCCGGCGGGGACGCCGAAAGCGATCGTCGATCTGCTCAACGCCGAGATCAAGAAGCTGCTCGCCAAGCCCGAAACGAAGGCGATCTGGGACAAGCAGGGCGCCGAGACGATGTACATGACGCCCGCCGATTTCGACGCGTATTTGCGCGCCGACCTGGAGAAGTGGACCAAGGTCGTGAAACAGGCGGGCATCAAGCTGGAGTGACGGCGCGTTGGATCGCTGGCGTCTCCGTTCGTCCCCGCGGAAGCGGGGACCCAGAGCCGCAATTGAGACCAATATATTTTGGCCCTGGATTCCCAGCATAGGCGAGCGAAGCGACGCCGTCCTTCGGACGGCTATGCGCGGGAATGAGCGGAGATTCCGATCTGGCCTCATCTGGCATCTCTGCGTGCCTTGATCTCCCACAAGCCTTCGGCACTATGTCCAATGAACGAACCCTAAAGTAGCGGAAAGAACACACCCATGCCGATCAGCCAGAAGCTCAAGGATCTCATCCGGTCGGCGTGGGAGGACGGGTCGCCCTGCCTCGTCGCGACCTATGGGCCGAACGGGCCCAACATCTCGCCCAAGGGCAGCATGGTGGTGTTCGACGACGACCATCTCGCCTACTGGGAGCGCTCCAAGAAGCAGGCGCTGGAAAACCTCGGCCACGAGAAGCGCATCTGCGTGATGTACGCCAACTTCGCCGCGCAGCGCGCCGGTAAGCTGGAGTCGGGCTTCCTGCGCTTCTACGGCACCGCCGCGCTGCACGAGAGCGGGCCGGTCCACAAGGCGATCTTCGACAAGCTCTTGCCGCGCGAACAGACCCACGTCGGCGCCGATACCGGGATCGGTGTGCTGGTCAAGATCGAGCGCGCCGGGGATGTGCGCGGCAAGCCGCTGCCGTGAGCTGAACCATGACTGCCGACGATCTCTTTGCCGCGGCCCCTGAACTCATGAAGAAGTGGGCCGCCGCATCGGTCGCCATCGCTTCGAGCTTCGATCCAACCCTCGTCGGGCTCGTGGAGATTCGTGCATCCCAAATCAACGGCTGCCTTTGCCAGGATCGTCGGTCTCTAATCGATCGAGATGCCTGATGTCTGGGCTACGGCGGCCCATTTTTTCAATTCGGCCTCGATGAACGTAGAAAACTCCTGCGGGGAACCGATGCTCGGCTCAGCGCCAAGCCTTCGCATGCTCGCCACGATCGCTGGCGATTGAAGACTTTCGTTGATCGCCGCGTTGAGCTTAGTGATGATGGGAGATGGCGTGCCGCCGGGAGCAACGACGCCGAAGAAGCTGGTCACGACATAGTCAGTTATGCCACTTTCAACCATGGTCGGCACGCCTGGTAACTCCGAGGCACGCTTTTCGCCTGTCACAGCGAGCGCCTTTATTTTCTTCTCCCGTATGAGCGGCAAGACGGTCGAGAGATTGGTAAACGTCATCTGGACCTGATCAGCCAGGATCGCAGCGACGCTTTCGGCCGTGCTCCTGTAGGGAACATGGACGACCCCGATGCCTGTCTTGAGGTTGAACAACTCGCCCGCGAGGTGGGTTAAGTTTCCGGCACCGGAGGACGCAAAGTTAAGCTTTCCGGGTGCTGCTTTGGCGTAGGCGACGAACTCAGCAACCGATTGCGCGGGAAAATCTTGGCGCACTGCCAAGACTGAAAAAGAGTCCGTGATCTTCGCGACTGCTGTGAAGCTGGTTATTGGATCATACCCAACAGTTTTGGAAAAAGCCGGAATATTGGCAAGCGTGGCGGTGTTGCCAATTAGCAGCGTATGGCCATCGGGGTCAGCCGCCGCGACGCTTCTCGCAGCGACCCGGCCGCCGCCGCCGGCAAGGTTCTCAACCACGACATTGCCACCGAGAGCTTGCGGCAGATGTTGCGCGAGCAGCCGCGCGAGCACGTCATTCGGCCCGCCGGGGCCTGCAGGTACGATAAGCCTGATTGGTCGAGACGGATATGACTGCGCGAAAGCGAGATCCACCATGACAAATGTCGATATCGCCCAAATCACGGCCGCTGGAATTGCAGAGCGGATCACGAGTGCTCCTGCTCGCAACGCGAACCCCGCCGCCGCATCGCCTTTCGCTCTCTCCATGTGAACATTCCTAATGGCCGACTGGCTTTTTATCTTAAAGTCCGTCCGGAAACATACGGTTGATTTGACTCGTTTTTCCAGACCGCGAAATCAAACGAGGTGCCGGAAAGACGCTTGCTGGGAAGCCCATGCTGATTTTCATCCAATGCTTTCAGCAAAAGTTTCCGGACAGACACTTAGGCCCGCGGGGCAACCCCTCGAACGCAGGAACGCCGCTCGCAATGAGATGAAAGGGCTGCCCCTCCGCAGTGAAGATCGCCATCCGGGCGCCGCCATAGACCGACGGATCGTCCAACGTTCCGATCTTCAGCACCACCGGCGGCAAGCCAGGCCGGCGCGTGATCAAGTGCGTGCCGCACTCGGCGCAGAATTCCCGCGTCACGGCATCGGCCTTGTCGGGCCGCTGGTAAGTCTTCGGCGTCCCCTTCGTATAGCGGAAACCCTCCGCAGGCATGAGCATGAACAGATTAGGCGCCCCACCCGACACATGTTGACAGGCCCGACAATGGCATTGCGCTCGAAGCACGGGCTCACCCTCCGCCACATACCGCACCGCGCCGCAATAGCACCCGCCGTCAAGCCGCATCCGAGGTTCCCTGCGCTTATCATCCAGTCACATGCTCGCGCGTACAATAGCGCTTCATCGGAGGCCCGGACAGTCAAGCGCGGTCGTTCACGCTTGACGCTCACATGCGTGCGCCTGGCAATTGGCTGGTCTATCGCGCCTTCATCGAGGCAGACGCCATAGCGAAGTGGCTGCCGCCCAACGGCTTTGCCTGCACGGCGCATCACCTCGACGCAAAAGCCGGCGGCACCTTCGGAATGTCGTTCCGCAATTTCACCATGGGCGCGAGTCATTCGTTCGGCGGACAATATTTGGAGCTCGCGCGGCGCGCGCCTGCGCTACACGGACAAATTCGACGATCCCAATTTGCCGGGCGAGATGCAGGTGACGCCGCGCATTTCCGCAAGTTACGGAATTTGGAAAAGTCTATTTTCGATGTCCTCGCTTCGCTGGTGCGGCTCGGCCATGTCACCACACGCGACGGCAAGGCGTTCACGATCCGCCGCGCTGCTTGAAGCGCCCCCAACCCTTGCCCGCAAGCGGGGGAGCATGCCGCTTTAACGTCTCAAGCGGACGACGTCGCCACGGCCCGCAACCAATTGTTCTGCCGTTTCGAGCACTTGCTGGCGGCTGCACGGCTTGCCGAGCAGGGCGGCTCCACGAAACGCGGGCGGCAGGCCTTCCGGTCCGTGACCGGTGACAAAGGCGAACGGGATACCGCGGCGCGTCAGCGCGCTCGCGATTTCATCCACCGGCCGCCCGTGCAGGTTCGCGTCAAGCAACGCCGCATCGAATGACATGCGCTCGATCATCTCGATCGCCTCTTTGGCGGTGCCGATCGGTCCTTCGACCTGCGCCTGTGCATCCTCCAGTCCGGCAACGATATCGAGGCCGATCAGCGGCTCATCCTCGACGACCAGAAAGCGCCGTCCGGCGAGAGTCGTACGCGGCTCGCCGCCGGCGGCAGACGGCTCGGACGACGGCGTCTGGACGATCTGCGGCGCGATGATGGAATCGGCACGCTCGTGAAGCGGCAGGGTGATTTTCCAGGTGATTCCCTCAGCCTCGCAAAGCATCTGGGCCTCTCCGCCCTGGCCCTTGGCGCTCTGCTCGATCAGCGTGAACCCAAAGCCGCGCTTGGAAGGCGTCACGACTGGCGGCCCGCCGCGTTCCATCCACTGGATATGCAGCGCGTCATCGGTGGTCCAGTTGATCGTCACCCAGCCGCCTGCAATCGACAGCGCGCCGTATTTGCAGGCATTCGTGCCAAGCTCGTGCAGCATCAGCGCCAGGTGGAGCGCCAGTTGCGGGTCGAGCCGGACCGACGGTCCCCAGGCCGTGAGCCTGGTCTCGTCCACCGGGCCGGATAGCACCTGATCGCGGATCAGATCGCGAAGGTCGGCGCCCTGCCAGGTCGTCGCGCTCAGGAGCGTATGCACGCGCGCCAATGACTGGATGCGTCCGCCAAAGCTCGCGACAAAGTCCGCCGGCTTCTGGGTGCGGGCCAGGGTCTGCTGCGCGATCGCCTGCACGCTGGCGAGCGTGTTCTTGACACGGTGGTTCAGCTCGTTCAGCAGCATCTGCTGCGTCGTCTCGGCTTGCTTGCGCGCGGTGATGTCGCGCGCGATCTTCGAGGCACCGACGATCTTGCCCGCGGCGTCGCGAACCGGCGAGATCGACAGCGAGATATCGATCGGTGTGCCGTCCTTGCGCTGGCGCACGGTCTCGAAATGGTCGACGTGCTCGCCGCTGCGAATCCGCCGCAGTATGTTCGGCTCCTCGTCTTGCCGGTCGGGCGGGATCAGGATCGTCACCGGTTTGCCAACGACTTCGTCGGTCGTGTAGCCGAACAGGCGCTGCGCGCCGCGGTTCCAGCTTGTGATGATACCGTCGAGGTTCTTGCTGACGATGGCGTCGTCCGAAGATTCGACGATCGCGCCGAGGTGCTGCATGGCGATTTCCGCCTGCTTGCGCTCGATCAGGTCGGCCGCCTGCCGCGCCAGAATGTCGAGCAGCCGCAGATCGCGCTCGGCGGGCTTGTACGGTTGGCGCCAGTGGGTGGAGATCATGCCCACGATCTGTCCTTTGCGCGAGAGCAACGGCGTGGACTGGACGGCAAGGATGCCGGCCTGCAGGTATGTAGTCTGGTCTTCCGTCCCGGCCATGAAGTCGCATGTGGCGACGTCGGTTGCTATGACGCGCTTACCGGTCTTCAGCGCTACCCCGCAGGTGCAATTCGAATCGGCGCGCACCCACTCCCAGAATTTCGTCGCCTCTGGAGTGAACCCCCGCGAGGCGAGGAGGCGCAGTTCACCGCCGCTGCCCCGTTCCGGATAGAGCATCTGCATGCTCGCGTAGTCCGATCGCATAATAGCGACCGCGGCGTCCATGATTTTTTCGTACAGCGCCTCAACGTTGTCCTCTTGGATCATCTCGGCGCTGACGCGTTGCAAGAGCTGAGTGTCGGAAAGCTCAGCCGCCAGCCGAACTTCGCTCTCCCGTAAAGCTTCTCCGGCTCGCTTTCGCTCCGTGATGTCGTGGGTAAAACAACGGGTGTGGATGAATCGGCCGCTTTCGAACAGAGCGCTGGAGTTGATCAGCACGTCACGTATCGAGCCGTCCTTGCAGCGCAGGCGCGCGGGATATTCGAACAGCTTTTCGCCGCGAGTCAGACGTTCGAGGATGTCGTCGATCACATGCCGATCGATATGAAAATCTGCAATGTGGCGCCCGACATATTCTTCGCGGCAATAGCCAAGCATATCGAGCTCGGTCTGGTTCACCTGGAGGACGATCCCGTCCGGTCCAACCCAATGCAGGCCGACAGTCGCGTTGTCGAAAAAATCAGAAAGCTCCTGCTCGCGCCGGCGAAGTTTTTCCTCGGCCAAGACCTGTTCGGTTACGTCGGTGTTTGTGCCGAACCACTGGACCAGCTTGCCATGCTCGTCGCGGACCGGCATGGCTCGAGAGAGGAACCAACGGTACTGCCCATCCTTGCCGCGCAGCGGAAAGGTGTCCTCCCACGGCTCGCCGGTCTCGGCCGAACGCTTGACGCGCGCGACCACGCGATCGACGTGATCGGGGTGTTGAACCTTGTCCCACCCCCAGCCCTTCATGTCTTCGAATGACAGGCCGGTGTAGTCGACCCAGCGTTTGTTGTACCAGGTGACATTGCCGAGCAGATCGCAGGTCCATGCAAGCTGGGAGATGTTGTCCGCCAGCATGCGGAAACGCTCTTCGCTTTCGCGAAGCGCCCGCGCGTCACCGACCACCGACTCGTCGGATGATTGAATGGAACGCAAAGTTTTGCGCGACTCAAGTTCGGTCATCCCCGCCTCCCGCACAACGCGCAATACAGCTCCAGTTAACACGCCCGGAATAGATTTGTTCCGGCCTGTCGGGGATCGCCTCTCGTGGAACTCGGGTGGCTCGTGGAGTAGGCTAACGCCCAAAGCGCATAACCCCGGCTGCAGTGGCTCGGCCCTTCGCACTTTACCCACCTACGGGCTCACATTCGCTCGGCGCGCCGGGCAAACCGCATGGGGAGGGAAAACCCAGCGAGTTGCAGAAGCTCCCCAGGACTGGGATTTGATAGCATTGATTGCACTGCAATCAATGCTATAATCCGCCGGTCCCATATGGGTTTCCGGCCATGGCCTCCCTCACCGTCCGCCAGCTCGACGAGGCGCTCAAAAAGCGGCTGCGGCTGCGCGCGGCGAAGAACGGCCGTTCGGTCGAGGAGGAAATCCGCTTCATCCTGCGCGCCGCGGCGCGCGACGGCGAGGCGTTTGCCGCCGATGCCGCCGCGCCGGGCGGCGAGGCGCGCGGCGAGACGGAGCGCAAGCAGGTCCTGCTCATCATCGGCGGCGGCATCGCGGCGTACAAGTCGCTCGACCTGATCCGGCGGTTGCGCGAGCGGAACTTGAGCGTGCGCGTCGCGATGACGAAGGCGGCCGCGGAGTTCGTCACGCCGCTCGCGGCCGGGGCGCTGGCCGGCGAGCGCGTCTTCACCGGCCTGTTCGATCCGGACAGCGAGTTCGACGTCGGCCACATTCGCCTGGCGCGCGAGGCGGAGCTGATCGTGGTGGCGCCGGCGACGGCCGATCTCATCGCCAGGATGGCGCACGGCTTGGCCTCCGATCTCGCCACCGCGGTGCTGCTGGCGGCGCGCGCGCGCATTCTCATTGCGCCGGCGATGAACCCGGCGATGTGGGCTCACCCTGCGACACGAAGGAATTTCGAGACGCTGATCGCCGACGGCGTCCACGTGGTCGGGCCGAACGCCGGCGAGATGGCGGAGGCGAACGAAGCCGGGCCCGGCCGCATGGCGGAGCCGGTCGAGATTGCGGAATCGGCGCTCGCATTATTGAAGGCGGAGCGCGGCGCGCTCGCCGGCAAGCGCGTTCTGGTGACGTCGGGGCCGACGCACGAGCCGATCGATCCGGTGCGCTACATCGCCAACCGCTCGTCCGGCAAGCAGGGCCATGCGATCGCGGCGGCCGCGGCGGCGGCGGGCGCGCAGGTCACGCTGGTGTCGGGGCCGGTGAACGTACCCGATCCGCCGGGGGTGCGCGTGGTCAAGGTCGAGACCGCGCGCGACATGCTGCGCGCGGTCGAGGCGGCGCTGCCGGCCGACGCCGCGGTGTTCGCCGCGGCCGTAGCAGACTGGAGAACGGCGGAAACTCCGCGGCATAAGATGAAAAAAGGTGCCGGAGGGACCCCCGAACTCGCGCTTCTCGAGAACCCGGACATCCTCGCGACGACGGCGCAGCGCAAGTCGAAGCGGCCGGCGCTGGTGGTCGGCTTCGCCGCGGAAACCCAGAATGTCGTGGAAAACGGCCGCAAGAAGCTCGCGAAGAAAGGCTGCGACTGGATCCTCGCCAACGACGTATCGGCGGAATCCGGCGTGATGGGCGGCGATATCAATACGGTGCACCTGATCACGCGCGGCGGCATCGAATCCTGGCCGCCGCAGGGCAAGGACGCGGTCGCGGCGGCGCTGGTCGCGCGGATCGCGCAAGCGCTGAGCGGCGCCGCGCACCAGTCCGGAGGTGACGAGCAATGACCGTTTCCGTGCAGATCATGCGCCTGCCGCACGGCGCGGACTTGCCTTTGCCGGCCTACCAAAGCGCCGGCGCCGCCGGCCTCGATCTGCATGCAGCGGTGCCCGCCGGCGTGCCGGTGACGATCGAGCCGGGGAAATGGGCCTCGATCCCGACCGGCATCGCGGTCGCGCTGCCGGCCACGACCGAAGGGCAGGTCCGGCCGCGATCCGGCCTCGCCGCAAAGCACGGAGTCACGGTTCTCAACGCGCCGGGCACCGTCGATGCCGACTATCGCGGCGAAATACACGTCCTTCTTGTGAATTTTGGAGCTGAATCGTTTGCAGTTGAGCGAGGCAATCGAATTGCTCAGTTGGTCATCGTGCCCGTCGCACATGCACAGCTTTCGGAAGTCGAAACCCTGGAAGAAACAAGGCGCGGCGCGGGTGGCTTCGGCTCTACTGGTATTCTGGTAATTGACAAATCGGACTAACGCTGGCCGTAATATCGCACCGTTATACGGTATAATCTGGGCTGGTTCCCCACATGGCGCTGCTTCCCCGCAAGGGCCTTCTAGCGATCGCTGCTGTTATCGACGTTGCGCTCTACCATCGCAGCCGCCCGGTCTCTGCCAAAGCGCTGGCAGTACGCCACCAGCTTCCGGCGCGGCACCTGGAGCCGGTCCTTCAGGCGCTGGTGCGCGACGGCATCCTCAAGGGCATTCGCGGGCCGCGCGGCGGCTACGAGTTGGCCCGCGAGCGCAAGAAAATCACCGCCGATGAGATCCTACGCGCAGCGGGGACGATCGAAGACGACGGCGATCTGGCCAAGTCGGGCTCGACCTTGCTCAAAGAAGTCGTGAGACCGGCCGTAGCGCAGGCGGAAAAGGCGTTTTCGGCAGCGTTGAGCCGCATCAATGTCGAAGAGCTGATGAAAAAAGCGGAACCGTTCCGCGACAGCTCCGGCGGCGGAGCATGACGTTCCTCGCGTAACCTCCGGCAACCTCCGAGCCTCCTCCAGCGCTTCCTCCGGGCAATTCGGCCAAGTTCCCGCACATTTCTGCAACACCATCGCCCCAGCGCACGGCCGTTCGCGCTCTGGACTCTTCCGGCACGACTCCGCTTCGGGTTAAATCCCAAGCGATTCGTGGGCGTTAAGGCAGGCGGCCATCGCCTACGCAGGGGCAATCGGGACATGCCGGACAAAATCCGGGCAGCGGGCATCGCCGCGATCGCCGCCGTTCTTCCGGCCACCTCGCGTGCTGAGGATCTTCTTCCTCCGGACTATTCCGCCTCTCCTCGCGCCGTCCTGAACTTCCTCGCGGAGACCGCGGCCTCGCTCGACCGCCACGAGTTGATCACCCTCGCCCTCATCCTCGGCGGCATCCTGTTCGGCGTTACCACCGCCATCATGCTGGTGCGCACCAGGATGCGCGGCGCCACGACCGAGATGGCGCTGCGCGAAAAGCTCGGCACGTTGCGCGCGGAGAGCGACCGCTTCAATGCGATGCTGCGCTCCGAGCCGCAGGTGCTGGTGTCGTGGGCCGCCGCCGACAACGAGCCCGACATTATCGGCGACACCGCGCTGATCACCAGCGCGGCGGCGAAGCAGCGCGTGCTCGCATTCGGAAGCTGGCTCGAGCCGGACAAGGCGCAGGCGATGGAGCGCGCCACCGACGCGCTGCGCGTCAACGGCGAGAGCTTCACCATGCCGTTGATGACGCTCGCCGGCCACGCCATCGAAGCGGGCGGCCGCGTGATCGGCGGACGCGCCGTGCTGCGGCTGCGCGACGTCACCGGCATCAAGCGCGAGCTCGCCGAGCTCAACGCCCGCTATGAAAAATTCGCCGGCGAGATGGAATCGCTGCGCGCGCTGCTCGACGCGCTGCCCTCGCCGGTCTGGGCCCGCGACCTCGCCGGCGCGCTGGTGTTCGCCAATCCCGCCTTCGCCCGCGCCGTCGACGCCAAGGACGCCGCCGATGCGGTCGCGCGCGGCCTGGAAATGCTCGGCCGCATGCCGCGCGACGAAGCAAGCCGCAGCCGCGCCGCCGGAAAGGCCTACGAGGCGCGCGTGCCCGCCATTGTCGCGGGCAATCGCCGCACCCTCGACGTGCTCGACGTGCCGAGCCGCAAGGGCAGCGCCGGCGTCGGCATCGACGCGACCGAGGCCGAGGCGATGCGCGGCGAGATCAAGCGTTTGCTCGACGCGCACCGCCGCACGCTCGATCAGCTCCCGACCGCGGTCGCGACCTTCGGCGCCGACCAGAAGCTCGCGTTCTACAACTCGGCGTTCCGCTCGCTATGGGACCTCGACACCGGGATGCTCGACCAGGGGCCGACCGACGCCGCGCTGCTCGACCAGTTGCGCGCCGAGCGCAAGCTGCCGGAGGAGAACGATTTCCGGGAGTGGAAGGCCGCGCTGCACGAGGCCTATCGCGCGACCGAAACCAGGGAGCACCTCTGGCATCTGCCGGATGGGCGCACGCTGCGCGTCGTCACCACGCCCAATCCGCAGGGCGGCGTCACCTACCTGTTCGAGGACACCACCGAGCGGCTCGAGCTGATGCGCCGCTATGGCGCGCTCAACCGCGTGCAGGGCGAGACGCTCGACAACCTCGCGGAAGGCGTCGCCGTGTTCGGCAGCGACGGCCGCCTGCGGCTGCACAACTCCGCGTTCGAGCAGATGTGGCGGCTCGATCCCGCCGCGCTGGCCGAGCGCCCGCACATCGAAACCGTGATCGAGTATTGCCGCCTGCTGCACGGCGACCATGCGCTGTGGCAGAAGCTGCGCAGCGCGGTGACGGCGATCGACAACCGGGCCGCGCTCACCGAGCGCATCGAACGCCGCGAAGGCAGCGTGATCGATCTGCGCACCGTGCCGCTGCCGGACGGCGCCACGCTGTCAACGTTCCAGGACATCACCGACACCGTGAATGTCGAGCGTGCCCTGCTCGAAAAGAACGAGGCGCTGGAGACCGCCGACCAGCTCAAGGTCGATTTCGTCCAGCACGTGTCATACGAATTGCGCTCGCCGCTGACCAACATCATCGGCTTCGCGTACTTCCTCGGCGAGCCGGCAGTCGGCGCGCTGAACGACAAGCAGAGCGAATATCTCGGCTACATCACGTCGTCGACCAACGCGCTGCTCGCGATCATCAACGACATCCTCGACCTTGCGACCATCGATGCCGGCGCGATGACGCTCAATCTCGGCGATGTCAACATCCGCAAGACCATGAACGCCGCGGCGGAGGGCATCCGCGACCGCCTGGTCAAGGACAGTATCTCGCTCAGAATCGAGACCATGCCCGACGTCGGCAGCTTTGTGGCCGACGAGCGGCGGGTCCGCCAGGTGCTGTTCAACCTGCTCGCCAACGCGGTCGGCTTTTCGCCGGTCCACGGCATCGTCACGCTGGCGTGCGACCGGCGCGACGACGCCATCGTGTTCAGCGTCAGCGACGAGGGGCCCGGCATACCGCCCGAATTGACCGAGCAGGTTTTCAAACGGTTCGAAAGCCATTCGCACGGCTCGCGGCATCGCGGCGCCGGGCTTGGCCTCTCCATCGTGCGCTCCTTCGTCAAGCTGCACGGCGGCACGGTGACGCTCGACTCGACGGTCGGCCGCGGCACCACGGTGGTGTGTACGTTCCCGCTGAAACGGGTGCCGACCGGCGAGAGCGCACAGCGGACGGCTGCGTAGCGCGCGATTGGTTGTGACCACCTCACGCCTGCGCGACGTCGATGATCGCCTGGGCAAAGGCCCTTGGATCTTCCTGCGGAAGATTGTGGCCGATGCCGCCCGTGATGTGCCGGTGCTCATACTTGCTGGCGAATTTCTCCGCATACGTCTTCGGGTCGGGGTGTGGCGCGCCATTGGCATCACTCTCAAGAGTAATGGTGGGCACCTTGATAACCGGGAATTCGGCAAGCCGCTTTTCCAACTCGGCATATTTCGGCTCGCCTTCGGCCAAACCGAGCCGCCAGCGATAATTATGGATGACGATGGCGACGTGATCCGGGTTGTCGAAGGCGGCAGCGCTGCGGGCAAACGTCGCGTCGTCGAAGCTCCATTTGGGAGAAGCGATCTGCCAGATCAGCTTGTTAAAGTCGTTCCGGTTTTTCTCGTAACCGATCCGGCCGCGTTCCGTGGCGAAATAAAACTGGTACCACCATTCAAGTTCGGCCTTTGGTGGTAACGGCATCCGACCGGCTTCCTGGCTACCGATCAGATAGCCGCTGACGGCGACAAGCGCCTTGACGCGCTCCGGCCAGAGCGCCGCGACGATATCGGCCGACCGCGCGCCCCAATCGAAACCGGCGAGCAGCGCCTTCTCGATCCTGAGCGCATCTATGAAGGCGATGACATCGACCGCCAGGGCCGACGGCTGGCCGTTGCGGAAGGCTTCGCTGGAGAGAAAGTGCGTTGCCCCATAGCCGCGCAGGTAGGGAACAAGCACGCGGTAACCCGCCGACGCCAGCATCGGCGTCACATCGACAAAGCTGTGAATGTCATAGGGCCAGCCGTGCAGCAGGATAACCGGCGGACCATCAACCGGACCCGCTTCGGCGTATGCGACGTTCAGCACGCCGGCGTCGATCTGCTTCAAAGGGCCGAGCGACGTGTGCGTACCCAGCTTGATCAAGGGCAGCGTCGCCTTGGCGGATTGTGCATGCGCCGAAGGCGGCATCCCGAGCTGGGCGGCAGCGGCGGCCAAAGCCGCTCCGGTGAGAAGGTGGCGGCGATGGAGGTCGATCTTTTCCGACTTGGTATTCATGGTCAATCTCCTTTGGTTCGCACATGCTCGATCAGCCGAACGTGAAAGCGAAGGCCTCCACGCCCGGGTCAAAAAACTCGATTTCGAATTGACGGTCGGCAATAGCCCCCGGCTGCCGGATCAGCTGGTACATCCGCTGTTCGGTCACCGTGCCGTTGCCTTGCTCGTCGACGTCAACGCCGTGAGCGGTGCTTGGTGGCTTGCCGTCGATCAGCACGCGAAACTTGACGGATGCTCCCGGCGCCGCCGGGCCCATAACGAGATGAAGATCGCGGGCGTGAAAGCGGTAGGCGATGCGTCCGCCGGCTTTGTTCAGCGAGGCGGCATCCTTCCTCACCGTCCAGTCGCCGGACAGCGCCCATTCGTTCAGGCTCAATCGTGCGGGCCGCTGATACACGCGCGGCTTGTCCCGCGATACGCTGCCTGGCGATACGAAGTTTTCGGTGCGCTCAAACCCGACGTAGTTTTCCGGAGATCTGAGGTTGCGCCAATCGGCGGCGGCATCGAAGCCGCTGGCATCCACCTTCACTGGCTCGCGGCTGACGTCGATGGCTCCGGCCTCGCGCAGCAGGGCCTGGATGACCATCTCCGACTGTTCGTACGAACCTTCGCCAAAGAAATGATGGCGGAGACGACCCTGCGCATCGATAAAATAGAGCGCCGGCCAAGCCTGGTTCCTGAAGGCGCGCCAGATGACGTGGTTGTTGTCGACCGCGACCGGGTAATCGACCTTCATGTCCTGCACGGCCCAGCGAACGTTGGCGAGGTTCTTTTCGAACTCGAACTCCGGCGCATGAACGCCGATCACGACCAATCCCTGGTCCTTGTATTTCTCGGCCCAGGCTTGGACATAAGGATGCTGGCGGCGCCAGTTGATGCAGGTGTAGGTCCAGAAGTTGACCAGAACGACCTTGCCGCGTAGCGCCGCCGGCGTCAGAGGCGGCGAGTTCAGCCACCCGTCGGCGTTCACCAGCGACGCCTGTTCGGCGTCACTGGCAGAGGGGCCGATAGGGAATCCGTGAAGGAACGGAACCCGCACGGTGGATGTCAACGACTGCCCTTTCATTTCTCCGACGAAGCCAGCGATCGGAGCCGCAATCGAGGCTGCGAGGACCGCGGCCATCAAGAGCTTGTTCGTGTTCATCGAAATCTCCTTCCGATTTCCGGTCGCTGTCGCTGTGCGATCAATACGGAGGCGCTTTGCGCTGTTGCTGCGCTTTCGCTGCCTCCACCCACCACATGAGATCGTCGGCAAAGCGCGGGAACGCCTGTTCAAGCGCCTGGCCGCCCTCGCCAATGGGTTTGCCTTCGGCCGATAAGGTTTGTCCGATCGGACCGACACCGATCGTGCTGGAGATCACAACCATTCCCATTTCGGAGAGCGTCCCGTGCCAGGCAGTTGCGGCACGCGCACCGGACAAGCGTCCGGCCGAATAGCTCACGATCGCAGCGGGCCGCCAGAACCACTCCTCAAGGAAATGATCCGTGAGGTTTTTCAGTCCGGGCTGGACGCCCCAATTGTACTCGCCGGTGACGAACACGAATCCGTCGGCGTTACGGATTTTGCCAGCGAGCGTCTCAAGGGCCTCGGGCGCTTCGCCCTTCGGATATTCCTTGTACATCCGATCGAGTATCGGGAGGTTGATCGCCTTGGCGTCGATCAGCTCGACATCGTCGTCCCGGCGCCGCAGCCGATCGACCACATATTGAGCGAGCCGAATGCCCATCCGGTCGGAACGATAAGAGCCGTAGAAGACGAGGATTTTGCTCATAGCCGTAGCTCTGCGTTCGGGTTGGAAGATCAGTGTCCGCGGTCACCGGGGATGCGCCCCCGGTGACCGTGTCGGTTGCCGCGGATTTACTGCGGCAGCTCCCTGCCGGCCTGCTCCGCCACCAGTACTCGGCGTACCAGTCGGCCCAGTTCGCATCACGCACGCCGGTCCGCTTCTCGTGCTCGCCGTGCGCGGCTTCCGCGCGGCGGAACGCAGCGGCCAAGTCGGCCACCGAAGCGAACGTCGTCTGGTTCGGGTCCACGCGCCCGGGAAGCCGCGCGGTGACCTCCTGCAACAGCCAGCCGTTGCCGTCCGGATCCTTGAACGAGGCGTACGAGTGGTAGGTGCGGCGCTCGGGATCCGGGCCGCTGATGCGGCGCCGTCCGAACAGGTAAGGCTCGTCCGGGCCGGTGCGCACGTCGCCCTCGTGGTGGAACACCTCACTGACCGCGATGCCACGGGCGAGCAGCTCCTTGCGGGCGGCCTCGATGTCGGAGACGACCAGATACAGGCCCTGGGCGGAACCGGGCGCCGCCGCGGTGACGTTCTTGCCGAAGATCACCGAGGCGCCGGAGCCCGGCGGCGTGAACTGGAGGATGCGGAAGTCGTCACCCTCGACGAACTCGGCGTCATGCCGCCAGCCGAGTTGGCTGTAGAATTGCTTGGCGCGATCGACATCCGAAACCGGGATGACGATGACTTCGAGCTTCATGTCGACCGGTTGCGTCTGTGGGATGATTGCAGCTTCGCTGCGAACTTGAGTGATGGCGTTCATGTCTGTTTCCTTTGGGTTGAAAGTTCAGTTTGGAAAGCGATGGGTAGTCGGGCTGTGGAGGCGCTAGTCCGCCACGACGTTCATTTTTCGAGTACGAAGAGTGGCTTTCCTTTGTCCGCGAAGTAGGTGGCGAGCTCGACCGCGTTGCCGCTGCCGACGTTCTTGACCGCGTGGGGTACGCCGTACGGGATGAACAGCGCCTCGCCGGCCTTAACGATCACCGGCGGCCTGCCGTCGAGCGCGTATTCGAGCGAGCCCTCGACGACGTAGGCGAGCTCTTCGCCGGGATGTGAGTGCCGGGGCGCGGCTACTCCCGCGGGAATTGTAACGAGCGCCTGAACGGCCTCGCGTCCGGGGACGCTGAGATCGTCCTGGATGAGATCCTTCCGCCCGATGCCCGCCAATGGCGGGGTCGCGGCGCCTTGCCCTGCGGGCGCGGCAATCAATTGCGACGGGAGCAGGCTTGCCGAACCAGCGGCAGCGATGCCGACGCCGAGCACAGCCTTCCACAAAAGCTGGCGGCGGTTCTGGTTGATGACGTTTCCGATCGAGTTCATGGCGGGTCTCCGGTGTTGGTAGTGGTTTACTGTTAAGCGATTAGTATCGTGCGATAAGTAATCGTGCATCTGACTTTGAATGTCAACCGCTTGCTATTATATCGTGCATCAACTATTTGTGAGTTAGGTGATAGGCATCGATTCTGCCCGCTTTTGGAGGGACTTATGGCCGTGGCCAATCAAAAGCCGCCCGTCGGCTCGGAGCTTCCCAAGCTCGACGACTTCCTGTGCTTCGCGGTCTATTCGGCGAACCTGGCCATGAACCGCGTTTACAAGTCTGTGCTTGACGAACTGGGGCTGACCTATCCGCAATACATTGTGCTGGTCTCGTTGTACGAGCAGGACGACCAGACCGTCAGCAGCCTCGGCGACAAGCTGTTCCTCGACTCGAGCACGCTCACGCCGCTGCTGAAGCGGATGGAGGCCATGGGGCACCTCACGCGGCAGCGCAATCCGGAGGACGAACGGGAGGTGCGATTGCGCCTGACGCCGCAGGGCCGAAGCGTACGCGAGAAGGTCGCGCTCGCTCGCGGCGAGCTTCTCAAGGCGACCGGACTCGGCGTAGCGGACTTTCGGCAGCTCCGAGAGGAGCTGGTGAAATTGCGAGCCAACCTGTCGAACGCGGTGCGCGCGAAACCGTAGCCGGCTCGGGCGCTGCGAGGTTGGCAGCGTCAAAAGCGAGGCGCCCGCGTCTGTAATACCCCGGGCGCTCATTTGCCGGGCTCCGCGATGACCGCCGCGGGCGTGGCACGGAAACTGATCGCCATTCGGTTGTAGGCATTCATCAGGCTGATCGCGATCGTCAGGTCGGCGAGCTGCTTCTCGTCAAATGCCGCGGCCGCCGCCTCGAACGCGCTGTCCGGAACACCCCGGTCGCCGAGGCGGGTGACGGCCTCCGCCCACGCGAGCGCCGCCTTTTCCTGCTCGTTGAAAAATCCGCCGGCCTCGGGCCAAGCAGGGACGAGGACGAAGTGCTCGACAGGCAGTCCGGCCTTGAGCAAGTCGCGCGAATGAGCGTCGATGCAATAGGCGCATCCGTTGATCTGGGACACGCGCAGGTACACGAGATCGATCAGCCGCGCGGAGAGCCCTGATTGGCGGACATATCCGTACACGGCACCGAGTGCCTTCATCCCGGCCGGCGAGACCGCGTTGTAATTCATCCGCTGTGACATGACGCGTGTCCTTTCGTCTGTGCTTGATCAGCGCGCCGGCCGAAGCGACCTGAACGCGGCACGAAGCTCGGCCGTGAAGAGTTCCGGCTGTTCCCAGGCAGCGAAGTGTCCGCCCTTGTCGACCTCGTTGAAGTAGGCGAGGTTGCGATAGGCACGCCGGGCCCAGGTCTCCGGGGCTCGATAGACCTCGCCGGGAAACACGGTGATCGCCACCGGGAGCGAAATGTCCGAGGTCTTCTGCGCCGCCGAGATCACGACGCTTTGGCCGGCGGTTTCCCAGTAGATGCGCGCGGCGGACGTCGCCGTGTTCGTCAGCCAGTACAGCGTGATGTTGTCGAGCACATCATCTCTGTTGAGCCGGCTCGCCGGCTCGCCGTTGTTGTAGTCGAAGATCCACGCCGCGAGCCCGACCGGAGAGTCGGCCAGCGAATAGCCGAGCGATTGCGGCCGCGTGCCCATGATGACGCCATAGGCCCGGTACTTCTTGAAGAACGTGTCGAGCGAGTCGAACGCCGCGCGTTCCTTGTCGGAAAGTCCCACGGGTACGGGGCCGCCACCGGCAAGCGCCATCGCCACGTCAGACGGCACTGTCGCCGGCAAGTTAATGTGGATGCCGAGCAACCCGGCCGGGACCTGGCGCGCCATCGCGCTGGACACGGGAGAGCCCCAGTCGCCGCCTTGCGCGACATAGCGCGTGTACCCGAGGCGCTTCATGAGCTCCACCCAGGCGCGAGCGATGCGGTCGGGATTCCAGCCCTTGTCCTTCGGCTTGCCCGAGAAGCCAAAGCCGGGGATCGACGGGATGACGAGATGAAACGCGTCCGATGCGTTTCCGCCGTGCGCGGTGGGGTTGGTGAGCGGGTCGATGATCTTCAATTGCTCAATGACCGAGCCGGGCCAGCCGTGCGTCACGATGAGCGGCAACGCATTGTCATGCTTGGAACGGACGTGTATGAAATGGATGTCGACGCCGTCGATCTCGGTGATGAACATCGGCAGCGCGTTCAGTCGCGCCTCCACCTTTCGCCAGTCATAGTCCGTGCCCCAGTGGCGCATCGTCTCCTGGAATTTTGCGAGCTGCGGCCCTTGCGATCCGTCACTGACCGTCTCCTGGTCTGGCCACTGCGTGGCGGCGATGCGCTGCCGGAGATCGCCAAGTCGCGCTTCCGGAATGTTGACGCGGAAGGGGCGAATGGCATCGCCCGCGGGCGCAGCGATCAGTTGTGACGGCAGCAGGCTCGCGGCACTCGCGACAGCGATGCTCGCAGCAACCGTGCTCAAAAGCCGGCGGCGATCCTGATTGATGGCTTCGGTGGTGTTCATGGTTCTCTCCCGATTTCAACGGTCTGATACGAAAGGCGCGCGCGACTAGGCACTCAGCCGTTCGTGTTGATGCATGTTGTAGCGAGGGGCCGGGATAGCGCTCGAAAGCTTGCCCGACATGGCGCGGCGCGCTGCCTCATACTGATCCCATTCCGCCTTGTTAGCCAGCGACGGGATGGTCACGGTCTCGCCGAGGTCGAGGCCCGCCAGAGCGGCGTCGACCAGGTCGTCGGCGGACATCACGATCTGCGTCGGAAGCTGGTGAACCGGCATGCCGGCGATGTCCCAGAACTCGGTGGCCGTGGCGCCTGGCAGAACTGCCTGCGCGCGCACGCCCTTGTCGGCCAGCTCGTGAACCAGAGTTTGCGTCAGCGCGAGCACGAAGGCTTTGGTGGCGCCATAGACACCGTTCAGCAGTTCCGGCGCGATCGCGACGGCCGACGCAATGTTGATGATCGTACCGTTGCCGCGGGCGACGAATGCCGGCGCCGCCGCGTAGGTCAGGCGCGTCAGCGCCGTGACGTTCAGGCGGATCATGTCCTCCATCTTGTCGACGTCGGAGGCGAGCAGCGGTGCGGTGGCGCCGACGCCCGCGTTGTTCACCAGCACGGAAATGCCGGCGTTGGTCCGCAGGATGTCCTCGACGCGCTTCAGGTCCGCGGGGGCGGTCAGATCGGCTTCGACCGTCTCCACCTTCCGGCCAGTGTCGTTGGCAGTCCGGCGCGCCAGCGAGGCGAGCCGCGCCTTGTTGCGGGCGACCAGAATGAGGTCGTGACCGCGCTTCGCCAGACGGTCGGCATAGATCGCGCCGATGCCGGTCGATGCGCCGGTGATGAGGGCGGTGCCCTTGGCTTGGATCGAGGTCATGTCGGTCTCCTGTGGGTGGACGTGTCCGTTGCTCCACCCTGGAAATAGACCCTTCCGAAAAGGATGGGTATCAGGTAAAATTGAGAGATATCCTTCCAAAAAATGGAAGTGTCCGATGGACCGTCTCGAAGCCATGTCGATCGTGTTGGCGGTTGCCGAAGCCGGCAGCCTGTCGGCCGCCGCGCGTTTGCAGAGAGCGCCGCTCGCAACGGTGAGCCGGAAGGTGTCCGACCTCGAAGCGCACCTGCAAACCAAGCTGTTCAATCGCTCGAGCCGCGGGCTTATGCCGACAGACGCGGGGCGCTCTTACATCGCAGCCGCGAAGCGTATCGTCGCCGATGTTGCCGAAGCGGAGCGCGCCGCGTCCGGCGAATACACGACGCCGCGCGGCGACCTGATCGTGTCGGCCCCCGTCGCTCTCGGCCGTTATTATCTACAGCCGGTTGTGGCGGAGTTTCTTGCGGCGTTTCCAGAAGTGGACGTTCAGCTCAGTTTGCAGGATCGGGCGGTCAATCTTCTGGAAGAGCACGTCGATGTCGCCCTTCGAATCGGGAATCTCGCCGACAGCAGCCTGATCGCAGTGCGGATCGGGGAAACCGTCCGCGTGGTGTGCGCCAGCCCTGCGTATTTGAAATCTCGCGGGACGCCCAAATCGCCAGATGACCTCTCTGCACACGACATGATCAGCTATGCGCCGATCCAATCGCCAACCCTATGGAGGTTCAAGCAGGACCGGACTGAATATGCCGTGCCCGTGCGTTCGCGGCTCATCGTGAGCAATATTGAATCGGCGTGCGATGCGGCGCGCGCGGGCATCGGCATCGCCGAGGCGTTTTCCTATTACGTTGCCGGGTCGATCAAATCCGGAGAGCTCGTTCCGTTGTTGCAGGATTTTCAGCCGCCGCCGTGGCCTCTCAGCTTTGTGTACTCGCCGAACCGGTTCATGCCGGTCAAATTGCGCGTCTTCCTGGATTTCGCGCTGCCGCGACTCAAGGCGCGCCTCGGCGAGTTGCCGAAAAGTGTTGTGCCGCGGGGACGAGTCCATGCGCGGTGATGTGCTCTGCTTCAGATTTCGCCAAAAGTAGCCTGATTTCCGAATCAGAACGTGCTGTCGACCAGCCGAGCCAAGGACGGAGCATGACAAGGACCGGCGCGACGACGCCATCGTGTTCAGCGTCAGCGACGAGGGGCCCGGCATACCGCCCGAATTGACCGAGCAGGTTTTCAAACGGTTCGAAAGCCATTCGCACGGCTCGCGGCATCGCGGCGCCGGGCTCGGCCTCTCCATCGTGCGCTCCTTCGTCAAGCTGCACGGGGGGTACGGTGACGCTCGACTCGACGGTCGGCCGCGGCACCACAGTGGTGTGCACATTCCCGCTGGAGCGGGTGCCGACCGGTGAGAGCGCACAGCGGTCGGCGGCGTAGCGCGCGACCGGATAGCTGACATACCTATTTGAAGCCAGCTCGATAATAAGAAGCCAATCCATCGATTTCGGAAGGAGAGAGCTTTGCCGCAATGAATCTCATGCGGCCATAGACGTCGTTGCGCCGCTCGCCGGACGCATACAGCTTCAACTGCAACGCGGTGTATTCCTGCACCTGTTCGGCAAGAATGGGCGTTTCGATCGGGCCGCCTGAGCCGGGCCGATGGCACGACGAACAAGGCGGGATGTTGCGGCTGGGATCGCCAAGCTCGACCAGCCGCACGATCGCCGGAGGCGCCGCTGCCAACGTCACGGGATTTGGCTCGCGCATCGGCTGGGCAGCGTAATAGGCCGAGATGTCGGCCAGCGTCGGTTCATCGAGCGCCTTCGCAATATCCGTCATCTGCGGATGCGCACGGCTGCCGGTCCGATAGTCGTTCAGTTGTTTGTAGATCGCCGCGCCGGATTGACCGGCTAGGTGCGGAAACTGCGGGTTCGCCGACACGCCCTTCTCGCCATGACAAGCGACGCAAACCTCCTGGGCCTTAGCCCGCCCTCGTTCCGGTTTGGCATCGGCGAGGATTTGCAGCAGGCCCGACGTCCAGACCACCTGCGAAACCGGGCTCGGCGGCGTTCGATCGGAAACCTGCTGTCGTGCAGGAGACCCCGGCAATATTCCAAGCGCCCGGCAGATTGCCGTGAAGGCGTCGATGCCGTCGCTCCGTCCCTGGACAACGGGAATGATCACCACGCCCAAGAGAATACCGGCCAGCATGATGCTGAAAACGGTGATCGTTGCCCAGATTCGCCAGGGCTGATCGAGAACATGAGGGTCGGATGGCTGCGCCATGGTGCGCTCCTAATGCATCCGATGCACCATCGCCGACGGCGACGGATCGATCACGAACTGAGCGATAGGATAGCCATAGGCCAGCACCATCAGAACAAGGACCAGCACGTTCCACAGACCGAACCCGTTGAGCGCGGCAGGAACGCGATGCGGCGGATGCACCGCCAGCGCGTAGAGCGGCCGCGGCTGCTCAGGCAATGGACTGCGGTGAAGCACGGCGAGATTGCGCACGAAGAGCAGCGCGGAGACGAGCAGCACCAGGCCGCCGACGAGCGAGACGATGACCCAGGGACCCCAGGCGGCAATGATCGGGTCGGCGTAGTTGAAGTTGGCGACGCGCCGCCACTGGCCTTCCAGGCCCAGCCAGTGCCACGGCAGCGTCATCACCATCATGCCGATGAACCAGAGCCACAGTTGCAGCCGCAGCGGCGCCAGCGACGCGTGCTCGCGGCCGGTCAGGCGCGGCCATATCTCGTAGGCGATCGCGAAATACATGATCACGACGGAGCCGCCGAAGATCAGATGGAAATGCGCCGTTATCCACGCGGTGTTGTGCACCATCGCGTTCATGCCGTAGCCCATGTTGATGAGGCCGCCGAAGCCGCCGAAGCCAAGCATGACGAAGGCAAGGCCGGTCGCGAGAACCATCGGCCGGTCCCAGGGCAGCGTGCCGATCCAGCCGAACACACCACGACCGCCGCGTAGCCGCCCTGCGATCTCCAACGAAGCCGTGATGGTGAAAATCGTCAGCAGCGTCGGCACGGAGACGAAAGCCGTCAGCAGCGTCTGGATGAACTTCCAGCCGTTGGCGTGCTGCGGGTCCATCAGCAGATGATGCATGCCGACCGGCAGGCTGTAGATCAGGAACAGGATGAACGTGAGGCGGCCCATGGTGTCGCTGTAGAGCCGTCCGCCGGCGGCGCGCGGCACCATCGTGTAGAACGCGATGTAGGCTGGTATCAGCCAGAAATAGACGATGGCGTGGAGCGTCCACGAGAACAGCGTGCGCGCGAGACCCGCATCGATGGTCTGCACGAGTCCGAGCGACGCCGGAATGACCTGAAAAACCAGCTCCGCCGCCACGCCAACCGTGGTCCATAGCCACAGCATCGCATTGGCCACCGTGGCAAACATCGCAAGCGGTACGGGCTTCCCGGGATTGTCGCGTTTCCAGTCGCGCATCGCCACGAGCATCAAAACGCACCAGATCCAGGAGCCGACCACGACCAGCACGAGCCCGATGTAGAACCAGGGGCTTGCCATGAGTGGCGGATAAAACGTGAATAGCACCGAGGCTTTGCCCATCAGGATCGTGATCACCGTCATCACGACGCCGGCGATCGCAATCCAGAATGCCGCCCACGCCCAGCCTCCGCCGGGGAGCGGACGATTGAGCGACGTCACCGCGACGAAATAGCCGAACCCCATGATGAAGAATGTGGTCAGCACATAAGCCATCGAAACGCCGTGCGCGGTGACCGACATGAAATACTGCCCCGGCGTGCCGATGTTGGCGCCCAATGGGCTGCGAACCCACATCTGCCACGCACCGAGCAGGCAGGCGACCAGGAATGCCGCGAAGGCCACCCAGAAATGCGCGAGGCAAAGCCGATCAACGTTGCGCACAGGAAACCCTCCCGTCCGGTCCCGGTTTGAACTGGCTTTCCGGCATGACCTGAACGGTCGCCCACATCTCGCTGTGGCCCAGACCGCAATACTCATGACACGGCATCAGCAAGTCGCCGGTGCGGGTAAATTCGGTATGCACCTGAGCGACGAAGCCGGGCACCACCATGGTATTCACATTGGTCCCGGTGATGAGAAGCCCGTGAATGACGTCAGGCGCCGCGAAGCGGAGCGTCACGGGCCGCCCTTGGGGAACGGCCACGCAGCGCGGAACGAACATGAATTGCGTGGCAATGATCCGCGCCGTGACCCGGCCATCCGGCCCCACCGTCGTTCCGAGGTTGTGTTCGGCGAACTCGCCCGACAGATGCAATGTCTTTGGATCGATCCGCTCGACGTTGCTCGGTGGGTTGATATCCCTCGATAGAGCCGTGAACACGATCACGCTGAGCGTCGCAGCGATCAGGACGCCGACACCGAATGCCCAGAGCAGTTCCGTCCCGAGAATTCGCCGCTCATGCGCCTCGGCGGGACGGTCGGTCATGGGCTATCCCACTACGCCGCGCGGAAGGAAAACAAGCATATACATTGCCAGATAGCCGATCACCAGCAAGGCAACAGCAGTGCCGGCGACGACGCCGGCTCCGAGCGGCGTAACGCGCATCACTTCAGCGAGCGCCGCTTCATCGATGTGGTCGGCGCCTTCCGGTGGAAGGTCAGCGGCTGAAGATGGAATGGCAGAGTTCACAGGGCTCGCCCTCACTCGTACGCCTTTGCCGCCAATTCTGCATAGGGACGGTCAGAGAGCCAAGTACCATTTACGGGCCATTGGGTCGGAATGTTTCACGTTGAATTGTCGGCTTTGGGCAAATGCGCGACATGGCGGAGCCGCCGCGATCCAATCGTTCGTTCCGCAACGGCTTCAGATTTCGTCAAAAGTGGCCTACTTTCCCGAATCGGAGAGCGTGCTGTCGACCAGCCGAGCCAAGGACGGGGCATGACAAGGACCGGCGGATGCTGCTGACCACATCCGGCGGTTCAAGCTTTGCGGTGACCCTTGCCAACGAGCAGGCCACCGAGCGCTTCGTCGCCGACATCGCCACCGCGCTGGAGCCGGGCGACCTAGTCACGCTGTCGGGCGATCTCGGCGCCGGCAAGACCACGTTCGCCCGCGCCATGATCCGCCATCTCGCCGGCGACCCGCAGATTCAGGTGCCGAGCCCGACCTTCACGCTGATGCAGCTCTACGAGCTGCCGCGCTTCCCGGTGGTGCACGCCGACCTCTACCGGCTCGACGCACCGGGCGAATTGCAGGAGCTCGGCTTCGACGATCTGCCCGAAGGCGCCGTGGTGATGATGGAGTGGCCGGACCGCGCCGCCGGCTTCCTGCCGCCGGACCGGCTCGACATCGCGTTCACGCTGGCGCCCCAACTTGGCCCCGAGCACCGCAACGTCCGCGTCACCGGCCACGGCGCGTTCGCGGGGCGCGCGGAACGCCTGGCGGCGATCCGCCGCTTCCTCGAAGGCAGCGGCTACGCCCAAGCCGAGCGCAACCGCATCCAGGGCGACGCATCGATTCGATCCTACGAGCGGCTGCGGCTCGGTGACCAGCGCGCCATCCTGATGAATGCGCCACGGCGGCCGGACGGTCCGCCGGTTCGCGACGGCAAGCCGTACAGCACGATCGTGCATCTGGCCGAGGACGTGAAGCCGTTCGTCGCCATGGCGAACGGGCTCGGTCAGCTCGGCTTCTCGTCGCCGCAGATTTTCGAAGCCGACATCGACGAAGGGCTGCTGATCATCGAGGACTTCGGCGGCGAGTTCGTGGTGGCGGGCGATCCGCCCGCGCCCATCGAAGATCGCTACGCCGCGGCGGTCGACATGCTGGTGGCGCTACACGGCCAGCATTTGCCGGAGGTGCTGCCGGTCGCGCCGCACGTCCAGCACAAGCTGCCGCGCTACGACCTCGACGCCATGCTGACGGAAGCCGAGCTTCTGCTCGACTGGTATCTGCCGTCGCTGGGCGCCAAGATTTCCGGCGCGGCGCGCACCGTTTACGTGGCGATGTGGCGCGAGGCGCTGCAAACCGCGATCGAGACCGACATCACCTGGGTGCTGCGGGATTTCCATTCGCCGAACCTGATGTGGCTGCCAGACCGCGACGGCGTCGCCAGGATCGGCCTGCTGGATTTTCAGGATGCGGTGCTCGGCCCCGCCGCCTACGATCTCGCCTCGCTGTTGCAGGACGCGCGCGTCGACGTGCCGGACACCATGGAGGTCTCGCTGCTCGGCCGCTATGTGCAGAAGCGGCGCGAGGCGCAGCCGGGTTTCGACTCTCCGGCTTTCATCAAGGCCTACGCGACGATGGCGGCGCAGCGCGCCTCGAAAATCCTCGGCATCTTCGCGCGGCTCGAACGGCGCGATAACAAGCCGCAATACGTGCGTCACATCCCGCGGGTATGGGCGTATCTGCAGCGCTCGCTGACGCATCCTTCGCTGGCCACGCTCAACGGCTGGTACAGCGTTCACATCCCGAAACTCGGCGGCTGAAACGAATGGCCGGACCGCATCCCCGCCGCGCCATGGTGCTTGCCGCCGGATTGGGCGAGCGCATGCGGCCGATCACCGACACGATGCCGAAACCGCTGGTGAGGGTCGGCGGCCAGGCCATGCTCGATTTTGTGCTGGACCGCCTAGCCGGCGCCGGCGTCGAGCGCGCCGTGGTCAACGTGCATTATCTTGCCGACCAGATCGAACGGCACCTGGCGTCGCGCACGAAGCCGCAGATCGTGATTTCCGACGAGCGCGCCAAGCTGCTCAACACCGGCGGCGGGGTGGTCAAGGCGCTGCCCGAGCTTGGCCGCGAGCCATTCTTTCACGTCAACTCCGACACGATCTGGATCGACAGCGTGAAGCCGAACCTGACGCAGCTTGCCGAAGCGTTCGATCGCTCGATCATGGATGCGCTGCTGCTGCTGGCGCCGGTCGCGACCAGCATCGGCTATGCCGGGCGCGGCGACTTCACCATGGCGCCGGACGGGCGGCTGCAGAAGCGCGGCGAGCAGGCGGTTGCGCCCTATGTCTATGCTGGCGCAGCTATCCTGGCGCCCAAGCTGTTCGACGGCGCGCCGGCCGACGCATTCTCGCTGACCCGCTTGTTTGACAAGGCGCGCGAGGCCGGCCGGCTGCACGGGCTGCGGCTCGAAGGCGTGTGGATGCATGTGGGCACGCCGGACGCGATCGCGCTGGCCGAGGCGGCGATCCGGGAGAGCACGGAGTAGTCCCACCACCGTCATTGGAGATAGTTTGCCCACCACTATCTCTCTGTTTTCCGTGAATAACCCATTCGCCCCACTCGCGGGCGATGACACAATGCAACCGCCATGGCGAGCAAGCCGCGTGTCTTCACCATCCCGGCGTCGGCGCCATTCCTGCCGACGCTGATTGACGCGCTGCTCGACGACAGGCTCGGGCTCAATTTCAAGATCGACGGCGATCCGCTCAGGCTGGCGCAGGTGACGCTTTACCTGCCGACACGGCGCGCCTGCCGCTTGGCGCGCGACGTGTTCCGCCAGCGCTCTGACGCGGCGGTCCTGCCGCGCATCGTGCCGATCGGCGACGTCGATGCGGACGAGATTGCCTTCGCCGAAGCCGCGGCGGGCGAGGCCTCGGAGCAGGCGCTTGAGCTGAAGGACGCGCTCGGCGGCCTGGAGCGCCGCATGGTGCTCGCCGAGCTGATCCTGAAATGGGCGGGCCAGCTCAAGCCGGCGACGCCCGGCGAGGCGCCGCTGGTCGCCGCCAATCCCGCGTTGGCGCTGCTGCTGGCCGCCGACCTGGCGCGGCTGATGGACGACATGACGACGCGGCAGGTGAGCTTCGACAAACTCACCGGGCTGGTGCCGCCCGAGATGGACGAGCACTGGCAGCGGTCGTTCGCGTTCCTGAAATTCGTCCGCCAGCATTGGCCCGCGATCCTCGATGAAGCGGGCAAGAGCGAGCCGGCTGAGCGGCGCGACAAGCTGATCGAGGCCGAGCGGGCGCGGCTCGCCAAGGCCGGCGGGCCGGTGATCGCCGCCGGCTCAACCGGCTCGATGCCAGCGACCGCGGCGCTGCTGGAGGCGATCGCGAAGCTGCCGCAGGGCGCGGTGGTGCTGCCGGGGCTCGACACCGATCTCGACGATGCATCATGGAAGCTGATTGGCGACGGCGAGGACGCCGCCCACGGCCATCCGCAATTCGCCATGCATGCGCTCTTGACAAAGATCGGCATCGCGCGCGGGGCGGTGACGGCGCTGGCGCAGCCCGAACCACATGGCCGTGAGCGGTTTGCATCGGAGGCGTTGCGGCCGGCGATGGCCAGCGATCTGTGGCAGACGCGACTCGGCGACTCAGGCTTCGCCGTTCACGTGGAAGCTGCGCTCAAGGATATGGCGGTGGTCGAGACGGCGAATGCCGAGGAGGAGGCGCTCGCCATCGCGCTCGCGTTGCGCCAGGCGATGGAAACAGAAGGCAAGACCGCCGCGTTGGTGACGCCGGACCGGGCGCTGGCGCGCCGCGTGATGGCGGCGCTGTCGCGCTGGAGCGTGCCGGTTGACGATTCCGGCGGCGATGCGCTTGCCGATACGCCGCTCGGCGTGTTCGCGCGGCTGGTGGCGGAGGCTGCGCTCGACGGCCTCGCGCCGGTGAGGCTGCTCGCCATGCTCAAGCATCCGCTGTGCCGCGCGGACAACTGGGCGGTGGCCGCGCTGGAGCGCGCCATCCTGCGCGGCCCACGGCCAAAGGCGGGCACCGAGGGATTGCGGATGGCGCTGCTGCGGTTCCGCGAGGAGCTGGGCAAATGGCGGCGCAAGGAGCCGTCGGCGCTGCACGGCTCCGATCCGCGCACCGATATGAAAGACGGCGAGATCGACGCCGCCGAAGCGCTGGTGGCGCAGTTGCAGAACGTGCTGCGGCCGCTGGAGGCGCTTGGCGGCAAGCCTCGGCCGTTCGCCGCCATCGCGCAGCAGCATCGCGACGCGATGGAGGCGCTGCTCGAAGCGAAGCGTGTCGACGAGACCGAGGCGCGCGAGCTGGACGCGATCTTCGATGCCATCGCGGAGGGCGGGCGCATCGCGGTGCGGCCTGCGGATTATGCGGAGATGTTCCAGGCGGCGCTGGCCGACGGCGGCGTGGTGCGGCCGCGCGAGCTGGACGTGAGGGTGCGTATCTACGGGCCCCTCGAAGCGCGCCTGCAGAGCGTCGACCTGATGGTGCTGGGCGGGCTGACCGAGGGGGGCTGGCCGCCGGAGACGCGCGCCGATCCGTGGCTCTCCCGTCCGATGCGGCAGGCGCTGGGGCTGGATCTGCCGGAGCGGCGCATCGGATTGTCGGCGCACGATTTCGCGCAGGCGCTGGGCGCGAAGGAGGTCGTGCTGACGCGGGCGGCGCGCGTCGCCGGCGCGCCGACGGTCGCCTCGCGGTTCGTGCAGCGGCTCGCGGCGGTCGCGGGCGCGGCGCGCTGGGACGCGGCGATCGAACGCGGCGGGCAATATCTCGGCTGGGCGCGGCAACTTGACCGGCCGGCTACGGCACCGAGACCGATCGCCCGGCCCGAGCCGAAGCCGCCGCGCCAAGCGCGGCCGAGTTCGCTGTCGGTGACCGAGATCGAAACGCTGCTGCGCGATCCGTATTCGATCTACGCACGGCACGTGCTCCGCTTGCGCCAGCTCGACGCGGTCGATACGCCGCTCGGCGCGCGCGATCGCGGTACCGTGATTCACGAGGCGGTCGGCACCTTCACCGAGAAATTTGCCGACAATCTGCCGGACGACGCTGCAGCGGAGTTGATCCGGATCGGCGAGCAGGCGTTCGCCGGACTGCAGGATTTCCCCGACGCGCGGGCGTTCTGGTGGCCGCGCTTCCAACGCATCGCGCGCTGGCTCGCGCAATTCGAGACGGAGCGGCGGCCACGCATCACCAAGCTGCACGCCGAAATCCGCGGCACGCTCGAAATCCCGCTCGGCGACCGCGCCTTCACGCTGCGCACCCGCGCCGACCGCATCGAAGAGCTCAGCGACGGACGCTTCGCCATCCTCGACTACAAGACCGGCCGGGTATCAAGCCGCAAGGAGGTACGGTCAGGGCTCGCGCCGCAACTGACGCTGGAAGGTGCGATCCTGCGCGCTGGCGGCTTCGGTGACTTCGGCAAGGGCAAATCGGTCGCCGAGATCGCCTACATCTCGATCCGCGGCGGCGAACCGCCCGGCGAAACCAAACCGATCGAGTGGGGGAGCGAGACCACGCCCGACGCCGAGGCGGACCGCGCGCTCAAAAAGCTCACGGGCGTGATCACCCGGTTCGACGACGCTGCGCAGCCCTATCTCTCCAAGGAGCGGCCGATGTTCCTGCGCCGCTATCCCGGTGAGTACGACCATCTCGCGCGCGTCAAGGAATGGTCGCTGTCCGGCGGCGCCGAGGAAGACGAGACGGCGGGCGAATGAACCAGCGCAGCATCCCGCCGGCGGTGATCGCCAACCAGCACGCCGCGTCGGACCCGGCGACGTCGGCCTGGGTGTCGGCCAATGCCGGCGCCGGCAAGACCCACGTGCTGGCGCAGCGCGTGATCCGTCTGCTGCTCGGCGGCACGCAGCCGGAGAAAATCCTCTGCCTCACCTTCACCAAGGCGGCGGCGGCCAACATGGCCAACCGCATCTTCGACACACTGCGCGAATGGATCGCGCTCGACGACAACGCCCTCGACACGGCGATTGCCGAGACCGGCGCCAAGCCGGGCGGCAAAAGGCAGCGCGACCGCGCCCGCCGCCTGTTCGCCGCCGCGCTCGAGACACCCGGCGGCCTCAAGGTGCAGACCATCCACGGCTTCTGCACGAGGCTCCTTCAGCAGTTCCCGTTCGAAGCAAACGTGCCGGCGCGCTTCCGCGTGCTGGAGGAGGTCGAGCAGCAGCAGCTTCTCGAACAGCTTCGCCGCACCATGTTGTTCGAAGCATCCAGCAATCCTGACAGCGCCACCGGCCGGGCGCTGACCGCGATCATCCCGGCCGCTTCGGACTTCGCGTTCCAGGAAGGCCTGCTTGAAGCGATCCGGGAGCGCGAGCGGCTGCTGGCCTGGGTCGATCATGCCGGCGGGATCGAACAGGCGGCGGCGCAGCTCTCCGTAGCGCTCGAGCATCAATCCGGACGACACACTGGAAGCGGTCGAAGCGGAAATTCTCGATGGCCCGCATCTGCCGTCGAGTGGATGGATGTCCGTCGCAGGCATCTGCGCCTCAGGATCGGACCGGGACCAGGATCAGGCGGGGCGGCTGCAAAACGCGATTGCCGCGACAGGCCGGACCCGTGTCGAAGCTTATCTGGAAATCTTCTTCACTGATAAAGGCGAGCGAAAATCGCTTATCACCACAGCACTCCGCAACCAATATCCTGACCTTGCGCGATTATTGGCTGACGAGAAATTGCGGCTCCCCTCCCTTTGCGAAAAGCGCAAAGCCGTCATGATCCGCGACCGCACCGTCGCGCTGGTCACGCTGGCGACCGAGGTAATCGGCCGCTACCGCGGCGAGAAGAACCGGCGCGGTCTGCTCGACTATGACGATCTGATCGCCCGCACCCGCGATCTGCTCAACAGCGTCGACGCCCGCTGGGTGCACTACAAGCTCGATCTCGGCATCGATCACCTGCTGATCGACGAAGCGCAGGACACCAGTCCCGAGCAATGGGACATCATCAAGAAGTTCGTCGAGGAGTTCACCGCGGGCGCCGGCGCGCGCAGCGACATCAAACGCACCATCTTCGCAGTCGGCGACGACAAGCAATCGATCTTCTCGTTCCAGGGCGCGGAGCCGCGGGAGTTCGACGAAACGCGCAATTTCTTCCGAGGCCGGCATGAGGACGCCAAGCTCGAATTCCGTGCGCTGCCGTTCAACTATTCCTTCCGATCGGCGCCGGTCGTTCTTGAAGCCGTCGACAGAGTGTTCGAGCAGCCTGCCGCGCATCGTGGCCTCACCGTCGACCCGGTCGCCACAGTGCACGAGGCGGTGCGGGTAGCATCGCCCGGCCTGGTCGAGCTGTGGCCGCTGGTCGAGCCGGATGAAAAGCCGGACGTCGAGCCCTGGGATCAGCCGTTCGACACCACGTCGGAGACCAGCCCGCGCGTCAAGCTGGCGAAGCAAATCGCGGCCGCCGTCAAGGAATGGCTGAGGCGCGGCGACCTGGTCGGCGACGATGACAAGCGTCATCCGCTGCGGGCCGGCGACATTCTCATCCTGGTGCGCCAGCGCGGGCCGCTGTTCGAAGCCATCATCCGCGCCCTCAAGACTGCCGACGTCGCGGTGGCGGGCGCCGACCGTCTGCAACTCACCGAGCACATCGCGATCATGGACCTGCTCGCCTTGGCGGACGCACTGCTGCATCCGCAGGACGATCTGGCTCTGGCCGCCGTGCTGAAGAGCCCGCTGTTCGGCATCTCGGAAGAAGAATTGTACGAGCTCACCTGCCACGAAGGATCGCTGCGCGCCGCGTTGCGCGCGACCATGCCGGACCTTGGCAAGCGACTCGATGCGCTCGATGAGGAATCGAAACGCCTTTCGCCATTCGCGTTCTACGCCCGGCTGCTCGGCAGCGGCGCGCGCAAGGCGTTCCTGGCGCGGCTCGGCGCCGAAGCAAACGACGCGCTCGACGAGTTCCTCAATCTCGCGCTGGCCTACGAGAGCCGGCAGACGCCATCACTGCAGGGCTTCGTGCATTGGATCCGCACCGCCTCGACCGAGGTGAAGCGCGACATGGAGATCGCGCGCGATGAGGTCCGGGTGATGACCGTGCACGGCGCCAAGGGTCTGGAGGCTGCTGTGGTCGTGATGGCTGACACCACCACCGAGCCGGCCGGCCCGCAGATTCATCATCCCAAGCTGTTCGCGTTGCCGGTGCAGAATGCCGTTCCAGGCACGCCGGAACGCATCGCCTGGATGCCAACCAAGCAGGACGACGTCGCCGCAGTTTCGATGGCCCGCCAAACCATGATTCAGGACAGCGAGAACGAATACCGCCGGCTGCTCTATGTCGCGATGACGCGCGCCGCCGACCGCCTGATCGTGTGCGGCTCGGTTGGGGTGAAGAACATGCCGCCCGGCTGCTGGTACGATCTGATCAAGCAAGGCCTCGACGCCACCGGCCTGCTCATCGAAGAGCCCGGCGACGTCAAGGATTCGACGGTCTGGCGCTACCGGAAGTTCGCGTCCGAGACTGGCAAGGCTGTGCCGCCCGCCGCCGCGCCGGCGGATAAACTGCCGAACTGGCTGCTCAATCCGGCGAAGGCGGATGCGCCGCGCGCGGAATTGCTGCGGCCCTCCAGCGCCATCGACGACGAGAGCCATGCATTCGGCAGACAGGGTGTCGTGCGCCGCCGCGCCTTGGCGCGCGGCACGCATGTGCATCGTTTGATGCAGTCGCTGCCCGATGTGCCGCCGGCGCGCCGCGCCGAAGCCGCGCGGCGCTATCTCGCGCGGCAGAAGCTCGACGACGCCGAGCGCAGTGAGATCGCTGCACACACGCTGCGGCTGCTCGGCGACCTTCGCTTCGACAAGCTGTTCCTGCCCGGCAGCCGCGCCGAGGTGTCGATCGTCGGGCGCCACGACGGGCGCGACGTGTCCGGACAGATCGACCGGCTGGTGGTGACGCCGGACGAAGTGCTGATCGCCGACTACAAGACCAACCGGCCGGCGCCGAAGAGCCTCGCCGAGGCAAAGGAACGCCATGCGGACTACGTCAGGCAACTCGCGCTCTATCGTGCGGTGTTGATGCGGCTCTACCCGGGACGGCCGGTGCGGGCGGCGCTGCTGTGGACCGATACGCCTGATTTAATGGAGATTCCGGCGGCCGATCTCGACGCTGCTCTCGCTATCCTCACCTCAGCGTGACAATCCTTGACGCTCCGCCGGTGCGTCCATACGTTTCGCCATACATCTGTCATATCCCCGATTCGAACGAGGTTCCCATGGCCGTTGGCAAGGTTTCCGACGCGGATTTCGAGGCCCAGGTGCTCAAGGCGACCGGCCCGGTGGTGGTCGACTTCTGGGCCGAGTGGTGCGGCCCGTGCCGCATGATCGCGCCGGCTCTCGAGGAGATCGCGGGCGCCATGGGCGACAAGGTCAAGATCGTGAAGCTCAACGTCGACGAGAATCCGGGCACGGCTTCGAAGTACGGCATCATGTCGATCCCGACGCTGATGATCTTCAAGAACGGCGAGTTGGCTTCGCGTCAGGTCGGCGCCGCGCCGAAGCAGAAGTTGGAGCAGTGGATCAACACCTCGGTGTGATCGCCCGCAGAGTTTCGCGAATTGAAAATGGCCGGCGCAACGCCGGCCATTTTGTTTTTCTCTACCGCCAATTTCAAACCGGCGGCGTGCCATTCTTCGCAAGCACGTCGCCGGCGAGATAGAGCGAGCCGGCGATCACGATGCGCGGCGGCGGATCGAGTTCCAGCCGCGACGTGGCGGCAAGCGCTTCCTCGATCGTGGCATAGCGCTCCGCTGGAATGCCGGCGTTGCGCGCCGCCTGCGCGACCGCCTCCGCGGGCAGGCTCTTCTCCTGGTCTGGGATCGGGATTGCGAACACGCGGCGAGCGAGCCCTGCGAAATTGCGCAGATAGCCGGCACAGTCCTTGGTCGCGAGCATGCCGACGATCAGCACCAGCGGCCGTGACACCCGCTCCTCCAGGCCGCCGATCGCAGCGGCGACGGCGCGGCCGCCCTCAGCGTTGTGGCCGCCGTCAAGCCACAGCTCGCTGTCGGGCGGCGCAAGCGCCTTCAGCGCGCCACTCGAGAGAAGCTGCATCCGCGCCGGCCAGTCGGCCTTGACGATGCCGGTTTCATACGCGGCGTCCGGCAGCTTGAGGCCGGACGCGCGCAGTGCCGCAATGGCGACGCCGGCGTTGTCGAACTGGTGGCGCCCGTTGAGCTTCGGCGCGGGAAGATCGAGCAGACCGTCCTCGTCCTGATAGACGAGACGGCCGTGCTCCTCGTGCACGTTCCAATGTTCGCCGGCGGCGTACAGCGGCGCGCGAGTTTTCGCCGCCTGCCGCTCGATGACCGCCATCGCCGCGTCCGGCTGCGCCGCGATGACGGCGGGCACGCCGCGTTTGAGGATCGCGGCCTTCTCAGCGGCGATTTTCTCCAAGGTGTCACCGAGGAATTCCAGATGGTCCATCGACACCGGCGTGATGACGCTGGCGAGCGGCTGGTCGATCACGTTGGTGGCGTCGAGCCGGCCGCCGAGCCCGACTTCGAGCAGCAGAACGTCGGCGGGTTTGCGCGAAAACAGCAGAAACCCGGCTGCGGTCTCGATCTCAAACACGGTGATCGGCTCGCCCGCGTTGGCACGCTCGCATTCCTCCAGCGCGGCGGCGAGCGCCTCGTCGGACACCAGCGTGCCGGCAAGCCGGAAGCGCTCGTTGAAACGCACCAGGTGCGGCGAGGTGTAGACATGCACGCTGCGGCCGGCCGCTTCCAGCATGGCGCGCATGAAGGCGATGGTGGAGCCCTTGCCGTTGGTGCCTGCGACGTGGATGACCGGCGGCAGGCGCCGCTCCGGATGATCGAGCGCGCCGAGCAGCCGCTGCACGCGGTCGAGCGAGAGGTCGATCCGCTTCGGATGCAACGCCAGCAGGCGCGCGATGATGGAATCGTAGGCCGTCATCTCGCGATTCTAACGCCAGCGCGGTGGCAAAATCACGCCTGCGCGGGGACCGGCGCCGCGATGTCCGGCGGCGGCACGCTGTCCCGCAGCAATAGCGACGCGGCCGGCGCCTTGGCGAGCAGCCGGCACAAGTTGGCGAGCGTTTTTCGCATCTCGTGGCGGTGCACCACCATGTCGACCATGCCGTGGTCGCGCAGGTACTCCGCCTTCTGGAAGCCTTCCGGCAATTTCTCGCGGATGGTCTGCTCGATGACGCGTGGGCCGGCGAAACCGATCAGCGCGCCGGGCTCGGCGATGTGCACGTCGCCGAGCATCGCATAGGACGCGGTGACGCCGCCCGTGGTCGGATTGGTGAGCACGACAATGTAGGGCCGCTTCGCCTCGCGCAGCTTCTGCACCGCCACCGTGGTGCGCGGCAATTGCATCAGCGCCAGGATGCCCTCCTGCATGCGCGCGCCGCCCGACGCCGCGAACATGATGAACGGCGTGCGGCGCTCGACCGCAGCCTCGAGTCCGGCGATCACTGCCTCGCCCGCCGCCATGCCGAGCGAGCCGCCCATGAAATCGAAATCCTGCACGCCGATCACGACCGGCTGGCCTTCCAGCTTGCCGAAGCCGAGCTTGATCGCGTCAACGAGCTCGGTCTTGGCGCGCGCATCCTTGAGGCGATCCACGTAGCGGCGCTCGTCGCGAAATTTCAGCGGATCGGTCGCGACCTCGGGGACGGCGATGTCGTCCCACGCCTGTTCGTCGAAGATCGACTTCATGCGCGCCACCGCGCCCATGCGCATGTGGTAGTTCGAGCCGGGGATGACGAACGCGTTGGTCTCGACGTCCTTGAAGAACACGAGCTGCCCGCTCTCCGGGCATTTGATCCAAAGATTTTCCGGCGACTCGCGGCGACTAAGGAAGTTGCGAATCTTCGGCCGGACAACGTTGGAGATCCAGTTCATACCACTCTTTCAACTCGCGCCGTCGTCATGCCCGGGCATAGCCGTCCGAAGGACGGCGTCGCTTCGCTCGTCTACGACCACGGGCATCCATCACGCGTGGAACAGCTTATCACACGCAATAGATGGATTGCCGGGCCTTCGCCCGCCAGAGGCAGGCGATTGAGACACAGACTTTAAAGGCTTTGGCCCGCAGGCGGGTCAAGCCCGGCAATGACGCCCAGGAGCTATTTTGCCTTTTTCGGCTTACGAACGCCGCTAGCCAATTCGGTGACCAGGGACGTCACCGCCTTCACGGTCTTGCCGGTCGCCTTGCCCTTCTTGTCGAGACTTTGCGCGACCGCGTTGACCAACGTGGAACCGACCACCACCGCCTCGGCGCCGCCGGCGATCTCGCGCACTTGCTTCGCCGACCGCACGCCAAACCCGACCGCAACCGGGAGCTTGGTGTGGCGCTTGATGCGGGCGACCGCGGCGTGAACCTTGCCCGCATCGGGAGCCGCAGCGCCGGTGATGCCCGCGATCGAAACGTAATAGACAAAGCCCGAGGTGTGCGCGAGCACGGCGGGCAGCCGCTTGTCATCGGTGGTCGGCGTGGCAAGACGGATGAAGCTCAACCCCGCTTTCAGCGCCGGCAGGCAAAGCTCCTCGTCTTCCTCCGGCGGCAGATCGACCACGATGAGGCCGTCGACGCCGGCCGCTTTCGCATCGTTCAGGAACTTCGCCACGCCGTAGATGTAGATCGGATTGTAGTAGCCCATCAGCACGATCGGCGTGGTGTCGTCGTCCTTGCGGAACGCGCGCACCGCGGCAAGCGTCTTCGGCATGGTCTGGCCGGATCCAAGTGCGCGCAGCCCCGCGGCCTGGATCGCGGGTCCGTCGGCCATCGGATCGGTGAACGGCATGCCGATCTCGATCACATCGGCGCCGGCCTTCGGCAATGCTTTTAAGATCGCGAGCGCGGTCTTGGCGTCTGGATCGCCCGCCATTAGGAACGTGACCAGCCCGGCGCGGCCTTCGCGCTTGAGGTCCGCGAAGCGAGTGTCGATGCGCGTCGTCATTTCTTGAGCTTGTCCGGATCGACCAGCGGCAAGGTCCGCTGATTGCGCTCGCGCATGTCGGCCATTCGCACGTTAATGGTGCCGAGGATGACGCCGGCGCATGACAGCGCGAAATACACCCATTCCTTCGTCATGATCGGGCCGCCGCCCGCGCTACCGGCGAACAGCCGCGCCTTCAGAAAGTAGAGGATGTAGAACACCGACAGGCCGATGATCAGCCAGCCGACGCGGCGCTGCCGCCCCGCCCCATTCCACCACGCGAATGGCGCCCACAGCCGCGACATCAGAGCTTGCCCCCGAGGTGATGCGCCACGCTGTCGAGGTCCTTGTCGCCGCGGCCGGAGAGATTAACCACCAGCAGATGATCCTTCGGTTTGTTCGACGCGATATCGGAGAGCCGCGCCAATGCGTGACACGACTCAAGCGCCGGAATGATGCCCTCGAGCCGGCTGCAAAGCTGGAACGCCCTCAGTGCCTCCTTGTCGGTCGCGGACAGGAATTTGATGCGGCCGAGATCGGCGAGCCAGGCATGCTCCGGCCCAATGCCGGGATAGTCGAGCCCCGCCGAAATCGAATGCGCCTCCTCGATCTGACCGTCGGCATTCATCAGCAGATACGTGCGGTTGCCGTGCAATACTCCGGGCTTGCCGCCCGCCACGGACGCCGCGTGTTTCTTGTTCAGCCCATGGCCCGCCGCCTCGACGCCGTAAATCTCGATCTGCCGCTCATCGAGAAACGGATGGAACAGCCCCATCGCGTTGGAGCCGCCGCCGATGCAGGCAATCAGCGAGTCGGGCAGCCTCCCTTCCTCCTGCTGCATTTGTTCGCGCGTCTCGTAGCCGATGATCGACTGAAAATCGCGTACCATCGCCGGATAGGGATGCGGTCCCGCCACTGTGCCGATGCAATAGAACGTGTCGGAGACATTGGTGACCCAGTCGCGCAACGCCTCGTTCATCGCGTCCTTAAGCGTGCGGGCGCCGGACTCCACCGCGCGCACCTCGGCGCCGAGCGCCCGCATGCGCAGCACGTTCGGCTGCTGGCGGCCGACGTCGACCGCACCCATGAACACCACGCACTTGAGCCCGAACTTGGCGCATAGTGTCGCGGTGGCGACGCCATGCATGCCCGCGCCGGTCTCGGCGATGACGCGCGGCTTGCCCATGCGCTTGGCCAGCATGATCTGGCCGAGCACATTATTCACCTTGTGCGCGCCGGTGTGATTGAGGTCCTCGCGCTTGAAGTAGATCTTGGCGCCCATAAGGCCGGAGGCCGTCTTGCGTTGAAAGTGCGCGGTCAGCCGTTCCGCCAGATAAAGCGGCGACGGCCGGCCGACGTAGTTCTTGAGATGCGCGTCCATCTCACGGCGGAACGCCGGATCGGCCTTGGCGTCCGCGTAAGCCTTCTCCAGGTCGAGGATGAGCGGCATCAGCGTCTCGGCGACAAAGCGGCCGCCATAGATGCCAAAATGGCCGCGCTCGTCGGGCCCGGTGCGGAACGAGTTTGGTTGTTGCTGCGCGCTCATGCGGTTTTCCGCTGCGCGTCGAGCCTGTCGGCCGCGGCGCGCGCCGCGCGGATGAAAGCGCGGATTTTTTCCGGGTCCTTCTCGCCTGGACGTCGCTCGACGCCAGACGACACATCGACCGCCGGCGCGCGGGTGATTGCGAGCGCCTCTTCGACGTTGCTGGCATCGAGCCCACCGGACAGCATGAACGGCACGCCAACGTCGATGTTCTGCAGCAGGTGCCAGTCGAACGGCTTGCCGAGGCCGCCGGGCCGCGTCGCATCCTTCGGTGCGCGCGCGTCGAACAGGATGCGATCGGCGACGCGGGCGTATTCACGCACCGGCGAGAGGTCGGACTTCTGCTCGACCGCGATGGCCTTCATCACCGGCAGACCGAAGCGTGTGCGCAGGATGGCGACATGCTCCGGCAATTCCTTGCCGTGCAGTTGCAGCATGTCGGGCTTGAGCGCATTGACGAGCGCGCTCAGCTCGATGTCCGCCGCATTGACGGTCAGCGCCACCTTGATGGCGCGGCCCTTGACCCGCTCGCCGAGCAGCCGTGCGGCCTCATAGCCGAGATGGCGCGGCGACGGCGGGAAGAACACGAAGCCGACCATATCGGCGCCGGCATCCAGCGCCGCGTCAAGCGCGTCGGGCGTTGTCAGGCCACAGATTTTGACCAGAACGGGCATGGCGGCGACCTTGTACACCGGATGTACGTGGGTCGTCACCCCAATGAAATCAGGGCGTTTTCAGCTTTCGCCACACCAGCATCGCTGCCGCCAAGTCCTCGATTGCGGTGCCGACCGACTTGAACAGCGTGATCTCGTCCTTGCGCTTGCGGCCCTTCTTCTTTCCGCGGCACAGCTCGAACAGGTCGCCCTGGATGTCGGAGAGCTTAATGATCTTCTTCTTCAACGGAATCGCGATATCGCCGGAGCCGTTCGGCGCGCTGGCGCGGACGTCGACGTAAATCCTGGCGCGGCGCACCGCCTCGTCGTCGGCCTCGCGCATCTTCGGGGTGAAAGCGCCGACCAGATCGACGTGAGCGCCTTTCTTGAGCCAGGCGCCGCGGATCAGCGGCTGGGCTGACAGCGTGGCGCAGGACACGATGTCGGCGATCCGCACCGCGGCCTCGAGATCGTCGGCGATCAGCGGCTCGATGCCGGCGGCGTGCAGCGCAAAGGCGGTGGAGACGGCGCGCGAGCGGGTGCGGTTCCACAGCGTGACGCGTTTGATCGGCCGCACGGCGCAGTGCGCGCGGATGAGGTGCGCGCTCAGCGCCCCTGCCCCAACCATGACGAGATGCTCGGCGTCCTCGCGCGCGAGATAACGCGCCGCCAACGCAGAGGCCGCCGCGGTGCGCCATGCGGTCAGCGCGGCGCCGTCGATCAAAGCGAGCGCTTCACCGGTGTCACCGGACATCAGCAGGTAGCTGCCGTAGACCGACGGCTTGTTGATCTTGGCGTTGTCCGGATAAACGCTGACCACCTTGCAGCCGGTAAGCCGTTCGCCGCTGTTGGTCCAGGCTGGCATCAGCAGCAGCTTCGCCTCGCTGCCCGATGGCTGCGGGATCATGTGGACGTGGCGCGGCGGCACCTCGATGTCGGCGCGGAACGCGTCGTGCAAGGCGTCGACCAGCGCGGCGTGGGTGAGCACGCGCGAAATATCGTCGGAACTCACAATCCGCACGCTAAGACCTCATTCGCGGCGACTGAGGCATATGCCGGCCGCTTTTCTTTGTTTGGGGCATGATCTTTTCGGAAAACCGGCTTCCACTTTTCCGGATCATGCCCTATGCCGCCGGCGGCACGATCAGCGGCGGGTGCGCTTCGCGCGGCGGCGGAGCGGGGGCAAGCGAACGCTGCGCGTCAAGCTCGGCGCGCAGCCTGCGCACGTCCGTCTCGGCGCGGCGGGCGCGAGCGCGCCACTTGTGCTGACGCAGCCAGGCCGCGATGCCGCCGACCAGAACGCCGAGCCCGACCAGCACGAAGATCAGGATGAACAGCGGCGTCTTGAACGCGACCGCCGGGTTTTTGGAATCGAACGGGTCAAACGACACCGTGATGATCTCGCGGTTCGCCACCGCGAACATGACGATCAGAATGGCGAGCGGAACAAGGACGAATACCGTGACGAACTTGCGCATCAAACCCTCGTGCCCCGGACAAGCGAAGGCCATAAGTACGTTCACGCGCGTCCATAGCCCGTCGAAGACGGGCGTAAACGCCCTGAAGGACGCGCTATGCGCAACGAGCCGAAGCGCGGAGCCGGCTACCCGCCGCTCTTGTTCAGCCGTTCGCGCATTTCCTTGCCGGTCTTGAAGAACGGCACGGACTTCTGCGCCACCGCGACATGAGCTCCGGTGCGCGGATTGCGCCCGGTACGCGCCGGGCGGTTCTTCACCGAAAAGGCGCCGAAGCCCCGCAACTCAACACGGTCGCCGCGCGCGAGCGCGCCGGTGATCTCGTTCAGGATGGCATTGACGATGTTCTCGACGTCGCGTTGATAAAGATGCGGATTGGCCATCGAGATACGCTGGACAAGCTCGGACTTGATCATCGGTCCGCCTTTGGCTCGGGCCGAAAAGGCCCGTATTTTCAATTGGTCACAGGAGGGTGCCAAAGCGCCAATAGACCGTCAAGGTTGAGTCTTTCGATCGCCTGCATAGTGCCCCAGTCCTCCAGGCGGCGGGCCAGCGCGGCGAGGCCGAGCGCGTCGAACAGGTGCACCATCGCGACGCGCAGGAACGGCAGGTCGCCGAGCCGCGGCGTCATCCGGTAGTCGCGGACCGGCGTCTTGGGGTCGATATTCTTCTCCTTGGCGAGCCAATCGATCGCGGCCTGCTCGTTGCCGAGCGAATCCACGAGCTTCAGCACTATCGCCTGCCGGCCGGTGAACACCCGGCCGTCCGCCACCTTGTCGAGCCCGGCCTGGTCGAGCTTGCGGCGGTCGCGAACCATATCCTTGAACCAATCGTAGGAGTCCATCACCAGCGCCTCGATGGCAGCGCGCGCCTCGGGGCTGGTCGGCTCGTAGCCGTTCGGGGCGGCCTTGAGCGGCGAGGATTTGACCTCTTCGATCTTGACCCCGACGGTCTTCAGCAGTTCCGACACGTTAGGGAACTGGAAGATCACGCCGATCGAGCCGACGATCGAGCTATGCTGCGCCACGATATGATCGGAAGCCATGGCCGCGATGTAGCCGCCGGATGCCGCCAGCCCGTCGATCACCACCACCAGCGGCTTCTTGGCCTTCAGCTTGGTCAGCGAGTCATGAAGCTGCTCGGAGCCGGCCACGGTGCCGCCCGGGCTGTTGATGTGGACGATGACGGCCCGCGCGGGCGATTCCGCGAGCCGGCTGAGCGCTTCGGTGCGCTGCTGGTTGGCGCGGATCAGCCCTTCGATCTGGACGCGTGCGATCGTGCCACCGGGCGCGCCGGCGATCCCGGTGCGGCCGGTCGTCAAGAATACTCCGCCGCCCACCACCGCGACGACGGCGACGAACACCGCGAGCACCCGCCAGAACGTCAGCTTGCGCCGCATGCGGCGGCGGTCGACGATATGATCGGCATCAAGCGACATGGTTGATCCTCAATCCTTCGGATTTGATTCGAACGCCATTCTAACCGTTTCCGGCATCTCTTTCTTGTTTGAGCATGATCTTTCCGACCTGCCTTCGCCCGCCGAAGCATCAAACCAGATGACGACCCGTGCCAAGGCTTCGCGCAGGCGGGAAGCCGGTTCCCACCTTTCGGGCTCATGCTCTCTAAGCACCGCACCATATTGCGTCAGAAAGTGGACCCGGACGCGGTTACGCCTGCCCAAAAACGAACGCAGGCCGGATCGCTCCGGCCTGCGTGAATGTGTTGTCGCCAGGGAGAAGGCTAGCTCTTCTCCTCCTCGGCCTCGGTCTTGTCGTCCCGGCGCTTGAGCGCGGTGCCGAGAATATCGCCGAGCGTCGCACCAGAGTCGGAAGAGCCGTACTGGGCAATCGCTTCCTTCTCTTCGGCGACTTCCAGCGCTTTGATCGAAAGCTGCACCTTGCCGGACTTGCGGTCGATCTGGGTGACGCGGGCGTCGACCTTCTGACCAACCTGGAAGCGATCGGAACGCTGGTCGTTGCGGTCGCGGGCAAGCTCGTTGCGCTTGATGAACGCCGTGAGCTCGGTGTCGACGATCTTGACCTCGAGGCCGGTTTCCTTGATCTCGATAACTTCGGTGGTGACGACGGCGTTCTTCTTCAGCTCGCCCGGAGCGCTGTCCATCGGATCGCCCTGGAGCTGCTTGACGCCAAGCGAGATGCGCTCCTTCTCGACGTCGACGTCGAGAACCTGCGCCTTCACCATGTCGCCCTTCTTGTACTCTTCGATCACCTGCTCGCCCGGACGCTTCCAGTCCAGGTCCGAGAGGTGGACCATACCGTCGACGTCGCCGTCGAGGCCGAGGAACAGGCCGAACTCGGTCTTGTTCTTGACCTCGCCCTCGACCTCGGAGCCCGGCGGATGCTTCTCGACGAAGACCTCCCACGGATTGCGCATGGTCTGCTTGAGGCCGAGGGAAATCCGGCGCTTGACCGGATCAACCTCCAGGACCTGCACCTCAACCTCTTGCGAGGTGGAGACGATCTTGCCCGGATGGACGTTCTTCTTGGTCCACGACATTTCGGAGACGTGAATCAGGCCCTCGATGCCGGGCTCGAGCTCCACGAACGCGCCGTAGTCGGTGATGTTGGTGACGCGGCCCTTGAGGCGCGTGCCGACCGGGAACTTGGCCTCGATGCCTTGCCACGGATCGTCGAGGAGTTGCTTCATGCCGAGCGAGATGCGGTGCGTCTCGTGGTTGATCTTGATGATCTTGACCTTCACCGACTGGCCGATGTTGAGCACTTCGGTCGGGTGATTGACGCGACGCCACGCGATGTCGGTGACGTGCAGCAGGCCATCGATGCCGCCGAGGTCCACGAACGCGCCGTAGTCAGTGATGTTCTTGACCACGCCGTCGATCACCTGACCTTCTTCGAGATTCTGCACCAGCTCCTGGCGTTGCTCGGCTCTGGTTTCTTCGAGCACAGTGCGGCGGGACACCACGATGTTGCCGCGGCGGCGATCCATCTTGAGGATCTGGAACGGCTGCGGCTGGTTCATCAACGGACCGACGTCGCGGATCGGACGGATATCGACCTGCGAGCGCGGCAGGAACGCCACCGCGCCATCGAGATCGACGGTGAAGCCGCCCTTGACCTGATTGAAGATGACACCCTGGACCTTCTCGTTGGCCTTGAAAGCCTGCTCGAGCTTGCCCCAGCTTTCCTCGCGCCGCGCCTTGTCACGCGACAGCACCGCCTCGCCGAGCGCGTTTTCGATGCGCTCCAGGTACACTTCGACGGTGTCGCCGACTTTGAGTTCGCTCGGACGGCCGGGAGGCGCGAACTCGCGGACCGCGACGCGGCCCTCGGTCTTGGCGCCGACGTCGATGACGGCCATGTCCTTTTCAATTCCGACAACGGTTCCTTTAACGACGGAACCTTCTTGCAGAGAGCCGCCGCCGAACGCTTCGTCGAGCATAGCGGCGAAATCTTCACGCGATGGCGCGGTACTGGTGGCAGTTGCCATGAAGTCTCCTGTTGAGCGGGCGCACCGGCGAGATGGATCGGCGTTCCGAACATCCGGCCCGAAGGTCCCGCGGGACTTCGGTGAACCGCCAACGCATGCACAGGCTCAAGCCTGCATGCCGGCGGCCCGGCGCAAACCGGGCGATCGAAACGGTGGTTCAAGGTCCGGCAGGGAAGCTGCTTGCGCGAGGGCTCTGTCCTCCAACACGGACGGGCGGTCTGCCGCTCATCCGGCCTCGCTCGGGCAGCCCCAGAGAAAAGGGCTGTCCAGACCGCGCGGATATAGCCAAAGCGGCGCTGGTGGGCAAGCAAAACGGGCCAAAATCGCGATCGCGTGGGATGGCCTGATCTCCTGAACGACCAGAAAGCTCTGAAAACGTGCGGAATCGCAACCGGCCCCCTATCGTACGCACCGATTCGCTGGGGAGGCAGGCATGCTGGTCTTTGCTCTTGCGCTAGCCGTCATCGCCTCCACCGCGACCGCCTTTTCGCTTCTCGGCTTCAACGTCGACCTCATCATCGCGGGTCTGTTCTATGACCCGCAAACGAAGACGTTTCTGGCGGGCAAGGAAACGGTGTTCGCCTGGCTGCGCGACCACGGCGCGGTCGCGATGCTGACCTGCGGCGCATTCGTTGCGCTGGCGCTGCGACCATCATCGAGATGGCGGCTGCCGAACGTACCGCCACGCGCCGCGGTGTTCCTTACGATCAGCCTGCTGCTGGGACCAGGCCTGCTGGTCAAACATCATCCTGAAAGACGATTGGGGCAGGCCGCGGCCGGGCAGCGTGAACGAACTTGGCGGCTCACACGCCTACGTTCACTGGTGGGACCGGCGCGGCACCTGCCTGAACAATTGCTCGTTCGCATCCGGCGAGGCCGCTGCCGCTGCCTGGATGTTCGGGCCCGCCATGCTTGCGCCGCCGCACTGGCGCGCCGCGGCAATGGCCGGCGCGGCCGTCTTCACCGTAACGATGAGCGCACTGCGCGTTGCCGCCGGCGGACACTTCGTCACCGATGTCGTGTTCGGCGCACTGGTCTCGCTCGCGGTTCTGCTGGCCGTTCACAAAGCGATATTCGGCTGGCCGTGGGCCGCGGTGCAGCATTACTTGCGCCGCAGGCGCTCGACCAGTTCGACCGCGGCTTGAAACGCCGCGTTTGCGTCCAACGCCGTGGTGTCGAGCAGATGTGCGTCAGCCGCTTGCTTGAGCGGCGCCGTGGCGCGCGAGGTGTCGCGTTCGTCGCGCTTCAGAATGTCGGCAAGGATCGCCGCCTCGTCGGCCTTTTCGCCCCGGCCCTGAATTTCGAGTACACGGCGTTGCGCGCGAACCTGCGGCGTTGCGGTGACGAACAGCTTCACCTCGGCGTGCGGACAGATCACCGTGCCGATGTCGCGGCCGTCGAGCACCGCGCCGGGCGGCTTGATCGCGAAATTGCGCTGGAACGCCAGCAATGCCGCGCGCACATCCGGAATGGCCGACACCAGTGATGCGGCCTCGCCGACCGCATGGGCTTTCAGCGCCACTTCATCGAAAGCTGTCGGGTCGATTGCGTCGGCGGCGGCAACGGCGCGGGCCTGGTTGTTCGGGGAATGCCCCGCATCAAGCAGCGCTTTCGCCACCGCGCGATACAGCAAGCCCGTGTCGAGATGCGGCAGCCCGTAATGCGCGGCGAGCCGCTTGCCGAGCGTTCCCTTGCCGGACGCGGCCGGCCCGTCGATGGCGATGATCATGAAAGGTCCGCGCCCAGGCTGCGCATCATCTCCGTGAAGCCGGGAAAGCTTGTTGCGATGAACGCGGCGTCATCAACCTTTATCGGCTCGGCGCTCGCCGTACCCAGCACCAGCGCCGACATGGCGATGCGGTGGTCCATGTGCGTCGCGACGAGGCCGCCGCCCGGCACCGAACCCTTGCCGTTGACGATCAGGTCGTCGCCTTCAATCTCGACATTGACGCCGTTGTTGCGCAACAGCGCAGCCGTGGCTTCAAACCGGTCCGACTCCTTGACGCGCAGCTCTTTCAGTCCCCGCATGCGCGTGGTGCCTTCGGCGAACGCCGCGGCGGCCGCAAGGATCGGATATTCGTCGATCATGATGGGCGCGCGCTCGGCCGGCACGTCGACGCCTTTGAGCGCGGACGCCTTCACGCGCAAATCGGCCACCTCCTCACCGCCTTCGTTCCGCGAGGCGAGCACCTCGATTGAAGCACCCATCTCCTTCAATGTCGTCAGAAGTCCGGTGCGCAGCGGATTGAGCATCACGCCATCGAGGATGATCTCGGAGCCAGGCACGATCAGAGCGGCAACCAGCGGGAACGCGGCTGAGGACGGATCGGCCGGCACCGCCACCGGCGCGGCTTCAAGCTCCGGCTGGCCGGTCAGCGTGATGCGGCGGCCATATTTGCCATACTCCTCGGAGCGCAGATGCGCGCCGAAGTGCTTGAGCAACTTCTCGGTGTGGTCGCGGGTCGCTTCATTCTCGATCACCGTCGTGGTGCCGGGCGCGGCGAGGCCCGCGAGCAGCACCGCTGACTTGACCTGCGCCGACGGCACCGGAACCTCGTAGACGACCGGAATCGGATCGAGCGCGCCCTTCACGGTGATCGGAAGCCGCCCGCCCTGCTGCTGATCGACGGTGCGGGCGCCGAACTTCTCCAGCGGGTCGAGGATCCGCCGCATCGGCCGTGTCCGCAGGCTGGCATCGCCATCGAAGATCGCCGTGATCGGACAGCCGGCGACCGCTCCCATGGCGAGCCGGCAGCCGGTCCCCGAATTGCCAAAATCGAGCGTCGCCCGTGGCTGCGCAAATCCGCCGACGCCAACCCCCATGATCCGCCAGGCCTGTTCGCCGGTCCGCTCCACCAATGCGCCCAGCGCCCGCATCGAATTGGCGGTGCTGATGGCGTCTTCGCCTTCCAGCATTCCGGTAATCCGGGTCTCGCCGACCGCCATGGCCCCCAAAATCAGCGAGCGCAGCGAAATCGACTTGTCGCCAGGCACGCGAACGCGGCCCTGGAGAGGGCCGGAAAGGCGGGCCGTCAGCGGCAAAAGGGAAGCGGCGGGGTCCAATGCGGTGGTCCGGCTGGAATTTGAGCCGTCCTAGCACGGCAGGACGCAATTCCGCGAGACGCTATTGACACAGGCATTGCAAGCGGCCAGAGGAAACGCCACTTTTTCAGGGCCATTCCAGACCGTTCAAGGATACCGAAGCGTGGCAAAACCCGAGCTCGGCACGAAGCGTCTCTGCGGCAGTTGCGGCGCGAAGTTCTACGACCTTAGCAAGGACCCGATCATCTGCCCGAAGTGCGGCACGACGTTCGTCGTCGTCGCGCCGGTGTCGCGCCGGGCCGACGCAGCGGCTGCCGCGGCAGCGGCGGCTGCGACTGCGGCGGCTGCAGCCGCGGCAGCGAAGGCCAAGGACAGCGAGGAGGCGCCGGAGACACAGGACGCCGAGTTCGTCTCGCTGGAGGACGCCGACGCCGAGGCCCAGGGCAAGAAGGGCGACGCCGCCGCGGATGACGACGACATCGAGGTCGAGGAGACCGAAGAGGCGCCGTTCATCGAGGAGACCGAAGAAGGCGACGACGACGTCACCGACATTATCGGCGAAGGCCGGGAGGACGAAGAGGAAAGCTAAGACTGATCCCGGCAAGGGGATCGTCTCAAAATTTTGGGGCCATAGCTCAGCTGGGAGAGCGCTTGCATGGCATGCAAGAGGTCGGCGGTTCGATCCCGCCTGGCTCCACCAACCTTCGCCGCTTCGCGGCTTCGGTCGGCAAGCTCCAAACCGAAAGCCGCCTGCGGGCGGCTTTCGGCTTTTGGGGCGACCCGAATAGGATCAACCTAACGAAACGGGAGGAATTCCATGAAGGGCAAGATCGCGCTTGAGGAGCATTTCGCTATCGACGACACGCTGCTCGATTCGCGCGGCTTTTTTCCGGACGACGTCTGGGCCGAGGTGAAAGACCGTGTGATGGATCTGCACGGCCGGCGCATCCGGCTAATGGACGAGCACGGCATCGAAATGATGCTGCTGTCGCTGAACGCACCCGCCGTGCAGGCGATCCCTGATCCGAAGAAGGCGAACGAGATCGCGCGCAAGGCCAACGACTATCTTGCTGAGCAAGTGGCGAAGCGTCCGGACCGCTTCCAGGCGCTGGCGGCGTTGCCGATGCAGGACCCCGACATGGCGACGCGCGAGCTAGAGCGCTGCGTCAAGCAGATGGGCTTCAAAGGCGCGCTGGTAAACGGCTTCTCGCAGGTCGGCGATCCCAACACCATCGTCTACTACGACATGAAGCAGTTCTGGCCTTTCTGGGCGGCGATGGAAAAGCTCGACGTGCCGTTCTACCTGCATCCGCGCAATCCGCTGCCGCAGCACGCCAAGATCTACGAAGGCCACGCCTGGCTGATGGGCCCGAGCTGGGCATTCGGCCAGGAGACCGCGGTGCACGCGCTACGGCTGATGGGCTCCGGCCTGTTCGACGCCTATCCCAAACTCAACGTCATCCTCGGCCACATGGGCGAAGGACTGCCGTTCTCGATGTGGCGTGTCGATCACTGCAACGCCTGGATTCCAAACCGGCACAACTATCCGGCCAAGCGCAAGATCGGCGAGTATTTCCAGGACAACTTCTACATCACCACGTCCGGCAACTTCCGCACCCAGGCGCTGCTCAACGCCATGCTGGAGATCGGCTCGGACCGCATCATGTTCTCGACCGATTGGCCGTTCGAGAACATCGACCATGCGGCGATCTGGTTCGACGCCGCCACGATCAGCGAAGACGACCGCGTCAAGATAGGACGCACCAACGCGCAGAAATTGTTCAGATTGAAGTAGTCTTAGACGCGGTAGCGTTCGATCGCGGCCGCATACCACGTGACGCCGGCGCCCGGCCGCTGCGGCACGATGGCGTGACCATCCGCGATCTTGATCGGATCGGTGACGATCTTGTCCGCCCAGTCGACGTACTCAAGCCAGTGCGCGGTCGGCGTCGCCGTCAGCAGGTGCGCACTAAACTCGGGATAGAGGTGCGACGACATCGGCATGCGGCTTGCCGCAGCAATTTTCGCTGCACGCAGCCAGCCGGTGACCCCGCCGATCCGTTCGAGGTCGGGCATCACCAGATCGGACGCCTGGGCTGCCAGTGCGGTCTCCATCGCCGCGGGCAGCGAGAAATTCTCGCCGATCTGCACTGGCGTTTTCAATTCGCGCGCGAGACGGGCCGAGCCCGCGTAGTCGTCGTGGCGGATCGGCTCCTCCAGCCAGACGATGTTCTCCTGGTCGAGCGCCTGTCCGCGCTCCATGGCTTCGCCGACGCTGAGAGCCTGGTTGTAGTCCACCATGATCGAGATGCCGTCGCCGAGCCGCTCACGCACGGCGTGGAGTGCGGCGAGATCCTCCCGCAAGGTGGGATAGCCGAGCCGCAGCTTCACGGCGCGGAAATTCTTCGCAAGCGTCTCCGCCTCGTCAGCCAGCACGCCGGGCGCCATCAAGCCGAGGCCGCATGAATTGTAGGCCGGGATGCGATCGCGGCTGCCGCCCACCAGATTTGAGAGCGGCACGCCAGCGGCCTGCGCCAGCGCGTCCCAGCATGCCATGTCGAAGCCGGCCATCGCCATGCGGACGATGCCCTGCACGCCGATCAAGTGGAAGCGCAGTGCGAGCTTCGCCCAGAGCGCTGCTGGCGCTACGCGCTCCCCCTTCACGGTGTCAAGCACCGCCCGCAGGATGCTGGCGATTGCCGGCATCGCCTCGGGCAGATAGCTCCACAGGTAGGCGCGGCCGGTGACGCCTTCCTCGGTCTGCAGATCGATCAGCAGCAGCGGGGCCTTGGTGATGGCGCCGTGGCTGGTACCGAGCACGTAGGTCATGGGCACAGCGACGCCCACGGCCTTGATGACGCGGATGGTCAGGATTGGGGCGTTTTGAGGCGGCGGCATAGCCACGAAGCTTACCAGTTCGTTACCGGCGGGGATTCTTGAAAGCTTAACTGGGGTTCCCCATATTGCTGCTGCGGACCGGCGGTTAGCCGGGCCGTGGGGGGCGCCAGCGAGGGCCCCGTTCAAAGTCGCTTGAAAGCGAGGGCTTTGAGAGATGTCCCGAGTTCCGTCGCTATCCAGTCCGTTCCTCATCGGCTTCGATCAGATCGAGCGTGCGCTCGATCGCGTGGCCAAGGCGGCCGACGGGTATCCCCCCTACAACATCGAGCGGCTCGCCCGCGACGACAAGAACCCGGAGCGCCTGCGCATCACGCTGGCGGTTGCGGGCTTCACCCTCGATCAGCTCGAGGTCGCCCTCGAGGAGAAAGAGCTCGTCATCAGGGGACGCCAGCAGGACGACAAGAGCCGGCAGTACCTCCACCGCGGCATCGCGGCGCGCCAATTCCAGCGCACTTTCGTGCTGGCGGACGGCATGGAGGTGCAGAAGGCCGACTTGAAGAACGGGCTGTTGTCGATCGATCTCATGCGCCCGGAACCCGAGCGCATGGTTCGGACGATCAGCATCAAGGAACACGAGTGAACTTTAGTTCGGACTCGACCGACTAAATGGACAGAAAGGAGTCGAGGGCCATGAATAAGACAGTGATGACGGAACAGGCTTTCAGCATCCTGGGCGGCGGCAAGGTCGCCTACGTGAAGCCGATCCGCTCCGAAGACGTGCACAGCCTGTATCCGCAGGCGCCTGAGCTGCAGCCGGGCATGAAGCTGTTCGCGCTGCACGCGGCCGACGGCACGCCGATTCTCGTCACCGACAGCCGCGAGGCTGCTATCGCCAACGCGATGACGCACGAGCTCGAAACGGTCAGCGTTCACTAAGCCGCGGTGGCGGACGTCAGCGACAACACGGAATAGATCGCGCTCGCATGGCGCGCGTCGCGCAGCTTGCGTGCGACCTCCGGGTCGCGCAGCAGGCGCGCGACGCGGGCCAGCGCCTTGAGATGATCTGCGCCGGCGCCTTCCGGCGCGAGCAGCAGGAAAATTAGATCGACCTGCTGACCGTCGAGCGCATCGAAATCGATCGGCCGGTCGAGCCGCGCGAACAATCCGAACACTTGGCTGAGCTTGGGCAGCTTGCCATGCGGAATGGCCACGCCATTGCCGACACCGGTCGAACCGAGTTTCTCGCGTTGCAAAAGGTTTTCCAGAATCGCGCGATCACCCTGCCCGGTCAACTCGGCAGCCTTAGCCGCGAGCTCCGAAAGCGCCTGCTTCTTCCCGTTCACCTTGAGGTTCGGGAGAATTGCGTTCAACGCTACAAGATCGGTGAGCGGCATGGAACCGTCAGGGTTCAGTGGCAGGCGATTTTTGTTGTTCTGAAAGGTCGCGGTTTATAGGGACGGCCTAATCCGGCGTCAATGGCTCGAATTGTCCTTGGAATTAACCACGACGGGCGGGTCAATCCACCCAATGTGGCCGTCAGGCCGGCGGTATACCAGATTGATGCGGCCGTGCCCGGCGTGGCGAAACACTACAACTGGGCATCCGGTCATATCGAGCTCCAGCACCGCATCGCTGACCGGCATCGACCTTAGAACGGTTGTCGATTCCGCGATGATCACCGGATTGAATTCCGTGGCTTCGTCCGATTCCTCTTGCGGCGCTTCGATCACATAGCTCGGGGCATCGATGGCCGAGAGCGCGTCGGCGTGACGTCCGTTGACGCGCGCGGCGTGGCGATCCTTGAGCCGCCGGGCATAGCGGCGCAGCCGCTTCGCGATGCGCTCAGCCGCCTGGTCCGCGCTGGAATACGCATCGCCCGCCATGGCGTCGGATTGCAGGATGATGCCGGAATCCAGGTGCACCACGCATTCGGTGCGGAAGCCGAAGGCCTCTTTGCCGACGGTGGCGTGGCCCGAATAGCCGCCATTGAAATACTTGTCGACCACTTCGGCGATGCGCGAACTCACCCTCGCCTGGAGCGCTTCGCCGATATCGATGTTCTTGCCTGAGACGCGAAACGACATGGAACCCCTCCGGGTTGCCGTTGCAACACCGCGCCGGACCGCGCGGAATAACTAATCCTGCCTTCCAACTATCTGATCTATGAACCGTTCCAGCCACCGTCAACGTACGCAATGACGCACATCACGGCACTGCCGCTACCTGCTTCTCCCGCCGGCGCTGCACTGAAGACGGGATGCGCAGCGCGTCGCGATATTTTGCGACCGTACGCCTAGCAATATCGATCCCCGCGCCGCGCAAAACCTCGACGATGGTGTCGTCGGACAGGATGTTGGATGGGCTTTCCGCATCGATCAGTTGCTTGATGCGGTGCCGCACCGCTTCTGCGGAGTGCGCGGCGCCGCCGTCGGAAGCTGAGATGGCGGAGGTGAAGAAATACTTCAGCTCGAAGATGCCGCGGTTGGTCGCCATGTACTTGTTGGCGGTGACGCGCGACACGGTCGACTCGTGCATGCTGATGGCATCGGCGATGGTCTTCAGATTCAGCGGCTTGAGGTGCTGGACGCCGTGCATGAAGAACGCATCCTGCTGCTTCACAATCTCGGTCGAGACCTTGAGGATCGTCTTGGCGCGCTGATCTAGAGCGCGGATCAGCCACGTCGCCGACTGCATCGAATCGGTCAGGAAGGTCTTGTCGGTGTCCTTCACCGCATTCTTCGACAACTTGGCGTGATAGATCTGGTTGACCAGCACCTTGGGCAGCGTGTCGGAATTGAGTTCGACGATGAAGCTGCCGTCGGGCGCCGGACGCACGAACACATCCGGCACAATCGGCTGCACAACGGTCGATCCGAACGCAAGGCCCGGCTTCGGGTTGAGCGCGCGGATCTCGGCGATCATCTCCGTGAGATCCTCGTCCCCGACCCCGCAGATGCGGCGCAGTCCCGCAAGATCGCGCTTGGCCAGCAGATCGAGACGGCCCACCAGCGCCTGCATCGCCGGATCGAAGCGGTTGCGGTCCTTGAGCTGAATGGCGAGGCACTCGGTGAGATTGCGCGCGCATACGCCGGGCGGATCGAAGGTCTGCAGGATCGCAACCACCGCTTCAATTTCAGCGGCGGGAGCACCGAGCTTTTCGCTGACGCTGGAGAGATCGCCGCTGAGATAACCGGCCTCGTCGGCCATATCGATCAGGTATTGTCCGATCATACGGCGCGCCGGATCGGGGATTGCCAGCGCCATTTGTTCGGCCAGATGCGTGGCGAGAGTCAGTTCAGCCGAGACGAAGGCTTCGAGATTGTAGTCGCTATCCTCGCGCGAGCCCCCGGCGCGTCCCCAATCCGCGTACGCGGAAGGCTGCTCATCCGATTTCGACTGCGGGCTGGTGTGACTGGCGTCGTCAGGAAAAACGTTCTCGAGATCGGTGTCGAGCCGCGCCTCGATGGTCGAGCGGCTGGTATCGAGGTCTTCGTTGACCCAGTCAGCGGGTTGCGCGTCGTGACCATTTTCCTGGCCGTGGTCGTGGCCGTTCATCTCGTCTGAGCCGTCGATGGTGCGTTCGCGCTCGGCGGCCGGCTGCTCGCCGTCGCCCGCGTGTTCGAGGAAGGGATTGCGTTCGAGTTCCCCTTCGACGTAGGCGGCCAGATCCAGGTTCGAGAGCTGCAGCAGCTTGATGGCTTGCATCAGCTGCGGCGTCATCACGAGCGCCTGGCTCTGCCGCATCATGAGTTTCTGCGTCAGCGCCATCTTCGACTTGTAGACCGAATTGGTCCGGTTCTTGCTTAGATTGTCTTAACAAGACTGTACAGCAGCTTGCTGCGTTGCAGCAACGGCCTTTGGCGGTCGAAATCGCGCTAAGAAGCGCCATTTCCGCAGACTAAAGCCGGAATTCCTCGCCCAGATAGAGCCGCCGGACCTCGGGGTTGTTCACGATATCCTCGGTCCGGCCCTCCATCAGCACCTCGCCCGAATAAATGATGTAGGCCCGGTCGGTCAGCCCCAGGGTCTCGCGGACGTTGTGGTCGGTGATCAAAACGCCGATGCCGCGGTTGGTCAGATGGCGGACCAACTGCTGAATGTCGCCAACTGCGATCGGGTCAATGCCGGCGAACGGCTCGTCGAGCAGCATGTAGTTCGGCCGCGTCGCCAGCGAGCGGGCGATTTCGACGCGCCGCCGCTCGCCGCCCGAGAGGGCGATCGACGGCGTCTTGCGCAGCCGCTCGATATGAAACTCCTCAAGCAAAGCGGTGAGCTCCTGCTCGCGCTTCTTCTTGTTGGGCTCGACCACCTCCAGCACGGAGCGGATGTTCTCCTCGACATTGAGGCCGCGGAAGATCGAGGCTTCCTGCGGCAGGTAGCCGATGCCGAGCCGCGCGCGCTGGTACATCGGCAGCCCGGTGACGTCGTATCCGTCAAGCTCGATGCGGCCGACGTCGGCTTTGATCAGCCCGGTGATCATGTAGAAGATCGTGGTCTTGCCGGCGCCATTCGGCCCGAGCAGACCGACCGCCTCGCCGCGGCGCACGTAGAGGCTCGCCCCTTTCACGACCTTGCGGTTGCCGAACGTCTTCTCGACGGCGTGGGCGGCGAGATAGTTGCCGTGCTCCGCGACGTGCCGCGCCGCGTTGGCGGCCTGCGCGGACAACGACGTCTTCTTGGCCGGCGCGGGCCGAGGTGCATCGCGCCGGGGGCGCTGCTCGGCCGATGGCGCCGGGCGTTGCTGCGGTTGCTGTGAAGGATGGGGTTGCGGTTCAACCCGAGATTCCCGCGCGTTCACCCGAGGGTCCGCCTGGGGCTCGCGCGGCTGCTCCGACCGCGGCTCTGTCCGGACCTTGGCGCGGCGCGCCGGAGCGGGCTCGGCCTGGGGTATCGCGTCGCCGCGGGTGCGATAGATCGGCCCGCCCATGGAGTCGAGATTGATCGACAGCCGGTTGTTGCCCGCCGGGCTAGCCCTGCGCGCCGGCACGCGGCGGCGGCGAAAGAGCGTCAGGATATCGTCGAACACGTCTGCCTTTCGGCTCCGAATCGCAGTGATATTCGCAAGCTGCTGCTGTTTCAACCAATCGGCGAACGATGGACGCCATCAATTCCGGGAGAACGGAGACTTGAGCGACTTCTGGGTCGTGGTGCCGTCCTTGTTCTGCTCGATCAGCATGCGCACTGGCCCCTTGGTATCTCCCGCGTCGACCTTGGAAACACCGGTCGTCATATCGACCACCAAACGCTCGCCACGCACCACGTTGCCGCCCTGGCTGACCACGACATTGCCCAGCAGCGTGATGGTGTTGGACTTCATGTCGAACAGCCCGGTATCGCCGGTGGCGGTCTGCTCCGCCTGGGTGACGACGACGCCGCCCTTCGCCTCGAGCCGGCTGATCTGCGAGGCGCCACCGGCGCCGGGCGTCGCCGATTTCATGCCGCCGGGCTGGTTGTTGTCGTAGTGAACCACCAGCACCTTGCAGCGCATGGTGGTGTCGCCCTGTACGACATTAACGTTGCCGCTGAAGGTCGCCTGCTTGTCCTTGTCGCGCACCTCGAGCGACGCCGCCTCGATGTGCACCGGCTTGTCGCGATTCTTGGAGAAGCCCTGGACCGCGTTGGGAATGCCTTTGCCGGGCGCCTGCGCCAGCGCCGCGCTGCCGAGCGCGCAACCCAACAGGACGATAGAAAGAAACCGGAAAGCCATCACCGGGGACCACCGGGCCGATTGGCGCCAAGGTCGGGCATGTTCTCCAGCGTCATCGTCACGCCGCCGACAAAGCGGACGACCTCACCGCCCTTGTCGATTTCAAGGCGCTTGGAATTGACAACCCCTTGCAGCATTCTCACCTGCACCGGCTTGTTCGACACAATGTTGTTCGTCGTGGTATCGACGATGGCTTCTTCGAGAATAACCTCATAGCTCGGTGTCTTGAGCATGACGTCTTTCGCGAGCTTCAGAATCCCCGATTTGCGATCGAAGACACCGCCCACCGCGGTCAGGTTGATCGGCGTCCTGTCCTGCGCTTCCATCCTGGCGCGGATATCGTGCAGCTCGACGATGTCGGGCTTGGTGATGTCCTGCGCTGCAGCGCGGGCGTTGAGCTCGTAGCTGCGGCCATCCTTGGTGAACCCAGCAAGCTTGGGCGCCTCCATCGTGATCTTGGTGCCGGAAATTACCAGATGGCCCTGCGCGGTCGGCAACCGGGCAAGAATGCGCATCGGATCGAGCCAGCTCACCAGCGTGATTCCAGCAATTACCACGGCAGTCCCAACTGGCACCAGGACTCGAAGCAAGCGCACCATGCGGCTGTGCCGCTTGGCGCGCATGAAGATCGCCTGATTGTCGGGCCGAGCGGCGAAGCCGCGGGCGCCCAATTCGTCGACGGTGGACGTCATGGGTCGGCTCATCTGGACCGGCGCAGAATCATCGCTCTAACGCTCTACATACTACGTGACGGCTTAAGAATCCCCTCAGAATATGGCCCGTTCGCGGCGGAAAGCCATGATCCGCCGTGCCGCGGGATCGCCCACAACCGCTCAGGAATGCGCGAAAATGTCCTCGGCCGCCCAGCCGGCCAGGTCGAGCCGGGCGCGATCCGGCAGGAAGCGGAAGCACGACGCGGCAAGCTCGGTGCGGCCCTCGCGGGCCAGCATGACGTCGAGCTTCGCCTTGAGCTCGTGGAGATAGAGCACGTCGGACGCCGCATAGTTGAGCTGGGCGTCGCTGAGCTTGTCGGCGCCCCAGTCCGAGCTTTGCTGTTGCTTCGATATGTCGATGTTGAGGAGTTCCCGCGCCAGATCCTTCAGGCCGTGCTTGTCCGTGTAAGTGCGCGCGAGCCGTGACGCGGTGCGTGTGCAGTAAATCGGGCCCGGCATGACGCCGAGCGCCTGGCTGATCATCGCCAGATCGAACCGCGCGAAGTGGAAGATCTTCTCGATCGACGGATCGGTCAGCAGCTTCTTCAGATTCGGCGCGTCGATTTGCGCCGCAGGGATTTGCACCACGTCGGCGGAGCCGTCGCCGGGCGAGAGCTGAATCACGCACAGCCGGTCACGACGCACGTCGAGACCCATCGCCTCGGTGTCGACGGCGACCGAGCCTTTGTAGTGCGCGACGTCGGGAAGATCGCCACGGTGCAGCCGGATGGTCATGGCTGCGATCCTATCCAAATCGTTTCCCGGCCGTTAGTGCGCAAGACGCTGGTATCCACCGTTCTCGCTCAGGCCCTCTTCGCGATAGAGGCCGAGCGCCTGCATCGACGGCACGTCACTGAACGAGAACAGCACCGCGTCGTCGCGCTCCGATGCGTTGGCATGCTCGTGCCACGCCCAGGACGGCACCACGAAGATGTCGTTTTTTTTCCAGTCGAAGCGCCTGCCGTTGATGATCGAATGCCCCGATCCCTTGGCGACGTTGTAGACGATCGAGCCAATGTGACGGTGCGCCTTGGTGCGCTCGGCGCCGCGCAGCAACTGGATGCAGGCGCCGAGCGTCTTCATCACCGGCCCGCCGGTCGCCGGATTGACGTACTGCATGATGATGCCGTCGTAGGGCGAGCCGTCGCTCGCCTTGGCCGCACGCGTCAGCGCGTCGTAGGTCGGCGCCCACTCGTACTTTAGCAGCGGCGAGTACGGCTTGCTCCAGGCTTCGCCGCCCATCGGCAAGAGTCCCGGCCCGCCATAGATCATCGACGTGTCGTTGACCGGATAATTCGACTTCTGCACATGCTCGGGATGCACGGCGTAGAAATTTGCGTCGAGCTGGTTGACCAGCAGCATGTCGAGGCCGTCCTGCCACACCGTGGTCTCGCCGCCCTTGTCGACGCCGTGATCGTGCCAAGTGCCGTTCGGCGTGATGACGAAGTCGCCGGCCGCGAGCGACATCTTGTGACCATCGACCACCGTATAAGCGCCCGCGCCCTCCATGATGAAGCGCAGCGCCGCCGAGGCGTGATTGTGCGCGCCGGCGAACTCGCCCGGCCGCATCACCTGCAAGCCGGTGTAGAGCCAGCCGACGCAAGCCGAGAGACCCTTGCGGCCTGGATTCTCCAGCGCGATGACGCGCCGTCCCGCCTTCTCGGGACTGACCAGATCGAGCGCCTGCAACACCAGCGGGCGCATCGCCTCGTAAGGCCACAGCACCGGCACCGACGGCGGCTTCGGCTCCCACGGCTCGATCGAATTGGCGACGGTCCAGAGCGCGTAGCTGTCCTGGGCGCCGAGCCGGCCGTAATAGGCTTCAAGCTCCGGCGTATCCGCGACATTGGCCCGGCCGATCACGTCTTCGCGCATGGTCTTAGTCCTTCATAACTTGCGTCGCGATCGACCACGTGTTGCCGCCCGGATCTTTGACGCTGCCGCGGCGGTCGGGATCGCCTTTTCGCTGTGACGGTTCGGCCGCGGCTATACCTCCTGCCGCGATGGCCTTTTTATAAACTGCGTCGACGTCGGCGACATAGAGGTGCAGATGCGCCTCAATCGGCGGGAACTTGTCTCCCGCCTCGCCCATCATGACAACGGTATCCTCGATCCGGAACTCGACATGCATGATCGAGCCATCCGGCAAATCGTAGCGCCGGAGCTCCGTCGCGCCAAATGCCGCCTTGAGGAAATCGGCGACACGTTGCGCGCCGCGGACGATGAGATACGGCGAGACCGAATTGTAACCGGCCGGCCTGTACGTCCCACTCATCGGACTGCGCCCCATCCTTTAAGACTGAGGTGGTGCCCGGAAAGGGACTCGAACCCCTACGCCTCGCGGCGCCAGTACCTGAAACTGGTGCGTCTACCAATTCCGCCACCCGGGCACGGGAGCTTGATCAGGTGGCGGACACATAAGGACGCACGTTTCGCCTTGTCAATCCAAGGTGTTCGGCCCTGTACAGCCCACCGGGCATCCTGTATTTCGCGTTGCGGGACAAGGCTGATCCGGATGACCGTCCAGACTAACATCGACAAGCTGATCACCGTGTTCGGCGGCTCGGGCTTCCTCGGCCGCCATCTGGTCCGCGCGCTGGCGAAACGGCATTACCGCATCCGTGTCGCGGTGCGCCGCCCCGACCTCGCCGGCCATCTGCAGCCGCTCGGCCGGGTCGGCCAGATCCATGCGGTGCAAGCCAACGTGCGCTATCCGCGGTCGGTCGAGGCGGCGGCGCGCGACGCCGACGTGGTGGTCAACCTCACCGGCATCCTGTTCGAGCGCGGCCGCCAGCGCTTCGACACCGTGCAGAGCTTTGGCGCCGAACAGGTCGCGCTCGCCGCGGCCGCGCATGGCGCGCGCATGATCCACGTCTCGGCGATCGGCGCCGACGAAAACTCCACGTCGGGCTACGCGCGCAGCAAGGCGCTGGGCGAGAACGCGGTGCGCGCCGCGATGCCCGACGCCAACGTGTTCCGGCCATCGATCATCTTCGGACCGGAGGACGATTTCTTCAACCGCTTCGCCTTCATGGCGCGCTTCCTGCCGGCGCTGCCACTGATCGGCGGCGGCGAGACGAAATTCCAGCCGGTGTTCGCCGGCGATGTTGCCGAGGCGATCGCGCGAGCGGTCGACGGCAGCGCAAAGCCAGGCACGACCTATGAGATCGGGGGGCCCGAGGTGCGGACCTTCAAGCAATTGATGGAATACGTGCTGGCCGTCACCGAGCGGAAGCGGCTGCTGGTGCCGCTGCCGTTCGCGCTGGCAAAGTTTCAAGCGCAGTTCCTGCAGTACCTGCCGAAGCCGCCGCTCACGCCCGATCAGGTCGAGTTGCTCAAGACCGATAACGTGGTGTCTGATGAGGCGGCGCGCGAAGGCCGCACGCTGAAGGGGCTCGGCATCGACGGGACCGCGATGGAGACGGTGGTGCCGACCTATCTCTGGCGCTTCCGCAAGGCCGGCCAATTCAAGGTGCGCGGCGCCTAACGCCCCAGCGCCAGCGCGATCAGTCCGAGCGAGCCGACGATCACGCGCCACCATGCGAACAGCGCGAAGCCGTGGCGCGTCACGTAGCCGAGCAGCGACTTCACCACAATCCAGCCGGCGACGAACGACGTCGCGAAACCGACGACGACCAAGAGCGTGTTGTCGAACGTCATCAGCTTGTAGTTCTTGATGAGATCGTAGGTAAACGCGCCCGCCATGGTCGGGATCGCAAGATAGAACGAGAACTCCGCGGCCGAGCGCTTGTCGGCGCCGACCAGCATCGCCGACACGATGGTGGCGCCGGAGCGCGACGTGCCGGGGATCATCGCGAAGCACTGGAACACGCCGATCGCAAGATACATCGGCAGCGTGAACGTTGTCGCGTCGTGATATTTCGGCTTGAAGTCGATCTGGTCGACCCAAAGCAGAATGGCACCGCCGGCGATCAGCGTGAAGCATACCACCCACGGATTGAACAGCACGCTTTTGATGAAGCCGTGCGCCAGCGCGCCGACCACCGCCGCCGGCAGGAAGGCAACCAGCACACCGATCACGAAGCGGCGCGCCGCCGGATCGGTGAACATGCCGATGAAGATTTTCCACAGCTTGACGAAATAGATCGAAAGAATGGCGAGCACCGCGCCGAGCTGGATCAGCACGGCAAAGGTCTTGCCGAACTCCTCGTCGTCGAAGCCGAAGAACCGCTGCATCAGGAGCAGATGGCCGGTCGAGGATACCGGAATGAACTCGGTGAAACCTTCGATCATGCCGAGCAGCACGGCCTTGAACACGGCGAACAGATCGAATGGCATGACGCCCTCCCGCCCGTGTTTGTCGCGCAACCGCGCAAGACGGGCAAGGCCGCCACGCCGCCCTCAACAGCCCGCTACCGGCATACCGCCGCTGCTTTTCTGCGGTCACCCGCTGCAAACTTTCGCCGGAATATGCTTTAGCATGGCGCATGATTCCTTGCGTGCCGGCCCGCCCGAGCCCTCCGTCAACGAAGACTTCATGCTGACGCTGCTGCAGCACGCATTCTGCCCGCACTCACGCTTCATCCGGCTGGCGCTGGCTGAGCACGGGCTGGAGTGCCGCCTGGTCGAGGAGCGGGTGTGGGAGCGCCGCGAGGCGTTTCTCGAATTGAACCCCGCCGCCGCCACTCCGGTGCTGGTCGAGGAAGGCCATCCGCCGGTGCCGGGCGCCGTGGTGATCGCCGAATACCTCGACGAAACCCGCGGCGCGGGACTGCGCGAGCGGCGGCTGATGCCGGAGGATCCGATCGCGCGCGTCGAGGTGCGCCGTCTCACCTCGTGGTTCAACGACAAGTTTTTCGCCGAGGTCAGCGGGCCCATGGTGATGGAGCGCTGCTACAAACGTTACATGCGCATGGAGCAGGGCGGCGGGCCGCCGGACACCGACGCGATCCGTGCGGCGCGGACTAACATCCGCTATCATCTCGCCTATATCGGGTGGCTGGTGGGCACGCGGAACTGGCTTGCCGGCGAGGACATGAGCTACGCCGATCTCGCCGCCGCCGCGCACCTCTCATCGGTCGACTACCTGGGCGATGTGCCATGGAGCGAAGACGAGGCCGCCAAAACCTGGTACGCGCGCGTGAAGTCGCGCCCGTCGTTCCGTTCGCTGCTGGCCGACGCGCTGCCGGGCGTGCCGGCGGCGGCGGCCTACGCAAATCTGGATTTCTAGAAGAGAACGCTGCTCTCTCCTGCACCTCCCCCCTTGCGGGGGAGGTCGGCTCGCGTAGCGAGCCGGGAGGGGGGTCCGCTTCGCAAGATGCATCTCGCTTGACGTTACCCCCCTCCCCAACCCTCCCCCTCAAGGGGGGAGGGAGCCCGTCAGCAGATGCCGTAACGCTTAAGAAAGAACTCATCAAAGCCGCTCGCGAGCACGGCTTCGACACTGTCGGCGTGACGCGGCCCGACGCCGCGCCGCAGGCCAAGGCGCGGCTCGAGCAGTTCCTCGCGGACGGCGCGCACGGCGACATGGACTGGATGGAAACGACCGCGCAACGCCGCGGCGATCCGCGCGCGCTGTGGGCGGACGTGCGCTCGATCGTCATGCTCGGCGTGAACTATGGGCCGCAGCACGATCCGCTCGCGATTCTTGAACGGCGCGGACGCGGCGCGATTTCCGTCTACGCGCAACGCGAGGACTACCACGAGATCATCAAGAAGCGTTTGAAGGCATTGGCGCGCTGGCTGATCGCGCAAGCGGGCGGCGACGTGAAGGTGTTCGTCGACACTGCCGCGGTGATGGAGAAGCCGCTTGCCGCCGGCGCGGGTCTCGGCTGGCAGGGCAAGCACACCAATCTCGTCTCGCGCGACTACGGCTCCTGGCTTTTCCTCGGCTCGATCTTCACCACACTGGAACTTCCTTACGACGACGCCGACGTCGACCATTGCGGCACCTGCCGCTCGTGCCTCGACGTCTGTCCCACCGCGGCGTTTCCTGCACCCTACAGGCTCGATGCGCGGCGCTGCATTTCCTACCTCACCATCGAGCACAAAGGCCCGATCGACCGCGAGCTGCGCCCGCTGATGGGCAACCGCATCTATGGCTGCGACGACTGCCTCGCGGTGTGCCCGTGGAACAAGTTCGCGCAGGAAGGTCACGACGCCAAGCTCGCCATGCGCGGCGATTTGCACGAGCCCAGGCTCGCGGAGCTGTCGCGGCTCGACGATGCGACCTTCCGCACGCTGTTCGCCAAGACTGCAGTGAAGCGCGCCGGCCGCGACCGCTTCGTGCGCAACGTGCTGATTGCGATCGGCAACTCCGGCGATGCATCGCTTGCCTCCGACGCCGAAGCGCGCCTCGGCGATCAATCGCCGCTGGTGCGCGGCGCCGCCGTCTGGGCGCTCGGCCGGCTCGATCGCGCAAGGCTCGACGCGCTGGCGCAACGTCGCGGCAGCGAGAGCGACCTCGTTGTACAGCAGGAGTGGGCCGCCGCCCTGGCCTGATGTTGTTCCCGCCTCGAAGGCGATAGAGTCTCTCAACACGGGAGGGACGCCATGACCGCACTGACGCGCCGGACCCTGCTTGCTGGACTGTCCGCAACCGCGCTTGCGCCGGAGCACGCGTTCGCCGCCTGGCCGGAACGCAACATCACCATGATCCACGGTCTCGCTCCGGGCGGCGGGGTCGACGTCACCGCACGCATCGTCGCAGAGGGGTTATCGAGACGGCTTGGCCAGCAGGTCGTGGTCGAATCCAGGACCGGGGCCGGCGGCACCATCGCGGCGGCGCAGATCGCGCGCGCCACACCTGACGGCTATACGCTGGGATTCGTGCCGAGCTCGCACGCGATTTCGGCCGCCATGTACAAGGCGCTGCCTTACAATCCGGTCGACGATTTTGCCTTCGTCGGCCAGGCCATCGCGTTTCCGTTCGTGGTGGTCACCCACGCCGAGCATCCGATCCGGACCATGCCGGATCTCATCAAGGCGGCGCGAGTCTCGACGACGCCGCTGCTCTGCGGCACGCCAGGCCAGGGATCGTCGCAGCATCTCCTGATCGAGCACATTTCACGGCTGGCAGGCATTCGCGTGCAACCGGTGCCGTTCCGCGGCGGAGCGCTGGCGCTTACCGAGTTGCTGGGCAAGCGGATCGATTTCCTGATCGACCCGCCGATCGCGCTGTTGGAGAACATCAGGGGCGGCAAGCTGCACGCCATCGCGGTGACGGGCCCGACCCGCTTCCCCGCGCTGCCGGATGTCGCCACCATTGCCGAGGCCGGCTTCCCGGGCTTCGCCGTCACCTCCTGGATGGGTGTCATCGCGCCGGCCAAGCTGCCGGAGCCCATCGTCTCGCGCCTCAATGCGGAGATCGCCGCGCTGGTCGCGGAGCCTGCGGTGGCCGAACGCATCCGCGCGCTGGGCAGCGAACCCGCGCCGGGACGGCCGGATCAGTTCAAGGACCGCGTTGCGGCCGACATCGCAAGATGGAACAAGGTGGTCGCCGATGCAGGAATCGAGCGGATTTGAGATGAAAGATCATGCAGCGGTGAGCGCCTCGCGCGCTTGCTCCAGCGTCGCAGCGCCGATAAGCCGCAAAATTTCCCGTTCATAGTCCGGCGATAAAGCCGTGACGATGCCGCAGTCCTTGGCATCAATGAGATATGTTATGCCGTCCCGGCCAGGACTCACGCTGCGATCCTTCGCGCTCGCAATGGCTAGATTGGCAAGCCCTGTCGCGGTCGGGCACTCGATGGTGGCTTGGAACCATGCCGCTAGCACAAGCGGCAGTCCCTCGAAGTTCTTGAACGACTTAATCACAAGCGTGTTCGTATTGGGATTGTCACGCTCCCGGTAACCTTTCTTGCTGCCAAGATTATCCGTTTCTCTACGCCATAGGGCATCTTTAGCAAGCTGCTCGCTGGCTTCGATTACGATGATTTCCGCCGCGACCGATGCACCAGTCGGATACGGCACTAGTGTTGGCGCGCCACCGCGCTTGGTGCTCGATCGCGCGAATTCGACGGGAAACGGCGTCTGCACACTGTGCCGTCGCTCAGCGACAACCTCGAGCTCTGCGATCTCACGCCCCGAATTTCTAATCAGCGATCCGAAGGCCAGAATGCCAATTCGTGCCATATCGCTGCCCCCTTCAACTTCCGAATTCCGCCACCGCCGCGATCAGCCGCTCAAGATCCTCCGGCCGCGATAGCCGGTGATCGCCGTCCTTCACCAGCGTGAGCACGACGTCGTCCTGCGCCAGCCGCGACGACAGCTCGACCGCATGACGCCACGGCACGTCGGGGTCCTGCACGCCCTGCAGGATGCGGACCGGGCAGCCGATCTCTATCAACCCGCCAAGCAGCAGGTGGTAGCGCCCATCTTCGATCAAGGCGCGCGTGATCGGATAGCCGGCCGGATCGTATTCGGACGGCCGCAGCCAAAATCCCTTCTCCTCGATCTCTTTCCGCGTTTTGGCCGGAAAGTTCTTCCACATGAGTTCTTCGGTGAAATCGACGGCCGGCGCGATCAGCACCAGCCCGGCGATCGAGGCGCCCGTCACCGTGCGGCGCTTTAGCTCGCGAACCAGCAGCAGCGCCATCCAGCCGCCCATCGAGGAGCCGACCAGAATCTGCGGTCCCTTCGCGGTGGCCGAGAACACCGCCAAGCTGTCCTCCAGCCAGCGGCCGATCGTGCCGTCGGCAAATTCGCCGCCGGATTCGCCGTGTCCGGAATAGTCAAATCGCGTGCAGGCACGGCCATTGGCCGCCGCCCAGCCGTCGAGCGCCGCGGCCTTGGTGCCCTGCATGTCGGATTTGAAGCCGCCGAGCCAGAAAATGCACGGGGCCGAGCCCGGACGCTGACGCACCGCGATACGGCGGGCGGCGGGGCCAGTTCCCACGTCCAGGAAATTCAGGCAAGAATCGCTCAAAGAATCGCTCATGGCGTGACGTTCAGTCGGGGTTTCGCGGCCTGTGTTTCGCCGCAAGCAGCCGCCAGCGCAAGAGGGGGTCGAGACACAGCGATGGCGATCAGCGCCGCCGATGTGGAGGGGGCACGGGTGCTGCCGCGCGCGCTCGCCGGCGCGACTGTGCTGCAGATCATCACCGCGTTGCGTGATTCGACCGAGGCGCGCACCGCGGTGAGCATCGCCCGCGCGCTGGTGCACGCAGGCGCCCGTGCCATCGTCGCCGCCGGCGAAGGTCCGCTGGTCAACGACTTGAAATCCTTCGGCGGCGAATGGCTGCCGTTCGCCAGCGCGACGATGAATCCATTCCGGCTGCGGCGCAATGCCAACCGGCTGGAGCCGGTTCTGATCAATGAGCGCGTGCACATCGTGCACGCCAAGAATGCCGGCGCGGCGTGGAGCGCGCTGGTGGCGACCGACCGCAGCACGGTGCGGCTCGTCACCGATCTGCCCGACCTGCCGCATCAAAAGATGCGGCTCGCCGCGTTCTACCTCGGCGGACTGAGCCGCGGCGACCGCATCATCGCGCGCTCGCAGTTCAATGCGAAGCCGATGCTCGATCGCTACAAGATTCCACTCGAGCGGTTGAGCGTGATCCCGCGCAGCATCGATACCGCGCTGTTCAATCCATCGCTGGTGCATCCCGACCGCATCGCGGCGCTGCGCCAGGCGTGGGGAATCCCGTCGCGCGTACGGATCGTGCTGGCCCCCGGCCGGGTGTCGCCGGGCAACGGCCAGATCAGCCTGGTGCCGGCGGCGCGCATGCTGGCGCACAACGGCATGCGCGGCGTCACCTTCGTGATCGCCGGCGACGACCGGCGGCACAGCCACTACGCGCGCTCGATCATGAAGCAGGCGCGAGCCGAAAATGTCGATGCGTTGTTTCGCGTGGTCGGCCACGTCGCCGACATGCCGGCGGCCTATGCGGCCTCTGACATCGTCGTGGTGCCGTGTACCGCGCCGCCGATCTACGGCCAGGTCGTCGCTGAAGCGCAGGCGATGGCGCGGCCGGTCATCGCCTCGTCGGTCGGTCCGATCCCCGAGAACATGGTGATCCCGCCGCTGATGCCGAGCGACCTGCGCACCGGATGGGTGGTGCAGCCGGGCGATTCGATCGAGATCGCGCGAGCACTTGCGACCGCACTGGCGCTGGATGCCGTTGAGTACCGCGCGCTGGCGGCGCGCGCGCGGCAGTTCGCCGAATATATGTTCTCGCCCAATCGCATCGCCACCGCGACGCTAGAGGTCTACACTTCGCTGCTGGAGCTGGAGCCGTAGGGCAGGACCATAACCCCAAGCGATAAGGCCTTGTTGCGCCGCTCTGCAAAGCCAATTATCACCGCTGCCCGCATGATCCCCCGATCCCTGAACGTATTGATCGTCGTGCCGACGCTGCAAGTCGGCGCGGCCGACACCGGCGTTGTCGAGTTGGTTCGCATTCTTGCGGCTGCCGGACACAAGCCGATCGTGGCGTCGAGCGGCGGTCGGCTTGCGGAGGTGGTCGAAGCGGCCGGCGGCGACATCGTCCAACTCGACATGGACAGCCAGAACCCCGCCGTCGTGCTGCGCAACGTGTTTGCATTGGTGCGTCTGGTGCGTGAGCGGCGCTGCGACGTCGTGCACGCTCACGGCCGCGCGGCGGCGTGGAGCGCATTTGCCTGCGCCAAGTTGACCGGCCTGCCGTTCCTGACGACGTGGCACAAGGGCTTCCGCCAGCAGAATACCTTCAAGCGCCTCTACAACAGCGTGATGGCGCGCGGCTTGCGTGTCATCGCGGTGAGCGAGCAGATCGCGCTGCTGGTCAACGATCGCTACGGAACGTCCTGGGACCGCATCGTCGTGGTGCCCGCGAGCGTCGATGCCGCGAAATTCGACCCGGCCAGTATTTCGCGCGAGCGCATCGATGCGATGCGAAGCGGGTGGGGTGTCGGGCGCGGCGACAAGCTGATCCTCGTGACGGGCCGCATGCTCCGCCGCAAGGGGCATCACATCGTGGTGCGCGCGATCAGCCGGCTCAAGGCGATGGGCGTCAAGGATTTCGTCTGCGTGTTCACCGCCGAAGACCAGGGGACGCGCTACGCGGCCGAGCTTTGGGAACAGGTGATGGCGAGCGAGATCGCCGACGTGGTGCGCATCAGCGGAAAGATCGACGATCTGCCCGCGGCTTACGGCGCAGCCAGCGTGGTGGTGTCGGCGGCGGTGCAGCCCGAAGGGCTGCAGCGTGCGCTGCTGGAGGCGCAGGCCATGGCGCGGCCGGTGATCGTCTCGGAACTCGGCGCCGGCGCCGACGTCGTGCTTGCCCCGCCGGCGGTGCCTCATGACCGAATGACAGGTTTGCGGTTCGCGACGGGAGACGACGCAGCTTTGGCTGCGGCGCTGATCCAACTGTTTTCATTACCGGAATCCGCCCAGCAGGCGATCGGCGCACGAGGCCGGGCTTGGGTGCTGGAGCACTTCAACGCCACGGCGGTGTCAGAAATGACCCTCAAGCTCTACGCTGACGTGGCGGCGCAGCGAACTGCCGCATGATCCTTAATTGCGCAACCGGCGGCGTTGACTTATGGCCGGTTCGGCCCAATTCTTAAGGCATCGCGAACGACAGAGGAGATTGTAGCCATTCGTCGCCCACAAAGAGCCCCGGTGCCAGCCCAAAAGGGTGGCCCGCGCATCAACGAAGACATCCGCATCGCCCAGGTGCATTTGATCGACAAGGACGGCGCCAATCTCGGCAATGTCTCCACCGCCGAAGCCCTGGCCAAAGCCCAGGAAGCCGGCCTCGATCTCGTCGAAATCTCTCCCAACGCCTCGCCGCCGATCTGCAAGATCCTGGACTACGGCAAGTACAAGTACCAGGAGCAGAAGAAGGCGGCCGAAGCGCGCAAGAAGCAAAAGGTGGTTGAGGTCAAGGAGATCAAGTACCGGCCGATGATCGACGACCATGACTACGACGTGAAGATGCGCTCGATGAAGCGCTTCTTCGAGGAAGGCGACAAGGTCAAGGTTACGCTGCGCTTCCGCGGCCGCGAGATGGCGCACCAGGAGCTCGGTACCAGGCTGCTCGAACGGGTCAAGGAAGACGTCGGCAAGATCGCCAAGGTCGAGATGGACGCCCGGCTGGAAGGCCGCCAGATGGTGATGGTGCTGTCCCCGCGTTAAGCCTGTTTTTTCTGCGAAATTTGGCGCCCGCAACCCCGGTTGCGGGCGTTTTTACTTGCCGTACCCGGAGGTTGTCTTTTTCGGCACCCTCTGCCATAAACCGCCCGCTCGCCGTCCGGCTAACAAGGGCTGCCGTGGCGGCGACGCTGAAATCATTTCAGCACGCTCATACCGAGCACACCCGGCAGGACGGGCCTCAGGGCATGTCCAACGCCGCACCGATGGAGAGCCAAATGCCCAAGATCAAGACCAAGTCGGGCGCCAAAAAGCGCTTCAAGATCACTGCCAGCGGCAAGGTGAAGTCGGCGATGGCCGGCAAACGCCACGGCATGATCAAGCGGACCAAGAAGCAGATTCGCCAGCACCGCGGCACTCGCGTGCTGTTCAAGACCGATGGTGACAATCTGCAGAAGTACTGGCTGCCGAACGGCTGACCGGCCGCCATCGTCCAACCACCCGCATTCCGTTTTTCTAGAGGAGATCAGCCATGGCACGCGTCAAGCGTGGCGTCACATCGCACGCCAAACACAAGAAGGTCTATAAGGCCGCGAAGGGCTATTACGGCCGCCGCAAAAACACCATCCGCGTCGCAAAGCAAGCGGTGGAGAAGGCCAACCAATACGCCTTCCGCGACCGCAAGCGGAAGAAGCGCACGTTCCGCGCGCTCTGGATCCAGCGTCTCAACGCGGCGGTCCGGCCGTTCGGCCTGAATTACAGCCGATTCATCAACGGTCTCGAAATGGCCGGAGTCACGATGGACCGCAAGGTTCTGTCCGATCTCGCAATCCACGAGCCGGCGGCGTTCCAGGCCATCGTCGAGAAGGTGAAGGCCGCGCTGCCGAAGGCGGCCTAACACGCAAGCCGTCATGGCCGGGCATAGCCGGCCGAAGGACGGCGTCGCTTCGCTCGCCTATGTCCCGGCCATCCACGTCTTGCCAGCCACGGACTAAGGCGTGGATGCCCGGCACAAGGCCGGGTATGACGACCGAAAGGCCGACGTCATGACCGATATCGCCAAGCTCGAACAGGACATCGCGGGCACTGTCGCAGCCGCCTCCGACGAGACCGCGCTCGAAGCCGTGCGCGTCGCCGCATTCGGCAAGAGCGGCTCGATCTCGGCGCTGCTCAAGACGCTGGGCGGCATGACACCGGACGAGCGCAAGGCGAATGGTCCGATCATCAACGGCCTGAAGGACCGCGTCACCGCGGCGCTCACCGCGCGGCGCGACGCACTCAAGAACGTCGCGCTCGACCAGCGGCTCAACACCGAGACCGTGGATGTCACGCTACCGCTTCGCGAGTCGCCGGCCGAGGCCGGCCGCGTTCACCCGATCAGCCAGGTGATCGACGAGCTGACCGCGATCTTCGCCGACATGGGCTTCGCGGTCGCCGAAGGTCCGGACATCGAGACCGACGACTACAATTTCACCAAGCTCAATTTCCCGGAAGGCCATCCGGCCCGGGAGATGCACGACACGTTCTATTTCCCGCCGAAGGCCGACGGCTCGCGGATGCTGCTGCGCACCCACACGTCACCGGTGCAGATCAGAACGATGCTGGCGCAGAAGCCGCCGATCCGCGTGATTATCCCCGGCCGGACTTATCGTTCGGACTCGGACCAGACACACACGCCGATGTTCCATCAGGTCGAAGGGCTGGTGATCGACAAGAGCGCGCACCTCGGCCACCTGAAATGGATTCTCGAAGAATTCTGCAAGGCGTTCTTCGAGGTCGATCAGGTGAAGATGCGCTTCCGCCCGTCGTTCTTCCCGTTCACCGAGCCGTCGCTCGAAGTCGACATCCAGTGCAAGCGCGACAAGGGCGAAATCCGGTTCGGCGAGGGCGAGGACTGGCTGGAGATTCTCGGCTGCGGCATGGTGCACCCGAACGTGCTCCGCAACTGCGGGCTCAATCCTGACGAGTATCAGGGCTTCGCCTGGGGCCTCGGGATCGACCGCATCGCCATGCTGAAATACGGCATGCCGGACCTGCGCGCCTTCTTCGAGGCGGACGTGCGCTGGCTTGCGCACTACGGCTTCCGGCCGCTCGACTTCCCGACCCTGGCGGGAGGCTTGAGCACGTGAAGTTAACTCTCTGCTGGCTCAAGGAGCATCTCGACACCGAGGCTTCGCTCGACGATATCGTGAGCAAGCTCACGATGATCGGGCTCGAGGTCGAGCACCTGAACGACCCCGGCAAAACTCTGGCGCCATTCGTGATCGCCAATGTCGTGTCCGCCGTACAGCATCCCAACGCGGACCGGCTGCGCGTCTGCATGGTCGACACCGGAGACGGAAACCCGATCCAGGTGGTATGCGGCGCGCCGAACGCGCGCACTGGCATGATCGGCGTGTTCTCGCCGCCGGGCACCTTCATTCCCGGAAAGAACATCACGCTCGGCGTCGGCAACATCCGCGGCGTCGAAAGCGGGGGCATGCTGGTGTCGGAAGCCGAACTGCTGATCTCCGACGATCACGACGGCATCATCGAGTTGCCGGCCGATGCGCCGGTCGGCAAGCCCTACGCGCCCTACGCCGGGCTCGACGATCCGACGATCGAGATCAATCTGACGCCGAACCGGCCGGACTGCACTGGCATCAACGGCATCGCGCGCGACCTCGCCGCCGCCGACGTCGGCACCTACAAGGAGAACACGCCGAAGCCGGTGAAGGGCGCGTTCCCCTGCCCGGTCGGCGTGAAACTCGATTTCGGATCATCGCCGCCGCTGTGCCCGGCATTCGGGCTGCGCCTGGTGCGCGGCGTCAAGAACTGCCCGTCGCCGGCCTGGCTGCAAAAGCGCCTCGCCGCGATCGGGTTGCGGCCGATCAATATGCTGGTCGACATCACCAACTTCATTACCTACGACCGCGGCCGGCCGCTGCACGTGTTTGATGCCGCCAAGGTGAAGGGCAATCTCGTCGTGCGCCGCGCGCAGAACGGCGAGAAAGTGCTCGCACTCGACGGCAAGACCTACACGCTCGACAACGCGATGTGCGTGATCGCCGACGACAACGGCATCGAGTCGCTGGCTGGCATCATGGGCGGCGAAGCCTCCGGATGCGATGAGAACACCACCGACGTGCTGATCGAGTCGGCGCTGTGGGAGCCGCTCAACATCGCGCAGACCGGCCGCAAGCTCGGCATCAACTCCGACGCACGCTATCGCTTCGAGCGCGGCGTCGACCCTAACTTCATGCTGCCGGGCCTCGAGCTCGCCACCCAGATGGTGCTCGACCTGTGCGGCGGCGCGCCGTCCAAGGTGGTCGTCGCCGGCAAGGCCGAAGCGCCGGAGAAGGTCATCGATTTCCCGCCGACCGAGCTGAAACGCCTGTCCGGCCTCACGCTCGACCTTCCCGAGATGCGCCGTGTGCTGACGAAGCTCGGCTTCTTCGTCGCCGGGCAGGGCGCGGTTGTGAAAGTGTCCCCGCCGTCGTGGCGGCCCGACGTCGAGGGCAAGGCCGACCTGGTCGAGGAGATCGTTCGCATCGTCGGCGTCGATCGCGTGCCGTCGACGCCGTTCGATCGCGGCGACGCGCCACGCAAGCCGGTTCTCACCACCGCGCAGGTCCGCACCCGCAAGGCCAAACGCGCGCTCGCCGCGCGCGGCATGGTCGAGGCGGTGACATGGTCTTTCATCTCAAAGCCGCACGCCGAACTATTCGGCGGCGGCCAGGCGGAGTTGGCACTCGCCAATCCGATCGCGGCGGAACTGTCCGACATGCGGCCGAGCCTGCTGCCGGGCCTGATCGCGGCGGCGCAGAAGAACGCCGACCGCGGCTTCCCGGATGTCGCGCTGTTCGAGGTCGGCCAGGTGTTCCGCGGCGACAAGCCGGAGGACCAGCTCACGGCGGCGACCGGCGTGCGCCGCGCGCTCGCCAAAAGCACTGGTGCAGGCCGCCACTGGTCGGCCAAGGCCGCACCGGCCGATGCGTTCGACGCAAAAGGTGACGCGCTCGCCATTCTTGTCGCGGCCGGCGCATCGGCGCAGGCGCTGCAGATCGTTCCCGGCGGCCCGGCCTGGTTCCATCCCGGTCGCAGCGGCACCATCCAGATCGGCCCGCAGAACGTGCTCGGCCATTTCGGCGAGCTGCATCCGCGCGCATTGGAGGCGCTCGATGCCGAAGGGCCGATCGCCGGCTTCGAGGTGATCCTGGACCGCATTCCCGAAGCCAAGGCAAAGGCGACACGCGCCAAGCCGATGCTGGAGCTGTCACCGTTCCAGCCGGTGACCCGCGACTTCGCTTTCGTGGTGGATCGTTCGGTGAAGGCCGGCGACATCGGCCGCGCAGCGCAGAACGTCGACCGCAAGCTGATCGCGGGGGTGACGGTGTTCGACGTATACCAGGCTTCGGGTAATTACGAAGCAAAGGGTATCCCAGCCGACAAAAAGTCGGTCGCGATCGCGGTGACGATCCAGCCGCGCGACAAGACCATGACCGACGCGGAAATCGACGCGCTGGCGGGCAAGATCGTCGCCGAAGTTTCGAAGCGCACCGGCGGCGTGCTGCGGGGCTAGATCTTTCTGTCGCCCCCGCGAAGGCGGGGGCCCATAACCACCGATCGAAGTTGTTGCGCCATGGGTCCCCGCCTTCGCGGGACGACAGCGGAGTTGGTTGCCGCTAACATCTCTCTCAACAAGTACAGAGGAAGCGCGTCATGGAGATGAGCGTCAAGGCGCCGGCGGCACGCGATCAGGACAGGACGCAGAAGCCTTCGACTACGACAAAGCCACACGGCGCCAACGCCAGCGATCTCGACGTCTGGCTGCAGAAGGTCGAAGCGCTCGGCGAGCTCAAGCGCATCACCGCCGAGGTCGATCCCGATCTCGAAGCCGCCACCATCACCTATCTGGTCGGTTCGGAGAAGTCGCCCGCGCTGCTGTTCGAGAACGTCAAAGGCCACCCCGGCCACAAGGCGCTCTACAACATGATCGGCTGCAACCTGTCGCGGTTCTGCCTGATGATCGGTGAGAAGCCGGTCGATCATCCGCTCAAGGCCGTGCAGATCCTGCAGCAGAAGTTCGGCCGCAAGATCCCGCCGAAGGAAGTCGAGGCCGACACCGCGATCTGTAACCAGAACATCGTCGAGGGCGACGCAATCGACATCCGCATGTTTCCGGCGCAGCGCATGTGGCCGCTCGACGGCGGAAAATATCTCGGCACCGGCGACGCGGTGATCACAAAATGCCCGGAGACCGGCCGCGTCAACGTCGGCACCTACCGCATGATGATCAAGGGTCCGCGCGAGATCGGCGTCTACACGTCGCCCGGCAAGGACGCCACCATCGACCGCGAGAAGTATTGGAAGATGGGCAAGCCGATGCCGATTGCCGCGGCGTATGGCATCGACCCGCTGCTGTTCCTGGTCGCCGCGACCAGTCTCCCAAAGACCGAGAGCGAGTACGAGTACTACTCCGGCATCAACGGCGCGCCGATCGAGCTTTTCACGTCGGACCTCACCGGGCTCCCGCTGCCGGCGCGCGCCGAGATCATCCTCGAAGGCCACGTCTACCCGGACGAGACCTTCGCCGAAGGTCCGTTCGGCGAGTTCACCGGGTATTACGGCCGCCCATCGGGAGCGACGCCCTACATGCGTGTCGAGCGAGTGCGCTATCGCGACAATCCGACGCTGACCTGCGCGCTGATGGCTGACGGCGCGGCGAACGAAGCCGGCCTGTTCTGGGCGACGCTGCGCTCGGCCGGCATCTGGGTCGACCTGCAGAAGCTCGGCGTGCCGGCATCCAGGGCGTATGGTCGATCCCCGAAGCCGCCGGCTGGGGCATCACGGTCGTGTCGATCAAGCAGATGTACGCCGGCCACGCGCCCCAGGTCATGGCGCTCGCCGCGCAGTGCACCGCCGGTGCCTATTTCGGTAAATATGTCATCGTGGTCGACGACGACATCGACCCGACCAATATCCATCAGGTGCTGTGGGCGATGGTGACGCGGTCGCGCTCCGCGCAGTCGATCGACATTCTGCGCGAGACCTGGAGCACGTTCCTCGACCCCAGCCTCAATCCGCCGGAAATCCGGCCCTGGGGCTCCAAGGCGCTGATCAACGCCTGCATGGACTACAAGTTCATCAAGAACTTCTCGCCGCGCACCAAGCTCGACAAGGCGACCTACCAGCAGGTGGTCGCGCGCTGGCAGGAGCTGGGGTTATCCGGCACACCGCCGGAGATCAGCGTGTTCGAAGACAAGACATCGGCAAAGCAGATCACGTAATTTGGCGTGCACCAGGCGACGCACGGCAGACGTTGAATATACTGACGAATCGGCTGCTTTCGACCCCGCCGCTTGCGTCGACGCCATTGCCCACACGGAAAGGTTGCCGGTGATCCGGCCTATTTTCACAGCCGAGGTCATGTTAAAAGCGCAGCCATAGCGGGTTCTTGTTCTGGCGGAGACGGGATCGGCATGAAGCCTGCATCGGGGGGACCAGAGCGACGCTTTCAGCTCGTTCTGCTCAAGCCATCGCACTACGACGACGACGGTTACGTCATCCAGTGGGTGCGAGCGTATATTCCGTCCAACACCCTCGCCGTCCTGTACACCTTGGCGCTTGATGCGTCGGAGCGCGGCGTGCTCGGACCCGATACCGCCATCGACATCACGGTAGTCGACGAGATCAATTCGCACGTCAATATCAAGAAGCTTCTCGAGCGGTTCCAGCGCCATGACGGATTCGGCCTGGTTGCACTCGCCGGCGTGCAGTCGAACCAATATCCCCGCGCCCTCGATATCGCCCGGCCGTTCCGCGCGGCGGGCGTGCCGGTGTTGATCGGTGGCTTCCACGTGTCCGGCGTCCTCGCCATGCTGCCCGAATTGACGCCTGAGCTAAAGACGACGATCGATATGGGCATCAGCATGTTTGCCGGTGAATTAGAGGGGCGGATGGACCTGATCCTGCAGGACGCGGCGAACGGGACGATGCCGCCGATTTACAATTACCTGAAGGATCTGCCGTCGCTGGAGTCCGAGCCAACTCCCATTCTGCCGATCGAGCACTTGAAAAAAACCATTCAGAAACTGGCGACGTTCGACGCCGGTCGTGGCTGCCCCTTTCAGTGTTCGTTCTGCACCATCATCAACGTGCAAGGTAAGAAATCACGGCGCCGTTCGGCAGACGATGTCGAGAAAACGATCCGTGAGCATTGGGTGCAAGGCATCACCAACTTTTTCATCACCGACGACAATTTGGGCCGCAACAAGGATTGGGAGCCGATCTTCGACCGGATCATCGAGATGCGCGAACGCGACGGCATGAATATCCGGCTGATGATCCAGGTCGATACGTTGTGTCACAAGATTCCGAATTTCATCGAAAAGGCAGTCCGTGCCGGCACCAACCGCGCCCTGATCGGCCTTGAAAGCATCAATGCTGCGAACCTCCTCGCCGCCAGCAAGCGCCAGAACAAGATCACCGAATACCGCAAGATGCTGCTGGCCTGGAAGAAGGCCGGCACGATCACCGTTGCCGGCTACATCCTCGGCTTCCCGTTCGACACGCCTGAAGTCGATCCGCGAGGATCTCAAGATCATTCAGAAAGAACTGCCGCTCGACTTCCTCGAGTTCTTCTGCCTGACCCCGCTGCCGGGTTCGCAGGACCACCAGGTCCTGTACCGGAAGGGCGAGTGGATGCACGAGGACTTGAATCTGTACGATGGCGAGCACGCGGCCACCAACCATCCGAAAATGACCAAGGAGGAGTGGGAAGGAATCTATCGGACCGCGTGGACGACCTATTATACGCCCGAGCACGTCGAAACCATCCTGCGGCGAGGGGCGGCAACCAATTGCAGCCGGTCGCGCATGCTGGGTCTCGTGTTCTTGTCCTGCACGTCGGTTCCGGTGGAAAATGCCCACCCTCTGCAAGGCGGCGTGCTTCGCCGGAAGCACCGGCTCGATCGCCGTCCCGGGATGCCGATCGAACCGATCTGGTCGTTCTATCCGAAATACACCTGGAGCTTCACCAAGAACTCGTTCCGCGAGTTGCGCACAATGCTTTGGCTCCTGGTCGTGAGCCAGCGCATCTACAAGAGACAAGGATCGCTATGCCTACACCGACCAGGCGCTGACCCCGGTGACCGACGACGAGACGGAGACGCTGGAATTGTTCACCCACAGCGAGGCCGCGCGCCAATCCGTCAAGCACGCGCAAAAGATTGCGCAACTGACCGGCAGCGCGAACGCGGCCTAGCCGTTTTCAGGTTTTGTGGATTCATCGGCCTAGAGCGCGATCCCGAAAACTGCCCGCGCTTGATCCGGGGTGGAATCGGTTTCGGAGCAGATCATGCTCAACGAGCGCGAAAGACGTGACGTAGCGGTTCCCATTCATCTGAGGATTACTGTCTTCACCCCGTCGCGAATCACTTTGCGCAACACGTAGCATCGATCTCCTGATTCGGAGATCGCGATGCCGTACCGACGTACCACGCCGATGTACCTGGTTGAGGACATGGATGACGCGCGGCTACGCTACATCGGACTCGGTTTTGTGCCGGTGCCCACTGAGGACGACGGCTGCTGCGGCATCAGCGCCGGGCAGACCCACATCATCCTGATCAACCGCGATCACGCCGAACGGACCTTGCCGCCCCGTGCCGTCGCGCTGCTCGAGGAGCGGCCGGCGCTTTACGTCTGGGTCGAGTCGCTGGAAGAGGTCCGCACCTCGGCCTGGACCAGCACCGACACATTTCTCGGCGAGGTGAGCACCGCAGGCCTGCGCGAATGGGCGGTGGAAAGCGATCAGGGGCTGCTGGTGTTTGCCGAAACGACCCGGCAGCACTAGCTTTGCGCTCCGTTTCAGGGCGCATGATCGAGGACGTGATTCAGACCGATGCCGCGCTGAACCCCGGCAACTCGGGCGGCCCGCTGGTCAATTCACGCGGCGAGGTCATCGGCGTCAACACCGCGGTGATCATGGGCGCGCAGGGCATCTGCTTCGCGGTCGCCAGCAACACCGCCAACCACGTGCTGAGCGAGATTATCATGCACGGCCGCGTGCGACGCGGGTACAGCGGCGTTGCCGCGCAGACCGTGCCGGTGCCGCGGAGGCACGCCATCGTGGCGGGCATCGAGAACCGTCTCGGCGCGATGCTGTCCACGATACAAACGGACGGTCCGGCCGATCGCGCCGGGCTGATGCCCCACGATCTCGTGGTTCGACTTGACGGCGAGCCGGTCACCGGTGTCGACGACATGGTCCGCCTGCTCGACCGCAACCGCATCGGCAAGACGATCGAGATCGGAGTACTGCGCCTCGGCCGGCTGCGCGAGTTCGAGGTCGTACCGAGCGAGCGGGCCACTTAAGCCGGCAAAAAATCAGCGTAGGCGAAGCCGTCGCGCTCGATGATCTCACCGGCCTTGATTGGCACGGGCCGGACCATCATCGGTCCGGCCGCCACGAACGAATGAAACTCACCGTTCTCACCGCAGGGGTCGACTCCCTGCGGCAGATCGGCGAGCAAGGTGGCGTCGAAGCGGCGGCCGGCAAACGACTTCGGCAGCTTTTTCAGATCGACGCAGACCAGCCGCGCATCGACACCCGACGCGATCATCTCGCGCGCCAGTGCGTCGGTCGGCTTGTGCCAAACCGGAAACACCGGCGTGACGCCGATCGGCTTGAGCCGCGTCTCGCGATAGGCCCGAACGTCCTCGAGAAACAGGTCGCCGAAGATGACATGCGTGACGCCCTGCGACTTGGCCTGATCCATCGCCGCGGCCATCTCGCGCTCATAGATTTCGTTCGGGCACGGATGTGGAATTCGCACCGTCACCGGCGCGAGCCCCGCTGCGTCGAGCTGCGTGGCGAGCAGCTCCTGGCGCAACCCGTGAATGCTCACGCGCCCGAACGCGTCGGTGATGGTGGTTAGCGCACCGACGACGTCGAACTCCTCCGCACGGCGGACTTCTTGCAGCGCCCACGCGCTGTCCTTGCCGCTGGACCACGCGATCAGGGCTTTGGGACGGCTCATGCCTTGTCGCGGCCGCGGCGGCGCGGTTTCTCTGGCGCCGGTTTGGGCTCGACCGGCGCCTTCAGCACGCCGAGCTTGCGCAGGATCGCCTCCGCGGCTTTCTCGCCGGAGTCCCAGGCGCCATTGACGGTGCCGTATTGCGTCTCATGCACGGCCTCGCCGGCGAAATAAATGCGGTCGCGGATCGGCTCCATCATGGTCCTGCGCGCCAGCGCGCCGCCCGGCCCCGCCGCCGCGAATGCGCCGAGCACGAACGGCGACGCGTTCCAGCGCGTCGCGTGCGAGCGCTTCACCGCCTTGCGGACATCGCCACCATAAAGGCCGGTGAGCCAGCCGATCGCGAAATCGACCATCTCCTTGTCGCTTTTCGCTGACAATTCGCGGCCGAACCGGCCTCCGACACTGACCGTGGCGAGCGACGTGCCGCCGATGTTGGCGAGCAAAGCACCGGTCTGCGTGTTGCCCGATTTCTCGAACACCAGATCGTCGCGTTGCAGACTGAGCGGGTTGCCGGCGAATTCCAGCGCGATGTGATCGAAGCTGCCCATCTTCAGCCTTGCAAGCGCATCAAGCTGCCGCTTCGGCAATTCCGGCGCGAAGGCGATCTTGCCGCCCGACAGCATGCCGGTCGAAACCGTGACGATCACGAAACGCCCGCGCAATGTGCCCTTCAGGGTGCGCACCTCGACAGTGCCACCGCTGCTCCTGGTGTCGATTTGCGTCACCGGTGTCGAAAGTTGCACTGGAATGTTGGCGGCATGGCCCGCCAGCAGCGCGCCAAAACCTTGCCGGCAGAACGTACCGTTGTCGCGGTCGGCCGCCCTGGCCAGATCCATCGACGAAATTTCGTTGAGATCGGTGGCGCAGTTGTACGGACCGAGCAGGAAATCGACGGTTGATTTCCAATCGCCGAGATCCTTTGGCATCGCCTGCGCGCAATGCACGTCAACCTTGCCGCGCGCGGCGTCGCCGATCGCGCGATTGGCTCGCACCACACTGGAGAGAAAATCCTCAAGCTCGCTTTCGCGAGCATTGCGCCGGCCGATCCGCACCCGCTGGCCCGGCGGCGCCGGATAGATTTCAAGAGCGCCGCTGCGCGGCGCCTTGGTCACCGGATTGACGTCGGACGAATAAATCCAGTGTGCGCCCAGATCGAACGGGACGCCGAAGATCTTGGTGTCGGTGACGCAGCGTCCGCCGACACGGTCACCCGCTTCGACGAGAACGAAGCGCCGGTTAGCCGCGGCAAGCCGGCGCGCCGCTGCGATGCCGGCCGCACCGGCACCGACGATAATCGTTTCGGTGTCGCCGAAGGCCGCCGGCGCGCCGAGCGCGGGCGCCGCCAGAACGGCTCCGGTGCCGGCCAGGAACGATCGGCGGCTCAATGGTGTCATGGTTTGCGATTGGTTGCCTGATTGCACGGGTCATCCAGACTTTGCCCGAATGCACAGCGAGCCGCAAACATTGTGGCTAACGAACCGTTGCCGCAGAACCGCGCTGATGAACCGATTTGCAAGGAGTCTCGACTAAATATGGCGCCATAAAGCGACGTGCGCCCTCACGCACGCGAGACCCGGGGAATCCGTGTCATGAATCCGATGCTGACTGGAATCGGTCGCGCCATCTCGAACTATCTGCAGCGCGAGGAAACCGGCTACGAGCCGTTCACGCCCAGCGACCCCGCTGCGTTGCGCGCGGCGCTCAAGCCCGGCGACGTGCTGCTGGTGGAGGGCAACAACCGCGTCTCCGGCGTGATCAAGTATCTCACCCAGTCCACATGGTCACATGCCGCGCTGTATGTCGGACCGATCGGCGAGCGCACCGCCGAGGACGGCGAACCGCTGGTGCTGGTCGAAGCCAACCTCGGTGAAGGCGTGGTTGGCGCGCCGCTGTCAAAATACTTGCGCTACCACACCCGCATCTGCCGCCCGATCGGACTGACGCCTGACGATCGCGCGCGGGTCTGCACCTACGCCGCCGAGCGCATTGGCTTCGACTACGACGTCAAGAACATCATCGATCTGCTGCGCTACCTGATTCCGCTGCCGGTGCCGCGGCGCTGGCGGCGGCGTATGCTGGAGCTTGGCTCCGGTCATCCGACCCGCATCATATGCTCGGCGCTGATCGCGCAGGCGTTCGAGAACGTCCGCTATCCGATCCTGCCGAGGGTGACCCGCGCCGAGAGCGAAGCGGCGCGCCGCGAGATTCTGGAAATTCGTCATTCGTCACTCTATGCGCCGCGCGACTTCGATATTTCGCCCTACTTCGCGCTGGTCAAGCCGACGGTCGAGTGCGGCTTCGACTACCGCGCCATGCGCTGGGCCGACCTGCCCGTGGTGGACGAGAACGACATCGCGACTGCACTGGCCGAGCCCGCGGCTGCCTCCATGACGCAGGCGGCGTAACTCCGCTCTTGCCGCTTTAGCTTCCAATCCCTACCTGTTCCGCGTTTGTGCGGAGGGACGGATGTTCGAAGCGGCCTACAAGGCATTGGCGCAGATGGCCTCGCCGGAGTTCCGGCGGGTGCTGTTCAAGGCGCTTGGCCTGGCGCTGGTGATGATCGTGCTGTTCGGTATAGGCCTGCATCGCCTGTTTTCGTGGGCCGCGGACAACGGCGCCACTTGGGCGGAGGCCTCGACCGGCTTCGTGCCGCACACTGCCTGGAGCGTCCTGCTCTGGATACTGTCGATCGCTGCCGCCCTCGGCATCGTTACCGGCGCCGTGTTCCTGATGCCGGCAGTCACCGCCTTCACCGGTTCATTCTTCGTCGACGAGATCGGCGCCGCGGTCGAGCGCACCTATTATCCGGCCGAGTTGCCAGGCAAGGAGTTGCCGCTCGGGCGCGCAATCTATGAGGGCACCAAGACGGCGTTGGTGTCGATCCTGGTCTATCTCTGCGCGCTGCCGTTCCTGCTGTTCGCCGGCCTCGGCCTGGTGATGATGTTCGTCGCCGCCGCCTATCTGCTCGGCCGCGAATACTTCCTGCTGGCCGCGATGCGCTTCCGCACGCCCGACGACGCCAAGGCGATGCGGCGCGCCCATCGCACTACGGTGTTCATGGCAGGGACGCTGATCGCGCTGTTCGTCATGATCCCGATCGTCAACCTCGCCACGCCGCTGTTTGCCATGGCGCTGATGGTGCACATGCACAAGCGGCTGGCGGGCGGGCGTGTCGAATTGATCGAGCCGAAGCGGGCTTAAGCCGGCGCCATCAGCGCCGTCTTGCCCGGCCACTTGCACAGCTCGGCGATGATGCAACTCTCGCACAAAGGCCGTCGCGCGAGGCACGTATAGCGCCCGTGCAGGATGAGCCAGTGATGCGCGTGCATCATGTAGCGCTCCGGGATCACCTCGAGCAGCTTGAGCTCCACCGCCAACGGATCCTTGCCGGGCGCAAGGCCGGTGCGGTTACCGATCCGGAAGATATGCGTGTCGACCGCCATGGTCGGCTGGCCAAACGCGATGTTGAGCACGACATTCGCGGTCTTCCTGCCGACGCCCGGCAATGCCTGCAGCGCCTCGCGAGTATTCGGCACCGCGCTGCCGTGTTCCGCAATGAGCTTCTCCGATAGCGCAACGACGTTCTTCGCCTTGTTGCGGTAGAGCCCGATGGTCTTGATCAGGTCGCGCACCTTGGGTTCGCCGAGCTTGACCATCTTCTCCGGCGTGTCGGCGAGCGCGAACAACGCGGGCGTCGCCTTGTTGACGCCGGCGTCGGTCGCCTGCGCCGAAAGCACCACGGCGACCAGCAGCGTGAACGGATTGATGTGGATCAGTTCGCCCTTCGGCTCGGGCTTGACCGCCGCGAAGCGACGGAACGCCTCCTCGATCTCAGACGTTGTCCACTGCGGCGTGCCGCCCTTTGCGGCCTTGGCATCGGCCTTTTTCTGCGCCTTCTTCGGCTTGACCTTGGCGGCCCTGCCCTTCTTCGCAGCCTTGATAGCTTTGGTCGTTTTCCTGGCCATGTTTGACTTATACTGAGCGCCATGAGTACGGACAGCAACACGGTATCCGAGCCCACGATATTTTCCGCGGTGATCACGCCGAATCGCTCGCTCGACCGCGTCGGCTTCATCGTCCTGATGAGCCTGGTGTCGTTTGTCAGTTTTGTCGGCGGCATCGTGTTCTTCATCGCCGGCGCCTGGCCGGTGGTGGGCTTCTTCGGCCTCGACGTCGCGCTGCTCTATTGGGCGTTCAAGCTGAACTACGCCCGCGCTGCCGCTTACGAGGAGGTCACCGTCACCTCCGCCGAGCTGAAGCTGCGCAAGGTGAGCCATCGCGGCGAGGTCCGCGAGTTCACGCTCAACCCACTGTGGACCAAGCTCGACCGCGAGGCGCATGCCGATTTCGGCGTGCTCCGGCTGTTCCTGGTATCGCGCGGCCGCCGGTTTTCGGTCGCCAATTTCCTCGGGCCGCAGGAGCGCGAAAGCTTTGCCGAGGCGCTGTCCGCGGCCTTGAACGAAGCCAGGCGCGGGCCGGCGCGGACTGTGATCCAGTAGTTAGATATCGGGTGGGAAGCCTATCCGAGGCGGCGTAGATGAAGCGCAAATGATGGAGATACCCATGCGCTCACCTGACCGTTCGCCCACCTTGGCACCGTTCACCGCCGCCTGCTCCGACTACGACATCGTCCGCCGCGCCATCGCCCATATCCGGGGCAACTGGCGCAGCCAGCCCGAGGTCGAAGAGATCGCCGAAGCCGCCGGCGTCACGCCGGCCGAATTGCATCACCTATTCCGGCGCTGGGCCGGGCTGACGCCCAAGGCGTTCCTGCAGGCGCTCACGCTCGACAGCGCGCGGCAATTGCTGCGCAACTCGGCCAGCGTGCTCGACGCCAGCTACGAGGTTGGTCTATCCGGCCCCGGCCGGCTGCACGACCTGTTCGTGACCCACGAGGCGATGTCGCCCGGTGAATGGAAGTCCGGCGGCGAAGGCCTCACCGTTTCCTACGGCTTCCATCCCTCGCCATTCGGCACCGCCCTGGTGATGGCGACGCCGCGCGGCCTCGCCGGACTCGCCTTCTCCGACGCCGGCGAAGAGCGGCCCGCGCTCGACGACATGCGCCGCCGATGGCCGAAGGCGACCTACGTCGAGGACAGCGCGCTGACAGCGCCGATGGCGCAGCGCATTTTCGATCGCAAGCTGTGGCAGCCGAACCGGCCGTTGCGTGTGGTGCTGCTCGGCACCGACTTCGAGGTGCGAGTCTGGGAGACGCTGCTGCGGATTCCGATGGGCCGCGTTACCACGTATTCCAACATCGCCGGCTCTCTCGGCGCGCCCAAGGCCGCCCGCGCGGTCGGCGCCGCGGTCGGCAAAAACCCGATCTCGTTTGTGGTTCCCTGCCACCGTGTGCTCGGCAAGTCCGGCGAGTTGACCGGCTATCACTGGGGCATCACCCGCAAGCACGCCATGCTGGGCTGGGAGGCTGGAACAGTCGCGGCGTAGAACGGCAGCCGGAGGCAGCCTTTTTGCGGCGTTGACGGCCTCTATCGATCCCTCATATGCCTCATTCGTCGAATCGGTGAGGAAATTGGGGATGCAGAAGCGCCGTCCAGTCATGCTGGTGATCCTGGACGGCTGGGGCTGGCGCGAGGACACGGCCGACAACGCCGTGCGCCAGGCCAAGACCCCGACGTTCGATCGGTTGTGGAACTCTTGCCCGCACGCCTTCCTGCGCACCTCAGGCAACGATGTCGGTCTCCCCGACGGCCAGATGGGCAACTCGGAGGTCGGTCATCTCAACATCGGCGCCGGCCGGGTGATGATGCAGGATCTGCCGCGCATCGGCGCAGCCATCGCCAGTGGCGCGATCCAGCACGCGCCGGCGTTGCTCGGCCTGATCCAGCGGCTGCGGGAGACCGGCGGCACCTGCCACCTGATGGGCCTGGTTTCGCCCGGCGGCGTGCACTCGCACCAGGATCACGCGGTAGCACTCGCCAAGATCCTCGTCAGCGCCAGAATTCCGACGGTCATCCACGCGTTCACCGACGGCCGCGATACGCCGCCGCAGTCTGCCGCCGACGATCTAGACAAGCTCGCACGTGAACTGCCGCGCGACGTGCCGATCGCCACGGTGAGCGGCCGCTACTATGCGATGGACCGCGACGCGCGGTGGGAGCGCGTCGCCAAGGCCTACAACGTGATCATGGACGCGCAGGGCAACAGCTTCCCCAACGCGCAGGTTTGCATCGCCGACGCCTATTCGCAGCGGCAGTTCGACGAATTCATCGTGCCCGCCGCGATCGGCAACTATCGCGGCATGAAGAGCGGCGACGGCGTTCTCTGCTTCAACTTCCGATCCGACCGGGTGCGCGAAATCCTCGGCGTCATCCTCGATCCGCCCGAAGGCTCCGGTTTCGCGCGGCGCAGCGCCGTGCAGATCGCAGCCGCCGTCGGCATGACGCAGTACAGCGAGGAACTCGATCGCGTCATGCAGTCGATTTTTTCGCCGCAGACGTTCCCCAATATCCTCGGCGAGGTCGTGGCGGGCGCCGGCCGCACGCAATTGCGCATGGCGGAGACCGAAAAATATCCGCACGTCACGTATTTCTTGAACGGCGGCCGCGAGGAACCTTACAGGGGCGAAGCGCGCATCATGGTGCCGTCGCCCAAAGTCGCGACCTACGATATGAAGCCGGAAATGTCGGCGCCGGAGCTGACCGACAAGGCGGTGATCGCAATCAAGTCCGCCCAGTTCGACCTGATCGTGCTCAACTTCGCCAATCCCGACATGGTCGGCCACACCGGCAGCCTGCCGGCGGCGATCACAGCGGTGGAGACGGTCGACGCCGGACTGGGCCGTATCGCCGAGCAGGTCAAGAAGCAGGGCGGCGCGTTGTTGGTCACCGCGGATCATGGCAATTGCGAAATGATGCGCGATCCCGTCACCGGCGGCCCGCACACCGCGCACACCACCAATCCGGTTCCTGTGTTTCTGATGGGCGGCGGCGCAACCGCGATCCGCGACGGGCGGCTCGCCGACATCGCGCCGACGCTGCTCGAGCTGATGGAAGTGCTGCAGCCGAAGGAAATGACCGGGACGTCGCTGCTGCGGAAGGCCTGAGCGGCTACATGTCGCCGAGGCCGAGCACGTCGATCATCGAATAAAGCCCAGGCTTGTGGCCGCGAGCCCATAGTGCCGCCTTGAGCGCGCCGCGCGCAAAGATCATGCGGTCCTCGGCGCGATGGATCAACTCGACGCGCTCGGCGGGGCCGGCGAAGATCACGCTGTGCTCGCCGACCACACTGCCGCCCCGCAAAGAAGCAAAGCCGATGTTGCCGATGGTGCGCGCGCCAGTCTCGCCGTCGCGGCCGCGGTGCGAACGCTCGCCGAGATCGATGCCGCGGCCTTCCGCCGCCGCGCGGCCAAACATCAGCGCGGTGCCGGATGGCGCGTCGATCTTCTTGTTGTGATGCATCTCGAAGATTTCAATATCGAATTCCTCGCCCAGGGTCTTGGCGACGCGCTTGGTCAGCGCAGCGAGCAGATTGACGCCCAGGCTCATATTGCCGGACTTGACGATGACCGCGCTCTTCGCCGCGTCCTTGACCTTCGCTTCCTCGTCGGCCGAGTGTCCCGTGGTGCCGATGATGTGAACCTTGCCCGCGGTCAACGCCGCGAGCGCCACCGACGCCTTCGGCACAGTGAAATCGATCACGCCGTCGGCCTTGATAATCAAATCCTTCGCGTCAGCCGAGAGCGCGATGCCGTTGTTGCCGAGGCCGGACAACTGGCCAGAGTCCTGGCCGAGCAGCGGCGACTTCACATCCTCCAGCGCACCCGAAAGCGCGAGGCCGGGCGTCTCGGCAATCGCCTTGATCAGCGTGCGCCCCATGCGCCCGCCGGCACCGGCCACCACAAGCCGCATGTCGGACATGATGCTCTCCCGCGAACCTGCGCGGATATACCGATCCGCGGCGTTCTTGTCAGCGGCCCTACGACTGCGGGCCGTCGTAACCCTCGACGATGATCAGGTCGGCCAGCGCGGTGGCCTGCCGGATTTTCATGTTCTGCTGGTACTCGGGCGAGCGATAGCACGCGACCGCCGCGGCATAGTCGGGGAATTCGACCACCACGTTGCGCGTCCGGCTGCTGCCCTCCGGGCATTCGTATTGGCCGCCGCGCACCACGAAGCGCCCACCGTACTTCTTGAAGATACGGGGGTTGGCGACGGTGTAAGGCTTGTAGGCCTCCTCGTCGTTCACGTCGACACGCGCGATCCAGTAGCCCTTGGCCATCATTGTCCTCCGCTCTCACTGTTGCGACGGATCGAAACCTTCGATGACAACCAGGTCGACCTCGGCCTTGCCTTTGCGCAACACGGCCGCCGCCTGATAGTCGTCCGAGCGGTAGCAGGCGAGCGCCGCTTCATAACTCGGAAACTCCAGCACCACGGTGCGGGCGCGCTGTTGGCCTTCCATCACCTCGAAGCGCCCGCCGGCGACCAGATAGCGCGCGCCGAATTTTCCGAACGGCGCTTTGTTGGCCGCGATGTAGGGCTTGTACCCCTCCGGGTCGGTCACATCGGCATGACCGATCCAGTAGCCCTTGAGCGGCGCGGCGGCCGGCGGCGCGGTGGCGTTCTGAGGCTGCGGCCCCTCGTAACCCTCCACAATCAGGAAATCGCAGTCCGCGTGCCCCTCGCGCAGCACATGGGCGCGCGAATACTCGGGCGAGTGATAAGCCGCAACCGCAACATCGAACGAATCGTACTCGCGCAGCACGTTGCGCCCCCGCATCTTGCCTTCGACCACCTCCCGCCGGCCGCCACGCGCCAGCAGCCGGGAGCCGTGGTGCCGGTGCCACGCATCCGCCATCTCGCGGTAGGTTTGGAAGCCTTGCGGATTGCTGACGTCAAGATGCGGGATCCAATAGCCCTTCGGCATCGACCAATCCTCCCTACTGTCCCGTCGCCTGTGCGACCTCGGCGACGATCGCCTGCGCGGCGGCCTTGGGATCGGCAGCGTCCACGATCGGCCGGCCTACCACCAGATAATCCGCACCGGCCGCAATCGCTTTCGCCGGGGTCATGATACGTTTCTGATCGCCAGCCGCGGCGCCGGCTGGCCGGATGCCCGGCGTCACCAGCGCCATGCGCGCGCCAACGACTGAGCGCACGCTTGCCGCCTCCTCGGCGGAACAGACCAGACCATCGACGCCGATGTCTCGCGCCTGCGCGGCGCGTTCGGCCACCAGTTCAGGAACCGTGAAATCGTAGCCGGCCGCCGCAAGGTCCGCGTCGTCGTAGGAGGTAAGCACGGTGACAGCGAGGATGCGCAGCTTCGAGCCGGCGCGCGCATCGACCGCAGCGTGCATGGTCTGCGGATAGGCATGCACGGTGAGGAATGTCGCGCCGAGCCTTGCCACGCTCTCGACGCCCTTCGCCACCGTGTTGCCGATGTCATGCAGCTTGAGATCGATGAACACCTGCTTGTTGGCGCGGACCAATGTCTCGGCCAGCGGCAGCCCGCCGGCGAAGGCAAGCTGATAGCCGATCTTGTAGAACGACACCGCGTCGCCGAGCCGCTCCACCATCGCCTGCGCCGCGGCGACCGAGGGCACGTCCAGCGCAACGATCAATCTGTCGCGCGCATCCATCACGCAATCTCCCGCGCCATATCGGTGAGCCGCTGCACCACTCGTTTGAGCAGGCCGGCCGCGCGCTCATCCTTGAGATTATCCATTTCATCGAACGCATCGCTCGCGCGCATGACTGCAATCTGATCCGGGATCACCAGCGCGCCACAACCGAGCTCGAGCACCTGACGCAGCGCCATCAGCGAGCGCATCGCGCCATACGCGCCATCGGAAGCGCCGCCAAGCGCGAACACGCGGTTCTTGTAAGCGGCGAGCGGCGGCTCGCCGCGCTCGCGCACCCGCGAAATCCAGTCGATGGTGTTTTTTAGCAGTGGAGTGACCGACGCATTGTATTCCGGGCTGGCGATGAACACGCCTTGGTGAGCCGAGATGAGTTGCTTGAGTTTCAGCGCGTTGTCGGGCGGCCCCGACTTGGCTTCGAGATCGCCGTCGTAGAGCGGCATTGGATAGTCGACGAGCGAGATGCGAGTCACGTCGGCGCCCGCGAGCAGCAGCTCCTTGGCGGCGAGCGCCGCCAGCCGCACATTGTGCGAGCCGGAGCGGATCGAGCCTGCGAACACCAGGATTTTGGGAAGCGACATGGCGGCTCCGAATGGCCCGCCAGATTATCACGGACAGGGCGTCTACTCTAAATGCGCCACGTCTGCTTTCGGGGATAAGGCGGACATGGCCTAAAGGCCGAGGAATGCCGGCTAATGACCCAGGCTGTGTAAAAACGTCCTGCTTCGAATGATTCTGGCGGTATGATTCTCACGCGATTTTCGGGAGGATCGGATGAGGCGTTTCGTTGAGGGAGCGGATCGCGGTCAGAGGACGCTGTTTCCTGAATCACTGGAAGACTGGATCATTGAGGACAACCCGGTTCGCGTCATCGACGTTTTTGTTGACGAACTCGAACTGGCTGAGCTTGGATTTAGCGGGGTCGCCCCCGAGGTCACCGGCCGTCCTTCGTATCATCCGTCGGTACTGCTGAAGCTCTACATCTACGGCTATCTCAACCGGGTGCAGTCGAGCCGTCGGCTTGAGCGGGAGGCCGGGCGTAACGTTGAGGTTATGTGGCTGGTGGGCCGGCTCGCTCCCGATCACAAGACGATTGCCGACTTCCGCAAGGACAACGGTCGCGCGATCCGGCAGGTCTGCGCCCGATTTGTCGCACTCTGCCGCACGATGGGCCTGCTCACGCAAGCCAGCGTGGCGATTGACGGCAGCAAGTTCAAGGCGGTGAACAACCGCGACAAGAACTTCACGCGCGCCAAGATGGAGCGGCGCATGGCGCAGATCGAGGAAAGCGTCACGCGCTATCTGCAACAACTCGACACCGCCGACCGGCAGGAGCCGTCCGAGGCCCTCAAAACCAAGACGAGCCGCCTGAGAGAGAAGATCGAGAAGCTGAAGGAGCAGATGCGACGGCTCAATGTTCTCAAGGTGGAAATGCTCGCGGCACCGGACCAGCAGATATCGTTGACCGATCCGGATGCCCGCTCAATGGCGACCAGCGGCCGCGGCTCCGGTGTGGTGGGCTACAACGTGCAGATCGCAGTCGATATCGCACATCATCTGATTATCACGCATGAGGTGACCAATGTCGGAACCGACCGGTCGCAACTCTCAACCGTGGCCAAGGCGGCGAAGACAACGCTGGACGTGGAGAACCTCGATGCTGTCGCCGATCGCGGTTACTTCAGTAGCGAGGAAATCCTGGCCTGCGAGAACGCGGGCATCACGGTCACGCTGCCCAAGCCGATGACCTCGAACTCAAAGGCGGAAGGGCGCTTCGGCAAGCAAGACTTCCGCTACGTGGCTGAGGATGACGTTTACATTTGCCCTGCCGGTGAAAGGCTCGCCTACCGCTACACGAACGAGGAAAATGGATTGGTCCTGCGCCGCTACTGGACCAACGTCTGCCAGAGCTGTGCCATCAAACACAGCTGCACCACCGGCAAGGAGCGACGGATCACCCGATGGGAGCATGAGGCCGTTCTCGATGCGGTACAGCGTCGGCTCGACGAGCATCCGGAGAAGATGCGCCAGCGGCGCGAGACGGTTGAGCATCCCTTCGGGACGATAAAGTCGTGGATGGGATCGACACACTTCCAAATGAAAACGCTCAAGCACGTCGGCACCGAGATGGCGCTGCACGTCCTGGCCTACAACATGAAACGCGTGATGAGCATGCTGGGAGTCAGCGGATTGATGGCGGCGATCCACGCCTAAGACGGGCCTCATAAGCCCCAATAAACCCGCGTGCTTCGCCTCAAGAAGCCATCAGGCCTCTTCGCGGACCGATTCTGCCAAATTGGCCGCGCCAAGTCGCACAATCCCGCCGGGATCGAAGCTTACGTCACCACCAACCCGATCGCGTTTTTACACAGCCTGGACCCTAAGCCGACATCGGCGCGTCACGTTTGTTTGAAACTACAACCACGTTGGTCCCTATCAATTCCTCCGTCCAACCCGGTACTATCGGGTCTGTGGGACGCTAAGGCGCTAGGAAGCCAAGGAGACGCTGATGAGGTACAAATTGTTCTTGCTCCGACGGTCCGCCGCAGTCGTCCTCACGTTGGCTCTGTTTGCCACAGCAGCCGTCGCACAGGACGTCACCACCGATATCGGCACGCTCGACAAGGCGACGGCCGAGAGGATGTTTCCCGCCAAGCCCCCTTACTCGCCCTACGCGGGGCGCAATTTCCCGACACGGCCGTACTTCGGCGACACGCACACTCACACCTCCTACTCGATGGATGCGGGCGCTTTTGGCGCCCGGCTCGGCCCCAAGGACGCTTATCGTTTCGCCAAGGGCGAGGAGGTCGTCGCATCCAGCGGTCAGCGTGCGAAGCTTTCGCGGCCGCTGGATTTCCTGGTGGTGGCGGATCACTCGGATGGAATGGGCTTTTTCCCGCTGCTGATCGGCGGAGACCCCACCCTGCTGGGCACGCCACAGGGGCGCAAATGGTACGACGAGGTTAATTCCGGCAAGGGCGCGCAGGCGGCTCTCGACATCATCACCAGCTTCGGCAAGGGGCAAATGCCGAAAGGCTTTCCTGTTCCTGGGACGCCCGCCTATCGCAGCGCTTGGCGGGAGACCATCAAAGCGGCGGATGAGGCGAACGAGCCGGGCCGCTTCACCGCGTTCATCGGCTATGAGTGGACGTCAAACGCTGGCGGAAACAATCTTCACCGCAACGTCATCTGGCGCGACAACGGCGCGAAGGCGAGCCTCGTCGAGCCATACACGACCCTGCCGCCGCTGGGCAGTCCCAATCCCCGCGATCTGTGGAAGTGGATGGCTATGACCGAAGAAAAGACCGGCGCCGAAATCCTGGCGCTCGCGCACAACGGCAATCTGAGCAACGGCCGCATGTTTCCAATCATCGAGTCATTCAACGGCCGGCGGATTGACCGCGAGTATGCCGAGAACCGCGTGCGTTGGGAGCCGCTTTACGAAGCGACGCAGATCAAGGGCGACGGCGAAACACATCCCTTCCTTTCGCCGAATGACGAATTTGCGAACTTCGAGCGCTGGGACAAGGGCAACCTCGACCTCACTGAGGTGAAGAAGCCCGAAATGCTGGAGTTCGAATATGTGCGCTCGGCGCTGAAGAACGGTCTCAAGATGGAAGTCGAACTTGGCGTCAATCCCTACAAGTTCGGCCTTATCGGCAGCACCGATGCTCACACCGCTCTGGCTGGCGTTGAGGAGGATAATTTCTTCGGCAAGACTTCGTCGTCCGAACCCAGCGCGGAGCGGGCAACGCATCCGTTCGTGAAAACGGACAAGGCCGTTATTATGGGCTGGGAGCAGACCGCCTCCGGCTATGCGGCCGTTTGGGCGACCGAGAACACCCGCGAGGCGATCTTCGACGCTATGAAGCGTCGCGAGACCTACGCGACCACCGGGTCGCGCATGGCTGTGCGCTTTTTCGGCGGCTGGGATTTCGAGGCGGCCGATGCAAACAATCGGATGCCGGCGAGAGTTGGCTACACCAAAGGTGTCCCGATGGGAAGCGATATGAGCGCCGCGCCGCAAGGCAAGTCGCCGAGCTTCCTTGTTGCAGCCCTCAAAGACCCAATCGGGGCGAACCTTGACCGCATCCAGATCATCAAGGGCTGGCTCGGCAAGGACGGCAATACGCAGGAACGCGTCTATGACGTGGCCGTGTCCGGCGGCCGCACCATCGGTCCGGATGGTCGCGCCAGAGCATCCGTCGGCAACACAGTGGATGTTACCAACGCAACCTGGACCAACAGCATCGGCGCGGGCGAGATGATAGCGGTGTGGAAAGACCCGGATTTCGATCCGTCGTTGCGGGCGTTCTACTACGTGCGCGTGATCGAAATTCCGACGCCGCGCTGGACGGCCTACGATGCGAAATATTATGGCGTCAAAATGCCCAGCGAAGCCCCGATGACGACGACCGAACGCGCCTACACGTCGCCAATTTGGTACACGCCTTGAAGCTCCCTCTTCTGAGGGAGCCTTTGTTGCATTTCCTCGTGCTGGGGGCCGCCCTGTTCGGCCTCTTCAGCATGGTCGGCAAGAAGGATGCCGGGGCTCCTGCAAAGATTGTCATTTCGGAATCGCGCATTGCCAACCTCGCGGACAGATTTGCTCGCACTTGGCGGCGGCCTCCGACCGAACAAGAGTTGCAAGGACACATCGAGGATTACATCCGCGAGGAGATTTTCTATCGCGAAGGCCGGGCCGCTGGCTTGGATCGCGACGATGTGGTCATTCGCCGTCGCGTGCGGCAGAAAATGGAATTTCTCGCCGAGGACTCCGCTTTTGCCGAGGCAACCGAAGAACAACTCGCGGCCTATCTTGCATCCAATCCGGAGCGGTTCCGAACCGAGGACCGTTTCACCTTCCAGCACGTCTTTTTGAGCGCGACGCGGCGCGGCGACGCATTGGACGGCGACGCCAGACAGATCGCGGGCACACTGGCCGGCACCACAGCCTCCGCAGACGCGGCCGCGATGGGCGATCCGTTTCTGCTCGGCGAGGAGTTTCGTGCGCTGCCGCAAAGCGAAGTCGCGCGCACATTCGGCGGAGGGTTCGCGCAGAAGCTGTCCGGGGCGGAACCGGGCGCTTGGGAGGGGCCGATTCCGTCCAGCTTCGGGGTGCATTTCGTTTTCATCAACGAACGCGCGAAGGGCGGCCACCCGCCGCTCGATTCCGTTCGCGAGGCCGTGCAGCGCGAGTGGCAGAACGCGCGCCGGATCGAGGCTGAGCAAAAGCTTTATAAGACGCTGCGCCACCGCTACGAGATTGTGGTGGAGATGCCGCCAAGGACAGAGGCACCCGAGAGCGGGCGATGAAACGCCTCGCGATCATCCTGGGCATGCTTGGCGCGTTGCTTGCACATCCAGCGCAACCGGATGAAATCCGGCCCGGCTATCTGGAACTGCGTCAAACGGCCTCTGATACATACAGCCTTCTGTTCAAGATACCTGCACTCGGCGATGACCTCCGGCTGGCGATCTACGTAAAGCTGCCCGACGACACGAATGACGTGACGCCGCCGCGAGCCGGTTTCAACGGGGGCGCCTACACCGAGCGACGGACGATCCGGCGCAGCGGCGGGATTGTGGGACAAACCATCGCAATCGACGGTTTGTCGGGCACGTCCACCGACGTGCTGGTACGGATCGAAAGCCTTGGTGGAGCCACACAAACCGAACGGCTTTCGCCGACAAAAACCGCTTTCGTTGTCCAGGCTACGCCGGGTTCCGGAGAAGTCGCCGCGACGTACCTGCGCCTCGGCATCGAACACATCCTGTTCGGTTTCGATCATCTGCTGTTTGTGCTGGCGCTCGTCATTCTGGTCCGGGACTGGCGTCGGGTTGCGCTCACAGTAACGGCGTTCACTGTCGCGCACAGCATCACGCTTGCGGCGGCGGCGCTCGACTGGGTCAACGTGCCCGGTCCACCTGTCGAGGCCGCCATCGCGCTCAGCATCGTGCTGATCGCAGTCGAGATCGTGAATGCGCGGCGCGGGACGGTTTCGCTGACGGTGCGCTGGCCTTGGCTTGTGGCGTTCTGCTTCGGTCTTTTGCATGGCTTGGGATTTGCCGGCGCCCTGGCCGAAGTGGGACTGCCGCATCATGCGATCCCCATTGCGCTTTTGTTCTTCAATCTGGGTGTGGAGATCGGACAACTGGCCTTTGTTGGTGCGGTCCTGACAACGGGCTGGCTGTTCCATCGCGCGGTAGCCCTTCGCCGCGAGCCTGCCCTGGTCCTCACGACTGTTTATCGGCTCGATGTAGCGACCGCCTACGTAATCGGTACGGTCGCCGCCTATTGGCTGATCGAAAGAACTGCTGGTTTTTTTGCCTGACGTCTGCTTGTGGCACTTAAGCGACGTCCTGCGATGGCCCTCGGTTGGACGCTAACGGGGGCGAAGCCGTCATTGGCTGAATGAGCCGAAAATGACGTGATTGACCCACAACGGGCATCGGCCACCTTGAGCTAACGCCGGGTTTCGCCCCTATCAAATTACTCGTTTGAGCCGCTACGATGCAGTCTCCTGAGCCTAGGAGCGGGAATGAGGCGGCGGGAATTTCTCGGTGTTCTCGGTAGCGCGGCGGCGCTGCCGCTCGCGGCGCGTGCGCAACCCATTAACAAGATCGCTCGAATCGGTTTTCTGGGCTCCGCTACTGCAGTCGGTTCCTCACAATCAGTAAGGGCTCTGCGGGAAGGATTGAATGCTCTTGGTTACGTCGAGGGCAAAAACATCATTATGGAATTTCGATGGGCAGAAGGGAAATACGAGCGCCTGCTAGAACTAGTAACAGATTTGATTCGTCTCAATGTCGACGTTCTAGTGACCCACGGAACTCCCGGGACTCACATTGCAAAGAGGGCCACTAGTAACATTCCCATTGTGATGACTATCAGCGGTGATGCAGTCGCGACGGGCATCGTTACAAATCTTGGCCGGCCGGAGGGAAATATCACCGGCTCGACTTTTTTTCTTCCAGAACTAAATGCCAAGCGGCTGGAACTGCTCATGGAAGTATTGCCACACGTTACTCACGTCGGCGCGCTTTCAAATCCCGCCAATCCGATGAGCAGACCAATCATTCCTGCGATGAGGGCTGCCGCCTCGCCATTAAAATTGGAAATTGAAGTGTTCGAGGTCCAGGGCCCAGACGATTTCAATGGTGCATTTGAAGCAATAACCAAGAGCCGCGCTAATGCTGTGGCGGTGACAGAAGATGGTGAGTTTGGCGCTAGCTTCAAAACAATTGCTGCGCTCGCGATCAGACACAAATTGCCTTCAATCGGGGCAAAGGAGTACGCGGAAGCTGGCGGTCTGATTGGTTACGGCGCCAACATACTCAATTTGTACCGCCGCGCCGCGTATTTCATTGACAAGATTCTAAAGGGCAGCAAGCCCGCGGACCTGCCAATAGAACAGCCAACCCGATTTGATTTCGTGATCAACCTCAAGACCGCAAAGACGCTTGGCCTCACCGTGCCGCCAACGCTGCTCGCCCGCGCCGACGTAGTGATCGAATAAGGGCGCGGTTTGCTGCGGTGCCGAATGACGCCTATCGGTCGCTAATGGCACTTGGCGGACATGCCGTAATCGCCCGCGAGTGTCTGCTTTCGGGGGCAAAGCGGACGTGACAAATTAATGAGTACACGCCCTGGTGTGCCGGACCCGACGTTCGCACGAATGCTCAACAGCACCTTGCGTCCGAACCGCAATACTGGGCGTCAGTCCTTGCGATAGACCCAGACGCGCGCCGGCGGCACGTTCATCCAGATCCGCTCGGATGCTTCGGTGCTTACCCCGACGAGCGCCTTCGGGATCGGCGGCATCACCGCGTAGGTGAACTGCACGAACGGCGCGTTGGGCTGCATCAGCCGGAATGCTTCGCGGATCAGCCGCACCCGTGTCTTCAGCGGCTTGGTGACGAGCGGAAGGCCCGACACGATCGCCGCGGCCGGCTGCTCGAGCATGGAGCCAAGCATGCGACGGAGCGAATAGGCGTCACCGCGGATCACTGTCGCGTCCGGATAGCGCGTGCGCAGCAGCCGGCAGAAATCCGGATTGAATTCGACCAGGACGAGGCGCGAAGGATCGACACCCTGCTCGACCAGCGCTTCGGTGACCGGCCCGGTGCCGGGCCCAAGCTCGATGACCGGTCCCGGAATCGACGGATCGACGTAGCTCGCCATGGTGCGCGCGAGCAGCTTGCCCGATGGCGAGATCGCGCCCATCGTCAGCGGCTTCTCGAACCACGAGCGAATGAAACGCATCTCGTCGTCGAGACGAATGCCCTTCTTCATTTCGAAGAGACGGATTTGTCTCTCGATTTTCTTTTCTAGCACCTGAAGGGCTTGAATCGGCATGGGCTTAGGTACGCCACCCAGTCATTCGCAAATCCGTCACATAATCGGTAAAGGCCGACAGGGGATGGGTCAAGCCGTGACCTAAGCCGGTCCGGCCCCGGTTCCGAAGAAGTCTTTCACTTTGGTGAAGAATCCCGCGGATTCCGGCTGAGTCTCGCGCGAAGACAGCTTTTCGAACTCGGCAAGCAGCTCGCGCTGCCGCTTGGTCAGGTTCTGCGGCGTTTCGACCATCACCTGGACATACATGTCGCCGACCTGCTTGGAGCGGAGCACCGGCATGCCCTTGGCCTGCAACCGGAAACGCCGCCCGGACTGCGTGCCGCCCGGAATTTTCACACGCGTCTTCGAGCCGTCGATGGTCGGAACCTCGAATTCGCCGCCAAGCGCCGCGGTGACCATCGAGATCGGCACGCGGCAATGCAGATCGGCGGCATCGCGCTGGAAGAACGCGTGCGTCGCCAGTGAAAGGAAAATGTAAAGGTCGCCCGACGGGCCGCCGCGCAGCCCGGCCTCACCTTCGCCGGCAAGACGGATGCGGGTGCCGTCCTCGACGCCGGCCGGAATGTTGACCGACAGCGTGCGCTCCTTCGTCATGCGGCCGGAGCCGGCGCAGGACGGGCACGGATTTTCGATCACCTGGCCGCGGCCATGACACGCGTTGCAGGTTCGCTCCAACGTGAAGAAGCCCTGTGAGTGACGAATTTTGCCGTGGCCGCCGCAGGTCGCGCAGACCTTGGGCTTGGTGCCGGTCTTGGCGCCGGTGCCGGAGCAGACTTCGCAGGTGACCGAGGTCGGCAACCGCACCTGTGCGGTCTTGCCCTTGTACGCCTCCTCAAGCGTGATCTGCATGTTGAAGCGCAGATCAGCGCCGCGCTCGCGGCCTGAGCCGCGCTGGCGCGCGCCGCCCATCCCGAAGATGCCTTCGAAGATGTCGGAGAACGTCGAGCCGAAATCGGCGCCAAAGCCATGCGCACCCCCGCCGCCCTGCTCGAACGCGGCATGGCCGAACCGGTCATAGGCCGCACGCCGCTGCGGATCCTTGAGGATGTCGTAGGCTTCGTTGATTTCCTTGAAGCGGTGCTCGCTGTCGCCGTCGCCCGGATTGCGGTCGGGGTGCCATTTCATCGCCAGCTTGCGGAAGGCAGTCTTCAGCACGCCGTCGTCGGCAGTGCGTTCAACCTCCAGGACTTCGTAGTAGCAGCGCTTCGACATTTCCGGCAGGCCTTCCCCTCATGCCTCGCCACGATCCGGTGCGCGGCGCGCCTTTCCCCAACCACTGGTACAGGAATTAAGGAACAGAACCCTGAAAAACAACCGGCCCGGCGCCGACCGCACCGGGCCTATCTTGTTTCTAACAGGCGTCGAGCATTGCGAAAGGCTCAGGCGGATTTCTGGTTCTTCTTGTCGTCGTTGACTTCGGTGAACTCCGCGTCGACGACGTCCTCCTTCTTGCCCGGCTCGCCGGACGGAGAACCGCCGTCGGCGCCAGGCGTGCCACCGGTCGTACCTTGGCCGTCCTGCTGCGCCTTGTACATCGCCTCGCCGAGCTTCATCGAAGCTTGCGCCAGCGCGTTGGTCTTGGCCTGGATCGCATCGTTGTCGGTACCCTTGAGGGCCTCCTTCAAGTCCGCGATGGCGTTCTCGATCGCCTTGCGATCGCCTTCGCCGACCTTCGAGCCGTGCTCAGTCAACGCCTTCTCGGTCGAGTGGATCAAAGCCTCGGCGTGGTTCTTCGCCTCCACCGCGGCCTTGCGCTTCTTGTCTTCCTCGGCGTGCGTCTCGGCATCCTTGACCATCTTCTCGATGTCGGCCTCCGACAAGCCGCCCGACGCCTGGATGCGGATCTGCTGTTCCTTGCCGGTGCCCTTGTCCTTCGCCGAGACGTTGACGATGCCGTTGGCGTCGATGTCGAACGTCACCTCGACCTGCGGTACGCCTCGGGGCGCGGGAGGTATGCCGACTAGATCGAACTGGCCGAGCATCTTGTTGTCGGCCGCCATCTCGCGCTCGCCCTGGAACACACGGATCGTGACCGCGGTCTGGCCGTCCTCGGCGGTCGAGAACACCTGGCTCTTCTTGGTCGGGATCGTGGTGTTGCGATCGATCAGCCGGGTGAACACGCCGCCCAGCGTCTCGATGCCGAGCGACAGCGGCGTCACATCGAGCAGCAGCACATCCTTGACGTCGCCCTGCAGCACGCCGGCCTGGATCGCCGCGCCAATCGCGACGACCTCGTCCGGGTTGACGCCCTTGTGCGGCTCCTTGCCGAACAATTGCTTCACGACCTCCTGGACCTTCGGCATGCGCGTCATGCCGCCGACCAGAACGACCTCATTGATCTCGGCAGCCGACAGCCCGGCGTCCTTCAACGCCTGCCGGCACGGCTCGACCGTCTTCTGGACGAGATCGTCGACCAGCGCCTCGAACTTGGCGCGGGTGAGCTTCATGGTGAGATGCTTCGGACCCGACGCATCCGCCGTGATGAACGGCAGGTTGATCTCGGTCTGCGTGGTGGACGACAGCTCGATCTTCGCCTTCTCGGCGGCTTCCTTCAGCCGCTGCAGCGCGAGCTTGTCCTTGCGCAGGTCGATGCCCTGGGTCTTCTGGAATTCGTCGGCGAGATAGCTGACCAGACGCATGTCGAAGTCTTCGCCGCCCAGGAACGTGTCGCCGTTCGTGGACTTCACCTCGAACACGCCGTCGCCGATCTCGAGCACGGAAATGTCGAACGTGCCGCCGCCGAGGTCGTACACCGCGATGGTGCCGGTCTTGGTCTTGTCGAGGCCGTAGGCGAGCGCAGCCGCGGTCGGTTCGTTGATGATGCGCAGCACTTCGAGGCCGGCGATCTTGCCGGCGTCTTTGGTGGCTTGGCGCTGGGCGTCGTTGAAGTAGGCCGGGACGGTGATGACCGCCTGCTCGACCTTCTGGCCGAGGTGCGCCTCGGCAGTCTCTTTCATCTTCTGCAGGATGAAGGCGGAAATCTGTGACGGCGAATAGGTCTTGCTGTCCGCCTCGACCCAGGCGTCGCCGTTGCTAGCCTTGGTAATCTTGTATGGGACAAGCTTCTTGTCCTTCTCGACCATCGGGTCGTCGTAGCGCCGGCCGATCAGGCGCTTGACCGCGAAGATAGTCTTTTCCGGATTGGTCACCGCCTGGCGCTTGGCCGGCTGGCCGACAAGGCGCTCGCCGTCGTCGGTGAAGGCGACGATCGACGGCGTCGTGCGCATGCCCTCCGCGTTTTCGATGACCTTTGCGTTCTTGCCGTCCATGACAGCGACGCAAGAATTGGTGGTGCCGAGGTCGATACCGATGACCTTGCCCATGATGCTTCCTCTCTTTGCTCAGCAGGTCGGCCCGGTCCCTTGCGGCTCCCGGATGAAACCTTGCGCGGCTCACCCGCGCGGCTCCTTCCAACCCCCAAATTTACACTCGACGCAGCCCCTGCGGCGTCCTGGCACATATAGGAGAGGCCCTTTACCCTGCAAGGACTTGATGCCGGTTTCAGGGTCCGACCACGCGATAGGCGGTAAAGGCCGGTCCTGCCACTACCGGTTTGAGCCAGTCGGGTACGGACCCCGCCTGCAGGCGGGCCCACAGGCTCTGGCTTCGCGCCGGCTCCGGCAAACCGTCGGGCGGACGCGGCCCGCAGACCAGCACGTAGTTCACCCCGGCATCGAGCGCCAGAGCCGCGCGCCTGCTCCGGCGGCTCGGACAGGATGCGGTGGGCGGTAACGATACCGCTGGAAAGCCGATGGTAGGGCGCCGCCAGGACCGAATGAGGGGTCAGCGCCAGCACGTATGGCCCGAAGCTCACGTCGGCCGCGATCAAGCCGGGCTCGAGAATATGCAGCGGGGCGTAGTTCGCGGTCGCGAAGCAGGCGCGCATGTCCGGCCGGGAAAAGCTGTCGCTGTCGTTCAGACCGGCCGCCGTGGCGGCGGCGATCGCCGCCGACGAAACCACCATCGGGGTCAAGACCAGAGCGGTCGCCAGGCGCGGCACCAGCCGTTTGATCTCGAACGCCACAATCAGCCGCAGCGCCAGCACGGCGACCAGCGGCATACCCAGCCAGATCGCGTAGGAAAAGCCGCGGATCGCGCCGACGGTGGTGGCCGCCGCCGAAAAAAACACCATAGCTGCGGCAAGGAACCCGAAATCGTGGCGCAGCCTCTCCTGGCGCAACAAGACCGCGACTGCCACCAGCGCCGCCGCCGGAAACGCGGCGATGGCGGCGCCGGTCAACGGATTCTGTGCGCAGCACCGACCAGAGCGGCTGCATCTCGCGCACGTCGCCGAGCCAGATCGGCCAGATCGCCGGATCGACCATCGCCATCGGTCCGCGGATGCATTGCGGCTCGAGCAGCAGCAACACCGCCAGCGTACCCATGCCGGAGCCGAGCACCGCGGCGATCCGCGTGACACGATCGCGATGGCGCAGCCAGCCGGCGAGCGCCAGCAGCAGCCCGCCGCAGACCGCGGCCGCCGCCGTGTTGATCGCGATGGCATCGCAAAGCTTGCGCATCCAGTGTTGCGGGCCGACGCTGACGCCGAACGCCAGCGCCGCGAATAGCGCCAGCGCAACGCCGTACCGAGCGAGCGCGACGCCAGCGTAGCGATCGACGACATAGTGCAGCGCCAGCGCCAAGCCGCATGCCGCGAGATATGGCAGGGCTTCGATGCCGATCGCCAGCAGGACGCCACTCAGCGCACCGGCCGCATAGCCGCACCACCATGTGCGGTCCGACCATGCCACCGCCGCCACGGTCAGCAGCGTGAGCGCGATCTGCACGTTGTGATGATCGATGCGCCCTGGCGAGAACTGCTGGTACGCCGGGACGGCAAGTATCGCGAAGAGCAGCGCGACCAGCGCCGCTTCGCGGCCGGCAACCCGCCACGCAATCGCGGTCATGCCCGCCATGGTGGGAAGCAGCCACAGCAGCGGCCACCACGCGCGCATCAATCGCTCGGCATCGGCCTGATCGGCGAACAAATGGAAAAAAGTGAACAAGCCCGCCAAGCCGGCATCGATCAGCCGCGACCAATGCATGTCGACGCCGCCCGGCGGCTGCAACCTCGACTGGTGCAAGTCGTACCAGCCGCTCAGCAGCCCCGGACCGTTGAGCCACGCACGCATCTCGACCAGCCGCATCGCGTCGTCGGTGTCGAGCAGCGTTTGCGCAGTCTGCGGCCAGTGCAGCAGGAGCAGCACCAGCGCCACCATCAGCCACCCCAAGCCGAGCAAAGCGGCGAATTTCGGCTGACGGTCCAGGTCGATAAGCATCAATAGCTGCCCTAGATGGCGGCGCCGACCATATGTGATTCTCGGGGTTGAGTTTCGGTTGGCGAGCCGCCATACCCAAGGTCATGAACCGCCGGCACACCCTCGGTTGGCTCCTGTTTTTCGCCGTATTGTTGGCGTGGCCGGCACATTTCGCTGCGGCGCAGACGGCCGCGGCGGAAGAGCCACAGTTCCCGATCGCATCGCGGCTGGGCCTGACACCGCCGCCCGGCATGACGTTAAGCACTTCGTTCCAGGGCTTCGAGGACACCGACAACAACGTTTACATCCGGCTCGTCGCAATGCCGGAAGCCGCCTACGCGGAAATCGAAAAGTCGATGACCAACCAAGCGCTCAAGAAGCAAAACATCACGGTGGAGAAGCGCGAGCCGTTCGCGTTGCCGAATTCCAAAGGTGTACTGGTCGTCGCACGGCAGGAGACCGGCACGGAAAGACTGCGCAAGTGGCTCTTGATCGCGCCGGTCGGCGGACTGACTGCGCTGGTGTCGCTGGAGATTCCGCTCTCCGCCAAGAAAGAGGTCTATGCCGAAGCGGCGATCCGAAAATCGTTCACCAGCCTGACGTCGCGCCCAACCGTGCCGGCCGCGGAGCAACTCGCGCTGGTGCCGTTCAAGCTCGGCGATCTCGCCGGCTTCCAGGTCGCGGGCGTGGTGCCGGGCCGCGCCGTGCAGCTCAATGATGGCGGACAGGAAAAGTCCGATACAACCGAAAGCCCGCACCTGGTCATCGGCATCGCGCCCGGCGGGCCACCGAACGCCGGTGATCGCGACAGCTTTGCAAGATTGGCTTTCGCCTCGCCGCCAAACCTGAAGGACGTGCGCATTCTGAGCTCCGAGCCGATGCGGATCGGCGGCCAGCCGGGTCACGAAATGCGCGTCACGGGCAAGGACGCCAAGTCCGGCGCCGACGTTGAGGTCGTACAGTGGCTGCGGTTTGGCAGCGGCGCCTATTTGCGAATGGTCGGTTTCGCGCCGAAGGAAGGCTGGGTCGAGGCCTACTCCCGCTTCCGCGCCGTGCGCGATGGAATGGTGCCGCGCTAACCGGCCAAATGCTTAGAGTCGCTTATTAAGCCAAGTTAGTGAACAGAGCGAAGGCTTCGCGCAGGCGGGAAACCGGTTCCCACTTTTCGGGATCATGCTCTAGCTAGGAATTGTCGTTGTCGGCCGCCGCCTTCGGCGGCCCCTTGGATACTGCGACCAGCGCCGGACGCAGCACGCGATCTCCGATCAGATAGCCGGCTTGAATGACCTGGGCGATATGGCCTGCGGGCACCGAGGCATTCTCCGCCTCGTACATGGCCTGATGCCTGTTGGGGTCGAACTTCTGGCCGATCGGCTCGATCCGTTTCACGCCGTGCTTTTCGAGCGCGTTGAGCAGCGCGCGCTCGGTAATCTCGACGCCGTCGAGCAGCGCCTTGACGCTGCTGTCGGACTTCTCCCTCAGCTCGGTGTCCAATGCCTCCAGCGCGAGATGCATACTGTCGGCGACGGTGAGGACATCGCGGGCAAACGCCGAGATACCGTACATCCGCGCGTCGGAAACCTCGCGCTCGGTGCGCTTGCGGAGATTTTCCATCTCCGCAAGCGTCCGCAGCAGGCGATCCTTGGTCTCGGCGAGCTCGCGGTCGAGCGACGTCGATGGCTTCGGCGCGGCGGCTGGCGCGGCCTGATCGTCCGGTTGGACCGCGTCGCCCGGGGCGGGTTGCGTCGTGTCTGACATGGCGACCCGCATATCAGGGCTTATTGGCCAAAAATCAAGCTGGATCGACGGTCGCCTTAGCCGGAGATCAGCTTGCCGACCACCTTGGCAGTGTAATCGACCATCGGGATGACACGGGCGTAGTTGAGCCGCGTCGGGCCGATCACACCGAGCACGCCTACGATCGAGCCCTGCGCGTCCCGATAGGGCGAGATCACCGTCGAGGAACCGGACAGCGAGAACAGCTTGTTCTCCGAGCCGATGAAAATACGCACCCCCTCGGCCTGCTCGGCGCGGCCCAGCAGGTCGACCACGTCACGGCGGGTTTCGAGATCCTCAAACAGCAGCCGAACACGTTCGAGATCCTCCAGCGCCTTGAGATCGTCGAGCAGGTGCGACTGCCCGCGCACGATCAGCCGCCGCTGGTCGGTCTCGCCGCCCGACCAGCTCGCCAGCCCGGCCTCGACGATCTTCTGCGTCAGTTCGTCGAGCTTCTCCTGCTCTTCCTTCATGGCTCGCTCAAGCTCGACCTTGGCTTCGGCCAGTGTCTTGCCGCGCACGCGCGCATTGAGAAAGTTGGTTGCCTCGACCAGCGCGGAGGACGGCAGGCCGACCGGCAGCGTGACGATCCGGTTCTCCACCTGGCCGTCGTCGCTGACCAACACGACCAGCGCGCGTTCCGGCTCGAGCCGCACGAATTCGATATGCTTGAGCCGCACATTCGACTTGGCGGCCAGCACCACGCCGGCGGTCCGCGTCAGGCCGGACAGCAGGCCCGACGCCTCCGTCAGCACACTCTCGACCGAACGGCCGGCGCCTGCGACCTGCGCCTCGATCGCGCGTCGGTCGTTCTCGTTGAGATCGCCGATCTGCATCAGAGCATCGACAAAGAATCGCAACCCGAGCTCGGTCGGCAATCGCCCCGCCGAAGTATGCGGCGAATAGATCAGGCCGAGCTGCTCCAGATCGGTCATCACGTTGCGGACCGAGGCGGGCGACAGCGGCGTCGATATCAGGCGCGACAGGTTGCGCGAGCCAAGCGGCTCGCCGGTCGACAGATAGCTCTCCACGATCTGACGGAAGATTTCGCGCGAGCGCTCGTTGAGCTGCGCGAGCGAAACCTGCGTCTTGCCGATCGGAACGTCCTGGGCCACGCGCCTTTGCTCCTTCCAACGGCATTCAGAATTGTCCATTCCGCTGTCCCGACGCAAGCCTGCAATACTTGACGCCCCGACGCCCCGACGCCCTGTTGCGCGGCTTGCCGCGCTGTTAGCCTCACGGAACAACCTTGCGGGAGGGGCGGCATGCGAAACTGGCAACACATCATGGCGGGCGCAGCGGTGGCGGCTTGCGTCGCAATACCCGGTGCACAGGCGCAGACCGTGATCGACGAATGGGCTTCGGCCAAGCTGCCGGCGGCGCCAGCACTCAAGCCGGCCAAGATCGTGCCTGGCGAAACCGCGCTGCTGGTGATGGATTTCACCAACCAGACCTGCAGCCAGCAGCGGCGGCCGCGCTGCGCTGTATCGGTGCCGAAGGTGGTTAAGCTGGTAAACGAGGCACGCGCGAAGGGCGTGCTGATCATCTACAGCGTCGCAGTGCCCAAGTCGGTGCCCGGCGACATCGTGAGCGAACTCACACCCGCCGCCGGCGAACAGGTGTTGCCGCCGCTCGGCCCGGACAAGTTCATCAACAGCGATCTGGAGAAGACGCTCAAGGACAAGAAGGTCACGACCGTGGTCGCGATGGGCACGCAGGCGCAGACCTCGGTGCTGCACACCGGCGCGACCGCGGCGCTCAAGGGCTTCAAGGTGATCGTGCCGGTCGACGCCATGTCGGCCGACGACGTGTTCCCGGAGGCCTACACCGCCTGGCACCTTTCGACCGCGGCGCGGATCAGCAACCAAGTGACGCTGACCCGGCTCGACATGATTTCGTTCTAGGGCATGGAGTTATTGACGCTCCGCTATAGTCTGATTGACGCAAGCTGAGCGCTTCGCTTTCGGGACATAGCGGACATGCCCCGGTCTGACGCTGGTTCGATCCGGTCGCGAATGACCCAACTGCGACATTCGGAATGGGACATTAGAAAGTCAGATGGCTTGCGAACTGCCGTGCTTGATCAGCACTCTTAAGGTGCCATCATCGGTCTTGGAACTTTTGAATGGCCTCCGCACAGCTCTTAGAAACTGAAGTCCTGTTTGCCGCCAAACATGCTGCAAGACGACCTTGGCCCGGCAGAGTCTTCGCGCAGAATTGATCGATATCACCCCGACAGGCATTCACGGCTTCTCTCAAGTGGTCGGCGGTCGTTTCAGCTTGAAATACCACTTCGTCCAGAACGGATGCGCATCCGTCGCTTATCTTGTCCTCATGCGCTTGCATGCAAAGCATGATGCGGCCCTCGCCAGGCGTGACCGTGCTACAATATTTCTTGAAATCTTCGCCGCAGGAGGCCTCTAGTTTCTTGAAACCCGTCGCTAACCGTTGGAGTAGCAAATTCATCACGTCCGTTTGCGCGTATGCGGCGCTCGAAATGCTGACGCACAAGGGGAGGAGCACAATCTTGGCCAGCAGGCGGGGTGTAAGTTTCATCTGTTGTCCTCTCGCGATCAACTCTGAAGCAGCAGAACAGGCCAAACCTTGTGGGTCAGCGAACCGGGGCCAGCGTCATTCCCGCAACCCCAAGCGCAAGATTAAGGCCGACTTGTCCTTCCAGTGATAGCGGCTGTAACGATATCGACTGTGCCGTCCCTCCTATGAGGAGATTTGCACCGGCGCCGACACCCACGGAGATGTCACCGCTGGCGCCGACAAAGCGGCCCGTGAGTGCCCCAGGCTGTATCGCGCTTGAACTGCCAAGAACAGCCCATGCCATGACACCCCCGGCAGTGAAGCCGATATCCAGGCCAATGCGGTTTATTCTGCCAACGTAATCCTGGGTCCAGCCAGTGTTTCCTTTGAATTGGCACGCGAGCCTTTGAGTTCGAGCCGACAATGAGCCCCAAGCTAGCTGAGGTCCTGCATGTCAGCATGCCCTGTCGCATTGTACTCCCTTGTGCATGAGCGGGATTCCCGATCAACAGGAGACCGAGAAGTAATGCAGGCTTGATGAGGCGATGAAGCATTGGGAAATGTCCTTTTGAATCACTCAGCGCTGGCAGTCGTAAACATCCGCTGCACAGCGCCGCGTCGTCCTCCGTAGCGCCGGCCATGATAGCCGGGTCGGCTCGCACTCGTTTGATTTATCTCAAACTAGCCTTGTCGAAAAAGTGCTTCGCATTACAATGACGTGCCCCTCAGCTAAGCGGAGCTCCGCGAGCTTGGTTCGCTTGCACGCGCTGCTTCCAGTCCAGCAAGCGTTCGTTCTCGAATGATGCTGCGCCTAAATTCGGCGAGTGCACCGAAGATATGGAAGATCAGGCGGCCACCTGCTGTTGTCGTGTCGGCAGCCTGCTTTAGGTCAATCACACGACTCAAGTCCAATTTGGCTACTTCCGCGGGTATCAATGTTCGCTTCTCGCACATCGCGTCATTTCGCTACGATGGCAATGACATGTCGGCTTTCGGGGCAAAGCTTCACAAGTCATGCGAGTGGGCGCATTTGTGAATTCACGCCCTAGCCATCTGGAATGATCGCCGCCCGCACCAGCCACTTGCGGACCCGCCGCGGCCACGAGCACCATCGCGTCACCTTCGTCGAACTGTTTTTCGATCTGGTGTTCGTCTTTGCGGTGACGCAGCTTTCCCATGGCCTGCTCGAACATCTGACGCCAGTTGGTGCGTTGCAGACCGCCATCCTGCTGCTCGCGGTGTGGTGGACGTGGATTGACACCGCCTGGATCACCAATTGGCTCGACCCCGAGAAGCCCGCGGTGCGGATCATGCTTTTCGCGCTGATACTCGCCGGCCTGGTGCTGTCGGCGTCGATCCCCAAGGCATTCCAGGACCGCGCCCTGGCTTTCGCGGCCGCGTATATCTTCATGCTGGCGTTGCGCGACATCTTCATGCTGTGGGCGCTGCATCGCCACGACGCGGCCAACCATCTCAACTTCCTGCGCATCTCGATCTGGCACATTGCGCTGGCGCCGTTCTGGCTCGCCGGCGCGTTGCTCGACGGGCCGGCGCGCATGGCATTGTGGAGTGCGGCCGTCGCGATAGAGACGATCGGGCCGATGGCCGGCTTCTGGGTTCCGGCGCTGGGGCGCTCGACCACCGCCGACTGGAATATCGAAGGCGCGCACATGGCCGAGCGATGCGGCCTCTTCATCATCATCGCGCTCGGCGAGTCGATCCTGATTACCGGACAGACGTTTGCAGGGCTGAACTGGAACGCCGCGACGATCGGGGCTTTCGCGGTCGCATTCACCGGCAGCGTTACGATGTGGCTGGTCTATTTCAACATCGGCGCCGAACGGAGCAGCCGCCTCGCGGCGGCGTCCGACGATCCCGGCCGCATCGGGCGCAACGGCTACACGTATCTGCACATCCTGATCGTGGCCGGCATCATCGTCACCGCGGTGGGCGACGAACTGATGCTGCATCATCCCGGTGGTCACACCGACACAAAAACCGCGATCGTCATCCTCGGCGGTCCGGCGCTCTATCTGCTCGGCAATTCGTTGTTCAAGCGTCTCTCCGCGCCCTATTTCCCGCTGTCACACATGATTGGCCTCGGGCTGCTGGCGCTGCTTATCCCGGCCGCGATCGTCGCGCCGCCGCTTCTCCTCTCGGCGGGAACAACCGCCGTGCTGATTGTCGTGGTGACGTGGGAATGGGTGTCGCTGCGCCAGCGAGCCTAGCCCGGAAACCCGTAGAGCCGCGCCGGATTGTCGACCAGGATGCGCTGCCGCACGTCCGGGTCAGGCGTCCAATCGTGGAACAGCTCGTAAAGATGCCCGGCGTTCGGCATCTCACCCTCGATGCGCGGATGCGGCCAGTCGCTGCCCCACACGATGTTGTCCGGATTGGCGCGAACGAGCGCCTCGTGGAACGGCCGCGCCTCCGGATAGTCCGGCGCGTTGTTGCTCAGGCGATGCGCGCCCGAGACCTTTACCCAGCCGCGTCCCTCGCCGACATAGCGCAGCAGGCTCTGGAACCCCGGCGCGCCGGCGCCGGCCCGCGCGTCGGTGCGTCCCATGTGGTCGATCAGCACCGGCAGGCCGATCGCATCCAGGACCGGGGTCGTCTCCGGCATGTCCTTGCAGTCGATCCAGAGCTGTAGATGCCAGCCTAGATCCTTCATCGACGGCCCGAGTTTCTTCGCCGTGTCGAGCGTAACGCCGCCGCGGTAGTGCAACTGCCCGCCGCGGAAGAAATGATTGAACCGCAGCGCCCGCACACCGAGCTTGTCCCAGCGCCGCAGCTCCGCCGGTGATACGTTCTCGTCCGCCACTGCAACACCACGCAACCGATCGGGTGTGCGCTCCAGCGCGTCGAGCATCGCGGAATTGTCACGGCCGTGCGCGCTGCCCTGCACCAGCACGCCACGCTCGAAGCCGAGCGTGTCGAGCATGCCGAGATACTTTGCGAGCGGCGCGTCTGGCGGCGTGTAGCTGCGGTCCGCCGCATAGGCGAAACGGTCCGACGGACCGAACACATGGGCGTGGGTGTCGCATGCCTTGGGCGGCGGCGGATTTTTGGGGCGGCGCGGCTCGAGCGGACCGGGACAGGCGGGGATCGCAGCGGGGCTGTTCATAGTTCAAATCCTGTTATGCTCGCCGCCGACAGGTCAAGCGAAAGGCCTGCGATCGTCAGGGAGGAAATACGTGGGGACTGTGCTTCGCCTTCTCGCCGCACTGGGCATCGCGCTCGCCGCCGTTCCGGCGCAGGCGCAAACCTATCCGTCCAAGCCGATCACCGTGGTGGTGCCGTTCGGCCCGGGCAGTGGCACCGACCTCATCAGCCGCATCATTGCGCAACGCCTCTCCACCGAGGTCAATCAAAGCGTCATCGTCGAGAACAAGCCCGGCGCCAACGGCACGCTGGCCGCCAACCAGGTCGCCCGCGCCGAGCCCGACGGCTACACGATCTTCATGAGCACCAACACGCCGCATTCAGCGGCGCCGTTCTTGATGAAGAGCATCAGCTACGACCCGGCCAAGGATTTCGTATCGCTCTCGCGGGTCGGCAGCTTCACGCAACTGCTGCTCGTCAATCCGGCCATTCCGGCGAAGTCGGTCCCCGAGCTGATCGCGCACGTCAAAGCCAATCCCGGCAAGCTGTCGTTCGCCAGCGGCAACGCCTCCAGCGTGCTGGCTGGCGAAACCCTGAAGCGCTGGGCCGGGCTCGACATGATCCACGTGCCTTACAAGAGCGCGCCGCCCGCGGTGCAGGACGTGCTCGGCGGCCGGGTGTCGATGCTGTTCACCGACATGGCGACCGGCTGGCCACTTCATCAGCAGGGCTCGCTGCGCGGGCTGGCGACGACGCGGCTCCAGCGCAGCGCCCTGGTCCCGGAATTGCCGACCCTCGATGAGTCCGGCGTGAAGGGCTTCGACATGGATTCCTGGGCCGGCCTGTTCGCACCGGCGAAGACGCCGCCAGCCATCGTCGCGCGGCTCAACACGGAATTGCGCAAGATCATCGACGACCCCGAGGTGAAGGCGAAGATCGCCGCCACCGGCTTCGAGGCGTTCTCGAGTTCGGCCGAGGAACTTGATGCTTTCGTGAAGGAACAGCTCGTCAAATGGTCGCGCATGATCAAGGAGGCGGGCATCGAGCCGCAGTAGCCCGGGCGTTAACACGCCCCGTGGCTGCGACAATTCATTCCTACCGGGCGGCAGCGATCGGGAGCCAGACCTGCTATAGTTGACCTGCAATCGAAAATGCACGTGCGGACGGGGGATGTACGCATGAAATGCCTTTTTCGTGTGCTGATCTCTGCTTTCGCTACGCTCGGCCTCGCGGCCGCGTCCGAAGCACAAGCCCAAACCTACCCAACCAAGCCGATCACCATCATCGTGCCGTTCGGCGCGGGAAGCGCCACCGATATTATCAGCCGTGTGGTCGGCCAGCAGCTTGGCGTCGTGCTCAAGCAGAGCGTCGTGATCGAAAACCGCCCGGGCGCAAACGGCGCGCTGGCCGCGCTCTATGTCGCGCGCTCGGCCCCTGACGGCTACACGCTGTTCATGAGCACCAACAGCCCGCATTCGGCGGCGCCGTTCCTGATGAAGAATGTCGCCTACGACGTGCTCAAGGATTTCACGGCGATCACACGGATGGGCAGCTACACGCTGATGCTGGTGACCCACCCGAGCGTACCGGCGAACAACGTCAAGGAGCTGATCGAGCACGCGAAGAAAAATCCCGGCAAGTTGTCGTACGCCAGCGGCAACACCTCCGGCGTCGTGGCTGGCGCGACGCTCGCGCACTGGGCGGAGATCGACCTGCTGCACGTGCCCTACAAGAGCGCGCCGCCCGCAATTCAGGACGTGCTCGCGGGCCGCGTGTCGATGATGTTCAACGATTTCACCACCAGCATGCCGCACGTCCAGGCCAAAAACTTGCGCGCGCTGGCGGTGACACGCATTCAGCGCAGCTCCCTGTTCCCGGAACTTCCCACCATGGACGAAGCCGGCGTCAAAGGCTTTGACATGGATTCATGGGCCGGCATCTTTACTCCAGCCAACACGCCGCCAGCAATCGTGACGCAGCTCAACGCCGAGCTGCGCCAGATCATCGACAGCCCGGAGGTGAAGCAAAAACTTCGCGCGGCGGGATTCGAGGCGTTTTCGAGCTCACCGAAGGAGATGGACGACTTCACACGGGCCCAACTCGCCAAATGGGGCAAGATGATCAAGGACGCCGGTATCCAGCCGGAGTAACAAAACGCCTCCACCACTTGTCGGTCCCTCCCCCGCCACCTAAAAGCGTGGGGCTCGGGCGCATGCCGCGCTCGGCCGGCGCGTGATCCCCGAAAAGTGGATACCGGTTTCCCGCCTGCGCGAAGCCTTAGTAGGATTGCCAACTCTGGCTTGATGCTTCGGCGGGCGAAGGCAGGTCGGAAAGATCACGCGCAACGCATCAGGAGACCGATTTTGCGGCCCAGCAAACGCCAACCCGACGAATTGCGCGCGGTGTCGCTGGAGCGCGGCGTGGTGAAATACGCCGAGGGCTCCTGCTTCGTGAAATTTGGCGACACCCACGTCCTGGTGACCGCCACCCTGGAAGAACGGCTGCCGCCGTGGCTCAAGGGCCAGGGCCGCGGCTGGATCACCGCCGAATACGGCATGCTGCCGCGCGCCACCCACGAGCGCACCCGCCGCGAGGCATCGGCCGGCAAGCAGGGCGGCCGCACCATCGAAATCCAGCGCCTGATCGGACGGAGTCTTCGCTCGGTGCTCGACCTGCCGGCGCTTGGCGAGCGGCAGATCACGGTCGACTGCGATGTCATCCAGGCCGATGGCGGCACCCGCACCGCCTCGATCACCGGCGCCTGGGTTGCGTTGCGCGATTGCCTCAACTGGATGCGCACCCGCGACATGATCAAGACCGATCCGCTGCGCGACCATATCGCCGCGATCTCCTGCGGTATCTTCAACCATGTCGCGGTGCTCGACCTCGATTATGCCGAGGATTCGCAGGCCGAGACCGACGCCAACTTTGTGATGACCGGCGCGGGCAACATTGTCGAGGTCCAGGCCACCGCCGAGAAAGACCCATTCAGCGAAGAGCAGTTGCTGGCGTTGCTCGCTCTGGCCCGCAAGGGCGTCGCCAAGCTGGTGGACTTGCAGAAACTGGCGGTGATGTAAGTTGCCGCACCGCAAGATCACGGACCGGCTGGTGATCGCGACCCACAATCCGGGCAAGCTGGTTGAAATGCGCGATCTGCTCGCGATCTATGGAATCGGTGCGGTGTCGGCGGGCGAACTGGGCCTGCCGGAACCGGAAGAAACCGGCAAGACGTTCCGCGCCAATGCGCGGATCAAAGCCGAGGCCGCCGCGAAGGCGTCAGGCATGGCATCATTCGCTGATGATTCGGGTCTCGCGGTCGACGCGCTCGATGGCGCCCCCGGCATCTGTTCGGCGCGCTGGGCCGGACCGGACAAGGATTTCCGTTTGGCGATGAACGAGGTCCAGACGAAGCTGATGGAGCAAGGCGCCAAGGCGCCGGAGCGCCGCCGTGCGCAGTTCGTCTCGGCGCTGTGCGTCGCATGGCCGGACGGCCATCTCGAAGAGTTCGAGGGCAAGGTTCATGGCACTTTGGTCTGGCCGCCGCGCGGCACCAAGGGCTTTGGCTACGATCCAATGTTCCTACCCGAGGGACAGACACAGACGTTCGGCGAGATGTCGAGCGAGGACAAGCACGGCCTGCCACCCCCGGCGCGCAATAGCGCGCCTAACGACAAAGTGGGAGCGCGGTCGGACGCAAAACCGGCATCCACTTTTGCTGACCGCGCTCCTGGCAAAGGTCTGTCGCACCGCGCCCGCGCCTTCCTCAAGCTGGCGGAGGCCTGTCTTGAGCGGCGCTGACACCAACGCATTCGGCGTCTATCTGCACTGGCCGTTCTGCCTGTCGAAGTGCCCGTACTGCGACTTCAACAGCCACGTCCGCCACGCGGCAATCGACGAAGCGCGCTTCGTGCGCGCGTTCGAGACCGAGATCGCGTCGACCGCGGCGCGCGCGCCCGACCGTACCGTCTCGACGATCTTCTTCGGCGGCGGCACGCCATCGCTGATGCAGCCCTCGACTGTCGGCGCGATCCTCGACGCGGTCGGCAAGCACTGGACCGTCGCGCCCGACGTCGAGGTGACACTCGAAGCCAATCCGACCAGCGTCGAGGCCGCGCGCTTCAAGGGCTATCGCGCGGCTGGCGTGAACCGCGTCTCGCTCGGCGTGCAATCGCTCAACGATGCCTCGCTCAAGGCGCTCGGCAGATTGCACACCGCGCAGGAAGCGCTCGCCGCCGTCACCGTCGCGCGTTCGGTGTTCGACCGCACCTCGTTCGACCTGATCTACGCGCGGCCGGAGCAGACGCCAACGATGTGGGCGGACGAACTCAAGCACGCCATCGCGGAGGCGGCCGAGCACCTTTCGCTCTATCAGCTCACCATCGAGCCGGAGACGCCGTTCCACACCCTGCACGCCGCCGGCAAGCTGGTGATCCCGGACGATGACACCGCGCGTGTGTTGTACGACACAACGCTCGAAACCTGCGAGCGCGCCGGCCTCCCCGCCTACGAAATCTCCAATCATGCGCGGCCCGGCGCCGAGTGCCGGCACAACCTGGTCTATTGGCGCGCCCACGAATACGCCGGGATCGGCCCCGGCGCTCACGGCCGCCTCGACATCGACGGCTACCGCCACGCCATCGCGACCGAGAAGCGCCCCGAGGCGTGGCTGATGTGCGTCGAGTCGCTCGGCCACGGCATCGTCACCGACGACCTGCTGAGCCGCGAGGAGCGCGCCGACGAATTCCTGCTGATGGGCCTTCGCCTGGCCGAAGGCATCGATCCGGCGCGCTACACCACCGTGGCCGGCAAGCCGCTCGATCCCCTGCGGATCAGGGAGCTCGCCGCGCACGGCCTGATCGAGAGCGACGGCTCGGGCTTCCTGCGCGTGACCAAGACGGGCTTCCCGGTCCTCGACGCGGTGGTGGCCGATCTGGCAGCATAGCTGTCCAGGGAGGCGACCATGACGAAGGCGTATTGGCTTGGCGCGCTCGCCGCACTGCTTGCGACATCCAGCGTGTCGTTCGCCGCCGACAAGATTCATGTCGCAACGCCATCGCGGGTGATCTTCGCCATTCCGTTCTGGGTCGCCGAGCACAAAGGCTACTTCAAGGACGAGAACATCGAGGCGACGCTCGAGGTCGTCGGCAGCGGCAAGGAAATCACAGCACGGCTGATGTCCGGCGCGTCGCAGTTCTCCATCGTCGGCCCTGATGCCAGCATCATCGACGCCATGAAGGGCGGGCCGCAGCGCCTCGTCGCGGGCATCGTGCGCAAGCCGCCGCTGTTCCTGATCGCCAAGCCCGGCATCAAGACTTTCGCCGAGCTCCGGGGCGCCAACATCGGCGCGCTGTCGCTGACCGAAGGCAGCAGCAAGCTGCTGATCAAAATGGCCCGCGCGGAAGGCCTCACGCGCGCAGACCTCAACATCAATGCCGTCGGCGGCGCGCCGGCGCGTCATGCGCTGCTCAAGGACGGCAAGATCGAGCTGGAATGCAGCCGATGCCGCTCAACTACGAGGCCGAGGTTCTCGGCTTCAACAATCTAGGCTGGGCCGGGAAGTATGAGCCGGACTGGCAGTTCACCACGGTCAACACCGACGGCGAGTGGGCGCGCCGCAATCCGAAAGTTGTCACCGGTTTCGTGCGCGCGCTGCTGCGCGGCCAGCAGTTCATCTTCGCCAATCCGGACGAAGCCGCGAAGATCGCGGCGCAGGCGCTCAAGACGCCGGAGCCACTGGCGGCACGCGCGATCTCCGAGGCGGTGCGGCTCGGCATTCTCGATCCGCGCCTCAACTGGTCGGAGCTCGGTTTCGCAAAAATGTACGAGAACATGCAGGCCGACGGCACAATGCCGGCGGACCTCAAGTTCGATGTGAAGAAGATCACCGACGACAGTTATGTGCGCGCGGCGCAGGCGAGCGTCCGCTAGATCCCCGAGCCGCCGAACGCGCGCGGCGGCGGACCGACGGTCTGGCCGCCGGTCGGACCGACACGCAGCACTGCGAGGCCGCGTTCGTTGGTGCCGTCGGTGCGGAAGCGGAACAACCCGTCGATGCCGGCGAAGCCGGATGGATTGGTCAGGACCTGCTCGGCGAAGCGCTGCGCGCCTTGCGTTTTCACCAGCGCAGCGACCAGTGCGACCGCATCGTAAGCCAGCGTCGCGGTGCGCACCGGATCCTGGCCGAACCGCGTGCGATAGCGCGCCGAGAAATTTCGGAAGCCGTTTGAATCGGGCGCGGCGTACCACGCGCCGTGCAGCCTGGTGTCGCTGAAGATGCGCGGATCGTCCCACAATCCGGTGCCGAGCAACTGGATGCTCCTGGTTTGGACGCCGGCGGCGGTCAGGGCGCTTACCACGGTGGGCACTGCGTCCGAACCATCGGCAATGAGGATCGCGTCCGCGTTTTGCGCCGATTGCGCCACGATGGTTGCCTGCGCGGCCAGCTGGGTCGAGCCGAGCTGATAGCGCTCCAGCGCCACGATACGCGCGCCCTTGCGCGCGGCGACCTGCTGAAGCGCCGCCGCGACCACCGAGCCGTAGGCATTCTCCGGCACCATTGCCGCGTATGAGCGCTTGCCGTTGGTCACCGCGAAATCGACGATGCGGTCGATATCCGACTCTGGCAGGAAGCTGAGCAGATAGGTACCGCGCGCAGCGACAGTTGCGTCGGTCGAGAACGCGATCACTGGTATGCCGCGCCCGCGCGCCACCTGCCCGACCGCCTGGACCGATTGTGCGAACAGCGGCCCCACGATCAGTTCGGCGCCTTCGTTCAGAGCCTGTTGCGCCGCTTGAGAGGCGCCGCCCGGCGTGCCGGCGTCGTCCTTCACCAGTAGCTGGATGTTCGGGCTGTTGAACTCGGCGAGCGCCATCTCGGCGGCGTTCTTCATGGAAAGCGCGGCGATGCCGGCGTTGCCGCCGGCCGACAGCGGCAGGATGAGCGCAACCTTGACCTGGCCGGTGCCGATCGCGGTGGACGGCTGCACCGCGCCGCCCGGCTGTGCGTTGAACAGACCGGGCGTCGTGCAACCGGCGATCAGCGCCAGCAGACCCAGCGCGACGCCGAGGCGCGCAACGCGCGCAGCCGTCCGTTCGGCCTTAAACCCCGGGATCATGCCTTCCTCGACGACGGCGCCAAGTCTGGGCGCCAAGCCAGGGCGCGCCGCCTCGCCCAAAGAGCGGGATACTCGGCCAATGGTTAACTAATTGGAAAGGATAACAGACCCCTGCGCGCCATGACGGGTGCCCCCGCGGCCGCTAGAATGGCCGCCAAATGCGGGCAAACCATGCCAAAGAACGCGCCAAGGAACGCGTCAAGACCTACCTTCTGGCCGGCCAGCCGGTCGAGGCCTCCCGGCTCGCTGCTGGCCTGCATCTGGTCGCCACCCCGATTGGCAACCTGCGGGACATCACACTGCGGGCGCTCGAGACCCTGGCCGCGGCCGATCTGATCGCCTGCGAGGACACCCGCATCACAAGACGGCTGCTTGACCATTACGGCATCGCCACGCCGCTCACCTCCTACCACGAGCACAACGCTGCGGCGGCCCGCCCGAAGCTGATGGCCCGGCTCGCCGCCGGCGAGAGCATTGCACTGGTATCGGACGCCGGGACACCGCTCGTCTCCGACCCCGGCTTCAAGCTGGTGCGAGGCGCACGCGATGCCGGCCATGTGGTCACAGCGCTGCCTGGCCCGTCGGCCACGCTAGCGGCGTTGGCCTCTGCGGGGCTGCCGACCGACCGATTCTTCTTCGAAGGCTTCCTGCCGGCGAAGCAGGGCCAGCGCAAAAGCCGCATCGCCGAACTCGCTCGGATATCAGCGACGCTGATCCTGTTCGAGAGCGGGCCGCGATTGCCGGCGGCGCTGGCCGATCTCGCCGCCGGACTGCGCGGGCGCGAAGCCGCAGTCTGCCGCGAACTGACCAAGCTGCACGAGGAGGTGCGCCGCGGTGAACTTGCGGAGCTTGCGCAAATTTACGCGGACGGCGCGGAGACGCGTGGCGAAATTGTCATCGTCGTGGCGCCACCCGCGGCGGAGGCGGCGGCGCTGGACGACAGCGAAGTCGACGCGATGCTGCGCGGCGCGCTCGAGCGCGCTTCGGTGAAGGATGCGGTGAGCGAGGTAGCGAGCGCCACCGGACGGCCGCGCCGCGAAATCTATGCCCGCGCGCTGGCGCTCACCAGAGACAACGATGGCGCACTAGGGCATGATCCGGAAAAGTGGGAACCGGTTTTCCAAAAAGATCATGCCCCCACGAAAAAGTCCTAATTTTCCGAAACCAGAGCCACGGCCCGAGCGTGTGGCCGCGTTCCGCGTCGGCCTGTCGGCGGAAAGCCGCGCCGCAGCGTTCCTGATTGCAAAGGGCTATCGCATCCTGGCGCGGCGCTTCCGCACCCCGGTCGGCGAGATCGACATCGTGGCGGGACGACGCAACACCCTGGTGTTCGTCGAAGTGAAGGCGCGCAACACGCTCGACGATGCAGCGGAAGCGATCAGCGACCGCAACAAGCAGCGCATCGTCGCCGCGGCCGAGTTCTGGCTGTCGCAGCATCCGGACGACGTAATGAGAGAAATGCGCTTCGACGCCATGCTGGTCGCGCCGGGGAAAATACCGCGCCACATCCCGGCGGCGTTTGATGCGACCTGATTAGGCCGACTTTTAAGCAGCCTTCAGCCGCTCGAAGAACGCGTCGACCTGCCCCCGGATTCGGCCGGCCACCACGCCAAGCTCATCGGCCACCGACTTCACCGTGGTGACGCTGGCGCGTGTGTTCTCGGTCGCCTCGCCGACCCGGCCGACCTCCGCCGTCGTCTCATTCGTGCGCTTGGCCGCGATCTCCACGCTACGGGCGATCTCCTGCGTCGCCGCGCCCTGCTCGGTCACGGCCGCCGCAATGGCGCCGCTGATCGCACCGATGTCGCGAATGGTGCGCTCGATTGCGCTGATGGCCGTGATCGAGCTTTCGGTCGCGTGCTGCATACCGGCGATCTGCGCGGCGATATCCTCGGTGGCCTTCGCCGTCTGCCCGGCCAGCGCCTTGACCTCGCCGGCCACCACGGCAAAGCCGCGGCCGGCGTCGCCCGCGCGCGCCGCCTCGATGGTGGCGTTAAGCGCCAGCAGATTGGTCTGCTCTGCGACGTCAGTGATGAGCCGGATGACGTCGCCGATCCGCTTGGCAGCGTCGTCAAGCTCCTTGACTGCGACGTTGGTACGCTCGGCTTCGAGCACCGCTTTTTTCGCGATGAAGTTGGAGTGCCCAACCTGGCGGTCGATCTCCATAACGGACGCGGCCAGCTCGTCGGCGGCCGAAGCGATGTCGCGCACATTGTTCGACGCTTCGGCCGAAGCGGTGGTGGCGCCTGCGGTGCGTTGCGCTGCGCGGTCGGCGGCGCCGGCCAGGTTGGTCGATGCGTCGAGCATCTGATCGCAGATTTGGCCCAGCTCGGCGATACCGGCTTCGACCTCGGCGGAGAACCGCTCGATCTCGGCCGCGATCTTTTCCTGGCGGCGCGTGCGCGCCTCGGCGTCGCCGAGCACTTTGTCACCCAGCTCCTTGTTGTGATGCATGGCGTGCTGGAACACCGCGATCGAGCGCGCCAGCGCGCCGATCTCATCGCGGCGCGCGCCATACGGAATGGCGGTGGCGGCGCCTTCGGCCACGACCTCGGTGACGCGGGTGATCTCCTTCAGCGGGCGGGCGACGTTTCGCCAGATGATGAACGCGCCCGCGCCGGCGAGCAGAACCGCAATCGCGCTCAGCAGGGACATGACCCATGCCGTCGATGCGATGCCCCGGTCGATCTTGGCGTGGGCGTGCGTGGCACGGTGCGAGTAAACCTGGACGAACGCCTTAAGGTCCGCGTTCAAGCCGGACCGCACAATGCGATTGACGTCGTTATCGCCCCATTCGCGGGCGGCCGCTGGGCCGCGCTCCAAGGCAAGGCGGGCGAGTTCGCGGCGGAATTCCTGGAATTCCTTGACCCGCGCGGCGGTCGCCTCGAAATGTTCGGCGTCCTGCGGCAGCACAATCCGCTGCCACGCCGCAACGAGGTCGCCGATCTCATCGTTGAGGCTGCGCAGCCCATAGATGAATGGGCTGGCTGCGTTGGCGTCGGCCGACAGGTAGATGCCGCGCGATTCCATTGTCACGGCATAGACGAGGCCGTTGAGGCGCTCGACATGCTTGGCGCCGTGGGAGGCGGCGTCGAATTCCTGGGTCAGGGCATTGTGGTGGCGCGCGTTGACAACCGCCACGGCCGCCAGCGCCACCGTGGCGATGGCGAGTAGAGCCAGGATCGCATAAAGCTTGGTGACAATTGATAATCTTGGCAAAATGGACATTCAAAGTCACCGCGCAGATAGGCGGTCAGATTGGCTGTAAGATGTTAACCACTCGTTTTCGCTGTTTATCGGGATTCAGAGAAATTTCATGGCCCTGACCGTCGCGGTTCAGATGGACCCGATCGAGCGGATCAACATCCGCGGCGATTCGACCTTCGCGCTGCTGCTGGAGGCGCAGAAGCGCGGTCACTCGCTGAGCTATTACACGCCCGACCGGCTGGCGATGTTGCAAGGCCGCGTGTTCGCCGGCGTGCAGCCGCTTCAGGTGCGCGACGAGGCCGGCAACCATTTTACCCTAAGCGAGGCGAAGCGCACCGAGCTGTCGAGCTTCGACGTGATCCTGATGCGGCAGGATCCGCCGTTCGATCTTGCCTATGTCACGGCCACCCATCTGCTCGAGCACATCCATCCTGAAACGCTGGTGGTCAACGATCCCGCATCGGTGCGCAACGCGCCGGAGAAGATGTTGGTGATGCAGTTTCCGGCGCTGATGCCGCCGACGCTGATCAGCCGCGACCTTGCCGAGATCAAGTCGTTTCGCGCCGAGCACGGCGACATCGTGATGAAGCCGCTCTACGGCCACGGCGGCGGCGCGGTGTTCCGTCTGACCAAAAACGATCTCAACTTCGGCTCGCTCTACGACATGTTCAGCGCCACGTTCCGCGAGCCGTGGGTGATCCAGAAATTCCTCCCAGCGGTGGCGAAAGGCGACAAGCGGATCATGCTGGTGGACGGCGAGTTCACCGGCGCGGTGAACCGCGTGCCGGCCGCCGATGACCTGCGCTCCAACATGGTGCGCGGCGGCTCGCCGAAGGAAACCGATCTGACGCCACGCGAGCGCGAAATCTGCGCCACCATCGGGCCGGCGTTGCGCGACCGCGGTCTCATCCTGGTCGGCATCGACGTGATCGACGGCCTGCTCACCGAGATCAACGTCACCTCGCCGACCGGGATCCGCGCCATCAGGAACCTCGGCGGGCCGGACGTCGCCGCCGCGGCGTGGGATGCGATCGAGAAGAAGCGTCGCTGATCCCTCGCGATGCTTTTCAATTCGCCCGAATTCATCTTTGTGTTCCTGCCGGCAGCGGTTGTGCTGCATTTCCTGCTGGCGCGGCACAGCGTCGCCGCCGCCTGCATCACCACCACCATTACTTCACTGATCTTCTATCTGTGGTGGCGGCCGCCGTTCGTGCTGCTGCCGGTGCTGTCGATCCTGGTCAACTTCGCGCTGGCGTCATGGATCGTGCGCGCCGACGCGCTCACCGCGCGGCGGCTGATGATCCTCGGCATCTGCGCCAACATGGCAGTGCTGATCTATTTCAAATACGCCGACTTCCTGCTGTCGATCGCAACCGGCCTCCCTGCCGTAGCGCCCAAGGTGCCGCTCGCCCTGTCGTTCACCACCTTCGTGCAGATTGCCTTCCTGGTCGATGTTTTCCGACGCCGCGAGGTCGGGCGCTTCGAGCAGTACTCGATGTTCGTGGCGTTCTTCCCGCACCTGATCGCCGGGCCGATCGTGCGCTGGACCGAACTCGGGCCGCAGATGGCAGAGCCTGCGCGCTACCGGGTCGACTGGAACAACGTCGCGCTCGGCCTCACCATCTTCCTGTTCGGTCTCGCCAAGAAAATGCTGATCGCCGACCCGCTCGGCGAATTCGTCGCGCCGGTGTTCGATGCGGCTGCGCGCGGCGAAGCCGTCACTGCTGCCGCCGCCTGGGGCGGCGCACTCGCCTATTCCGGGCAGCTCTATTTCGACTTCTCCGGCTACTCGGAAATGGCGATTGGGCTTGGCCTCCTGTTCAACCTGCGTCTGCCGATCAACTTCGCCGCGCCGTTTCGTGCCACCAGCATCGTCGATTTTTGGCGGCGCTGGCATGTATCGCTGTCGCGCTTCCTGCGCGATTTCGTCTATGTGCCACTCGGCGGCAGCCGCCGCGGTCCGTCGCGCACCGCCGTCAACCTGGTCGCCACGATGACCATCGGCGGGCTTTGGCACGGCGCCGGCTGGACCTTCATCGCCTGGGGCGCCTGGAATGGCGTGCTGCTCGCTGTCAATCATCGGTGGCGGCAGTGGCGCGGTCCGGCGCAGCCGACCCGCATCAAGATATTCGCTTCCTGGCTTGCGACATTCACCGCGTTCGCGGTCGGCATGGTGTTCTTTCGTGCCGCCGACATGCCGTCGGCCATCCTGCTCCTGAAAAACATGGCCGGTATCGACACCGCGGCGCCGGCGGCCGCAATCACGATGCATTGGGACATCTGGGGCGTCCGGCGCGGCTACCTCTCCGAAGTCTTCATCCGCCAGGTGTTCGGCAGCACCTGGTCGGTGGTCGGCAGCATCTGGACGCTCGGCGCGCTGGCGGTCGCCTTGCTGCTGCCGGAAACCATCGAATGGATGGACTACCGCGAAGGCGAACCGCATAGCGCGTGGCGCCGCCCGGTCGGCGAGTACGCCTGGCGTCCGTCGGCGGCCTGGCTGGCGCTGGCGCTCGCGCTGTTCGTCGGGGTGTTCTACCAGATCAATCGCGTCAGCGAATTCCTCTACTACCAGTTCTGAAGCACCGCATGCGGCTGACAGCAAAATTCTACGCACTGACGCTGATCGTGGTGAGCTTTGTGCTGTTCATCGCTGTCGTCGCCGCCAATGTTCTGATCGATCCGCAGCGCGTGTTCGGCCTGGAGCTGTTCCCCAACAAGCGCAACGAGAACCTCCGCTACGCGCAATATCTCGCCTATCGCAAGGGCGAGCCGAGCTTTGGCGGCCTGATGTTCGCGTCGTCGCGCGGCAGCGGCATCCCCCTCGACGTGTTGTCAGCGCGCACCGGCGGCGTGCACTACGCCGACTTTACCGTCGGCGCGGGGATGATCACCGATCATCTGCCGGTGCTGGAGCGCGCGATCCGCGACAAGGCGGCTCGTGGCGAACAACTCAAGCAAGTGTTCCTGCTGCTCGACATCGACCTGCTCGGCGAAAGGCCAAGCACCAACCGGTACCCGCAGAGCCGGTTGCATCCCGATCTGACCGGCGAGGATCCGGTGCGCTTCTGGGTGCGCTATCTCACCGCCATCCAGTTCCACGCCTGGCGCGATGACGTGCGTCGCGTTTCGCTGCCGAAGGGCGCTGTCCTCGACGAGCCTGTCCCCGCCGAGCAGCCGATGCCGCGCATTCGGCTCGCAACGCTTGGGCCACCACCCTTGCCGCTGCCGAAGGAGCCGATGCGCGTCACTGCGCGACCCGACTATCAGCGCCAGCTCGCGCTGCTTCGCCGCTTCGCCGAGCTGTGTCGCGACAACGGCATCCATCTGACGATCGCAACGTCACCGATCCACCGCACCACGCTGTCGTACGTCGACCTCAACGACGTCATGGCGGCAGTGGCCGACGTGAGCCGGATCACACCGCTATGGGACTTCGGCAGCCCCTCCTGGCTGAGCGACCGGCACGACCTGTGGGCGGATCACAGCCACTTCACCGCCGAGGTCGGCCGCATGATGATCGAGCGCATCACGACCGGCGCACTGCCGCCGGGCGGTCTGCCGTTCGGGGTGCGTCGGCCACCGGCTGAGCCGTCGGCCACTGGCCGATAGGCTCAGTTCGCCCGCGACCGCGCGACGTCCGGAACATCCGGGCCGTCGATGAAGAAGCACAGCCGCCCGCGGCCGGGCTCAAAATGCTGGACCTGCCAGATCAGGTCCTCCACGTCGGTCGAGGCGGTTTCGGCTTCGATACGCGCCAAGCGGGCATGATGCAGCTCGGTTTCGACGTCTTGGGGTCAATCATCAGATTTCTCCAAGCGAACGTCCCCGATCGATTTGGCACCACAACTGTTGAGTCGTTTTGTTCTGCAAATGTTCTTGTCGTGAGAACAGAGTTCCGCTAGGCTTATCCCCGGATGAGGGGCGGCCATGGTCCAGCGGGTCAGCACGGTGGCGTTTGAGGGCATCGAAGCTCGCGCCGTCGATGTTCAGGTCCAGGTCGCGCCGGGATTGCCCGCCTTCAACGTGGTCGGCCTGCCCGACAAGGCAGTGTCCGAGGCCCGCGAGCGGGTGCGCGCCGCGCTGGTCGCCTCCGGCCTCGCGCTGCCTGCCCGCCGCATCACTATCAATCTGGCGCCCGCCGACCTGCCCAAGGAAGGCAGCCACTACGACCTGCCGATCGCGCTTGGCCTGATGGCGGCGATCGGCGCAATCCCGCACGACGCGCTTGCTGGCTTCACCGTGCTGGGCGAGCTCGGCCTCGATGGTTCGATCGCGCCGGTGGCCGGCGTGCTGCCGGCCGCGATCGGCGCGAACAGCCGCGGCGAAGGATTGATCTGCCCGGCGCATTGCGGCTCGGAGGCCGCCTGGGCGAGCCCGGAGATGGAGATCGTCGCAGCATCCTCGCTGATTCAACTCGCCAATCACTTCAAAGGCACGCAGGCGCTGATCCGGCCCAAGCCCGCGATCCGCGAAGTGACGGGTGCGGCGCTCGACCTCTCCGACATCAAGGGCCAGGAGAGCGCCAAGCGCGCGCTCGAAGTCGCCGCCGCGGGTGGGCATAACCTCCTGATGGTCGGGCCGCCCGGCTCCGGTAAGTCGATGCTCGCCGCGCGGTTGCCTACCATCCTGCCGGCGCTGGCGCCCGCAGAGCTTCTTGAAGTGTCGATGATCGCGTCGGTCGCCGGCGAGATCGCCGACGGCGCGCTGACCAACCGGCGCCCGTTCCGCGCGCCGCATCATTCTGCCTCGATGCCCGCTCTGGTCGGCGGCGGCTTGCGCGCCAAGCCCGGCGAAGTTTCGCTGGCGCATCACGGCGTCCTCTTCCTCGATGAGCTGCCGGAATTCCAGCCGCAAGCACTCGATGCGCTGCGTCAGCCGCTCGAAACCGGCGAGGTCGCAATCGCGCGCGCCAATCACCGCGTCACCTATCCGGCGCGTTTCATGCTGGTCGCGGCGATGAACCCCTGCCGCTGCGGACGCGCCAGCGATCCCGGCTTCACCTGCCGGCGCGGCCCGAATGTGCGCTGCGCCGCCGAATATCAGACGCGGCTGTCCGGACCGCTGCTCGACCGCATCGACCTCAATATCGAGGTGCCCGCCGTCACCGCCAGTGACCTGATCCTTCCGCCGCCAGCCGAAGGCAGCAAGGAGGTCGCGGCTCGCGTGGCGCAGGCACGCGTGATCCAGGCTGCGCGCTATGCGGCGCTGGGATTGCCGTCGCTCACCAATGCCGCGGCGCCCGCCGCCGCACTCGAAGAGGTGGCAAAGCCGGACAGCGCCGGCGTCACGCTGCTTCGCGATGCCGCCGACGCCATGCACCTTTCGGCGCGCGGTTATCACCGCGTGCTGCGCGTCGCCCGCACGCTGGCCGACCTCGACGGCGCCGAGAAGATCGGCCGCGTGCATCTCGCCGAAGCGCTGTCCTATCGCGCGCTGACGGATGAGATCAGACGGGCGGCGTAACCGGTGTTAAGCTCTCGCTAGCCATGCCGGCCAGCGTTGCGGCATGGACCGAATCCGCAAATCGCGGATTCTCCTCGCCGTGATCGCGGTTCCGGCCGCCGCGCACTCGACCTTCGCGCCGGAGGATGAACTCTGCTTCGCCAGCGGCTCGGCGACCTACAAGCTCTCGCAGAAGGCTTCGGCGCCCGACTTCCGCATCAAGATCGACAATGCCGCGCAGCGCCCCGACCTGCGCATGCAACTGGTCGACCGGCCGGAAATCGCCGACTTCGTGCTGGCCGACGACTACGGCGCGACGACGGGCAACGCCTGCAAGTCGCCCGCACCGGTCAAGGTCATCAGGATCGACGACGAGACGCGCACACCGGACATCGTCGTCAGCCTTGGCGCCGGCGACACGATCCCCGATTACAGGGTCTATGTGCGTTCGGCGCGATACTCGCATCGCGACGTCGCGGCCTTGCTCGCCGCACTGTGGAAGACGCAGCAGGGCCGCAAGCCCGCCGAGCGGCAATAGCGCCTTTTGCGCTTGCGCATGATCCTGGAAACCGGTTCCCACTTTCCCCGGCATGCGCTAACTCCCCATCAACCTTGACGGCCGTTCACCCTCCTGGGTGAGCGGATCACAAGGGTTGCCGGTCCATAGTCGGCCCTCAGAAACGTTGAAGAATCAGGCCGCCGAGCGCGCCAAGCGCGTCCGTGGGCAAGGGATCAGATGCAGGTTCGTCCCGTCACCGCACAACCGCGCCCGCGCTTCCATTTCTGGCGCCGGCTGCTGCTCGCCGTGCTGCGCTGGTCGTTTATCGTGCTCGGCGCGTTGGCGGCCGTGTCGGTGCTGTTCACGCACCTCTATTCGGTCAACGAGTCGATCTACGACCCGTCGTCGTTCGCGATCGGCATGGCCGGCCTGTTTGCCATGATGTGCGGCATCATGTTGATGGTGATAGCGCGCAACAGCCGGCTGCGCGCCGAGCTGCGCGCCGCCAAGTTGCGCTGCGAGGAGCTCGCCGATTTCACCTGGGAGCTGAAGGAGGCCGAGGCGCGCGCCGCGAGCCTGCTCGAAGCGCAAGGCGATCTGATCGTCCGCCGCGACAGCGACGGCCGCATCACGTACGCCAACGACGCGTTCTGCGCGCTGGCCGGACAGCCGCGCGAAGCGCTGCGCGGTACGACGGCGACGCTGCCAGTGCTGGAGCAAGGCGAGATCAGCGTGCTGCCCGATGGCACCCGCGTGCACGACCAGAAGATCGAGACCGCCGGTGGCCCGCGTTGGCTCGCGTGGCGCGAAACCGTGGTATTCGTTGCGGCGGGCGGCGGCGGCGAAGTGCAGAGCGTCGGCCGCGACGTCACCGAGCGCACCGAGACCGGCCGCGCGCTGGCCGAGGCGCGCGACGCCGCGGAAGCGGCGAGCCGCGCCAAGTCGCGCTTTCTCGCGATGGTGTCGCATGAGATCCGCACACCGCTCAACGGCATCCTCGGCATGACCGGCCTGCTGCTCGATACCGCGCTGACGCCCGAGCAGACCGCCTACCTGAAAGCCACCAAGACCTCCGGCGACGCGTTGCTCTCGCTCATCGAGGATGTGCTGGACTTCTCCAAAATCGAAGCTGGCAAGCTTGAACTGGAGCAGCGCCCGTTCGCGCTGCTGCCGCTCGTCGAGGAGATCGTCGAGCTTTTGGGTCCGCGTACCCAGGCCAAGAACATCGAGATCGCCTCCGACGTCGACGAACGGGTGCCCGAACGCGTAACCGGCGACCCGACCCGGCTGCGCCAGGTGCTGCTCAATCTCGCCGGCAATGCCATCAAGTTCACCGAAACGGGCGGCGTCAGCGTCGTGGTCGAACAAGGCGAGGCGCTGGACGAGATCGTGTTCCGGGTGCGCGACACTGGCATCGGCATCGCGCCGGAACAGCGGGCGCGCATATTCCTTGAATTCGAACAGGCCGAAGGCGGCTCCGGCCGCAAGTTCGGCGGCTCGGGTCTCGGCCTCGCCATTTCGCGGCGCATCGTCGAGCGCATGGATGGCCGCATCGCGGTGGATAGCGCGCCGGGTCAGGGCTCGACGTTCCGTTTCGCGATCGCGCTGCCGCGCGTCGATGCGGCGCCTGCGTTCGCCGTGCCCAACCTGAGCGGCAAAACCGTGCTGGTGGTTGCGCCGCCATCGCTTGAAGCCGAGCTGCTGGAGCGGCGGCTGACGCGCTGGCGCGCGGCGGTGACGCGGACCAGTGCCGACTCCATCCCCGTCCAAGACTTCGACGCGGTGCTCGTCGACCACGCGCTGGGCGCAGAGGCCGCGACCGCGGCTATCAAATCGGCCGGCGAAACAATCCCCCGGCGCATCGTGCTGATCACGCCGGGGGAACGTCACGGTTTGCTGGGGCTGCGCGCCGCCGGCTTCAGCGGTTACCTGGTCAAGCCGGTCCGCGCGACTTCGCTCGCCGCACAACTCACCGGCGGCAACGTGTTCGAGGATATCGCCGCTCCGGCGGTTCAGGCGAGCGCGGCGCCGCTCGGCAAGAGCCTCGCGATCCTCGTCGCCGAGGACAACAAGATCAACGCGCTGCTGGCCTGCTCGCTGCTGGCCAAGCACGGCCATCGCCCGGCCGTCGCGGCCGACGGCAGCGAAGCGGTCGCCGCCTGGCGCACGGCGCGGGACGGCGAGGCGCCGTTTGACGTGATCCTGATGGACGTGCAGATGCCCGGCACCGACGGCCTTGAAGCGACCCGGCAGATCCGCGCTGCCGAGGCCGGCGCACGCCGCACACCGATTGTCGCGCTCACCGCCAATGCCTACGCGGAGGACCGCGAGGCCTGTCTCGCCGCCGGGATGGACGATTTCCTGGTAAAGCCGCTCGACCGCGAACGGCTGGCAGCGATGCTCATCGAGCTTTCGGAACGAGCCGCGCTGGCGGCGTAGGAACCCGTGTCCCCGGGCGCAGTGCAAACCCTACAACTTCCGCAGCGCAACTTCCTCGACGCGGTGACTTTCGGTCTTCTTCAGGATCAGGTCGGCGCGCTGCCGGGTCGGCAGGATGTTTTCGTGCAGGTTGACGAGGTTGATGCTCGACCAGATCTTCGTCGCGGTCTCTTTCGCCTCGGCGTCGGTCAGCTTCGAGTAGCGATGAAAGAATGATTTCGGATCGCGGAACGCGGTGCCGCGCAGCGTGAGAAAGCGATCGACGTACCAGCCCTGCAATACGGCATCGTCGGCGTCGAGATAGACCGAGAAGTCGAAGAAGTCGGACACGAACGGGATCGCCTTGCCGTCCTTAGGCAACCGTCCGGTCTGCAGCACGTTCAGCCCCTCGACGATCAGGATGTCCGGCTGCCGCACCTCGAGCCATTGGTTCGGCACCACGTCATAGATCAGGTGCGAATAGATCGGCGCGCGCACCGGACGGCGGCCGGCCTTCACGTCGGTGAGGAAGCGCAGCAGCGCCGGCAGGTCGTAGCTCTCCGGAAAACCCTTCTTCTCCATCAGGACTTCGCTCTGCAAGACCGCGTTCGGCAGCAGGAAGCCGTCGGTGGTAACGAGCGCGACCCTGGGCACGTTGGTCCAGCGCGTCAGCAAGGCTTGCAGCACACGCGCGGTGGTCGACTTGCCCACCGCCACCGAACCCGCGACGCCGATGATGTACGGTGTCTTTTCGTCCTCGCTGCCGAGGAAGCGCTGTTGCGCCTTGTGCAGGCGCTGTGTCGCCGCGACATAGAGTGACAGCAGCCGCGACAGCGGCAGGTAAATCTCCTCGACCTCCGCCATGTCGAGCCGGTCATGCAGCGAGCGGAGCTGGGCCACCTCGTCCGGCGTCAGCGTCATCGGCGTGTCGTCGCGTAGCGCCGCCCAGTCCGCACGCGAGTAGATGCGGTACGGCGACAGCCCGTCGTCGAGGCGCTGCTCCATCACGTGTCGGCCTCTTTGCGCGACGCCTTCTCCTCGAGCCCCGACTTCTTGGTCCGGGTCTCCAGCAGCGCCTCGACCTCAGCCAACTTCACGCCGCGCGCTTCCAGCAGCACCAGCAGGTGATAAAGAGTGTCGGCGGCCTCTCCGATCAAACGCTCGCGATCTTCGCCGACCGCCGCCATCACGGCCTCGATCGCCTCCTCGCCGAACTTCTTGGCGCAGTGAGAGACGCCCTTGTCCAACAACCTACGCGTATAAGACACGTCAGAGCTGGCCTTGGCGCGTTCCTTCACGCGCTGCTCCAGATCGGCGAGAGTGAAATTGCTCATGACGTTTCCATAGCACTTTCAGAAGATTTGCGGAAACCACCGGGATGCAGCCCCGGTTCGCGACAGCGCATGGCTTCGGCTAACATCGCGTCATGACAGCCACCGTCGATTTCTGGTTCGACTTCGCCTCGACCTACTCCTACCCGGCGGCGATCCGGATCGTCGACGCGGCGGACCGCGCCGGCGTTGCCGTCCGGTTCAGGCCCTTCCTGCTCGGACCAATCTTCAAAGCGCAGGGCTGGGACACCTCGCCGTTCAGCATCTATGAGGCCAAAGGCCGATACATGTGGCGCGACCTCGAACGGCTGTGCGCCGATCTTGAGCTGCCGCTCCGCCGCCCTGAGCCTTTTCCGCAGAACGGCCTGCTGGCCGCGCGCATCGTGCTCGCAGGCTTGGCAACTGGCGCCATATGGCCGGAGGAATTCTGCGTCGCGGTGTTCCGCGCGCAATTCGGCGAAGGCCGCCGCATCGACGATCCCTCCACGCTGAGCGCGATCCTGACGGTGTTCGGCGTCGACGCCGCAACGGCGCTCGCTGCCGCGCAGGCCGAGGACAACAAGGCCCGCCTGCGGATGCAAACCGAGGAGGCGAAGCGGCTCGGAATCTTCGGCGCGCCGACCTTCATCACGCCGGACGGCGAACTGTTCTGGGGCAACGACCGGCTCGACGCGGCGCTGGCGTGGGCCAAGAAAGGCGCAACGCGCTAAGGATCAAGCCGCATCGGCAGGCCTGCCTTGGCCATGTGTGTCTTCGCCTCGCGCACCGAGTGCTCCCCGAAATGGAAGATCGACGCCGCCAGCACCGCGCTGGCGTGGCCGTCACGGATGCCCTCCACCAGATGATCGAGCGTGCCGACGCCGCCCGAGGCGATCACCGGCACCTTAACCGCGTCCGACACCGCGCGGGTGAGCGCGATATCGAAGCCGGACCTGGTGCCGTCGCGGTCCATCGAGGTCAGCAAGATCTCACCGGCGCCGAGTGCGACCACGTCCCTGGCGTACTGCACCGCGTCGATCCCGGTCGGCTTGCGGCCGCCGTGGGTGAAAATCTCCCAGCGGTCTTTCCCACCACCCGGCTGCGACACCTTCTTGGCGTCGATCGCGACCACGATGCACTGGTCGCCGAACTTTTCCGCCGCTTCCTTCACAAATTCGCGTCGCGCCACGGCGGCAGAATTGATCGAAACCTTGTCGGCGCCTGAGGTCAGCAATTTGCGGATGTCGTCGAGCGTGCGCACGCCGCCACCGACCGTCAGCGGCATGAAGCACGCCTCGGCGGTCCGTCGCACCACGTCGAACATGACGTCGCGGTCCTCGTGCGTCGCAGTGATGTCGAGGAAGGTCAGTTCGTCGGCACCGGCCGCGTCATAGGCGATCGCCGCTTCGACCGGGTCGCCGGCGTCGCGCAGGTTGACGAAGTTGACGCCTTTGACGACTCGGCCGTCTTTCACGTCGAGGCAGGGAATGACGCGGACCTTGAACATCGCGTCACTTGCCCCGCGCGTCGCGGATCATTTTCAATGCTTCCGCCGCGTCGAGCCGCCCATCATACAGCGCGCGGCCGGCAATGACGCCTTCAAGCTTCTTCGCGCGAGGCTCGGTCATCACCTTGATGTCGTCGATCGAGGCGAGGCCGCCCGACGCAACCACCGGAATCGAGATCGCATCGGCCAGCGCGATGGTGGCGTCCCAATTGATGCCCTTGAGCATGCCGTCGCGCGCCACGTCGGTGTAGATGATGGCCGCGACACCGAAATCCTCGAACCGCTTCGCGATGTCGAGCCCGGTGAGCTCGGAGGTCTCGGCCCAGCCTTCGACGGCGACCTTGCCGTCCCTGGCATCGAGCCCGACCGCGACGCTGCGCGGAAATTTCTTCGCCGCCTCCTTGACCAGCGCCGGGTCGCGCACCGCCGCAGTGCCGATGATGACGCGGTCGACCCCCTTCTCCAGCCAGCCCTCGATGGTCTTCATGTCGCGGATGCCGCCACCGAGTTGCACGCACAGCCCGACCGTCTCAAGGATGCGTTCCACCGCCGTGACGTTCATCGGCTTGCCGGCGAAGGCGCCGTCGAGATCGACCACGTGCAGATGGCGGAATCCCTGCGCCTCGAACGCATGCGCCTGCGCCGCCGGGTCGCGATTGAAGATGGTGGCGCGGGCCATGTCGCCCTGCTGCAAGCGCACGGCGAGGCCGCCCTTCAGGTCGATGGCGGGAAACAGGATCACGTCGAACTCACTCGCTCGGCCATTGGCCGACAACTGTCTCGTGGGTCACTGGCCTATCACCGTCATTCCGGACGCCGCCATAAGCGCGTTTACGCGCGTCTTCGACGCGCTATGGGCGCCCCGGAATGGCGCCGGGGCTAGGGATTCCAATTCAGGAAATTGGCGATCAAGGCAAGCCCAAGTTTCTGGCTCTTTTCCGGGTGGAATTGGGTGCCGGCCATGCTGTCGCGCGAAACCATGGCGGTGACCGGCCCGCCGTAGTCGGCCTCGGCCAGCAGGTCGCCCGGATTGGCGGGCTTGAGCGCATAGGAGTGCACGAAATACGCATGCAGGCCGTCCGGCCCAAGCGGAATGCCGTCGAGCAGCTGGTGCGGTTTGCGGGGGCTGAGCGTGTTCCAGCCCATGTGCGGAATCTTCAGCGCCGGATCGCGTGGCGCGATCTTGTCGACCTCGCCGGCCACCCAGCCGAGCCCGTCGGTGACCTGATACTCGCGGCCGCGCTCGGCCATGAGCTGCATGCCGACGCAGATGCCGAGAAACGGCCGGCCCTTGCCGCGCACCGTTTCCGTAAGCGCCGCGACCATGCCCGGCAATTCCTCCAGGCCGCGCTTGCAATCGGCGAACGCGCCGACGCCCGGCAGCACCACGCGCTCGGCCTTGCGCACCACGTCGGGATCGCGCGTCACGATGATCGGCTGGCTGTGTCCGCTCTCGCGCGCGGCGCGCTCGAACGCTTTGGCGGCCGAGTGCAGATTGCCGGAGCCGTAATCGACGATGGCGACGCTCATGAATGCACGCTCTTGGGCCTGGTCTACCGCGGCGGCGACTGCGGCTCGGGGAAAAGGCCGATGACGGCAGGCGGATCGGCAGCAGAACGATACGGCGCCGGCTTGGCTCCGGACAGCGGCACAATCGGTCTTGCCTCGCGCGCGATCCACGCATCGAAAAAACGCCGCTCGGCGCTCTCTTCGTCGTCCGCCACCACCACGCCATGACTGATCCAGCCACGCCGGTTATAGGTCCAGCGCCGCAGGGTCGGCCCCTCGAAACCGATCAGCAGCCCGATCAGCACGCCAACAATGAACTTGACCGTCGTCGAGGCGCCGACCGCCCACAGCCCAACTTGAAGCAGTGTCATCGCAACGATGTAAAGCAACAGCACCAGCCACAAGCGGCGCCATATCATCCACAGCGGCGCAAAAAGAAACGCCCACATCGAGAACTTGTCGCGCACGAACACGAAGCGGTCCGCCGCATCCGCGGGGTCGTCGCTGTCGCGCGGCGGCGGCTCGTGCACCGTATAGACTGGCATGTCGTCCTCTTGGTTCTTTCCCAGATCGGGAAAGAGAAATCGTTCAGCCGCCGAGCGAGCCCTTGGTCGAAGGCACTTCGCCGGCCGCGCGCGGATCGATCGCAAAGGCCGCGCGCAGCGCCCGCGCCAGGCCCTTGAAGCAGGACTCCGCAATATGGTGATCGTTTGACCCGTAGAGCGTCTCGACATGCAGCGTCACCCCGGCGTTCATGGCGAACGCCTGGAACCACTCCTGCACCAGCTCGGTGTCAAACGCGCCGACCTTGTCGCGGCCGAACTGCGCCTTGAACACCAGGAACGGGCGGCCCGACACGTCGATCGCGACGCGGGTCAGCGCCTCGTCCATCGGCACATGCACATCCGCGTAACGGGTGATGCCCTTCATGTCGCCGAGCGCCTGCTTCATTGCCTGGCCGAGCGCGATGCCGACGTCCTCGGTGGTGTGATGGTGGTCGATGTGCAGGTCGCCCGTGGCCTTCACCGTGATGTCGATTCGCGAGTGCCGCGCCAGGAGATCGAGCATGTGGTCGAAAAAGCCGATACCGGTCGAAACCTCCGACTTGCCGCGGCCGTCGAGATCGACTGCCACCTCGATGTCGGTTTCCTTGGTGGTGCGCTTCACCGAGCCGCGGCGGCCCTTGCTGACCGACCGGGCAGGCTTCTTCACCGTGAGCTTGCGGCCGCGGGCCATCGCAAATCGCCTTGCCGGTTCGGATTCGCGCCCTTTTATCAGGGGTTTGCCGGTTTCGCTACAGGCGGAACCGCGTTTGCAATAGCATCCCGCACCTCCTACATCCCTGCGGGCACGGGGCTTTGCGTATGCAATCACCATCCGATCTCTGGCACGGCACCACCATCCTGACGGTGCGCAAGGGCGGCACGGTCGCGATCGGCGGCGACGGCCAGGTGTCGATCGGCCAGACCATCGTCAAAGCCAATGCCAAAAAGGTGCGTCCGCTCGGCAAGGGAGGCGTGATCGGCGGCTTCGCCGGCGCCACCGCCGACGCCTTCACGCTGTTCGAGCGCCTCGAAGGCAAGATCGAGCAATATCCCGGCCAGCTCACCCGCGCCGCGGTGGAATTGGCCAAGGACTGGCGCACCGACCGTTATCTGCGCCGGCTGGAAGCCATGATGATCGTCGCGGACGCCAGCGTGTCGCTGGTGCTGACCGGCACCGGCGACGTGCTGGAACCAGAGGCCGGCGTCGCCGGCATCGGCTCCGGCGGCAACTACGCGCTCGCCGCAGCTCGCGCGTTGCTGGACGGCCCGCTCGATGCGGAGGCAATCGTGCGCAAGTCGCTCGATATTGCCGCTGACATCTGCGTCTATACCAACCGCAACGTCACCATCGAGACGCTGAAGGGCGCCTGACCGTGGCGTCACAGACCTACCAGTTCCATCCGATGACGGCCGGCGACTTGCCGCTGATGCGGAGCTGGCTCGCGATGCCTCATGTCGCGGAATGGTGGGGCGAGCCTGACACAGAACTCGACTACATTCGCGACATGATCCACGGCCGCGATACGACGCGGCCCTACATCTTCTGCGTCGATGGCGAACCGGTGGGCTACATCCAGTATTGGTTCGTCGGCCATCACCAGAACGCCGCCTGGATCGCGGACCATCCCTGGCTCGCCGAACTGCCCGCCGACGCTGTCGGCGTCGATCTGTCGATCGGCAACCCGGACAAGCTCGCAAAGGGGATCGGCTCCGGCGCGCTGCGCACGTTTGCGGAGCAACTCGTTCAGCAAGGGCACCGGACCATCGTCATCGATCCCGATCCGTTGAACGCACGGGCCGTGCGGGCCTACGAGAAGGCCGGGTTCCGCGCTATTCCGCGGCTTCTTGGCCGGACTGGCGATACCCTCATCATGCAGTATGAATCAGAGAACAACGCCCCTGACCGATGACCGACTTCTCACCCCGTGAAATCGTCTCCGAGCTCGACCGCTTCATCGTCGGCCAGCACGACGCCAAGCGCGCAGTCGCGATCGCGCTGCGCAACCGCTGGCGGCGGCTCAAGCTCGACGACAAGCTGCGCGAGGAGGTGCTGCCGAAGAACATCCTGATGATCGGCCCGACCGGCGTCGGCAAGACCGAAATCTCGCGCCGCCTCGCGCGACTCGCCGGCGCGCCGTTCCTCAAGATCGAAGCGACCAAGTTCACCGAGGTGGGTTATGTCGGCCGCGACGTCGAGCAGATCGTGCGTGACCTCGTCGAAATCGGCATCGCGATGACGCGTGAACGCAAGCGCCGCGACGTCAAGGCGCGCGCCGAGCTTGCCGCCGAGGCGCGCGTGGTCGACGCGCTGGTCGGCGCCGGCGCAAGCGCCGCCACCAAGGATACGTTCCGGAAAAGGCTTCGCGCCGGCGAGCTCAACGACAAGGAAATCGAGATCGAGGTGCAGTCGTCCGGCGGCGGCCTGCCGATGTTCGAGATCCCCGGCATGCCCGGCGCGCAGATGGGCGCGCTCAATCTTGGCGACATCTTTGGCAAGATGGGCGGGCGCACCAAGACGCGCCGCGTCACGGTCGGCGAATCGCACGAAATCCTGATTGCCGAGGAATCCGACAAGCTGCTCGATCAGGAGCAGCTCACCACCGAAGCCATCAAGTCCGTGGAGAACAACGGCATTGTGTTCCTCGACGAGATCGACAAGATCACCGCGCGCGATGGCCGCGTCGGCGGCGACGTGTCGCGCGAGGGCGTGCAACGCGACCTGTTGCCGCTGATCGAGGGCACCACCGTCTCGACCAAGCACGGCCCGGTGAAGACCGACCACATCCTGTTCATCGCCTCCGGCGCGTTCCACATGTCGAAGCCGTCGGACCTGCTCCCCGAGTTGCAAGGCCGCCTGCCGATCCGCGTCGAGCTGAAGGTGCTCACGCGCGACGACTTCCGCCGCATCCTCACCGAGCCGGAAGCTTCGCTGATCAAGCAGTACATCGCGTTGCTGGCGACCGAGAACGTGACACTCGAATTCACCGATGACGCGATCGACGCCATCGCCGATGTGGCGGTCGCGGTTAATTCGTCGATCGAGAACATCGGTGCGCGGCGCCTGCAGACCGTGATGGAGCGCGTGCTCGACGAAATCTCGTTCGATGCGACCGAGCAGTCGGGCCAGTCCTACCAGATCACCGCCGAGTATGTGCAGAAGACCGTCGGCGAGCTGACCAAGAACGCCGACCTTTCGCGTTTCATCCTGTAGTGCCTATATCTCCCGCTCGTCCCCGCGACCCGCCTACGCACAAGGCTTCGGCGGGTTAGGCCTCGGTCCGCCGAAGCTTCAGCGAAGGCGGAAAGCGGGGACCCATATGTGGACGGCCCCCGACTTGCAAGAGCTGGCGCATCGAGCGGATCGGATCGCTTGCGATCATATGTCCGGCCTTTTGGTGCGGCCACGCATGACCGCTGGCCAAGATGGGTTCCGCGACGTGAGTTCCAAACAGGGTTGCGATGTCGAGCACCGCTGGGTCCCACGGAATGTCTCGCGTCTCGGATCGATCGATCACACCATCTGCGTCGTCTCGAGCAAGCTCCGGCCCCGGCGTGAGACGATGGTCGCCATCACGCCGAACTCGTTATGCCCCGGTCACCGCAGCCACGGCACGGTTGCGCGCGGGATTGTAACGCTCGCCCGTCACCATCAACTTCCAGGCGATGCGCGCGGTCTTGTTGGCCAAGGCGACGGCTGCGAGTTTGGGTGGTTTGCGTTTGAGAAGCGCGGTGAGCCAGCCCGAGGCTTGCCCTCTTGCTCGCCCGGCCTGCTGGATCACGGCGGTCGCGCCAACCACCAAAGTGCTGCGCAACGTCTCGTCGCCGGCGCGGGTGATCACGCCGAGCCGCGTCTTGCCGGCGGTGGAGTGATCCTTCGGGGTCAGTCCGATCCACGCAGCAAAATCCCTGCCGGAGCGGAACGCACGCGGATCAAGCACCTTCATCGCCAACAGGCAGGCGCCGATCGGCCCGATGGCGGGGACTTCCGCCAGGCGCCGGCTCAGCTCATTGTTCTTGTGCCAAGCCATCAGCTTGGCGTCGATCTGCGCAATCTGCGCCTTAAGCGCGGCGTATTCCTTGCCATGTGCGGCGAACAGCTCCTTCGCCAGCACCGGTAGCGAAGCCTCGGTCGCGATGCGCGCAAGCAGCGGCCCGATCTTGTCGAGCCCTTTGGCGGCAATCAGCCCGAACTCGGCCGCATAGCCGCGAATCGCGTTGCTCAATTGGGTGCGGCGGCGGATCAGGGCCTGGCGCGTGCCGGCCAGCATCAAAGCGGCTTGCTGTTCGGCCGTCTTCACCGGCACGAACCGCATCGAAGGCCGGCTCATCGCCTCGCAGATCGCCTCGGCATCCGCCGCGTCGTTCTTGCCGCGCTTGACGTAGGGCTTCACATATTGCGGCGGCAGCAGAACAACTTCGTGACCCAACGCGTCGAGCTCACGGGCCCAATAATGCGCCGCGCCGCAGGCTTCCAGCCCGATCCGGGTCGGCTCCAACTGGGCAAAAAACGTCAGAACCTCTCGACGCCGAAGCTTCTTGCGCAGCACCGGCTGCTCAGCGGCGTCGACACCATGCAACTGAAAAACACTCTTGGACGTGTCCATACCAATGCGGATAATCTTGCCCACGGACGGCTCCCTCGTTTGAGATCTGCAACGACCTCAATCTGGCACATTGATGCCGTCGGGGGCCGTCCACCCCAACAGGAGCCACGATTGAGGACGCTCGCTTGGCCCTGGATTCCCAGCATAGGCGAGCGAAGCGACGCCGTCCTTCGGTCGGCTATGCGCGGTCATCGGAGCGAGTCAACACGAGCCCAGGAGCAGCGCCATGCACATGCATTCGCTCAAGGAATGGCAGCACAGCCATGTCTTCCTTGGGGAGAAGCACGGGCAGTACGAGCGGCAGACCTGGCTGGTCGTGGCCCTGACCACGGCGACCATGATCGTCGAGATCGTCGGCGGCTCGATCTACGGCTCGATGGCGGTGGTGGCGGACGGCTGGCACATGTCTACCCACGCCGCTGCGCTCGCCATCGCCGCGTCCGCCTACAGCTACGCGCGCCGGCGGGCCAACGATCCGAGATTTTCGTTCGGAACGGGCAAGCTTGGCGAGCTCGCCGCCTATTCCAGCGCGATCATCCTGGCGCTGGTGGCGGTCGCCATTGGCTATGAGTCGGCCGGACGATTGATGAGCCCGGTGACCATCAGTTATCCGCAAGCCACGCTGATTGCGTCGATCGGTCTTGCCGTCAACCTGGCGAGCGCGTGGCTGCTGCGTGACCGCGGGCACGACCATCACCACGGTGACGCGCCGCACGAACACCACGCACACGCCGGCGATCACAACATCCGCGCGGCCTATCTGCATGTGGTGGCCGACGCGCTCACGTCGGTGCTGGCGATCGTCGCGCTGCTCGGCGGCTATCTGTTTGGCTGGACGCGGCTCGACCCGCTGATGGGCCTGGTCGGCGCGATGGTGATCGCAAGCTGGGCCTGGGGCCTGCTCCGCGCATCCGGCGCGGTCCTGATCGACGCGATCCCCGATCCGAAGCTCGTTGAAGCCGTCCGCGAGCGCCTCGAGACCGACGGCGACCGCGTCAGCGATCTGCATTTGTGGCGCGTCGGGCCGGGCCATGCCGCCCTCGTCGTCGCGGTGGTATCGGACCATCCGCAGCCGCCTTCGGTCTACAAGTCCAAACTGCAGGACATTGACCTGCTGTCGCACGTCACGGTCGAAGTGAACCCCTGCAGCCCTTGACCCGGTGGGCGGTTCCCCATTGTTATTGTCAGGCCGCCTGATCGACGGGATTGAGGACGCCCATGCTCCCCGACCTTTCGCCGCAAGGCGCCCCGCTTGGACCGATCGGCACCAAGGTGCTTTTCGAGAACGAGCACATCCGGGTCTGGAGCATCGAGCTGCCGGGCAAGGGCCACCAGCCGCTGCACGAGCATCATCTGCCGTATCTCATCGTGCCGATCAGCGAAGGCAAGTCGGTGATGAAGTGGGAGGACGGCCGGACCCGCGACCTGGTCGACGTCGCCGGCGAGGTGAAATACCGCGAGGCGAGCGGCGGGCCGCACGAACTTTTCAATCTGGAAGACACCAAGTTCCATTCCGTCCTGATCGAGATCAAGGCGGATGGCAAAACGGGCTGACGGCGAAAACGCCGCGAGGAGAGGGTTGGGAAACATGCGTCTTGGAATGTTCATGATGCCGGTGCATCCGCCGGACCGCACGCTTTGGAGTACGCTCGAAGAAGACACCGACAAGTCGCTGCTGGCGGACCAGCTCGGCTATGACGAGCTCTGGCTCGGCGAGCATTTCTCCGCGTCGACCGAGCCGTTCGCCTCGCCGATGATGTTCTTCGCCAATCTATTGCACCGCACGAAGCACATTCATTTCGGCACCGCGGTCATCAACATCCCGAACCATCATCCGGCCATCGTCGCGGCGGAGTGCGCGCAGTTCGATCACATGAGCAAGGGCCGCTTCATGATGGGCGTCGGCCCGGGCGGGCTCGTGTCCGACTTCGAGCTGTTCAAGAACCCGGATCACGCCGCGCGCAACCGCATGGTGATCGAAGCGGTCGGCATGATTGAGAAAATCTGGTCGCAGGACCCGCCCTACGATCTCAAGGGCGAGTTCTGGAACATCTCGATCAAGGACGGCATCGATGCCAAGCTCGGCATCGGCTACATGCCCAAGCCGTACCAGCAGCCGGGTCCGCCGGTGTTCATCTCGCTCGCGAGTCCAAGCTCATCGTCCGCCAAGACGGCCGCGCAGAAGGGCTGGGGCATGATTTCGGCCAACATCATCCCGACCTATTCGGTCGCGTCGCACTGGACGGTCTACCGCGACGCCTGCCGGTCCGCCGGCATCACGCCGCGTGGCGATAACTGGCGCGTGGCGCGCAACCTGATGGTGGCGCCGTCCGATGCCGAGGCACACGACCGCGTGTTCAGTCAGGCCGCGTCGAACAACTACTTCTACAGCTACATGCGCGAGGTGCTCGACAAGGTCGGGTTGCTGGTCATCCTCAAGCCGAAGCCGGACATGCCGGACGCCGAGGCGACGGTCGAGAAGATCACCGCCGAATGCGTGCTGCACGGCTCACCCTCGACCATGCTCGACAAGCTGATCGCGTTCCGCGACGCGGTCGGCCCCTTCGGCGGGCTCTTGCAGACCGGGCTGGACTGGGGTGGCAAGAACCAGGAATGGGAACGGGAATCGATGCGGCTCCTGGCCCAGGAGGTGATGCCGAAATTCCGCCAGCACTGCGACACGCAGCAGGCGGCTGAGTAGCAACAGGAGCGAATAGTGAGTAGCGAATAGCGAATTGAGCGGCTTCACTATTCGCTACTCGCTATTCCCTATTCGCTCAAACCCAATCGGAAGCTCACATGCGACTTGGACTGTTCATGATGCCGGTACATCCGCCCGGCCGTTCGATGTCCGACACGCTGCGCGAGGACACCGCGAAGTCGCTGCTGGCCGATCGGCTCGGCTTCGACGAGCTCTGGATGGGAGAGCACTTCTCGGCCATCACCGAGCCGTTCCCCTCGCCGCTGATGTTCCTCGCCGGGCTGGTGCCGCAGACCAGGAACCTGACGTTCGGCACTGCCGTAATCAACCTGCCCAATCACCACCCGGCCATCGTCGCAGGCGAAGCCGCGCAGTTCGATCACATGAGCGGCGGACGCTTCATGCTAGGCGTCGGGCCGGGCGGGCTCGCCACCGATCATGAGCTGTTCGAGGTCGGCGACGGCGCCAAGCGCGGCCGCATGTTTCTCGAATCGATCGAGATCATGCTGAAGATCTGGGCGCAGGATCCGCCCTACGACATCAAGGGCGAGTTCTGGAACATCCAGATCAAGAAATCGCTCGTGCCCGAGCTTGGCTTCGGCGCCATGCCGAAACCGCTGCAGCGGCCACATCCGCCGATCCACATTTCCGTCGGCACGCCCAACTCGTCGTCGGCACGCATGGCGGCGCAGAAGGGATGGGGCATCATCTCGGGACCAAACGCGCCGGACTATTCCATCGCGTCGCACTGGAAGGTGTACGCCGAGACCCGCGCTGCGGCGGGCAAGCCGGCGCATGGCGGCAACTGGCGCGTCGCCCGCAATGTCATCGTGGCGCCGAGCGACGCCGAGGCCGAGGAGCGCGTGTTCGGCGCCAACACCGCGAACCGCTATTTCTTCACCTACCTGCGCACCGCGGTCGCCAAGGCCGGCCGGCTCGGCACCATCAAGCCGCGCCCCGAGATGAGCGACGAGGAGTTCACCCCGGACGTGCTGATGAAGGAATGCGCGATCTACGGCTCGCCCAACACCGTGCTCGATAAGCTGGTCGCGTTCCGCGATCGCGTCGGGCCGTTCGGCGCGGTGCTCAAGATGGGCGTGGACTGGGGTGGCCCGAGCGAAGTCTGGGAGCGCGAGGCGATGACGCTGCTGGCGCAGAACGTGATGCCGAAGTTCCGCCAGCACGCCACCGCGCAGGCGGCGGAGTAGCTATTCGACAAGCGGCGCAACGATCAACATTGTTATTACAATGATGGGCCAATGAACTACCCGGCCTGACTGGCCCGCCGCAGCCGCACATACAGGGCGCCTTCGCCACCGTGCGTGATCGCCGCGCTCTCGAATCCGATAACCATGTCGCGGAACTCCGGCAGCCGCAGCCACATCGGAACTTGGCGCTTGAGCACGCCGCGTTCGTTGTCGCCGCGCGCACCTTTGCCGGTGATCACCAGCACGATCCTGGCATCCTTCGCTTGCGAGCGGCGCAGGAAGCCGAGCAGCGCGTCGTGCGCCTGCGCCTGTGTCATCCCATGCAGATCAAGACGTCCCTGGATCGCGCTGCTGTCGCGCGACAGGCGGCGCTTTGCCTTGCGGCCGAGCGGCGCGGGCTCGGGACGCGCCAAAGGCCGCGGAGCGGCAGGCGCGGCGGCAGACTTGGCTTTGACCTTCGCTTGAGGCTTGCGCGCTTTGGGCGCTGGCGCGGCTGGCGGCTCGATATCCTCCGCGTCATCGCGCCGCCGCTTGGCGAGCGGGGCGATCGAACGAGTGACGTATTTCCAGAGGGAATGTTCGTCGGGGTCGAGCCGTCGCCTGCTCATGGCGCACTAGCTCGGCGGCACGGGCTCGACCGGCTTGGCGCTCTTCTTGGATTCTTTTTTCGGATCGGGCTTCTTCTTGGCCGCCGGTTTCGTCGCAGCGGCGGGCTTCACCTCAGGCTTGGCCTCGAGCTTGGCTTCAGGCTTCGCGCTCGCCGTCTTGGCCGCCTCCGGCTTCTTCACCTCGGGTCGTGCGACCGGAAGCGGAACGGCCGCCGGTGTTCCCGTCGCTGCCGTCGTCACCGCCGCCACGACCTCCGGCCTTGCGGCCGCCATCTCGTCCTGCGGAATGTTGGCCGGCCGCGGCTTCGGCAGCGGAATCTCCTCGTCCTCATCGTCGCGCGAGAACGGATCGACACTTTTCGGGAACAGCATGGTGAACTGGCCGGGCTGCTTGAAGCGGCCCGAGATCAGCCCCGCCGGCTCGCCGGCGCCGTAATAGATGTCGGCGCGCGCCGGTCCGATAATCGCGCCGCCGGTGTCCTGCGCCACCATCAGGCGCCGCCATTTGGTCGTCGGCTCTTCACTGTCGATCGGCAGTTCGGCCTGGATGAAGAACGGCGTGCCGTAGACGTGAAGGTTCCTGTCGACCGCGATCGAGCGGCCCGCGGTGAGCGACACGCCCTGCGCTCCGACCGGCTCAATATCGGCGGCGAGACCGGTCTCGCGGAAGAACACGTACGACTTGTTCAGCCGGCGCAGCTCCTTGCCCTCGTCCGGGTTGGCCGTCATCCACTGCCGGATGCGGTCCATCGACATTTCTTCCTTGGTGTAGATCTTCTTGTCGATCAGCCACTTGCCGACCGCATAGTACGGATGGCCGTTCTGTGACTCGTAGTTGACGCGCATCAGCGTGCCGTCGCCGAGACGCACGCGCGCGGAGCCCTGGATCTGGATGAAGAACGAGTCGACTGGGTCCTTGAGATAGACGATCTCGAGGCTGCGGCCCTTCAGCACGCCGTCTTCGATCGCGGCGCGGTCGTAGAACGAAACCAGCCGCCGGCCGCCACGGCGCACCTTGCCCGCGACCTTCTTGGCGGCGGACCGCACCGCCTTCTTGGTCGCCTTCGCGCCCTTGGCAATCTTCGAGCCGACCTTGCTGCGGCCGAAGCTCGCCGCCTTGAGCCGCTTGCCGCCGCGCAGCAAGCCGGCCGGCGTGCGATAGAGCGGATGGACGTATTCCTCGTTGGGCTCGCGCGAGCCGTCAACGATCGGCTCGTAGTATCCGGTCAGGAACCCCGCGGCCTCGCCCGCCGGCGTGATGCGGACCGGGCGGAAATTCTGCTCGAAGAATTCGCGTGCTTCCTTGGCGTCCTTCGGGGTCAGCGTCGCGGCGACCGTGCAGGCCTCGTGCAGCCCGCGGAACATCGGCCGTCCGCGTGCATCGCCGCCACTGCGCAGGATCGCCCGGCAGCTCTGCATGAAAGTGCCGAACGCGATGAGATGATCGTCCTCGGCCCAGCCGTCGAGCTTGGTCCAGTCAACCGCCTCGAACTTGCTGTTGCCGATCTTGATGGCCGCCGCGGGCGCGGCGAATCCAAAGACTATGGTCGCGGCGACCGCTGCCCGTCCTGCCCTGCGGTGAAAGCGCAGCCAGCCCGCTGTCATTGCCCAGCTTCGGTCGCGACTAGTTTCCAATTGGGATCGCGCGACGGGACGTCACGCGCGAACGTCCACACGTCGGTGACGGTGGTGACGGCGTCAGGGTTGCCGTCGATCACAGCGCCCGAACGGTCACGCGTGACCGAGACGAGTTGCGACACGAAACGAATGGTGACCTGCGCGGTCTTGTTGCGCAGTTCGGCGCCGATGATCTCGGCGGTCTCGATCGAAACGAAACGCGACTCGATCTTCTCGCCGCGCTGCTCGCGATCGCGGATCGCGGCCTCGAAGCCTTCGTAGACTTCGCGGCCGAGCAGATCCTTGAGTTGGCGGCGGTCGCCGTTGGCATACGCGGTGACGATCATCTCGTAGGCGGCTTTCGCGCCGCCAAGGAAGCCGGCTGCGTCGAACGTCTTGTCTTCGCGGGCGATAGCGTCGAGCGAGGCTGCGAGCGTCGAGCCAGGCTCCGCGATGCCTTTCCATCGATCGGGGCCTTCTTCGGGCTGCGGCGCGGCTGGTCCCTTGTCCGTAGCGCGGCCAGGCAGCGTCACCACATTGCCATCGGCGGTCGGCGTGCGCGCCACTTCGCGGTTCGCATACGGATCGAACGGTGGCCGCTCGCGGCCGGTGCGTTGCCCGAGCACGCTGCGCAGACGCAAGAAAATAAAGACTGCGAGAGCCAGGAAGATGATGGTGTAGATATCGAACACGTCTCGCATGCTCCTGAGGCGGCCGTGTTGACGGTCAAACCCCGATCAACCAACCGGGGGCCGGCAGGCCCGTCCGCCGCTATAATGTAAGCACGCTGGTACTGGCATCCAGAGGCGCGTCGGTCGACCCAGCCGGGATCGTGCTTCTGATCGACATTAGACGATCCCCGTCCCCGCGCCAACCTCGGCGCGGCCGGAAAGACATCATGGTGAAATGGATCATCATCGCGGTTTTGCTGCTTCCCGTCGCAGAAATTGCCACATTTGTCGTGGTCGCCCTGCTGATCGGCTGGGGTTGGGCCTTTCTGCTGATGGCGGCGACCACGATCGCGGGATTTGTGGTGCTGAAGCAGGCCGGACGCGGCCGGCTTGCCAATTTCGGCGCTACGGTCGCGCGAAATGACACCGCCGGGATCGAGGCCAACGCCGGCAGTTTCCTCGCCGTCCTGGGCGGCATCCTGCTGTTCCTGCCGGGATTCCTGACCGATCTGGCGGGCGCAGCGCTGCTCCTGCCGCCGGTCCGGCGTGCCTGCGCCGCGCGCTTCCGCGCCTTCGTTGGCACCCCCACCGGCTCCCGTTCGGTGCTGGATCTGGAGCCGGATGAATGGCGGCAGGTGCCGGATCGCGAACGGCCGCGCGACCCCGATCAATTGGATAAGCGCTAGTGTCGCGATTCGGAAGTTCGCCCGAATTCTCAGCAAGTTCCGAAGCGAACTTCCGAATCAAAGCGACACTAGCAACTCAATGAGTCTAGTGTCCCTTTGAACCCGAAGTTCGCAAAGGCGCCTGCCGCACAACCGTGCGAACTTCGGGTTCGGGACACTAGAACCGTGCATTCTTGTCCCGCTGGGGCCTGTGTGTTAGCCACGCCCCGAAATAAGGCGCGGCGCAGTTCCCTGTTCTGAAGGAGTTCTTTATGTCGATGGCGTCCAACGGCGGCACCACCACACCACCGCCAGCCGCACCGGCCGGCACGCAACCGTCACTCGGCGTCGTCGCCCAATACGTCAAGGATTTCTCGTTCGAGAATCCGAATGCGCCGCGCTCCCTGCAGACGCAGGTGCAGCCGCAGATCGGCATTCAGATCAACGTCAACGCCAATGCGCTGGGCGCCACCTCGCCCACGACGCCTCCGACCGACTTCGAGGTCGAGCTCAAGCTTGAAGGCAAGGCAGAAGCCAACAACTCCGTGCTGTTCAGCTTCGACCTGGTGTTTGCCGGCGTGTTCCGCATCCAGAACGTTCCAGCGGATACCTTGCAGGCGCTGGTGATGATCGAGTGCCCGCGGCTGCTGTTCCCGTTCGCCCGCGAAATCATCTCATCGGCGACACGCAACGGCGGCTTCCCGCCACTGCTGCTCGATCCGATCGATTTTGTCGCGCTGTACCAGCAGCGCATCGCGCAACAGCAGGGTCAGCAGTCGGCGCCGCCGGCGGCCTGACCGGCGGGCTCAAGCCGCGGTAGCGGAATCGTCGGGCGGCTTTTCCACCGGCGCATACTGTCGCCATATCGCCGCGTCGCCCAATGTCTTGACGAACGCGAGATGCGCGGCGCGCTCCTCTTCGGTGACGCGCGGTGGCAACGGCTGCGGCCGCACCATGCCCAACGCCTCGGCGGCGCGCGCATGGCTGCCGCTCATCGCTTCGGTAAGCCCGAGCATCGCCTGGCGCGCGCCGATCAGCTCGAGATAGACCTCGGCGAGCAATTCGGCGTCGAGCAGAGCGCCGTGCTTGGCGCGGCGTGAGTTGTCGACCTTGTAGCGCTGGCACAGATCGTCGAGCCGGTTCGACCCGCCCGGATGCTTGCGGCGCGCCAGCATCAGCGTGTCGACCAGCCGGTCGCGGTTCACTTCCTTCTTGCCGGCGCGCTTGAGCTCCGCGTTGAGGAAGCCGAGGTCGAACATCGCGTTGTGCGCGACCAGCATGCCATCGTCGCCAATGAACATCGCCAGCTCATCGGCCACCTCGGCGAATAGCGGCTTGTCGTTGAGAAAATCGATGCTCAGCCCATGCACCTTGAAGGCGGGCTCGGGCATGTCGCGCTCGGGATTGAGGTATTTGTGAAAAACCTTGCCGGTCGGAAACCGGTTAATCAGCTCGATGCAGCCGATCTCAACCAGCCGATCGCCCGAAATGGGATCGAGGCCGGTGGTCTCGGTGTCGAACACGATCTCGCGCATTTGGAATCCGAATCAGTTCGTCATCGGGATTGTACCCTCTCCCCTTGTGGGAGAGGGTGGCGAGCGGAGCCGGGTGAGGGGTCGTTGTGGATAGGAGTGACCACTCACCCGGTTCCTCGCTGCGCTCGGAACCACCCTCTCCCGCCAAAAGGGCGTTCACGCCCGTCTTCGACGGGCTATGGGGAGAGGGTTAAGCCCTACTCCGCCTTGGCATCTTAGCGACGGCGGCAAGAATCGCGCGCACTTGCTGACGAGCCAACTCGATTCCCCCAGATGTATCCACCACAAAATCGGCGCGGCGGCGCTTTTCGGCGTCGGGCATCTGGCGCGCCAGCAGTGCATCGAGCCGGTCTTCCGGAATGCCGCGTTCCAGCATGCGCGCGCGCTGCACGCCGGCAGGCGCCGACGCCACGACCACCGCATCGACCCGGCTTTCACCGCCGGTTTCGAACAGCAACGGGATATCCAGCACCGCGACCTTGGCGCCGGACGCCTCGGCGTCTGCCAGAAATGCGTCCCGCACCCGCCCCACCAGCGGATGCACGATGCTTTCCAGGAACTTCAGCTTTTCCGCATCGCCGACGATGTGCTGGCTGAGCGCAGCGCGGTCGACCTTGCCATTCCGGGTCGAACCCGGAAACGCCGCTTCGATCGCAAGCGCGGCCTCGCCCTCGTAAAGCCGGTGCACCGTAGCGTCGGCGTCATAGACCGGCACGCCCTCCTCGGCGAACAGCCGCGCTGTGGTGCTTTTGCCCATCGCGATCGAGCCGGTGAGACCGAGAATGAACATGGAATCCTCTTGTCCCGGACGCGGTGCGGCACCGTAAGCGCGTTCACGCGCGTCTTCGACGCGCTATGGTGCTGCACCGCTGATCCGGGACCGTTCCACACACCACCTTCGCGACGGTCCCGGTTCTGCGGCGCATCATTGCATGCTGCGCCGCGCCCGGGACACCATCCGTCAACTTTCCAGAAGCTTTGCACCCCGCAGCCATTCAAGCAGCGGGAACAGTGGCATACCAAGCACCGTGAAGTGGTCGCCCTCGACGCGCTCCATCAATTGCGCGCCGCGGCCCTCGAGCTGGTAGCCGCCGACGCTCGACAGTGCCGCACTGCCGACATCGTCGAGGTAGCTTTCGAGGTATTCATCGGAGAACGCGCGCATGATCAGCCGCGCCACTGCAACATGCTCGTAGAGAACGCAGCCATCCCGCAGCACCGCCACCGCGGAATGCAGCGCGTGGGTGTTGCCGCGCAGCATCTTCAACTGTTCCCGCGCGCCGGCGCGGTCCGGCGCCTTGGAAAACCGCCGCTCGCCCAAAGCAAGAGTCTGATCGGCGCCAAGCACAATGCGTCCGGGCTTCTTCAGCGAAACGGCGCGAGCCTTTTCGCACGACAACAACCTTGCGATTTCCCTCGGATCGGTAAGGCCGGATCGCGCTTCGATACCGCGCTCGTCGATGTCGGCCACCGCGATTTCCACCGGCACGCCCGCGGATTCCAGCACCGAGCGCCGGATCGCACTTTTGGACGCAAGCATCAGCGGCTCGGCCGCGCGCCACAGTGCCATGTCAGACCGCCATCTGGCGGCGGCGCTCGGTGAGCAGCGCCATGATCGCCGCGGCGGTTTCCTCGATGGAGCGGCGCGTCACGTCGATGATCGGCCAGTTGTGCCGCCCGCACAGCTTGCGCGAGAACGCCACTTCATCCGCAACGGATTGCCGGTCGACATAGGATTCGGCGTCTTGCTCCGCCTTGAGCCCCAGCAATCGATTCTGCCGGATCTGCACGATGCGCTCCGGGCTGGCGATCAGGCCCACCACCAGGGGCTGTCTCAGTGTTTCGAGATTTGGCGGCAGCGGCACGCTTGGCACCAGCGGCACGTTCGCGGTCTTCACGCCCCGATTGGCAAGGTAGATCGAGGTTGGCGTCTTCGAGGTGCGCGACACACCGACCAGCACAATGTCCGCCTGCTCAAGGTCGTCAGTGTGCTGCCCGTCGTCATGCAGCATGGTGTAGTTCAGCGCGTCGATCCGCTTGAAATACTCTGCGTTGAGCAGGTGCTGTGCGCCAATCTTGTGCGTGTTCTTCTCGCCCCCAAGATAGGACTGGAAAAGCTGCAGCACGGGATCGAGGATCGAAAGGAATGGCAGGCCGAGCGCTCGGCACTTTTCTTCCAGCGGATCGGCGAGCTCACGGTCGAGCAGCGTATAGAGCACGATGCCGGGTGCGTCATCGAGCTCATCAAGGATGCGGTCGAGTTGCTTCCGGCTACGCACCAGCGGATGAATGTGCTCGACCGGCGACACATTGATATATTGCGCCGCAGCAGCGCGCGCGACCGTGAGCAGCGTCTCTCCGGTTGCGTCGGAGACAAGATGCAGATGGAAGAAGTTTCCGGCCCGGTGCGGCAAAGCTTGAAGACCTGTGGACGAAGTGGGAGCAGGCCACGCCTCCAGGCCCCATGCAAGCGCTCGCCGCCCGACGTCCGTCAAAGCGTCCACATTGCTGCTGTTGGGAAGCTGATCATCAGCCGAACGGGACACGATCTGGACAACCGCTTCACCCACAGGGCAGTTTTTCGACCCCCTCACAAACCAATGGAATCACAGCAGAATTTATCCAGATCGGCATTCACAGGACACCCCGTGCACTGCGGGGAAAACGCCACCGGCCGGGGATTGGATGTGGATCGAAAGTCATGAGTCCAATCCCTCGCCTAACTACAGTAACAACTAGATTCTAGTATTTATTAGAGAAGGGCTTCGTGACCGAACCTTCCGTGCATAAGCCGCTGCTCGACGTGCTCGACGGCAAGCATCGAGCCGTGCCGCCAGCCTGGATGATGCGCCAGGCGGGGCGCTATCTGCCGGAGTATCGCTCGCTGCGCGAGAGGGCCGGAAGCTTCCTCAAGCTGTGTTTCACGCCGGCGTGGGCGGCGGAGGTGACGCTGCAGCCGGTGCGGCGGTTTGGCTTCGACGCCGCGATCCTGTTTTCCGACATCCTGGTGATCCCGTATGCGCTGGGCCGCGAATTGCAGTTCGTCGAGGGCGAAGGCCCACGGCTCGATCCGCTCGCCGATGCCGCCGCGGTGGCGAGGCTGCCCAGGCAAGCGGATGCCAGCAAGCTTGCCCCAATCTACGAAACAGTGCGGCGGGCGAAGGCGGAACTTGCACCGCGAACCGCGCTGATCGGATTTTGCGGTGCACCGTGGACGGTCGCGACCTACATGATCGCGGGGCAAGGTACCTCCGATCAGGCGCCGGCGCGGTTGTTCGCCTATCGCGAGCCGGAGGCGTTCGCGGAATTGATCGATATCCTGGTCGACAGCTCGGTCGACTATCTCGCCGCGCAGCTCGAGGCCGGCGCCGACGTCGTGCAGATCTTCGACACCTGGTCGGGCGTATTGCCGCCGGACCAGTTCGATCGCTGGTGCATCATGCCGACGCGGGAGATCATCGCGCGGCTGCGCAAGAAAATTCCCGGTGCCCGGGTGATCGGATTTCCGCGCGGCGCCGGGATGATGGCGTTGTCCTACGCCGAGATGACTGGCATCACCGCGATCGGCGTCGATTGGACGATGCCATTGTTCGTTGCGCAGGAAGCGTTGCAGCCGCGCTTGCCGGTGCAGGGCAATCTCGATCCGCTGGCGCTTCGCACCGGCGGCGATGCGCTCGACCGCAGCATCGACGCGATCATGGATGCGCTCGGCAACGGGCCCTTCATCTTCAATCTCGGCCACGGCATTCTGCCGGACACGCCGATCGCTCATGTCGAGCAGATGCTCAAGCGGGTGCGCGGCTAAGACCACTGTTCAGCGCGGGTGAAACGGGCCTAACCTTCCGCAAAACTGCGGAGGAAGCGCCATGAAGCCGTTTCTTGCAGTCGCATTTGCCTTGCTCGCCACCGACGCCGCGGCGCAGACCTATCCGACGCGCCCGATCACCATCATCGCGCCGACCACCGCCGGCGGCCCACCGGACACCATTGCGCGGCTGCTCGCCGAGCCGATGCGGGCCGTGCTGGGCCAGCCGATCGTGGTCGAGAACGTCACCGGGGCCGGGAGCACGATCGGCGTCGGCCGTGTCGCGCGCTCGGCGCCTGATGGTTACACGCTGAGCATCGGCCATCTCAATTCGCACGTGTTCTCGAGCCTGACCTATCCCGTCGCCTACGACGTGGTGAACGACTTCGAGCCGATCTCGCTCATCACCATCGCGCCGATGGCGCTGTTCGGCCGTGTCGGTCTGCCGGGCGCAGACGCCAAAGAACTGGTCGCCTGGCTCAAAGCCAATCCCGATAAGGCATCGTTCGGTACCGTCGGGATCGGCGGCCCGGCGCGCGTGTGGGCGACGGATTTCCAAAGCAGTGTGGGCACGCGCTTCCAGTTCGTGCCCTATCGCGGCGCTTTCTCGATCGTGCAGGATATCGTCGGCGGTCAGATCGACATGGGTTACACCGAGGGTTCGAACATCCTGACGCACCTCAAGGGCGGCAAGCTCAAAGCCTACGCGGTCGCGGCGGATACGCGATGGGCTGCGGCGCCGGAGGTGCCGACCATCGAACAGGCCGGCATACCCGGACTGAAGATGCCGTTCTGGCATGGCGTCTGGGCGCCCAAAGGCACACCGCCCGACGTCATCGCCAGGCTCAACGCTGCGGTGATGCACGCGCTGGCGGATCCTGCGGTGCGTGCGCGGCTGACGCAGATGGGTCAGGAGATTTATCCGCGCGAGCGGCAGACGCCGGCCGCGCTCGCCGTGCACCACAAGGCCGAGGTCGAAAAGTGGGGCGCGGTGATCAAGGCAACCGGCGTGAAGGCGGAGTGATCCTGTTGAGAGCGGTGGTTACTGGATCGCCCGCTTGCGCGGGCGATGATGCCCGTGAGACGAACCCGTATGTACCGCTGGCTCCTCGCCTTCCACATCATCGCCGTCATCTCCTGGATGGCGGGAATGCTCTATCTACCGCGGCTGTTCGTCTATCACTGCGAGGCGGATGCCGGCTCACGGCAGTCGGAAACCTTCAAGGTGATGGAATGGCGGTTACTCAAGCTGATCATCAACCCGGCGATGATCGCGACGTGGCTCCTCGGCCTCGCGCTTGCCTGGCAAGGCGGCTGGTTCGCCGCGCCGTGGTTTCACGCGAAGTTGACGCTGGTGATCCTGCTGTCCGGCGCGCACGGCATGATGAGCCGCTTCGTGAAGGATTTCGCCGCCGACAAGAACCGCAAAACGCAGAAATTCTATCGCATCTTCAATGAGGTACCGACCGTCCTCATGATCCTGATCGTGCTGCTGGCGGTGTTGAAACCTTTCTGACCGGGTAACCCTGCGGGCCGATATCCACCCCGGCCCCTTGCAAAAACGCCTGTCTTTCCGTATGTTAACAGCATCCCACCGAACGCAGGCGGATGCAAACGAGTACCGGTCCTGAGTAATTGGACCGTCCGTCGCATCGGGCCAGGCGCCCAAAAGCCCAGCCCAAGACCTGCTACTGCCCCCTCTCTACCTCCGCGTCACTCTAGTTTTTTCAGACGCCAGAACTCCCATAGGACACCACCCGCATGCGGGAAATGAAACTGCAGGACCTCAAGTCCAAGTCTCCCCCCGAACTTCTTGCCTTCGCCGAAGAACAGGAAATCGAGAACGCCAGCACCATGCGCAAGCAGGAGCTGATGTTCGCTATTCTCAAACAGCTCGCCACCAAAGAGGTGGACATCATCGGCGAAGGCGTCGTCGAGCTGCTGCCGGACGGCTTCGGCTTCCTGCGCTCGCCGGAAGCGAACTACCTGCCCGGCCCCGACGACATCTACGTTTCGCCCTCGCAGATCCGCCGCTTCGGCCTGCGCACCGGCGACACCGTCGACGGCCACATCCGCAGCCCCAAGGACGGCGAGCGCTACTTCGCGCTGCTCAAAGTCAACACCATCAATTTCGAAGACCCCGACAAGGCGCGCCACAAGATCAACTTCGACAACCTGACACCGCTCTATCCCGAGCAGCGGCTCAAGATGGAGCACGAGGACGCGACCAAGAAGGATCTCTCGGCCCGCGTCATCGACATCGTCGCGCCGATCGGCAAGGGCCAGCGCGCGCTGATCGTGTCGCCGCCACGCACCGGCAAGACCGTGCTGCTGCAGAACATCGCGCACTCGATCACCGCCAATCATCCCGAGTGCTATCTGATCGTGCTCCTCATCGACGAACGTCCCGAGGAAGTCACCGACATGCAGCGCTCGGTGAAGGGCGAGGTGGTGTCCTCGACCTTCGACGAGCCGGCTTCGCGTCACGTCCAGGTCGCGGAAATGGTGATCGAAAAAGCCAAGCGCCTGGTCGAGCACGGCCGCGACGTGGTGATCCTGCTGGACTCCATCACGCGCCTCGGCCGCGCCTACAACACCGTCGTGCCGAGTTCCGGCAAGGTGCTCACCGGCGGCGTCGACGCCAACGCGCTGCAGCGCCCGAAGCGGTTCTTCGGCGCCGCGCGCAATATCGAGGAAGGCGGCTCGCTGACCATCATCGCCACCGCGCTGATCGACACCGGCAGCCGGATGGACGAAGTGATCTTCGAAGAGTTCAAGGGCACCGGCAACTCCGAGCTCATCCTCGACCGCAAGGTGGCCGACAAGCGCACCTTCCCGGCCATGGACATCACCCGGTCCGGCACCCGCAAGGAAGAGCTACTGACCCCGCCGGATCAGCTCAAGAAGATGTACGTGCTGCGCCGCATCCTCAATCCGATGGGCACGATGGATGCGATCGACTTCCTGCTCGACAAGCTGCGCAGCACCAAGAACAACGCCGAGTTCTTCGAGTTGATGAACACCTAATTTCGGCACTTCGCACTCCGGTGCCGCACGGGCGGTCTGCTCTCTCCCCGCTTGCGGGGGAGAGGTGGAGAGGGGGCGATCAGGATTCTGCGCTTGGCCTAACCCTCCCCGGCAAGAGGGCGTTCACGCCCGTCTTCGACGGGCTATGCGGGGGAGGGGACGCTGTGGCGCCACCGTCAGCAAAAATCGATACCGTACTGGCGGCGCCGTTTACCGATTTGATGAAAAATTCCGCTGTCTGCGGCCCGCATTTACCACCTGTGAACCATTGAGGCGAATGATCGCTCCTCAACATCGGGGCGGCCCGCCGCCGGTTTTTCTTGAGTTGTGAGGAGATGCCCGCCGCCACGCGTGGTGCGCCGTGCCCGCCGGGGTATATATCTGCCGTTGATGTTGGCTGGGTCAGCGGGCCGCCTGATACGGCTACTTCTTCCGCGCCACTTTGCGGCGCGTCTTTTTCACCGCCCGCTTCGCGCTTCGTTTGACCGCCGTCACCTTGCGTCGCGTGGCAACTTTCGCGCTCTTCACACGCCGCTTGGTCTTGCGCTTCACCGGCTTGCCGCGGACCAGACGTCTTGCGCCCTTCACCGCAGTCAGCACCGCGCCGGTCGCGGCTTTCGCGACTGAACTCGCGGCGTCACCTGCGAGCGATCGCACGCCCTCGGCGCTGGTCTGCGCGGCGCCGACAACGGTGTCCGCCGCGGCGCTTACTACTCCCTGCTTTGCCATGAATGCCCCAGCCTCTGGTTGGACTACTCGGCGTTCTCGCGCGCTTCTGCGGCTTCCTTGGCCAAGCGCAACTCACGCAATTGCTTTGTCTTCCGGCGCGTCGCGATTTCCGCTGCGAGGTATTCCCTCATCGCAATCGCACCTTCGATTTTCTGTTTTTCGCGGCGGGCAAAAAGCGCCGCCTGCTGCTCGGGATTCTTGACCATAAGCGCTCCTTTCAAAGCATCACGCCAACCCACCCGCCGCAAAATCGAGCTGCAATCGCGGATCGATAAGATCCCGAAACTACAACGCGCGGCACGCGTTTTGGTTCCATTGCACGGCAATGTGAGGGGTGGTGCCGCGCTATCGCCCGGCTTTGACCGGCGCGGGACCGCGCCTGATTTGCTCCAACGGGCGTTCGCTTTTCTTGCCTTTCGGCGGACGATACTTGACGGCGCCCGGCAATTTGTCCGGTGCCGGTGCGCTTTGCTTTCGCTTGATCCGCTTCATGCCTTGTCCTCAGCCGCGCCGGGGCGCATCGAGAGGACAACGTCTGCGATCTTCTCCGGTTCGGTGACCGGAAGCGAGCAGCGCTCGCCGGCGCAGACGAACGCCGCGCTGCCGGAGCCGGCCGCAATCTTGGCCTGGGCCGGATGCGACGCTGGTAATGCTTCGGCCGAAGGCGCGCGCAGCACGATGCGGTTGAGATGCGGCAGCTTCAGCGCCGCGTCCGCAAAGCGCTGGTAAGCCGCTCCGGTGACCACGATTTCCGCCGCGTTGAGCCGCAGGTCGACCGCGTTGAGCAGCGATGCGTGTGCGAACAGGTTGTCCTGCGCCGCCGCCAGCACGCCGGCGATCAGCTTGTCGGCCTGCTCGCGCCAGACGTGGTCGCCGGTCAGCGCGGCAAGCCGGATCAGGTTCTGTGCGGCGATGCCGTTCGGGTTCGGGGTCGCGTCGTCGCTGGTCGAGCTGGGGCGCACCACCAAACCCTCGGCGTCGTCGGCGGTCAGGAAATACCCGCCGTTCCCCGGATTGCTGTAGTGCTGATCGAAGGCGCGCTGCCAGGCGAGCGCGCGGTCGAGGTAATCGCCCTGCCCGGTCGCCTCGTAGAGCGCGAGAGCGGCGCGGATCATCTGCGCGAAATCCGAGGCGAGCCCCGGATACAGGAGCCGGCCGGCTCGCCAGGAATGGCCGAGCCGGTCGCCCTTGGTCATGTCGCTTGCGATGAACTCGAAGGCGCGCCGCGCCCGGTCGAGCCATGACGCTTCGCCAAATGCGGTGCCGGCATGAACCAGCGCGGCGATCATCTCGCCGTTCCAGTCCGCCAGGATCTTGTCGTCGAGGCCGGGGCGGACCCGCGTCGAGCGGGCGCCGAGCAATTTCCCGCGCAAGCGCGCGAGCCGCGCCTCATCCGCCGCGCTGCGCTCCTGGCGCTGCAGGCGGTTGAGAATGGTGTGGCCCTCAAAGTTGCCGCCCTCGGTGACGTCGTAATGCTGCGCGAAGAACGCCGCGTCGTCCTCGCCCAGCGCCGCCACGATCTCAGCCATCGACCAAACGTAGTATTTGCCCTCTTCGCCCTCCGAGTCGGCGTCGAGCGAGGCGCAGAACGCGCCCTCCCAGATCGTCATCTCCTGCGCCAGCCAGGTCACCGTCTCGTGGGCGCGCTCGCGGTAAAGCGGATCGCTCGTCTGTTCATAGGCAAGCGGCAGCAGCTCGAGGAGTTGCGCGTTGTCGTACAGCATCTTCTCGAAATGCGGCACCAGCCATTTCTCGTCGACCGAATAGCGCGAGAAGCCGCCGCCGAGATGATCGTAGATGCCGCCTTCGCAGATGCGCTCCAGCGTGTGCGCCACCGGCCTGAAGAAAATCGGGTCGGCCGTGCGCGTCCCCGCGCGCCACAGCAATTCGTAGAGCTGCGCGTTCGGAAACTTCGGCGCGCCGCGCATGCCGCCGTGCACTGGATCGAACACGCCGCCGATCTGCCGCGCGATCTGGTCGAGCTCCGCCGGACCGATCGTGATGCGGCCGCGCGGATGCGCGCGTTCGGCGAGCCGCTCCATCAGCGCATCGCGGTTCTGTCCGATCTTGGCGGGCTCCTCGCGGAACAGCCGCGATACTTCTCGCAGCACATCCGTAAAGGCCGGACGGCCGTAGCGCGAGGTCGGCGGAAAATACGTGCCACCCCAGACCGGCTCGCCGTCCGGCGTAAGGAACATCGTCAGCGGCCAGCCGCCCTGTTCGCCGAGATGATGCAGCGCCGACATGTAGATCTGGTCGATGTCGGGGCGCTCCTCGCGATCGACTTTGACGTTGACGAACAGCTCATTCATCACCGCCGCGGTCGCTTCGTCTTCGAAACTCTCGTGCGCCATCACGTGGCACCAGTGGCAGGCGGCGTATCCGACCGAGAGCAGGATCGGCTTTCCGGTGCGTTTGGCCTCTGCGAGGGCTTCGGTGCCCCACGGCCACCACGCGACCGGATTGTCCTTGTGCTGCAATAAATACGGGCTGGTTTCCCGCGCGAGGCGATTTTCGGTGCCGGATCGTTCAGTTTGAGAGGGTGTTTGTGTCATGTGCGATTTTACGCAAATGTCGCGGGGGTGCCACCCGGGGTAGCCGACCACCCTTATTTCGGGGTATGACTCCGGTTCCGCCACGGGTCTCGGGGCGGCGAGGTCATCTTAAGGAGAGTTGTTGTGGCTACAGGAACTGTGAAGTGGTTCAACCCGACCAAGGGCTACGGATTTATCCAGCCTCAAGGCGGCGGCAAAGACGTGTTCGTGCATATCTCCGCTGTGGAGCGTGCCGGACTGAGCACCCTCAATGAAGGCCAGCAGATCGAATACGAAATCGTGGCCAATCGCGGCAAGGAATTTGCTGAAAATATCAAAGTAAAATAACCGTCTAGTCGCTTTGTTTGGGGTCTGCTGTTCACGCGGCGGGCAGGGGATAAATATCGCGAGGAGCCCGGCAGCACGCCGGGCTTTTTCGTTTTGCGAACACTTCGTGTGAGGCGCACACAAGCTTCGCCCATCGCGCATTGCCCGCGCTGCGAATCGCCAACACACTCGCGCAATGGATATCTCGCCGTTCGGCGCTCCGCTCAGCCTTGTTGCGTTGACGGTCTTCACGTTCCTGCTGGCCGGTCTCGTCAAAGGCACCATCGGGCTCGGCCTGCCCTCCATTGCCATCGGCCTGCTCGCGCTGGCGATGACGCCGGCGCAGGCCGCGGCGATCATGATCTTCCCGTCGCTGATCACCAACGTCTGGCAGATGTTCATCGGCGTGCATCTTGGCGCGCTGATGCGGCGGCTGTGGTCGCTGGTGCTGGCGAGCGCCGTCGGCATCTGGCTCGGCGGCGGCATCCTCACCAGCGCAAACTCGCGCTACGCCGCGCTCGGCCTCGGCGTCGCGCTCGTCATCTACGCTTCGCTTGGCCTGTCCAAGATTCGCTTCACCGTCGAGCCGCGCCACGAATGGTGGCTCAACCCGATCGTCGGATTACTGACCGGCCTGATCGCCGGCGGCACCGGCGTGTTCGTCATTCCGGCCGGCCCCTACTTTCAGGCCATCGGGCTCAGCAAGGACGAGTTGGTGCAGATGCTCGGCTTCTCCTTCACGGTTTCGACGATCGTGCTCGGTGTGGTGCTGTGGCGCGCCGGCGCGCTGCATTTCGCCAACGCGAGCGGCTCCATGCTGGCCGTGCTGCCGGCGCTGCTCGGCATGGCGATCGGCCAGCGCGTCCGCGGCCTCGCCAGCGAGGAGACATTCCGCCGCTGGTTTTTTCTCGGGCTATTGGCGCTGGGCGCGCAGCAGGCGCTGCGCAACGTGTTTTAGCGCGCCTGCGCGGGGACCGGCGCGGGCGAGCACGGATGGCGGCACGGTGAGGCCGAGCGCCTTGGCGGTCTTGAGGTTGATCACCAGCTCGTACTTGGTCGGCGCCTGCACCGGCAAGTCGGCCGGCTTCTCGCCCTTGAGGATGCGATCGACGTAGCCGGCGGCGCGGCGGAACTGGTCGGCGAAATCAGGCCCATAGGAGATCAACGCGCCAGCGGCGACGTAGTGGCGCGAATGGGCAACCAAGGGCAGCTTGTGGCGGATCGCCAGCGTGGCGATCAGGCCGCGATGCAGCCCCGACAACGCGCTCGCCGTCATCAGCAGTCCGCCGTTGGGCGAGCGGGCAAACGCCGTGATCGCCCGCTCGATGTCGCCGGCGTCGTCGCGCAAGTTGATAGGGCTCACCGCGATCCCGAGCGAGGACGCCACCGATTGGATGACGCTGAACTGGCCGATTCCGGCGGTGATGGCGGGATCGCGAAGCACCGCCGCCCGTGTCACCTGCGGCGCGACCTGCTTGAGCAGCTCAAGCCATTTTCCAGCAATGTCGAATTCAAACATCAGAAAGCCGGTGGCGTTGCCGCCTGGTCTCGCCAGGCTTTCGACGAAGCCCGCGCTGACCGGATCGGGGACGATCGCAAATACGGTCGGGATGGTGCGCGTCAGCTGGAGCATCGGCCCCATGCCTGCGGCACCAGAGGTCATGATGACGTCCGGCTTGAGCGCGACCAGTTCCACCGCGCCCTTGCGAGTGATCTCGGGATCGCCCTCGCCCCAGCGATACTCGATCCGCACATTGCCGCCGATGGTCCAGCCCAGTTGCTGCAGACCTTGCGCGAAAGCGGTCACACGGGCGATTGATTTCGGGATCGGCCGCGGCGGTCGGATTGAGCAGGCCGATGCGCCGCACTCGCTCTTGCGCACGCGCGGCAAGCGGCATCGCCACTGCGCCGCCAAGCCCCGCGATGAATTCCCGCCGCTTCATTCGATCACCTCGTCGGCGCGGGCGAGCAGCGTCGGCGGAACGGTGAGCCCGAGCGCCTTGGCGGCCTTGAGGTTGACGACCAGGTCAAAAACCGTCGGTTGCATCACTGGCAGGTCGGCGGGCTTCGCGCCCTTGAGGATTCGGCCGACGTAGAGGCCGGACTGGCGGTATTGATCTCTTGTGCTGGCGCCGTAACTCAACAGGCCACCATCCAACGCGAATTCGCGCCGGTCATAGATCGTGGGAATGGCGTGCCGCGCCGCGAGCGCCGCAAGCCGCTCGCGGTTGGTGAAAAACACCGGCGCGTTCATCACCAGCAGGCCGCCGACGCGCTGCTGCACGAGCGTGGCAAAGGCGGGCTCGAGTTCACGCTCCGAAGCGATGCGGCCCGCTTCGACCTGCTGGCCGAGCGGTCGCGCGGCAGCCTGCACTTCCAGCACGGTCGGCTCTGCACTCGGATGGGTTGGACTGACGAACAGCGCGAGCCTGGCCGAAGGCGGTATCAGTTCGCGCAGCAGCTCCAGCCGCTTCGGCCACAGCGCGGCTGTCATGTTCGAAATTCCGGTGGCGTTGCCGCCAGGCCGGTTCACGCTGGCGACGAGACCGTCCGCCACCGGATCGCCGCCGACGGCAAAGACAACCGGGATGGACGAGACGGCGTTTCTGACGATCTTCACCTCGCCGTCTCCGCCGCCCACGAACACGATCGCCACCCGTTGGCGCATCAGCTCGGCTGCGAATGCCACCGCGCGATCGACGCGACCTTCCGCCCAGCGGTATTCGATCGCGACGTTCTGACCTTCGACGTAGCCGGTTTCCGCCAATCCCTGCCGGAACGCCGCAACCAGATGAGCATCCGATGCAAGCGCTCTTGCGCTGATGAAGCCGATCACCGGCATCGCTTGTTGCGCACGCGCGGTGCGAGGCCAAGAAACCGAAGACGCTGCTGCGCCAGCAACACTGGCGATGAACTCCCGCCGCTTCATTCGATCACCTCGTCGGCGCGCGCGAGCAGCGTCGGCGGCATGGTGACGCCGATCGCCTTGGCGGTCTTGAGGTTGATTGCGAGCTCATACTTGGTCGGCGCCTGCACCGGCAGGTTGACCGGCTTTTCGCCCTTCAGGATGCGATCGACGTAAGCAGCGGCGCGGCGGTACTGATCGAGATAGTCGGGGCCATAGCAGATCAGGCCGCCAGCGCGAACGGAATAGCGGAAAGGGTAGATCGCCGGCAGATTGTGCCGGATCGCAAGTGTTGCAATCAATTCGGGATTGTTTGAGCCAAAGCCGCTTGCGGTCACGATCAACCCGCCATTCGGGTCGCGTGCAAAAGCGGCGATGGCATGCTCGACTGCGCTGGCATCGCGCAGGCCGATGGCGCTCAACTCGATGCCAACCGGGGTCACAGCCTGGATCGCGGCAAACTGGCCGATCCCGGACGCGACGTTGGCATCGCGCAGCACGGCGGCTCGCGTCACGCGGGGCGCCACCTCTTTGAGCAACTCGAGCCATTTCGCGGCAATCGCGTATTCGAAAATAGTAAAGCCGGTGGCATTGCCGCCCGGCCGCGCCATGCTTGTGATCAAGCCGGAGCCCACCGGATCGATGACGCCGACGAATACGATCGGAACAGCGGGTGATGCCTGCTGCACCGACACCACCGCGTCGGTGGTGGCGGCGAAAATGACGTCCGGCGCGAGCGCGGCCAATTCGGCCGCATATTTGCGATAGCGTTCGCGATCGCCGGCGCCCCAGCGCATGTCGATGCGCGCATTGCGGCCGTCCACCCAGCCCAATTCTTGCAGCGCCTGCCGGAATCCCGTGACAAACGTTTGTCCTGCTGAATCGCCCTCGGCGAGATTCACGAGAACGCCAACGCGCCGCACACGCTCCTGCGCGCGCAATATCACTGGCATTGCGACCGCGCCGCCGAGGCCCGCGATGAACTCCCGCCGCGACTTGTCATTCCGGGGCGCGAGCGAAGCTCGCGAACCCGGAATCCAGTAACGCGCTCCGAATTTGCGTCTGGATTCCGGATCGCCGCTTCGCGGCGTCCGGAATGACGGAGGTGGGCGCCGCTTCACTCGATCACCTCGTCGGCGCGCGCCAGTAGCAATGGCGAAACGGTGAGGCCCAGCGCCTTGGCGGTCTTGAGATTGATGATCAGATCGAACTTGGTTGGGAAGGCAACTGGCAGATCGGCGGGCTTGCTGCCCTTGAGAATCTTGTCGATGTAATCGGCGGTGTCGCGCCACTGTGCGTTGTAGTCGGGGGAATACGACGCAAGTCCTCCCGAGGTAGGCACCACCCGGGCGGTTGCAAGCAACGGCAAGCGATGTTTGATCGCGAGATCAACAACCTCTTTGTTGAAGATGGTTGACATTGTGATCACGGCATCAATTTTCTTCCGTGTCATCGTTTCGAAAGCCGGTTCCAGAGGGTCCGCGGGCTGCAGCGCAACCGGCTCCATCTCCATACCGGCCCCGCGGGCGCCGGCGTCCACACCTTCGATGAACAGTTTTGCGAACGGATCGCTCCGGTTTGCGAGAGCCGCAACGCGGCTGGCGTTTGGAAGCAGCTCTCGGGTCAGCTCGACGACCTTACCGACGACTTCGGCAGCCCCTCCCGCGAGGCCGGTAACGTTGCCGCCGGGCCGGGCAAGGCTTGCGATGAGGCCGCTCGCCACAGGGTCGCCGACCTGTCCCATCACGATCGGGATTTCGCTGGTGGCCTGTTTCGCCGCCAAGGCAGCCGGGGTTTGGAATACCACGATGATATCGACTTTTGATCGAACCAGTTCCGCGGCCTTCTCCGCGAGCAAGGCCTGCTGTCCTTCCGCGTTGCGGATTTCCAGCCGGATGTTGCGGCCGTCGAAATAATTTCGGTCGCGCAGTCCCTCATGAAGGGCCTTCAGAAACGGCGCGGGATCGGGAATTCCCAAGAGGAGAACCCCGATGGTGGGGACTCTCGTCTGCTGCGCTCTTGCCGCGAGCGGCCAGCTCGCCGCGCCGCCGAGAGCCGCGATGAACGCGCGGCGTTTCATCGTGGACGCCTCCCTATCCAATTCGTCATGGCCGGGCTTGTCCCGGCCATCCACGTCTTGATTGCCTCAACAAGGGAATACGTGGATGCCCGGCACAAGGCCGGGCATGACGGGTGCCGGTGGGGCCGCTTCATTCGATCACCTCGTCGGCGCGGGCGAGCACGGAGGGCGGCACGTCGAGGCCAATCGCCTTGGCGGTCTTCAGATTGATCGTGATCTCGTACTTCACCGGCGCCTGCACTGGCAGGTCGGCCGGCTTCTCGCCTTTGAGGATGCGATCGACGTAGCCGGCCGCGCGCCGGTATTGATCGATCAGATCGTACCCATAGGAGACCAGCCCGCCGTCGGCGACGAACAGCCGTCGATAGTACACCGCCGGCAGCCTGTGCCGGGCCGCCAGCGCGATGATGTGCTCGCGATGGCGCGCCGTCAGCGCGCTTGACGTCACGATCAGCCCGCGATTCGAGGGGCGCACTGTCGAGTCGCCGCGCTGGCCGCTCGCTCCGCTGGCCAGCGCGGGGCGGGCGAAAGCAGCGATGGCCCGCTCAATCTCGCCGGGATCGCGCACGTTGATCGGGCTGACCTCCACGCCGACGGACGGCGCCACGGATTGGATGACGGCGAATTGGCCGACTCCGGAGCTCAGGGCGGCATCCCGAAGCACCGCCGCTCGCGTCACGTCCGGCGCGATCTGCTTGAGCAGCTCAAGCCATTTCCCGGCCAGGCTGTATTCGAACTGGATGAAGCCGGTGGCGTTGCCGCCCGGCCGCGACATGCTCTCGACGTAGTCGCCGCCGACCGGGTCGGCGACATTCACGAACACGATCGGCACCGTGCGGGTTGCCTGCAACAACGGCCCCAAGGGGGCGGTGCCGGAGACCAGAATGGCGTCCGGCGCGAGCGCGGCCAGGTCCGCCGCATGTTTGCGCATCATGGCGGGCTGGCCTTGGCCCCAGAAATAATCGACCCGCAAATTGCGGCCGTCGATCCACCCGAGCTGTTGCATCGCTTGCAGAAACGTCGTCGTCCGGTTCTGCGCGTCCGGATCGCTGGCGTCGATGCCGGCGACCATGGCGACGCGCCGTACGCGCTCCTGCGCGCGCGCAGCGAGCGGCCAAGAAATGGATGACGCCGCCGCGCCACCGAGAGCTGCGATGAATTCGCGCCGCGATTTGTCATTCCGGCCGAGCGCGAAGCGCGAGAGCCGGAATCCATACTCCCGGTGGTGGTTATGGATTCCGGGTTCGCCGCTTCGCGGCGCCCCGGAATGACGTGTACGCCTCATTCGATCACCTCGTCGGCGCGCGCGAGCAGCGTTGGCGGCACGGTGAGGCCGAGCGCCTTGGCGGTTTTGAGATTGATCACCAGGTCGTATCGGGTCGGTGACTGCACCGGCAGATCGCCCGGCTTCTCGCCCTTGAGGATGCGATCGACGTAGCCGGCCGCGCGGCGGTACTGGCTGGAAATGTCAGCCCCATAAGTGACCAGTCCGCCGTTGGCGACGTACGTGCGATAGGCATAGATCACAGGCAATCGATACCGCGCTGCCAGTGCGACGATCAGGTCGCGGTGAATCAACCCCGCCGCGCTCACCAACACGATCAGGCCGCCATTCGGTGCGCTCGCGAACGCCGAGATATCGCGTTCAATTGCCGCGGCGCTGGTCAGTCCGATCGGCTTCAACTCCACACCCATCGGCTGCGCCACGGCCTGGATGATGGCCCACTGCCCGATCCCAGCCGCGCCCGGCTCCCGCAACACGCCGACGCGCGTCACTTGCGGCGCGATCTCCTTGAGCAGCTCCATCCATTTGCCGGCCAAGCTGTACTCGAGTTGAACAAAGCCGGTGGCATTGCCACTCGGTCGCGACAGGCTGTCGACGAAGCCGGCGCCAACCGGGTCCATGACTTGGGCAAAGACGATCGGCACAGTGCGCGTCGCCTGTTGCAGCGCCGGCGTGGTCGCGCCGACACCGGCCACGACGACATCTGGATGAGTCGCTATCAGTTCCCCGGCATCTTTGGACAGGCGCGCCAGATCGCCGGTGCTCCAGCGGGTATCGACCTGCACGTTGCGGCCTATCGACCACCCCGCTTCCTGCAACCCTTGTAAGAATGCGGCAAGGCGGGCCTGCGCTTCCGGCTCGTCGGATTTGGTGTGCATGAGTACGCCGATGCGCCGCACGCGCTCCTGCGCACGTGCGGCAACCGGCATCGCTGCCGCCCCGCCAAGCACTGAAAAAACTTCACGCCGACTACGCACGTGTTCTGCCCCCTCAAGCGGACCACGCTGTTCAGCTTTGCAATGCGAGGATGATAGCAGGCTAAGAAGCCGGGAGTCTTGAAGCCAGGAGTCTTGAAGCGAGCCCTCAGCCCGGCCCGGTATCGGCCAGCCCAAGGAAAAGCGTTATCGCGGTGTTCAGCTTGGCAATCTCTGGCGGATCGAGCTGGCCGATGCGGTAGCCTGCCTTTGATCTGGGAAGGGTCGCGATCTTGTCGATCATGGCGTGTGATTCAAGCTGCAATCCGTTGCTGTCCGACGGCTCGATCGCAAAACGCGCTGGAGACGCATCCAGGGGCGTTGTGGTCAGCAGACAGATCGTGATGGACGGTGTGGCATCGAACTTATCGCTTTGCACGATAACGGCAGGACGCGGCTTGCCCGCATAATCCGGCCCGCCGGCAACAGTCCAAATTTCCCCCCGTTTCACTGACGCCTCAAATCTAACGCGGCTTGGGGTGCCCGGCCGGCCAGTCGTATGTCCACTCCTTGTCGGCCTCCGGGGTGTTCAACCAGGAGATCGAGTTCGATGAAAGCCTGATCCTCCTTTTCTGTCGGACTGTTGGCGATGGCGAGCGACGCTCGGTGTGCCGCTGTCGCAAATTCCGGAGTGCTGGTGTCAGGAAGCCACATTTGAACAAGACGAAGCCCCTTGGCGCGCATGCGGGCGCGGTATGCCCTCACCTTGTCGCGCGACGATCGGGGTCGTGACGACTTCGCTGCCGCGCGCTTCGGCTTCGACGTCTTGCGTTGCGTGGCCTTGGTGCGCATTGACTTGGCGCGCATTTCTGCGCCGCGCGGCCGGTTGGTTCTGCGCTTCATGGGCGGCCCTTCGGTTACATGTAACCTAGTCTTTGGCGGCTTTACCGGCAAGAGCGCAGCCACTTAATACGCTTGATTAAGTCTGCCGCAGGTCCGTCAAGGCGAAATCCTTGCCCTTGTAGAGTAGCTTTGTCCCTCGCTCCTTCGCGAAGGCATAGGCGAAGCAATCACCCATATTGAGGTCGGCCGCGTGGCCGCTGCGCCGGCCGTAGCGGTCGAACGCGGCCACGGCCGCGGCGGTTGCAGGCATGTCGATCGGCACGATGGCGATTTGAGCGAGGTCGAGGAACGCGATGACGTTCGACAATTCAGCTTCGGCGGGTTGGCCGGTTTTGCGCGAGATCGAGGCTGCCGCTTCCCACACCGCAATGGGAGAGCTGATCGGGTTCCTGGCCGCGTCGAGCGATTCAGCGAGCTGCTTGGCGTCGGCTTCTTCGGTCAGGATGGCGACGATGGCGGAGGCGTCAACGAACACGGCTGGGCTTGGATTCGTAGAGATCGTCGCGGAATGCCTTGGTTACGGGTCGCGCATCCTTTACTCGGGTGGATACCCGCTTGCGTAACGAGGCGGTGCGCTCCCACAGCGGAATGGCGCGTTTACGCCTGCGCAGTTCGTTGGAGACCGCGACATGGACGGCTTCGGTCAGCCCGAGTTTTGCCGTCCGCGCGAGTTCGCGGGCCAGCCGCTCGGTCTCGCGATTGCGGACATGGAAGGCCATGGGATAGCTCCTAAGCGGAACGTATATACGATGGCAGCATGGGTGAGGTCAAAGGCCAAGGCAGTAACCGAAAGAACGTAGTACCCGGAATCACAAATCCGTGCTGCGGCCCATCCTTCGAGACGACCCGCTGCGCGGGCCTCCTCAGGAGCTTGTGAAGCTTTAGGCTCGCGCGGGGCGGGGTTGGCCGCGCTTGTCTGAACGTCCGTCTGCCGAGAGCTTTGCCTTTGTGTTTACGCACTGGCAAGCCGATGTCCTTGCAGGATATTGTTGGTGAGGGCGTAGAGGAGCGTGACAGCACGGACCTTTTCGATGCCGCGTACGAGCAATTGTCGGAAGCCCCAATTGCGCCAGCGGGCATGGATGCATTCGCAGATCGAGCGGGATTTGTATTGCGCCTGACCCGCTTCGCTGCCCATCCGGGCGCGCCAGGCCAATATGCCGGGGCCGTCGCCGGGGCGCGGTCGATAGGGGTCGGTCCCGTGCTTGGACTGGGTCGGAGGACAGTAGACCTCGATCCCGTTGTCATGCGCCCATTCGATGTCTTGGGCGCTGGTAAAACCGCCATCGGCCAGATGGCGTCCTGGAAACTGACCGATGCGCCCGCCCAACCGCTCTAACATCGGCCGCATCAGGCCACGGTCGGAGCCGGTGTTGCAGACCTCGACCGCGATCACGATCTGCTCGTCTGCAACGCTGGCCACCTGCACATTATAGGCCGGGCGGAAGCCGCCATCGGCCATCTTCATGACACGCGCTTGGGGGTCGGAGGTGGAGGCGCGCGGCTCTTTCTGAGGCTTCCCGTTGCTGCGCTTTTGATCGCGCTCTTTGCGCTGCTGCTTGATCTCTTCGAGCGCTTGCTGTGCCGCCTTGACCCGTTCGCTGCGCTCGCGCGCGGCTCGTTCGCGGGCGGCCTTGATGCGCTGGTTGCTGGCATCCGAACGCACATCGACCTCGCGCTTGAGCTCATCCACCACGGCCTGGGCGGTCGCCAGATGCCGGTCAAGCGTCGCCCCACGCCGGAACGACGAGGCCCCCGCACTCGCCCGGATCCGCACGCCGTCCTGCGAAAGCGTATCGAAATCGATCAGCTTGGCCTTGGCCAGCGCTGCCAGATGCTCGGCGAGCAGCCGGTCGAGCAGATCGGCGCAGCCGACCCGAAAGTCCGCCAGCGTGTGGTAGTTCACCGACACGCCTCCGCACAGCCAGCGATAGACATCGTGGCTGTTGCACAGCCGCTCAAGAGCGCGCGCACTGCCGACGCCCTCACTGGTGGCGACAAGCCACAGCGCCAGCAGCAGCCGCGGCGAAATAGCCGGATGTCCGGGCCTGTCCTCCCGCGCCTTGATCCGATCTTCAAGTTCGCTCAGATCAAGTCCGGCCACATAGGTCCAGATCACTCGGACCGGATGGTCCTCCCCGACCAGGCTCTCGATATCCACCGCCCGCAGTTCGATCTGATCGCGCCTGGGCTCGCGCAAGCGGGGCGCGCCCTGCGGAGACCTCTCGGATTGCGGCTGCGAGGCTGGAAGTTCACCAAACAGTTCGTCCTCAGTCATAGCTCCCTCCCGCGACTCGGCCATCGTAGGGAATCATGATTGACCCGCTATCCGCTACCTTCGCGGAAGATTCACAGCCTCTCAGGATGAGGTCTATCTTGTTGCAACGAGGAACAACCTCATGCTGAGGAGCGCGCGAAGCGCGCGTCTCGAAGCATGGGCCAGGGCGAATCACGTTTCTCCGAAAGCAGGTAGCAGAATGGGCTGAGCTAAAGCGCGGTTACGCGCGTCCATAGCCCGTCGAAGACGGGCGTAACGCCTTTAAGGACGCGCTATGGCGAAGCCCACGCGCACCGTGTCAAAGTACTGAGCTTCTTCGCGCCTTGGCCTACCCTACGCCTTGACCAGCCATCGCGGCGGCGCTTCGGTGCGTCGCGATGACCGGCATGGCAACCGACACCATCTACGCCCTCTCCTCCGGCCGGCCGCCGGCGGCGATTGCCGTGGTGCGCATCTCCGGCCCGCGCGCGGGCGACGCGCTGCGCGCGCTGATGGGCCGCCTGCCCGCCCCGCGCCAGGCGGCGCTCGCGAGGCTGCGCGATCCCGAATCGGGCGAGATGGTCGACGAAGCGCTGGCGCTGTGGTTTCCCGGACCGAACAGCGAGACCGGCGAGGACACCGCCGAACTGCAATTGCACGGCGGCCGCGCGGTGATTGCTGCGGTGTTTGCTGCGCTGTCGCGAATCGAAGGGCTGCGTCCGGCCGAGGCCGGCGAGTTCACCCGCCGCGCGTTCGAGAACGGCAAGCTCGACCTCACCGCGGTCGAAGGGCTCGCCGACCTGATCGGCGCGGAGACACAAGCGCAGCGCCGCCAGGCGTTTCGCCAGATGAAGGGCCTGCTTGGCGATCGTGCCGAATCTTGGCGCAAGCGGCTGATCGAGGCGCTCGCGCTGGTCGAGGCGCGGATCGATTTCTCCGACGAGGCCGATGTGCCGGAGGAATTAGTTGCGCCCGCACTCAATGCTGCGCAGCAATTGCGCGAAGAGATCGCCGAAGCGCTGGCCGGCGCGGCGCGGGGCGAGCGATTGCGCGACGGTCTGGTGGTGGCGATTGCCGGGCCGCCGAACGCCGGCAAGTCGACCTTGCTGAACCGGATTGCCAAGCGCGAGGCGGCGATCGTATCGCCGATCCCCGGCACCACGCGGGACGTGATCGAGGTGCATCTCGACCTCGACGGTTATCCGGTGACGCTGCTCGACACCGCCGGCATCCGCGACAGCGCCGACCCGGTCGAGCAGGAGGGCGTGCGCCGGGCGCGCGCCCGGGCGGCGGCGGCGGACTTGGTGCTGTGGGTGGTCGATGCGGGGGAAAAGAGCCCGGTACCGCCCTCCCCGGCCTTCGGCCAAGCCCTCTGGTTAGTCGTAAACAAGATCGATAGTATGAATTCATGTAATGAAACTAATATTATATTAGACAATTCGGTTCATTCTTTTGAAATATCAGCCAAAACTGGCGAGAAGCTGAATTCACTGATCGATTCTTTGGCGGCCCATGCTGCCAAATCGCTTGGCGGCGAGCCTGCGCTGGTCAGCCGGGAACGCCACCGGCGTTTCCTGATCGAGACGCAAGCCGCGCTCGACCGCGCGCTGGCCGAGGGGCCGGGCGGCCGCGAGGACATCATCGCCGAGGAGCTCCGCCTCGCCGCCCGCGCGCTGGGCCGGCTGACCGGCCGGGTCGATGTCGAGGATTTGCTGGACGTGATCTTCCGGGAGTTCTGCATCGGCAAATAAATGCAGGCCGAGGGAGGAACACCCGGCACCTGCGAACAAGGCTGGAATAGCCGCGAGAAAGGGTGTTGTGAGGGGTTCGAGGGTGCCCGGTTCTCGTATGTTTCACATGAAACGTGCTTGCATTTTTCACGTGAAACATGGCGTTTTCTGCGCTAAAAGCCGATTCCGAGGCTCCGAATGGACGGAAAATTCGACGTTATCGTCATCGGCGGTGGCCACGCCGGCTGCGAAGCCGCGGCTGCGGCGGCCCGGATGGGCGCCAAAACCGCGCTGGTGACGCACAAATTCGCGACCGTCGGGGCGATGTCCTGTAATCCGGCGATCGGCGGGCTCGGCAAGGGCCATCTGGTCCGTGAGATCGACGCCCTCGACGGCCTGATGGGCCGCGTCGCCGACCAGGGCGGCATCCAGTTTCGCGTCCTGAACCGCCGCAAGGGCCCCGCAGTGCGCGGCCCCCGCGCCCAGGCCGATCGCAAGCTCTACGCCGCCACCATGCAGCGCGCGATCCTCGAAACGCCAAATCTGAGCGTGATCGAGGGCGAGGCGGACGATCTTTCCCTTTCAGAGGGCCGTGTTTCGGCCGTCCGCCTGGCCGATGGCCGGATTCTGGCGACCGGCGCGGTGGTCCTGACCACCGGCACATTCCTGCGTGGCCTCATCCATATCGGCGAAAAGCAGACCCCGGCCGGGCGGGTCGGCGAGGCGCCTGCGATCGGCCTTTCCGCGACCCTGGAGCGCTGCGGCTTCGCGCTCGGGCGGCTGAAAACCGGCACGCCGCCTCGGCTCGACGGCGGCACCATCGACTGGAAAAGCCTCGAAATGCAGCCCGGAGACGATCCGCCGGAGCCATTCTCGACGCTGACCGAACGCATCGAAACCCCGCAGATCCAGTGCGCCATCACCCGCACGACCGCAGCGACGCACGAGCTTGTCCGCGCCAACGTGCACCGTTCGCCGATGTATTCCGGGCAAATTTCCAGCCGCGGCCCGCGCTATTGCCCTTCGATCGAGGACAAGATCGTGCGGTTTGGCGAACGCGACAGCCACCAGATCTTCCTCGAGCCGGAAGGCCTCGACGATACGACGGTCTATCCGAACGGGATTTCGACCTCGTTGCCCGAAGAAGTGCAACTCGCCCTGGTTGCGACGATTCCAGGGCTGGAGCGGGCCAGACTGGTGCGGCCGGGTTACGCCATCGAGTACGATCACGTCGATCCGCGCGAGCTGCGGCCGACGCTGGAAACCAAGCGTGTGCCAGGGCTTTTCCTGGCCGGCCAGATCAATGGCACGACCGGGTACGAGGAGGCGGGCGCTCAGGGCCTGGTGGCCGGGCTCAACGCTGCGGCGCGCGCCGGCAACGCTTCGGCCATCGTATTCGACCGCGCCGACGGCTATTTGGGCGTGATGATAGACGATCTGGTCACGCGCGGGGTCACCGAGCCGTACCGCATGTTCACTTCGCGCGCCGAATACCGGCTGACGCTGCGGGCCGACAACGCCGACCAGCGGCTGACCCCCAAGGGTATTGCCATTGGCTGCGTCGGCCCCGAACGCGCCCGGCAATTCGGCGCCAAGCTTGGGGATCTGGAGAAGGCGCGCGCTTTGGCAGGGTCGCTCTCAATCGCGCCGACCGAAGCTGCGCGCCACGGCATCGCGCTCAAGCTGGATGGGCAGCGCCGGACTGCGTTCGAGCTGCTTTCGTATCCCACCCTAAAAATGGGGGATTTGACGCGAATTTGGCCCCAATTTCTGGATTTTGACACCAAAATAACTGATCAGCTCGAAATCGACGCCAAGTACGCCGTGTATCTTGATCGACAAGCCTCGGACGTGGCGTCCTACCGCCGGGACGAAGCGATCGAACTGCCCGATGACCTCGACTACGCCGCGCTGAATGGACTTTCGAACGAAATCCGGCAGAAACTCACGGCCAGGCGCCCGCGCACCATCGGTCACGCCAGCCAAATCGACGGAATTACGCCGGCCGCGCTCACGCTCCTTGTCGCCCATATCCGCCGCAGGGGTAAGGGCAGGGGCCGTCCGGCCGCCTGATGGCAGCGGACCGCGATAACCCGCTCGCCCAGGACCGCGAACGGGCGCTGCAACTCACCCCGGTTTCACGTGAAATCGCCGCCCGTCTGGATCAACTGGCGGCCCTGCTGATCGAATGGCAGCAGCGCATGAACTTGGTCGCGTCGTCCACGATTCCGCAGCTCTGGACCCGACATATCGCCGATTCGCTCCAGCTCCTCGACCTCGCTCCCGGCGCAAAAATATGGATCGACCTCGGCTCCGGCGCCGGGTTTCCCGGTCTTGCGATCGCCTGCGCGCTGGCCGACGTGCCCGGAGCCGCGATCCATCTGGTTGAAAGCAATGGGAAAAAAGCCAATTTCTTACGCGAGGCGGCCCGCCACATTAGCGTCCCTGCAACAGTGCATGCTGTGCGAATTGAGGAGTTCGCGAAAAACCTTGCCGTGCAGCCCGACATTGTCACGGCGCGGGCGCTGGCGCCGCTAAACGAAATCCTGGCCTTGGCGCACCCGCTATCGAAAACAGGTGCACAAGGTTTGTTCTTGAAGGGGCAAGATGTAGCGTCTGAATTGACCCACGCCGCTAAATATTGGAAAATTGAGCCGGTCCTCGTGCCGAGTAAGACCAGCCCAAACAGTCGAATTGTCAGCGTTCGCTACTGGGAGCCTCGTCGGCCCCAGCGCTAAGCGCCTAAATTCGAACCGGAAAGCGAAGCACCATGTCTGAATCGTCCGATCGTCAGCCCGAACCCGACAGCCAGATCGTCGACCTGGCCGCCCACGCCGAACCTGCGAAGCCACCGCGCGTGCTCGCGATCGCCAACCAGAAGGGCGGGGTTGGCAAAACCACCACGGCCATCAATCTGGGGACCGCGCTCGCCGCGATCGGCGAACGCGTGCTGATCATCGACCTCGATCCGCAGGGCAACGCGTCCACCGGCTTGGGTATCGATCGCCGCAATCGCCGCTGCTCGACCTACGATGTTCTGATCGGTGATGCGCCGCTGCGCGACGCCATCGTGTCGACGGCCGTGCCGCGCCTCTCGCTGGCGCCGTCGACGATGGACTTGTCCGGTCTTGAGCTCGAAATCGGACAAGCGCGCGACCGCGCGTATCGTCTGCGTAGCGCGACCACGCCGCTTAACGCCGGCAAGTTCGCCGGCGTCAGCGATTTCAGTTACGTGCTGGTGGACTGCCCGCCTTCGCTCAACTTGCTCACCGTCAATGCGATGGCGGCGGCGCAGGCGATTCTCGTGCCGCTGCAGTGTGAGTTCTTCGCGCTCGAAGGACTGTCACAGCTTTTGAAAACGGTCGAGCAGGTGAGGACCACGCTCAATCCCGATCTGACGATCCACGGCATCGTGCTCACAATGTTCGACGCGCGCAACAACTTGTCGAACCAGGTTGTTGCTGACGTGCGCGAGTTCATGGGCCGCAAGGTCTACGACACCATCATTCCACGCAACGTGCGGGTCTCCGAGGCGCCGTCATACGGTAAGCCCGTACTGGTTTACGATCTTAAGTGCGTCGGCAGCGAAGCCTATCTGCGGCTCGCGACGGAAATCATTCAGCGCGAAAAAGAGTTGCGCGCAAATTGAGTAACACGTTCGGGAGTTCAAAGGAGCCGGACATGGCAGACGACGCAGCCCGTTCGCGTTTAGGCCGAGGACTTGCGTCGCTGATGGGCGACGTCGGCGTGGAAACCCACGCCGCTGAGCGCATGCGCAGCCAGCGCCGTGTGCCGATTGAATTCGTGCGCGCCAACCCGCGCAACCCGCGCAAATTGTTTTCGGAAGCCGAGCTGGAAGATTTGTCGGCGTCGATTCGCGAGCGCGGCATCATTCAGCCGATCGTGGTGCGCAGCCGCGGTACCGATGTGTACGAAATCATCGCCGGTGAAAGACGCTGGCGTGCCGCGCAACGTGCTGGCATGCACGAAGTGCCGATCGTCGTGATCGAAGCGAGCGACGGCGAAGCGCTCGAGCTCGCGATCATCGAAAACGTACAGCGCACCGATCTCAACCCGCTGGAAGAGGCCACTGGCTATCAAGTTCTCGCCGCAGAGTTCGATCATTCACAGGATCAGATCGCGAAGATCGTCGGCAAGAGCCGTAGCCACGTCGCCAACACCATGCGGCTGTTAAAATTGCCGGACACGGTGAAGGCCTATATCAACGCGGGCAAGCTTTCGGCGGGCCACGCGCGCGCGCTGATCAATCAACCCGATCCGGAATCCGTCGCGCGCGAGATCGTTGCCAAGGGTCTCAACGTCCGCCAGGTCGAAGCGCTTGGCCAGGAGCAGGCCGCGGCTGCCGGCAAGCCTGCGACGACGCGCGCGCGCACCGTCAAGGACTCCGATACGGTCGCGCTGGAAAAACGATTGTCCGATGCGTTGGGCCTCGTGGTTGGCATCGACCATCGCGGCAAAGGCGGCGTTCTCCAGGTGCGCTATCGCACGCTGGAACAACTTGACGACGTGATCCGCCGCCTCGAAAAATAAGCCGCCGCTCCAAATCAAAGGCGCGTCATGGCCGGGCTTGTCCCGGCCATCAACGCCTTGCTTTGATGTACATAAAGCCTTGACGGAGGGAGAACTGAGTTCGAACTCTTTGCTAGGAGCAGAATCCGATCAGGTTGAACCATATCTTGCGGCGGCGAAGTAGTTGGCCTTAACTGCGAGCGTCCTGGTAAGCGCGTCGAACATGTACGCGACAGTCTCCGAGCGGTGACGGCCGCGCAATTGCGGTTACAGGCGTTAGAAAAAATCGAAATTGCCTGTTGATGCAGCTGCGTTGGCATTGAAAACTCCGATCAGCGCAAGTTCGCTGACCTGTATTTCAGCGGTGGTTCCATCCTCAACGTATTGCCAAACTGCAAAGCTGTTACTATCGGTATCGTTGACGACCAGCAGAGCATCCTGGCCAACGCTCGCGGTAATTGCGAACTCGGCGTTGAACTCCGCAGCAACTATCGTTGTATTACCCAAATTCGCGTTGGTCACGCCTTCGTTATTGCTGCCATCAATAAAAAGGGCTTCGGTCGTAGTGTCGAGATTGACCGCTTGATTGTCATTGTCAACGTTATTGTCTGTCGCGAATGAAAAGTTATCATCGCCCGCTCCAATGTCATCATACGCCGTGTTTAGTGTACCAGTGAATTCGATCCGGTCGTCCTGCGGGTCGGTGCCGTTGGCATCAAAGTTGTTTACGGTGTCACCAAATTCAGCCGTGGCGCCGAAGCGAATAATATCCTGAAGGTTGTCGTTCGCTGCACCCGTATTGATCGTATCGGCGCCTGCCCCGCCGGTCAGGACATCGGCACCCGCCCCGCCGGTGATGGTGTCGGCGCCACCGAGGTTGGTGCCGACCACGGTGATGCGGTTGCTGCCGGTCAGGCCGGCGCCGCTGATCGTCACGCCGTTGGTCATGGCCACCGACGCGCTGATCTGAATGTCGTTCTGGGTGCCGTCGCCGTTGGCGTCGGCGGTCGAGACCTGGCTGTCCGCCACCGTCAGGTTGAAGCCGGCGGCGTTGACGTTGAAGGCGATGGCGTCGACATTGGTGACGGTGGTGAAGGTGGACAGGTTATAGGTGCCCGCCGCACTCAGCCGCAGCGTATCGATCGTGCCGGCCTCCGTCGTGCCGTTGATGGTCTCGCCGGCGGCAAGATGCGCGACGGTGCCGATGACAAAGATGTCGGCGCCCAGGCCGCCGGTCAGGACATCGGCACCCGCCCCGCCGGTGATGGTGTCCGCGCCAGCCCCGCCGTCGATGGTATCGACGCCGGCGCCGCCGGTGATGGTGTCGGCGCCGCCGAGGTTGGTGCCGACCACGGTGATGCGGTTGCTGCCGGTCAGGCCGGCGCCGCTGATCGTCACGCCGTTGGTCATGGCCACCGACGCGCTGATCTGAATGTCGTTCTGGGTGCCGTCGCCGTTGGCGTCGGCGGTCGAGACCTGGCTGTCCGCCACCGTCAGGTTGAAGCCGGCGGCGTTGACGTTGAAGGCGATGGCGTCGACATTGGTGACGGTGGTGAAGGTGGACAGGTTATAGATGCCCGCCGCGCTCAGCCGCAGCGTATCGATCGTGCCGGCCTCCGTCGTGCCGTTGATGGTCTCGCCGGCGGCAAGATGCGCGACGGTGCCGATGACAAAGATGTCGGCGCCCAGCCCGCCGGTCAGGACATCGGCACCCGCCCCGCCGGTGATGGTATCTTCCTCCGATGAGCCGGTGATCGTGTCATTGCCTGAAGTCCCGGTATATGAGCCTGAGACATTAGTGACCGTGACCGCAATGGCCTGGGTGTCGGTGTTGCTGCCGTCGGAGACCTGCACCGTCACGTCGTAGACGTTGTTGCCGCCGGCGTCGGCCGGGCTCTCAAAGTCCGGCGCCGAAACAAAGCTCAGCGCCCCGGTCGCGGCGTTGATCGCAAACCGCGCGGCGTCCGCCCCGCCCACGATGCTGTAGCTCAGCGTGGCCCCGGCGTCGGCGTCGCTCGCCGTCACCGTGGTCACCGCCGTGCCGTTCTCCGCGACACTGACCGCCGCGCTCGCCCCGCCGCCGTTCGAGCTGATCACCGGGGCGTTGTCGTTGGCGTCGCTGACCGTGACCGCAATGGCCTGGGTGTCGGTGTTGCTGCCGTCGGAGACCTGCACCGTCACGTCGTAGACGTTGTTGCCGCCGGCGTCGGCCGGGCTCTCAAAGTCCGGCGCCGAAACAAAGCTCAGCGCCCCGGTCGCGGCGTTGATCGCAAACCGCGCGGCGTCCGCCCCGCCCACGATGCTGTAGCTCAGCGTGGCCCCGGCGTCGGCGTCGCTCGCCGTCACCGTGGTCACCGCCGTGCCGTTCTCCGCGACACTGACCGCCGCGCTCGCCCCGCCGCCGTTCGAGCTGATCACCGGGGCGTTGTCGTTGGCGTCGCTGACCGTGACCGCAATGGCCTGGGTGTCGGTGTTGCTGCCGTCGGAGACCTGCACCGTCACGTCGTAGACGTTGTTGCCGCCGGCGTCGGCCGGGCTCTCAAAGTCCGGCGCCGAAACAAAGCTCAGCGCCCCGGTCGCGGCGTTGATCGCAAACCGCGCGGCGTCCGCCCCGCCCACGATGCTGTAGCTCAGCGTGGCCCCGGCGTCGGCGTCGCTCGCCGTCACCGTGGTCACCGCCGTGCCGTTCTCCGCGACACTGACCGCCGCGCTCGCCCCGCCGCCGTTCGAGCTGATCACCGGGGCGTTGTCGTTGGCGTCGCTGACCGTGACCGCAATGGCCTGGGTGTCGGTGTTGCTGCCGTCGGAGACCTGCACCGTCACGTCGTAGACGTTGTTGCCGCCGGCGTCGGCCGGGCTCTCAAAGTCCGGCGCCGCGACGAACGCCAGCGCGCCGGTCGCAAATTCCGTAGCTGACCCCACGAGGGGTTGCACGAACTCCATCAACAACTGCAGTGACGTCGACGACCCAATCGCGTTAGTCGGGACACCGCGATCTGTGTCATCCACGTGTTCGGCGAAAGCGTCTGCATCTTTAGGTGGCACAGGCGAGCCTGTTCTCTCGCCTGGCGGGTCGTCTGTTGCGCTTGTTGCCGTGTCCGAATCGTTTGCGGCAACATCCGGCGGCGCAACATCGTCACGTTTTACGTCATGGTTGTCGCTAATCTTGTAAGTGGCCGCATTCAATCTCTGCTGGTATTCAGCTTCTATCGCGATGCCCACGAGCGCACCAGCGATACTCACCGCGCTGCTGCTGACATACTGGTGCCCAGTTCGCGGAGGTCGTGCGCCAGACAAGACGAGGTTCTCTCGTAGTCTGAACTGCGTCGATTTCAGATTGGACATCGGCAATGTACCTGTCGGCGGAATCAATCAAGATGGCGGGGGACTGGGCCAGGCCCGGACGCCAGAAAACCACCATTGCTTCGGCGTGAGTTGTTTACTGTTTGTTTCGTGTAGCGACGCTAAATAAAGATCGCAGTGATGGGCTAAATATAGATGAAGATTCGCTACGATCGGCCCGACTACGGAGTTGCGATAACCCACAGCCTGTCAGACTTTCCCTGACACATTAAGAACGAATTAACGAAGGGCCTGCCCGGCACCATAGGCGAGCGAAGCGACGCCGTCCTTCGAACGGCCATGGCCGGGCATGACGGCGATGGAAGTACTGCTTGCGCGACACGAGGGAGCAGGCGATGCAAAAACAATTCCGTCGGGTGGTCACCGGCCACGATACGGCTGGCAAGGCCGTGGTGTTGTCCGGCGCGCATTGTGGCCAAGGCGCCGGAGCCGACGCTCGGGCCACGGCGGCAAATGCCGCAGCAACGCGGCAGCGTCATCCGCATCAACCATTTTCCGCCAGAGCCGGAAGCCGTGCGCCGCATGACGCCGGAGGATTCGCGCAAGGCGTTCGCCTCGCTGGGCAACGAAAGGGCCGCGACCTTCGGCAAGGGCGGCCGGCATCCGCTGATGCATCGCACCGAGACGATTGACTACGCCATCATCATGTCCGGGGAAATCACCATGCTGCTGGATGAGGGTGAGGTGCTGCTCAAGGCAGGCGACGTTCTCGTGCAGTGCGGCACCAACCATGCGTGGAGCAATCGATCGAACGCGCCTTGCGTCGTGGCCTTCGTATTGCTCGACGGTGAATTTGAACCGGAGCTCGCGAAAAAATTCGACTGACGCTTATCGGTCGCCGCGCTTTGTGCCCGCCCTGGCAATGTCCAATAGCGCGCGTTGGCCAATCGCGTCGGCCAGTGCTGACGTTCGGCGCACCTCAAGCGATGCGGCGGCAAGCACATCCATCGCGCGCGCAAGCCGCGCCGACGTCCAGGCGGACAGCGCAGATTCGACTTGTGCCTTCCGGCTGAAATGTACCGGCGGAACGAAACTGTAGAGCGCCTGGTCGGTGCGCTCGCCGGCTTCGACCGCGAGCCGCGCCTTGTGAAGCTGCGCCACGTGCCGCAACGCCGCCCCGACGATCGTGCCGGCCGACGTGCCGGCGTCCAGCGCCTTGGCAAATTGTGCCTCCGCCTCGCCGGTCTTGCCGGCGAAGGCGGCATCGATCACGGCATCGAGCGCCAGCGCCGATGCGTCGGCAACGACCGCGAGAACGTCCTCCAGTTCGACGCGTTCTTTGCCATGCGCATAGAGCGCGAGCTTGCGGATTTCGCTGCGCGAGGCCTGCCGGTCGCCGCCGATCAGCGACACCAGGGCCGCACGCGCTTCCGGCGCAATAGCGAGCTTCGCCGCACGCATCTCTTCGTCGATGAGGCGGGCGAGGTCTCGCTCGTTGTCGGCAAAGCAGGCGATCGCGGCGGCGGCCTTGGCCTTCTCGCACGCCGTCCGCAGTGGCGAGGTTTTCCGAAGCTCACCGGCTTCGATCACCACGCGGCAGTCGATGGGCGGCGTTGACAACAGCATTTCGACCGCCGGCGCGAAGTTGCGGCCCCCGGCCTTGATCCAGATCGCGCGTTTGCCGCCGAACAGCGGCACGGTGTGCGCCTCCTCAGGCAAACGCGATGGATTGGAGGCCAGGTCGTCGCCCTCAAGCCGCACCAGCGCGAAGGGATCGTTGATGTCCTCCACCGAGCCGCGAATGATCCGCTCCGCGCGTTCGCGCACGAGGCCCGCATCCGGCCCGTACAGAAGGACGATCGGGCGCGCCGCGTCTGGCTTTGCGGCAAACGCGTCGGCGTCGGCGTTCTTGATTGCGACCATGATGGAGATTTACCCCTTTATCGCGAAAAGGGGAGAGGTTGCTGGCTCAAGTCCCAGCAATAAAATAGGAGGCCAGCCTGGCACGGATATTCTCTGAGATGACCTTGGCGGCGCGGTGTTCGGCGTCGCGGCGGCCGCGCGCCCTGGCGAAGCGCTGCTCCTGGCCTGGGTTGTCGTAGGACACGCGCGAGAAAGTTTGACCGGTTATGACCACCTTGCCACTGCCAATTTCAATCAACGAGTATTGAGCGTTGATACCGGCTTGCTCGACATCCGGCCGCGATGTGGTGATGTCGACGATGACCTGCTGGCGCAGCGACTGAAGATTCAACGACAGCCGGTGGGTCGGCGGGCCGCCGGCGGCACCGCCACCGAGCTCGAACATCAGAACGTTGCGCAATTCAGCGGCCAAGGCTGCCTCCGGCGTGCCGTTCGCGACCTTGATCTGCTCGACGTCGATCCGCCGGAGCTGGTCGGCGACGGTCGAGCCGTCCGATGTCCGGGCGCCGTAAAGTGGCTGGAAGCAGCCCGCAACGAGACCTGCGACCGCCAGCACGACGGCCAGGCGGGGCAGTTGGCGTACCTTCCCCTGCGGCTTAAGCCACGACATTGACGATCCTTTGCGGGACGACAATGACCTTTTTCGGGCGTTTGCCCTCCAAAGCCCGTTGTACCGCATCGAGCGCCAGCACGGCAGCCTCGATCTCGGCACTTTGGGCGTCCCGGGCGACCGTCACATCGGCTCTTTTCTTGCCGTTGATTTGTACCGGCAGGGTGACGGTGTGCTCCACCAGGAGGCCGGGTTCGACGGTTGGCCAGGGCTGGCTCGCGACCAGCGTGTCGTGGCCAAGCTCCGCCCAGCACTCCTCGGCAAGGTGCGGCATCATTGGATGGAACAGCCTGACCAGGATCTCCGCCGCCTCACGCACCGCCCAGGAAAAGTCGGCGCTGGGAGCCCACTTGTCGCTGAGCGCCGAGGAGAGCGTGTTGGCGAATTCGTAGATGTGCGCCACGCAGACGTTGAAATGCAGCTTCTCGATCGCGTCCGACACCTTCGCCAGCGCACCGTGCGATGCCTTTCGCACTCGCAACGCCGGCTCGCCGAAGGTCGCAGGCCGCGCTGACGGCGCCGACTTGGCAACCTCGATCGCTTCGCCAATCAGCCGCCAAAGCCGATTGGTGAAACGCCATGCGCCCTGCACGCCGCGTTCGGTCCATTCGACGTCGCGCTCGGGCGGCGAGTCCGACAGCATGAACCAGCGCGCCACGTCGGCGCCGTAGGTCGTCATGATCTCGTCGGGGTCGACGGTATTGCGTTTCGACTTCGACATCTTCTCGATCGGACCGATTTCGATCGGCTCGCCGGTCGTCAGCAGCGTAGCCGTGCGGGCGCCGCCTTCGGCGCCTTCGACCTTGATCTCGGCCGGCGTGACCCACGAGCCATCCTTCTTCTGATAGGTCTCGTGCACCACCATGCCTTGGGTGAACAGGCCGCCGAACGGCTCGTCGAGCCCGGCGTGGCCGGTTGCTTTCATGGCGCGGGTGAAGAAGCGGCTGTAGAGTAGGTGCAGGATCGCGTGCTCGATGCCGCCGATGTATTGGTCTACGGGGAGCCAGTCGTCGACCACCTTGCGGTTAGTCGGTGCGGTGGTGAGCCAGGGGTCGGTGAAGCGCGCGAAGTACCACGACGAGTCGACGAATGTGTCCATCGTGTCGGTTTCACGCCGCGCCGGCTTACGGCATTGGGGGCAGGCGACGTTCTTCCAGGTCGGATGATGGTCGAGCGGATTGCCGGGGCGGTCGAAGGTGACGTCGTCGGGCAATTGCACCGGCAAGTCCTTCGCCGGCACCGGCACGACGCCGCACGTCTCGCAATGGATGATCGGGATCGGGCAGCCCCAATAGCGCTGGCGTGAGATGCCCCAGTCGCGCAGGCGGAAATTGACCTCGCGCTGCGCCACCGGGCGGTTGCCCCTGGCCGTACTCTCCAGGCGCCGCGCCACCTCTTCCTTGGCTTGCTCGATGGTCATGCCATCGAGGAAGCGCGAGTTGATCATGAGGCCGTCGCCGTCATAGGCGGTGTCCGTAATGACGAAGGTCTTAGGGTCGACGTCGGGCGGGCAGACCACCGGCGTGTTACCGAGGCCGTACTTGTTGACGAAGTCGAGGTCGCGCTGGTCGTGCGCCGGGCAGCCGAAGATTGCGCCGGTGCCGTAGTCCATCAAAATGAAGTTGGCGACATAGACCGGCAGTTTCCAATCCGGATCGAACGGGTGGATAGCCTTGATGCCGGTGTCGAAGCCCCGCTTCTCGGCGGTTTCGAGCAGCGCCTGCGAAGTACCCATGCGCTTGCACTCGGCGATGAACTCGGCGAGCGCGGGGTTCTTTGCGGCGGCCGCCGTGGCGAGCGGATGATCCGGCGCGATCGCCATGAACTTGGCGCCGAACAACGTGTCGTGCCGGGTGGTGAAAATCTCGAGCTCGTCCTCGCCGTTCGACGAAGTCTTGGCATCGAGTGCGAAGCGGACCAGCAGTCCCTCGGAACGGCCGATCCAGTTCTTCTGCATCAGCCGGACTTTTTCCGGCCAGCGGTCGAGCTTATCGAGCGCGTTGAGCAGATCTTCCGAATAGTCGCTGATCTTGAAGAACCACTGCGTCAGCTCGCGCTGCTCGACCAGCGCGCCGGAGCGCCAGCCGCGGCCGTCGATCACCTGCTCGTTGGCAAGCACAGTCATGTCGACCGGGTCCCAGTTCACCTTGGACTGCTTGCGCTCGACCAGCCCGGCCTTGAGGAAGTCGAGGAACATCCTCTGCTGGTGCTTGTAATAGGTGGGATCGCAGGTCGCGATCTCGCGCGCCCAGTCGAGCGACAGCCCCATCGACTGGAGCTGCTTCTTCATCGCGTTGATGTTGTCGTAGGTCCACGCTTTCGGATGGACCTTGCGCTCCATCGCGGCGTTCTCGGCCGGCATGCCGAAGGCATCCCAGCCCATCGGATGCAGCACCGAAAATCCCATCGCGCGTTTGTAGCGCGCGACCACGTCGCCCATGGTGTAGTTGCGCACGTGGCCCATGTGGATGCGCCCCGACGGATAGGGGAACATCTCCAGCACGTAGTATTTCGGGCGCGGGTCGTCGTTGCGGGTTTTGAAGATCTCCCGCTCGTCCCAGATTTTCTGCCAGCGGGTCTCGGCCTCGCGGGCGTTGTAGCGCTCCGAACGCATCGAATCGGCTTGTTTTTTGGCCCCAAACGCGGCGCGACTAGGCCATGAAGGCTTGAGCCGGTCAACACTTAGACCGGACCGCGCAGCTTGGCGCCGACCTTAACGATATTGGCGGATTGGTGTTGGGGCGCCAGATCGGCCCTGTAGTTTACCAATCGCGGCGGGGAAGGGGACGTATGGTTCGGGGAGTTCCTCGCATCGCATTGCTTGCCGGTCTTTTGCTGACCGGCTCGTTCGCAGCGGTTTCGCAAGGCGACGATTGGACGGCCTGCGCCAAGACCTCCGGCGCGGCAGCAATGGCTGCATGCGACCGCGCTATCAGCTCGGGGGAATTGACCGGCCGCGCTCTCGCGCTCGCCCACAGCAACCGCGGCGTCGAATGGACCGCGCGTGGCGACCTCACCCGTGCCATCGCCGACTACGATCAGGCGATCCAGCACGATCCCTCGCAAGCCGCCGCCTTTCACAACCGCGGGACTGCCCGCGCCAGCAAACGCGATTTCGACGGCGCGATCGCCGACTATGCCGAGGCGATTCGGCGCAATCCGAAGTATGGCTCGGCATTCGGCCGTCGCGGTCTCGCACACTTCAGCAAGGGCGATCTCGACCGCGCCATCTCCGACTATGATCAGTCGATCCGACTCGACGACAAGCAGGGCCGTCACCTATTTCGTGGAACAGCCGGTGCTGGACCCGTGCCGTGATCGGCCAATTGCAGGCGGCGCTGTCGGACTGCAACGAAGCGCTGCGGCTGCGTCTCGATTTTGCCAATGCGCTCGACAGCCGAGGCTTTGTGCATCTCAAATCCGGCCGGTATGACGAGGCCATCGTCGATTACGATGCGGCATTGCGGATCGACGCAAAAAAGTTTGCATCGCTCTATGGACGCGGCATGGCCAAGCGCAGGAAGCACGATATCGCCAGCGGCAACGCCGACATCGCGGCGGCGCGGGCGCTCAAGCCTGAAATTTCGATAGACTTCTCGCGCTATGGCGTCAGCCCGCCGCTGCCTGACATGCAACCCGCGAAGTAGAGATGCCGTCACAGCCTCCGGTCGCAGACAATCGCTTCTAAGGCGTCATCACGGCAAATTTCGCGCCACCGCCGTTCCTGCTGATGTAATCTCTTCGGCATGAGCACGACACCAGCCAAAATCGGCTTGACAGGCGTCCGGCAGGAGATCGAACGCGCCTGTCGCGACGCGAAGCGCGATCCTGCGACCGTTACGCTGATCGCCGTCGCTAAGACATTTGGTGCGGAATCGATCGAGCCGGTGATTAAAGCCGGTCAAAAAGTGTTTGGCGAAAACCGTGTCCAAGAGGCGAAGGCCAAATGGCCGGCGCTGGCTGCCAAGCATCCCGGACTCGAGCTGCACATGATCGGGCCACTGCAATCGAACAAGGCGAAGGAGGCGATTGCTCTATTTGATGCGATACATTCGATCGACCGGCCAAGCTTGTGTGAGGCGCTGGCAAAAGAGATAGCCAAGTCGGATCGCCGCCCCTTGCTGTTCGTCGAGATCAACACCGGCGCGGAGCCGCAGAAGGCCGGCGTGCTGCCACAGGATGCCGATGGCTTCTTGGCGCGCTGTCGCGATCACTATGAACTGCCGATCCACGGTTTAATGTGCGTTCCGCCGTTCGACGAAGCGCCGGCGCCGCATTTCGCGCTCACAGCCAAGATCGCGGCCCGCAACGGGCTAAAGCTGCTCTCGATGGGCATGAGCGCCGACTATTCAGTCGCCATCACCATGGGCGCAACCCACGTGCGGATCGGCACCGCAATTTTTGGCGGACGCTAGAATCCGAAATTGCGACAGGGAGCCTAGCGCCAGCGGGTCGGCGCCTGCGTTGGGGTCGCGGAACTCGCCGCCGAGCGGCTTGCGCAGGATACTGGGGCGCTGCGGATCGGCGCCGAGACGGCTGGAGTCCGGGTTGACACGCTGAGGGTCGAATGCCAATCGGTTCGGCTCGGCAGCAGGGCGCTGCGGTTCATAGCTCGGAGCCGGGGGTATCGGCGCCGGCTGACCCATGGCGGCATCGTCCCGCCACGAGCCGAGATCGCCGCACTCGTCGTCGAACGCGTTCTTCTGGCTCATCGTTGCCGCGCGCCAGCGATCGATGACCGACGCAATCAGGTTGCAGTCCGGGCTCATCCCGGACGCGATATGCGTGTTGCCGCCGGCCTCGCTGCCGGGGCGCAGATGCGGCGGCACTTCCCTGAATTTCATGCGGGTGGGAAGCGCGACACCAGCGCCAAACGCGAACACCTCGGCGGTGCCCAACGAAGGGATGAAGGTCAGCAGGTTGGCGGCGGCATCCGAAACCGCCGAGCGGATCAGCACCTGGTCGCGCTCGTTTGAAAGGCGCATCACGAACAGCGTGCTGCACTGTGAAATGATGGTGGAATCGATTTCCGCAGGACGTTGCGTTACCAGGCCCAGGAACACGCCGTACTTTCGGCCTTCCTTCGCGATGCGAGACAAGGCGCGGCGGGTCGGTCCGAATCCGATCTTGGAATCGGCGGGTGCGTAGCGATGCGCCTCTTCGCAGACGAACAGCAGCGGCGATGCGCCATCGCTCCACAGTCCGAAATCGAATGCCATACGCGACAGCACAGACACGACCGAGTCGACCACCTCAGCCGGAAATCCGGCGAGTTGCATGATGGTCATCGGCTTGCCGTTCGCGGGGATCCGGAACAGGTGACTGAGCACCTCCACCATCGTGTCGCCACCGACCGTGGCATTCTCGAACATGAAGGTGTAGCGAGGATGATTGCGGAACGCCTGGATGCGCTGCAGCAGCTTGTTGTAGATGGCGGTGCGGGAACGGTTTTCGAGCCTGCCCATCCGCTCGTCGATCAGCGCGGTGAGATCTTCAATGCGATATGGCACGGGCGTGTCGACGCCGAAGCCTGAGTTGCGGGGGTCTTTTTTCTTGGCAAGAGTTCGGTCGTTGGCGTTGCCTTTGTATTGGCCATAGACCGCCTTGGCGAGCGGGATGACCTCCGACAGGATTTCGACCTCTTCGTCGACGCCCGGACGGCCGCCGAAGAACGCGTCCACGGTCTCTTCAAAATTGAACAGCCAGAACGGCAGCCGCAGATTGCGCGGCGTCAGCACCTGAGACTTGTCGCCGAAGCAGCGGCCGTACTCGTTGTGTGGATCGATCAGGAAGATTCGAAGGTCCGGCTGCTCTTCGAAAATCTTTGTCAGGATGATCGCGACGGCGTTCGATTTGCCGACGCCGGTGGTGCCGAGCACGGCGAAGTGCTTGCTCACGAGGTTGTCGATATCGATCTGCGCTTGAATCGTGTGGTCTTGCTGTAGCACACCGATCGGATTCGCCTTGGACTCGCCGCCATAGATGACGCGCAGCTCGCGATCAGTCATCAGCATCGCGGCTGCGCCGATAACGGGATATTCGGTAACGCCGCGCTGGAAGTAGGCCGCACCCGAGCCGGTCTTGGCTTTGATTTCGCCAACCAGATCGAGCCGTGCCACGCTGCGGCAGGCGTTGTCCTGGTCGCGCACGGGCCGTTCGGCAATCTCGGTGATCATGCCGACGATCACCGAGCTGCTGCTCAAGATGCCGAGGAATTTTCCGACGGTGGCCTTCGAGGATTCGGTCGCCACGTTGGCCGGGCTCAGACCGACCGTGATCTGCGCGCCGCTGACGGCATGGACGCGTCCGATCACATTGCGGTTCATCGGCGCCGCCGCCGGGCCCACGGCCGGTGGGGGTGCCGTCGGCGCAGCGCTTGGGGCCAGTGCAGCGCCTGGGGCCGGAGCCGGCACGGGTGCGGCGGTCGGCGCTGGTGCGAGTGGCTGACGAAGGGACGGCGCCGCCGGCTGCCGGGTCAAAGTCGGATCCATCGCCACTCCAGGGCTTAAAAGATTCGGTTATGCCGCGGAACGGCGAAGCAGCTTACCGGGCAACGCTGGAGATTTTGTTAAGCCCGCCTGTCACACTTTCCGGAAAATACAACCCAAACGGGTGCAGGGGGAATGGAGAGGAAATCAAGCGATCTCAATACGTGTGCGGGGTCCCAGCCGCTCGACCAGCCGGCGCAAGGTATCGGCTTGGAGCGCGACGCAACCGGCAGTCGGCGCGAATTTTTGCCTGGCGATATGGACGAACACCGCGCTGCCCCGGCCGGTGACCCGCGGCCGGGTGTTGTGGCTGATCTCGATGATGAGGTCGTACAGCGCATCGGTACGCCAAAGCCGGTCGGCAGTGCTGTTCTTGGGGACGTTGACCGGCCTGTTGTAGCGCCGGTCGTTGGGATCTTCGCACCAGCCGTCACTGGGCCGGATTCGGCGGACCGGCAGCCCAGTCCGGGGCCGCGGCACGCGGTCGGCGCGCCACCACAGCCGCCTGAGCGTGAAGGTGCCGCGCGGAGTCCCGCCGTCGCCTTCCCGCTTATTGGCCTTGATCCCGCCACGGCCCAGTGCGACGGGCAGCGCCAACGGACCGGCGATCAGCCACCCCTGAGTTCTTCGGCCCGGCCTGGCACGGACCCTAAGTGCCGCCAGTAGCATCGTTTTCATAGCTTTTAAGGCGCTTGCTCTTTTGTGCCCGAATGTTCTACTTCGCGCCACCCGGGTGGGCTGCGCCGAAAGGGGCCACGGAATTTAATGCCCAACAGCCGAAAAATCCTGATCGTTGACGACGACGCCGATCTCCGAGGTGGGCTGGTCGAACAGCTCGCGCTGCACGACGAATTCGAGGCTGTCGCGGTCGAATCCGGCACCAAGGGCGTGCAGACCGCCAAGGCCGGCCAGATCGACTTGGTCATCATGGACGTTGGCCTGCCGGACATCGACGGCCGGGAGGCGGTCCGCATTCTCCGCAAGGGCGGCTTCAAGGCGCCGATCATCATGCTTACCGGCCATGACACCGATTCCGACACCATACTTGGTCTGGAATCCGGCGCGAACGACTACATCACCAAGCCATTCCGCTTCGCCGTGCTGCTGGCTCGCATCCGCGCCCAGCTTCGCCAGCATGAGGCGAGCGAGGACGCCGTCTTCACCATCGGTCCTTACACATTCCGGCCAAGTTCGAAGCTGCTGATGAATCCGAAGGGCGGCAAAGTCCGGCTTACCGAAAAGGAAACCGCTATTCTGCGCTACCTCTACCGAGCCGGACAGCGCCCAGTATCGCGCGAGACACTCCTGCAGGAAGTCTGGGGCTACAATTCCGGTGTTACCACGCATACGCTCGAGACGCATGTCTACCGCCTGCGGCAGAAGGTCGAGAAGGATGCCACCAATCCGGCGATCCTTGTGACGGATGCCGGCGGCTACAAATTGGTTCCTTAGCGCATGATCCCGAAAGGTGGGGACCGGTTTCCAGACAAGATCATGCGCAAGCGGAAGAACAAGTGAGCATCGAAGACGACATCGCGTTCCTGGAACGCGTGCCGACGCTGCGGCTGCTTGGCCGCACCGCGCTGCGCATTCTCGCGATCGGCGCCGAGAGCCGGTACGTCCATGACGGCGAGGCGCTGTTTTATGCCGGTGAAGCAGCCGACGGCGGGTATGTCGTGCAGGAAGGCTCGTTCGAGCTGCGCCCCGCGACACCAGTTATGACACCGGAGGTTATCGCAGGACCGGGCACTCTGCTTGGCGAACTTGCGTTGCTCACTGAAACATCACGGCCGGCTACGGCCGTCGCGCGCGAGCCTTCGACCGTCATCCGCATCTCACGCAGCCTCTTTCTCAAGATGCTGGAAGGCTATCCCGACGCAGCGCAGACGCTACGCGATCAGATCGCGGCACGAACAGGGCAGTCGATGAAGGAAATGATCGACATTCGCGCAATACTCGACGCGAGCGAAGCGCCGCGCTGACTAGACGTCGAGAGTCGCCGTGACCGGAACGTGGTCCGACGGTCGGGTCCAGCCGCGCGCTTCTTTCGCAACCGTGATGCCGGCGAGGCGGTCGCCGAGCCCCGGCGAAACCCAGACATGATCGAGCCGCCGGCCCTTGTCGGCCGCCGCCCAATCGGGCGAGCGGTAGCTCCACCAGGTGAAGAGCTTCTCCGGTTCGCGCACGAAACGTCGCGTCGCGTCGATCCAGTTTCCTGCTTTCTGTGCTGCGAGCAGCTTTTCGCATTCGACCGGCGTATGCGATATCACCTTCAACAGCGCCTTGTGACTCCAGACGTCGCATTCCAGCGGAGCGACGTTGAGATCGCCAACCACTATGGAGCGCTCGTTCGGCGCCGGCAGCATGTGCGGACACTCGCGCAGCTCATCGAGAAATGAAAGCTTGTGCGCGAATTTCGGATTGATCTGCGGGTCTGGCTCGTCGCCGCCCGCGGGCACATAGTAGTTATGAACCGTCAGCGGATCGCGCAGTCCGGCCTTCTCGCCGAATGTCACGCAGACGTGGCGCGCGTCGGTCTTGCCGCAGTAACCTTTCCTGCCTGTTGTGTCGAATGGCAGGCGCGAAACCACGCTGACGCCGTGGTAGCCTTTCTGTCCGTGCATCGCGACGTGCTCGTAGCCGAGCCGCTTGAACCGCTTGAGCGGAAAGGCATCGTCAGGGCAGTTGGTCTCCTGCAGGCACAGCACGTCCGGCCGCACGGCCTTGATGAACTTGGCCACCAAGTCGATGCGCAGCCGCACCGAGTTGATGTTCCAGGTCGTGACCTTGAGCTGCATACCGAACCGATCGCCAACAGGAAATTGCCTGCGTACGCGGGCAATTGGATCAATATAAGCCGGATGGCGACTTGGCGAAGGCCTACTGAATCTGCCGCGTGTAGTCGATGCGGAACAGCATCGGGTCGGGGCGCTTGGTACTGTTAAGATTATAGACCGCCACGGTCGTGTCGTACCCCTGCGGATCGGTCACGGTCCATTGCTTGAGCTGCAGGTCCTTCGCGTTGAACATCAGCATGAGCCGATGCGTGCCGGCCAGGATCTGGCGCTCCTCGATGACGATCGTCACGAACACGTCGTCGGCATAGACGCCTGTAACATTGGTGTCGCGCATCAGATCGAGCTGATCCGCGAGCAGGAAGCGCAACGGTGTTTGCGACAGCGGATAAAGGTCCTGGGTCGCGAGCTTGCGGTCGCGCACCACCACGGAGGAGCCGTCCGCGATCAGTTCGACCGGCGAAGGCGGGTTGTAGTCGAAGCGGACACGGCCCGGCTTCTGCAGATAGAACTCGCCCTCGGACTTGCTGCCGTCCGGCCCGATCTGGACGAAATCGCCAGACAGCACGCGGACGCTCATGAGGTACGCGCTGACCCGATCGACCAGCGTGCGCTGGCGCGCGTCGAAGGCGGTGGTCTGGCCCGGGCTGAAGATGGAGGGCGGACGGATCGCAGGCACTGCGACGGATCCCTTGATGTCGTGCTGAGCGCCGGGCGAGAGCGGCATCGGAGCGGTCGGCCGTTGCTGCTGCTGGCCGGTGGCCGGCGGCGCGCCGGACCGGCCAGGCGCCGGCACGGGAAGCGGGACGCTTTGCGCCGCGGCCATCGTCACCAGCGCTGGACTTATCAACGCCAAGCTTCCGGCCAGTGCTGCCGCCAAGATCACAGGGCCCGCCATTTCGTGCTCCGCCTCAGTCCCAATTCCTTGCCGCCGGAACAACCCGATAGTCATGGGCTGTGGCGATTTCGCGGCCCGCTTAGTGAGCCGCGCCGCGATCAGCTTAGTATTTATCGTGTTCCTCGGCGCCAACTAGAATCTCGCGCTTCCCGGCGTGGTTGGCCTGGCCGACGATGCCTTCCTGTTCCATCCGCTCCATGATTGAGGCGGCGCGATTGTAACCGATTTGCAGCCGGCGCTGGATGTAGCTGGTCGAAGCTTTTTTGTCGCGGGTCACGATCTGCACGGCCTGCTGGTAGAGGTCTGTGGCATCGCCGGCCTGGCCCATGGCGGTCCCGTCGAACACTGCTTCGCCGTCCTCGCCTTCCTCTTCAAGGCTTGCAGTCACGGCCTCGAGATACTGCGGCGTGCCCTGCGCCTTGAGGTGATTGACGATCTTCTCGACTTCTTCATCGGAGCAGAACGGGCCGTGGACGCGGCTGATGCGGCCGCCGCCCGCCATGTAAAGCATGTCGCCTTGGCCGAGCAGTTGCTCGGCGCCCTGCTCGCCCAGGATGGTGCGGCTGTCGATCTTCGACGTGACCTGGAACGAGATGCGGGTCGGAAAGTTGGCCTTGATCGTGCCAGTGATGACGTCGACCGACGGGCGCTGCGTGGCGAGGATGACGTGCAATCCGGCGGCACGCGCCATCTGCGCGAGGCGTTGCACCGCGCCTTCGATGTCCTTACCGGCGACCATCATCAGGTCGGCCATCTCGTCGACGACGATGACGATATGCGGTAGAGACTCGAGATCGAGTTGCTCCTTTTCGTAGATCGCCTCGCCGGATTCTTTGTCGTAGCCAGTGTGCACAGTGCGGGACAGCGCCTCGCCCTTAGCCTTGGCGTCAACGAGGCGTGCGTTGTAGCCGTCGATGTTGCGCACCCCGAGCTTCGACATTTTCTTGTAGCGCTCTTCCATCTCGCGTACCGCCCACTTGAGCGCCACCACCGCCTTGCGTGGGTCGGTAACGACAGGTGTTAGCAGATGCGGGATGTGGTCGTAGACCGACAGTTCGAGCATCTTGGGGTCGACCATGATCAGGCGGCATTGCTCGGGGGTGAGCCGGTAGAGCAGGCTGAGGATCATGGTGTTGATGGCGACCGACTTGCCGGAGCCGGTGGTGCCGGCGATCAACAGGTGCGGCATGCGGGCGAGATCGACCACCACGGGTTCGCCGCCAATCGTCTTGCCGAGACAGAGCGGCAGCTTCGCCTGGCTCTCGGTGTAATCGTCGGACGCCAGCATCTCCCGAAAATAGACCTTCTCGCGCCGTTCGTTGGGAAGTTCGATGCCGATCACGTTGCGGCCCGACACGACAGCAACGCGTGCTGATAATGCGCTCATCGAGCGGGCGATGTCGTCGGACAGGCCGATCACGCGCGATGATTTGATGCCGGGCGCCGGCTCGAGCTCGTACAACGTGACCACCGGTCCCGGACGCGCGTTGATGATCTCGCCGCGGACGCCGAAGTCCTGCAGCACTTTCTCCAGCGCAACGGCAGTCTCTTGAATCAATTCTTGCGTCGGCGCGAAGCGGTCAATTGCTTTCGGCGCCGCGAGCAAATTGAGCGACGGAAGCTGATAACCACTGCCTGAGCGCCTTGAAGCACGCGGCTTCACAATTTTGCGCAGCGGAACGGAAGCTTCGGTTTCTTCGTCGGCCTCAATCTCGTCCCGCGCCCTCTGCGCCGACTCGCCGAACGTCGGCGCGATGCGATCGCGCGGCGAAACGGTCACCTCCGGCGCGTGGCGGATGACGTCGCCTGTTTGCGCCCGTGCAAGCAGCCTTCCGATCCGCGCCTTGATGCTCAAGAAACCGTGGACCAGCCAGCCCAGCGAGATCGAGGTGCGCTCTTCGTCGTCATCGATCGGCCCTGCGGCTTTCTTCGCCCAGCGTTCATCCAGCTTGGTCGGGACGTCGCTCTGCCACCCGAATCCCGCGGCGATGAAGATTGCAAACAGCGAAGCCGCGCCGAGTATCGCGGCCGCGGCGGTGAGTTGGATGCCCGACAGCGGGCCAAGCAAGAACGCCGGCACCCGCAGTATGGCATCGCCGATCACGCCGCCAAGCCCGGTCGGCAAAGGCCATTTCGGACTGTTCGGCAGGCACGAGGCAAAGCCCGATGCCAGCAGCGTGCCGCCCAGCCAGAGCAGCAGGCGCTGCCACTCGCGATCGAACTCCCGATGTGTCGCGATGCGCCAGCCCCAGACCGCGACCGGCAGCACCAGCACGGTTGAAGCAAGCCCGAACAATTGCATCAGCAGATCGCTGCCGATCGCGCCGGTGGCCCCAAGTAGATTGCGCACCGGGGCGTCGGTGGCGTAACTCAACGATGGGTCCTGCACCGACCAGGTCGCCAGCGCGCATCCCATCGTGACGGCGAGCGTGATCAGCGCGATGCCGCCGCATTCGCGAAACCGCCGGCGGATCGCGCTGCGCAGATCGTCGGACCACAGCGAAAAGTCAACGGTTCGGCCGGTTGCTGCCATGGTCAATTGAGCACGGCGACGAGACGGTGCAGCGCCTCAGCCGTGGTCTCCTTGTCGTGGACGAGTGCAATGCGGAGGTATCCGGTGCCGGGATTGCGTCCGTCGGCACCGTCGCGAGCCAGATAGTGCCCGGGGATGACGCGTAGTCCGCCTTCGCGCCAGAGCCTCATCGCGACGGCTTCATCGGTGCCTTTGCTGCTCACATCGAGCCACAGGAAGAAGCCACCCGCGGGACGCTTGTAGCCGTAGCGATCGCCGACAATCTGGTCCGCAAGATCGAACTTGGCGACATAGAGCTCGCGGTTCTTTTCGACGTGTGCCTCATCGGCATAGGCCGCTATGGCGACTTCCTGCATCGGCACCGGCACCTGAGGCGCCGCGATGTTGCGCAGCTCGACATAGCGGGCGAGGAAGCGGCGGTCTCCGGCGGCAAAGCCGACACGCAGGCCGGGCAGGTTGGAGCGTTTCGACAGAGAATGGAAAACCACCACGTTGTTAAAATCGGAGCCTGAAACTTCCAGCATGCCGTTCGGCGGACGGCCGTTCAGGTAGATCTCGCAGTAACATTCATCCGCGAACACCAGGAAGCCGAAGCGTTGCGCCAGCGCAGCGAGCCGCGTGAGATACGCGGCATCGGCCACCGCACCTTGCGGATTGGACGGCGACGCGAGGTAGAACACGGCCGTGCGCGCTAGCAACCCCTCGCCGATGGCATCGAGGTCGGGCAGGAAGCCGGTTGCAGCCGTGGTCGGCAGGTACACTGGCTCGCAATTGGCGGCGGACGCGCCCGCGGAATAGGCGGCGTAGAACGGGTTGGGAATCAGGATCGCGGACTTGCCGGCGCGCTTGCCGACGTAGCGCTCCGCAGCGATCGCGCCGAGGAACAGGCCCTCTCGGGTGCCGTTGAGCACAATGGTTTCGATTTCCGGGTCGAGCGGACGAGGCAGCTTGTAGCGACGGCCAAGCCACGCGGCGGCGGCGCGGCGAAAACCGTCCGTGCCCTTGTTCGCCGGGTAGCGCCCGAAATCGTTGAGATGCGACGCCAGGACAGGGCCGACAAACGGCGGGATCGCGTGTTGCGGTTCGCCGACCGACAGATTGATCGCCGGTTTGCCCGGCTTGATGTCCGCCAGCAGCTCGTGCAGCCGCACGAACGGCGAGCGGCCTTCGGCCTTGGGCATCGGTGAGGAAGCAGGGGCGGCGGCGCTGACCATGGACACGATTGACCGGGGCGGCGGACCGCCCGCCGCAAGCTCCCCGCACCTTAGCGGTGGTGAGGTTAAGGCGTGATTAACCATCGCGCCTCGGCGGCATAAACCCTGAAAAAGAGAGGGGCCCCGGTCTTGCGACCGAGGCCCCCCGACGGACAGGGCGGTGCCGGGTTCCGCCCCAACCGTATCGCTCAGGCGCTTACATGTTGTAGGCGCGTTCTCCATGGTCGTTGAGGTCGAGGCCTTCCCGCTCCTGCTCGACGGTAGGCCGCAGGCCGACAGTGTAGTCGACGATCTTGTAGATGATGATCGACCCGACGCCGGACCACACCAGCGTCAACAGCACGCCCTTGAACTGCGCAATGACCTGGGTGACGAAGTCGTAGTCGCCGATCTTGCCGGTCGCGTAGTCCATGATGCCAGTGCCACCGAGCGCAGGCGCCACCAGGATGCCGGTGCCGATCGCACCGACGATGCCGCCGATGCAGTGGATGCCGAACACGTCGAGCGCGTCGTCGTAGCCGAACATGTTCTTCACCGTGGAGCAGAAGAACAGGCAGACGATGCCGACGATCAGGCCCAGCACGATCGCGCCCATCGGGCCCGCGTAGCCGGCCGCGGGCGTGACGGCGACGAGGCCGGCGATGGCGCCGGACAACGCGCCGAGCAGCGAAGGCTTACCCTTCACGGCCCATTCGGCGAACATCCAGGACAACGCCGCCGCCGCGGTCGCGACGAAGGTGTTGATCATGGCGAGCGCCGCGCCGCCGCTGGCTTCCAGGTTGGAGCCGGCGTTGAAGCCGAACCAGCCGACCCAGAGCAGGCAGGCGCCGATGAAGGTCATCACCAGCGAGTGCGGAGGCATCAGTTCCTTGCCGTGTCCGATGCGCTTGCCGACCAGCAGTGCGCCGACCAGGCCGGCGATGCCAGCGTTGATGTGCACGACGGTGCCGCCGGCAAAATCGATGGCGCCCCACGAGAAAACGAGGCCCGCATCGGCGAGGACGGCCGCCAGCGCAGCTTCGGCCTTGGTCTTGGCTTCACCCGCGGCCGCGGCGGCAACAGCCTTGGCGGCGGCGTCGATCGCGTCCGGACCGGCCCAGTACCAGACCATGTGCGCGATCGGGAAGTACACGAACGTCACCCACAGCGGGATGAACAGCGCAACCGCGGAGAACTTCATGCGCTCAGCGAAGGCGCCGACGATCAGCGCAGGCGTGATGCAGGCGAACGTCATCTGGAAGACGACGTAGATCAGCTCTGTGATGTTGACGCCGACCGAAAACGTCGCGGCCAGGGTTTCAAGCGTCACACCCTTGAGGAAGATCTTGTCGAAGCCGCCGATGAACGATCCGCCGGTGAACGTCAGGCTGTAGCCGTAAATCACCCAGATGATCGTGACGATGCACACCGCGTAGAACACGTGGGCGAGCACGGACAACGCGTTCTTGGCGCGAACCAAGCCGGCGTAGAACAGCGCGAGGCCGGGTACGGTCATCAGCAGAACGAGAATGGTGGAAACCAGCATCCAGGCGTTATCGCCCTTGTTGGGGACGATCGCGGGCGCAGCAGGCGCTGCCGCGGGCGCCTGAGCGAGCGCTGGGTCGATGAGCAACACGGCAACGGCGAGAGCAGTAAGCCCCCCCAGTCCCGTGCGAATGAGTGTCTTCAACGTCATGGTTCAAGCTCCTGTTCGCAAGATTGGGGACGCGCGGTTAGAGCGCTGCCGCGTCTGTTTCGCCGGTGCGGATCCGCACGGCGGAGTCGAGGTTGAGAATGAAGATTTTTCCGTCGCCGATCTGGCCAGTCTTGGCCGCGCCGGTGATGGCATCGACGACCTTGTCCGCCTGTTCGGTCGGAACGGCGACCTCGATCTTGATTTTTGGCAGGAAGTTCACGGCGTACTCGGTACCGCGGTAGATTTCAGTGTGCCCCTTCTGACGCCCGTATCCCTTGACCTCGGTGACGGTAAGTCCGTGCACCCCCGCCGCAGTGAGAGCGTCTCGGACTTCGTCCAGCTTGAATGGCTTGATAATGGCCATGACGATTTTCATGGGTTTGACCCCCCGCTTGGGCCCGGTTTGGAAACCGGGCGTACTGACTGGGCAGCGCCACGCGTGCTCATGCTCACGTGCCTTGCCGCGCCCAAAAAAGAATCAAACCCCGTGCCAATCATGACGGATAAATTAACCTGTTGTCAGCGCAACGGTTTTTGGACGGGCTCAGTGTCGGTGGCCGACATTTCGGAGTGCCGTGGCGCCGAATGCAAATGGATTAGCCAGACCGCTGCGGGAAACGCCGCCGGTGCCTATGAATTGAGCAAGGGGGTTTCGGAGGGTTCCAAAAAGAAAACGGGCCCGCCTGGTGGCGGGCCCGTCCCTGACAATGCAGGGTGACGGAGCTACTGCAGCGCCTCGCCGTGCTGCGTGACATCGAGGCCGGCCCGCTCGTCCTCGTCGCGTACACGCAGCGGCACGAAGAAGTTGATCACCTTGAGGATGATCAACGTCAGAACACCGGACCACACCAGGGTCACCACGACGCCGTAGAGTTGGGTCACCAGTTGGCTCGTGTTGCCTTCGATCAGGCCGGGCTTCTCGCCGATGGCGGCGACCGCGAATACGCCTGCCAGGATCGTGCCGGTGGCGCCGCCGATGCCATGCACGCCAAACACGTCGAGCGAGTCGTCATAGCCGAGCTTCTGCTTGAGCTTGATGCAGGCCCAGTAGCAGAGCGCACCGGCAACGAAGCCGATGACGAGACCGTGCCACGGCGCGACAAAGCCCGACGCTGGCGTGATGGTGCCAAGTCCGGCGATGGCGCCGGAAATCATGCCGAGCACCGACGGCTTGCCGCGGTCCCACCACTCCAGCAGCATCCAGGTCATCACACCGGCACATGCGGCAAGATGAGTGGCAACGATGGCGTGACCTGCACGCGCACCTGCGCCCAGCGCCGAGCCGCCGTTGAAACCGAGCCATCCGACCCAGAGCAGGCCAGTGCCGATCACCGCGAGCGAGAGATCGAACGGAGAGAGGTTCTCGCTGCCGTAACCCCGGCGCGCGCCGAGGACGTAAGCGGCCACCAGTCCGGCAATGCCGGCGTTGAGGTGCACGACCAGACCGCCGGCGAAGTCGAGCACGCCGCCCTTATCGCCCAGTGTCAGAAAACCGCCGCCCCAGACGATGTGCGCGATCGGCACGTAAACCAGCAGGATCCAGCCGGCGACAAACCACAGGAAAGCGGAAAACCGCATGCGGTCCGCGACCGAGCCCGCGACCAGAGCCACGGTGATGACCGCAAAGGTCATCTGGTAGAACATGAAAACCGATTCCGGGATGGTCTTGGCCGCGGGGTTGATCGCGTCCATCCCCATGCCATTGAGGAAGAGCCGGTCGAGCGTGCCGATCACCGCGCCTTCGCCGGTGAAGGCGAGGCTGTAACCGACAGCCATCCAGATGATCGAGCCGAGCGCGACCGCAGCGAGCGTCTGCGCCATGGTTGCGAGCACGTTCTTCTTGCGCACCATGCCGGCGTAGAACAATGCGAGCCCCGGCAGGCTCATCATCAGCACCAGGCCGGTTGCCGAAATCATCCAGGCGGTGTCCGCCGCGTCGATCTTTGGCGGGGCGGCCGCCGGCGTCTGTGCCAATGCTGGTTCCGCGATCAGAGCAACCGCGACCGCCAATCCGGCGAACACGCAACGCGCGCTAGCGTGGTTCGTCATGCCAACCCCCCTTATATTTTCTAGAGCTTGAAGTTTTTCAGAGTGCGTCGTTGTCGGTTTCACCAGTGCGGATGCGCGTGGCGCGGCCGACGTCGGTGACGAAGATCTTGCCGTCGCCGATCTGGCCGGTTTTGGCGGCCGCGGTGATCGCCTCGACGACCTTGTCTTCCTGGCCGTCGGCGATGGCGACTTCGATCTTCAGCTTGGGCAGGAAGTTCACGGCGTATTCGGCGCCGCGGTAGATTTCGGTGTGACCCTTCTGCCGTCCGTATCCCTTGACCTCGGTGACGGTCATGCCGTGGACGCCCTGCGCGGTCAGCGCGTCGCGGACCTCTTCCAGCTTGAACGGTTTGATGATGGCGGTAACGAGTTTCATGACTGAAATCCCTCGGTGGGCCGGCCATGATTTGCCGCCCTTGCGACAACGAACCGGCCCGGAAAACGATGCAATGCAGCCGGCCTGCTTACGTTATCGGCATCCCGATCAAAACATAAGCCGTCTTGTTGATATTTTCGGAGGCAGTTGCTTGGGTCGTGAGCAATCTGGCGGCTGGCAGCTAGGTTTGCGGCCGGCGCTGCCGCAGCAGCCCTTCCTGTGCCACCGAGGCGACCAGTGTCCCGTCGGCCGAGAAGATCAGGCCGCGGGCAAAGCCGCGGGCGCCGTGGAGATTGGGGCTGTCCTGGGCATAAAGCAGCCACTCGTCGGCACGGAACGGGCGGTGAAACCACAGGGCATGGTCGAGGCTCGCCGCTTGGATGTCGCGGTCGAACACGCTGCGCTGGTGCGGCAGCAGTGCCGTGTCGAGCAGCGTAAAGTCGGATGCATAGGCGAGCACGCAGCGATGGATGGCCGGGTCGTCCGGGAGCCGCCCGGTGGCTTTGATCCAGACGTTGAACTGGTCATTTTCCGACTTCTGTCCCAGATAACGGCCGAATTCCACCGGCCGCAGCTCGATCGGACGTTCGCGTTCGTAATATCTGCGCACGGACTCCGGCAGTTGCGGCAGGATCTTCTGCTTGATCTCGGTATCGTCGGGCAACGCCTCCGGCTTCGGCACGTTCGGCATGTTGACCTGATGGTCGAGCCCCTCCTCGTCGGCGTGAAAAGACACCGACATGGAGAAGATCGGATGGCCGTGCTGGATCGCGACGACGCGCCGTGTGGTAAAGCTCTTGCCGTCGCGAATGCGGTCGACCTCGTAGATGATCGGCACCTTGGGGTCGCCGGCCAGCAGAAAGTAGGCGTGCATCGAATGCGGCGGCCGTCCGTCGACGGTGCGTGTCGCGGCGACCAATGCCTGTCCGATCACCTGGCCGCCGAACACGCGCTGCCAACCGACTTGCGGGCTGCGGCCGCGAAACAGATTGACCTCGAGCGGTTCGAGATCGAGCAGCGACAGCAGGTCCTGGACGGCGGACGACATAGAGCAGTGATATACTGGGCCAATGGCGAAGACAAAGCGGACCAGTAGCCCGGCTGGCGGCCAAGTTGACGTACTGATTGGCGGCGCCGGCTTTGCCGGCCTCGCACTGGCGATCGCCTTGCGTCAAGCGCTTGGGCCGTTGTTTTCGGTGGCGGTCGCGGACCCTGCATTGGGCAAAACTCATTCCGGAGATCTGCGCGCTTCAGCCATTGCGGCGGCGGCGCGGCGGCTGTTCGAGACAATCGGTGTGTGGGACGCGGTCGCCGCCGAGGCTCAGCCCATCCTCGACATGGCCGTCACCGATTCCAAGCTCAACGACGCGGTGCGTCCGGTGCTCCTCAGCTTCGGCGGCGAGATCGAGCCGGGCGAGCCGTTTGCCCATATGATCGAGAACGGTCCGCTGGTCGACGCGCTCACCGCCAGGGCGAGTCGGCTCGGCATCGAGCTTCGCGCCAATGCGGTGACAGATTGTGAATCTGCGCCGGGGAAACTGGCAGTTCGCTTCAACGACGGCAGCGCCGCCGCGGCGCGGCTTCTGGTCGCCGCCGATGGTGCGCGTTCCACGATACGCGAGCGAGCCGGCATCCAGAGCTTCGGCTGGAATTACGATCAGTCCGGCATTGTGACCACTGTATCGCATGAGCGCGATCACAACGGCCGCGCCGAGGAGCACTTCTTGCCCGCGGGCCCTTTTGCAGTCTTGCCGCTGAAGGGCCGGCGCTCATCGATCGTATGGACCGAGAAGGCTGGCGAGGCCGACCGCATCGTTGCGCTTTCCGACGAACAGTTTCATGTCGAGCTTGAAAAGCGCTTCGGGTTACGTCTCGGCGACATCAAGGTCGCGGGGCCGCGCCGCGCCTATCCGCTCAGCCTGTCGGTGGCGCGCTCGTTCGTGGCTGATCGCCTCGCTCTGATCGGAGATGCGGCGCACGTGATCCATCCGATCGCCGGGCAGGGCCTCAACATGGGGTTGCGCGATGTCGCGGCGCTGGCCGAGGCGATCGTCGATGGCGCGCGGCTCGGACTCGATCCGGGCGACGCGACCGTACTTGATCGCTACCAGCGCTGGCGGCGGTTCGATACCGTGTCGATGGGCGTGGCGACCGATGGGCTGAACCGGCTGTTCTCCAATCGCTCCGACGTGCTGCGTCTCGTTCGCGACGTCGGTCTCGGTCTGGTCGAGCGTGCGCCGGCGCTCAAGGATGTGTTCATCCGCGAAGCCGCCGGCCTCACCGGCGAGGTACCGAAGCTGCTGCGCGGCGAGGCGCTGTAGCGCGCGATCCCGAAAAGTGGCGCCGGTTTCCGGAAAACATCACGCGCAATCGGTTAAGCGCTCAGGAAAGCGGCACCACTGCAATCTGCTCCTTGAACGCCGGCCGCGATGAGATCGCGGCGTACCAGCGGTCGAGGTTGTGCGTCGCCGGCCGCTCCGGGATGAGCTGGTTGTAGCGATAGATCATGATGCCGACCGGAATGTCGCCGTAGGAAAAATCGTCGCCTGCCATGTACTTGGTCTTGGCGAGCTGCGCGTCCATGATTTTCGCGGCGGTAATCGTCTTTTCCTTGGCGGCGGCGATCGCGCCCGCATCACGTTTCTCCGGCGGCGTGCGGATCAACCCCCAGAACACCGGTGTGATTGCCGGCCCGAGCACCGAAAGCTGCCAGTCCATCCATTTATGCGCCAGCGCGCGGGTTCTCAGATCGGCCGGCTCCAGCGTGCGATTGCTGTGCTTGGCGGCGACGTAGCGGATGATCGAGTTCAACTCCCAAAGCGTGAAGCCGTCTTCTTCTTCGATCGTGGGGATCAGCGAGTTCGGGTTCATCGCCAGATAGAACGGGTCTTTGGTTTTGCCGAACGCGCCGCCGACGTCGATGCGGTCGAACGGCACCTTCATCTCGGCGAGCGCCCAAATGGTTTTTTGCACGTTGGACGAGGTGTTGCGGCCCCAAACTTTCAGCATTCCTGAGTCCTTTCTCTGCGTTATTGCCGGGCATAGCCGTCCGAAGGACGGCGTCGCTTCGCTCGCCTATGACCCGGCAATCCATCGTCTTCAACGGGCATGTTGCCAGAAAGATGGACCCCCGGGCCTTCGCCCGCCGAAGGCATATTGAGATCAAGAGACTCAAAATGCTACGGCCCGCAGGCGGGTCAAGCCCGGGGGTGACGATCGAGGATGCAGCAAGCCGCGATTTCAATCCAGCCGCCGCGCTTCCTCAGGCAGCATGATCGGAATGCCGTCGCGGATCGGATAGGCGAGCTTGGCCTCGCGCGAAATGAGCTCCTGCCGGCCCGCGTCGTATTCAAGCGGCCCTTTGGTGATGGGGCACACCAGGATCTCAAGCAGCTTGGGGTCGACTCCGCTGGCGGGACGGTCGGCCGAGGTGGACATAAGGTCAGCTCCGCTTGGTGGTCCCGCAATTCTAGCGGGGTGCAGCGCTCGTTGTCACTGCAATGGCGTCTCACCGCCGCTGGACTTCTTCGCGAGTTCGATTTCCGTCATGGCGATCAGGATTTCCGCGCGTGTCTTGAGGTCGGAGGCCTCCAGCAGCGCCTGCTTTTCCGCGACGCCATAGGGCGACATCATGGCGAGCGCATTGACCAAGGCCTCGTTGGGTGCGCTCTCGATGCCGGACCAGTCGGTCTTGAGGTTGTTGGCCTTGAGGAAATCGGTGAGCGCTTCGAGAAGGGCGTCGCGGTCGACCGCTTCCTCACCCTTGCGCGGGACGAAATCGTCGGCGAACGGCGCGAACGTAACGCGGCACTGGCGATACGCCGTCAGCACGTCGAGCTCCTGCTCGACACGGAAGCGTGCCACCCCGGTGAGTTGCATGACATAGCGGCCGTCGCCCGTCTCGGCGAGCTGGGTGATACGGCCGACGCAACCGATCTTGAACAGGTTTGGCTTCTCCTCCGGGCCGGGACGCGTGGGATCGGGTTGGATCATGCCGATCAGCCGATGGCCGTCGCGCAGCGAGTCATCGACCATCGCAAGATAGCGCGGCTCGAAAATGTTGAGCGGCATCTGACCGCGCGGCAGCAGCAGCGCGCCCGGCAGCGGGAACACCGCAATGTTCTCGGGCAAATCGATTGGTCCGCGGTAGACCGCATTCATCGGCATCGGCGCCCTTCAGGTCCGGCACGGTCGCCGGACGGGAGCATCAAGAAAACAGGATCGAGGACAAACGCTTGCGGCCGGCGATTGTCGCCTCGTCGGTCGGCCCCCATGCGTCGAAGAACTGGACGAGCTGCTTGCGCGCGCCGTCGTCATTCCACTTGCGGTCGCGTTTGACGATTTCCATCAGGTGATCAACCGCGGCGTCGCGCGATCCCTTCGCGTTCAATGCGAGCGCGAGATCGAAGCGCGACTGATAATCCTTGGGGTCGGCCGCGACCTTCTGCTCCAGCTCATTGACCGGGCCGAGCGATTGCGACTGCTCGGCAAGCTCGATCGCCGCGCGCGCCGCGGCGACCGCGGTGTCGGTGAGTTTGCTTTCCGGCACCATCGCCAGGGTCTGCTTGGCCTGCTCGATCGCGCCGGTGGCCACATAGCAGCGCGCCAGGCCGGCCAGGGCCGGAATGCTGGCGCCGTCCTCCGCGAGCACCTGCGCGTAGATTTCAGCCGCGCCGGTGTAGTCTTTGTTCGCCAGCGCCTGCTCGGCGGACTTCAGCAAGTCCGCATCGCCGGCACCGATCTTTTCCTTGGTCAGGCGTTCGAGGAAAGCCATCACCTGGCTCTCCGGCAGCGCGCCCATGAAGCCGTCGGCCGGCTGTCCGTTGACGAACGCGATCACCGCGGGGATCGACTGGATGCCCATCTGGCCAGGAATCGCCGGATGCTCGTCGATGTTCATCTTGACGAGCTTGACCTTGCCCTTGGCCGCCTTCACCGCCTTTTCGAGCACGGGCGTCAATTGCTTGCAGGGCCCGCACCACGGCGCCCAGAAGTCGATCAACACCGGCTGGCGCTTGGATTCCTCGATGACGTCGTTGACGAACGTCTGCGTGGTGGTTTCCTTGATGAGACCGTCCGCGGCTGGCGCCGTCGCTACCCCGCCGTTTTGCAGCATTGTCCGCCAATCCTTGCCTGAGATGCCGGGTTCCCTTGGCGTCTTAAATGGCGAGAACCCCGAGGAAATGCAACGGCCTGTTAGGCCTCCGCCGCCCCGCCGGCCACGGACAGGATCAGCGGCTCGTGGCCGGTCGCCCGCAGGAAACGCAGCAAGTCCTCACGCGCCAGCGCGGTGGTCATAATGTTGGTGAGAGGATGCGCGTTGATCAACTCATGGGTCATCAGCGCGGCGTCGAGCACCACGGTGACCCGGCCCTCCGTGTCATTGAGTGCGCCGAGCGGCGTGACCGAGCCGGGCTCGACGCCGAGCCTCTCCCGCATCTGGTCGGCAGAGCCGAACGAGAACCGGCCCTTCGCCCCGATCCTGATGTGCAGCGACTTGAGCTCGATTGCCGCGTCTTCCAACGCAGTCACCAGATAAAGGCTGCCCTTCTTGTCCTTGAGGAACAGATTCTTGGTGTGAGCGCCGGGAACCCGGCCGCGCAGCGCCTGCGACTGCTCGACGGTGAACAGCGCCTCGTGCCGGACGGTTGAATGGGGGATGCCCAGGCGATCCAGGTAGGCAAATAGCTGTTCGGGGGTGGTGGGCATGAATGCAGGCACTGATGAATGTGCAGATTAAGGGAAAATAGCGATTTGGCGCGGCATTGTTGCAATGCCGGGTGCCTTTTGGCATAGGAACGGCGGTGGCGGTACGCCGCCTTATCCGGATGCGGGTGTAGCTCAGGGGTAGAGCACGACCTTGCCAAGGTCGGGGTCGAGGGTTCGAATCCCTTCGCCCGCTCCAGTACTTAGTAGACAGGGGAAAGCGCGAAAAACCCTGCGGGGTAGTGACGGGGTAGGCTCACCCGGTTCACCATATGTGCGAGTTTCATGCAACTTGCCGACCTGTATTTGTGGCCGATGGCAATTGGCGGGTACCACAGCGCCAACAGAACGTACGCGCGGTTGCGTGAAGATAAGAAGCTAATCGACTGCCTACTCGACGAGAAAGCGGTCCCGACCGAAGGCATCAAATACAGTTGCTGGGACTTGGAAGAGGCCACTGCCAAAAAAGCAAAAAACCCGGACTAGGGTCCGGGCTCTTTGCCAGCCACCTTACGGTGACCTCGTGGGCTAGGCCGCAGCTAAGATATGCTATCCTATTGAAATGTCAAGCTTTTCTTGGAGGAATTCCGCGAATTACCTCAATGACTTAGATGGGGTAATCGGCCGGCGGCTTGTGGATAGCTGAAAATTTTGGGTGCTGCGCTTCAGGCTGATGGTGAAACGAGGTCCGTGGTTACGGCCTCAAACATCAGAAGGAGAAGCGCAGCATGGACCATTTTGCGGGAATGGACGTTTCGGTCAAGGAGACCAGCGTCTGCATTGTGGATGACACGGGCAGGATCGTTCGTGAAGTAAGGGTGGCAAGCGAACCCGAAGCGCTGCTGGCGGTGCTAAAGAACCCCGCCTACCACTTCAAGCGGATCGGATTGGAAGCAGGACCGCTGTCGCAATGGCTGTTCAGTGGGCTGGCCGAAGCGGGCTTGCCGGTGATCTGTGTCGAGACGCGACACATGCGGGCGGTATTGAAGGCGCAGATCAACAAGACCGACCGCAACGATGCGCGCGGCATGGCGCAGATGATGCGGGTGGGGCTTTACCGCCCGGTGCATGTGAAGACGCTACGCAGTCAGAAACTGCGGATGCTGCTGACCCATCGCAAGCTGCTGCAGTCGAAGGCGATCGCCATCGATAACGACCTGCGCGGTACTCTGCGCAACTTCGGCCTCAAGGTCGGCATGGTTGGGACGGTGAGGTTCGAGGCTCGCATCAGGAAGCTTGTCGAGAACTTGCCCGACCTGGCGGCGTTGGTCGAACCGCTGCTCATTGTCCGACGGACACTTCGCGAGCAGTTCTGCATCCTGCACCGCCGCCTGCTGGCCATCGTCCGGGATGACGAGGTATGCCGGCGCCTGATGACGACCCCTGGTGTCGGCCCCGTGGTGTCGCTGACCTATCGAGCCACGGTCGATATTCCGGCTCGCTTCCGCAAATCCAAGTCCGTCGGGGCGGTGTTTGGACTGACGTGCGCCAAGTATCAATCGGGCGAGGTCGATTGGGACGGCAGAATATCGCGCTGTGGAGACGAGATGATGCGGACGATGCTCTACGAAGCAGCTCAGGCCATGATGCGTTCCAAGAAATGGTCCTGGCTGAAGGCCTGGGCGATGCAGATCGCCAGGCGCCGCGGCATGAAGAAGGCAATCGTGGCGCTGGCCCGCCGGCTGGCCGTGATCATGCACCGCATGTGGGTGGACGGCACCGAGTTCCGCTGGACCCGAGAACAAGCCGCCGCAGCAGCATGAAAACCGTGAAAGATCAGATCCGATAGGAGGAAACTCGAGCTCCACCCTGCGGTGGAAAGATGTCCCTCGCGGGACGATGGATGAGGTGAGTTCGCATGTCCGCTTGGACCTGCCGTTCAACTGACGGCAAGGCCGCCACTTAGATTGTTCCGCCTCGTCCTCGGATCCCATGCTGGAAGGGCCTTGGTGCCGATTCCGAAGAGAAGCGCGAGCCCGTGAGCGACATCGACACTGCAGTGGTGGATAGTCTGAAAGCGCTTGACCCCAGACGGCCGATTAGAGAAGCGGTCATGGTCAGAATCTTGGCCTGGACATGAGCTAGACCCAACCGAGGCGGCGCCGTATCTCCCGCGCGCTCGTCTGCCGAAGCCGTCCGAAAATTCAGCGTCAATATCCCGCCGCCAGCGCGCCGCGTGTGCGCGTGTCGGCGGCGCCGATCAGCCCCTTGGGCGTCACCAGGATCGAATTCGCCGACGTGCCCCAGATGCGCGGCACGATCTTGTGGCCGCGCGCCTCCAGATTTTTCAGCACCGCAGGTGGCACACCGGGTTCGGCCCAGACTTCGTCCGGCTGCCATTGATGATGCAGGCGGGGCGCCGCCACGGCGACGGCAACCGGCGTCTTGTAGTCGAGCACGTTGAGGATCACCTGCAGCACGGTCGTAATGATGCGGCTGCCGCCGGGTGATCCGGTAATAAGGACGGGCTTGCCGTCCTTGAGAACGATGGTCGGCGTCATCGAGGAGAGCGGCCGCTTGTTCGGTCCCGGCGCGTTGGCTGCGTTGAGACCGATCAGGCCGAATGAGTTCGGCGCATTCGGCTTGGCCGCGAAATCATCGAGCTCGTTGTTGAGCAGCACGCCGGTGCCCGCCGCGACCAGGCCGTTTCCGTAGCTCAGGTTGAGTGTGTAGGTGTTCGACACCGCGTTGCCGAAGCGGTCGACCACGGAATAGTGCGTGGTGTTGTCGCCGTCGAACGAGACCGGATTGCCCGGTTTGATGTCCCGTGCCGGCTTGGCCTTGTCGGGATCGATGCTCTCACGCAGCACCTTGGCATAGCTCTTCGAGCTGAGACCGGCGATCGGCACCTTGACCGTATCGGGGTCGCCGAGATGTTGCGCGCGGTCGGCGTAGGCGAGCTTCATCGCCTCGATCATCAGATGCAGCGAAGCGGGATCGTTCTGTCGCAGCTTGTATTGTTCCAGAAGATTGAGCATCTGCAGCAGGATGACGCCGCCCGATGAGGGCGGCGGCATCGAGACCACGTCATAGCCTCGGTAAGTGCCGCGCAGCGGCGCGCGCTCGACCGCGCGGTAGCTCTTCAGATCGTCCGCCGTCATCACGCCACCGGCGGCGCGGACCGCGGCGGCGATTTTCTCGGCGATCGGACCCTCGTAGAAGGCGCGCGGACCGTTGCGCGCAATCGCGCAAAGCGTACGCGCGAGATCGCTCTGCACCAGCCGGTCGCCCGGCGCGAGAACCTCGCCGTCGCGCCGCAGGAAAATCTTCGCGGACGCCGGCCAGCGCGCGAACATCGGCTGCATGTAGGGCAGTGAATCCGCAACGTCGTCTTCGACCGGAATGCCGTCGCGCGCCAGCACGATCGCCGGCGATATCAATTGCCCCAGCGAGAATTTTCCCGAGCCGTATTTCTGGTGCGCCAGCGCCAGGCCCGCAACCGTACCCGGAACGCCGACCGCCGAGCCAAGCTCGCGCAGCTTCTTCGGGTCGGGTTCGCCGCGGGCATCAAGGTACATTTCCGGCGTGGTCGCCGCTGGCGCCGTCTCGCGATAGTCGATGGCGAACTGCCGGTTGCGGCTGGCGAGATGGATCACCATGAATCCGCCGCCGCCGATGTTGCCGGCGCGCGGATAGGTCACCGCCATCGCAAACCCGACCGCCACGGCGGCATCGACCGCGTTGCCGCCGCGCTTGAGCACCTCGACGCCGATCCGCGCCGCGCGTTTCTCCTGCGCCACCACCATGCCGTGGCGTGCGAAGACCGGATCAACCTTGGGCAGCTCGGCCGGGCTGGCGCCGCGCTGGGCCTGCGCGGCCGTTGCCGCGCTCAGCGCCAGTGCAAGGCCCGCTGCAAGTGCGCGACGACTCATTCCTGTCATGGCGCGAGCCTATCCGAAGCTCTGGTGGGGTGGTACCGTTCGATCCACAACCAAGAATTTTTGCGGGAGGATGACCATGTTGACGCGGCGTGAAACGCTTGCAGGACTTGCCGCAACGACGGCGCTCGGCAGTATTCCAGCCACCGCGCAGAACTTCACCAAACAGGTTCACATCATCGTTCCTTATGGACCGGGCGGCACCTCGGACATCCTGGCGCGGTTGATCGGACCTGAGCTGTCGAAAGCGATCGGCCAGCCGGTGATCGTCGAGAACAAGCCAAGCGCCTCTGGCAACATCGGCGCCGACTATGTGGCGAAACAGCCAGGCGATGGCCATACGCTCCTGATCACCGACGTCGGTACGCTGGCGACGCAGCCCAGCCTGGTGAAGAAGCTCTCCTTCGATGTGCAGAAGGATCTGGTGCCGGTCGGGATGGTGATGTTCTCGCCATATTGCTTCGCCGTGCATCCCTCGCTGCCCGTCAACACGTTCGTCGAGATGATCGCCTACGACAAAGCCAATCCCGGCAAGCTCAACGTCGCCAACAGCGGCGTCGGCTCGGTCCAGCATCTGCTCGCGATTGTGATCGCGAAAAAGTACGGGCTCAAATGGGGCATGGTGCCGTACCGCGGCGGCGCGCCCGCAATCCGCGCCGTGGTGTCGAACGAGAGCAACGTGATCTTCAACGGCGCGCTCGCCACCCAGCCGTTCGTGGTGCAGAAGCAGCTCAAGGGCATCGCGGTGTCGGGTGACAAGCGGCTTCCCGCGCTGCCGGACCTGCCGACGTTCAAGGAGCTCGACATGCCGATCGTCGAGGTCGGCTCCTGGCAGGGCTTCCTCGCCAGCAAGGGCACGCCGCCGGCGGTGGCGGCGCGGCTCAACACCGAGATCAAGAAAATCCTCGCCATGCCCGATATCGCCAAGCGGATCACCGACCTCGGCGGCGAAGTGCGCACCGATACGCCGGACCAGTTTGGCGGCTGGATCGCCAAGGCGATCGCCGACTGGGGCGCGGTGGTGAAGGCCGAAGGCATCAGCACGGAGGGCTAAGCAGAGATTCTCAGGCGACCCAACGGATCGAGGTCACGGATGATGCTGGCGCTAGCCGTTTTCATTATCCATCCGTTGGGGAGCCAGCAAAAACCTGCTTAGCACGCTCGCATGGCGACGCGCGCCAACGTCCCCGATCTCGCTTTCGCTGCGTTCCTCGTGGCGCTTGGCGCGCTGGCGTTCGCGCTGGCCGGTGAGCTGAGCGTCGGCACGGCGGCGGCGATGGGTCCGGGCTACGTGCCACGCGGACTTGCTCTGATCATCATGATCTATGGCCTCGTCCTCGGCTTGCGCGCGCTGTTTGCCGGCCGCGTTGCGTTTCCGAATATCGCGTGGCGGCCGCTGCTGCTGATTTCGGCGTCGGTCGCGCTGTTTGCCGTCCTGCTGCCGCTCGCGGGTCTGGCGCTCACCAGCTTGGCGGTCGTGATCTGCGCCGGCCTCGCGGCCTACGACGTGCGGCTGCGCGAGAACGCACTGCTCGCGGTGGCGCTCGCGATCTTTGCCGTGCTGCTGTTCGTCACCGTGCTCGGCCTGCCGATCCCGATCTGGCCGCGATGAAAACTCTCCGTCGTCATTCCGGGGCGCGAGCCATAAGCGCGTTCACGCGTTTACGCGCGTTTTCGACGCGCTATGGCGCGTCCCGGAATGACGGCAGAGCAAGGCGCTAGCGATGGACTTGTTCGCCAACCTCGCCACCGGCTTCGCGGTCGCGCTGACGCCGGCCAACATCGGCTTCTGCTTTCTCGGCGCTCTGATCGGTACGCTGGTCGGCGTGCTGCCAGGCATCGCGCCGATCACCACCATTGCGATCCTGCTGCCGTTCACCTTCTCGCTGCCGCCGGCTTCGTCGCTGATCATGCTGGCCGGCATCTTCTACGGCGCGCAGTACGGCGGCTCGACCACCGCGATCCTGGTCAACGTGCCGGGCGAATCCTCGGCGATCGTCACCTGCATCGACGGCCATCAGATGGCGAAGCAGGGCCGCGCAGGGCCGGCGCTGGCGATTGCCGCGATCGCGTCGTTCGTTGCCGGCACCATCGCGACCATCGTGCTCGCCACCGCCAGCGCGCCGATGAGCTGGCTCGCGCTCAAGTTCAACGCCGCCGAATACTTCAGCCTGATGGTGCTCGGCCTCACCGGCGCGGTGGTGCTGGCGCACGGCTCACCGGAGAAGGCAGTGGCGATGGTGCTGGTCGGACTGCTGCTCGGTCTGGTCGGCATCGACGTCAACACCGGCGCGCCGCGCATGACCATGGATCTCGCAGGGCTCGGCGACGGCATCGGCTTCGTGCCTGTTGCCATCGGGCTGTTCGGCATCGCCGAACTCGCGGTGACGCTCGGCCGCCCGCAGGAGCGTCATCTGCTCTCCTTCAAATTCAGAAATCTCTGGCCGACCGCGCAGGAATTGCGCGCGTGCACGCCGGCGATGCTTCGAGGCACGGTGCTTGGTTCGGTGCTCGGGGTGCTGCCTGGTGGCGGCGCTGCGCTATCCTCGTTTGCTGCCTACGCGGTCGAGAAGAAAATGTCGCGAACGCCGGAGCGGTTCGGCCGTGGCGCGATCGAGGGTGTGGCCGCGCCTGAAGCCGCCAACAACGCCGGCGCGCAAACCAGCTTCATTCCGCTGCTGACGCTCGGCATTCCCGGCAACGCCATCATGGCGCTGATGGTCGGCGCCATGATGATCCAGGGCATCCAGCCCGGCCCGCAGGTGATGACCGCACAGCCGCAACTGTTCTGGGGCGTCATCGCCTCGATGTGGCTCGGCAACCTGATGCTGATCGTGCTCAACCTGCCGATGATCGGGTTATGGGTGTCGTTGCTCCGCGTGCCGTACCGCCTCATGTTCCCGATGATCGCGTTGTTCTGCTGTATCGGCACCTATTCAGTCGGCAACACGGTGTTCGATGTCTGGGTGATGCTGCTGTTCGGCTTGCTCGGCGTGTTCTTTTACAAGGTTGGCGCCGAGCCGGCGCCGTTCATCCTGGGGTTCATCCTCGGGCCGCTGATGGAGGAGAACTTTCGCCGTGCCATGTACCTGTCCCGCGGCAATCCGATGACATTCGTCGAGCGGCCGATCAGCGCGATCCTGCTCGCGATGTCGCTCGCTTTGCTAATCATCCTGGTGCTGCCGGCGGTGAAACGGAAGCGCGAGGAGGTGTTCAAGGAGTAGGGGCGGCTCAGGACCCGCCCGCCTCGTCGAGGAACGCTTGCACGGCCTTGAACAGCTCCATCCGATTCTTTTCCATCATGATGGTGTGCGTGCCTTCGGCCAGCATGATGAACCGCTTGCCCGGCGCATTGACCAGCAGCGGGAACAGCGTCTGCGCCATGTAGGGCGGCGTGTCGCGATCCCACTCGCCGAGCACCAGTAGCGTCGGCACTGTGATCTTCGCCGGGTCGTAGTATGCCTTGCCGGCGCCGAAGAATTCGAGGCCGTCCTGCACGACGCCGTTCGGCGCGCGCAGCACCGGCGGGTTCATCTTCGCGCCCTCGGCGTCGCTGGCGAAGGTCGCGTCGGCCCATTGATCGAACCAGCCGGCCGGGATGAGCGCCGACTTCTTGTCTTCCGGCACGCCGGTCAGCCAGCGCCCCATCGCCTGGTCGCGCCGCACGGTGCGGTAGGCAGGCGTGGGTCCCGGTCCGGTCTGCACCAGCGACGCGGTCTGCCGGATCCAAACGGGCGCATAGAGCGCAAGCCGCTCGACCTTGCTGGGGTTCTGCGTGGTGTAGGTCGCCATCAGCGTGGTGCCCCACGACCAGCCAAGCAGGTTGAGGCGTGGGATGTTGCGGCGTGCGAGAATGAAATCGACCACGGTGCCGATGTCCTTTACGGCGGTTTCGCCGCGCACGATCGGCGGATTGTTCTTGGCGTCCTCGGACATTTCCTTCGGCCGGGTCGACTTGCCGTAGCCGCGGACGTCGAGCAGGTACACGTCGTAGCCGCGCGAGGCGATGTATTCCATCCAGGACTGGCCACCGAGCGGCAGGTCGAACGCGGAGTGCGCCGGATACGTCGCGCCATGCACGAACAGCACGGTGCGCTCCGGCCGGAACGAGTTCAGATTGGCCGGGCGCTTGTTGCGGACGAAAATCTCGATCCCCGGATCGGGGGATTTCACCATCATCTCTTCGGTGATGAGCTGCTGCGATTGCGCGGACGCATCGCCGGATACAAGCGTGCCGTAGGCAAGGAACGCGGCACAGAGTACGTACGCCAGTGACCTGAAAATCACGCGAACCTCCCGGGGACGATTTGGTTGTTGAGCGATTGTAGCTCAGGTCGCTTCGTCGAGAAACGCCTGCACGGTCTTGAACAGCTCCAGCCGGTTCTTCTCAAACATCATGTGATGCGTGCCTTCGGCGAGCTGCACCAGCCGCTTGCCGGGCGAATTCACGAGCAGCGGAAAGATCGTTTGCGCCAGTGCGGGCGGCGTGTCGTTGTCCCATTCGCCCACCACGATCAGGGTGGGCACGATGATCTTGGCCGGATCGTAGAGTGCCTTGCCGTTCATCCAGAATTCGCGCGTGTCGGCCAGCGTGCCGTTCGGCGCGCGCAGCAGCGGATTGTGCTTTCCGCTGTCCGGATCGGTCGCCCACATGGCGTCGGTCCATTGCTCGAACCACCCGGCTGGAATGAGTTCCGCTTTCTTGTTCTCCGGCACGCCGTTGAGCCAGCGCTCGCGGGCGCCGGCCTTGCTGACCAGCCGGTAGGCTTGCACCGGGCCTTCGCTGTTGAACAGGGGCGGCTGGGTGCGAATCCACGACGGTGCGTGCAGCATCAGCCGCGCGACCTTGCCCGGATTCTGCACCGCAGTGATGCTCATCAGCGCACAGCCCCACGACCAGCCAAGGAGATTGAGGCGCGGGATGTTGCGCCGCTTCAACACCGCGTTGAGGACGGCGGTGATGTCCTTCACCGCATCCGGCGTGCGTGTGACGGGGGAGTTTGCCGCCGGCGGCTCGCTCATCGCCTTCGGCCGCGTCGACCGGCCGTAGCCGCGAAGGTCGAGGCCGTAGACGTCGTAACCGCGCGAGGCGATGTACTCCATCCACGATTGCCCGCCGAGCGGTAGATCGAAGCCGGCGTGTGCCGGGTAGGTCGAGCCGTGCACGAACAGGACGGTACGTTCCGGCGTGAACGACGCCAGATCAGCCGGCCGTTTGTTGCGAACGAAGATGTCGATGCCCGGATCGGAGGGGACTGTGAATTCTTCGGTGATCAGGTGCTGTGTCGGGGCGTGCATCGGAAATTTCTCCTCATGCCCGCCCGAGCTTAAGGACATCGATGGCCGAGACAAGTCCGGCAACGTCACCCTGAGATGATTGTCTGGCCGTGTTAGCGACCCACAACGGCCCTTGAGGGTTGCGGCCGCATGAAAACGAATCGGATCACCGCGGGCATGATGCTGTCGGCACGCACTTCGCCGCCCAAAAGCATGGGCCCCGTGCCACCATTGGCAACTGTGAAGTCCGCAGCGATGCCTTCATTGGTGACGATTGGCGTCATGGCGATGCGCAACCATTCGCCGACGGGCTGATTCAGGTACCGAAGCCGCAGAAGCGGTCCGACTTCCGCCGGACACAATTCAAGGCCCAACGTACGGGCACGGGCATAGATGGCTGGGAGCGCGGCTCCTTCGTCACTGAAGCCCAAATCAGCGACGGAGGCGATCACGAGATTGATCTCCGTTTCATTCGTGCTCAAGCTGAATTCACGGCTCTTGAGAATGGCATCGGCATGGACTCCGGTTCTCACGCGTGCTCGATCGAGCGCATCGCGGAGAACGTCGATTTCTTGATACCTTCCAAGAGTGATCCATTTCGGGCTCCATGGAAATTGACGGTGGAGCGATGGGTCGCGAACGGTCGCGCGCTTCTCAGGATGCGACGTGACGACCGTGCCTTCAGGATCAACGGTGACTATGCGCCGGCATGACGGCATGTCGCGCACGTAGTACCGCCGTAGCTCCACCTCGCGATTGCGAGCGGCCTGTTCCGCATCAGCCAACGTCTTTTGGGCCACCAGAATATTTTCGCGGCCACACCGAATTCCCAGACTCCAGCCGGCTCGGATCGTCGTTATGATTGCGCCACAGCCGATTTCGCGTTGATAGGCCGCCTTGCAGTTGGTGATGGCCGTAGCGATTGCTCGATTGACCGAGAAATTGGTGGCTGCGCCCCACGAGCCGTCGGGCGCCATCATCAGCACCGTCCAATCGTCATCCGCGACCGCGGGTGTCGCCACGGGCAACGTGGCGAGGGTGACAGTGAGAAAGGCAGCGCTCAGGGAACGATGTAAGCAGCGCATCGCTATGCTCCCGCGTTTCATTCCGCAGGCAGCACGCAGCGACCCGCACGGACCGTTGCCCGTGACGTTGCACCAACACATCGCTGTCGAGGGTCCGATCGCCGTGCGCGCCTGCGAACCGGGGAAGAGCGTAGCGGAACGGGTCACAACCAGATAATATTATTATCGAATGTATGCATAACGATCTCGAATGACCGTCACATCCTGGAACGATCGGGTGCGCCGTCGTCTCAAATTGCGGGACGTCGATGTTCTGCTGGCTGTGGTTCAAACCGGAAGCATGGGTAAGGCGGCCGCTGCTCTTCGCATGTCGCAGCCTGCGGTTTCGAAGGCGATCGCGTCGCTCGAACAGACACTCGGTGTGCAATTGCTGGATCGGAGCCGGCGCGGCGCCGAGCCGACCCCTTATGGCCTTGCTCTCATCAAACGCGGCGTGGTCGTGTTCGACGAGTTGCGGCAGGGCGTTCAGGATATCGCGTTTCTCACCGATCCCACAGTTGGTGAGATAGGTGCAGGAGGCACCGACGGCATGATCTCGACGCTCATTTCGCCGGTCGTTCACCAATTGTCGATGCAATATCCGCGGATGTCTTTTCGCGTCATGGTCGGACACCTGCGAATGTTGTATCGGGAGTTGGAAGCACGACGCGTCGACGTCGTCGTCAGCCGACTGTACAGCCCTCCTTCCGAGGAGTATTCGGCCGAAATCCTCTACGAGGATACGCTGGTCGCCGTCACGGGATCGCGCAATCCGCTGGCTCGCCGCCGCAAGATCGAGGTTGCCGAACTGCTGGATGAGCCGTGGACGTTCCAGCCGTCCGACACCGACCTCGGCTCGTTCGCCATGGACGCCTTCCGCGCCGTCGGACTGGCTCCTCCACGGATCACGGTTGCGACCACGTCCCATACCTTGCACAACGAGTTGCTGGCGACGGGCCGCTACCTCGCGATGGTCCCCCGCTTGTGGGCGCTACTGCAGCGTCCGAACCCATCGATCAAAGTCCTGCCGGTGGCTTTTCCTAGCACCCGACACAAGGTAGCAATCATTACGTTGAAGAACCGGTCGTTCAGTTCGGCCACGCAGTTCTTTATCGATCGCGTGCGTGCTGCCACAAAAGCCGTCAACGGGTATAAGCCGGTGACTAAACGCGGCAATCCTTGAGGATCCCCGGCTTGAAGGCCAAGCCATGTCCCGGCCGCTCCGGCGCGGTGATCGTGCCGTTCACCACCGGCACCGGATCGACGAACAGGTCTTCCGACAATCCCATGTCTTCGATCCACGCCCCGTTCGGGATCGATGCCAGCAGTTGCACGTTCAACTCTGGGAACAGGTGCGGGGCCATCTGGATATTCCAGGTGTCGGCAATCACCGAAATCTTGCGAAGGTCCGTGTAGCCACCGCGCATTGGATCGGGTTGCAGGATCGGGCAGCGCGGATTCTCGAAGAACGGGCGCAGGTCGAAGCGCGTGAAATGCGTCTCGCCGCCGACGATACGGATCGGCAGCGCCTCGGCGACGCGCATGTAGCCTTTGAAGTCGTCGGCGGGCACCGGTTCTTCCAGCCAGTAGATGTCGTAGTCGGCGATCTTGCGGCCCTGGCTGATCGCCACTTCGGCGGTGTAGCCCATGTTGATGTCGATCATGATGTCGATATCGGGGCCGAGCGCCTCGCGCATCCGCTTTACGTTGTCGACGTCCTGGCGCAGCGTGTGATTGTGCGCCATCTGCATCTTGATCGCTTTGTAGCCGCGCTCCTTGTAATGCAGCGCCTTGGCGATCATGCCGTCGCCGCCCGAGCCGCGGAAGCAGCCGGAGCCATAGGCTGGAATTTTCGAACGTACGTGACCCCATAACCGATGCAGCGGCATGTTGGCGTGCTTGCCGATTGCGTCCCATAGCGCGATGTCGAGCGCCGACAATCCCATGATGACGATGCCGCCACGGCCATAGGTGACGGTGGTCTTGTAAATGTCGTTCCAGATGCCCTCGACGGCAGTGGCGTCCTTGCCAATCACGCGCGGGATGATTGTCTCTTCCAGCGCGGCAGTGATCGTCTTCAGTCCCGGCCGGAACGAAAACAGGTAGCCCATGCCGACGATGCCGCCCTTGGTCTCGACCTCGACCACCAGGAAATTGCGCGCGTCGCCGAACGCGTGATCCTTCAGCCAGGGCGTGTCGGGCCACGGCACGCGCAACGTGGTGGTGCGGACGGCCGTGATGGTCATATCGGTCATGGATCAGTTCCTCGGTCATTTCTTTGGACGAGTTTCGTTGAGGTGAGGCTCGACGCATTCATCATAGCCCGGCATGCGGCCGATGAATCCGCCGGAACGGAGACTTTTCGCGAGTTGCGAAAAGCCCTGTGGGATCAGCTTGATTTCGCGCGACCAGAGATTGGCGTCGCGATAGCGGCGCAACGATCTCAGCAGAATGTCCGGCGCCAAGTCGGGAAAAAACTTCATAACCGCGTTGGCAAGCTCTTCCGGAGGATTGGAATAAAGCCACGCCAGCATTTTTGCGGTGGCGCGCGTCATCGCAGCGAATTCGTCGCGATGCTTGGCGCAAGCATCGCGGGTTGCGACAAAGGCGGTGTAGGTCGTCGGGCCGCGCGTGCTTGCCGCATAGAGGACCTCGGCGGCGCCGTCCTTCTCCGCCATCGAGACGAACGGCTCGAACGTCTGCATCACGTCCAGTTCGCCGACCTTGAGCGACACATAGTTGCGCGTCATCGCTTGATCGGAGCGGCGCGAAAGCTTGTTCGGGTCCATGCCTTGGTCGCGCAGATCCTGTTGCAGGCACATCCACGGTGTCGGCACCTCGGACACCGAAGCAAACTTCCTTGTGGCGAGATCGGCGAGTTGAAACGGTTTCGCGCCGCGTTTCCCGATCAGAAAGAATGGATCGTGCGATACCACCTCGCAGAAGCTCACCAGCGGTGAATCCCTGTCCAGGTCGTGCGCCTTCATCACCCGCATCGGCCCGCCCCAAGTGATATCGACGGAGCCATCGAGCAGCCTCGGCACTGCGTCGCCAGGCACGTCGGACGTTAGGAGTTCCACCTCGACGCCCTCCCGCTCATAGAAGCCGAGCGCATGGGTCGCGTAGTAGGGCGAATAGAAGATCGCGCGGAAGTTCTCCATCAGCCGGATCGGCATCAGCCGCGCGCTCCGTTCCTGGTTGTCTTGGGCGTGATTTTTTAGAATGAGGACGGCCGGTGCAAGGGACCAAACCGCATGCGTGCTATCGTTCGTTGCGCGCTGTGCTAGCGCGCCTGCGCGTGGTAGGCGCTGTTCGGCCGCATGTCGGTCGCGGACGCGACACGGTTTGTCATGTTGTAGAAGCCGGCGACCGCAGCGATGTCCCAGATATCGCGATCGGAGAATCCGGCGCGTCGTAACTCTGCGCGGTCGTCCTCTTCGATCTTCCACGAGTCGGTCGTGAGTTTCACCGCGAAGTCGAGCATGGCTCGGTGGCGCTTACTCAGCCGGGCGGCGCGATAGTTCATCACCATCAGCTCGCCGAGCACCGGATCGCCGGACATCGCGCGTACGGCGGCGCCGTGCGCGACCAGGCAGTAATAGCAACGGTTCGCAGACGACACGGCGACCGCGATCATTTCACGCTCGAGCTTGGACAAGCCGGAGGGCGCGAGCATCAGGTCATTGTACAGATCGAGGAAAGTCTGAAGCTTCAGAATGTCGAACGAATAGGCCCGAAGTACGTTCGGAACAAAGCCGAGCTTCTCAGAGCATTTGTCGAAGTAGGCCTTGGTCTGTGGTGATAGCTTCGCCTGCTTGAGATCGAGCGCGGTGATCTTCGTATCGTCGTCCGCTGCCGCGTGCGGTGCAGCATCGCGCTTCCCTTTGATGGCGTTTGATTTTTTCGAAACCTGTCCCACGGTCATGCTCCCGTCGCGTTTGTCGACCTAGCCTAAACCCTTTCACTATCGAGTGAAATCTCTACAGTCGAGCGCACCGTCATGCACGATTCTCGCCTCACTGAACGATCTGCCGACCTCGCGAGCGAAGAAGAACGCGCTGCTCGCGCCTTGCTCGACACCTCAAGCACGTTGCTCGGCGACGTTCCGGCGACTTTCGCAGCGGTTCTGTTCGCGCGCACGGCGCCCGAGGATCTCCTGGTTTACAGCGCAGACAAACTCGCCAAGCTCGCCCGCGACGCCTGGGCCTTCCTTGCCGTCCGTAAACCGGGCGAGCCGAAAATTCGCTTCGTTTCTCCCGCCGCGGCCGACGGTGAGAGGCTCAAGTCGATCTCGGTGATCGAAGTCATCAACGACGACATGCCGTTCCTGGTTGACTCGCTGATGGGCGAGCTGACCGAACGCGGCATCGGCATCAGGCTTGTTGCGCATCCGATCTTCGCGGTAACGCGTGACAACGACGGCAAGCTCACTGCACCGCCGGGGGAGGCGCACAAGGCCGGCTCGCACAACGAAAGCTTTATTCATATTCATGTCGAGCGCATCGACGACCAGCAGAAGCGCGAAGAGATCGCCCGTGCGTTCGAAGGGGCGCTGGCCGACGTCCGGCTCTGCGTGCGCGACTGGAAGCCGATGGTGGCGCGTGTCAACGAGGTGATCGCGGAACTCAAGGTCAATCCGCCGCCGGTGCCGGTCGGCGACATCGCCGAGGCGATCCAATTCCTGGAATGGCTCAACGCCAACAACTTCACGCTGCTCGGCGTGCAGGAATACACCGTAGCGGCCGATCACGACCTTCAACCGGTGCCGGAAAGCGGGCTCGGCCTGCTGCGCCAGAACGACCTGCCGATCCTGCGGCGCGGCGGTCAGGTCGTCACGGTGACGCCGGAGATCCAGGCGTTCTTCAACGAGCCGAAGACGCTGATCGTCACCAAAGCCAACGCGAGGTCGCGCGTTCATCGGCGTGTCTACATGGATTACATCGGCGTGAAGCGCTTCAGCGCCGCCGGCATTGTCTCCGGCGAGTTCCGGATCGTTGGGCTGTTCACCTCCGGCGCCTACACGCGGCCGGCGCGCACCATTCCTTATTTGCGGCGCAAGGCCGACGCCATCGTGCGCCGGGCCGGCTTCGATCCCGACGGCCATTCCGGCAAGGCGCTGGCCAATATCCTGGAGACCTATCCGCGCGACGAGCTGTTCCAGATCGACGAGGACGCGCTCTATCGCAACGCGCTGGCGATCATGCAGATCGAGGAGCGGCCCCGCATCCGCGTGCTGGCGCGCCGTGACCGCTTCGACCGCTTCGTCTCCGTACTGGTTTATGCACCGCGCGAGCGATACGACACGCGCGTGCGCCAGGCGATCGGCGAATATCTCGCCGGGGTCTTCAATGGCCGGGTCAGCGCCTTCTACCCGTTTTTTCCGGACGGCCCATTGGTCCGCGTCCACTTCATCATCGGCCGCGATGCCGGCGAAACGCCAAATCCCGATCGCGAGACGCTGGAAGAAGCAATCTCCGCGATTGTCCGCACCTGGACGGACACACTGTCAGAGACGCTGAACGAGGCCTTCCCGGGCCGTGCGCGCGCCATGTTCGATCGCTACCGCGACGCGTTCTCGGACGGCTATCGTGAGGCTTACTCACCGCTCGAGGCGGTGGCTGACATCCGCGTTATCGAGGGATTGTCGGCGGCCCGCCCGCTCGCGGTCGATTTCTATCACAAGGTCTGGGACAAACAGGACGGCGTCGGGCTCGAAGTGTGGAGCCACGGCCGGCCGATCCCGCTGTCGGAGCGGGTGCCCGTGCTTGAGAACATGGGCTTCCGCGTGGTCGACGAGCGGACCTATCAGGTCGATCCGGCCGGCGGCAGCGGGGTCTGGTTCCACGACATGACACTCGAGTGCGTCGCTGGCACCGCCAGCGACTTCGAAGCGCGCCAACAGGGCCTCGAAGCGCTGTTCATCGTGGTCATGCGCGGCTTTGCGGAGAACGACGGCTACAACGCGCTCACCCTGGCCGCTGGTTTGCAGTGGCGCGATGTCGCGCTGCTGCGCGCGATCTCCCGCTTCTTGCGCCAGATTCGTGTGCCTTACTCGCAAGACTACATGTGGGTGACGCTGCGCAAGCATGCCGGACTCGCCGCGAAGGTCGTCGACCTGTTCCATACGCGTTTCGATCCGCGCGGCTCCGAGACGATGGAGCAGCGCAATAAGCGCGAAGTATCGGTGCTGGCGGAGATCGAGACTGCGCTGCAACAAGTCGAAAGTCTCGACGAGGACCGCATCGTCCGTCAGTTCGTCAACGCGGTGCAGGCGGCGGTGCGCACCAACTACTATCAGCTCGAAAAGGATGGCCAGCCCAAGCCGCAGATCGCCATCAAGTTTGAGAGCAAGAAGATCGACGGCCTGCCGTCGCCGAAGCCGCTGTACGAAATCTTCGTCTATTCGCCGCGCGTCGAAGGCGTCCACTTGCGCTTCGGCAAGGTGGCGCGCGGCGGTATCCGCTGGTCCGACCGCCCGCAGGACTTCCGTACCGAAATTCTCGGCCTGGTGAAGGCGCAACAGGTCAAGAACGCGGTGATCGTGCCGGTCGGTTCCAAGGGCGGCTTTGTGCCGAAGCGCCTGCCGATCGGCGGATCGCGCGAGGCCGTTCAGGCCGAAGGCGTGGCCGCCTACAAGCTGTTCGTCTCGACGTTGCTGGATATCACCGACAACCTCGACCTCAACGGCGTGGTGCCGCCGGACAACGTGGTGCGCCATGAGGGCGACGATCCTTACCTGGTGGTTGCCGCCGACAAAGGCACCGCGACATTCTCCGACATCGCCAACGCGATCTCCGAGGGGCACGGTTTCTGGTTAGGCGATGCCTTTGCCTCCGGCGGCTCGGCAGGCTACGACCACAAGAAGATGGGTATCACCGCCCGCGGCGCCTGGGAATCGGTGAAGCGCCACTTTCGCGAGATGGACGTCGACATCACCACGACGCCATTCACCGTGGTCGGCGTCGGCGACATGTCGGGCGATGTGTTTGGCAACGGGCTCCTGCGCGAGAGCACCACTAGGCTTCTCGCCGCGTTCGATCATCGCGACATCTTCATCGATCCCGATCCCGACCCGGCACGCAGCTTCGCCGAGCGTGCCCGGCTATTCGTGCTGCCACGATCGAGCTGGCAGGATTACGACAAGGCGCTGATCTCTGCGGGCGGCGGCGTGTTCCCGCGCTCGTCCAAGGAGATCGTGCTTTCGCCGCAGGCGCAGGAGACGATCGATCTCAGGAAGGACAAGGCGACGCCGCAGGAGGTGATGAACGCGATCCTGAAGGCGCCGGCCGACCTGGTGTTCTTCGGCGGCATCGGCACCTATGTCCGCGCCTCGACGGAAACCGACGAGTCGGCCGGCGACCGCGCCAACGACGCGATCCGCATCACCGGCGGCCAGCTCCGCTGCAAGGTGATCGGCGAGGGCGCTAACCTCGGCATGACCCAGCGCGGCCGCATCGAAGCGGCCACCACCGGTGTGCGGCTCAACACCGACGCGATCGACAATTCGGCCGGCGTCAACACCTCGGACGTCGAGGTCAACATCAAGATTGCGCTGAGCCTGCCGGTACGCGACGGCCGTCTCGATCTGCCGGCGCGCAACGAATTGCTTGGCACAATGACCGACGATGTCGCTGCTCTGGTGCTGCGGAACAATTATCTGCAGTCGCTGGCGCTGTCGCTAGCACAACGGCGCGGCCTGGAGGACATGGGCTTCCAGCAGCGGCTGATCCAGATATTGGAGCAGCGCGGTGAACTGGATCGCGCGGTCGAATTCCTGCCCGATGACATGGCGATCGCGGAACGGATGAAGCGCTCCCAGCCATTCACCCGGCCCGAGCTTGCGGTGCTGCTCGCTTACGCCAAGCTGTCGCTTTACGCCGAGCTGCTGGAGTCTCCCGTGCCGGACGACCCCTATCTCGGCCGCGAGCTGCTGCGTTATTTCCCGAAGGAACTGAGCCAGGTGTTCCCCGACGCATTGGAACATCACCGGCTGCGCCGCGAGATCATCGCCACGCAGCTTGCCAACTCGATGATCAACCGCGGCGGGCCGTCGCTGGTGGTGCGGATCGCCGACCAGACCGGCGCGACCTCGGCTGCAATCGCCAGCGCGTTCGCGGCGGTGCGCAACAGCTTCGACATGCCGGCGCTCAACGACGAGATCAACGCGCTCGACAACAAGGTGCCGGGCAAGGTGCAGCTCGAATTGTACGAAGCGGTGCAGAATCTGCTGCTCGACCGGCTGGTCTGGTTCCTGCGCAACGTCAGTCTGACGGAAGGCCTGGCCAATGTGGTCGACCACTACCGTGAGGGTATCGAGGCAGTGGCTGCCGCGCTCGACAACCTGCCGCAGGAAATGACAGGCGCGCGGCAGGCTCGTGCCAAGGAGCTACACATGGCGGGCGTGCCGGATGCGCTGGCGCGCCGGATCGCCGCCTTGCCGGACCTGGCGGCGGCGCCCGATGTCGTGCTGATCGCCGACCGCACGCAGCAGCCAATTGAGGCGATCGTCGCGACCTACTTCGCTGCGGTGGCGCACTTCTGGCTCGACCGCGTGACGGCGGACGCCCAGAAGATCATTGTATCGGACTATTTCGACCGGCTGGCGCTCGACCGCTCGCTGGACATGATCGGCGATGCCGAGCGCCGCCTCACCGCGGCGATGGTGCAGACCGGCCTGTCGGGCGCGGCGGCTGTGGAAGCCTGGGCCAAGCCGCGGGCGGGCGAGGTGGAGCGCATCCGGGCCGCGGTCCGGCAGATCGCCAGCAGCGGACTGACGCTGTCCAAGCTGTCGGTGGCGGCTAGCCTGCTCGGCGATCTGGCGAAACAATAAGCTACTTCAAAGGTTTAATACGACCTGTGATGCACGTCACAAGGCGATCGATTCGCCACGCTGCGTTGAACCTACGCGGCCTTAACCACAACCAACAGCCAAGAGCCGCCAACGAGGCAGGCGGCCAACTTCAGGGTTGTGTCATGGCGGCGAACAAGAACATCCGGAACCTGGTTTCCACAGCGGTCCTGCTGGGCGCGATGACGCTGCCCGCCCGCGCGCTCGAAATCTCCAAGCATTCCAGCGACAACGTGCTGGTGAATGCCGTTCTGCTCAAGGGCCCGATCGTGGACGGCGACGCATACGAGGTGCGCAAGCACATCTCCAAGCTGCCGAAGAAGACCGGCACGATCGTGTATCTCGATTCCCCCGGCGGCAATCTCCGCGAGGGCCTCAAGCTCGGCACCTATTTCCACGACCTCAAGATCGAAACCGTGGTGGAAGCCAAGGCGCTGTGCACCAGCGCGTGCGCACTGGCGTTCCTCGGTGGCCGCGACGCGAACGGCAACGTCTCGCGCACCAAGTTCACCGGCAGCCGGCTCGGCTATCACGCGTTCAGCCGCGAGTTCAATGAAAACGTCAACTACTCCGCGAACGACCTGAAGACCGTTCTCCACCGCACGCAGTTCGAGGTGTTCAACATCGCCGAGTACCTGCGCTCGATCGAGACCCACATGGATGTGCTGCGCATCATGCTGAGCGCGCCGCCGAGCGGGATGAACTTCATCTCCGATGACACTGCGATTGAAATCGGCGTCCGGGTCTGGGATGCGAAGCTCAACAAGCCGGTCGATCCTGCGCCGGTGCTCGAGCGGCTCGCCAAGGCGCGCGCCGATGCGAAGCTCGCGGCCGCGCAGCCGCCGGCTCCAGCCGCTCCGGCTCCGGTGTCCGCGGGGTCCGATGGTGGTTCGTCGCCGATCAAGCCGACCTCTGCGGTGGTGCCGCCTGCTTCGCCCAAGACGCCGGCGAAGTCGGCAACGCCGACCGCCAAGTCCGACAGCGCGGGCCGGGCGGGGTAATCTCCATCGTCATTCCGGGGCGCGAGCGTAAGCTCGCGCACCCGGAATCCATAACCACCACCGGGAGTATGGATTCCGGGTCCGGCCCTTCGGGCCGTCCCGGAATGACAGCGCTAATGCCTGAAATGTCGCGTGCCGGTGAGCACCATGGCGACGCCGTGATCATCGGCGGCCTTGATCACCTCGTCGTCGCGCATCGAGCCGCCGGGCTGGATCACCGCAGTGGCGCCGGCTTCGATCGCGACCAGCAATCCATCGGCAAACGGAAAGAACGCATCTGACGCGACCACCGAGCCGTTGGTGAGCGGGGCGGCGAGCTCCAATTCCTGAGCAGCGTCCTCCGCCTTGCGCGCCGCGATGCGCGCAGCGTCAACACGGCTCATCTGGCCGGCGCCGATGCCGACGGTGGCGCGATCCTTGGCATAAACGATGGTGTTCGACTTGACGTGCTTGGCGACGCGGAAGGCGAAACGCAGGTCGTCAAGCTCTGCAGAGGTGGGAGCGCGGCGGGTGACGGTCTTGAGCTGCATCTCATCGACAACCGCGTTGTCGCGCGACTGCACCAGCAATCCGCCGGCAATGGACTTCACCGTCAGTCCGGTGGCGCGCGGGTCGGGCAAGCCGCCGGCTATCAGCAGGCGCAAGTTCTTCTTCGCGCCGACGATGGCAATGGCCTCGTCGGTGGCATCCGGCGCGATGATCACCTCGGTGAAGATTTCGGTGATGGCCCTGGCGGCCTCGGCGTCGAGCTTGCGGTTGACCGCGACGATGCCGCCGAACGCTGACGTCGAGTCGCAGGCGAGCGCCTTGCGGTACGCCTCGACGAGCGACGTGCCTTCCGCCACGCCGCAGGGGTTGGCGTGCTTGATGATAGCGACCGCAGCGGCGCGCTTGGAATCGAACTCGGCGACACACTCGTAGGCGGCGTCGGTGTCGTTGATGTTGTTGTAAGAAAGTTGCTTGCCCTGCACCTGCCGCGCGGTGGCGACGCCGAAGCGTTGTTCGGGCGCGCGGTAGAACGCCGCGCTCTGGTGCGGGTTCTCGCCGTAGCGCAGCGCCTCGGCGAGCTTGCCGCCGAACGCGCGGAACGCCGGCGCATCGTCTTTGAGCTCGTTCGCGAACCAGTTGGAAATCGCGGCGTCGTAGGCCGCGGTTCGCGCGTAGGCCTTGGCGGCGAGTTTCTTGCGCAGCGCCAGCGTGGTCCCGCCGTGCTGGGTGAGCTCAGCCAGGATGGCGGCGTAATCGTCCGGCTCGACCACCACGGCGACGTCGGCATGGTTCTTGGCGGCGGCACGGATCATCGCCGGGCCGCCGATATCAATGTTCTCGATGCAGTCGTCGTAACCAGCGCCCTTCGCAACGGTGGCCTCGAATGGATAGAGGTTCACCACGACGAGATCGATCGGCTTGATGCCGTGCGTGGCCATCGCGCCGGCGTGCTCCTCGTTGCCGCGGATCGCGAGCAAGCCACCGTGCACCTTGGGATGCAGCGTCTTGACGCGGCCGTCCATCATTTCGGGAAAGCCGGTCAGCTCAGACACGTCGACTACCTTAAGACCGGCGTCCTGCAGCGCCTTGGCGGTGCCGCCGGTCGACACGATCTCGACGCCGTGGCCGGCCAGCGCCTTGGCGAATTCGGCGAGGCCGGTTTTGTCGGACACCGACAACAGCGCGCGGGTGATCTTGCGAAGCTCGGTCATGGGGTATTCACGGATTCAACGGCAGTTCCGGCGACTCGTCGCGGCCGCGCGCCTTGCCGCCGCCGGCGGGCGTGACGTAGGCGAAGCTCCAGTGAACGCGCGGCACTTTGCGGGCGCGGCCGTAGATCACCATCTGCACGGTGCGGCGCGGGCCATCCGGGCCCGACAAGAATACGCTTTCCTCGAGCTCGACGCGATCCTCGTGCGCGTTGAAGGTCCACACCTCGCGGTCTGGCAGCATCAGCATCACGCCGCGGCCGTCGGTGAGCTTGTTGGCCTTGATTGCCGGATGCAGATGGAACCGCACGGCGAACTCGTCGGGCACACCCTCCGGCAGCAGGTCGCTGTCCACCGGCACGAACAAGTCCTCGCCGTCGAGCCGTTGTCCGTCGGCGGCGAGCCGCAGCGCGCGCTGATGCACCACGCTGTAGCGTTCAGCGTAGCCGTCGTGCGAAGCGCGCAGTAGGGTCGCGTCGGCGCGCTCTTCGCGCGCGACCGATACCTGTTCCGGTCCATCGACAATCGGCGTGCCGATCAGCTTCTTGAACGAGGATGTATCGAGGAAGCGGCACGACGAGGAATCGTTGAACACCACGGTGGAATGCGCGGCGGTGGCGCGCGCCACCTGCCGCCAGGTGTCGCGGCTGGTCCCCGGCAGTCCGCAGTTCACCACGATGCGCTGCAGCCCGGACGACAATTCGAACGACAGGCAGCCTGCGTGGGCCTCCTGGCTCATCGCGAGCGGCGGCGGCTGGCCGGTTTCCATGAGAACCGTCAGGTCTTTCGCTTCGATGCGCTGGTAGCCGGAATGCGGCGCGTTGGAGAGCGGCGTACCGCGCGCATCGTCATAGGCGAGGATGGTGGCGATCAGGTCGGGCTGGGTCGGCCCCATGCCGTTGAACTGCGCGAAATTGCCGTCGGCGTGACGGAAGAAGCGCAGCATCGGCATCATGCGGTCGATCGCGTTGTTGAGCTGCGCGGGTGGGGCGATGTTGCGCGCCGCGAACGCCTGGCGCAGCGGCAGGAGATCGAGCAGCACCTCGATCAGCGCGCCGGGGTTGCGGGTGACGTGTCCGCCATCGGGCAGGATTTGCCGTTCGATCTCCGCGACCAGATTTTTAACCGCTGTACGCAGATGCCGGGCCTGTCCCGACATGCACAGCGCCGCGTAGGTTAGCGCGACGCGCGCCTGCATACGCGGCACGCCCTCGCCCGCTTCGCCCCCGGTGTGACGCAGGCAACGCACCTGGCGTTGCAGGCTGCGCAGGAAGCGGCGATAGAATTGCTCGTCGGCGTCGTGCAGCACCAGCGGCGCCTGGCTGAGCCAGGCGATGACCCGCCGCGCCATGATGTCGGGCTCCCACGCCACCGGGTGAAACGATCCCTGCAATGTGATCCATTCATCGACCAGCGCGCGGGCATTGGCGCGGGTGATGCCGGACTCCGCCGCGCGCAGGTGGCGCAGCCAGCCAAAGCCGAACACCGCCGCCGCCCACTCGTCCGACGGCGGCGTGATCTCGAACGGCGAGCGGCCATCACAGATCACCACCTTGCCGGCGAAGGCGAAACGTCCGGCGTAGATTTCGCTGGCGCGGGTGCCGTCCGCGGTGCGCAGATCCTGCGGTGCGATCACCAGCCGGTCCGCCTTGCCCGGCACAATGTTCCAGCGGATCAACGGATGACCTCGCATGCGGCCGGCCAGATTGCGTACGCCGCGGCGCCCCATGAGCACGGTCAGCTTGACGCGTTCCGCCATCGAAAGCCTGGCCATGGACGCGTACGCCTCTTCCTTGTGCTCCGCGGTAGCAGGAAGCCCCGCCGTTCCGGCCGCATCATATAGCGAAGGGTGCAATAGCGGCCAACCGGGCGGACCTGGCAATACCTTCTAATTTCTCACGATTCGGGCGGCGTAGAAGCCGTCCAGTCCGGCCATGCGGGGGTCCGGATCGGGCAGGTGGCAGGGCAGTGTCCGCAAATCGCCATCCGGCGTCAGGACATCGGCCAGTCCGCCGACCTCCTCCGCCACGATCGGCCGCCGCCGCAAATCGGCGTTGCGCTCCAGCAATGCCGTGACGGCCTGCTCGCCTTCTTGGGGCTCCAGCGAGCAAGTGCAGTAAATCAAGGTCCCGGCCGGTTTGAGCAGCGCCGCCGCGCGGTCGAGCAGGCGCGACTGGAGGCTCGAGAGCTTCGGTAGATCAGCTTCGCTCTTGAGCCACGGAATGTCCGGGTGGCGGCGGATGGTGCCGGTGGCGAGGCACGGCGCGTCGAGCAGGATGGCGTCGAACGGCTCGCTTTCCCACAGCGTGGCGTCGGCGCGAACGACGTTGGCCTGCAAGCCGAGCCGTTCCAGATTTTCGCGCAACCGGTTGAGCCGGGGCAGCGAGCGGTCGACGGCGGTGACGTGCGCGCCCGCCGTGGCCAGTTGCGCGGTCTTGCCGCCCGGCGCGGCGCAAAGATCCGCGACGGTTTTGCCGCCGACGTCGCCGAGCAGCCGTGCGGGGAGGGCGGCAGCGGCGTCCTGTACCCACCAGCCGCCGCCATCGAATCCCGGCAGCTTCGGCACCGGTCCGTGGGCGAGAAGGCGCACCGTGCCGGTCGGCAGCACGCGGCCATCAAGCCGCGCCGCCCATTGCTGCGGTTCGCTCTTCACCGTGAGATCGAGCGCCGGCTCCCGCGCGTTCGCGGCGGCGATGTCGCGTGCCACGGCTTCGCCGTAGCGCGACCGCCAGCGCTTCATCAGCCACTCCGGCGTGTCGAGCACGGTGGGATCGATGGCCGCAAGCCGTGCCGCGCCTTCGCGCGTGACCTTGCGCAGCACGGCGTTGACCAGCGGAGCGTAATGCCTGGCGTGACGATCCTCCTGCGCGAGACGCACCGAAAGATCGACTGCGGCGTGATTGGGAACGTCGAGAAACAGGATTTGCGCGGCGCCGATCAGCAGCGCGCTTTCGACCCGCGGCGCACTGTCGGGAAGTCCGCGTTCGAGCAGGCCGGCGAGCAGGTGACGCAGCGTGCCGAGCCGGCGGACCACGGTCGCGACGATGGCGCGCACCAGCGCCCGGTCGCGCTCCTCCTCGAGTGTATCGAGGCCGCTGGCTTCAAGCTGTTCGTCGAGCGGCCGCTTGCTCCGTAGCACGCCTTCGACGATGTCCGCGGCGATACGCCGGGCGGCAAGGCCGGGGACGGCGGTTTCGGATGTGGTTTCTTGGGCCATGCTTGCTCAGGTGTCATCGCCCGCGAAAGCGGGCGATCCAGTAATCGCAGTCGTGGATGTGACGCACGACCGCGCTTGGGCCGCAAGTCCTGTGGTTACCAGATGCCCGCCATAGGCGAGCGAAGCGACGCCGTCCTTCGGACAGCTATGCGCGGGCATGACAGTGTGAACGCGTGCTAGAGGCGCAATCAACCCCACGGGCCGCTGCGGCGGGCGCCGCCACCCCACGGGCCGTGGGCCGGCGTGGTTGGCGCCTGCTGACGGGGTGAGCCCGGATCGAAGCCGCCGCCCTGACCCATGCGGCGCGCCAGCTCCTGCAGCGCGGCGACTCGGTTCTCGGTCGCCGGATGGGTCGAGAACAGGTTGTCCATGCGCGCCCCGCTGAGCGGGTTGACGATGAACATGTGCGCGGTGGCGGGATTGCGCTCCGCCGTCTCGTTCGGGATCTGGTGCGCGGCGCTCTCGAGCCGCCGCAGCGCGGAGGCGAGATACTCGGGGCGTCCGACGATCTGCCCGCCGAGTTTGTCGGCGGAATACTCGCGGGTCCGGCTGATCGCCATCTGCACCAGCATGGCGGCGATCGGGGCCAGGATCACCATCGCCAGCGTTCCGATGATGCCCATGCCGCCGCTGTTGTTGTCGCGGTTGCCGCCGAAGAACATGCCGAACTGCGCGACCATGGAGATCGCGCCGGCGATCGTCGCGGTGATCGTCATGATCAGGGTGTCGTGGTTCTTGATGTGCGCGAGCTCGTGCGCGATCACGCCCGCGACCTCCTCGCGGCTGAGGTGCTGCAGCAGGCCGGTGGTCACCGCGACCGCGGCGTTCTGCGGATTGCGTCCGGTCGCGAACGCATTGGGCTGCGGATTGTCCATCAGGTAGACGCGCGGCATCGGGAGCTGGGCGCGCTGCGCCAGCTCGGCCACCATCCGGAACACGTCGGGCGCGGTGCGCTCGTCGATCTCCTGCGCGCCGGTCATGGACAGCACGGCCTTGTCGGAATTCCAGTAGGCAAACAGGTTCATGGCGGCGGCGATGACGAACGCGATCAACGCGCCGCTCTGTCCACCGATCAGAAAGCCGACGCCCATGAACAAGGCGGTCAGGCCCGCCAGCAGCAGGGCGGTGCGGAAGTAGTTCATCACGTGCCTCCCGGCGCGCGGCCACGAAAACGGCCGCAAAAGAAAAATGGGAATGCGCGCCCCGACTTCAAGCATCGTGCCGGACGGCGGCCTTGACGGCCATCATATCCGGCGTAGTTCAAGAAGCATGGCTGGTCCTGAACGTTCCGAAGATAAACCGCCGCCGCCGAACTCGGCGAAGAGCCCCTTTCGGCTGCCGCCGAACGCGCCTTGGCGGAGGCCGCCGAACGCCGGGCCGAAGCCGACCGGAAGGCCATCGAGCGCCCCAAGGAAACCGCCGCAAGAACGGTCCCGACCCAACTCGTTACGGGGATTGGGAAAACAAGGGAATCGCCTCGGATTTCTAAGCACGATTCAATCCAAAGTAGTATTTATTCTATTCTCGCAGCCTGAGTTTGCTTTCTTCTTCAGGCGACTCGATCTATGAATAGGATTGTGATCCTTGCACCAAGACTATTATCCGCTTCGTTCTTGAATGCCACGCTGGCGCTGGCAGCGCTGACGTTCGTGCTGGGCTTGGGTATTGGCGCAAGCATCGGGCCGGTAACGGCCAGCAGAAACGACTCGGCCGCGGCGCCGCCGACCCCAGCCGCACCGGCCGAGCCAATCTCGACACTGCGCGCCGCGCATCCCGCCGAAGTGCTGCGCGTGCTTGACGGCGATACCTTCGAAGCGCGCGTTCATCTGTGGCCGGGGCTCAACATCACAACGCGCGTGCGGCTGCGCGGCATTGACGCGCCCGAGCTCAACGCGCGTTGCATGGAAGAGCGGATCAAGGCGGAAGCCGCGCGCGACGCGCTCAAGGCGATGCTCGACCGCGGCGAGGTCGGCATCGTTCGCGTGTCGCTCGACAAATACGGCGGGCGTGTTCTTGCCGACGCCTCCGCATACGCGGCCCCGGACGTCGCGGCGTCGCTGCTCAACACCGGCCACGTGCGCCGCTACAATAGCGGACGCCGCGAGACGTGGTGCTGAAAACCCAGAGCCTGTCTGGATTCTAGCGCGTCACCACCACCGGCGTACCGACGCCAACCCGGCCATACAGATCCACGATGTCCTGGTTGTACATGCGGATGCAGCCATACGACACGAAGCCGCCGATCGAGCCCGGACTGTTGGTGCCGTGGATGGCGTAGCTGCCGCCGCCGGACAGCGTCAGAGCCGCTGCCCCCATCGGGTTTTGCGGCGATCCGCCGGGAATGACGCTCGGCAGGCTCGGCTTGTCGCGCCGGATGTCCGGCGGTGGCGACCAGGCCGGCTTGATGTGCTTGCCGTCGACATAGGAACGGCCGGCCCATTGCCGTCCAGCGCGCCCGACGCCGACCGTGTAGCGCATTGCCCTGCCCTCGCCGAGGACGAGGTAGAGCTTGCGCTCGCTCGTGCGCACCACGATGGTGCCCGGGGAAGCGCCGCCGTTGAAGGCGACAACCTCGCGAGCCGAGGCGGGTGTGGCGGTGAAAAGTGAGAAAAATGACGCGGCAACAGCCGCGGAAGCGACGATACGCAGATACTGTATACTCATGACGCAACGTCCAACTAACGTTGCCGCATCCATATTGGCGCGCTCGCACAAGGGCCAACAAGCGGCTGATTTCATAAACGAAACGGACGCGGTTGGGTTCCCCGCGCCCGGTCCGGCCTGTGGGCGGTTGGCTTAACCGGTCGTTACCCCGGAGCAAGTCCAGGGCCGGCATTCCCGGATCGCGCCTTAGGCGCTGGCTCCGGCTTTCTTGTTCTGCCGGTTGTTGACCAGGTCGTCGACCACGGCCGGATCGGCCAATGTCGAGGTGTCGCCCAGCGCACCGTAGTCGTCTTCCGCGATCTTTCTGAGGATCCTTCGCATGATCTTGCCCGAGCGTGTTTTCGGCAGGCCGGGCGCAAACTGGATCAGGTCGGGCGAGGCGATCGGGCCGATCTCCTTGCGCACCCACGCCACCAGCTCCTTGCGCAACTCTTCGCTCGGCTGCTCGCCCGCCATCAGCGTCACGTAGGCGTAGATGCCCTGCCCCTTGATGTCGTGCGGATAGCCGACGACCGCGGCCTCCGAACACTTCGGATGCGCGACCAGCGCGCTCTCCACTTCGGCGGTGCCCATGCGATGGCCGGCGACATTGATGACGTCGTCGACGCGGCCGGTGATCCAGTAGTAGCCGTCGGCATCGCGGCGGCAGCCGTCGCCGGTGAAGTACTTGCCGGGATACGTCTTGAAGTAGGTGTCGACGAAGCGCTGGTGATCGCCGAACACGGTGCGCATCTGGCCGGGCCAGCTATCGATGATGCACAGATTGCCGGAGGCGGCGCCTTCGAGCACCTTGCCCTCCGAATCGACGAGCTGCGGCTGGCAGCCGAAGAACGGCCGCGTTGCCGAACCGGGCTTGAGGCGCGTGGCGCCGGGCAGCGGCGTGATGAGGATGCCGCCGGTCTCGGTCTGCCACCACGTATCGACGATCGGGCAGCGGCTGTCGCCGACCACGCGGTGATACCACTCCCAGGCTTCCGGGTTGATCGGCTCGCCGACCGAGCCGAGCAGCTTGAGCGATTTCCGCGAGGTCTTCTTCACCGGGCCTTCGCCGGCCTGCATCAATGCGCGGATGGCGGTCGGCGCAGTGTAGAAGGTGTTGACTTGGTGCTTGTCGCAGACCTCCCAGAAGCGCGACATGGTCGGGTAGTTCGGTACGCCTTCGAACATCAGCGTGATCGCACCGTTCGAGAGCGGACCGTAGACGATGTAGCTGTGGCCGGTGACCCAGCCGACGTCGGCGGTGCACCAGTAGATGTCGCCCTCGTGATAGTCGAACACGTATTGGTGCGTGATCGAGGTGTAGACCATGTAGCCGCCGGTGGTGTGCAGCACGCCCTTCGGTTTTCCGGTCGAACCTGACGTGTAGAGGACGAACAGCGGATCCTCCGCGCTCATCTCTTCGCACGGACACTCGGAGGTCACGACGGCGGCCGCCTCGTGGTACCAGACGTCGCGGCCCGGCTCCATGTTGACTGCGCCGCCGGTGCGCCTCACCACGATGACGTGGTCGACCTCAAACCCGTCCTTTGCGACCTTGGCGATCGCCGCGTCGGTGTTGGCCTTGAGCGGGATTTTGCGGCCGCCGCGCACGCCTTCGTCGGCGGTGATGATCACGTTCGATTTGCAATCCTCGATGCGGTTGGCGAGCGAATCCGGCGAGAAGCCACCGAACACCACCGAATGCACCGCGCCGATCCGTGCGCAGGCCAGCATGGCGTAAGCCGCCTCGGGAATCATCGGCATGTAGATGGTGACGCGATCGCCCTTCTCGACGTTGCGGTTGCGCAGGATGTTGGCCATCCGGCACACCTCGTCGTGCAGCTCCTGATAGGTGATCTTCTTGTCGTCCGTGGGATCGTCGCCCTCCCAGATGATCGCGGTCTGCTTGGCGCGCTTGGGGAGATGGCGGTCGATGCAATTGTAGGCGGCGTTGAGCGTGCCGTCCTCGAACCATTTGATCGAGACGTTGCCGGGCGCGTAGGAGGTGTTCTTGACCCGCGCGAACGGCTTCATCCAGGTGATGCGCTGGCCGTGCTCGGCCCAGAACTTGTCCGGGTCGTTGACCGAAACCTTGTACATCTCCTGGTACTTGGCCTCGTCGATGAAGCCGCGCTGCTTCCATTCGGCGGGGATTTCATAGATTTTGTCATCCGACATCTGTTCCTCCTCGCGCGCGATTCGCCTCGCGACGGCTCTTTTTGCTTGCACTATTATGCGACGGCGTACAGACGAGCGACAAGGCGGCCGCCCTGCCACTTTGGTCGACCGAGAACCGATAGTCGGGACGGAAACTGTCCATGCCGGAACCACTTCGGCTCATTGTTTTGGGGCTGTTTGCGCTGGTTGCCGCAGCCGACGCGGCCCGCGCGCAGGCCTACCCGAACCGGCCGATCCGGCTGCTGGTCGGCTTCCCGCCTGGCGGGGCGTCCGACATCATCGCGCGACTTTACGCGCAAGGCCTGTCGGTACGGCTCGGCCAGCCGGTGGTGATCGAGAACAAGCCCGGCACCGGCGGCAACCTGGCGAGCGATCTTGCGGCGAAGGCGACGCCCGACGGTTACACGCTGCTGCACGGCACCGAAAACGTGTTCGTCAGCAACCCGCATGTGTACGGCGCCCGGATGCCGTTCGATCCGTTCAAGGACCTGGTGCCGGTCGCGAGCTTGGTCTCCAACCAGATCGTGCTGGCGGTCAATCCGACCATTGCGGCCAATGACCTGCGCTCGTTCGTCGAGCTGGCGCGCAACAGCAAGCCGCCGCTGTTTTATGCGTCGATCGGCAACGGCAGCCAGCACCATCTCGCGATGGAAATGTTCAAGCGGCACGTCAACGTCGACCTGACCCACGTGCCGTATCGCGGTGGCGGCCCCGCGGCGGTCGCGGTGCTTGCCGGTGAAGTGTCCGCGATGTTCGGCGGCGGCTCGGTGGTGCCGACCATCAAGTCCGGCAAGCTGCGCGGTTTGGCTTCCACAGGATCAGTGCGCAATCCCGCGACGCCGGAGTTGCCGACCATCGCGGAGCTTTATCCGGGCTACGAGGCGCTGAGCTGGCACGGCCTGTTTGTACCGGCCGGCACGCCGCAGCCGGTGATCGATCTGCTGCGCAAGGAGATTGCCGTGGTCCTGGCGCAGCCCGAGCTCAAGGAGCGGCTCGCCAACACGGGTTCCGGTGAGCCCTACGTTGCCGCGCCGGATGCGTTCGCGGCGCGGATCAGGGCCGACTACGAGAAATACGGCAAGCTGATCCGCTCGATCGGCATCAAGATCGAGTGAGAGTGCCGGGGCTTACTGCCCATCCAGCCGACGATGAGGCCCATGATCAGCAGCCAGCCGAGCCAGTGCAGGCTGTCGATCACAGTCAGCATCGGCCGCTTGCCGTGGAAGGCGTTATTGACTGTCATGGTCGTGAGAATGAATCCGAACCAGATGATGGCGCCAGAGATCATTCCGGCGCGGATGCTGAACGTCTTGAGGTGCACCAGCACGCCGTAGAGCGCCCAAGCCATGATCAACGAGCCGACAAATGCAAGCACGAAAGGCAGGTACATCTGGAGCTTGGACTTGCCGGCCATCTCGGCCTGGCAGTCCTCCATCGTCTTGCCTTGCGCCGCCATCCAGGGCCCGCTCAGCGCGGTGTAATAGACCGCGCCGAACAGCCACGCCGCCACGCCCGCGATCAGGATTGAAAGATAGTTGATGTTGGCCATCATGGTGCGCCCTCCCGGCTCTTGAGCCATCATACATGGCGACATGAAATCTGCTTAGTCTTACTCTTCTGAGCATGATCCTTTCCGAAAACCGGTTTCCACTTTTCGGGGTCATGCTCCAGAGACCTCAACGCGAGGCGCGCCGGTGCCTGCCATCAACCCCGAACGCCTGCTCGGCGATTTGTACAAGCTTCGCACCTTCGGGGCCTACAAGACCGGCGTGCACCGGCCGACGTTTTCGCCGGACGACTTGATCGCGCGGCAATGGCTGGTCGAGCGCATGACCGAAGCCGGGCTCGATGCGCAGATCGACGGCATCGGCAATGTGTTCGGCTTCAGCCGCGCGCCAGGGCGCAAGATCCTGACCGGCTCTCACATCGAGAGTCAGAACCACGCCGGCTGGCTCGACGGATCGCTTGGCGTCATCTACGCGCTCGAAACCGCGCGTACGTTGCGCGAGGACGCGGCGACCGGCGACGCCGGCGTGGACGTCGTGGCGTTCTGCGACGAGGAGGGTCATTTCGGCGCGTTTCTGGGGAGCCGCTCTTTTGTGGGGGAGGTTGCCGAGGCCGAGATTGACGCGGCGCGCAATCGCACCACCGGGGAGCCGATGCGCGAAGCGCTCGCCGCGGCGGGCTATGCCGGACGTCCGCGGCTTAAGATCAATCCGGGCCGCTACGCCGGATATTTCGAGGCACATATCGAGCAGGGCCGCACGCTGGAGTCCGGCAGCCTGAAGATCGGTGTGGTCACCGGCCTGGTCGGCTTGTGGAATTTTCGCATCACGGCGATCGGCCAGCAGAACCACGCCGGCACCACCATGATGTGGGAGCGCCGTGACGCCGGCGTGGCGCTGGTGCATCTGCTTGCGGTGATCGACCGGCGCTTCGCCGAGATCAAGGCAGCGCGCACCGTGTGGACGGTCGGCAATGTGCGGTTCGAACCGGGCGAACCGAGCATCATCCCGGGACGTGCCGTAGCGATTCTGCAGTTCCGCGACGCCGACGCGGCCGTGTTGCAGAAATTTGAGGCAACGCTTCGCGAACTGGTGGACGAAGCCAATCGCACCGGGCCCTGCGAGGTGACGGTCGAGAACACCCGGCGCAGCATTCCGGCCGTGATGGATGCGCGCTTCCAGCGGGCGATCGAGGACGCTGCCGCGCGTCACGCGCCTGGGCTCGCGATCCGGATGCCGTCCAGCGCCGGACATGACGCCCAGATTGTCGCGCAAGAGATACCCGCTTGTATGATGTTCGTGCCCAGCATCGGCGGCATCAGCCATCACTGGAGCGAGAACACCTCGGACGATGACATCGTGCTGGGCGCACGCGTGTTCACCGATGCGATCGCGAGTGTGCTGAAGGAGTAGCAGTTCTCGTGTCCCGGCCGGGACACGGTGAGACCGCGTTAGCCCTTCATCCCACCCATCTTGCAGACGAGTTTCCACTCATCAGCCGTCACCGGCTGCACCGACAGGCGGGAGTATTTCATCAGCGCCATGTCTTTCAGCTTCGGCTCGGCTTTGACGGTCTCGAGCGTCACCGGCTCAGGCATCGCTTCGCGTGCGCTGAAATCGACCACCACCCAAGGCTCGCCGGGTTCGGCCGTCTGGTCGGGATGATGCTCGCGGATCACCTCGACGATGCCGACGATCTCCTTGCCGATGTTGGAATGATAGAAGAATGCTCGTTCGCCTTTCCTCATCTTCATCAGGTTGAGCTTGGCAGTATGGTTGCGCACACCGGTCCAGAGCTCGCCCTTGGCGCCCTTGGCGACGTGCTGATCCCACGACCAGACGTTGGGCTCGGATTTCACCAGCCAGTAGGCCATCGCGAACTCTCAGGAGCTTGCAGGGGCATTGCCAAGACGCAACACTCTGGCAACGGGGCGCCGCGGCGACAGCGGTGGCCGCAGCGCCGCACGCATTTGCTCAGCGAGGAGTTACCATGCCGTTCTACGAAAAAGGAGCCGTTCGCATTTGTTACGAGGAGGCCGGCTCCGGCTTCCCGTTGCTGGTCATCCCCGGAGGAGGATTGAACTCGACGATCGCCGGCCTCAAAGGCAGCGGCTCGCCGTTCAATCCGATGGAGGAGTTGAAGGGGGAGTACTGCTGCATCGCGTCGGACCTGCGCAACGCCAATGGCGGCCAGTCCACCGGCCCGCTCGAGATCGATCGGCCTTGGGACGCCTACACCGATGATCAGTTCGGGGTGATGGATCACCTGGGCATCGACAAGTTCGTGGTGTTGGGCTTCTGCATTGGCGGCCCATTCATCTGGAACCTGTTGAAGCGGGCACCCGATCGAATCGTCGCCGCCGTGCTGGCGCAGCCAAGCGGTTCGCGTCCGGAGATGCGCGACCTTTTCTATGACAACAATATGAAGGGCTGGGGTCCGTCGCTGGCGGCGAGCCGGCCTGAGATCACGATGGAGACGGTCGATAAATTCCTGACCAGGATGTATCGGAACAATCCCGACTTCGTCTTCACCGTGACGCGCGATTTCGTGCGCAACTGCCAGACGCCTGTATTGATCCTGCCGGACGACGTGCCGGCGCATCCGTACGCCGTCGCCATGGAATCCGCGATGCTCGCGCCCAAGGCCGAAGTGAGTATGTTCCCGTGGAAAGAGCCGAAGGAGCGGATCCCCCTGGCGGTTCGGCAGATCCGTTCCTTCCTCCGGGCGCATCTGCCGTGATGGCGCTTTTGCGCCGCGCCCTATCCCTTCACGCCACCCATCTTGCAGACCGCTTTCCATTCGGCGGCGGTCACCGGCTGCACCGACAGCCGCGCGTATTTCACCAGCGCCATGTCCTTGAGCGATTTCTCAGCCTTGATCGTCGCGAGAGTCACCGGCTTGGCGAAAGGTTCGACAGCCTTGATGTCCACCACCACCCACGGCTCGCCCTTGCCAGCGGTCGGATCGGGGTAGGATTCCTTGGCAACCTCGGCGATGCCAACCACGGCCTTCGCGTCGCCGGTGTGATAGAAAAACGCGAGATCGCCTTTCTTCATCTCCTTAAGATGCCGTCGTGCGGTGAAGTTGCGCACCCCGCTCCAGATTTCGCCCTTGGCGCCCTTCTTCACCTGATCGTCCCAGGAAAACTCTTCGGGCTCGGTCTTCAACAGCCAGTACGCCATCTTACGCCTCCGATTTCAGCGGCCGGGCCAGCAGCGACTCGATCGCCGCGTCCACGCTCAGCTTGCCGTCGAGCACCGCGGCAATGGCGGCTGCGATCGGCATTTCAACGTTCTTGGCCTTCGCCAGTTCGACCAGCGCGGGAGCCGTGAAGATGCCCTCGGCCAGCTTGCCGTGATGAGCCTCTCCCAATTTTTCGCCTCTCCCCAGCGCGATGCCAAGCGAGAAATTCCGCGACTGCGGGCTGGAACAGGTCAGCACCAGGTCGCCAAGCCCGGACAAGCCGGTCAGCGTCTCGGGCTGTGCGTTGAAGGTGCGGCCGAAGCGGACCAGTTCGGCGAAGCCGCGCGTGGTCAGCGCGGCGACGGCGCTGGCGCCGAGACCGCGGCCCGTGGCGATCCCCGCGGCGATGGCCAGCACGTTCTTCGCCGCGCCGCCGATCTCCACGCCGCGCACGTCGGTCGAATGGTAGGGCCGGAACGTACCGGAGCCGAGCGCCTGGGTGAGCCGTTCCGCGAGGCCGAGGTCTTTCGCGGCGAGCGTCACCGCGGTCGGCAGGCCGCGCGCCACGTCAGCGGCGAAGCTCGGGCCCGACAGGATCGCGGGTAGCGCGGTCTGCGCGCACTCCGCGATCACCTCGGTCATGAAGCGGTCGGTGCCGCGCTCGATGCCTTTGGCGCAGGCGATGACCGGCGTACCCGATGGCATCACATCATTGAGTGCGAGTGAGACCTCGCGCACGGCTTGCGACGGCACCACCAGCAAAATGGCGTTGGTTTGCCCGACTGCCTGCTCAAGATTGCCGGTCACTGCGATGCCGTCGGCGAGCTTGACGCCGGGAAGTTGTGGGCTTTCGCGTGTCCGGCCGATCTTTTCGGCCGACTTCGCATCGCGCGCCCAAAGCGTCACATTGCGGCCGGCGCGAGCGGCAGCGTTGGCGAGCGCGGTGCCCCAAGCGCCCGCGCCGAGCACGGCAAAACGCTCGAGGCTCATCGCGCGGCCTTCGCGCCAAGCAGCGCGCGGCTGAAGGCGCTTTCCGGCTGCGCCGCCTTGGTAACTTCGTCGAGCGGCCAGCGAGCACGCGGCGCGGTGTCGAGCGAATCGGTGAGGTCGAGCGCCAATCGCTCCGCGCCGGCCCAGGCGATCATCGCGCCATTGTCGGTGCAGAGCGCCGGCGGCGGCGCGATCAGCACCGTGCCGGATTCGAAGCCGACGCGATGCAGAACCTTGCGGATCGCCTGATTGGCGGCGACACCCCCGGCCGCGACCAATGCGGTCGGCGCGCCGTAGCGCTCGCGGAAGATTCTCAAGCCGGCGCGCAGCCGGTCGGTGATGGTTTCGACCACGGCCTGCTGGAACGAGGCGCATAAGTCCGCGACGTCCTGGTCGGTCAGCGGCGCGATTTTCTCCGCTTCGAGCCGCAGCGCCGTTTTGAGGCCGGAGAGAGAAAAGTCGGCCTCAGGCCGTCCATGCATCGGGCGCGGCAGCAGGAAGCGGATCGGATTGCCGCGCAGCGCCTCCTGTTCGACCTGCGGCCCGCCGGGGTAACCGAGACCAAGCAGTTTGGCGGTCTTGTCGAACGCTTCGCCGATCGCGTCGTCCACGGTGGTGCCGATTCGCGCGTAGTCGCCAACGCCGAGCACCGCAACGATCTGGGTGTGGCCGCCGGAGGCGAGGAACAGACAATAAGGAAATGGCGTGGCGTCGGTCAGCCGCGCGGTGAGCGCGTGGGCTTCAAGGTGGTTCACGGCAATGAGTGGCTTCGACTGCACCAGCGCGATCGCCTTGGCGGTGGTCAGCCCGACGATGACGCCGCCGATCAGCCCCGGTCCGGCCGCCGCGGCAACGCCATCGATCGCGTCGTAGCTCTTGCCGGCGTCCGTCATGGCCTTGGCGATGATGCGGTCCAGCGCCTCGACATGGGCGCGCGCGGCGATCTCCGGCACCACGCCGCCGAACGCGGCGTGTTCGTTGGTCTGCGACAGCACCACGTTGGACAGGATCTTGCCCGGTCCCTCGCCGGTGCGCTCGACCACCGCCGCGGCGGTCTCGTCGCATGTCGTCTCGATTCCGAGTACAAGCATGGCGAACAGTTAGCATAGCTGTTGACTGTCAACCATTGCGAGGTCCGGTGTCGCCACCCGAAGTCTCGTCCGGTGCCACGATCCTGCGGATCGGCACGCGCGGCAGCCCGCTGGCGCTGGCGCAGGCCGGCATGGTCCGCGATGCGCTGGCGGAGGCGCACGGACTCGATCCGGCGCGGATCGAGTTCCAGGTGATCCGCACCACGGGCGACCGGATTCAGGACCGGCCGCTGGCGGAGGCGGGAGGCAAGGGGCTGTTCGCCAAGGAGATCGAGGAGGCGCTGATCGACCGCCGCATCGACCTGGGGGTGCATTCGTCGAAGGACATGCCGACCTTTCTGCCCGAAGGTCTCGTGCTATCGACATTCCTTCAACGCGAAGACGCCCGCGATGCCTTCATCAGCCGCAAGGCGCGCAACCTCGCCGAGCTGCCGCCCGGCGCGGTGGTTGGGACGTCGTCGCCGCGCCGCCAGGCATTGCTGCGGCGCATGCGGCGCGATCTGAAGGTCGTCGACCTGCGCGGCAATGTCGAGACGCGGTTGCGCAAGCTGGACGACGGGGTTGCCGACGCCACGTTGCTGGCGCTTGCAGGACTCAAGCGGCTCGGCCTCGCCGCCGTGGTGGCTAAGGTGCTCGAGCTTGACGAGTTTTTGCCAGCGGTGGGGCAGGGCGCGATCGGCATCGAGACGCGCGCCGACGATGCGAAGATTCGCGATTTGCTTGCGCCGATCAATCATGTCGAGACGGCGATTGGGCTGATGTGCGAACGCGCATTTCTCGCGGCGCTCGACGGCTCGTGCCGCACGCCGATCGCCGGATACGCGGCGGTGGCGGATGGCCGGGTGAGTTTCCGCGGCATGGTCGTAAAGCCGGACGGCAGCGAGGCGTTCGAGACTGCGCGCAGCGGTCCGGTGGCGGACGCCGAGCGGCTTGGCGCGGACGCCGGCCGTGAGCTCAAGGGCAAGGCCGGCCCGGACTTCTTCGCCTGACATGCGCCTCCTCGTCACCCGCCCCGAACCCGACAACGAGCGCATAGCGGCGGAGCTTCGCGCGCGGGGGCATGAGGTAATGCTGGCGCCGATGCTGCGGGTCGAGCCGGTGATCGACGCCGATTTCGGAACGGGGCCTTGGGCCGCGTTGCTGATCACCAGCGCCAATGGCGCGCGGGCTATTGCTTTGCATAGACGGCGGGGCGAACTGGCGGCGCTTCCGGTGTTGGCAGTGGGGCAAGGCAGCGCAACGGCCGCGTGCGTTGCCGGCTTCTCTGACGTGACGTCCGCCGATGGCGACGGCGGCGATCTGGCTCGGCTTGCCGCTGCGCAGTTTGGCGGCGCGGCCAAGCCGCTGCTTTATCTTGCCGGCGAGGAGCGGGCCCGCGATCTGGGCGGCGAACTCGCTGCAAGCGGCCTCAAGGTGGCGACTGTCGTGGTCTATCGTACCGAGAAGGCAGTGGCCTTTCCGGCGGATGTCCGGGCCGCGTTCTTTGCGGGCGCGGTCGACGGCGTCCTGCATTTCTCCAGGCGCAGCGTGGAAAGCTACCTCGATTGCGCGCGGGAGATGGCGGGACCCGCGCTGCTGCCCATCCATTATTGTCTGTCCGGGCGGGCGGCGGAGCCGCTGCATGCCGCCGGGGCGTCCCGGGTCCGCGTTGCCGCCAGGCCGGACGAGGCGGGGATGCTCGCTTTGGTCGCGTCTTCGCCATAAGCGAATCGTCTAGTATGCGGCATGGCCACTGGAAAACGCCCGCCTTCGGCAATCCCCGGCGCCCGCCGGAAGCGGCCCGCGCCGACCATCGATCTGACGGCTACCGAAGTCGCGGCTGAGCCCGGCGCTGCGCCGGCGCCGCCCGAGCCGCCCAAGGCCGAGGCATCGCCTCAGGCTGAGGCGCCGCCAGCGCCGCCGCATGTTCCACCGCCCGAGCCACCCGGCGCCGCTGCCGAACAGCCGCCTTCGAGCGGTATCGCGTGGCTGCCGCCTGGTTTTCCCTGGCCGGCGGCCGTTGCCGGCGCGCTCGCGGCCGCCGCGGTGCTGCTGGCGTTCTTGTCGATCTGGCTGATCGTGCCGCGCGATGCAGTGGCGACGCTGACGCCGCGGCTCGCCGCCATTGAAACGCAATTGCGCGATCTGGCGGCGCGGCCCGCTCCCGCCGGCATCGATCCGCAGGCGATCGACGCGCTATCGGCGCGGCTCGCCAAGCTGGAAAACGCGCTCAGCGCGCCACGGCCGGTGGCGACCGATCCGAACGTGCTGGGCCGCCTCGGTTCGATGGAAGGCCTGGTCAAGCCGCTGTCCGACTCCATCGTTGCGCTGGCCCGCCGTGCCGATGATACCGACGCGGCATTCCGCAATGTGCGAGGCCGCATTGATACCGCGGCTGCGGCGGTTGCGGAGCTGCAGAATGCGGCGCGTGCCAGTTCTGGCGACCATGGCGAGATCGCGAAGCTGGCGGATCGTATTGCTGCGCTGGAGAAGATGGACCGTGCTGTTGCCGATCAACTCGCGAAGAACGCGGCTTCCGCCGCCAACGACCGGCCGGTCCGGTTCGCGCTTGCCGCGTCGGCGCTGCGCGCCACATTCGAGCGCGGCGAGCCATTTGCCGCCGAATTGGCTGCGGTGAAGCCGCTTACCGCCGACGCTCCAACGCTGGCGGCGATCGAGCCGTTCGCGGCGTCCGGCGTGCCAAGCGCCGCGACGCTGGGCCGCGAGCTGCTCGCGGTTGTTCCCGTGATGCAGCGCGCGGCAGGCGCCGCGCCGCGCGATGGCGGTATTCTCGATCGGCTGCAGGCCAACGCCGAGAAGCTGGTGCGCATCCGCCCGATCGAAGCGGCGCCCGGCGAAGACGCCAACGCGATCCTGTCACGCATTGAGGTGAAGGCCGCGCACGCGGACATCGCCGGTGCGCTCGCCGAGCTTGCCAAGCTGCCGCCCGCGGTGCGCGCTCCTGCGCTTGCCTGGATCGCCAAGGCGGAGGCGCGTGGCAAGGCGGTCGACGCGACCCGCCGGCTTGCCGCCGACGCTCTCGCCGCGCTCAAGACAAACCCATAGGCCGATCCCGCGATGATCCGGGTGATCCTGTTTCTCGCGTTGGTCGCCCTGATCGCGCTCGGTGCGGTCTGGATCGCCGATCGCCCAGGCGACGTCGCGATCACCTGGCAGGGCTACCGCATCGAAACGTCGGTGATGGTGATGGCGGTGGCGATCGTGGTCATCGTCGTGGCCGCGCTACTGCTGTGGTCGCTGATCCGCACCATCCTGCGCTCGCCCGATCTGATCGCCATGTTTCTTGGCCATCGCCGCGGCGTGCGCGGCTACCTCGCCATTTCGCGCGGCCTGATCGCGGTCGGCGCCGGTGACGCGCGCGCGGCAAAGAAATTTGCTGCCGACGCGGAGAAGATCGCGCCCGGCGAGCCGCTGGCGTTGCTGCTTCACGCCCAATGCGCGCAGCTCGCGGGCGACCGCACCGGCGCGGAGTTCGCCTTCCGTGCCATGTCCGAACGCGACGACACCAAGCTGCTCGGGCTGCGCGGCCTTTATGTCGAGGCACAGCGTCGCGCCGACGGCGCCGCGGCGCGCGGCTACGCGGAGGAGGCGGCGAAAGCCGCGCCGTCGCTTGCCTGGGCCGGGCAGGCGGTGCTGGACTATCGCTGCGGCGCTGGCGACTGGGCCGGCGCACTCGCCGCGCTCGACCGCAACAATCGTTATGGCCTGGTCGACAAGGCGGGCTACCGGCGCCAGCGCGCGGTGCTGCTGACCGCGCGTGCGCTGAGCGCCGAGGAAATTGAACCTGACCGCGCCCGTTCGCTGGCGCTCGAAGCCGTGAAGCTTGAGCCGGCGCTGGTTCCCGCCGCCGACCTTGCGGCGCGGCTGCTTGGCGAGCGTGGTGACCTGAAGAAGGCGGGCCGCGTCATCGAAGCGGCGTGGAAGATCGGCCCGCACCCCGATCTCGCCGACACCTATGCGCACCTGCGCTCCGGCGAATCCGCGCGCGAGCGGCTGACGCGGGTGCAATCGCTGGCGCAGAAGGCGCCGGGTCATGCCGAAAGCGCGCTCGCGGTGGCGCGCGCGGCGCTCGAGGCGCAGGAGTTCGCGGCGGCGCGTGCGGCGCTCAGGCCGCTGCTCAAGAATGCGACCCAGCGCGTGGCCGTCTTGATGGCGGAAATCGAGCAACGCGAAAGCGGCGACGAAGGCCGCGCGCGCGAATGGATGGCGCGGGCGCTGCACGCCGCGAAGGATCCGGCCTGGACCGCCGACGGCATCGTGTCCGATCGCTGGATGCCGGTGTCGCCCGTCAGCGGTCGGCTTGACGCATTCCAATGGAGGGTTCCGCTCGAGGAATTGGGCGATGCCCGCGCGGCGATAGATACCGCTGAGCCGCCGGCGCCTATGGAGGCCATCACGGCGGCAGCGCCGGTTGTGATGGAAGTACCGCCAGAAATTGTGGAGCATGTCACCCGCGACGAGCCGCCTGCCAAGGGACCGCCTGCCAAGGGACCGCCTGCCAAGGGACCGGCGGCCAAGGAACCGGCGGCCAGGCTGCGCCCGGCCCGCCGAGCCGCCTCTGTGCCGCCCCGGGTCGAAGCCGTCATTCCGCTGGTGCACGTGCCGGACGATCCCGGGCCCGAGCCGCAGGCCGAGATCGAGCCTGAGTTGCCGGAAGATGCCCGCAGGCGGCTTCGCGCGCCGAAATGAGCGCGTTTGACGAAGCCCCGAGCCTTGCTTGCCGGCGCCGCCGGCGCTATCAGGAGCCCAGAATTCCGCCGCAATAGCTCAGTCGGTAGAGCACGTCATTCGTAATGACGGGGTCGGGGGTTCGAATCCCTCTTGCGGCACCAGTAAGATATTGATATCATTATGATTTGTGCAGGGCTAGTCTTTAACCCACGGCTGCCATGCTTTGGGGTAGCACCAGGGTAGCACCAAGCCCAAACTAGCTTTCGCTAAAGATCCTCAGCATGAATCGAAATCCTTGACGGCTGAAGTTGATCGGCAGTGCCTGTCCTATCCACGCATTTGTTTCGCGTGAATGTCGGACATCATTGAAACGAGCTTCTGAATTGAGGGATCGTCTGATTTCCACGCCTTCCCAGCATTGCGTACCAGATCGCCTTGTTGATGGGCAGCGACCTGGCCGTAGCTGCCGAATGTCGTCGTAAGGCTTGTGTGGCCGAGATTCTGCGCCCACGCCTGCATTTCCTGCCACGTCAGGTTTCTTTCGCTGCCGAACGCCACAATCGTGTTTCGAAAGCTGTGAGGGTTGAAATAGGGGACCCCGGCTCGCTTGAAGGCGTCACGGAAGATTGTTCGCACTGGGCCGGTGCCTTTCCAATGCTCCCGCGTCAGACCGGTTGAAGCGAACTGTCCGGACGCACCGATTTCCATCTTGGTCGTCGGGAAGAGCGGATCGTCGCGCCTCCATTGTCTCTCCTTGGTGAGAAACCGCACCCAATCTACGACAATGTCTTCGAAGTCGTCGCCGACGGGGAAGAACCAGGTATCAAATGTCTTGCTGAACTTGGTCTTGACGGTCCGAGCGTCTTGAATGACGACGCGGCGTTCTACATCGATGTCGCCGAGCTTCAGCGACACGACGGCGTTGACGCGGGCTGCTGTGATCAAGACCAAGGCGATCAGCGCGCGGTCGCGGCGTTGTACGTCCGTCTCCGTCGGCATCGCTGCCAGCACGCGCCTGATTTGATCGAGGGTCGGCCCTCGCGGCGTCCGGCGGGCTTTGGCGACCGCCACCGTGGTCCGTGACGGGTTGAAGTATTCCCAGTCGCCATAGCTGAAACGCTTCTTGTATCCCGGTTGCCCGGCAAGCCAGGTAAAGAACATCTTCAAGGTGTTCAGTGTCGAATAGATCGTGGATTGGCTTAGCGGCTCCTCCGACCGCACAGCGAGTTGTTCGGACAGGTGTTGTTTGAAGCCTCTGACCTGTTCGATGTGGAATTTGCCGAAGTCGGTGTATCTTGTGTAGACCTCAAAGCGGTTGATCGCTTTGGCAAACTGGTCGATCGCCACGGCGCCAAATCCCCGGACCTCCTTTAGGTATTGGACATAGCGGCGCTTCGCCCGCTCGTTCTCGGGGCTGTGGTTTTTCATCGTTCTATCCTTGCGTCTCATTCACGAGGAGGGAATCCCTCTTGCTCACAGTCATCGCGCGATTCAGGCCGCGAACCGGGCGAGGGAATTCCGCCGTTGCTGGCTCCGAACGTACAGGAACCCAGGACCGCACGGCCGCTTCGCCTTCTCCCGCCGCCGCCGAAGAAAATCCCGCAGCATGCTGCCGCGAACGATCGTCAATCCCGGCCCCGCCACTGGCTCCAGCCCGGTCTGAAGCCATCGCCGCACGGTGCCCTTGCTGACGCTCAACTTTCGGGCAATCTCATCCACCGAATAGGTGAGGTGAATCTTCAACAGGTTGGGGTTGGGATGCTTGGTCCCCATCGCTCAACCTCGGCCGGCATCGGGATTGGCAACGCAGCCGTCTGCGACATCGGACGTCGACCGCTGCGCTGGCCCGATCCGCGCCTGCGCCCAGCGGTCGAGGTCTTCGGGTTGATAGATCGGGTACCGGCCAGCCTTACGGAACAGCGGTCCTCCTCCGACCACCGCGAGCTTCGCGAGCCATTGGCGCGAGCAAGGGAAGCCATACCGGTCGGTGACATAATTTGCCGCCTCGACTCGGCGTAGAAATCGTTTGCTGCGTTCGGCGCTGGCCGCTGAATTTGAGCTGGACATCTTTGAACCTCATCGTGGTCCCCGGACATTCCGGGACATCGCGTGAGGTGATATGAAGCGAAGCGAGCCCACGAAAAATTGGCCCGAAACTCCCCCGAAATTTTAATTTCGTGGGCCAGCCAATCGCTTGTGCTCAATGCGTATTCGATTCTCAATCGTCAATGACGACGGTGGCGGAGCAGTGGAGTATTTGTTCACAAACCATTCGCGAAGCGCACGCGATTCGGCTGCTACGCCTGACAGGGCCTCACCGCGAGCCCATCGCTGTTGATGTTCGGCCTCTATCAGATGCATGGAACTTGGGCGCCCGGGCGCGCCAGTCTTTGAAAGAGGTTTTGGCGCTTCAACCGTTGGCTCCGCAAGATCGAAGGGCCACCATTTCGCCACCGCAGACTTCAGCACCATCAACTTCGACCACTTGACGCCCGATCGGTTTCGCAAGCTGTCGTCGAAACCACGTTGCCAATCCTCCTCGCCAAAATATCCATATGAGCAGAGATACAGCTCCTCGCTGAAATAGAGGTCGGTAGGTGCGTTGACGAAGGGATAATCCACTCGACAGGAAGCGAACAAATGTCCTCCAAGTTTTTCGCGTTCATGCTCTCGAATGCCGGTGGTCATCACCTCCTCGGAGGCGATTCGGGGGAGCAATTCCGCGTAGGCGGACTTCCAGACGCTGACGTCGCGCGGGTTGAATTCAATTCTCCCGCCCTGCGTTGCGATCCAATGCGCGGCACAATAGAGCGGCATGTATCCAGGCCCTTCGGGCTTGGCGGTCTCCGGCAATTTCTCGCTGAACCGTTCTCCCCGGTCCGGTGGCCATGTGCTCATCACCGCCTGACGCCGCACGACCACGTCGTGGTATCCACCGACTCCAAACGCCGCCTCCTTGCGGACAAACAGGACGGTGCGCTTGTCCTCCTGAAAAATTTCGAGGTCTCGCCACCCGTGCTCCGGGATTACGGTCCGCTCGCCCCTCTGCCTGTCGATGCCGGTGGCTTGCATGACGTTTTCGCCCAGCGCCTTCCAGAGCCTGGCCTTTGCGTCAGCTACGGCAATCCAGTTCTCGGGAACGAGACTGTGTACTTCGTCATGTCGTCCTGCCAAGGAAAGCCGAGAATATGTTGCCGGCTCACGTTGCTCCAAGAAATGTCCCGCATGGACCGGTCCATCAGGGCCGATGCGCCATTCCCTGAAATGCCAATCCCAGCACTCGCGTCGGTAATCGTCCCAAAACTGGCAAACTTGAGTTGGTGAGCGCCAGGAAATCCACGCAATGGCCATGACGAGCGTCCACCACGTCTCGCCCATCGGGTTGTAGGAGGCCGGGTCGGGTACGGCGGCCATCCGAGGCAACCCAAGCCGTGTCGCTTCGGCCTCGGCCTCTTCCGGCGTCATCCGGCCGTACCGGACCTCTTCGATGAGCGCGTCGTGGTTTGCGCTATTCATGATGGTTATCAAACAGTCGCTAAGAACCCGGAATGCTTCAAGATAGTTAGGCGGGGGACTGAATGGCAACATGCTCATCCGGCTTTGGGCCGTGGGCAAGGGAAGGCGCCCTCCTCAGTTATGGGCCCGACACCGACGCAAGCATTCAGCGCGCGGCAGCTTATGTCGATAAGATCTTGCGCGGCGCAAAACCGAACGAACTTCCTATAGAGCAGCCGACGAAATTCCAGCTTGTGATCAACGGAAAGACCGCCAAATCGCTGGGCCTCAACATCCCGCCGACACTGATCGCCATCGCGGATCGTGTGATCGAGTAAAGCACTGCACCCCCGCAGTTCGTTTGCTCCAGTGCATGGGTCAGGTTTTGGCACGAAGCGGACATTGCAGCCCGGCCGCCTGATGTTCGCTTTCGGGGGTAAAGCGGACGTCGCTCGGGTAGGCCGAAATCGACGCGATTGACCCAAAGCGGACATGGGCATGGGTCCCGAAGCGGTGTAACGTCCATGCGCTGGCAAGCGCTTTGCTTGCTTGAGAGCTGCCTAAAAAACGGCAATCCGCCGAAATTGCCGCTCCCATAATTGGCAGCCTGGTGCCGTCGGTGGGCACAAAATCGATCCAAAGATCCAATGCCGGTTTGGATCGGAGGCCGCGGGCCTCTGCATTCTGCCGCCGCAAATGGGGTTCCATGCGACGGCGCGATGTCATTTCGCTGCTCGGAGGCGCGGCCGCCGCGTGGCCGCTTGCCGCCCACGCGCAGCAGCCGGCAATGCCGGTGATCGGATTTCTCGACGGCCAGTCCTTTGATCTTCACCTGATGACGGCGTTCCGCCAGGCCCTAAAAGACGCCGGTTACGTCGAAGGCAGGAACGTGGCGATTTATTTCCGCTCGGCGGATGGTCAGACTGATCGACTTGTAACGCTGGCCGGAGATATTGTCGGCCGGCGTGTGGCCGTGATCGTTACGGCGGGAGGCGGCGCCTCGGCATTTGCCACATACGCGGCAACCACAACGATTCCAATTGTCTTCGTAACTGGCGTCGATCCGGTTGCATCCGGCCTGGTCATGAGCCTCAATCGGCCGGGCAGCAATGCAACCGGGGTGTACATCTTTCAGCAGGCGCTGGAGGGAAAGCGACTGGGCCTCCTCCACGGGCTGGTTCCGGCTGCTCGGTTGATCGCGGTGTTGCTCAACCCAACCAATGCGAATTTTCAAACTCAGTTGAGGGGTGTTCAAGATGCCGCTCGCGCCCTCGGGCAACAAGTGAGCATCCTGAGCGCGAGTACCGAGCGCGACATCGGCATAGCGTTCGCAACTGTGACTGCGTCAGGCGCCGGAGCGCTGCTGGTTGGCTCCGACCCGTTCTTTAACAGCGAGCGCGATCAAGTCGTTGCGCTAGCAGCGCGCTATTCCATTCCGGCGATTTATGAAGGACGTGAGTTTGCCACGGCCGGCGGCCTGGCGAGCTACGGCACGAGCCTCACCGATGCTTATCGTCAGGCCGGCACCTATGCCGGTCGTATTCTCAGGGGCGAGAAACCTGCCGATCTGCCAATCGTGCAGCCAACCAAGTTCGAGTTCGTGATAAACCTAAAGACTGCGAAGGCGCTTGGCCTCGACGTGCCGCCCGGGCTGTCGTCAAGTACCGACGAGATCATCGAATGAGACCGTTCGCGATCGCTGTCTTGGCGCTCCTCGCTGGCGCGCTCTTCGCGGCTTCAGCGGCGGCACAGACCGGCGAGCCGATCAAGATCGGCTACAGCATGGCGCTGACGGGCGGGCTCGGCTCCAACGGCAGGTCCGCCCTGCTCGCCCAGAAGATCTGGGAGGAGGATACCAATGCCAAAGGCGGGCTGCTCGGCCGTCCTGTGAAGCTCATCTATTATGATGATCAGACCAATCCCGCGACCGTGCCCGGCATCTATGCCAAGTTGCTCGACGTCGACAAGGTCGACCTGATCATCGGCCCCTACGCCACCAACCTGCAGGCGCCGGCGATCCCGATCGCCATGCAACGAAAGAAGGTGTTCATTAGTCTGTTCGGGGTCGCGGTGAACAGCACATTTAATTATCTGAATTACTTCAGCATGATTCCGTCCGGGCCCGACCCGAAGCCGTCCTTCACCAAGGGCTTCTTTGACGTCGCGGTGCGGCAGAACCCGAAGCCGAAGACGGTGGCGATCGTAGCGGCCGACGCGGAGTTCGGCCTGCATGCCTGCGAAGGCGCGCGCGAAAATGCCAAGGCGGCCGGCCTCACCGTCGTCTATGACCGCAGATATCCATCGGCAACCACCGACCTCGTGCCAGTGGTGCGGGCGTTTGCGGAGACGAATCCGGACCTCGTCATCGTTTGCTCCTATCCGCCCGACTCGGTCGGCATGGTGCGCGCGGTCAACGAGGTAGGCTTCAAGCCGAAAATGATCGGTGGTGCCATGGTCGGCCTGCAGAGCACGGCGATCAAGGCTCGGCTCGGTCCGCTGCTCAACGGCTGGACCAATTACGACTACTGGCTGCCGGTTCCGAAGATGCAGTTCGCAGGCGTGGACGACTTGATGAAGAAGTACCAATCGCGCGCGGCGATCGAAGGCGTTGATGCGCTGGGCTATTACATGGTGCCGTGGGCCTATGCTCAGCTCCAGGTGCTCCAGCAGGCGGTCGTGGCGACCACGAGCCTCGACGACTCCAAGCTCGGCGACTACATCCGCGCCAACACCTTCAAGACCGTGATCGGCGACGTGAGGTTCGGTACCAACGGCGAATGGGCGCGGTCGCGCATGCTGCAGGTCCAATTCCAGAACATCAAGAGCAACGACCTTGCCCAGTTCAAGGACATCTCGACCCAGATCGTGGTGGCGCCTGCCGAATACGAGTCGGGCAAGTTGATGTATCCTTATGAGAAGGCGCGGTAAGGCGCGCTTGCTTCAAGTCCCTGAAAAATCAACCCTCATATGAACGACCCTAACCGCACGGGATCGATGTCGGCTATTGGCACTTAGCGGACATCGCGGCCTACCCGCCTGATGTCCGCTCCTGGGGGTAAAGCGGACTCCAGCCAGCGATTGCCGAACAAACGCAAGACCGCTAATCTACCAGTGTTCGGACACGCGGCAGGCATCGACGGCGTGACGATGCACTGACCCGTCGCACAGTCCGTCAAACCCAGAACCCCTCGTGGGCGATGGTGAGAGTTTCCGTTGCTACTGCTGGTCCGGTTGGATCGTAAAGGTCATTTGCAAAGGCGTCCGGGTCGTATTGGTGAGGCTCAACGTTGATCTGAAAAAGACCCAAGCTGTCCTCCCCGTGAGGGGCATGAGATTCGGAATTTCCGCCGCTTTCCGCCATCGCAATTGCCGTGAACACAAACGCATCATTCGTCTGCACGGCGGGGAGCAGCAGTCCATCGTTTTGGACAGCGGGCACGCCTACGACGTTATCGTCAGGGCCGGGCGTTAGATCACCGTTCGGGTTGTTCGGATCGACAGCGAGACCTTCCGTGGGCCGGTGGTCGGCGTCGCCCGGACCGCTCCAATCTATCTTTGTCGTGAACACAGTCTTGAACTTAAACGCTTCCGGAGCCGTCGGCTCGGTCGTCAATTGCGGCTGGAAGTCGAGGGTCCAGTCGGAGCCGGAGCGCCCAACGAGGAGATCAGGTTTGCCGTCGTCGCCATTCACATCGCCGGAAGCGACGACAACTCCGCCAGTCTGCACAGCGGGCAGCAGCAGACCCTCGTCTTGGACAGCGGGCAGCAACAGCCCGTCATCCGTCTGGAATTCGGGCAGTGGCCCAATAGGCCATTCTTGGAGGGATTTTTCGTCGGTCTGAACAGCAGGCAGCAGTAGACCGTCATCCGTCCTGACAGCAGGTAGCAGCAGGCCGTCGTCCTGCACAGCAGGCAGTAACAGACCATTGTCTTGGACTGCGGGGAGCAACAGACCATCGTCCGTCGCATACCCTCTTTGCCAAGCGAGGAAATCACGCCCGTCAACCTCAGTGTTCGGGTTGTTCGGATCGACGGCGAGATCGTCGAAAGTCTGGTCGGCCATTTTCCCGTAATAGAAAGCGACCGCTTCTTCGGGACCCTCATCAGACCGGACGCCGCCCGCGTCGACCGGCGGTTGGACACCGAGATTGTCGATTGCGGGTCGATACATAAAGATCGGCATTTCACTCTCCATGTCATGCCCGTCGCCGTCGGGGCTTTGACAGTGAGACGCTGCCGAAATGGCGTAGGTTCAAAGTTCCCGCGTGCAACGCGGCCAAACATAACTTTTGTGACGGCTGTCACATCAAGGGTGGACGGACCGGCTTATGGTCGAGCGTCATACGGAAACCGGAGGGGTTACCCGCAACGTTGCTAACGGCGACAGACGCCGAGGCACAAACCGTCGGAATGGACCGTCGTCAAGATCGACGGGCCGCGCGGACGCCGCGACCGTCGTGCGCGAACGTCCAATCCTGCGTCAGCTTTAACAGCCACGTCCAAGGACGAGTTGCCTAAACTCGCTGCCGCCGCGACCAACTCGCCCATGCGGCCACGGCGCGCAGGATCGCGCGCGAGGGCGCGTAAGCCGGATGACCGCGGCCAGCTTCGTGCGCTAGCCTCGACGCATGGGTTGGCGAGCTTGGGACAACTACAAGTCGGCCGCGCATGAGCGGTGGAAAGCCTTGCCGTGGTGGGAGCGCTGGCGCAGCGTCGCCGTGCTGGCGATGATCGCCGCGCTCGCGGCTGCGGTGGCGGCGATTTCCTTAGCCAAAGCTTGACGTCTAAAGGCCTCTGCCGGCGCATTCATTTCCGTTGGATGCCATCTGAAAACGACGGCCCGTCGGAGTTGCCGGACTCTGGTTTGGCGGCAACCTCGCTTTCGGCTGGTTCACCGACCTCCCGGATTACTGTTCGGCGGCCTTGTGTTCTGCTCGTTCAGCCGCTTCGCGCTCGGCCTCGACCTTCTCCGCAGCTGGGCGTTTTGCCTCTGTGGCAGCCTCTATCTTCGCGATCCTGGCAGCTTCGCGCTTTGCCTTCTTGGCCGCTTCGCGCTCGACCTTGCGGGCGGCTTCACGCTCCGCCTTCTCCGCCGCCTCGCGTTGCGCGCGTTCGGCAGCCTCGATCTTCGCTTTCTGAGCGGCTTCGCGCTTTGCCTGCCCCGCCGCCTCGCGCTCGGCTTTTCGCGCAGCGTCGCGCTCCGCCTTCTCGGCAGCTTTACGCTTCGCTCGCTCGATGGCTTCGAGCCTCGCCTTCTCTGCCGCCTCGCGCTTCGCCTGCTGCGCGGCTTCGCGCCGGGCTTTCTCCGCGGCGGCACGCCTTGCTCGCTCGGCTGCGGCTTCGCGACCCGTGGCCTCTCGCCTGGCCTTTTCAGCAAGCGCGTCGAGCTTTGCGGCCCTGTTGTTTGCCTCCTTGACCGCAGCCGCACCCCAGGCGACATCGCGCTTTGCCTTCTTTGCAGCGGCCTGGAGCTTCGCCACCTCCTGCCTTGCCGCATCTGCGTCAGAACGACGTTGCTCCGCGGCGCCTTTTGACTCCGCTGCGGCGACTTCGTGCTTGGCGGCGAAGTCGGCTGCTTTCGTTGCAGCAGCCTCCAGCGCCGCGGCGGCAAGCCTTGCTCGCTCGGCTGCGGCTTCGCGACCCGTGGCCTCTCGCCTGGCCTTTTTAGCAAGCGCGTCGAGCTTGGCAGCCCTGTTGTTTGCCTCCTTGACCGCAGCCGCACTCTTAGCGGCATCGCGCTTTGCCTTCTTTGCAGCGGCCTCGAGCTTCGCCACCTCCTGCCTTGCCGCATCTGTGTCAGAACGACGTTGCTCCGCGGCGCCTTTTGACTCCGCTGCGGCGGCTTCGTGCTTGGCGGCGAAGTCGGCTGCTTCCGTTGCAGCAGCCTCCAGCGCCGGAATGCTGACAGCAAACTTCCGCCGCTTGGGCGGCGCTGCTCGCCTGCTCTTCTTGGACTTCTTGATATTCAATTTGGCTTTCGATTTCGCCTTCGACTTCGCTTTTTTTGGCATGGCGGGCCACGTTCAAAGTGGATTGAGTATATCTGTCCAAAGACGTGCATGGCCAGGACGGGCCCAGGCATAACGCGTCGCAAGGATAGGTATCAACTGCGCGCCGCTTCGGCAAGCCAGCCGAAGACGTTGAAGACGTACGCTTGCGCTGATTGTACTCCGCGACGTCGGTTGACCTGTCCCAGGCCTCCGCGATGCGCGCCATGCGGGCGTGATCGGCGCCTGGTCCGAGGCGCCAGTGCAATTCGACGCGACAGGTTGACGACCGAGGAGCGATTATCAGACATTGTCGAAATCTTGGCGCACGGTCTGCTTTGGCTTGATGCGTTTTCTGTCGACTTGTGCTCGCACATTGGCAGTTGCGCTCCACTTGCTCACGTCGCTTCATGGCACTTAGCGACCAATTCCGCTCGTCCGCTTTTCGGTCGCTATCGGGGGTAAAGCAGACATCCGGTAAACCGGCCGAAAATGACGCGAATGACCCAAAGCGGGCATGGACACATCTCGGATGCGAGGGCCTGGCTCAGGAAGGGAGGCATCCTGACGCCCGCGGGCAGCGGCGGTGAAGCCCTCTGTTCGGTACCGTGGTGCCGCGTGTTCCACACAGGAAAAATAAGGCTCGTAAAGCAATACGCTCGTCCCCATCTTAACCTCATCATCGGCACCGCCTGGCCAGCCGACGACTGAGAGACGCGATAGCGTCTCCCGCCGTTTCCCGAGGAACGCAATGTCCAAATCAAAAGCTCAGGTCCACGAGTTGATGTGCCTGAACTTAGCGGCGGAGTGCGAAGAATTAGCCGCCGACGTTGTTGAGCCTGACATAAAGGCCAACTTACTTCGTATGGCACGCCATTGGGCGGACCTGGTGGATAAGCCTAGCGTCCTGCATTGAGCCAACGCGCGTCCGGACTCCCCAAAAGCTAAATAATTCCTATATTTCAATCGGGCCGCGGCGCCGCGCGAAATCCGTCTGGACCTAGCGCTGGAGAGGCACCGTACCTGCGGCGGCTTACAGCCACTACAGCGTTGAGTGAGAAGAGTACGCCGATGCACGCGTCTCCTGACGCAATGCTGCGAGTGAGGGAGCCAACATTTAAGGAGAGATGATGAAAGATCCCCAAGCATATGAAGCACTATTAAAAAAACGCGAGACGCAAAAAGCGGAAAATATCGGTGCGATGAAAGATTATTACGCCGCTGAACTCGCAACACGAAATAAGACTGCGAAGTTGCGGGAGTTGCGGCTAGCGAAGGAAGCGCTAGACCGACAAGTCGCAGCTAGCGCGCCGCCGAAGAAAAAGCTTGCGCAAAAAGCCAAAGCGCCGGCTGGAGAAATCGCCTAAGATTGCTGGGAGCGTGGCACGTCCTGCCCGGGTTGAACGGGGTCATGCATAGGCCTGTCTTCTTGTGGGTCGCCTGGAGGCGGCTCCACGGGATCTGTGTAGGGCTGCGGGTCTTTAACTGGCGGTTCGCGCGTAGGTTCGGCCGGTTCCGGTGTAGGAACGGTGATCGGTTCTTTTGGCATGGAGGAAGAACGGACAGCAGGCTTACTAGGTTCCGCTTATCACCGCGGCGCGCTATTCGCGCCCGCTCATTGAGAGTCAATTTGAATAAAGGGAACTCTAGAAAAAAGAAGCTAGTGATTTTGGGAACGTCAAACTGCTGCGGTTCGTTGAACTAGGTACCAACCAAACACAACAGAGAAGGCATTCCATGAACAATCCGAACCAGAACCAAGGCAGCCAAGACCAACAGAAGTCGGGAAACCAAGACCAGAAGCCCGGCCAGCAGCAGGGCGGGCAGAACCAGAACCCCGGCCAGCAGACGCAGAAGCCCGGTCAGGGCGGACAGCAGGGCGGGCAGAACGAGAAGCCGGGCCAGCAGAACAAGTAGCTCTTCGACTTTGTTTCCTTGGAGACTGAGAGAGGCCCCGCATCGTGCGGGGCTTTTCTTTGGCGTTATTGCCTTTGGCCTCGCCGTGCCGCCGCCACTGTTGCCCACGCCGATGAGGTGATCGAATGAAGCGGCGTGATGTCTGCTATTGGCACTTAGCTGACATCGCAGCCCATCCGCCTGATGCCCGCTTTCGGGGGTAAAGCAGACTTCGTGAGGCGAGATAATTGTCTCGCGCCAGCAGCGTCTGTGTGTCCAGCTGGCATACATAGGTCATACATCTCAGTGCATGGCGCTAGCACGCAGCGCTTCCGTACCCTTCTGATTGCGAGGCACTGCGGAGAAGTACTGGCGGTCTGAGACGCCGGCTGGACGAACGATCCGCGCGAAGAGCTCGGTCACGTCCATGGGAATGACGACCGAAGCGGAGAGCTGTCGAGAAACGAGAACTCCGCGAGAGACGGGAATACTTTAAACCGTCGAGGGCTGATGGGATCGCTGGGTCGGTCTCATCGCTCGCCCTGCGCGACAAGCAGAGGGGTAAAGGGGCAAACCGCAACGCCTGTCCCCGCCACGAGATGGCGCCTCTGACCCGGTGTGTCCGAAGCCGCTTCACGCAAGCGGGACACGCTCTGCCGGATGGGCAAAGTGTGTCCTCCACCGGCTCCCGCAAGTCGATAAGTTGGATGGATGGCGTAGCGACATCTGATGGCCTGTTTCCATCTGGAAATAGCACGAGGCGGAGGGCGAAGCCCGACGACCATCCCGAGCGAAGCGAGGGATGTCATACCTGCTTAGTTTGTCCGGAAGGTTTTTCTAATTGCTCATACGCAACTGCCTTAGTCGGACCCCGAGCTGGTTTTCAAAACGGCTCAGGCGCAACTGGCTTGATCGGAACAAGGGCCTCTGACCTGCAGGTGTCGCTGCAGTATTCGCGCCTTCGTTCCATTCGAGTCGAGCGATCAGAACGCTCTGCTCAGCGAGATCGAATGGAAGCGCCAAGTGCGGTCAGTCTGCATAAACATAATACAGGCTGATCATCAGCTTTATTACGAGGAGACCAATGACCCGACTTTCCCTGGTCATCACCATTCGCCTGGACGAACCCACGTTGGCTCGCATCCGCGACCGCGTCGGCGATGGCTTCTGCGCGAAGAACCTGTCGCAGTTCATCCGCGAGGGCATCCGGCTGCGACTTGAGCAGCCGCACGACTACGTGGGCTGGCAGGTGCTGCGGAAAGTTGATCGGGCGGGCTGACCGTCATACGGGGCGACCAAGGGACGTGGACCGTGTCGCAGAACCTGACCGGTGATCGCCGGTGTATCGGTTTGGGGTCGGACGGGGTTGCCCTCCCCGACAGACGGTCAGATGCAACCGGCGGCGTTTGCGCGCCGCCGGTTGCTGCGCGCGCTACTACGCACAGGGAAGCATCCTCGTCGAGTAATTCCGGACTCCCAAGGTCTCTGCACTCGGCATTTGGGCCTCAATCTCAGCTGCGTCCCAAAAATGGGCCCGCGCTCTCCGTTCCGCGCCCTCAACCTCGGCCCGGCTTGCTGGTTGGTCTTCAACCACCAGGCAGTTGTTGGTCGTGCTGACCAGCTCTTTGGCAGCCGCGAATACGATCATTGACCACATTACGAGCGCATCCTCACGTCGCGACGACCGGCCCTTCCTGAAGAGGGATTTCATCAGTCGCCGCTCCGCTTTGTCGATCAGGGCCCGGGGCATGGGCAGGCGGTGCTTGTTGCGAACGTAATATTCCACCGCGCCCATGTAGTGGATCTGCGCTCCCTCCAAGAGCGCTACCAGCCACTCGACGGGTGGGATCAGGAGCCTGTCCTTACTGCCCATCCGCACGAGGTGCTCCACCGCGCTCTTCGCCATCACCGAGATTGACGCCTGAATCTCTTCAGGGGTGAACGAGATCATTTCTTCGATGATCCCTATGCGGTACGCGAGGAAGTACTTCTGGTGCGTCCAGTGCGCATCGAAGGCTGCCATCTCTGCTCCGTTGGTGAGCACTTTCTTGATGAAGCGCTCGACGGCGGTCGGGTGAACCACGAACTGCCCGGTGGCAAGTTGCACCACCGGAACGGCTTCGTGTAGCTCGCCGTTCTTGTGCTCAATCATCGGGATCACGTCTCCAGTAAGCTCAACTTTTTCATCTTCATTCTCCATAGCTCCGCCTTGCCCGGAATCGAGCTCCAGCGGCTTTTTGTTCCAAATGGAACAGTTCGGTGAGTGTCGCCCCTGGTTCGTAATTCGCAGCGGTAGGAGCGACGTGAGACCCGCGGCGAATTTCGTGGTCGGCTATTCGAGCCGAGGTGACCTGATCAAGTATCCGCGCATGTCGCGGCTTCGTCCCATGAGCCGAAGCCAGGCGCTGTCTAACAGCGCGATCTCACCGAGTGTGAGCGCACGTTCGTCAGTGATACCGTCACCGACATTGTAGCCGCCGCTTCGCCAAACCCTTGCGTCCAGGTCGTCGTCGCGCTCGCGTCCGAAACCGGCGTTATATCGAAGCGTGTCGTTCCCACCTTTGGTCAGATATGCGGCGATATCGCGCAGATTTTCGCTGAGCGGCCGGTCGCCGAAGAGACGCTTCAGTTCGATCTGGTAGGGCGCAAGCCGCCAAGACCAGTTGCCACCGAGACTGCTACGAAGCTGCCCATCGCGTAGTGATGAGTTCATACCGAGATCAACCAGTCCATGCAGGTGCACCAGGACACCGGTGTCCGTATCAGCTACGTCCTTGTCCTTGATACGCTGAAGCACCGAGTGCTTTCGTGCACAGGTGTCGCTCTGTGCCTGGACTTCACTCAGCAGCCGAAAGCTGATCACCTCGATCTCTATCGATCCCAGCACCCACACGTCTGGTATGGCTGCCTTCTCCAACAGCTCGGATTCCATCTCCCGCACGGCTTCGACGATGCGATCTGCATCCAGACGAGTAACGCAGTGAAGGACTGTCAGTAGCCGAAGCCTTGAATAGGCGTTTGCCGTTGTCAGTTGGCCGGTCCTCACCATGAGGTCGCCGAGCAGCCATCGTGCGTGCTGAGCAGCGACGTCTCGGTGAAGGAGCGAGCCCGATCCCTCGCAGCCGGCCCTAGCGAGCCGTGTCCGCTTGTGGGACCCCAGGTCAGGACGATGCGCAGACCGAAGCTGCTCCAGCTGCTGCACGCCGTCTTGCCTGAGTTCTGCAAAAGATCGGGCCATCGTCGCCTCCTCACGCCTGCCGCAGCACGGCCATGTAGTCGGTCGGGACATACCCTTCCGGCAAGGGCCGCTTCGGTGCTTCCTCCCCGGCGTCCTCCCAGACCTGCTGGATCGTGGCGCCGAGCGTGTAGTCGAGGCCGTATCCCTTCTTGTAGTGCTGAAGGGTGGCAACGAACGCGATGCAGTCGCTGACGCTTACGTTCCGCAGGTCGATGAGCACGGTCTCGTTGTGCACGCGGCCGAGATCGCCGGCATCGACCCTCCGGCTGAAGTCCGGCAGCGCGATCTCAACCCGGTCTTCCGCACTCTCAGGCGACGCCACCGCTGCGTCGACGGCCGCTTCCTGCGTCTTCGCGACAAGAGGCTTACTCGCATCCGTCTTGGAAGCCGTCTTGGAAGCCGTCTTGGCTGCCGTCTTGGAAGCCGTCTTGGCTGCCTGGACCTCGGTGGTAGTATCAACGGCCTCTTCGACGACATCGGTGACAACAGCCTTTGCCTTAGGCTTTGCCTTGCCGGGCTTCTTCTTCGGCTTGTCCAGCGCGGCCGTCAGCTCGTCTGCGGTTATGCGCGGGTTGATCACGCCTGTTTCGAGGAGCCTCCGGCGCTCCACGTCGCTGCACTTCGAGATTTCGTAGATCGTCGTCCAGGTTGACGGCAGCAACTCCACGTGTTCGCGGAGCCACACGGCTGCGTCTGCGATCGAGATGAACTTCCGGTGGGTCGAGCCCTTCGGATCCAAGCCGACCTTCTCGTGGAAGATGCGCAGGTCGGCCTTTGACAACTTGTCCTCCGCATCTTTCACCGTCTCCGAGAGTGCGATGTAGCTCGCGGCAGTCGCCTTCCAGTGCGACCGGTAGCGCTCGATGAACTCTGCGCACCTGTCGCTCGGCATCGCGAGCTGAAGCGCGTTTGGCTTTACTTCTTCTGTGGTCATTTCCGTTCTCCCATAATGAGCACGAACAATTTCGTGCAAACTGACCCAAGCATGGGAGGCGAATTCGACCTAAAGAGATAAAATGAAATTCGTTTTCAAAGACGTAAATCGTCTTTGCAGAACGTGTGAAGATCAGCGATCGTAGTCGGGAAACTAATCAGACGGAGGTAACGAGTGAGCAAACGACCGCCCAAGCTCGGAACGACCGAGCATGACGAGTTACGATTTCGTCTGATGAATGACGTCGGCGACAGCAGGCTTCCCGAGAAACCGGAATTTTATGAAGTGTGGGAGCTGTATGCGAGAGAAGCTTTGCTTAGCAAAGACAGCGTTGTCCGCGCCCACATGCAGAAGTGCATGACGAAGGGAAAATATAAGGGCTGGGATCCGGCGTCGATGGGATCATGGATGCCCGATCATACTATTCGTGCGCAATCAGTTATCCCGTTGCTCCCGGGCGAGGCAGTTCCGCCTGAAAAAAGAGGCTTCGCACTTTTTATTCGTCCCGTTCGCCCTCGGCACCAAATCCTCGACGAATTGAAAAAGGTTGCGATCTTTCAGCTGCAGCGACTGATGGACAAGCGGCTCTATTCAGAAGGCAAGCTGAAGGACAGTCCCTACCGGTCTACGACTACCAAAAACCAGCTTGAGGCATGGGTAGATTGGTTCGTTGTCTATAAGGCTGTGGAAGATGCCAAACAAAAGGGAATTGATCCTGAGAAATACTACGAACACGTTCTCAAGTTCTACGAAGTAGAACGCGAGCCTGCGGCTTCCGGTGATAGACGAAAGCGCGTGCTGCCGGAATTTATCCGAGCGTTCTTTTACGAGGATGAGAAAGGCAGACCAATTCCCATTCCCAAAGCGGATACTAAGAATAGGACGAAAAGGCCTCATCCGCTCGTTCCGCGAGCTGGCCACAACAGCCGAGCAATCAACCACTACATCGAAGATCGGATTGCAGAGGTGGACACTATCATAGCCAACGTCGCCCGCGGTCTGTTCCCCGGGGAGCATTAACCGCTCGGACTATCCGAGCACGAACCGGTTCTTCATCAGCAGTTCCTCAATCCCGTTCGACTTGATAAGCGTTGTGCCGGTCTCCTCGGAGTATCGCTGCTGCTCGAACTGGCACGGACCGTCGTCGTGCGGAAAGACCACGCGAACCGGATCGTCGCAAATACGCGGCACGCAGTCTGTACAGGTCATCGCCCTTCGCGAGCGCGCGGAGCAAGCACCAGCGTGATCGCTAGTCCCGGGCTCGGTCCGATGTAACGCATCATGTCCAGGCGAGCAGGATCGTCATCGGCAGGAAATACGATCCGGAGCGACTTCTCGAATTCCACGGCGAAGAAACGGCGACCAGCCGCTTCGGCGTTCACCTCTTTCTTGAGTGTTGCGATGGCGCTGGTGTCCGTTCCTTTGATTTCGGCGATTTCCACGTCTGATGTTGGTCCGAGCGGTGCAACGTAGAGACCGGTGCACACCAAGCGAATCTGCTGGGCGATCTGAGCACGAAGCTTGTACAGCTCATCCCCAGTTGCACCTTTCAAGGCTGCCATCAGTTTCTTGAAGTCCTGTTCGCTTTCTTGGACAGATTTCGTCCGAGCCTGCAAAGACGATAGCTCGACTGCCTTGTCGTCGAGCTGCTTTTCGACCTCGCGGCGGCGACTTTCCAGCTCGTTCAGTTTGGTCGCAACGTAGGCGGAAGCGGCATCAACCTTCTGCAAGAGCGCAAAAGTTTTGTCGCGTTGAGTCTCGATATACGTCAGCTCACCTCTCAGCCCCGCGATGGTATTGTCGAGCGCCGCGCGCTGAATATCATTATCGGTCTCGATCACCTCTGAAAAATCGAGCTCCTGCACGAACGCGAGGAACGACGCCTCGAACTCGTCGTAGCGCCAGCGAGCGATCTCGCAGCCCAGCCCGCGCTTCGCGCCGTCGCAGACCAAAAACGTTGCGCCCTTCGGCGGCTTTCCTTTGTTCTCGAATTTCACCGGCGAGCCGCAGTACGCACACTTGGCGACGTTGGAAAACAGGTTGGAGATGGTTTCGCCCTTGCGGCCAGCGCCGTGGTTTAGTCGAGATACCAACGCAGCCTGCACGCGGTAGAACATCTCGCTGTCGACGACGGTCGGAAAGTAGTTTGGGATCGGGTCGCCGTCGGGTCTCCGCTTACCGTTTACGCGTTTGTGAGGTTGAAACTCTCCCGTTACAGAGCGGTTCTTCAAAATCTTCGACACATACGACATGTGCCAACCGTTCGACTTCCCGAAGTGTGGAACACGCTGCGTGTTGAGTCGATGTGTGATCGAGTAGTTCCCGATGCCCGATGCTGACTCAGCGAAGATGCGCCGAATGACCGCGGCCCTCTTCTCGATGACCTCGTATCTCTTCCGATCCTTAGAGAGCCGCAGCCAGGCAGGGCACATCGCAGTGAGAGGTTGCGTCTCGGCCTTTGAGCGCTTGTTGGCCCACGCCGCACTGATGCGGTGGCTCTTCGTCAAAAACTCCTCGTGTGCGCGGCTCATAACGACTAGCGAAGTGAGCAGGTCTTCAAGCTCGCACTTGTCTTCGGTGTAGAGCCGCTTGTCGGCCAGCGTCACGATGTTGATGCCGGCGTTGATGATATTGAGGAACAGTGTGAGTGATTTCCGGAGCGCCTGCCGACTCAAGCGGTCAAGCGATTCCACGAGCAGATAGGAGCCGCGCGGCACCTTTTCTGCTTTGACCGCTTCCAGAAATCGACCGAGTGCGCCGCCTTCAACATTCGCGCCTTTGAACGCAGAGATGCCGATATCCTGTAGGCGGTCGTCGTCGATCAGCTCAAAGCCGTTTTCAGCGGCGTAGGAACGTGATGCGTCCAATTGTCGCCTCAGGCTATCGCCTCGAAGCTGCAAATCGGTGGACATCCGGATGTACGAGTAGGCTCTCGGTGGGCTCGTCATGGCGCTCAAGTGTAAACTGATTTAATAGTTCACACTATCTTGAAGGCGGGCAATCCCGGCGCGACCTGGACCTGAACATCGACGGCGCGAGCTTCGATGCCCTCAAACGCCACCGTGCTGACCCGCTGGACCATGGCCGCCCCTCATCCGGGGATAAGCCTAGCGGAACTCTGTTCTCACGACAAGAACATTTGCAGAACAAAACGACTCAACAGTTGTGGTGCCAAATCGATCG